>CAWFPX010000010.1:0-340122 GCA_963817765.1 uncultured Thermoleophilia bacterium | reverse complement strand
CTTCCTCCTCCTCCGTGTACCGGACGTCGCCGTGAAGACTGCACCGTCACCACACCGAGCACACGCCCCTCGGCCCTCAGAGGGACTCCGAGCCAGGTCGAGCTCTCGTCGACGGCGCCGACAAGCTCGATCTCACCGCCCTCTCGATCAGCTCGATGCTTCGCGTATACGGCAGAAGCTGAGGCTCCCCGGTTCGCAGGACGTAGGCGGTTGCGCCCCTCGCGTCTCCCTCGCCGAACGCCTCCCACTGGTTCGGCTCGGGGACATCGACATCGACCTCGTCGACGTAATAGGGCCAGCTGATCAGCTGCCGCTCGTCGTCGTAGAGTGCGATGAAGAAGTTGCCCGCATACATGAGCTCGCCGACGACGGCGTGGACCCTCGCGATAGAACTCGTCCATGTCGCGCGCCGAGCTCGCGAGGCTCAGCGATCCGGTACAGCGCCGCCTGAATTTGCTCGGCGTGCCCGCGCCCGACCGGCGCCGTCACGTCCGTCCGTCTTCAGGCCGCAGCACGCATCCCAGTATCGTCCGCCACGAGGACGGCGTCCAGCACCGAGACCGGCTGCTCGGACTGAGCTGCGTCGCCGCTCCCGCTCGAGGTCGATTCGCAACAGCCGAGCAAGCAGCGTGCGGTGCGACGCCACCCAGCGATACGCGCGCTCGGTCGCACGCGGGAACGTGCGGAAGAGCAAAGCGAGCGGGTGGCCACCCGGTAGCAAGAGGGACAGCTCGGTGCCGCAGCCCCGGCCGAGAGAACACGACCCGACGGCGTGACGGATGCCACGAATCGAGCCGCCTCTGGAGCGGCATTCCGGCCAGCAGGCGCTCACCCTCCTCGCCCTGGATCGTCGTCTCGGCGCGCACACGCCCGCGGTGGTCCCACGCGAGCAGGTGGCGGACGGACCACCGGCAGAAGCCGCAGTCCGCATCCCGAAGAGCAGCACGTGGTCGGCGGGCGGCATCGGCGGCAACACCCTGCCATGAGCCGTCATGGTCGCCCCCTCAGGCGAGAACAACTGAGCCTACGGCCGAGGCAGTTTGCTCGCTCCGCCGGCTGCCCGGGGTGTGGGAAGCCAACGTTCGCTCCGCTGGCACATCGGGCAGCGCTCCGGCGGAACCGAGCGCACGATGCCGTAGCCGCAGACCGAGCAGGTAAGCGACAGCCGTGCACTGCTGAGCTCGACGTGGCGGTGATCGGTCGTCGTCGTGGGCACGTCAACCCGCCGCGCCGAGGATCAGCGTTCCGACGAGCATCAGGACGAGCAACCCGACGACGAACCAGGTGAAGACGGCGAGAAGGATCCGCGTCACGCGAGCTCGCAACCGATGGCTGCTTGGCGGGTCGAAGAACGTTTCATACCCCGAGAGTGCCCGCGTGGAGCCAGGTCGCCGACTGGGGTCAAGGCCCCAACATCTAGGCCTGGATCAGCCCACGCCTGATCGCGTAGCGGGTCAGCTCGACACGGTCGCGGATGCCGAGCTTCTCGTGGATGTTGGCGCGGTGTCGCTCGACCGTCTTGATGCTGATCACGAGCTCCTGCGCGATCTCTTTCGAGCTGTGAGCCTCAGCGATCAGCTTCAGCACCTGAAGCTCACGAGGCGTGAGAACGTCGAACTGCTTCTCGTCTGGACGACTGCGCTCCATCTGGTCGCGGACGAGTACCGCAATCGCCGAGGGATAGAGGAACGACTGGCCACGCATCGTCTGCCGGCAGGCGTCGACGATGTCCTGGTCGGCATCGGATTTCAGCACGTAGCCGGACGCGCCGGCCTTAAGCGACTCGAAGAGGAACTGCTCGCTGTCGTACATCGACAACATCAGCAGCTTGAGCTCGGGCTTGCGCTTGTGCAACTCCGCGGCCGCCTGGATGCCGGTCAGTTTCGGCATTGCCACGTCCAGAATCGCCAGGTCGACGTCCTCGGACAGCGCCTTCTTCACCGCCTCGGCACCGTCCTGCGCCTGCGCCACCACCTGCAGGTCGGGCTGCGCGTCGAGGACCGTCGCCAGGCCCGACCGCACGATCGGATGGTCGTCGGCAACGAGGATCCGGGTCACGAGCGGGATCGGCATCAGCCTGCTTCCGCCGGGACCTCGAACCGGACCTCGAAGCCGCCGTCGCGCCCGGGCTTGACGGCGAGCGCACCACCTACGAGCACGGCGCGCTCGCGCATCCCGCGGAGACCCCCGCCCGTCGGCGTCGCCTCCGCCATCCCGCGGCCGTTGTCGACAACCCGAAGCACAACGCTGTCGGCTCCACCCTGGAGCGCCACCTCGACCCGGCTTGCCTGGGAGTGACGCGCGACGTTTGTCAGACTCTCCTGTGTCACCCGGTAAATCGCGAGCTCACTCTCGGCGGAGACTTTTGGGAGGCTCAACGCGAAGCGGCGCTCGACGACGATGCCGCTCTGATCGCTGAACGTGCGAGACAGCTGCGTCAGTGCGCTCACCAGCCCGAGGTGCTCGAGCAGTTCCGGCCGCAGCTCTTGTGCAATCCGTCGCACCTCTTCGAGCGACGTTCTGACGGCCGTCTTCGTCTCGTTCACTTGCCGGGGTAGATCATCCGCGCCGGTAGTCGTGAGCGCGTCGAGCTGGAGCAAAACGCCGGTCAGCACCTGCCCGACCTCGTCGTGTAGGTGGCGCGCAACTCTCAACCGCTCAGCCTCCTGCGCAGCCAACGCTCGGCGACTGCTCTCGCGACGCTCGGCCTCCAGGCGATCGAGCATCTGATTGAACGCGTGGACGACCTCGGCCACCTCGACACTCCCCTCCTCGGCAAGTCGCTGGCCGGGCTGCAGCAGGTCGACCGTTCGCATCCGCTCGACGAGCCGACCCACCGGAGCAAGCGCTCGTCTGAGCAGCAGGAGATTGGCGATCAGCATGACGCTCAGCCCGATCACGAGGTCGAGGCTCTCGACGACTGCGACCGAGGCATGGATCGGCCCTGCCGCGAGCGCAAGCACGAAGATGCCGAGCAGCAGCAGCCCCGCGTTGATTGCGAAGACACGCCAAAGCAGCGGTAGCCGGGAAATCCCCATCGTGAACAATCGCCGAGGTCAGTTCTAACGCACCGGCGACGTCGTCAGTGCCAGCCGCCGCGCGCTGCGCGCTCGTGTCGCCGGCGGTGCGATGACGACGGGCACAGACGTTGCGGCCTCGAGATCGTGGACGAGCGAACAGCGCAACCGTCGGCTGGGCGCCCCGCACAGCCGCGACCCGACGACGATCGCGTCCGCCCCCTCCTCGGCGGCGACGCGAACGATTCCATCGACGCGGGCACCCGTGACGATCCGCACCTCCACCCCGCCAAGCCCACGCGCGATCGCCTCGAGCGCGAGGTCGTCTCGCGCAGTCCCTTCGACTGCAACATGCACGAGCACGAGTCGCAAGCAAAGTCGCGCCGCAAGTGCCGCGGCGAGCGCTCCCGCAGCGCGGCTTCCGTCGGAGTCGCTCACTCCACAGATGATCGTCCCGCCCATCCGATTGCCTCCATCGATGCTTTGACACGCGCGTACCTCTGCTCGCACTTTCGTCGACGACGACCGCGTTGACGATGGAGGCGTGGCCCCATTTTCCGAAGATGGGTGCTCGACCCGATGGAAGGGGCGAGAACGCTGCGGCACCGTGCGTTCCATACCCAGCGCCGCGCATCCGGCGGGGCGCCTCCGAGAAGGAGACGTGATGAATGAGACGCTGATCACTCCGGCGGGACTCACGCGACTGTGCGAGAAGCTCGACTGGCTCAAGACGGTCGGCAGGGACGAGATCGCTGACCGCTTGCGCCAAGCCGCAGCATCCGATGCCGACCTCAACGCGAACTCCGACTACCTGACCGCCCGCGAGGAGCAAGCCCTGCTGGAAGCGAAGATCGTGCGCCTGGAGCAGCGGCTCGATGCGATTCAAGTCGCCGAGGCGGATCCGGGAAACGATCTCCTCGACCTCGGTGAGCGCGTTCGTCTTCGCGACCTAACGACAGGCACTCACGTCGAGTACGAGCTCGTCGGCTCGTTCGAGGCCGATCCGCAGGCGGGCAAGATCTCCGTGGCATCCCCACTTGGGCGAGCCGTCCTCGGCCGACGCAGCGGCGAGATCGCGCTCGTCGACGCGCCAAAGGGTCGGCTCCGCTACAAGATCCTCGCCATCGAGCCGGCGCTCCGTCCCACCGGGAACCTCGGCGAGCGACAGGTCGTATGAGTCACGTGGGACCGTCGCGCCTCACATCTGAGCGATGACCTCGCAGACTTCGGCGCTGATGAGAACAGCGGGTGCTTGCGGCATACCCCGCAGCGAGTTGAAGACCGTCTCGGCCGCTCGCGCATCCGTCTCGGTTTCGAAGAGCCAGAAAGAATGCTGGATCAGCTCACCGTCACCGTCGACGGCGCGGGCCTAGTACGCACCCTTGCTCCCGGCCATGCCTCGAACAAGGGCGGGACCGTGCTCCCGCGCCATTGCGGCGGTCTCCTCTTCATGACCCTGCTTGATCTGGACGCGACCAATGAGTGCATACATGTGTCCTCCTTGAGTCCGACCGATCATGGCGCACAAGGCGCTTTGGTGGCCACCACGGTGACTGTTTACGAGCGGGTGTGCGTGCGGATCCAGCGCAGGATCGCTGCCCGCGCTCGTGCCGCGTACGGCGCATCCTCGACAAGCTCCCAACCGTGCCAGTTGCCGGGGAAGAAGACGGTCGCTTTGTCCTTCGACCCGGCGCGACGCAGCAGTTGCAACGCAGCCGCAACAGGCAGGTATGCGTCGTGACGAGAGCCGACGATCAGCAGCGGGACGCGCAGGCGCGGCACCACCGGAAGTGCGTTGATGCCGTACTCGGGAAGGCTCGCTTCGCCCGAGAGGCTGACGATTGCGTCTGCATCGAGTCGAGAGCCGTAGACGAGCGCCCTCGCGCCACCGAGCGAGGCGCCGATCACGACGACCTTGGTCGAGCCGTCTGCACGTAGGCGGCCGATCGCAGCGGCGAAGTCGCGATCGTACGCGCTCTGCTCGGCAGTCGTCACCGGTGTCGGCGAGTCTCCAGTACCGCGGAAGTCGAACGCGATCACGCGTAGCCCCGTGGCCTCGAGTGTCGCGAGGTACGAAAGCCAACCGCAGACGTCCCCAGGCGGCGACTCAGGTGCGAGCACGACCCCAACATCGCCCCCGCCGCCACTAACGGCATACAGCCGCTGCCCGTCCGACGTGTGCAGCCATAGCGGCGCGACGTGCGCGCCGCGGGTTCCACCGCACTTCGACACGACCGACTCGGGCCTGACCTCGGTGCTGTCGTCGCGCCTTGACCCGCCCGCGCCACAGGCGGTGACGGCTACGAGGGCGATCGCCAGAACTGCCGCGAGCCGAAGCGAGCCTTCCATGAGTGGCCGACAAGAATAGTGACGACCAGTATCGAGAACTAATTTCCGTGGCGCTGTCGCGTTGACAGCTCGATCGATCCCAGGCCGGCCGCCGAAGTAGGAGTCTGGCTAGTAGCGGCTGGTGGCGCAGTGGCCGGTGATTTCGACGCTGTGTTCGTCGGCGACGAAGCCGTGGCTCGAGGCGACCTTGTCGACCCAGGCGCCGAGGCTGCGATTCGCGGTCTGATCTTCGACGACTTTGTGGCAGGTGACGCGGAGGAGGTGGTGGTGGTGCGCGTTGGTGCAAAGGCGGAAGCATTGTTCTGAGCCGTGGTGTGCGAGTGCGTCGACGACGCCTTCATCGCGGAGGCGGGCGAGGGTGCGGTAGACGGTGGCGAGGCCGATCGTCGAGTTGCCGCTCTCGCGGAGACGCGACCAGAGTTGCTGCGCCGTTGCGTCGTTCGGCTCCTTCGCGAGTTCGCTGAGGACCTCGACGCGTTGCCGCGTCGGTCGAAGGCCCTTCGCGCGGAGAAGCTCGCTCGGGTCGGCTTGTCCTGGCGAGGTCATCTGAGTAGCATAACGCGAAGTGAGCATGAGAACCATTCTCATCTTCGGAGTTGCGACCATTCTTACCGGCTGTGGTGGGGCGCGGTCGGCCGGTGGCCGGCTTCAGGTCGTCGCCTCGACGAATGTCTACGGCGACATCGCTCGTCAAATCGGCGGTTCCCGGGTCAAGGTCACCTCGGTGCTCTCGGATCCGACTGCAGATCCTCACTTGTTCGAGCCGGGGACGCGCGTCGGCCTGGATGTTTCGAGAGCCGACGTTGTGATCCAGAACGGGGTCGGCTACGACGCGTTCATGTTGCGGCTCGAGGGCGCGTCGCCTTCAAGCAGCCGAATCGTCGTGTCGATCGGCGACGCGCTCGGGGTGCGGGGAGCGAAAGCGAATCCGCACCTGTGGTACGACGTCCCGCGGCTTCCGGCGATCGCCGCGGCCGTCGCGGGCGCCTTGGTGCGCGCCGATCCGACGCACGCCGTGGCGTATCGTCGGCGGGAGCGGCTATTCGAGGCGAGCCTCGCCCCGCTCAACCGTGCCGTCGCCGCAGTCAGGCGCAGGTTCGGTGGCGTTGCTGTGGCTTACACGGAACCGGTTCCCGGCTATCTGCTCTCGGCAGCTGGGTTGCGGAACGTCGCCCCCCCAGCGTTCACGCGGGCGATCGAGGACGGCACCGAGCCGCCCCCGGCTGCAGTCGCCGCGATGACCCATCTCGTCTCTTCGCGGAGCGCGAAGGTGCTGCTGTACAACAGCCAGGCGGTCTCGCCGATCACCTCGCGTGTGCGGACCGCGGCACACACCGCGGGTGTCCCGGTGGTCGGCGTCAGCGAAACGCTTCCGCCGGGCACAACGTTCCAGATGTGGCAACTCGCGCAGGTCGACGCGCTTGCAGCCGCGTTGGCGCGATGAGCGTCGTCGACGTCCACGGGCTCACCTTGCGTTTCGGGCCGCGGATGCTCTTCGAAGATCTCAGCTTTCAACTCTACGAAGGCGATTTCGTGGCGGTCCTCGGGCCGAACGGGGTCGGCAAGACGTCGCTTGTTCGCATCCTGCTCGGGCTCCAAGCCCCGACGGCAGGAAGCGTTCGAGTTGACGGGCTCGACCCGGCCCGCTCCCGCTCCCGCGTCGGCTACGTGCCCCAGCAACGTGCCTTTGACCGTGACCTTGCGTTGCGCGGCCGTGACCTCGTGCGGCTCGGCCTCGACGGCCACCGTTGGGGAGTCGGGGTCGCCGACTCCCGGCGCATCGACGAGGCGCTCCTCGCCGTCGGCGCAGCCGAGTACGCCGATTCGCCGGTCGGAGTTCTCTCCGGTGGCGAGCAACAACGCTTGCGAGTTGCCCAGGCGCTCGTCTGTCGGCCTCGGCTGCTGCTGGTCGACGAGCCGCTGCTTTCCCTTGATCTCGCCTCGCAAGGGATCGTCGTCGAGTTGCTCGAAGCGCAGCGCCGCGAGGCCCGGACGCCCGTTCTCTTCGTGACCCATGACGTCAACCCCGTCATGCCCTACGTCGGACGTGTCCTGTACCTCGCCGGCGGCGCCTGGGCGATCGGCCCGGGTCGACGAGGTCATGACCTCCGAGACCTTGTCGGCGCTCTACGGGACCGAGGTTGACGTGTTGCGTGTCCGCGACAGGGTCGTCGTTGTCGGTACGCCCGACGCCGAGCATCACCACCACTGATGTTCACGCAGCTTCTCCACGAGCACTTCGTGCAGAACGCACTGATCGCCGGGGCGGTCGTGGCGATCATCTCCGGCGCCGTCGGCACTTTCGTGGTCGCACGTGGCCTCAGCTTCGCCGTGCACGCGATCTCCGAGCTTGGCTTCACCGGCGCCGCGGGCGCACTCGTCATCGGAATCGACCCTGTCCCGGGGATGATCAGCGGCTCCCTGCTCGTCGGTGCGATCCTTGGTGTCCTCTCGCTACGCGGCAGCGAGCGCGACAGCGCGATCGGCGCCTTCCTCGCCTTCGGCCTCGGGTTGGGGGTCCTGTTTCTCTCGCTGTATCAGGGCTACGCGACCGAGGCGACGAATCTCCTCTTCGGAAGCATCGTCGGCGTCGACGACACTCAAGTCCTGACACTGATCGCGGTTGCTGCGCTCGTCTCCGCCGCCCTGGTCGCGATCTACCGGCCGCTGCTCTTCTCGAGCGTCGACCCCGAAGTCGCCGCCGCGCGTGGAGTCCCGGTGCGGCTTCTCTCGGTCGCGATCTTCTTGCTGCTCGCACTCACGACCGCGGAGGCGATCCAGGTCGTCGGCGTCCTCCTCGTGCTGACCCTCGTGATCACACCGGCAGCCGCCGCGCAACGCCTGAGCCCGCGGCCCGGTCTCGCCCTGCTTCTCGGCATCGCGATCGCGCTCGTCTCGACCGAAGGCGGGATCTTGCTCTCCCTCGCGCAACCCTGGCCCGCAACGTTCTTCATCAGCACGATCTCCTTCGCCTTCTACCTTGCCGCCCGACTCAAGCCGTACGCTCACACAGGTGGCAAGCTCCTGGGAGCTCGATCTCGGCGAAGACCGCAACGCGCGTAGCGTCGCGACCGTACTCGGCCTGATCGCGCTCTTTGCGATCCTCGTTGTGACGACAATCGTCGGGATCGCCGCGAACTGGCCCGAGCACCGAACCGTCTCAACCAGCCCACAGTTCACACACCCCAAGACCTACGGCGCACGCGTCGTCGAGATGCGATCAACCCGCTGCGAGGCCCCGGCCGCCCGCAACTGCAGCATCATCACCGTCCGCCTTAGCAGCGGGACCCGACCGCGGCAAGCGCACCTCGTTTCACTTCGGCGACACCGGCGGCGACGCCCATCTGTCCCTCGGCGACAGCGTCCTCGTCTCCAAGAACTCGCTTCCACCGGGCGCACAACTCAACGGCGTCAAGCTGCCGCCGTACTCCTTCTCCGATTTCCAGCGCCGCGGCCCGCTGCTCTGGCTTCTTGCCGTGTTCGCGATCGTCGTCGTCGCTGCCGGGAGATTCAGCGGATTGCGAGCACTCGCCGGGCTGACGGTCAGTATCGGCACCGTCATCTTCTTCATCGTCCCCGCGATCACCGACGGACGACCGCCACTTCAGGTCGCCGCTTTCGGGGCACTCGGGGTGATGCTCGCAACGATCCCGCTCGTGCACGGCGGCGGCGCGAAGTCGCTCGCCGCCTGCCTCGGTACCGCGTTTGCGCTGCTGCTCACCCTCGGCTTGGCCGATCTGTTCACCTCGCTCGCCCATCTCAGCGGGCTGACAAGCGATGAGGCCCTCTACCTTCAAGCGACAACGCACGTCTCCGTCCGCGGTCTCCTCCTCGCAGGTATGGTCGTCGGCGCACTCGGCGTCCTCGCGGACACGACCGTCACGCAAGCGTCGACCGTGATCGCGCTGCGCCGCGCCAACCCGACCCTCAGCTGGGCCGCCCTCGTCGCCCACGCGACAAGCGTCGGACGCGATCACATTGCAGCCACCGTCAACACCCTCGTACTCGCCTACACCGGCGCCGCCCTGCCGATCCTCGTCGTCTTCAGCCTCAGCGACACCTCCTTCAGCAACGCCGTCAACGGCGAAGCCGTCGCCGGAGCGATCGTCGCCACCCTCGTCGGCTCGATCGGCCTGATCGCAGCCGTCCCCGTGACGACAGCGATCGCCGCCCTACTCGCGATCGAACTACCCGAGAAACGACTGCGCGGCGAGCACGTCCACGCACATTGACCGCCTGCCGATGACCAACGATTCTTGTGTTTGCCGGTTGATCGCTGACCCGTTGCAGACTCTCTAGCCGACCTCATCGCCACACTGCCCCTGTGGACGCCGAGCATCGGGTGCGTGCACGTCGCAGTCCGTTCCGTTGGCGCGAGCGGACGCAGCGCGCGGTTGTCCGCGGCCGCGTCTTTCCTTATCTTGCGATCACGACCGTCGGCCTGGGCCTGATCGCTGGGTTCGTCGTCACGCTGGTCGATCGGAAGGACTTTCCGACCTTCGGCACCGGCGTCTGGTGGGCGGTCGTCACCCTCGGGACCGTTGGCTACGGCGACGTCGTCCCGCACACCGCCTGGGGGCGCGTGTTGGGAGGCGTCGTGATCGTCGTCGGCGTCACCTTCATCGCCTTCCTGACCGCGACGGTCACCTCGTATTTCGTCTCCGCCGAGCAGAACGAGGCGCGGACGAGCCGCGGACAAGCAGCGCAGCGCCGAACAGACGCAGACGGTTGAGTTGTTGCAGCGGATCGAGCAGCGCCTGACCGAGATCGAGGCCAAGCTCGAAGTCTGATTCGCCGGGCCGATCAGGCTCCCACCCCGGCTCGGGCGGTCAGCCCAAGACCATTCCTTCGGCGGCGGCCGAAGGCTTTGGGTCTGGTACGCGCATCATGCGGAACGAGTTGAAGAGCCCGAGGAGGCCGGCGATGGTCGGGATCAGCAGCGCGACCTGCAGGGCTCTTGGCCGTGCTTCGGTGTTGATGCGGAGGATCTCGGCTTGAACGTCGGCAGGTTGTCCGGCGAGCAGCTCTTCGAGCTTGGTGTTGGTCACCAGTTCTGCGTTCTCTTCGAGGCCGTCGGCGACCTTTTGCTGCTCCGCAGGGGAGAAGACCGGGCTCGCGTCCGCCTTGTGGGTGAAGCTGATCGAGAGTGCGGCCAGCATGATCGCGCCTGCGAACGCTAGTCCGAACGAGAGCCCGAACGACCCGGCGGCCGAGTTGATGCCGGCAGCCTCGCTGACCCGTTCCTCGTCGATTGGCGCCAGCGTGTAGTTGTTGAGCTGGGAGACCAGTAGGCCAAGCCCGGACCCTGCGATCACGAGCGGGATGACGAGCGCCCAGCCGGAGTCTGCGCGGGGGATGATCGGGATCAGAACGATCATCCCCAGAGTCACGAGTGCGAATCCGGCGCGGACGATGCTACTCGGACGGCGGTTCCCGAGTTTCTTCCCCGCCAGAATCGCAACGCCGAACATGCTCAGCGAGAGCGGCGCCAGTGACAGGCCCGCTTTCATCGCGTTGTACTCGAACACGATCTGGAGGTAGATCGGGAGGGCGATCATGGCGCCGCCCAATGCGATCTGCTGGAGCATCTGCTCGGTGATCCCGAATCTGAAGATCTTCGACTTGAACAGATCCGGGTCGATCAGGGTCGGCTTCCCCTGCTGTTTGCGGCGGACGAGCCACCAGGCGAGCAGCGCGAGTGAGATCGCGCCGAGCGCCAGGAGCGCACCGACAGCCTCGCCACCTTCCTGCCAGACCAGGATCCCCAGCACGAGGCCACCCATCCCTAGTACTGAGAGGACCGCACCGACCACGTCGACATGTCGGGGACCCGTGTACGGCACGTCGTGGACGAGCTTGATCCCGGAGAGAACGATCGCGATGATCACGACCTCGCCAAGGAAGGCGATCCGCCAGGAGAGATAGGTCGTGATGAAGCCGCCCAACAGCGGTCCCACCGCGGCGGCGATCGCGGCCGCGGCGCCGACCAGGGCGTAGGTCTGCTTCTGCGCTGCTCCCTCGAAGTTACCGTGGATCAAGGACTGCATCGCGGGCAGGAGAAGCGACGCGCCGAGACCACCGATGATCGCCCAGAAGATGAAGACCGCGGTCACGTTTTGGGCCAGCGCCATCGCCGAAGCGCCAATCGCATAGCCGAGCAGCCCGAGCACATAGGCACGCTTGCGGCCGATCAGGTCCCCGACCTTGCTGCCGATCAGGATGAAGGCGGCAGACACCAGCGCTTCGAGGGCGATCGCCGACTGGACCTTGCTGACCGTCGTGTCGAGGTCGTGCACGACGGCCGAGATCGATACGTTCATCAGCGACGTATCCACGACGAGCACGAACATCGCCGCAGCCAACAGCAGCGAAAGACGCCTGTCGCCGGAGGCCTCCTCGGGAACGCTCGCCACTTCGGTCACCCGACGGCGCCCGTCCAAACCTCAAAACCATCAGTCATCGAACCCACTCTCCCTCGTCCGGACCACCCGCACTGCGGTTCCCTCGCCGAACGACCATCCTGTCACACCATCACACGCCCTTCTCGCTGAGGCGTCGCCGGCCCGGTGCGAGGATCTGGAGACCGGCGAACACGAGCAGGGTTATCCCCGAACCGAGCAGCGATCCTGCGATGACGTCCAGCAGCCAGTGCACCTGGAGGTAGGTGCGGCTCCACGCCATGCCGGCGATTCCCACCACGGCGAGCGACCACCAGATGCGCCGCCGGGGCCCAACCGTGGTGAACAAGAGGACGAGTGCGACGAACGTCGCGCCGGCGAACGAGGCGTGGCCCGAGGGGAACGAAGAGCTACTCGGGGAGACGAGGCCCTCGGGAGGTCGGGACCGGTCGACCAGCGCCTTGACGACAGAACTGATCAGCGGCGTGAGGGCCTCGGTCACCGAGTACGCGAGCAACGCCCACCAGCGCCGGGCTGCGATCAGCGGGACGCCGATCGCAACCAGCGTCAGCGCCCGCCCGAGCCCGCGCCCCAGGTAGTTGAAAACGAGCGCGATGTGCTCGAGCACCGGCGTCTGGATCTCGCGCATCCAGTCCGCCCAGCGCTGCTCGAACGCAAGCGGTTGCGCAGGGACGAAGAGGGAGAAGAGCGCGAAGAGCACGAGGAAAACTGCTCCCAGCCCCACGGCCCTGCGCGGATGGAGAACGAACTGCTCGGCTCGCTGATCTGCGCTCACGGCGATCAGTCTAGGATTGTTAGCCGAGGGCACGAGCGACGCGGTCGAAGAGCACGGGACTCTCGGGAGTAGCTGTGGCAGGCAACGACACCAACAACACAACGGATCGCTCGGCTCGCGTCGCGGCGTGGATCGCTCTCGTCGCTGCGGCAGCAGTCCTCGCCGCGCTCGTCCTCCTCCTCGTCCGAAACATCCCCGCGCTGCTGGCCGCCCTCGCGGCCCTCCTCATCGCGGGCGCAGCCGGCTGGATCGCGATAACGCGGCGCGGCGCGGCGCGGCGCACGGGCGCAGTGTGCGCCGTCGCGGCGCTCATCGGCGGCGCGGTCGCGTTGATCATCCTTGGCGCGTTCGACGATCTCGTCGTGCTCGCGATCGCCGCCGGCGCCTACGCGCTCGCGAGCCGCCGCGCGCTTGCCCGTGCGGCAACAGTGGAGCCGTCGGCTCCAGGCGAGTCGGTCACCCGCGCTGGGCGTCCACGCCGGCCTGTGCTTCTGATGAACCCCTGGTCAGGAGGCGGCAAGGTGAAGAGGTTCGACCTCGTGAACGAGGCGCGCCGGCGAGGCATCGAGCCCATCGTGCTGGAGCAAGGCGACGATCTGCGCGCGCTCGCCGTCGAGGCGGCCCGGTCCGCGGACGTGATCGGCATGGCCGGAGGCGACGGCTCGCAGGCACTGGTTGCGCAGGTCGCGATGGAGCACGACCTGCCCTACGTCTGCGTCCCGGCAGGGACGCGGAACCATCTTGCGCTCGACCTGGGGCTCGACCGCGACGACGTCGTCGGCGCGCTCGACGCGTTCGCCGGCGGTGTCGAGCACCCGATCGACCTCGCATTCGTCAACGAGCGAATCTTCGTCAACAATGTCTCGCTCGGCGTCTACGCCCAGATCGTCCAGTCGGAGGCCTACAGGGACGCGAAGCGGGAGACGGTCGAGACGATGCTCCCCGATCTGCTGGGTCCGGACGCGACGCCCTTCGACCTTCGCTTCCAGGGTCCGGACGGTGGCGCGCGGCAGACGGCGCAACTCGTGCTCGTGTCGAACAACCCCTACGTGCTCGACCGGCTCGGCGGCATCGGCTCGCGCCCAACGCTCGATACCGGCAGGCTCGGGATCGTCGCAGTCGAGGTCGAGAACGCCGCCGCGGCGGCGAGGCTGATCTCGCTCAACGCACTCGGACAGCTCTCGCGCTTCGACGGCTGGCTCGAATGGGCGGCAACCCAGTTCGAGGTCGTATCGGGTGCCCCCGTCGCAGCCGGGATTGACGGCGAGGCGGTGATGCTCGACTCGCCGCTGCGATTCACCATCGTCCCGCGTGCCCTGACGGTCCTTCTGCCACCCGACGTCGCAGGCCTCTCGCCCGCGGCCCTACAGCCCGGTTTCACGACCTCCGCCGCGCGCGACCTCTGGCAGATCGCAACCGGCCACCACTGAACGTCGTCGACCCGACCACGACGGACGTCTGGGTGTTGGGACAGAGAAAAGCCCCGTTTCCGGGGCTTTCTGGAGAGCGGATGAAGAGACTCGAACTCTCGACCTCTGCATGGCACATCGCGCAGACGGCGGCCCAACTTCTCCGGACACGGGGCCACTGCCTGTGAGCGCCGATGAATCGGGGAGGCACAGAAGCCGAACACAAGAGCCTGGCTGCCGCTCCGACGCGACCTCCGAGCCTCCGCTCGACCAGAGCACGTTCGTCACTGAACGGATCGGTCACTCGCATGTATGCGGGCTAGCAGGGCAAAGCGCGACAAACGGGACTCCTGCCCAATACAGATGGATGCGACGCTCGCGCTCGCGTAAGGTCTGCATCATGCTTCGAGCGGTAGCAGAGGCGAGGGCCGCTCAGCGGCGGATGCGGTCGCTGGCGAGGCTGAATCTCGAGCTGGCGAAGCGCGAAGCGCAGCAGAAGGCTACGGCGATCGGCGTCGCTGGCGGCCTGGCGGTTGCCGCTTTCGTCATCGTCCTGTACTCGATCGGGCTGATCTTCGCGTTGGTGGCCATAGTGCTCGATCTGTGGCTCCCGCTTTGGGCGTCGGTGCTGATCGTCATCGGATTGATGCTGCTCGCAGCAGCGATCCTTGCACTCCTAGCGAGGAACTCGGCGCGCAAGGCTTTGCCTCCGCGTCCCGCGCAGGCGATCGAAGAGGGCGAGCGCACGATCGCGACGGTGAGAAGCCATGTCTGAACGCACTGTCGCTGACATCCGCCAGGAAATCGCCGCGGAGCGACAGCGCCTCGACGATGATCTCACAGCACTCGAAGGTGAGCTCCTCTCAGGTGCACCCTTCGTCTTCGGTGGCCTCGTAGCGGCTGCGGTACTCGTATTCGCAACGGCGCGAAAGCGCAAACGCAAGAAGCCGACCGCCATCACTCTGAGCTGGAAGCTCCGTTAAGCGGCTGCGGTACGAGGACGCGGCCATGTACGAACGACTCGAGGGCGCGCAGCACCAGTCCCCCGCGGACAGTCCATCGAACGCGGCCAGAGGCTTCGGGGCATCTACGGCCCCTGGATCAGGCCCATCGCTCTGCGCCAGGCCCACGGTGGCGTCTCCTGGGCCGTCGTCACGTGGCGAAGCCGCGCGTCGCCCAGGCTTTGCCTGTGATCGAGAACGGCGCCGGAGGCATGCGCGCGCGGCAGAACTCGCGGAGCTCTTCGCGCCGCGCCTCGGCGAGCTTCGCGACGTACGCTCCAGCGGGGCCGACGCCGAGTTCGTACGGCGCCCACCACTCCTCGAAGCTCGCGAACTCGACGCCGACGGAGAGCGACGACTCCTGCACGTCTTCGAGCCCCGCCTCCCGAAACAGGTTGCCGAGCTCGCCCTCGCGCGCGCCGGCGAGCTGCGATTCGTTCTCGGCCGCCGGATCGAACTCCTCGAGGGCTGACCAGAACGGTGACAACGGCGACATGCCCCCGTAGTAGTCCCACACGCACGCGGCGACGGCGCCGGACTGCCGCGTCACGCGCGCCATCTCGCGTAGTCCGGCGACCGCGTCTGTCATGAAGTGGACGACGAGCTGAGCGAGCGCGAAGTCAAACGTGTCGTCTGCGAACGGAATCTCCTCCGCAGGCGCGTGTCGTACGTCGACCACCGGGTTCCGCGCGCGTGCCGCCTCGACGAACGCCTCCGACGGATCGATTGCCGACACATTCTCGGGGCCGAGCCGCACGGCGAGCTCCGCCGTAAGCCCTCCGGGCCCGCACCCGACGTCGAGCGCGCGCCCGACGGCCTCGACGCCTGCTAAGTCCGCAAACGGCGGGCCGAGCTGAACCGAGAACCGTCCCATGAACCGGTCGTAGGCACTCGCCGACGTGAAGAACTGGCTCACGCGCGCGAAGCGTAAGCGATCGACGGGACGACGCCCTTGGAGGACCCCCTGCGCGAAGTACATCTGTGGGTTGCCGCTGTTCGGAGTTCGTGAACGCCTCCCTCGCGGAGACAGATTCGGTTCTCTTCGAAAAGGCAGCGATTTGCAGGTGTGATGGAGGCGGGGGAAATCGAACCCGCGTGACATTCCCGCCGCCTCAGCAGCGCTCCGCTTGGCGGTGAAGAAGCGAGCCTGAGACGCAAAGCCACAGCGCCCGGCCGACGCCGGGCGCTATCGCGCTCAAGGGCCCGAGGGTCATTTAGCGTCGTTCTCGGAGCAGGGCTTCGATGCGGTCAAGCCGCTCGTTGATCTCGCGCACGTTGTGCTCAGTCGCCGGAGCGGCACGGTCGGAGTGTCTCGTCCGTTGCTCGGTGGCGCGGGCCACGAACGAGCTCGTGATCGCCGCCGTGATCACCGACAGGAAGGCGAGTCCGAGTAGCATCACGACCGCGGCGACGAGCCGCCCAGCGCTGTTCGTGGGAACAACGTCGCCGTAACCCACGGTAGTGACCGTCTGGAGGTACCACCAGAGCCCCTGACCAATCGTGGTGAAGTTCCGATGGTCGACCGCCGTCATCAGCGCCCCGAAGCCGACTGTCGCTACCGTCGTGACCGCCGCGATGACAGTGGCGCCGCCGCGGGGCGTCGCGGCGCGCGCCAAGGCCCGGTCCAGCCAGCGCTCCATCCGAGTCTCGGTCGCCATCGGCTCCGGGTTCGACCTCGCCGGACGCGATTCCTACCCACTCGTATGTTCGTGCCAACTATCGTCGACCTCACGGACGCCCTGGCGACCCATGATGTTGGGGCGGTCAGTCAGGCCGCTAGGGAACGATTCACCCGATCTGGACGATGCTCGACGATACCCGGATTGCAAATCGAGCGATCCGAAAGGATAATTATGGGCGCCGCGCTTGCAAAGACTCGCGCTCGTTCCGGCGACGCAATCGCGATTGCGAGCTACGTCGGGAAGCGCGAACTTGATGACAAGTCGCGCGCAGAGCTCGCAGAAACGGACGCCGACCTGAACGACTCGCTCGAATGGGTCGACGGATCAACTGCTCCTCGTCGAGGCAAACAATTTGGGTCGACGTGTGTCAGATTTACCCGAGATGGGCGCGATCGTTCGCCGGGTTTCCGAAGCAGCTGAAATGACATCCGCCAGATTCAAATTGCGTGAAGAGCATGTGAGGACGTCACGCGGCGGCTTCCTCCACAGGTTTCGATATGGGTGATCTGTTTGAGATTCTCCTGCTTGGACTTGTAGCGATGTTCTTTCCGGTGTTGCTCGCTGTCGTCCTGGTCGCGCTCCGCGCCAGCCATCCGCAGTTGCTGCTGGTGAGCTTCCTCGCGGGTGGCCTGTTGTCCGCGATCACCGTGGGACTCGTTATTGTCTTCTCGCTCCAAGGCGCATCGGTCGATTCGACGTCTAGCTCTTCGCTTGATCCCGTCATCTACGTTGTCGTCGGCGCCCTCTCCCTGCTTGCCGCCGCCGTGGTGACCCGAAAGCAGCTTCTCGTCAAGAAACCGACGGATCCGACAGAGGAAAGCTCCGAAGCCAAGCCGGACCGTCTGGAGCGCGCACTCGACCGCGGCGCGCCGTATGCGTTCGTCGCCGGCATCTTGCTGTGTGCGATCCCGGGCTTCTCCGCGCTTGTGGCGATGAAGGATATCGCCCAGCTCGGGTACTCAACGGCAGCGACCGTCTCCGTCGTGATCGGGTTCTACCTGATCATGTTCTCCTTCATCGAACTCCCGCTGGTCGGGTTCTCGATCGCACCGGAACAGGCCGCGAAGAAAACAGTCTCTTTCAACGCGTGGCTCGATCGCAGCGCGAACCGCCTCGCTAGCGGCGTCCTCGTCGGCCTGGGCGTGTTCTTGATCGTTCGCGGCATCGCCGGGCTCTTTTGAGCCTGACGAAGTCTAAGGGCGGCCGCCACGTCCTAAGCAGATCGTGTTGCCGGGGGTTCCGCCGTCATGGCGCACGACGCTGCGACTTGCTCGGAGGCCATGACGATTTCGGACTCCATCGCAGCGAGGAGGGCTTGCGTCGGGATCCTGCCGTTGGCGACGAGCTGACCGTCTGAACGTCGCACAGAGGACGCAAACGGCGCGGCCCAGCGGTTCGAGCGACAGCAACTCTCCTACTGTGGCCGCGTCGGTATGCGACAACTCGGCCGCTTCCACCGACCCATCGTCTTTCTTCACGAGCAGCACCAGATCCAGTACGCGAACGAGTCCGCGCTCCACCAGGGATGCCAGCTCGGTCGCCATCTCGCCGGAGAAGTTGGCCTTGTCGGCCGGAAACTCAACGACCAGATAGTCGACCGGCCCCAGCATTTCCTCACTGCTCATGCTGTTGCTCCTCTCCTGGATCCCGGCAGCGACCGCACGCCTCTGAGCGAGAAAGGATCATCGCTATGCGGTCTCTACCACTCTGTGGCCGCTTGTGTCCGGGTTGGCCTTGCGGAAGCGGCTCAGGGTGATCGCGCCGAATGGAAGCGGCAAGATCGAGTAGAAGACACGCCAGAGAAGCGCCGCGGCCACGAGTGCGTCGTCGGAGGCGGGGCTCATCTCGACGAGCATGCCGATGAGGACGGCATCCACGACACCCAGGCCGCTGCCTGTGATTGGGAACACCGCGCCGGCCCAGAAGGCGATCGCGAAAGCAGCAAAAGCATCAGGCGCTGAGAGCTCAGCGCTCGAGACGCCGACGAAACGGAGCGACGCGAGCAGGATCAGGTAGGTCAACAGGAGATTCGCCGCGACTCCGATCGACCCGAGCTCCACCCTTCGCGCAGGACGGCGAGTGCTCGGGCGCGAAGCTCGGCCGCCTTCGCCGCACCGTCCTCAATCGGGTCGCGCTTGACCTTCACGAGGAGCCAGGACAGAGGTCGTTGGGTCTTCGCTCCAATCCAGCGCGCGGAGAGCTCCGTGCGCAGGAAAGCGTAGCCCCCGATGCACGCGGCGGCGGTGACGACGAGCGAGAGTGCGCCCACCAACGCGACCGAGCCGTTGACCTCACTGGTGATCAGCAGGAGGACGAGCGCCACGAGCGGAAGAACGAACCGGCCGATTGTCGGGAAGAGGAACGAACCGAATGCCGCCAGGCCAGAGGCCTCCGTTGCAAAGCCTTCGGCACGGAAATAGCCGTACTGAACAACGCTCGCGGTCGGAGGCGGAAGGAGTTGTCCCGCGAAGTTCGACGAGAGGTACGCCTCGCTTCCACGCCACAGACGCAGGCCCGGCAGGAACGCCCGATACATCACTGCCTCGGACGCAACGCGCACTAACCCGAGCCCGACCAGAACGACCACCTCCCACCCATCCAGCTGCGTTAGCGCGTCCCAAACCTCTTCGTAGTCGATGAACTGGGGCAGGAGCCAACCGAACACGACGACGAGCCCCGCGATCATGAGCGCAGGCTTGAGCAAGCGCCTCCATATTGGAGGATGTGGTTCGGGCGGCGAAGACGTATCCGTCACATCGGGACCGACCGAATTCTTACCGCGTGGTCGGCTTCGTCTGTGGAACCGCGAGATCCCCACCACGGGCGCGCGAACGGTCCGCCACAGACGAAACGGTCGTTCCTCATTCCACGGGCCGTTAGCTGCCGGGCAAGTTCGTCGAGGCCTTCGAGGTCCCGGCGCGCCGCAGGTCGCGGCGGTACGCGAGCGCAGGTGAGAGAGCCGCGGCGAGGACCAAGATCGTCGCGGCGAGGATGATCCAGAAGAACATCGCCATCACGATCCCTAGCGCGCCGTAGGTCTTCGAATACCACTCGAGCCAGTGTTTGAGCAGCAGGCCCGAGATGATCCGCATTCCCACCAGGCCGAGGAAGAGATACGCAGACAGCAAAACCGCATAGAGCTGCCCGTCAGCGGCTTGATAGCGCCTCACCCAACCGATCGTTGCCCCTTTGCGTGAGGCCGGATCCTGGTTCTCTATCCAGAAACGGCCGCGCTCGTAGGCTTCGGTTCCCCGCCCCTGAGCCGAGTCGTAGACGCGCCGGGTCCGTGACGAAGACTCTTGCGCCGGGCTCGGCGGGCGTGGGTCTTTATCCTCTTCGGTCATTTGCGAGACCGCGTCCGAGGTGGTTCGGAACCCGCCGATTTGAAAGTCCGCGGTATGCCCGCCTAAGCGCTGATTCCGTGTGCAGTCGCAACATGCGCGCCCGACTCGTGTAACGCTTTCTCGTCGTTGTGACTGCCGGGCTTGAGGTCGAAGACGACTTTCTTGACCGTTCCCGTGAACGCGTATGGAGCTCTGGCCGCATAGGCGCGGTCTACCGACAGACCGTTGTCGCGTCCGATGTCCATGCCGGCGTACCCGGAGAACCGGACGGCCACGGTCCTCTCGATTCGCCCCTCGCCGATCTTCGCGTCATTCGCGTACAAGGTGACGGTCCCGCCGGCCGACCGTTCCTGCCCGTCGGAGTCGAACAACATACGAACCATCACCTCGCCGGTCGGGATCGGCCCGGTCGATACCTGCTCGTATCGCTCGACGCCCATCATCGAATAGCTGTGATGGAGCAAGCCCGTCTCGTCGACCCAAAGTGAGAAGCCGCCCATCTCGTCCGCCTCGGCGACGATCACCCCCTGGGCACCTCCCTCGGGGACCACCAGCTCTGCCTCGATCGCGTAGGAGCGGCCGTAGATGCGCGGGATCATCCCAGAGGCAATGTTCTCGACGCCGCCGTAGAAGGTCTGCGTTGTGATCGTCGGCATCGGCGGCAGAATTCCGAAGAAAACCGAGAACGCCGCGAGCAGCGGCAACACGTTGTGCTTCTCGGCCTCCTCCCAGAAGAGCTGCTTGAGCTCCGCGAGCTTTTCCGGGTGCTCTGACGCGACGTCGTTCGCCTGGCTGTAATCGTCGGGAAGGTAGTACAGCTCCCAGGTGTCATGCTCCGGGTCGTAGGCTCCGGGCGCGAATCTCGCGATCGTCGGTGGCGAGACATCCCAAGGAATCCGGTCGAGCTTGCAGGCAGCCCACCAGCCGTCCTTGTAGATCGCTCGATTTCCGACGGTCTCGAAGTACTGGACGGTGTGACGCTCCGGGGCCATGGCGTCCTCGAAGGTGTAGAGGAAGCTCGTTCCTTCCATTGGCTTCTGGACGGTGCCGTCGACGACTTCCGGCTGAGGAATGCCGGCCGCTTCGAGAATCGTCGGCCCGATGTCGATGCAATGCGTGAACTGGGTGCGCAGTCCGCCAGCGTCCTTGATCCGATCCGGCCAGGTGATGACCATGCCGTTGCGCGTACCCCCCAGGTGCGAGGCAACCTGCTTGCCCCACTGGAAGGGCGTGTTCCCGGCCCACGCCCAGGCTGATGCGTAGTGCGGTGCGTATGCGTCGGTGCCCCACGCGTCGAGGCCGCCGTACTGCTCGATCAGCGAGAGCTGCTGCTCGGCAGTGAGCGCAATCCCGTTCTGCATCGTCAGCTCATTGAACGAGCCGGTGATCGTTCCCTCCAGGCTCGCGCCGTTGTCGCCGAAGATGTAGATCACGATCGTGTTGTCGAGTTCGCCCATCTCGTCGATCGAGTCAAGCAGGCGGCCGATATTCCAGTCGGCGTTCTCCTGGAACCCGGCATAGACCTCCATCTGGCGCGCGTAGAGCGCCTTTTCCGGCTCCGAGAGCGAGTCCCAGGCCGGGAGCTCTTCCGGTCTCGGGGTGAGCTCCGCCTCGGTTGGGATGACCCCGAGCGCCTTCTGCCGTTCGAAGGTCTCCTCGCGGAGCACATCCCAGCCCTGATTGAACTTCCCGCGATACCTCTCGCTCCACTCGAGCGCGACCTGATGCGGCGCGTGCGAGCACCCCGTCGAGTAATAGACGAACCAGGGCTTCTGCTGATCGTGAGCACGTACCTCGTGCAGCCAGCCCACCGCCTGATCAGTGATGTCGTCGGGCCAGTAGTACTCCTTGCCGTCCTTGCCGTCCGGAACGCCGAGCGTGGTGTTGTCTTGTGTGATCAGCGGGTCGTACTGCCCGGCCTCGCCGCCGAGGATGCCCCAGAAGCGGTCGAATCCCCAAGCGTTCGGCCAACGGTCGAAGGGACCCGCCGCCCCCTGGACGTGATCGGGTGTGAGGTGCCACTTACCGAACCCTGCGGTCGAGTATCCGTTGCCCTGCAACGCGCGCACGAACGGAGCGCAGTCCTTCGGCACGCTCGCGGAGTAGCCGGGGAACGGGCCGGGGAGTTCGCCGATGGAGCCAAAGCCAACGGTGTGGTGGTTGCGGCCTGTCAGCAGCGCAGCACGCGTCGGCGAGCAGATCGCGGTGACGTGAAAACTGTTGTACCTGAGGCCCTGCTCCGCGATCCGAGTCATCGTCGGTGTCTCTGCAGGCCCGCCGAACGTCGATGGGTTCCCGAAGCCCGCATCGTCGATCAGCATGAGCAGCACGTTCGGAGCGCCCTCCGGCGCCTTGGGCGTCATGTTGATCGTCCAGTCGGCAACCGACGCGTCGAGCGTCCGCCCGATCGTCCCACCGAAATTGGGATCCGGGATCGGGAGCACCGTCCGATCAGGGCTGAACTTGCCCATCGCCACCGCCAGCGACTCCTTCAGCGCAGCCGTGCCCTTCTTGTCGCCCTGGACGACCGACCGAAGCATCGCGCTCCCGAGGGCCTGCTCTACGCCGAACCGGTGCTCGTCGTCGAAGATCGCGATGATCCCGGCCGAGCCAGGCGGTAGGTTCTCGCCGATCTTGTCATGAATGTCGTTCTCGACACGGTGGTCGACGAAGCGTCCGATCACACCGCCCGCAACCGCCCCTACAGCGACCGACGCAAGCAGCGGCGGCGCGAAGAGCCCGACCGCGAGTCCCACTCCGCCCCCCCAGCCCATTCCCTTGCGGCCGAGGTTGTCCCCCGTTTGCCGCACCGCGACGCTGCCGTCGTGCGCGTGTGTGACGAGAATGGCACCCTCGATCTCGACCTGCTTCGCCCGTACGAGCGAGACAAGCGCGTCGAAGTCCTTCGCCGCCTCGTCAATCTCTTGATAGCCCGCGACGAGAACGTCGGTCGGCGTGTCAGCCATCAATGTCTCCTTTTGGTGAATCCCCGGGACGACGGAGATCTAAAGAAGGGTGCTGAGCACGCACACGCTATTCGATCAGCTCCGAACGACCTAATCCACTTGGGATGAAACTGACGCTGGTGTCGCCGCGGCAGGTTGCCTGGGTGTAGCGGTTGGGACGTTACCGACGCGGGCGTCGACGAACGCGGTCAGCGTCTCGCTGGTCAGGTAGGCGACCGCAACGGCGACGACAATCAGCGGTGCGACTGTGAGGCCGGCCTTGGCGCAGAGCAGGGTGGCGATCATCACGGAGGCGAGCGGCAGTCGGAGGACGGCGACGCACGCGGCCCCCGTGAGTGCGGCGACGGCTTGAGTCTCGGCGTAACCGGGCAGGTGTGCTGCCAGGAGCCCTGCAGCCACGCCGAGGAAAATCGCAGGAAACGTCGGGCCGCCCCGGAAGTTCCCCAGGGAAATCGACCACGCAAGTCCCTTGAACAGAAGCAGGAGTGCGAGTGTCGAGAGCGAGACGGTCGCCGCCTGCCCGAAGAGGGATCCAAAGGCCTCCTGCCCCGAGAAGAGGACGGCGTCGGGCGACTGGCCGCTTGCCTCGGCGAAGGCGATGGCAAGCCCACCAACGGTGAGCCCGGCTGCCGTCGTGAACAGGTATGGATGCAGGTCGACCACACGCTTCGACCAGCGAGCAAGCTCCATGATCGCGAACACGACGACCGCAACGAGCACAGCAAGCAGTGCAGTCCAGCCGAAGTCACCCCAGCCAGGCCCGCCGAACGAGGGCAGCGGGAAGGGAGCCAACTGCCATGCGGCGGTGCTGAACCCGGAGAATGACCCGAGCCCGATGAAGACCATCGAGCCGACTCCGGCAGCTAGGAGCCCCGGCAGGAGCACGAGGGGCAGGGTCGCGCCGCCCAGCCCGCTCGCCTCGATGATCAGTACGGCGCCGATCACCGGCGACCCAAAGATCGACGAGACTGCAGCGAAGCTTCCCGCAGCGGCCATCAGACGGACGGCCTGGTCGGGCGCGTCTCGCTTGACGAGGCGCATTGAGAAAGCCCCGAGGCCGAGCCCGATCGCGATCAGCGGCCCTTCCGGTCCGAGCACGAGCCCAAGGGCGAGCGTCGCGAGCGCCGCCAGAAGAATCCCGGGCAGCTCCACCGGACGAGTCGGCGACCCACCGGCGCTCAACCCCGCAGCCGGCACATGCCCGCCGTGCCCGGGGAGGCTCACGACCGCAAACGCCGTCAGCAGCCCGGCAAGCGCCACCCACGGAAGCGGCCACCAGACCGGAACGGTGTGATAGCCGACTTCTCCCGGCAACTCCTGATACACCCAGATCTGCAACTCGTGGACTCCCTCCAGGAAGCACCACGAAGCGGCCGAGACGACCAGCCCGACCAGCGCCGCGAGCACCAGCAGCACCCGGTACTGACGGCTGCGCATCATCGCGGCAGGATCGGGGGATGCAGGAACGGCGCTCACGGACAGGGCGAGTCTCAGTCGGTCCCGACGGTGATCCGGCCGACACGCTGGTGGGTGAGCCCGGCGCCGGACCAGTCGACGACCGCCTTCGCTCGGTCCTCGTTGGTGGGCAGCAGCGCGAGGTGAACAGTGCCCCAGGCAAGCTGCGCGGCCTTGCCCTTCATCGTCTTGCCGCCGAGCAACTGCACGACGGCAGCGCCCCTGGCGATTGTCGCCATCGTGCCTTTGTCGCGATACCTGAACGGCTTCGGCGCCTTACCCTCGAGCCGCCGGGCGATCTCCTTGCGGCGTGCTCGCCCGACTGCAGCGCAACTGATCCGAGCTGCGGCAGGACGTGCTTTGTCTTCTCGTCGGTGATCGCGGCGATGTCACCGAGCACGTACACCTCGGGATGCCCTGGGATCGTGAGGTCTGGCCCCACGGCGATGCGATTTCCACGTGCCAGCTCAAGCCCGAGCGACTGCACGAGCCGGTTGCCCTGCAGGCCCGCGCCCCAGACGAGCGTGTGCGCGTCGAGCACGGCGCCCGACTTCAGCGTCACGCGCGAGGGCGAGACCGAGGCCACGATCTCGCCGTTCAACACCTCGACCGTACGCTCTGTCAGCGCCTTCTCCGTGTACGCGCGGATGTCGGGCTTGAACATGGCAAAGACCTCGGGGCCGGCCTCAACCAGAACGATGCGCACCTTGTCCTGCGGGACGTTCGGGTAGTCACGGGCGAACACGGCGCGATAGAGCTCCGCCAACGCACCCGCACTCTCGACACCGGTCGGCCCGCCACCGACGACGACGACGTTGAGGGCGCCGTCGTCGATCAGGCTCGGATCCTTGTCGGCCGCCTCCCAACGAGCCAGCACATGATCCTTGAGACGCACTGCGTCCGGCATGGTGTACATCGGGAACGCGTGCTCGGCCGCACCCTCGGCGCCGAAGAAGTTCACCTCAGCGCCAAGGCCGAGAACAAGGTAGTCGTAGTTGAGCGGCGCCATCTCGGCGAACTGCACCTCGCGCGCGTCCAGGTCGATCGCCGTCACACCCGTCTGGTGCACGGTGACGTTCTCCTTGTCCTTGACGAGGTCGCGCAGCGAATGTCCGACGCCCGTCGTTTCGATCACGCCCGTGGCAAGTTGGTAGAGCATTGGCTGGAAGGTGTGGTAGTCGTGCTTGTCCACGAGCACGACCTCCGCGTCGGCCTTCCCGAGTTGCTTTGCCGCGCCCACCCCGGCGAAACCCCCACCGAGAATCAGAACCCGAGGGAGCACATTCACAGTCATCGGCTGGCCTGGTCGCCTTTGCGACGCTCTGATCGGAGCTCGGACACGAATCCTCCCGTCGGCACGAGCTGGCTGTCGCGATCATAAGCGAACAACCCGGCCGAACAAGGGCCACCCAAGACGGTCCAACGACGAACAACTTCGCCGACCGCAGGTTCCTTGCAAACTGTTGTCGGAATGACTATCGCCTAGTGTGCTGCGGGTGAGAGTAGGGTCCGCAGGGGTCGGTCACTGGCTCGTACGCGCGGTGCCTGCGACTCGGTGGCTGCCGTCCGTCCGTCTGACGGTAAAGCAGGACACGCTGGCCGCGTTGGCGGTCTGGGCGGTGCTGGTGCCGCAGGCGATGGCGTATGCGACGCTGGCGGGTGTGCCGCCGGTTCGCGGCCTCTACGCCGCCTGTGCCGGATTGCTGATTTACGCGCTGCTTGGGACGAGCCGGCAGCTCAGCATCGGCCCGAGCTCGGGCGTTGCGATCCTTTCTGCGGCTACGGTCGCGCCGATCGCCGCTGGTAGCTCGGATCGGTTCCTGAACCTGACGGCGCTGCTCGCGTTGATGACCGGTGGGCTACTTGCGCTCGCGGGGTTTGCGCGCTTCGGTTTCATCGCCGAGTTCCTCGCCAAGCCGGTACTGGCCGGTTACATAGTCGGGCTGGCGCTCGTGATCCTAGTGGGCCAGATCTCGTCGCTGCTTGGCATCCCGGGCGGCTCGGGCAACTTCTTCCAGGTTTGCTGGAACGTGGTTTCGAACCTCGGCAACGTGTCCGGCTGGACAGTTGGGTTCGGTCTGGCCTCGCTTGCGCTCATCCTTGCGTTGCAGGCGGTGGCACCGAAGCTGCCGGCCTCGCTGATCGCGGTCGTTGCAGGGGTGCTCCTCGCGCGTGCGCTCGACGCCCAGGGTCACGGTGTCGCCGAGCTCGGGAAGATCACCGCCGCGCTGCCCGGAGTGAGCGTACCGAGCGTCAGCTTCGCCGACCTCGAGCGGCTATTTGCGGGCGCGGTCGGCCTGGCGCTGCTCGCCTATGCAGAGTCGATCGCAGCGGCGCGTTCCTTTGCCGCCAAGCATCACTACGAGATCGACGCCAACCAGGAGCTCGTGGCTCTCGGTATGTCCAACATCGGATCGGGTCTCCTTCAGGGCTTCACGATCGACGCGAGTGTTTCACGGACGGCGACGGCCGACAACGCCGGCCAGCGGACTCAGCTCGCCGGCCTCGTCAACCTCGTGCTAGTCATCGTCACGCTCGCCCTGCTGACACCGTTCTTCGCCGACCTGCCGAAGGCAACCCTGGCCGCAGTTGTGATCGCGGCCGTCCTACCGCTGCTGAAGACGGCCAGTCTGCGTCGGCTCTACAGAATCGACAAGGTCGACTTCTCTGTCGCGGTCGTTTGCGTCGTCGGCGTCCTGGTCGCCGGAGTACTAGGCGGCATCCTTGTCGCGGTCCTCGCTTCCCTTGTCGCACTCGTCTACCGCACATTCCGGCCCGAGGTAGCCGAGCTCGGGCGATCGCATGCAAGAGAAACGGACGAGGACGTCGGCTTCCGAGACGTCTCCCGCCACCGTGACGTCGAGACCTTCCCAGGCCTCGTCATCTTCCGCTTCGACCAGGAGATCTTCTTCGCCAATGCCACATTCTTCCGCGACCAGATCCGACAGCTCGTGAAATCGAACAGCCCGCCGACGCGCGCGATCCTCGTCGACGCCGAGGCAATCACGCACATCGACAGCACCGCCATCGACATGCTCAGCGACCTCCATGACGAGCTCTCGTCCGAGGGCATCAGCCTCCTGTTCGCCCGCACCAAAGGCCCTGTCCGAGACACCCTCGCCCGAGCCGGGCTCGTCAAACGTTTCGGGCCAGAGAACTTCTACCCCACGCTCGAGAGCGGCCTGGCAGTGTTTCTCGCGAATGACACGCCGAGATGACGCTGGCCGTCGCTTCCTTGCGATTCGACTTGTTAGTGCGGAACCGGCCCAATGACTCCGACCGCGGCCAGGCCGTCGAGGACGAGCTGCACGGCAATCGCAGCGATCAGGAACCCAAAGACCTTTTCGGTGACCAGCATCCGGTTCTGGTCAAGCTTCTCGCTGACCCGGTTCGCCCACCGGAAGACGATCACATCGAGCACCAGGACAGCCGCCAGGATGGCGAACTCCACCGCGAAAACGCTGAGTGACTTTGCCTCGGCAGAGATCGTTATCAGGCCGACGATACCGACCGGGTTGAGGAGATACGGCACAGCCAACGGAAACTGGGCGAGCTGCATCGGGTCTTGCCCAGCGGTGCGATGACTGCTCCCCTCTGGAGGCGCTAGCACCATCCAGACCGCGAGCACGAGCAAGATCACGCCGCCGGCAATGGACAGTGATCCAATCGTGAAGTGCAGCAGGATGCGCAGCAGTTCGCCGAGCACCATGAGAACTACGGCAACCGTCGCGGCTGTGGTGAGCATCTTTCGCAGTACGCGCTGCTTGACGGCGGGGTCTAAGGAAGCGGTTACTTCAAGGAAAGGGACCAAGGCGAGCTTCGGTCCAATACCGATCAGGAGTACCAAGAACGTGTCGATCGCACCGGCGGCGGTGACTGATGTCTGGTCCATCTTTCGAAGTGTCGCCGAGCTCGGCCCTTTCGCCTGGCCCAATAGCTTGTTTCGTCCGGACGTCGGCTGCAATCCTACGCCGGTCGGCCCGCGCTGGCGCAGGTCGCGCACCGAAGGTCGCGATCAGCTCCTCACTGATCCAGATACGAAACCATCGCCGTACGCCGCATTGGTGCTGACACGCGATCTCTGGGCGCGAACGGAAGCTGACCGTTGAAGTCGTTTGAGCTCGCAGCTGAGCGATGGAGCCGTCGCCAACGCCTGCGGGCGTCTGGACGCGCTCGAGGCCCAGCATCAGAAGTCCCGCGAGGGTTTGGGGCACTAGTGGGGCACGACCGCGCCGCACACCGCTCCGTCCCTTCAACAGAAAGCCTCGCATTTGCGAGGCTTTCCTGTAGAGCGGATGAAGAGACTCGAACTCTCGACCTTCTGCATGGCAAGCAGACGCTCTAGCCAACTGAGCTACATCCGCGCGCCGCCATTATAGCCGGGGTCAGGAAGCGGCGAAGCGGGCCTGCATCGCGTCCGCAACGGCCTGCAGCCCCGAAAGCGGGCGGATCATGACGGTGAATTTCTCGATCTCCCCCGCCTCGTTCTCTTCGAGAATGTCGATGCCCTGAAGGTCGCGGTCGCCGACATTCGCTTCGAAGAACAGGATCGTC
Organism: uncultured Thermoleophilia bacterium; assembly: GCA_963817765.1. Taxonomy (GTDB): domain Bacteria; phylum Actinomycetota; class Thermoleophilia; order Gaiellales; family Gaiellaceae; genus PALSA-600. The sequence goes on along the minus strand of CAWFPX010000010.1, from coordinate 311,151 downwards.
GTCGAGCCGTCGCGCCACTCGTTCGTGTAGCGGAAGTTCTCGAAGACGGTGGCGACGGCGCGCAGCAGCACGTCGACGGTCGCCTTCCCTTCGTACGGGCGGTACACGGCAGGGCTGCGGAAGACGACGTTCTCGGCGATCGTCGCGAGCGCGGCGTCCTCGTCGCCCGCTTCGATCGCGATCCCGAACGGATGCGTGACGTTCACGCGGCGTCCAGCGCGGCGTTCACGAGCCTGTCCGCCTCTTCGTTGTGCGCGCGCTTCACATGTCGATACTCCACCTTTCCGACGGCGCGTGCCAGCCGGTCGGCCTCGACGAAGAGCGCGCGCAGGGCCTCGTTCTTCACCCGGTACTCGCCACGCATCTGCTTCACCATCAGCTCGGAGTCCGAGACGACCTCGACCTCCGGCACCTGCAGCTCGAGCGCCTTGCGCAGGCCGGCGACGAGGCCGCTGTACTCGGCGACGTTGTTCGTCGCGGAGCCGATGTACTCGCCGTGCGCCGCGAGCACGGTGCCGTCTTCGGCCTCGAGCACGTAGCCGTAGGCCGCCGGGCCAGGGTTGCCGCGAGCTCCGCCGTCGGTGAAGAGCCGCGCCTTCATGCAACCGCTAGTTGTTGTCGATCTGCGCGCGCTGCAGCTTGCCGCTGTAGTCGACGTAGACCGACTTCCACTCGGTGAACACGTCGAGTGCCGCCTGGCCCGCCTCACGATGGCCGTTGCCGGTCTGCTTCATCCCGCCGAACGGCAGGTGCACCTCGGCGCCGGTCGTTCCGGCGTTGATGTACGTGATGCCCGTCTGGAGATCGCGCATCGCCTTGAACGCCTTGTTCACGTCGCGCGTGAAGATCGACGAGGACAGCCCGTACTTGACGCCGTTCGCCGCGCTCACTGCCGCCTCGAACGAGTCGACCGGGATCAGCGCGGTCGTCGGCCCGAAGATCTCCTCCTGCGCGATCCGCATGCCCGGCTCGACGTCGCCGAAGACGGTCGGGCGGTAGTAGAAGCCGTCACCGTCGACGCGCTCGCCACCGGTGAGAAGCTTCGCGCCTTCATCCTTGCCGATCTCCGTGTAGGAGTGGATCTTCTCGACAGCGGTCTCGTTGATCACCGGGCCGATGTCCGTGTCGTCCTCCCACGGCGAGCCGATCCGGAGCTTCTCTGCACGCGCGACGAGCTTGGACTGCAGCTGCTCGTACACGGCACGGTGCACGATCACGCGCGAAGCGGCCGTGCAGCGCTGGCCCGCGGTGCCGAATGCCGACCAGACGATGCCGTCGACCGCGAGGTCGACATCGGCGTCGTCCATCACGATGATCGCGTTCTTGCCGCCGAGCTCCAGGTGGACGTGCTTCAACTCGTCGGCCGCGGTCTTCGTGACGATGATCCCCGTCTCGCGCGACCCCGTGAACGTGATCACGGGCACGTCCGGATGGCGAACGAGTGCATCGCCTGCCTCCTCGCCGAACCCGTGCACGATCTGCACGACGCCCTCGGGCATCCCTGCCTCGTGCAGGATGTCGACGAACCGCTGCGCGAGCAGCGGCGTGTCCTCTGCCGGCTTCAGCACGACGGTGTTGCCGCAGACGAGCGCGGGCGTCAGCTTCCAGGCCGGAATCGCGATCGGGAAGTTCCACGGCGTGATCGCGCCGACGACGCCGACCGGCATCCGCAGGCTCATCATGAACTTGTCGCGCAACTCCGACGGAGTCGTCTGGCCGAAGAGCCGACGGCCCTCACCGCCCATGTAGTAGGCCATGTCGATCGCTTCCTGCACGTCCCCGCCGGCTTCGGCCTTCACCTTTCCCATCTCGCGCGTCATCAGCTCGGACAGCTCGGGCTTGTAGCCCTCGAGCAGCTGCGCGAAGCGGAAGAGCATGTTGCCGCGCTCGGGCGCCGGCACGAGGCGCCAGTCCTCCCAGGCTGCGCGTGCGGTCGCGACGGCACGGTCGACGTCGGCCGCGGACGAGCGCGGGAACGAATCGATCACCTCGCCCGTCGAAGGGTTCAGGGACTCAAATGTGGCTGTGATTGTCATGGGGCCGATCCTAGCCCGGCGCGGCGGGCAACCGGCGCCACGCTCCACGAGCTCAACCCTGCGCGAAGGCACAGCTGCTCCAATCAGTCGTCCAGGATCTGTTTCGAGCGCACGATGTTCAGGACCGGCACGAACCAGTAGCCGACAGCCCTTTTGGACCACTCACGCCCGGAACCGACAAGGCCGAACCGCCAAGACCGAGACATGCCCCGAACAGCCAGGCGACGTCCGGAAAACGGCGCAGAATGGAACGTCGCAGCGTCCGTGGCGGCCGAATGTGGTCAGACCACGTTCGACCCTCGGCTGCCGGTCATACTTCGCCGGTGTCGCCCGCACTGCAGCTCGCCGGCCTTGCGTCCGGCCTTCGCGGCGAGGACTTCGTGATCGTGGAATGGACGGCCGAGGTGGGCTCGCACTGGATCGCCCCTCTGCACGTTCACCACGGCGACGACGAAGGTTGGTACGTGCTGGCGGGGCGACTCGGCTTTCGGCTCGGTGACGAGGAGTTGTCGGCGGGGGCCGGCCAGGCCGTGCTCGCGCCGCGTGGCGTCCCGCACACTTTTTGGAATGCGGGACAGGAGGAAGCTCGCTACCTCCTCGTGATGACGCCGAGGATCGCCCGGTTGATCGATGCGATTCACGCTCCCGGATCGGACCTCAGCGCCGTGTTCGCGGCACACGACTCGGAGCTACTGCCCGCGGCATGACGGGACTGCCGTACTCGCCTCGTAGGATGAGTGGTGGATGATCCTCGCTGAGCTGAAGCGTCTCGGCACGTGGGAAGAGCGGCACAAGCGACTCTTCAGCCGGCTTCTGACTCGTGTTAGGGCTGACGGCCGTGATCGACGTGATCGGCACGGTCCTCGTGTACTTGTTCGAGCGGAACGTCCGTCAGACCGACATCCACTCGTTCTTCGACGCATTCTTCTTCACGACTGTGCAGCTGCTGACGGTTTCGTCGCAGATCAAGAACCCGCTGACCGTTGCGGGGCGACTGGTCGACCTCTTCCTCGAGATCTGGGCGGTGCTCGTCGTCGCCGGGTCGGCGGGCGCGATCGCCAGCTTCTTCCAGAGTGGAGACTCGGAGTAGAGACCGGCCTCACGCCGTCGCCCGGCCGACCTCACTTCATTTTGTACAGTTTTCGATTCGAGTCGACCCAGCGATCGAACGAGGAGGTCTCATGACCGTCACCGATGACCTGATCCGGAATGCCGAGAGCTATGCAGAGACGTTCGACCTTGGTGACCTGCCGCTTCCTCCGGCGAAGCAGGTCGCGGTCCTCGCGTGCATGGACGCGCGACTGAACGTGTACGGCCTGCTCGGTCTGCAAGAGGGTGACGCGCATGTCATCCGGAACGCCGGCGGTGTCGTCACCGACGACGAGATCCGATCGCTCTCGATCTCGCAGCGGCTGCTCGGAACGAAGGAGATCATTCTCATCCACCACACCGACTGCGGCATGCTGACCTTCGGTGACGACGATTTTCGCCGCCAGATCCAGGCCGATACCGGCATCAAGCCTGAGTGGGCCGCCGAGTCGTTCGACGACCTCGAGGTAGACGTGCGTCAATCGATCGCCCGCATTCAGGCGAGCCCGTTCATCCCGCTGAAGGACAACATTCGCGGCTTCATCTACGACGTGAAGACCGGGCGCCTGAACGAAGTGACCTAGCGATGAGCGCCGGCGTCAAGTGCCGTGCGCGCGGATGTCGTTCGCAACGCTCGCCAGCTTGACCGCGTACTGCAAGTCGGCCGCCCACGTGCCTGCAAGCCCCCTGAGCGTCGGCGCGACGCCGCGGTTGGCGTCTGGCAGCGGACGAAACGCCAGCGCCTGCGCGATCAGTTGCAGCTGCGCCGCGTTTCCCGAGTCCTTGGGCAACGAGTACGCGAGCAAGCGGCCTGTGTGGGCGCGGACTGCCGTCTCCCAGTCGGGGAACGAGAGCCCGACCCCTGGCGCGCCGGTGACTCCGATCCCTGCAGGATTGCGACGCGGCCGCTGCGACCAGAACGATGTGAGGTGCGCGGTCTCCTCGACCATCTGCGCAACCACGAGCAGAGGATCGAGCCCAACCGACGTTGCGGTCTTGTAGTAGTGATCGACGATCGCCCGGACGTCACCGTCGGTGTACTCGCCGTGCGCCTTTGCGAGCAGATACGCCTTGACGCGGTCAGCCGGCGCGCGCGCGACCGCCCTGAAGGCGCTGTCCTGCGTCACCGACCCGGTGTCGACCACCACCGGGTCGTCAGGGTCTGGATCGACCGCAAAGCCGAAGAACCGGCGCAAAGCGTTGTACTCGGCGCGCGCGAGATCGTTGACGTGCTGCTTGAGCCAGAGACTCTCGTCGGGGTTCGTGACGAAGCCGTGCTCGACGAGCACCTCCGGCCCCGGCGTCTCGACGTGATGGAAGCCGTAGTACTGCGCCATGTCCGAGGTGTTGTTGTCGGGCCGTCGCTGCGGATGGCCGGGCAGCTTCTCGATCTCCGCCGCGATCAGGTGAGCCAGGCGGCGGTTGACGTCGAACGCCGGGAAACCGACCGAGAAGCCCCGCGCCGATGCATTGTTGTTGCCGTCCGCGTGCAGGAAGATCGCGCCGTCGACCTGCACGCTGTCGTCGATCTTGCCCGGCATCGGGACCGGGTGGAACTGCGGGTCATGCGTCAGCAGACGGCAGAGCGCACCCTGGATGTTGGCGACGAGCTCCGCCTCACCCGGGGCGCCAGTCTGCGATTCGTGCCCGGGCTGAAGCGGCCGTTGGTGACCCGCCTGAACAAGAATGCGCTTCATCACTACCCCCGGGTGGAAGAGTCGCTCGCCCGCTGCAATCCCTGGCTTCCGTCAACCATTTCAGATGCTCACCGATCCGACAAGGGCTCGCCGGGGCGCGTTCGGTGCTCGAGCCGCGGCACGGTCACTAGACTCGCCCGATGCTCTTTTCGCCGGAATCACACGAGACGCTCGCAGACGAAACGTGGAGCGCCGAGAGGATGCGGGCGGCGATCGCCGCCATCGTCGCCGACGCGGAAAACGCCTTCGACGACGGCTGGCCGATGCATCCGCTCGACGCAGAGGAAGGCGACGAGCCGGGTGCACGATTCCGGACGATGTACATCGGAGGCGCAGGCGTCGTGGCAGCGCTGCACCGCCTCGCTCAGCGCGGCTTCGTCGAATTGCGGCGGGACTATCTCCCCTATCTGGAGCGGTCACTCGAAGCGTCGCCCGACTTTCCCGACGAGGACCCCGAGCGCAGTCTCTGGATGGGCGAGACGGGAATTCGCCTCGTGCTGCAGCGACTTGCACCGTCGCCCGCCAACCTCGAGCGCCTCTCCGAGCTGATCGCGGCCAACGAGCGAGACGAACGCTGCGAGTTGATGTGGGGAAGCCCCGGCACGATCCTCGCGGGCCGCGAGCTCGGCCTCGACGTGACGGCGAGCCTCGAGTGGTTGCGTGGCCGACGCGACTCCGAGGGATTGTGGACGCAGCACCTGTACGGGAGGAGCCCGCGCTGGCTTGGCCCGGCGCACGGGTTCGCGGGATGCGTGCTCGCGCTCGGCGACGTCGACGATGTCTCGGAGACGCTCCAGCCCTTTGCGGTCGAGGAGGACGGGCTCGTCAACTGGCCGCCGAACCCCGGGATGCGACTCGATGCAAACGGCGACGGTCGGATCCGGACGCAGTGGTGCCACGGCGCGCCGGGGATCGTCGCGACACTCGCGCCCTTCCTCGACGAGGAGCTTGCGGCCGCGGGCGGCGAGCTGACGTGGCGGGCCGGGCCGCTGCGGAAGGGCGCGAACCTCTGCCACGGCACAGCGGGGAACGGCTACGCCTTCCTGGCTCTGCTCGAGCGCACCGGAGACGAACGCTGGCTCGCGCGGGCGCAGGCGTTCGCGATGCACGCCGCGGGCCAGGTCGAGCAGAGCCGGGCGGAGCATGGACGTGGCCGCCAGACGCTCTGGACAGGCGACCTGGGAACCGCGGTCTACCTGGCGGACTGCATCGACGGCGCCGGGGAGCTACCCCTCCCGTAGAGCCTCGCGCGTGTTTGCAACACGGAGATCAGACGAGTCAGTAGCGTTGTCTGCGCCATGGTGACGCCCGACGAGATCTGTCAGGTCACGATCTTCGCGGCTCTCGAGCCGGCCGATCGTGACCGCCTGTGCCGTGTTGCCGCCGACATCAGGCTCGTCGCAGGCGACTACGCCGTGCACGAAGGCGACGAGCGTGCGCTCTTCGGCGTGCTCGACGGCCGCATCGAGGCGATCAGGCTCGTCGACGGCATCGAGCGCGTCGTCGGCAAGCGCCACCCGGGAGACATCTTCGGGGAGGTGCCGATCACGCTCGGCACCGTGTTCCCGGTGGGATTTCGGGCGGCCGAGAACTCGCGCGTCATGCGAATCGAGCCACACGACTACCACGCTGTCGCAGCGATCGCGCCGGAAGTCGCCAGGCAGGTCGGCAGTCTCGCGAGCGACCGGATCGGCGGCCCTGGCGGCCTGCAGGGCCTCGCGGCTGAGCCGGCGCCTCCTCGGGCGATCGTGCTCGGCCGGCGACTTGGACGCCTCCTGCACCGAGCTGCGGCGCTTCCTCGCCCGCAACCAGATCACGTTCAGGTGGCTTCAGCCCGACGTCCCGACCGAGGCCGAGCAGTGGTGGGGCGCGTTGCCCGCCGAAGGCGACTATCCCGCCTTTCGCGTCGTGAACGGCAAGACGGTCGTGCGACCGCAACTTCGCCGGGTCGCCGAGCTCCTGGGGATCGCGACCGAACCGAACGCCGCGGAATACGACACGGTGATCGTCGGCGCCGGCCCTGCCGGATTGGCCGCCGCCGTCTACGGAGCATCGGAGGGCCTGCGGACGATCGTCGTCGAGCGCGAGGCGCCCGGCGGCCAGGCGGGCACGTCGTCGCGGATCGAGAACTACCTCGGCTTCCCCTCCGGCGTGTCGGGAGACGAGCTCGCGAGCCGTGCTTTGCAGCAGGCGCGACGACTGGGCGGCGAGATCCTCGTCACACGGTCAATCGCACGAATCGACCCTGCGACGCACCATGTGCACCTCGACGGCGGCGACGTGCTCCGCGCACGAACGATCATCCTTGCCTGCGGCGTCGCGTGGCGTCGCCTCTCGATCGAGGGATTCGACCGGCTTGGCGGCAAAGGGGTCTTCTACGGCGCTGCACGCAGCGAGGCCACGAACACCCACGGCCTGGACATCCACATCGTCGGTGCCGGCAACTCGGCCGGCCAGGCGGCCATGTTCTTCTCGTCCCACGCACGGAGCGTGACGATCGTCTACCGCGGCGAAACGCTCGAGAAGAGCATGTCCCGCTATCTCGTCGATCAGCTCGCCGCCCGCCCGAACATCCAGGTGCTCTACCAATCGGAGGTGGTCGCAGCGCACGGGGAGACCTCGCTCGAGGCGATCGACGTCTCGAGCAGCGCAACCGGGGAGACGACCCGGCTTGACTCTGGGGGCCTGTTCATCTTCATCGGAGCCGATGCCGAGACCGGGTGGCTGCCGCCCGAGATCGCACTTGATCAGAAGGGTTACGTGCTCACGGGCCCCGATGCGCGTGCCGCGGGACACTGGGAGCTCGATCGCGACCCGTACCTGCTCGAGACGAGCGTCCCCGGCATCTTCGCCTGCGGCGACGTGCGATTCAGCCCGGTGAAGCGCGTCGCCGCGGCCGTCGGCGAGGGAAGCATGGCGATCGCCTTCGTGCACCAGTACCTGAGGGAGACTGAAGCCGGCGGCGAGCCTCCGGAGAATCAGAGCGAGCTCGCCACCATCGACCGGCTGCGATGACGCGCTGGCAGGTTCGCGGCACCCAGTCGCTGTACGACAGCGACACGGTGCGAGGTCGAGCGCCTCGAATGGATGCCGGTCGACCGCGTCCGAGACCTCCTTCGCCTCGAGCGAAGTCCGGACTCTCACTGACGTCCCTGCTCTGGGCGCTTTCAAATGACTGAGCGGTTCCGACCTGCGATGCTCACGCGAGACCGGGACATCGTGAGCAGCACGCTCAAGGAGTTCCGCGACTTTCTGATGCGCGGCAACCTGATCCAGCTTGCAGTGGCGTTCGTCATGGGTGTTGCGTTCGCCGCCGTGATCAACTCGTTCGTCACGAACCTGGTGATGCCGATCATCGCGGCGATCGTCGGCAAACCCAGCTTCGACGATCTCACGTTCACGATCCATCACTCTGTTTTCACCTACGGGACATTCATCACCGACGTGATCACGTTCGTCGCGATCGCGGCAGCGGTGTTCTTCTTCATCATCAAGCCGGTGGACATGATCGCGAAGCGCCGCAAGAGCGAGGAGCCTGCGATCTCGGACGAGGAGCGCCGCCACCAGGAGCTGCTCGCCGCGCTACGCGCCCGCGCCTAGCTGTCGCTCCGCAACGATCCGGGACTCAGTCGGGCTCCGTCTCCGGGAACTCGCCGGTCACGCGCGGGCGGCGCCGGTCGCGGATCGTACGGCGCTCCTGCGTCGACGAGTCCACCTTGCCGTTGCGGGGATCGGGGCCCTCGCGGCGATCGACGATCACCGTCACGTTCGGGTTGTCGCTGTAGTAGGCGACCATCTTCTCGAAGAGCTCACTCTCGAGCTCGCGCGGGACCACGCAGTAGATCACGGTCTCAGTGTACGAACGGGATCGGCGGACGCCAGCCCCAGTTGACCTGATTACAACCGAGCGATCTCCGGCAGCACACGACCGTCGTCCTCCATGCGCGCGTTCCAGTCGGTGTACGGAGCCTCGAGGTCGTCCGGATCGTGGCCGCGTTCCTCGAGCCGCACCGGGTTGTCGGAGTCGGGCGAGACGCGGTACTGGTACCACGAGATGTCCCACGCGACCGTGACGACGACCTCCGCGTTCACTCCGGAGAGAGGCGTCACCGAGACGCGCGGCGCTCCGAGCGACTTGCCGATGCCCCCGATCGTGCGCCGGTACTGCGACGCATTGAAGAGATCCGCGGCCTCGACCACCGCGAGCTCCTCGTCGGAGAGCCGGCGCAGGATCGGCTCCGAGGCGATCGTCTCGTCGACCGCACGAGGCCGCGTCTTCAGCAGGCTGCCGAGGAAGCCGCCGCCGCCGCCCCTCCGTCGCCGCTCGGCCGGAACGGTCGGCGACGTTGGTGCGCCTTCCCGGATCCAGCCGTACTCGACCGCCGTCTCCATGCAGAGCGGACAGACGTCGACGTAGTCGCCGCCGCCGTTCGGCGAGAAGCGCGTCGCGCGCTCGCCCATCAAGAACGTGCGCTCGCAGATCGCGCACGACCGGTCGACGGTTGCCCGGGTGACGCGCGTCATGCATCGAGGGTAGCGATTCGAGCCCGTGGACCGGCCCAGGTGCAGCACTTTTCAGGCCGGAACCGCCTCACCCTCGCTCTTCGCTGCCTCGATCAGCTTCTGGGCGATGTGCGCCGGCACTTCCTCGTAGCGCAGGAACTGCATGTGGTAGTCGCCTCGGCCTCCGGTGAGCGAGGTCAACGCCTGGTTGTAGGTGAGCACCTCCGCCATCGGCACCTCGGCCTTGATCGTCGTCATCCCGCCGTTCGGCTCCATCCCGTGTAGACGTCCCCGGCGCGAGTTGAGATCGCCGTTGATGGCACCGACTGCCTCGTCCGGCACGGTCACCTCCAACTCCATGATCGGCTCGAGCAGCGTCGGCTGGGCCTTCTCGTAGGCCGTCCGGAACGCCATGGAGCCTGCGATCTTGAACGCCATCTCCGACGAGTCGACGTTGTGGTAGCTGCCGTCGACGAGCGTCACGCGCACGCCCTGCACCGGCGCGCCGGCGAGGTTGCCGTGCTGCAGCGCCTCCTGGATGCCCTTGTCGACGGCCGGGCGGAAGTTGTGCGGGATGACCCCGCCGACGATCTTGTCGACGAACTCGTAGCCGACGTGATCGTCGAGGGGCTCGACCACGATGTGACAGTCGCCGAACTGCCCGCGACCGCCGGTCTGCTTCTTGTACTTCCCCTGCGCGCGCGCCTGGCCCTTGATCGTCTCGACATACGGCACCCGCGGCTGGTGCAACTCCATCTCGACGCCGAAGCGACGCCTTGCGCGGTCGACCGCGACCTCGACGTGAACCTGGCTCATGCCCGAGAGGAGCTCCTCACCGGTCTGCTGGTCGCGCCGCAGGCGCAGCGTCGGGTCCTCCTCGGCGAGCCTGCGGAGCGCCTGGGCGACCTTGTCCTCGTCGCCTTTCGTCCGTGGGGTCACCGCGAAGCTCATCACGGGCTCCGGGAATCCGATCGCCGGCGGCTCGAGATCGTGCTCTGCGTCCACGAGCACGTCGCCCGTCTGCACGTCCTTCAGCTTCGCGACGGCGCCGATGTCGCCGGCCCCAAAGCCATCGGCGCGCTCGTGATCCTTCCCCTGCATCGTCATCAGCGCGCCGATGCGCTCCTTCGAGTGGTCGCGATGGTTGACGAGCGTCGTGTCGGAGCTGACCTCGCCGGCGTACACACGGAAGACCGAGATCCGGCCGGCGAACGGATCGGCGACCGTCTTGAACACGAAGGCCGCGACCTTCGCGTCGGTGTCGATCGGCGATCCTTTCTTCACGGGGCTCGGGACACCCTCGACGATCAGATCGAGCAGCGCGTGCGTGCCGAGGTTCTTCGTCGCGACCCCGCAGCCCACCGGATAGATCTCATCGCGCGTGACCGCGTTCTTCAGCGCGCCGGCGATGTCCTCGGCCGGAATCTCCTCGCCCCCGAGGTAGCGCTCCATCAGCGCCTCGTCCGTCTCGACGACTGCATCGAGGAGCTTCGTGCGGTACTCCTCCACGGTCGCGGCCATCTCCGGCGGAATCGCGACGGGGTCGCCCTCGCGCCCTCCGTCCGGATCCATGTAGGCGCAGTTGTGCAGCAGGTCGACGACACCGGACAGCTCATGCTCGGCCCCGATCGGCAACTGGATCGCGATACACCGGTCGGACAGCTGCTGCTGCACCGTGCCGAGGACGCGGTAGAAGTCGGCCCGCTCGCGATCCAGCATGTTCACGTAGACGACTCGCGAGAGCTCGAGCTCGTCCGCGCGGTTCCACACGCGCGAAGTGTTCACCTCGACGCCCATGACGGCGGAGATGACGACGAGCGCGCCCTCGACGACGCGCAACGTCGCGACGGTATCGGCCTGGAAACCGGAGTCGCCCGGCGTGTCGATCAGGTTGATCTTTCGACCCTGCCACTCGCAGTTGCAGAGCGCCGCGGAAAGCGACATCTGGCGGCGCTGCTCGTCTTCGTCCCAGTCCGCGACGGTGCTGCCCGCATCGATCGTGCCGAGCCGGTTCGTCTTTCCCGCCTGGAAGAGCATCGCCTCGACGAGCGAGGTCTTGCCTGTTCCACGGTGGCCGACGACGGCGACGTTGCGGATCTTCCCGGCTTCGATGGGCATCGAGTCCTCCTGGGTGGGCGCGGGGCGGGTCGGAGGAATCCTATTGCGCGACGACCTACTGCGGCACGAAGGCCAGCGCGAGAACGGCGATCGCGGACGAAATGGCGATGCCGCCGATCGCCGCCGGCGCCGCGCGTTTGGCGAACCGGCTGAGGAATCCGAGCCCGACCGACGCAACGGACATCCCGACGAGTGCGAGGAACCAGGGATCCGCGCGATCAGTCCCGGCGAGGAGGCCGTGCACCGTCGCCGAGAGCCAGACTGCGAATGTCAGGTAGTGGGCGCGACGCCAAAAACGGTGCGGGATCTGCTTGCGCAGCGCATTGGTGACGCCGACCGCGGCCATCAATTCGGCGGCCACGATCCCGAGGCCGACTGCGAACGTGCGGTAGTGGCTCGTGAACGGCACGAGCTCCTGGCCGAGCGAGATCGGAACAACCCTGTCGAGGAGCAACGACGCCCCATGGACGGTGACGAAGACCGCCGTGACGATCGTCAAGAACCGGTGGACCTCCTCGACCGCGAATCGCGGCCACACAAACGACGCACGTGCCGACATCGAGAGGCCGAGCACGACCGAGGACGAGAGCAACAGGTAGGCGACGACCCCCGCCGAGCGGGCCGTGTACCAGACCGTCGGGACTCATGCCGCGAGCGGTGCGGCCGTCGTGAGCTCACACCACGCGTTGCTGCAGATCACATCCCCGTCGTGCCCGACGAATCGCCCTGCGAGGCCGCGCGCATCGAGCCATGCGGGCCCGGCGTCGCCCTGCAGCAGCGCAGCTTTCGCCGCGACGTCCGCTGCGAGGCAACTGCCGGCTGCGACCGTGACGTCGCGCCACCGTGCCACGGCCGGCCGGCCGCTTGCCGGGTCGATGAGGTGGTGCTGGACCACGCCGCCGCGCACCCAGCTACGCCGCGCGACGCTCGACGTGGCGAGGCCGCCGGCTGTCAGTCGCACCGAGCCACCACCGGGCAGGCCGACGTCGAGCGGCACCTTCGTCGCAATGTCGCCGCCCGCGCAGATCCAGCCGGAACCAACCAGGGCGAGCGCATCGTCCACGGTCCGACCTTTCACGACGCCGTTCAGATCGAGCAAGGTGGGTGCGCTGCGGAGCAGCATTCGCCCACGCAGGCGAATCGACTCGAGGGACTGGACCGCCACGGGCTCGACCGCGTCGCCGTCAAGGGGGAGTCCGGCGAAGTCACGGTCGTAACCCGCGGCAGTAATCGCGCCACCGACGGCCGGAGTGACCCGTCCGCCGGTGGCGCTCGCTGCGTCGAATGCGAGGGAGAGCATCGACGCGAAGTCCTCCGACACCAGCATCAAGCCGAGGGGAGCGGCGTTGACGCGGTTGAGCTCGGAGGTTTGCAAAAAACGGCTGAAACGGCGGTCGCGGTCCTCGAAGAGAGCACGCACTCCGTCGAGCGGCGCCCCGTCAGGCAGGACGATCTCGCAGCCCATCGACGTGAAGGTGCTCACGAGCCGCTGCTCTGGACGAGGGGCGCGCTGTTGTCCGACGGCGCGAGCGAGCTGTCCCCGTAGTCGAACCCGTTCGACTGGGAGTCGTCGCCGTAGCTGTAATCGGAGTTCTGCGAGACGACGCTCGTCGTCGACCCGGTGGAGCTGCTCTTGCCCGTGTGGGCGGCGCGCGCGACCAGTGCGAAGGCGCCGAACGCCGCGGTCGCTCCGGCGACCACGACGTAGCGGACGAGCCGGAGCTTGCGATGCGTGGCTTCGAGGCGAGAGGGCCGTCGTTCCATGCCCTGAAGCGTTGCAGCGGGGCCTAAGTGATCACTAAGACGCGCCTGGCGGCTCGCTGTGGGTGCATCAGACTCGGGCGGCGGCGCCGGCGAGCCGCGCCTTCAGGCGCAGGATCGCCTTCGTGTGCAGCTGCGAGATCCGGGATTCGGTGACGCCGAGCACTTCACCGATCTCGCGGAGGGTCAGTTCCTCGTAGTAATAGAGCGTCACGACAAGCTTCTCTCGCTCCGGCAGGCGAGCGATCGCGTCTGCCAGGGCCTCCCGGAGCTCGGTCGCGTCGAGCACCTCGGCGGGCCGCGGCCCGGTCGTGTCCTCGATCGTGTCGAGGAGCGAGACCTGGTCGCCGTCACTCGAGGTCGACCACAGCTCGTCGAGTGCTGCGATCGAGGAGCGCGAGATGTCGGTGAGCGACTCCTCGAGCTCGTCCACCGAGATGCCGATCTTCGCGGCGATCTGCTCGTCGGTCGGCGCGGTCCCGAGCTTCGCCTCGAGCTCGCCGATCGCCCGTTCGATCTCCCGTGCGCGGGACCGGACCGAGCGGGGCACCCAGTCGAGTGCCCGCAACTCGTCGATGATCGCACCCTTGATGCGCGAGATCGCGTAGGTCTCGAACTTGATGTCGCGATCCGGGTCGTAGCGCTCGATTGCGCCGATCAGGCCGAGTAGGCCGTACGAGACGAGGTCGCCCTCGTCGACGTGTGCGGGGAGCCCGGAACCGAGGCGCCCGGCGACGTACTTCACGAGCGGCGCGTAGGTCAGGATCAGCCGGTCACGAAGTGCCTTGTCGTTGGTGACCCTGAATTCGTGCCACAGAGTCTTGGTGTCCTCCCCTGCCACGAGTGCAGAATACGCCCTAGCCGCGCGTTTTCCTTAGTGCCGACCATGCAAAGGTCGACATCCAGCCCGCGAGAGCCGCCGCGGCAGCCGCGATCACCCACTCCCCGGCCGAGGCCGACCAGACTGCGATCAGGCCGAAAGCGAGCGCGATCGCCGAAAAAAGGCCCACCATGAGCACGCGGCGATGCTACTCGGCGTCCCGGTGCCCCCGCGATGGCGCCGATACAATCGCACCGCGAAAGCCGAGGGGCGTAGCTCAGTTGGTAGAGCGTCGGTCTCCAAAACCGAATGTCGCAGGTTCGAGTCCTGTCGCCCCTGTTCCCTCGCCGGCGGTATCACCCATGCCGCCCGCCGGTCGACCTGCGACGCTCGGGCGATCGCGAGCCTCCTGCTCCAACTCCTTCCGCTCGCCTTCGTCTGCGCGCTCTCGCCGTGGGCGATCGTCGCTGTGATCCTGATGCTCGCCTCCAACCGCCCTTCGAACTCGGTGGCGTGGCTCACCGGCTGGGCCGTGTCCACCTTCGGGATCGGCGTCTTGATGGTGCTGTTCCTCGGCGGCTACGACTTCTCCCACACGAGCACCCCCACGACCGCGGCGTGCATCGTGCAGATCGTGCTCGGCGTGTTGCTGCTCGTCGCCGCGTCCCGGTTTCTGGGCCAGGCGACCAGCGCGCACCGGAGAGCTCCCGGCTGAGCCGGGCTGGATGGCGCGTATCGGGAAGATGCGCGCCCGCTGGGCGTTCCTGATCGGCGCCTTCTGGATCAACACCACGCTCGTCGTCGCCGCCGGCGTGGACACGTTGCGCGCAGAGCTCTCGACGGGCCAGTCGCTCGCGGTCTTTGCGGTCTTCACGCTCGTCACCTCGTTGGTGCAGGGGGCGCTCATCCTCTACGCGTATCTCGTGCCCGGGCGGTCGGCCGCCCGCCTGGGCGGGATCCGCGCATGGATCGCGGACAACCAGCAGGTGGCGCTCGCCGTGATCGCGCTCGTGCTCGCGGTGTGGCTCGCCGCTCAGGGGATCAGCGGCCTGCGGGGATAAGCGAAAGACGGTCGAGTTCGGCCGCACACCACTCATTCGGCGGGATCTGTTGCGCGAATCACCCGGTTCGGATGACGGCCGGAGGCCGCCCCAGCGAGACACTGCTCCTCCTTCCAACGCCAAGACGGGTCCCAGGACGGGGCGGATCGACCGGAACTGTCCGGACGAAGAAACGGGTCTACAAGAGGAGCGGGCTATGAGCGGAGAGATCGAGCGCGTCGAAGCCTCTGTCGCAGGGTGGATCGACACAGACGTCCTCGGGCCGATGGCGGACTTTCAGGACCCGAAGCAGGAGTGGCGTCGGCTCTTCTCCGAGCTCTACGGCACGTTCCTGCTCGTGATCGTGGCTGCCGGCGGCGGGATGATGGGCGAGGCCTTCCCGAATACGATCAGCCGCACCGCGGCGGTGGTCGCGCCGGGTCTGATGGTGATGGGAATCATCATGTTCATGGGCAAAGTGTCGGGCGCGCACCTGAACCCCGCGGTCAGCGTTGCCTTCTCGCTGCGTGGCGACTTCCCCTGGCGGCGGGTCCCCGGCTACGTCGTCGTGCAGTTGATCGGCGCCTCCCTCGCCGCGCTCTTCCTGCACGAGGTGATCAAGGTGTCAGCGAAGTTCGGCTCCAACTACCCCGCGAACGGGTACTCGGGATGGCAGGCGTACCTGATGGAAGCCTTGCTCACGCTAGGGCTCGTAAGCGTCATCCTCGGTACCGCGTCGGGTGCACAGAACATCGGCATCTTCGGCGCGATCGGCGTCGGCGCCTACATCGCGCTGGCCGGACTCTGGGGCAGCCCGATCTCCGGCGCCTCGATGAATCCCGCCCGCACGTTCGGCCCCGACCTCGTGGGACGCAGCTTCACCGAGTACTGGGTCTACGTGATCGGCCCGCTCACGGGCGCCGTTATCGCCGTCGGATTCGCGTACGTCCTGCGCGGCGCTGGAGGCGGGCGATCCGGTTCGGCGGCCGCCCAGGGTGACCTGGACACAGAGGTCGCGAAAAGCGCACAAACCTAGATGATCTCTCGCCCTGCATCAAGCGACGGAGGAGTGAGCGGCCCGGGCTCTGCACGTCGTTGAATCGTGGCAGCCGAGACTCCCAACGAGCACGTCGACGACGCCCAGCCGCCGCTCGTCACGAGGTTCATGTTGCTCGCCGCCGCGCTCTCACCGGCACTTGCACACCGGCGTGACCTGCTCAAAGACCACCTCGAAAGCCCACCTCGGCCGACAGTCGACGCGGCATGACGCGGCCGCCGCGGGAGAAGCTGACCAAGGCCGGACAGCGTGTCCGCGAGCTCCCGCGTCCGAACCTCGTCGAGCGGAGCACGTCGAAATTCCTGCGCGAGCCGCCCTCGGTTCGAATCGCCGCTCGCGTGATCGTTATCGCAACGCTGATGGTCGTCGTCGGTGGCGGCATCCTGATGAGGATCGCCGACCACAAGGAGTACCCGAACGTCTTCGTCGGGATGTGGTGGGCGATCCAGACCGTGACGACGGTCGGCTACGGCGACGTGACGCCCAAGGCGCCGGCCGGGAGGATCGTCGCGTCGGTGGTCATGCTCGAAGGCATCGCCTTTCTGGCGATCATCACCGCCGCGATCACCTCCACCTTCGTCGCGCGAGTTCAGGCCGACAAGATCGCAGCCGAGACTGCGGCCGCCGAGACCCACGAGCAGCGCCTCGAGGCGCGGTTCGACCAGCTCGAGGAGCGCTTCGACCAGCTCGACGCGCTGATCCGCAAGTCGACCGACCCATAAGAACGCGCACGCTCACGACTCCGCAACGGTCTCTGGGCCACCCCCGGTGGCGAGCACGCACCCGATGAGGACGAGCATGAAGCCGACACCCATGCCCCAGGTCACGTGCTCCCCCAGCACGGTCACGCCAAGGACCGCCGCGACCGCAGGATTGACGTAGGTGATCACGGTCGCCCGCACAGGCCCGACCTCGGCGATCAGCGCGAAGAAGAGGAGAAACGCGATTGCCGTGCAGATCACCGCAAGACCGATGACCGAGAGCAGCACCCTGCCGGCAGGCAACGACGACGGCCATCGCCACGCCGCGAGCGGCGCATACGCAAGCGCCGACAAGACGAGTGACGCGGCGACCACGTCGAGCGCGGGCAACTCGGAGAGCTTGCGGGAGAGGATGATCGGGCCGACCGCGTAGCAGACGGCAACGAGCGCAATCTGCCCGACGGCGAGCCCGTTCACCGCACCGAGGTCAAGGCCGACGATCGCCGAGACGCCGGCGATGCCGATGAGCAGGCCGATCCAGCGGCGCGACCCCTGCCGTTGCCGGTCACCCGTGACCGTGACGACGACCGCGCCGACGAGCGGCACTCCTGCGATCAGCAGTCCGGTCAGTGAGCTCGAGAGCTTCGTCTCGGCGCGCGCGAGCAGCACCCAAGGAATCGCCACCTCGATCGCGGTGTACGCGAGCAGCGGCCGCCAGCGCGCGGCGAGCGCGCGCACCTCGGTCCGCCGCACGACCGCGACGGGCACGAGCAGGAGCGCGCCGATCATCGTGCGCCCGAAGACGAGTGTCACCGGTGCCAGCTCGCGCACCGCAACGCGGATCATCAAGTACGGCACGCCCCAGATCACACACATCGCGGCGAACAGAAGGATCCCGCGGCGGCTCACAGCTCATCATGGCTGCGCGGCCGTAGGCCTTGCGGGCGAAGCGGCTCGGAGGCGGTCAGGGGCCGGGCGAGGTACCGCAATCGCTCGCGGGCACCTTGTAGACCGCACGGTCGCCGCGCGAACCGGTTGCGGTAATCGTCAGATTCGCGCAATTCGACAGCAGCGAACGTGACGAGCCTGCCAGGAACCGGCCGGTCGGCCCGACGCGCGCGGCAAGCAGGTATCGCGCCTTGCCGTAGAAAACGACAACCCGGACCGTCTCGCCCGGGCTGAAGGCCCGGCCGGCAACTTTCAGCGGATGCTCCGTCGACAGCCAGACGCGCGGCGCGGCCGCCGTCGCCGCCGGCGCAACGGCGCAGACGCCAACGAGCAGAACCAGGGCCATGACGCGCATGCCCCAGAGGATGCCAAGCCGTGGCAGGTCGTGCGTCGGCTCGACGACGAAGGGCCGCCCTGAGGCGGCCCTTCGGTCGTCGAGCGGAGTTCAACCGGCGTCAGCTCGGTCGCCCGTAGACGGCGATCTCGCTCATATCGGTGAACTGACAGCCTCCGAAGCCGTTGTCCTTCCCGGGGCCGCAGTGAGCTGCGACACCCGTGTTGTCGGTCGGATCGGCACCACAGGTTGCTGCGTTGTCGCACGAGGCCGACGCTGCGTTCGGGACCTGTGGGTTGAGCATCGTGAACCGGATGAACTTGACTCCGCTCAGCGAGCCGCCGAGCGTGATCGAGTTCATGCGGTTGCGATCGCCGGAGTAGAAGACTCCGGTCGCAGCCTGGGTGAACGTCGTTCCGTCGGTCGACGTCTCGACGAGGTACCCGCGAACCGACGAGCTGCCCGGATCGCCGCAGGTGTTCGACGGGTTGATCTTGATCGCGTTGATGTCGACGCCGAACGGCAGCTGGATCACGATGTTGTGCGCCGTCACGTTCCCGGTCGCAACACCATCGTCGCCGTCGGTCACCGACCCCCAACCGATGCCCTGCGACTGGTCGATCGCGCCCTGTGGGCCACAGTCGGGCGAGAAGTCCGGCCCGGTGAAGCTCTTGATCGAGGCGCCGCCCGACAGCGCGGCATAGTCGCGCTGGAGCTTCCAGTCGAGCTTGTTGGCGTTGCTGTCGATCACGACGGACGGCTGCGCGACCGGGTCATACCCGGGTGCAGTCGCCGAGACCTTCGGGTACGTGCCGACGAGGATCTTCTTGATGTCGTACGACCCGTTGCCCTTCGTGACGCCCACGATGTCGTCGGCAAAGCCGGAGGCGTGACCGCCGAACGCGATCGTCGCGCCACCAATCGGCTTCCCGGTATCCACGTCGGTCACCTTGCCCGCGAGCTTCCCGAACCTGGAGCTCGTGGGCGGCAGCGACGTGTCCGCAACCGGTTGAGCATCGTCACCGTTCAATGCGCCCGCGAAGAAGCCCATCCCGCGGTGTGCGAAGACGGCCCAGATGGTGTCGTGGTTCGCGCCGCCGTTGTCGACCAGATCGGCCTGCAGAATCGCGTTCCGCTCGTCGAGCATCGACGGGTTCGCCGGCGACAGCTCCATTGCGCGGGTCACGAGGTTCTCGGTCGTCGTCGAGCCCAGTGCGTCGCGGAGATCCCAGAGCGTCTGCACCCAGATCTCGCCGTCTGCATGCACTTCAGGCCCGGTCGTGACATGCCCGTAGTCGGCGTACGTGTAGCCGCCGGTATGGCCGGTGCGGCCTCCCCTGCAGTTCGCCTCCGTCGACGGGCCGACCTTGCAGTCGGCCGCCTCGGTGCGGATCAGGTCGCCGCCACCCGAGACGTATTCACCGACGAGGACATCGGCGTGTCCCGGGGCATCGGTGACGAAGCCCTGGTCGACGAGGAAGTCCTCCGCGTACCAGTCCGACCACGCTTCACCCATCGCGCCCGACTGGATGTTGCCGAGCGTTGCGTTCCCGTCGGCATCTGTCACGAGCCGGTGCGAGAGTCCATGCGTGTACTCGTGGTACACGACGTCGGCCTCGTCGCCGCCGTTCGACTGGATGAAGTCGTCAGGTGCTCCGCCGATGGCCGACAGCGGGTCGTTGAAGAGGTACATCTGCATCCGCGGCGCGAACCCGTCGGGCGGCGTCGCGAAGTTCGCGTTGTCGATGTGGTTCGGGTCCGGCAAGCCCACCGGGATGCCATTGCTGCAGCAGAGCGTGTTGGCGCCGTCGTCCGGCTCGCCGAGCACCGGGTCGCCGCCGAGACCCTGGCCTGCCGGGTTCGTGATCTGGAAGTTCCCGGCAGCCGCAGTGAAGCCGATCGGCGCGGCCTGCAGGTGGTCGTGGTAGGTGTTGATGAAGAAGAAGACCTGCACCGCGTTCTGATTGCGGTTGGTCTGCCACGAGAACGAACCGCCCGGGAACGTCGAGTTCCACGAGCAGGGGAATGCCGCCGAGCACGCCGAGTTCGTCGTGTCCGTGAACGGCTGGAACGCGTACGCGCCAGGAGTTACGTCCTCAGTCGTATCGCGGACGTTGTTCGAGTTGATGTCGTCGTAGACGAGCGTGTTGTTCCCGATCAGCCTGGTCGTGCTCGTGAGCCATGGCGACAGGTCGACGGTGTGCTGCGTCCCGCCGTGTGCCGCGCCCGGCCGGTAGTCCCACACCGAGCCATCGATGGGATTGGCATCGCTCGAGAGCGTCTGGCGGTAGAGCACCGTGCTGTTCGCCGCATCGACGACGGTGGTCCATGCGTCGTGGGAGCCGAAGACGATCGTTCGGTAGCCGAGCACGAGGCCGTTGACCGTCTTGAAGTAGACGAGCGTCGCGCTGTCGCCGCCGGCGAAGTCGGTCTGACCTCCGGCTGTCGTCGACGGGGCCATTGTCGCGCCCTCACCGACATTGCTGCGTGCGGCGAGGATCGCCTGGCCGGCCGTGATGCCCGGCGACGCGGCCGGCGCGCCCGCGGTCGTCGCGAGCGGTGAACCGACGACATTGATCACCTGTCCGCCCTTCGCAACGTTCACCTTGACGCCGTTGCCGAAGACGCTGATGCCGTTGATCTCCTGGCTGTAGCTCAGATGATGCGTACCGTCGATCGACAGTAGTCGTTGGTGAGTTTCAGAGCAGCGACCGCCGAGCTGTCGAGGCCGAGCGCGGCCGCGTTCGCCGACACGTAGCCGGACGCGATCGAAGCGGCGCGTCGCGCCGCTCGCACCGGTGAGAAAGCCGTCGGTCCTGCCGACGAAGCTCGCCGTCCCGGTCAGTGGATCGAGCTGCACGGCGCCTTCGGCGCCGAGCGAGTCCTTCAGAGCCGACGTGGCCGCCGGCGGGTTCGTGCTCAGATCGGCTGCGCGCTGATCGAGCACGATCTGTGCAGCCGGTGCGGTGCGGACGTCGAGGTGCGCGAGTCGTCCGTGCTTGCCGTTGGCGTCGCCTGCGAGTGCTGCGGAGGTCGACGTCAGGCCGAGCACCGTCGCAGCGAGAACGACCACGCCGGCGCGAGAAACTCTTCGTCATGCAGATTCCCCCTTTTACCACTTGATCCCCATGGAGTTCCGAGTGGCGCACAGTGTGACGGGGGCTAATCGAAAATGCGTCACTTAACCGTCGTGCCGGGTCCAAGCGACTATTCGGTCGCAGGCTCGGTCAGCATCCGCGCGACGCAGAGCACCGTGACGACGGCGGCCACAACGTCGTTTCCAAGACACCACTGGCAGATCGCTCCGATCGGGCCGAGTTGCGCCCAGAGGAGGTAGCCGCTGAAGGCGACGCCTGCGAGTGAGATCAGCGCGCCCACGAACGCCGCCGTGAGCCCACGCACGGCGGCAGTCCCGATCAGCGCGAGGTACGCAATCACTCCGAGCAGCGCCACTGGCACGCCGGCGAGCTCGGCGTAGCTCGAGTGCTGCACCTTCTCGCAGCCCCCCGTCGTGCAGATCGGCGAGACGTGCGCATAGTGGACGACCGTCAGGTACGTCGCCACGGCAGCCCCGATGGCCGCGGTCGCGGCGATCGCGACGCGCAGCCTCACTGGAGGGCGGCGTCGAGCGCGGCGGTGAACGAGGCGGGATCGAGCGCGGGTACCGAGAGCTGCTGCGGGAGCCCAGGCGGGCGCTGGATCACGAAGGTCGGCGTCCCCGCCACCCCGTCCGCCGTCGCCTCACTGGCCGCTTGCTTGAGCGCTGTCGTGACGGCGGGCGAGTTGGCGGCGGCGAGGATCGCTTTCGGATTCGCCCCACCGGCGCGCGCCGCGGCGGTGATCACCGCCGGCGTGATCCAGCCGCTGTTCTCCTCGCCCTGCCGCGCGTAGAGCCCGTCGACCATCTGCCAGAGCTTGTTCTGACCCCGCGCGGCGTAGATCGCGCGCAGGCCGTCGACCGAGTTCGGGCCGATGATCTCGATCCCGCGGTAGACGAGCTTCACGCGACCCGTCTTGACGTAGCGATCGACGACCGTGGGAAGCGTCTCGACATTCCATTGCCGACAGAACGGGCATTGCGGATCCTCGAAGACCGTGATCGTCACCGGTGCGTCGGGCTTGCCGAGCGTGTCGCCATGCTGGGGCACCGTCGCCGCCGAATCGGACGTCGTCGCCGACTGGGCCGGAGCCGTCGTGGTGGTCGTTGTCGCAGCGTCCTTGCCGCCACCCGAACCGACGACGATCAGCACGACGACGACGACAGCGGCCGCCCCGACCGCGGCGGCGAGGAGCAGGATCCGATTCCGCTGCATACGCGCAGCATGCCCAAACGGCGCGAACGGCCCGTATCGCCGGGCGACCCTCTAGGCTCACGGGCGATGGCGCTCCTTCAGAGCCGGGTCGAGCAGACCGACGACTTCGACCGTCGCAAGCGGCAGATGCAGGAGCTCGTCGACGAGTTGCGCGAGCGCAGCGCCGCTCGTCGCAGCGGGCGGCGGCGAGCGCTCGATCGAGCGGCATCGCTCACGCGGGAAGCTGCTCGCACGCGAGCGGATCGACCGGCTCGTCGACCCCGGCACCGCCTTTCTCGAACTGAACGCGCTCGCAGCCTGGGAGGTCTACGACGGCGACGCACCGAGCGCCGGGATCGTGACGGGCATCGGCGTCGTGGAAGGGCGCGAGTGTGTCGTCGTCGCGAACGACGCCACCGTCAAGGGCGGCTCGTACTTCCCGCTCACCGTCAAGAAGCACCTGCGCGCGCAGGAGGTGGCGGAGCAAAACGGTCTTCCGTGCATCTACCTCGTCGACTCGGGCGGCGCGTTCCTGCCGCTCCAGGCCGAGGTGTTCCCCGACCGCGACCACTTCGGTCGCATCTTCTTCAACCAGGCGCGCATGTCGGCGAAGGGGATCCCGCAGATCGCCGTCGTGATGGGCTCGTGCACGGCGGGTGGCGCGTACGTCCCGGCGATGAGCGACGAGACGGTGATCGTCCGCGGGACGGGAACGATCTTCATCGGCGGCCCGCCGCTCGTGAAGGCTGCGACGGGACAGGACGTCACCGCCGAAGAGCTCGGCGGCGCGGACGTGCACGCGCGGCAGTCCGGCGTTGCCGACCACTACGCGGAGAGCGACGAGCACGCGCTCGCAATCGCGCGGCGGATCGTCGCGAACACGCACGGGCGCGAGCCCGAACTGCCGTGGCCGCTGACCACTCCCGAAGCGCCGGTCGTCGACCCTGGCGATCTCTACGGCTTGATCCCCGACGACCACCGCACCCAGATGGACGCCCGCGAAGTGATCGCACGCATCGTCGACGGGAGCCGGTTCGACGAGTTCAAGACGCTGTACGGCGAGACACTCGTCTGCGGCTGGGCCCGTCTCGAGGGCTGCCCCGTTGGGATTCTGGCCAACAACGGCGTGCTCTTCGCCGAAAGCGCGCAGAAAGGCGCGCACTTCATCGAGCTGGCGTGCAAGCGCAAGGTGCCCCTTGTGTTCCTCCAGAACATCACCGGCTTCATGGTCGGCAAGGAGTACGAGGCCGGCGGCATCGCCCGCGACGGCGCGAAGCTCGTCACCGCGGTGGCGTGCGCCGACGTGCCGAAGTTCACCGTCGTGATCGGGGGCTCGTTCGGTGCGGGCAACTACGGCATGTGCGGCCGCGCGTACTCGCCGCGTCAGCTCTGGATGTGGCCGAATGCGCGCATCTCGGTGATGGGCGGCGACCAGGCCGCCACGGTGCTGTCGATGGTGGGCGATGCCGACCCCGATGAGATTCGCGCGAAGTACGAGGCGGAGGGCAACCCGTACTACTCGACGGCGCGCCTTTGGGACGACGGCATCATCGACCCACTCGACACTCGGCGGGTGCTTGCCCTCGGCATCAGCGCCGCGCTGAACGCGCCGATTCCCGAGACGACGTTCGGCATCTTCCGCATGTAGCGAATTGACGCTCGACGGTTGCACGCCGATTAGGCTCCCGCGTATGGGCTACTCAATGGTCAACATCAACGACGTCGAGGGTGCAGGTCCCGGCGGCGCCGTGAAGTTCCTGCGTCGCGAACTAGGCGTCGAGGCATTCGGCGTCAACTGGTTCGAGATCCCGCCGAATGCCGAGGGCCGCGAGCACGACGAGACCGAGTCCGGCCAGGAGGAAGTGAACGTCGTCATCCGCGGCAGCGGCGTGTACCGCATCGACGGTGAAGAGGTGCCGGTCGCGGCGCCGATGATCTTTCGGTTCGACCCGCAGACGACGCGCCAGCCTGTCTCAGGCCCGGACGGCCTGACGATCGTCGCCGTCGGCGCGCGGCGCGGCAGCTACGAGGCTCGCGGGCCGTTCTGAGATGACCGCGCTTCGTCTCGAGCGCGCCGGCGACGTGCTGCGCGTGACGATGGCAAGGCCGGAGCGGCGCAACGCCTTCGACGCCTCGCTGATCGTCGAGCTGACCGCGGCGTTCGCCGCCGTCGGCGACGCGCGCGCCGTCGTGCTGGCGGGCGACGGAGCGTCGTTCTCGGCCGGTGCGGACGTCGACTGGATGCGCTCGTCGATCGAGCTGTCGTTCGAGGAGAACATCGCCGATGCGCTTCGCCTGCGCGAGATGCTCGAGGCGATCGACTCGTGCGCGGCACCGGTCGTCGCGCGCGTGCAAGGCCATGCGCTGGGCGGCGGATGCGGTCTCGTCGCCTGCTGCGACGTCGTCGTTGCGGAGCCGCGGCGCAGTTCGCGTTCAGCGAGGTGAAGCTCGGGATCGTCCCCGCGGTCATCTCGCCGTTTGCGCTCGCGAAGATCGGCAGCAGCGCGGCCCGACGCTACTTCGTGACGGGCGAGCGCTTCAGCGCCGAGGTTGCCTTGCGGATCGGCCTCGTCCACGAGCTCGCCGACGATCTCGACGAGGCGATCGAGGCCGTCGTCGGTCGAGCTCCTCGCAGCGGGGCCGCAAGCGGCCCGAGCCGCCAAGGAGCTCGCACGCAGCCCGCGGTCGGCGCAGGAAACGACGGAGGCGATCGCCGCGCACCGCACGAGTCCCGAAGGCCAGGAGGGCCTGCACGCCTTCCTCGAGAAGCGCGCGCCGGGCTGGACGCCGCGGCTTGTAACAGTCTGTTACTTGCCGCCCGGGTCTCTGCCGTCCGGGTCTACGGCACGGGTGCCGCGGCGTGCAGGCCGACGGGCGGCGAGACGAGCGAGGCGTAGGCAGAGCCGCCGAGCACCGCGACGCGGTAGCTCCCCGGGCGCAGCTTGCGGTCGAAGCTGCCGGTTCCGCGGGCGACCGGCCTCCACGCGCTGCCGGTGAGCCGCTGCACCTCGAACGGGAGCCGCGGCGAGACGCGGGCGCGCAGTTCCGCGCCGTCGGCGTGCACGTTCAGGCGGGGTGCGACGCCGAAGGTGACGGTCGCTCCCGCGATCCCGTTGTAGGCGAGCCGCAACTCGGTCGAGTGCCGGGCGGCCACGGTTGCGGTGAATCGACCCGCGGGAGTCGGGTGAATGCGCGTCAGCACACGCCAGCCCCCCGCGGTCAGCACGTCGAGCCGCGCCTTGCCGAGTCCCCGCACCCAGCCGTGCACCTGGACATGGCCGCCGTACACGGCCGGCGACGACGGGCTGTCGAGCGACAGCACACGCACCTCGAAGTCGGTCGAGCCGAGGTCGAACTTCGTGCGAACAGCCTGCGCCGAAAACGTCTTCCACCCGTGAGCGCCAAGCACGCGTAGCGCCTTCGCGCGGCCGGAGGAGTTCCTCACGACCCGCACGTCGCGCACGTCCGGCACATGGAGGACGCTCCCGACGCGGTCGGTCGTCAACACGGACGTCGGCCACACGTGATGCGGCGAGATGTAGTCATACGGATCGGCGACGGACACGAGATACGGCACCTGGCGCGAGTGCGGCCACGCATCGTGCACCGACGACGTCCGCCCGCCGGAGGTCGAGAAGTAGAACGCCGAGATGATCTTGTCGTGCCACACGAGCACCTGTCCGGCCGTCGCCCCGATCGCAAGATTCGTCTGCGGCCGCTCGGCGCGAATGCCGCCGTACACCTGCGACCGCGAATCCGAGAAGAGATCGAAGTTCTTTCCCGGGTGCAACGTCGCGAGCGTGTACGACCGGGCGGCGACCGCCTGAGCCGCATAGGTCGCCTCGTGCCACCCCTTCGGCACCTCCGACGGAACGACCCCGCGGAGGTAGCGGTCGAGCGGCAGCACGTTGACCGCCATCACCCCGCTCGGCGCAGCCGGCTTCAGCACGACGTCGCCGCGGTAGCCTGCCCCGCCCACCTGCAACGGCTGTGCGCCCGGCTCGAACCGCAACGGCGGTGCCAGGTGCTTGTGGCGGAGCATGAAGCGGCGATCGAGGACGACGGCTCGTGCCGGCAGGTGCAACTTCCGGCCACGCTTGTCGACGACCAGAAACGGTGCCGACGAGCCGATGCGCACATTGGCCTGATGAGCAATCAGCAGAACGCGGATCGGGCGTGGATTCGCGGCCGCGATCTGCGTCTGCGGGTAGTAGTGGGCCAGGATCTTGCGGTAGCCGAACCCGTGACGCGCGTAGCCCTCAGCACCCCACTGGCTCATCCCGACCCCGTGGCCCCAGCCACGCCCGTCGAGCAGGAACACCGTTCCGGCCGATGCCGCCGCGGGGAACGCGAGGGCGATGAGCACGGCTGCCACTCTGATCCTCATCGCGGATCGGCAGAGTAGCGTCGTGCGCAGGCTCCTGCTTCTCACGAGCGCGGTCGTCTTCGCGGACACGCTCTTCTTCGCCGCGCTCACGCCGCTGCTGCCGCACTTCAACGCGACGTTCGGGCTCGGCAAGAGCGGCGCGGGCCTGCTCGCTGCCGCGTATCCCGCCGGAGCGTTCTTCGGGGCAATCCCGAGCGGGATCGTCGCTGCACGGCTCGGCGTCAAGCCGACGATGATGATCGGCCTGCTGCTCGTCGGCGTCTGCACGATCCTGTTCGCCGTCGCGAACGAGGCGTGGCAACTCGACGTGGCGCGCTTCGCGCAGGGGCTCGCGAGTGCGTTCTCGTGGACCGGTGCGCTGGGCTGGCTCGTCGCCGGCTCGCCACCCGGGCGTCGCGGCGCGCTGATCGGCCGCGCCTTCGCTGCCGCGGTCGTCGGCGCTCTCTTCGGTCCCGTAATCGGCGGCGTGGCGTCGTTCGCCGGGATCGGGTGGACGTTCGGCGCCGTCGCGATTGCATCGTTCGGCCTCGTCGCCTGGGCCGCCGTGATCCCGGCGCCGACCGGCGATCGCGCGCATGACACGGGCGCACTCCTTCGCGCAGTTCGAGACCGCAGGATTCTCGTCGCCGCGTGGTTCGTCCTCCTCCCCGCGCTCCTCTTCGGAACCCTGTCCGTGCTCGCGCCGCTGAGGCTTGCGGCACTTGGATTCGGCGCACTCGGAATCGGAGCCGTCTTCTTCTGCGCCGCGGCGGTCGAGGCGGGCAACAACATCTTCGTCGGTCAGCTCTCCGACCGGCTGGGGCCCCTCCGCCCGATCAAGGTTGGGCTCGCGACCTCGATCGTCATTGCGGCTCTCCTCCCCTGGCCGCGCAACGCCTACGTGCTCGCGGCGCTCGTCATCTGCGCCGGCGTGTCCTTCGGGACCTTCTTCACCCCGGGGATGACAATGGTGTCAAATCTCGCGGAGGAGCGCGGCCTCCCGTTCGGGTACGCGGCGGCGCTCGTGAACCTCGCGTGGGCGCCGGGGCAGACGCTCGGGGCGGCCGGCGGGGGCGCGCTCGCCTACGTCACCGCCGACGCGCTTCCGTACCTCGCTCTTTCCGGCGTCTGCGCGCTTACGCTTGCCGGGTTATGGCGCGCACGCTCCTCGACAGGCTGGACGATGCAAACGGCAGCGACGACCGCCTCCTCGCGCACCGTCGACCCCGCATGACGCGACCCGTCAGCGACGTGCTCGTGGCCGGTTAGCCGGGTTCGGCGTGCAGAAGGTACTGGTCGCCAATCGGGGTGAGATCGCACTGCGCGTCTTCCGAGCTGCGCGCGCCCTCGGCTTGGAGACTGTCGCAGTCGTTGCGCCCGATGACGCCGGTTCGCTGCACGCCCGCTCGGCAGACGAGACGGTCGAGATCACGTCGTACCTCCGGCCCGAGGAGCACATCAGGGCGGCGACGCAGAGCGGCGCGGACGCGATCCACCCGGGCTACGGGTTCCTGGCGGAGAACGGCGACTTCGCCGAGGCGGTCGGGACCGCCGGCCTGACCTGGATCGGCCCGCCGCCCGCGGCACTGCGGACCGGCGGCGACAAGGTCGCCGCGAAACTGATCGCGCAAGAAGCCGGAGTGCCGACGATCCCGGAGGCCGATAGTCCGCCGCTGATCGTGAAGGCTGCCGCGGGTGGCGGCGGTCGCGGCATGCGCGTCGTCCGGTCGGCGGCCGAGCTCGACGAGGCGATCGAGGCAGCACGCCGCGAGGCAAAGGCCGCATTCGGGGACGACCGGGTCTACCTCGAGCGCTATCTCGAGCGTCCGCGACACATCGAGATCCAGCTGCTCGCGGATGCGCACGGCACCGTGCTCTCACTCGGTGAGCGGGACTGCTCGGTGCAGCGGCGCCACCAGAAAGTCCTCGAGGAGTCGCCGTCTCCCGCGCTCGACGACGGCCTGCGCTCAGCGCATGAGCGCTGCCGCCGTGCGTTTCGCCACCGCAATCGGCTACGTCGGCGCGGGCACCGCCGAATTCGTCGTCGACGGCCGCGACTTCTACTTCCTCGAGCTGAACGGCCGTATTCAGGTTGAGCACCCGGTCACCGAGCTCGTCACCGGGATCGACCTCGTGCAATGGCAGCTGCGGATCGCCCGCGGCGACGCGCTCGACCTGCGGCCCGAGTCGCACGGTCACGCGGTCGAGGTGCGGCTCTACGCGGAAGATCCGCGCACGTTCTTGCCGCAGGCCGGGCCGCATCGAGCATCTGCGCCTGCCGAGCTCGATCCGGGTCGATGCCGGGGTCGTCGAGGGAGACGAGATCGGAACCGGCTACGACCCGATGATCGCGAAGCTGATCGCCGGCGGCCCGACGCGCGACGAGGCGCTCGACCGCCTCGCAGCGGCGCTCGCGGAGACCGAGGTCACCGGGCTGACGACCAACCTGCCCTTCCTGCGGTGGCTCGTCGCGCATCCGGCGCTGCGCAGCGGTGAGGTGACGACAGCGTTCCTCGACCGAGCACCCGCCGCTCTCGGCGCCGCCCGTGCGGTTGCCCGAGCAAGTCTGGCGCGACGGCTTCCGGCTCAACCTGCCACCTTTGGCGCCGCAGCCTGCACCCGACATCGACGCGGCCGCACACGCTCAGAGCGGCACCGCAGCATCACGAATCGTGACGGCGCCGATGCCCGGCACCGTGCTCAAGGTTCACGTTCACGAAGGCTCAACAGTCAAAGCCGGCCAGCCACTCGTCGTAATCGAGGCAATGAAGATGGAGACGCCTCTCACCTCCCCGTACGACGCGACCGTTCGCGCCGTCCACGTGCAGGAGGGCGACCGTGTGGCAGGTGGCGCGGTGCTCGTCGAGCTGGACGACTAGAGGCGCCGTCGCCGCAGTTGCCGTGCTCGCCCTTGCTGGGTGCGGCACGCCGTGGCAGGCGAAGATCGAAGGCCCGTTCGGGAAGGGCTCCGACCAGTACTGGGTCGTGCACGCCCACGGCCGCCCGAAGGCGGTGGTCGCGCTGCTCCACGGGCTGGCGCCGAGCTCGGGCGAGCAGCTCGAGCCGTGGCAGGTCCACCTCGCCGCCCAGGGCGACGATGTGATCTTCCCACGCTACGAACAGCCCCCGCCCGCGCCCGACGCTCGCGACCACGCGGTGAAGGGCATCCGCGCCGGAATCGCGAAGCTCGGCAATCCCGACGTACCGCTCGTCCTGCTCGGCCATTCGCGGGGCGGCCGCCTCGCGGTTGAGGCGGCTGCATTCCTGAAGCCGCGGCTCGTGCTCGCGGTGTATCCCGGCACGATCAACATCCAACTGGAGCCGGCGACGAATTTCCGCAAGATCCCACGCTCGACGAACATCTACCTCTTCGTCGGCGACCGGGACGAGAGCGTTGGGGCAACGGGTGCGGTCGAGATGGATCAGCGCCTGCTCGCATTCGGCTTCCCGGCCGCCCGGATCCACGGCGAGGTGATCCGTTCGACGCCGCACTTCACGGCAAACCATCTCTCGGTGTACGACCTCGGCGCGCCTGCCCAGAAGGCGATTTGGGCGAGGATGGATCGCCTGATCGCAGGGGTGGCGCGGTCCTAGGCGGGCGCAGGCTCCTAGACGGGCGACAGGGCGAGCCGCTCGCCGACGATGAAGGTGGCGGCCTGCGAGGCGTGATCGTGACCGGTGACCGCTTCGAGGAACACCTCGCGTTCGAGTGAGAGCAGCTGCACGTCGCTCAGGGCCCGGACGCTGGCCGTGCGCGGGATGTCCCGCAGCAAGGCGATCTCCCCGACCCACCCGCCCGGGCCTTCGACCTTCTGGCCCGTCGGCAGATCGATCCCGAGCTCACCCGAGTCGACGATGTAGAAGTGGTCGCCGACGTCTCCGACCGCGAAGAGTGTGGTCCCCGCTGCCAGCTTCACCGGCCCGAGGGCTTGCGCGAGCCGCTCGACGTCGGCCGGCGGCAGCGGCGCGAAGATCGGAATAGCCTGCAGCAGCTCGATCAGGCGCTCCGTCGGCGGCGGCGCATTGAGCGCGAGCAGCCGCCGCCAGAGGAGGCCGGTCACGATCGGCAGGAAGAGGCCGGTCACGATGAGCGTCGGGCGGATCCCGAAGAGCGCGATCATCAGCGGTGCGAGCACGGCGCCGAGCCCGATCGTTCCCGTGGTCATGCTTTCGATCACGCCGAACACCCGCGCGCGCACCCGCTCGTCGGTGTTGCGCTGCAGGAGCGTCAGGGCGGAGACGTCGACGAGCGTGTTGCCGATCCCGAGCACGCCGAGCATGAGGAGCGCGACCACCGTGTTCGGCCAGACGCCCAGCACGAGAAAGGGCACGCCCCAGAGCAAGAGGCCGATCCCGAAGTCGCTGGCCAGCCGCTGGCGACCGACGAGAGCAAGGGCGACCACCGCGCCGATCACACCGCCGATTCCGCACGCCGAATAGAGCCAGCCCACACCGCCGTTGCCGAGCGAGAGCAGACGGAGCGCCGAGACGACGACGAGCACCCCCATCGCGCCGGCGACCACCGTCTGCGCGGCGTACAGGAGCACGATCAGGCGCAGGCCCTTCGTGGCGGCGATCGCACGGAAACCGGCGAGGAAGCCCTCGTGCGTCAGCGCCTCCTCCTCGGCCGCCAGCGGCGCATTGCGCTCGACACGGAGGCGCATGATCATCGCAGCCGACCACAGGTAGGTGACCGACGTGAGGACGAAGGCCGCGGCGACACCCAGCGAAGCGAGCACGATCCCTCCGACCGCGGGACCGACAAACGCGCCGACCGATTCGATCGTCGACGAGGAGACGTTCGCCGCGGTCAGCTCCTCGGGCGTGCGGGCGAGCGCAGGGAGGAGTGACGATTCCGCCGGGTGGAACGCCATCCCGCAGATTGGGCCGAAGGCGGCGATGAAGAACACGATCTGCCACGGCAGCCCGGCGAACGTCACGGCCGCAATCAGCGCGACGAGCACGGCACGGGTCAGATCTGCGCCGAGCATCACACGCTCGCGCGGGAACTTGTCGCCGAGCCCGGCGACGAACGGGCCGAGCAGGGCGGCGGGCAGGCTCCGGATGAGGGCGATCACGCCGACCGCGGCGGCGCCGCCGTGGTCGTAGGCAAAGACGGCTAGGGCGATCGAATACGAGTACTGGCCTGCCACAGAGCCGATCCAGGCGAACTGAAGCCGGCGCAGATTCGGGTTGTGGAAGACGCCCCGAAACGCGCCCAGCGACCGTTTCAGCCCGTCCACGAAGTCAGCTTGGGCATGTGGATTGGATTTTGCAAGGGAACGGTGGGAAGATTTCGGATGTGGCGCACGTCATGTGTGCAACCTTCCGCGGAAGCGGCATCGAGCAGAGAGGATCCACATGTCTGACCAGGAGCGCGACAAGGTCTTCAAGGCAGAGGAAGATGACGGCAGCGACGAGGTCGAGGCACATCGGAACACCGGCCGCGGCGCAGACGCCACCGACGACGACGGCGGCGACGACGTCGAGGCGCACAAGCTGCAGGGCTCGCGGCGCAAACGACGATTCGGGCGACGACGTCGAGGCGCACAAGCTCGCCGGCAGGTAAGGCTCTTTCCGTACTTGAGTGGCTGACTGAAGGCCCGGGCGACCGGGCCTTCGTCATTTCTGGGACAGCACCGCCTCGAGTGCCTGCAACAACGCGAGACCGGCGTCGCGCCGCTCGTCCTCGAGGCGGTCGAGCGCACCGGCGAGACGGGCCACGACCGCCGCGTCGCCGGTGCCATCGAGGGCGGCGCGCGCCCGACGTGCGGAGCCGAGCAGGTCGAGCGCGATCGCTGCCTGGTTCGCGAAGAGCCCGAGCAGCTCCATCTCCTGCAGGGAGAAGCGCGAGTTCTCGGGCCGGTCGAGGACCTGGAGGACGCCGAGCACTCGCTCGTCGTGGAGGAGGGGCACGGCCATCAGGCCCTTCGGCACGTAACCGGTCTTCTCGGCAACATCGCGGGCGAATCGCGGATCGTTCTGCAGATCGTCGACCACGAGCGGCGTTCGCGCCGACAGCACCCAACCGGCGATGCCGGTCGACGACGGAATGCGCGTGCCGAGGAGCGACTGTTCGCTCTCGTCGGCGACGGCCGCGAAGACGAGCTCGTCCGTCGCCTCGTCGAAGAGGAAGATCGACGATCCGCGCGCCCGAAAGATCGCACGAGCAACCTCGACGATCGAACGAAGGAGCGACCCGAATTGCTCCTCCGAGGCAAGGACACCTGCGGCCACCGCCGCGCGCAACCGCTCGTCGCCGGTACTCATCTGCCGCCTCCCACATTCGTCGAGATCAGGAACAGAACGCTTTTCAGCTGGAACGGGGTCAGGCGCGGGTGCTTGGAGAGCACGAGCGCGGAGATGCCGGAGATGCATGGCGTCGCGAAGCTGTTGCCCGTCGCGCGAATCGTGGAGCCCCCGAGCCAGGCGATGTCGACGTTCACGCCGCGCGCGAAGAACTCGACGGGCGGGTCGGGGTTGGCGAAGAACGTGAGCGAGTCGTCCTCCTCGTGGCTGCCGACGGAGATCACGGACGAGAAGCGCCAGGGGAACGACTCGACGGGCATGTTGTGCGCCGACGCGACGAGCACCGTGCGCTTGAAGTACGCCGTGTCGGCCAGCTCGTGCAGCAACTCCGCGAGCTGGCGCTTCGTCGTCGACAGGCTCATGTTGATGATGTCGTAGCCCTGCTCGACCGCCCACTTCAGGCCGGCGAGCAGCACCTTGCCCGAGCCGGTGAAGCCGGCGCCGAGCACGCGCACCGAATACAGCTCGGCCTCGGGAGCGAGGGAGCGCACGACGCCCGCGCAGGCGGTGCCGTGCCCGCACAGATCGCCTTCGGTGTCCTCGGTCGCGATGCCGTTGCCCTCCTCGTCGATCGTGATCGCGACTGCGCCGGCGAGCTCGCCCACGAGAGGATGACCGGCCTCGATCCCGCTGTCGAGGATGCAGACCTTCACGCCCTTGCCGGTCGACCCGCCGAGCGCCCATTCTCGGTCGACTCGATCGGGCAGCGGGTTGTCGAGTTTGATCGAGTCGTAGGCGTCGCGCGTCAGCGACCACGCAGGACGTGCCTCCTCGTCGTGGTCTTCGTCGGCGTGCGCAGCGACCGCGGGCGTCATGCCGCGATCCTACGGTGCCACGGTCAGAAGATGGTCAGAAGATCTTCTGGAGCTTCATGGCTGCGCCCATGTCGCCCTTGATCTTCAGCTTGCCGGTCATGTACGCCGTGGTTGCGTTCTGCTCCCCGGCGACGATCTTCTCGAACGTCTCGCCCGACGTGCTGATCGTCGCGTCGGCATCACCGGCGCCTTCCGTGACGTTGATCTTGCCGTCGGCGATGGCGACGAACCATTGGCCCTCGCCCTCGATGTCGAAGAGGTACGAGTTCGTCATGCCCGCGAGCTTCGCCTCGTCGCCGCGTGACGCGAGAGTGTCGAAGAAGTCCTTGGCTGCCACCGGTTCATGCTCCTTGATCGAGGACTGAGTCGAAGGAACCTACCCGAGACAAGGCCGTTCAAGACATGTCTCGGGGACTGTCCCCCGGACATGTCCGTTTGGACCTAGGCAGTGCGGGCGGCCGGGAGGTGGCGTTCGATCAGGAGCCGCGAGAGCCCGTTCTGAGCGGCGGCGAGGCGACGGCGGTTCTCCTCCAGCTCGCCCGCGGCAGCGCCGGCAGCGCGAAGATCCTGCCGCTCGACGACGATCCGGCCGATCTCGGCCGTCAGCGTCTCGACCGTGTGCTCGATCGGGCTGAAATCGCGTGCCGCAGGCATGACGGCATCGTCATCGGCACGGCGGACGGAGTTCATTAGCACGGAGTGTGGTTTTCGTCACGAGGTCGCGGATTCCTCGGTAGGATCGCGCCTCGGTATGCGGGTCGAGATCAGGGGGCTGGCGAGCTCCGACGTGCGCGCCGAGACCGACCGTGGTCTTCGGGCAGGCGAGGTGCGCCGTGACGGGCACGCCTTGCGCGTCGGCCTCGCGGCAACGGGAGACGCCGACGCGCTTCGCACCGCCGCGGCAGCCGCGGCGCGATCGCTGCGTGATTCGGGCGGCGCCATCGCATGGACGCTCGACGGGACCGACGAGCTGGGCTCCGAGGAGCAAGTGCGCGCGCTCGTCGAAGGGACGAGCTTCGGCGCCTATGACCCGGGGCTCTACCAGAGCGGCTACGCGGACCGACCGGAGCTGATCCTCGCGCTCGATGTGCCCGAGGAGCTCCGCCCCGTCGTCGAGCGCCAGGCGACGGTCATGCGTCACCTCGACGCGGCACGCGACCTCGCCAACCGGGCGCCGAACGACCTGACGCCGCCTGCGCTCGCGGCCCATGCGCGGAGTCTGGCCGGTGGCGCGCTGACGGTAGAGGCCTACGGGCGCGAGTGGATCGAGGAGCAAGGCATGGGCGCGTTCGCCGCCGTCGCCCGGTCGAGCGCTGAAGACCCGAAGCTGATCGTCATGCGCTACGAGCCGGCGGCGGCTCGTCCAGACGTCACGCTCGGCCTCGTCGGCAAGGCGATCACCTTCGATTCGGGCGGGATCTCGCTGAAGCCGCCGCTGCGCATGCAGGACATGAAGGGCGACATGGCCGGCGGCGCGGCCGTCATCTCGGCCGTGGGCGCGATCGCCGAGCTCGAGCTGCCGGTGCGGGTACTGGCTGTCGTCGCCGCGACCGAGAACGTTCAGGGCGGCAATGCGTTCAAGCCGGGCGACATCCTGCGTGCTGCGAACGGCAAGACCATCGAGATCATCAATACCGATGCCGAAGGGCGGCTCGTCCTCGCGGACGCGCTGCACTACGCGCGCTCCAACGGCGCTACGCACCTGATCGACTTCGCCACCCTCACCGGCGCGATGGTCGTGGCACTTGGCGATCTCTACGCCGGATGGTTCGCGAACGACGACGACTGGGCCGCCCGGATCGACCGGGCCGCGACTGCGAGCGGGGACCTCGCCTGGCGCTTCCCGCTGCACCCCCGGTACCGGCGCTACATCGACTCCGACTTCGCCGACATGAAGAACGGCTCTGCGCTCCGCGAAGGCGGGGCCATCCTCGCAGCAGAGTTCCTGCGCGAGTTCGCGGGCGAAGGCCCGTGGGCGCATGTCGACATCGCGGGGCCGGCGTTCATCAAGCGCAGGCGGCCCGACTACGCACTCGACCAGGGCGGCACCGGGTACGGCGTGCGACTGATCGTCGAGCTGGCGGCGGGCCTTGCGGCGTGAACTTCGACCTCGACTCAGAGCACGAGCTGATCCGCGATACGGTTCGCC
This sequence comes from uncultured Thermoleophilia bacterium, assembly GCA_963817765.1. Classification (GTDB taxonomy): domain Bacteria; phylum Actinomycetota; class Thermoleophilia; order Gaiellales; family Gaiellaceae; genus PALSA-600. Next base: position 275,116 of record CAWFPX010000010.1, on the reverse strand, counting down.
AGTTCGCACTCGAGCGGGTTGCCCCCGTCGCGGAGGAGCTTGACCGGGAGAAGCGCTTCCCCTACGAGTTGACGGCTGAGCTCGCGGAGCTCGGCCTGATGGGTATGACGATCCCGGAGGACTACGGGGGCGCCGGCAGCGACACGCTCTCCTACGCGATCGTCGTCGAGGAACTGACGCGCATCGACTCATCGGTCGCAATCACCGTTGCGGCGCATCATTCGCTCGGCACGCTCCCGATCTACTACTTCGGAACCGAAGAGCAGAGGCGGCAATGGCTGCCCGACCTCGCCTCGGGCAAGAAGCTCGCCGCGTTCGGCCTGACCGAGGCGAACGCCGGCTCCGACGCCGGGGCCACCCGGACGACCGCGCGGCTCGAAGGCGCCGAGTGGGTGATCGACGGCTCGAAGATGTTCATCACGAACGCGGGTACCGACATCACGGCGTGCGTGACGATCACCGCGCTCACCGGTGAGGGTGAGATCTCGAACATCATCGTTCCGAACGGAGCCCCCGGCTACGTGATCTCGGAGCCGATGCAAAAGCTGGGCTGGCGTGCCTCCGACACGCGCGAGTTGTCGTTCCAGGGCGTGCGAGTCCCCGAGGGCAACCTGCTCGGCCCACGCGGTGACGGCTTTCAACAGTTCCTGACGATCCTCGACGGCGGACGCATCTCGGTCGCGGCGATGGGTGTCGGGCTTGCACAGGGCTGCTACGACCTGGCGCTCGGGTACGCGCAGGAGCGCCAACAGTTCGGCAAGCCGATCGCGAAGTTCCAGGCGGTGCAGGAAAAGCTCGTCGACATGGCGACCGAGATCGAGGCCGCTCGCAACCTCGTCTGGAAGGCGGCGTGGGAAAAGGACCAGGGGCGCGACTTCGCGAAGACCGCTGCGATGGCCAAGCTCTTCTCCGGTGAGTTGTCCCACCGGGCAGCAAACTGGAGCCTCCAGATCCACGGCGGCTACGGTTTCATGGACGAGTACGCGATTTCGCGGCTCTACCGCGACCAGAAGATCCTGGAGATCGGCGAGGGAACGAATGAAGTGCAAAGGATGGTCATCGCTCGCCATCTCGGTCTCTAGCGCTGCGTCTGTAGCGCTACTCCTCGCGGCGTCCGCCGAAGCCCACCTCTCGATCGTCCCGCCGAACGTCGTGAAGGGCCAGCTCGTCGACCTCGTGTTCTCGGTACCGAATGAAGACGACCGGTACGGCCTCAACCACGTGACGCTCGGTATCCCGCAAGCGTTCGAGCTCGATGACGCTGAGGCGAAATCCGGCTGGTCGCAGTCCCGGACGGGCCAGGCGGTGACCTGGTCGGGCGGCAACATCCCGAAGGGGACCTATGCCCGGTTCGGCATCCGCGGCACGGCCCCGAACCGCCCGGAAACCGTGCTCTTCAACGTGCTCGTGGGCGACCGCACAGGCAAGTCGATCACCTACCGCGTCGCGCTCGGCGTGGAGGCGCACCCGCCGCACGACGCCGGCGCCCGCTCGCTGGCCAAGGCGGCCCTTATCGCAGCGATCGCGGCCGCGGGGATCGCGCTCGCAGCGGGATTCCTCGCGCTCTACCTCTGGCTCCGCCCGCCACTCCGATAGGAGGCGGCCTGAGCGGCTGTTATCTTCAGAGGTCGTGCTGCTCTTTCAGCAGTTCGTGGACGATGGGCTCGGCTGCGCGTCGTACCTCGTCGGCGACGCTGAGGCCGGAGTGGCGGTGGTGGTCGACCCGGCGTTCGCGATCGAGCAGTACCTCGACGCCGCAGAGAAGGCCGGCGTTCGGCTCGACCGGGTGCTGGAGACGCACACGCACGCCGACCACGTCTCGGGTCACGGTCGCCTCGCCCTCGAGCACGGCGTGGGCGTTGCCGTCCACACGCTCGCCGAAGCAGAGTTCCCTCACGAGACACTCGTCGACGGGCAGGTGCTCGAAGTCGGCTCGACCCGGATCCGCGTGCTGCACACCCCGGGTCACCGGCCCGAGCACTGCACGTTCGTCGTCGACGAACAGATCGCACTGACCGGCGACTCGATGTTCATCGGCGACGCCGCTCGACCCGACCTGGCGGTCGACGCGCGCGAGGGAGCCGAGGATCTCTTCCGCTCCCTCGCCCGTCTCGCGGAGCTGCCCGAGAACGTCGAGGTCTATCCGGGCCACGTCGCGGGATCGCTCTGCGGCGCCAACATGAGCGCGGCCCGGTCGTCGACGATCGGCAACGAGCGCGCCACCAACCATGCCCTCGAGTTCCGCGACATCCAGGAGTTCGTGCTCGTCTCGGCATCGGTGTCGACGCCGCGGCCGCCGACCACAGAGCGAGTGGTCGCACTGAATCGTGGGCCGTGGGTCGCGCGTCCCGACGACCCGTCCGAGCTCGCCGACGAGGGTGATGCGACCGTGCTCGACGTGCGGCCGTTCGTCGACTACGCGGACGGTCATGTGCCGGGGGCGATCAGCGTGCCGGTGAGCGGGTCGTCGTTCGGCACGAAGGCGGCCTTCGTGCTCGTCCCGGACGAGCGCCTCGTGTTGCACGCCTGCTCACGAGAGGAGGCACTCGACGCCGCAGACGAGCTCTGGGCCGTCGGCATCCAGGAGCTTGCGGGGTACGTAATCCGGTCGCAAGCGACCGAGACGCTTGCCACCGTCGACGTCTCGGAGTTGAAACGACTGCTCGACGCGAATGACGTCCAGGTGGTCGACGTGCGCGAGACGACCGAGCGTGACAGCGGCTACATCCCCGGCTCTCGCAACATCCCGTATCGGCTCTTGCGGAAGCTCGGCTGCGGCGCGCTCGACCAGTCGAGGCCCGTGGTGACGATCTGCGAGTCCGGTCCGCGGGCCGAGATCGCCGCGTCGCTGCTGAAGCGCGAGGGCTTCGACGCGCGCGCAGTCACGCCCGGCGGCATCGAGGACTTCGCCGGCGACACGGTGTCGTTCCGACGCTGCGGCGCGTAGCGCGACCGCGCTAGCGCAGACGGTCGAGCAGGTAGCCGCGCTCCGTGAGTGCGGCACAGAATTGCTGGCAATGTTGTTCGTCCCGCGTGACGATCGTCAGCTCGATCCCTGTCTCTGCGACGTGGATCGCCATGCCCTCACGCTGATGGTCGACCGAGAGGACGTTTCCACGCTCCGCCGCGACGAGCTCGAGCAGCTCGGCGAGGGAGCCGGGCCGGTCGGGAATTCGCGTGCGCACGATCAGGTAACGCCCGGCATGAGTGAGGCCGTGTCGCATCACAGAGATGAGCATGGTCGGATCGATGTTGCCGCCGGAAAGCAGCGCGCAGACGCCCCCACTTCCACCGACCTTGCCGTTCAAGAGCGCGGCGACCGAAGCCGCCCCCGCGCCCTCGACGACGAGCTTTGCCCGCTCGAGCAGCAGCGTGATCGCGTCGGCGATCTCCTCGTCCTCGACATGCACGAGGTCGTCCAGCAGGTTCTCGAGGATCGACATGGTGAGCTCACCCGGATGCTTGACGTTGATGCCGTCGGCGATCGTGCCGCCGGAGCCCTTTCCGGCCTGGACGCCGACGAGCCGGACTCCGGGCCGAGTCGCGCGCAGGCCGATCGCGATGCCGGCCGCCAGCCCGCCGCCGCCGACCGGGACGATGAAGGTCTCAGCGTCGGGCAGGTCTGCAGCGAGCTCGAGGCCGATCGTTCCCTGACCAGCGATCACGGCGCCGTCCTCGAACGCGTGCACGAACGTCGCGCCGGTCTCCTCCGCCTGGGCGAGCGCCTCGGCGAGTGCCTCGTCGAACCCCGCCCCCGCGAGCACGGTCTCACCGCCGTAGTTCCGCGTGGCATCGACTTTCGCCATCGGCGCGTCCTGCGGCATGTAGATGGTCGCCGTGATGCCGAACTCGCGGGCCGCGCGCGCGACTGCCTGTCCGTGGTTTCCCGCGCTGGCGGCGACCACGCCGGCGGCGCGTTCGGCGTCCGACAAGCCGGCGATCTTGTTGACGGCGCCGCGGATCTTGAACGATCCGGTCCGCTGCAGGTTCTCCGCTTTCAGCCAGGTCGACCGGCCGGTGCGGCGCGCGAGCGACTCGGACGCGTAGACGGGCGTCGCGTGGACGTGCCCGGCGATTCGCTCTCGCGCCGCCATGAGGTCGGCGAGCGTCGGCACGAATTTCGTCGGGGCCTCAAGGCTCAATGTGGAACACCTTCTCCAGGATCTCACGAACTGCAGTCAGTGGATCGAGCCGCCGCAACTGCACCTCGTTCAGCAGCCGCCGCAGCTCGTCGTCGTCGCGCACCGTCTCCTCGAGGTGCCGGCGCGCGCGTGCCGAGGCGACGGCGAACACCTCGTGTGCAAGGTTGCGCCGACGGCGGGCCTCGAGCTCACCCTCCGATTCCAGCCATGCGCGATGGGCCTCGATCTTCTCCCACAACGTGTCGATGCCCTCACCACGCATCGCTTCGGTGAGAACGATCGGAGGCGTCCAGCCCGCGCGTGGGCCGAGCGAAAGCACCTGGCGGACCTCGCTCATCATCGTCTTCGCCATCGGGTGATCCATTTTGTTGATCACGATCACGTCCGGGATCTCCATGATCCCTGCCTTCAACGCCTGGATCGAATCGCCTGAGCCCGGCATCAGCGCCAGTACGACGGTGTCGGCGATCGACAGCACACCCACCTCACTCTGCCCCGTGCCGACCGTCTCCAGGAACACGACGTCCTTGCCCGCGGCGTCGAGAACGAGGAGCGACTGCAGGGTCGTCTCGGCGAGCCCACCGGTGTGGCCGCGCGTGCCCATCGAGCGGATGAACACGTCGGGGTCGAGAAAGTGATCGGTGAGGCGGATCCGGTCACCGAGCAGCGCCCCCTGCGTGAACGGGCTCGACGGATCGACGGAGATCACCCCGACCGTCTGGCCGGCGCCGCGCACGAGGCCGATCAGCGCCGACACGAGGCTCGACTTGCCAACCCCGGGCGGACCCGTCAGACCGACGGCGTACGCATGCCCGGTCTGTGGATAGACATCCCTGACGACCTGTTCGGCGAGCGGGTCGCCGTTCTCGACGAGCGTGATCGCGCGCGCAAGCGCGCGCCGATCGCCGGCACGAACCGCCGCCGCGAGCCCCTCGCGGGTCCAGTCGCGACGGCCGTTCACGCGGGCTCCTCGCCTCGAAGCATTCGCGCGGCGAGCGCGGCTCCGACGACGAGTGACCCGGCGGCGATCGCATAGACATCACGCGCGCCGAGCGCGTCGGTCGCGGGGCCGGCGACAAGGAAGACGATGAGCATCATCAGCGAGTTGACACTGATGATGGCGGCCAGCGCCCGTCCGCGCACCGCATCCGCCGCTCCGCGCTGCACGAGCGTGATGTTGACCACGACGCCGATGCCGTTGCCGACGGTCGCGACGGCCATCGCGAGCGCAGCCAACCAGATGTCGGGCGACGCCGCCGTTGCCGCCATCCCGAGCGCCCAGAGCAGCAGCGCACGCGAATACGCGGTGCGGATGCCGAAGCGGCGGACGACGCGGTTCGCAATGAGCGCGCCGCAGACGAGCCCGACCCCGCTCGCGGACCAGAGAAGACCGAAGCCGAAGTCGCCGCTCGAGAGCGTCTGCTTCGCGAGGAAGATCTCCGCCAGGTTCGTCGACGCGATCGCGATCATCGCGATCGTCCAGACGACGAGGACGGTGAAGAGCGGCCGTGATCGCCGAACTGTCAGAAAGCCTTCGTACAGCTCTGACCAGTGCCCGCGCCCCACGGAGCGCTCGGACTGCAGGAGGCGCCCCGGGATGCCCGACACGAAGAGCGCGGAGAGGGCGAACGTGACCGCATTGATCCAGTAGGCGAGGTCGGGGCCGGAGGCGGCGACGATCGCGCCGCCGAGCAGCGGCCCGAGCGCAGTCGAGCCCCACTCGACGAGCTGCAGGATGGCGTTCGCGTCGGGCAACTGATCGTCCGAGACGAGATTTGGAACGCCGGCCAGCACGGCTGGACGGAAGAACGCGTTCCCGACACCGGCAACGACCGCGAGCGCAACGATCGCGCCGGCGCTCCCCGCGAACGGGAGCGCGCAGAAGACGGCCAGCCGCCCGACATCGGACGCGATCATCAGCCACTTGCGCGACAGGCGGTCGATCAGTGGGCCGAACAGCAGCCCGAGCGCGATCGACGGGATGAGGTTCGCGATCAGCAGCGCCCCCACCCACCAGCCGGAGTGGGTGCGGTCGTAGACGTCGACCTGGAGCGCGATGAGGGCGAGCCAGCTGCCGAGACCGGACGTGAGGTTCGCCGCGAAGAGCAGCCGGAAACGGGGATTGCGCAGCACCGCGACGCGGTGGAGGCCGGGCACGGCGTGCGCTTCCGCGGTCACACGGTCACGCAGTCGCGAGCAGGCGCCCGAGAGCAGCTGCGAAGATCTCGATCTCCTCTGGAGTGCCGACCGAGATGCGGATCGCCGTCGTCGAGCCGAACCCAGTGAGCGGACGCACGATCACGCCCTCGCGCAGCAGCCGTTCGAAGAGAACGTTGGCGTCCGCGCCTGTCTCGACGAAGATGAAGTTGCCGACCGACGAGACCGGCTGGAGGCCGTGCTTGCGCACCGCTTCCTCGAGGAGCACCAGGCCGGCCGAGTTGACCGCCCGACGGCGCGCGATCTCGGCGACGTCGCCAACGCTTGCAAGCGCGGCCACCTGCGCCGGCGTCGTCAGGTCGAACGGACGGCGCACCTTCGCGAGCCCGGCACAGATCCCACGTGGTCCGACTGCGTACCCGATACGCAGGCCGGCCAGCCCGTAGATCTTCGAGAACGTGCGCAGCACGACAACGCGGCGTCCCTGCTTCAGATAACGCTCGACCGCATCGGGATAGTCGGCACGGTCGATGTACTCGAAGTAGGCCTGGTCGACGACGGTGAGCACGTGCTCGGGCACGTGCTCGAAGTACGTGTCGAGCTCGTCCGCCGTGTTCATCGTCCCCGTCGGGTTGTTCGGGTGGCAGATGTAGACGAGCTTCGTGCGCGAGGTGATCGCCTCGAGCAGCGCGCCCAGGTCGTAGCGGTGCTCGACGAGCGGCACGGTCACGACAGTCGCCCCTTGCTTGCGCGCATAGATGAGATAGCTCGGGAACGACGGCCAGCCACACACGACCTCGTCCCCGGCGTCGAGGATCGCCTGACTCACCATGTCGATGCACCCGTCGGCGCCCGCCCCGACGCAGATCTCCTCCGCCGTGACGCCGTGGCGCTCGGCGAGCGCCTCGTGCAGCCGGTAGGCCCCACCGTCGGGATAGCGATTCAAGTCTGCGGCCGTGCGCTCCATCGCCTCGCGCGCCGCGGGAAACGGGCCGAACGGCCCCTCGTTCGACGCGAGCTTGATCACGCGTTCGAGACCGAGCTCGCGCTGGACGTCTTCGACGGGCTTTCCCGGCTGATACGGCGTCAGGCCCTCGATCGCAGCGCGAAAGAGCCCCGCGCCGGTCTCTTCATCCGTGCGGTCCACGGCCGAGGAGCCTACCGTCGCCCGGCCGGGGCGTGTCCGGGCCATCCGTGACTGTGGTTGGCGGGGCGAGGTGCACCCGGCCTCCTCCCCACTGCGAGCCTACTGGGGAAAAGGTCACGTGTCCGTCACGAAAGCGTGCCGATCGTTCGCCCACCCACCCCCGGTTTCGCGGGGAGCCGTAGGCTGCCGGAGTGCCCGAGCTTGGTCTCTTCCCGCTCTCGATCGTGCTCGTCCCGACCGAGCGGATCCCGCTGCATATCTTCGAGCCGCGCTACCGCGAGCTGATCGAGGAGTGCGTCGAGGAGGGAATCGAGTTCGGCCTCGTCCTCGCAACCGGCGATGGCGCGGTGCACGAGATCGGCACCCGGGCGTCGGTCCTCGAAGTGCTGGAGGTGCTGGAGGATGGACGGATGAATGTCGTCGTCGAGGGCGGCGAGCGCTTTCGACTCCTCGAACTGACATCGGGCCGCTCGTTCACGACCGGACTTGTCGAGCCGGTGATCGACGAAGACGATCCGCCGGCTGCCGACGATGTCGAACGGGCGCTCGAGGTGTTCCGTGAGCTCGCCGAGACGTCGGAGGCGGACGTCGACCTGCCGGACCCAGACGTCGCTCAGCTCGACTTCGAGCTCGCCGCGCGAGTTGAGTTCGGCGTCGACGCAAAGCAAGAAGTGCTCGCCATGACGTCGCCGCGATTGCGCATGCAGCGTCTCGCGGTCCTCCTTGAATCCGCCCTCGAGGCCGTTCGGCTCGAGCAGACGATGCGCGAGCGCGCGAGCAAGAATGGCAAGGTCACACCGCGCGACCCGATCAGCGGCGACCCGGACTAGGTAGTCAGCCGACCACGACCCCGTCACCGCCGCGCCGCGCGTCCCCGGCCGCGGCGAGTGCTCCGTCCGGCTGCACCTCGACGGCATTGGTGCCGCCGAAGAACAGGTTCCGGCGGCGCCAGCGCACGATGTCGTACCCCCACGACTCGAGGCGGGCGAGCTCATCGGGGTCGAAGCCTCCTTCGCAGTGCACGTGGGGCTCGTCGACGTGCACGCGCGGGGCATCGATCGCGGCCGCCACACCGAGCCCGTGACCGACGACGTTCTCGATCACCTGCATGATCGCGCCCCGCAGCCGAACGGAGCCCGCGCTGCCGACGACGAGCCGTGGCCCGTCGCTGCCACGGACGACTGTCGGCGCCATCATGCTCGTGAGCCGCCGTCCAGGTGCGGCCGGGCCGCCGGCCACGAGGTCGTACTCGCCGAGCATGTTGTTCAGATGGATTCCCGTACCGGGCACGATCACGCCCGAGCCCGAGCCGGTCGATGACGAGAGCGAGGCCGCGTTGCCGTCGCCGTCGACAACAGAGACATGGGTCGTGCCGCCGGCCGGGCGATGCTCGACGCTTCCCGGCCGGCCCTCAGCGATTCGGTCGGCCGCGGCCGCCAGCGAGCCGGTCGAGAGCAGGCGCTGTGCAAGCCCTCCACGATGCAGGGCAGCTGCGAACCCGCCTTCGCGGACGCGGGTCTGCTCGCGCATGACATCGGCGAGCGCCGCGATCGCCTCGGCGCTTCCCGGCTCACCGCGACCGACGCGCTCGAGCAACGCGAGGCCGTACGCGATCAGGATGCCACCCGACGAGGGTGGCGGGTTCGACACCACGTCGAAGTCGCGGTAGCGAACCTGCACCGGTCGACGCCAGGCAACGCGATACGCGGCGAGATCCTCGAGCGTCAGGAGCCCGCCGCCCGACTCCACCGTGTCGACTGTCGTGCGCGCGAGCTCGCCCTCGTAGAGCGGACGCGCGCCTTCCGCCGCGATCCATTCGAGCGTCCCGCCGAGGTCCGGCAGGCGGAGAACATCACCCGGGCCGAGCCGTGAGCCATCGGGCTTGCTGTACAGACGGCGTCCCTCGGTCGAATGGCGCAGGATCAGGTCGAGGATCGCGTGCAGGTGCGCCTGGGGGCGATTCAACTCCAGACCGCTCCCCGCGAGCTCGATCGCGGGCTGCAGCAGCTCGTGCCAGGGCAGGCGGCCGTAGGCACGGTGCAGCGCCTCGAGCCCGGCTGTGGCCCCAGGAACGGCGCATGATGCCTCCCCAACGGAAAAGACCTGGGTCGTGTCGCTGTCGCCTCCGAAGCCGACATCGACCGCCTGCATCGCGGCGGCAGCCGGCGACGGGCGCCCCTGGCCGGGCGTCGACACGAAGAAGTCGGCCACGCGGGGAGGCCGGCGGTCGCCCGGGACGACCAGCGCGAAGCCGCCGGCGCCCGGGCCGGTGAGCGGGCTCTCGGTCACCCAGGCCGCAAAAGCGGCTGCCACACACGCATCGACGGCGTTTCCACCCTCGACGAGGACGCGCGCGCCCGCCTCTGCGGTCAGCCGGTGGCCGGCGGCGATGGCGCCATTCATGTTCTCGTCAGTCCAGCCGATGAACTCTGTGGGTGCACGGAATCGGAATCTTCACCCTTTTCCCACAAACTGGATGCCTGGTCCGGAGTCATCACTCTTGAAGGTCCCTGCAATGAACATCTCCCGCCCCAAGCTTTTCGCCTCGCTGGCGGCTCTCCTCGTGCTCATCGGGGTCGCCGCGACGCCTGGGCTGCTCGGCAAGCGCGTCGCCTCCGCGTTCAACGCGCTCACCGGTGCCGAGCACCACTGGCTCGCACTCGGGGCAGCCGGGTTCGTGCTCGGCTTCGCGTGCACCGTCGGCGCCTGGCGCGCAGCGCTCGGCGCAGCGGGAGGCAGGATAGGCACGTACCGCGCCGCGTCGTGCATCGGCGTTGGCTCTCTCGTAAACGCATTCGCGCCCGCAAAGCTCGGGGACGCTGTGAAGATCGGGCTCTGTGCCCGGTCGATCGACGCGCCTGGGCGCCTCTGGACGGCGGGTGGTGTGTACGCCGCACTCGCTGCGGCTCGCTGCCTGACGCTCGCGGCCCTGCTCGTCGTGGCCTCCGCCACTGGGGCGATGCCGCTCTGGCCCGTGTTCGTTCTCTGCGGTGCCGTCGCCGTCCTCGCAATCGCGGCTGCCTATTCGGGACGGCTGCGCCGCCACCCGCGGATCGCCAAGGTGCTTGCGGGCTTCGCCGCGCTCGAACGCTCGCCGCGCGGAATCGCAACCGTGCTCGCGTGGACAGCCGGCATGGTGCTGGCTCGGCTCGGCGCGACAATGGCGGTCGCCGCAGCGCTCGGTCTTCCCCATCCTGTTCTCGCAGCGCTCGTCATCCTCCCCGCGCTCGACGTTGCAGCCGCGTTCCCGCTCACCCCGGGCTCGATCGGGATCGGCAGCGGCGCCGTCGCGGTCGTTCTCGCCGGGCGCGGCATCGGCATGACCCAGGCGCTCGGAGTCGGCTTCGCCATCCAGGCGCTCGAGACGTTCGTCAGCATCGCCGCAGGCGCAGGCGGAGCGCTCTACCTCGCTTGGCCAAGCCCTGCGGTTCGCCGCTGGACGTTGCGCTCCGCCACGGTCGGCGGAGCGGCGGCCCTGGCCGCCGGCCTCGGGCTCGCCGTCCTGAGCCTCACGTAGGCCTAACTCTCGCTCAGGCGCAGGAAGGACGGCGCCTCGAGTGCGTCACCTGACGCTGCGGTGATCACAGAGCTGCGACGGGCCGCGCTGCGTCCACCGATACCGGTCGCGACGACGGTGATCCACATCTGCCCGTTCAGCCGGTCGTCGATGGTGGCGCCGAAGATGATGTTTGTGTCGTCGGTCGCCGCCTCCCGCACCGCCTCGGCTGCCTCGTTGACCTCGTAGAGCGTCAGGTCGTCGCCGCCGGCGATCGAGAGCAGGATGCCGCGGGCGCCGGTGATCTCGGTCTCGATCAGCGGGCTGCGCAGCGCGCGCTCGGCTGCCTCCTTGGCGCGGTTCTCGCCGGTGGCGTAGCCGATTCCCATGAGCGCCGACCCGGAGTCCGCCATGATCGTGCGCACGTCGGCGAAGTCGAGGTTGATCAGGCCCGGGTTCGTGATCAGGTCGCAGATGCCCTGGACACCGTGGCGCAGGACGTCGTCGGCGATGCGGAATGCATCGAGCATCGACGTCGACTTGTCGAGAACTTCGAGCAGGCGATCGTTCGGGACGACGATCAGCGTGTCGCACGCCTCGCGCAGCGCCGCGAGGCCGTCGTCGGCCTGCTTCCTGCGGCGCGATCCCTCGAACTTGAAGGGCATCGTCACGATGCCGATCGTGAGGGCGCCGAGCTCGCGCGCGATCCGCGCAACGACGGGCGCCGCGCCGGAGCCGGTGCCGCCACCCTCGCCCGCGGTGACGAAGACCATGTCGGAGCCACGGAGCGAGCGCTTGATGGCGTCGTAGCCGTCCTCGGCGGCGTTGCGCCCGATCTCCGGGTCGGCACCGGAGCCGAGGCCCTCGGTGAGCTCACTGCCGATGTGGATCTTGGTGGCAGCATCACTCATCTGCAGCTGCTGGATGTCGGTGTTGACCGCGACGAAGTCGACCTGCGTGATGCCGGCGTCGATCATGCGGTCGACCGCGTTCAGGCCGGCGCCGCCGACACCGATGACGCGGATGACGGCCAGATACGACGCGCTGTCCCGCGCGCGTTCGAGCCGCGCGGGCTGGTCAGGCAGCGGGTCGAGCCAGCGCGAGACGCGGCTCGGCGTCTCGTCGACGACCGGGTCGGGGTCGGGAACAGGCTCGACCGCCCGGATCGGGGTCGGAGAGGGAGGCGGTTCCGCCGCCTCGAGCGCGGGCTCGGGCTTGTCGACCGGCAACTCCTGCTGGCCGTCAGGCGTCTTCCCCTGCCGCTGCGCCGCTTCGGTCGCCCGGAAGAGGTCGGCGAGGGGACCCTCACGCATGCTGGCGCGATTTCTGGCCATCGAAAACCTCCTTCGCAAGGTCGCGGTACATGGCTGCAGCGTCGCCTGACGGATCGTAGGCGAGAACGGACTGGCCCTTCACGGGTGCCTCGGCGAAGCGCACGGTCTTGCGGATGCGCGTGTTGTAGACGAGCTCACCGAAGCTCTCGCGCAGGATCTCGTCGGCCTCGCGCGAGTGGGTCTGCCGTTTGTCGTACATGGTCGGAACAATGCCGATGACGGAGACCCTGGGGTTGAGATTCTCGCGCACCATCGCGAGCGTGTTCTCGAGCTGGACGAGACCGCGCAGCGAGAGGTACTCGGTCTGAACAGGCACGATCACGCCGGTGGCCGCGACGAAGGCGTTGATCGTCAGCAGGCCGAGCGACGGCGGTGTGTCGATGAAGATGTAGTCGTAGCGGTCGCGCACGGGCGCGAGCGCCTTCTCGAGCGCTCGCTCGCGACCGATCTGGCTCGCGAGCGCCATGTCGGCGCCGGCCAGGTCGATCGACGAGACCGCGATGTCGACCTCCCGCGTCTCGATCACCTGCTCGATCGGCAACCGGTGGACGAGCACGTCGAACATCGACTGCGTGATCGTGTCGGGATTCAGGCCCTGCGACATCGTCAGGTTGCCCTGTGGGTCGAGGTCCACGAGCAGCACGCGGTAGCCGAGCTCGGAGAACGCGACTCCGAGATTCAGGGTGGTCGTCGTCTTCGCGACGCCGCCCTTCTGATTCGCGAGCGCGAGGATCTCGATCGGGCCGGGGGCCGACGCGCTCGCAGGGCGAACGTTGGGACGCGGCAGGAGGCGGGCAAGACCCATGTGAAGGGCTTTTCGTTTCGCTTCAGCTCATTCCTTCTGCCCTTCCGCGAAGTTTCTCGGCGGTCGTCCGCGCCGCCGACCTCGCTCGCGCGTCGCCCTCGACCCGCGCCCACGCCTCCGCCTCGCTCACGAGCGCACGCAACTCACCGAGCAGCACGGCCGGCCCCGCGCTCTCGCGGTCGAGCCCCTCGATCCGTTCGAGTCGTGCCAGCACCCGGTTGGCCTCGTCCATCCACCGACCGTAGCCGGCCAGATGTGCCGTGTCTGTGCCGTCTTCGTGACGATTCGGCGCGCGCGCCGGCGCGTCGTCGCGAACGTGTCAGTCGTCGTCTTCGCGACTGGAGACCTGATCGCCGAGCGAGCCACCGGCCTCGGACTCGTCACCGGATCTGAACTGCCGGGCCAGCAGGATCAACGGCAAGGCGATGACGGCGAGGACGATGACGATGATCAGGAAGGTGCCCACGCGACCAGCCTCGTTCAGATCGAGACGCGAGTCAAGGACTTAGACGGTTGAGGCCACGATTGCGCCCGTCCGGGAACGGCCCAGACGCGGCGCATGAGGGCCGCCTCGCCCTTGAACAGGCTCCCGGACTGCACTGCGGGCGATGCGACCCTCCTGCTTGGTCTGGATCCACCCCCAAACCCACGCCCTCATGGCATCAACCATCTACGCCACGCGGAGCACGGACGACGGCCGCGGGCGCAGGCCGAGCAGCGTGTCGTCCAGCGCCAGCAGCAGGTCGGCGCGGTTTCCGTGCACCAGGGTGTCGACGAGCACGCGGCGGACTGCGTCGCGGGCTTCGTGCCCGAGGCACTCGGCGCGCAGGGCTGCGAGCAACTCGCTGCGCTCCCGCGTCTTGTCGCCCAGCAAGACAGATGCGCGCATGGCGGCCGCCCATTCCCCGCCGTCCTCGCCGAGCAGGCACGTGAGGCTCTCGCGCACCTGCGCCGACCGGAACGGCTCCTCCGAGAAGAGCGAGAGCTCCCACCGGTCGAGCGCCTCGCCGAGCCCCCGATCCTCATCGGCGAGGGTGAGCTTGCCGCGAAGCTCGGCGGCAAGCCGCGCGCGAATCTTGTCGAGCCGGGTTGCCTCGCCGCGAGGCTGCGTCGCCGCGATCGGCAGGAGCGGCGAGATCCGGAGGGGACGAAAATCGAGGCGCTCGAAGACGACCGGGCCGGCAGCGACCGCACCAGCGGTGGCCAGGCGGAGAGCGCTGACGGCGTCCGCGAGCTCGGCCGCCGCGTCGGGCGGATCCGCGTCGGTGGCGTCCAGCTCACGCGTGAGCTCGAGGATCAGCAGCCGATCGACATCGCGCCCGAACTCAGCCGGCATGAGGCCGCGCGCCTCGGGCCAGAGATTCGAGATCTCACCCGGAACGATCGGGCGCAACCTGATGCCGCCGCCGAGGTCGACGTCCTGACCGGCAGAGAGCCCGACGACGGGTGCGAGTGCGACGTAGGTCCGCGCCGTGCCGAACAGCGTCTGCTCGAAATCCCCGTAGGCCGCTTCGAATGCCTCGTCGTCCCAGTCGAATCCGCCGCAGCGCTCGGCGGTCCGCGTCAGCATCGGCAGGAGAATCGAGCGGAAGAGCGCCTCATCGCCGGTGTCGCCGATACCGGAATGCGAACGCGCGAAGATCGCCGCGGCCGGCTCGCGCTTCAGATCGTCGAGAGCGTTCCGCGTATCGGGGAGGCGTCGAAGCGTCGGTGCCTGCTCGTCGACGAAGGCGCGCACGAGTGGCCGGTACTCATAGAGGGACGGCCCTTCGCGCGTCGCGTGCTCCTCGAACGCGAATGGCACCTGCGCGCCACGCTCGGCGGCGAACGCACCGAGACAGAAGGCGCGCAGGCACTCGTAGAGATGAGGAGCCCGGAGCGACACGAGGACAGTTACGCGCCGCGCGGATCGTCTCCTCTCTGGCACCCCGGGCACCAGTACGCCATCCGGTTGTCGTCGCCCTGCCCCCACGATCTGATCCGCGCGCCGCAACGAGGGCACGGCCGCCCGAGCCGGCGGTACACCTGATGGCGGCTCTCTCGGACCCCGTCGACCGAGGCCCGCATCAGCCGGGCTGCCGTTTCGAGCGCCAGCCTACGATCGGCCTCTGGGACGTCGACGAGCCGCCGCCACGGCGTAAGTGATGCGTCCCAGAGCGCTTCCGCGAGCCACATGTTGCCGATGCCGGCCACCAGCGACTGGTCGAGGAGCGTCTCACCGAACCAGCGCGTGCCCTCGGCACGTTGCATTCTCGCGAGCATCTCGGCGATGCGCGGCGGACGCTCGAGGATGTCGGGGCCGAGCCGCGCGAGCGCGCGCGTATGCAGCTCGAGCACGGGGCCGTTCCAGAGCACGCCCTCGACGCTCTCACCGCGCAGCACAAGCCACGGTCTGGCCGTGCTCGGCGTCGGACGCCGCCGCTCGCGCGGTCGCACGGTCCAGCGACCGGACACGCGCAGGTGGGAGCGCAGAACGACACCGCCCTCGAAGCGAAACAGCAGGTTCTTGCCGATCGCCTCGACCGATTCGAGCACGCGCCCGTCCAGCCGCTCGGCGACGCGTTCGGCCTGTGCGCGCGGGTGCGGAGACTCCGCCTCGATCCGCTGGCCGACGAGCGGCTGCAGCAGCCGCGCCGCCCGGTGGAGAGTGTCGCCCTCGGGCACGGTTGCAACGGTAACGAGAGTCAGGCAGACTTGAGCACGAGACGATGTCGGAAAACGTGAACGTCGCAGCACCGAAACGGATGACACTCCGCGGGATGCGCGCGCAACGGCGGAAGCTCGTGGCGTGAGCAGCCCGATCCTCGACGGCCTCGCATATCCGATCGTCCAGGCGCCGCTGAGCGGCGGCCCGGCAACGCCCGAGCTCGCCGCCGCCGTCTCGGGTGCGGGTGGGCTCGGATTCCTGGCCGCCGGGTACAAGAGCGCTGCGGTGCTGAACGCCGAGATCGAGCGGGTGCGCGAGCTCACGGCAGCCGCGTTCGGCGTGAACCTGTTCGTCCTCGATGAGCGTCCCGTCGACGGAAAGGCTCTCGCGGCCTATCGAGACTCCTTGGCCGGAGAGGCGGCCCGCTACGGGGTCGCGCTCGGTCACGCGCACTTCGACGACGACGACCTCGACGCGAAGATTGCCGTGCTTACGGACGCTCGCGTCGCCGTCGTCTCGACAGCCTTCGGCTGCCCCTCCTCCGAGCTCGTCGACCGACTGCACGCGGCCGGATCCGCCGTCTGGGTGACGATCGGCTCGCCGGCCGAGGTCGCGGCGGCCGTAGCGGCGGGAGCGGACGCGATCGTCGTCCAGGGGACCGAGGCGGGTGGCCATCGCGGATGGACTCGACGACTCGAGCGACTTCGCACTGATCCCGCTGCTGCGGCTCGTCGCGCGCGAGACGGAGCTGCCGCTCGTTGCAGCGGGCGGGATCGGCGACGGCGCCTCCGTGGCCGCCGTTCTTGCCGCCGGAGCTTCGGCGGCACAGATCGGCACCGCCTTTCTGCGGACGCCCGAGGCCGGAACGAGCGCGCCTCAGCGAGCCGCCCTGGCCGGCGACGGGCCAACAGCGATCACGCGCGCCTTCACCGGGCGGCGGGCGCGTGGAATCGTCAACGAGTTCATGCGCGCACATGCCGACGCGCCGGCCGGGTATCCGCAGATCCACTTCGTGACGGCGCCGTTGCGGGCGGCGGCGCGTGCGGCGGGCGACGCCGAGACGATCAACCTCTGGGCCGGCCAGGCGTACCAGCTCGCCGAAGAGCTGCCGGCGGCCGACCTCGTGGGCAAGCTCGGCGCCGAGGCCCGGGCCGCACTCGCGGCCGCGACGAACAGGGTCTCGAGGTCTTGAGGTCTAGGGTCGAAGCACGGCTCGCCGCGGCCCGGCGAGGAAACCTGCCTCGACGAGCAGCGGCATCGCGTCGCTCTCGCTGACCGGCTCGCCGTCGAAGCGCTCGACGGCGAGCCTCCGGGCGCCGCCGCCGCGAACGTGCGACACGAGTGCTGCCAGTGCGGGCCGCAGCCAGGACTCGTCGGGATCGCGCAGCGGAACGAGCGAGCGGCCGCCGCGCTCGACGTAGAGCACCGGCTCGCCGCCGAGTGACACGAGATACGCGCCGGCCACGCGCGACGCCCGGGCGCCCGCGCGCTTCGGCCACGGAAGCGCTGCGCCGTAGGGCTGAGCGGGATCTGCCGCCGCGAGCACGAGCGGGTCACGGTCATCGTCGCGCTCACGCAGCTCACGGAGCCGCTCGACCGCCCCGCCGAGTGCGAACTGCGCTCCGCCGAGACCCTCGACGAAGTAGCCGCGCCGGCAGAGACCGAGCGTCTCGAGGGCGCGTAGCTCCGCGTAGACCGCGCCATAGCCGCCGGGAATGCCCTCGGCGCGGACACCGTCGCGTGTGACGATTCCTTGCCGCTCGAGCAGCAGCTCCGCGAGCGCACGCTTGTCGACCGCTCCCGAAAAGAGCCGTTCGGTGCGCGACCACCGGCCGGCGGTCGCCGTCGCGCCCTGAGCTCGACGCCGCGAGAACCGGCGCGGACGGCGCTCGGCCTTCGCCGCCCCGAAGCGACGCGCTGCACGCAGCGGCGTCCACGCATCGTTCGTCACCTCGCCCGACCAGACGAGATCCCAGAGGGCGGGCAGCGCGATCTCTTCCTCGAGCCCGGTTTCGTCGAGCAGATCGAGCCAGAAGAGAGCGCCGCGCTCGAGCGACGACCTGATCGAGTCATGCGTGTCGTCCTCGGGGCGCGGGGCCGCCGCCACCTGCCCAAGGACGGCCGCGTCTTCGCGGAAGTAGAGCGCGACCCGGTCGGGCCCGGCACCGACCCACACCACCTCGCCGCTCGCGGTGAGCGCGTCGAGATGCTCGGGCCGGAACCCGGGAACCCGCCGCGGCAGCACCTCGCTCTCCCACAGCGCCACCGGCAGGGCCAGCGCCTGCAGCGGCACGAGCGCCTCCCGCAAGGATGCGCGGCGATCGACGCCGTGCCAGGACGGCAGGAAGCGAGCGAGTGCTTCCTGCTCGACAGCCTCGACCTCACGCCGGAGCGTGGCGAGCGAGGCGCGACGCAGGCGGCGCAGCACATCAGGGTCACACCATTCGCGCTCGGTGCCGCCCGGCCGCAACTCGCCGCGAACGAGTTGCTCGGCGCCCTCGAGCGCCGCGAGCGTCTCGAGGACGTCACGCCCGAAGCGTTCATTCGCCTGCTCGGTCGTGAACGGCCCACGCCCCTTTGCAAAGCGGAGGACGAGTTGCTGCAGCGACTCCGAGCCGCCCTCGAGGAAGACGTCCGGCAGGCCCGAGGGTGGCATGACTCCGAGCGCGTCGCGATAGCGGCCGGCATCCTCGGCTGCGATCAGACGCTCCTCGCCCGCAATGCGGACGAGTAGTGCCCGTCGCTCGGCGACGAGCGGCGTGGCGAGGACGGCGTCGTATTCGCCGGGGCGCAGGTCGCCGCGTAGGCGCAGCTTGTCGTGGAGCTGATCGGGCGTATCTCGGATCGCCTTGCAACTGGCGCTCGACTTCGTCGACCGCGTCCGCGTCGAGCAGATCACGCAACTCCTCCTGCCCGAGCAGTTCGCGCAGTAGGTCACGGTCGAGCGACAACGCCTGCGCGCGGCGCTCCGCGGGCGGGGTGTCGTCCTCGTACATGTAGGTCGCGATGTAGTCGAAGAGGAGCGATGCGCTGTAGGGCGAGGCGCTCTGCGTCTCGACCTCGACCAGATCGACCTCGCGCGCACGGAGTTGCTTCAAGACCTCCTTTGAGCGCAGGGAGGTCGAAGACGTCCTGCAGGCACTCGCGGTACGTCTCGAGAATCACCGGGAAGCTGCCGTACTTGCGCGCGACGTGCAGCAGCGACTGCGCCTTCAGGCGTTGCTGCCAGAGCGGCGTGCGCTCGCCGGGACGGCGGCGCGGGATGAGGAGCGACCGGCCGGCGTTCTCGCGGAAGCGCGCGCCGAAGAGTGCGGTGTCGCCCACCTCCTGCACGACGAGATCCTCGACATCGGCGGGGTCGATGCTGAACTCATCGATCGGCGGAGGCACGTCCGACTCGGGGAAGTGGAGCGCGATGCCGTCATCCGACCAGATCGACTGCGCCTCGACCCCGTGCGCCTCGCGCAGGCGCGCGGCAATCGCCATCGCCCACGGCGCGTGCACGCGGCTGCCGAACGGAGAGAGGATGCACACGCGCCAGTCGCCGATCTCGTCGCGAAAGCGCTCGACGACGATCGTCCGGTCGGAGGGCACAGCTCCGGTCGCGTCGTGCTGCTCGCGCAGGAACGTCATCAGGTTGCGCGCTGCGCGCTCGTCGAGGTGATAGTCACTCCGTAGGCGCTCGAACGCCTTCGCATCCTTCATCGCCGTCAGCTCACGCGAGGCTGCGCCGATCTTCCGGCCGAGCTCGAACGGCCGGCCGACACCTTCGCCCTTCCAGAACGGCACCGCGCCGGGTACACCCGGCGCCGGCGACACGAGCACCTGGTCGCGCGTGATCTCCTCGATCCGCCAGGTCGACGCGCCGAGCAGGAACGTCTGCCCTGCCCGCGCCTCGTAGACCATCTCCTCGTCCAGCTCGCCGACGCGGCCGCCACCGCCGACCAGGAACACCCCGAAGAGCCCGCGGTCAGGAATCGTGCCTGCGTTCGTCACTGCAAGCCGGCGCGCACCGTCGCGGGCGCGAATGACGCCGCCGGTGCGGTCCCAGACGATGCGCGGCCGAAGCTCGGCGAACTCGTCCGACGGATAGCGGCCCGCGAGCATGTCCAGCACGTTGTCGAACTGTTGCCTCGACAACGTGCTGAAGGGATAAGCACGCGTGACCAACGCGAAGAGATCGTCACAAGCGATTTCTGCGTCAGCAGAGATCGCAACGATCTGCTGCGCGAGCACATCGAGCGGGTTGCGCGGGATCTTCGTCTCCTCGATGTCTCCCTCACGCATCGCGCGGGCGACGACGGCCGACTCGAGCAGGTCGGCGCGGAACTTCGGGAAGATGCGCCCCTTCGAGACGGCACCCAGGTCGTGGCCGGCCCGGCCGATCCGCTGCAGGCCGCGAGCGACGGACTTCGGCGACTCGACCTGGATCACGAGATCGACGGCGCCCATGTCGATGCCGAGCTCGAGGCTCGACGTCGCGACGAGGCACGGGATGCGGCCGGCTTTCAGATCCTCCTCGACGATCACGCGCTGCTCGCGCGCGAGCGATCCGTGATGGGCGCGTGCGATCTCACGCAGCGGACTGTCCGGCTCGGTGCTCTGGTTCGCGAGGTCGTTCAGGCGAAGCGCGAGCCGCTCCGCGAGGCGGCGGTTGTTCACGAAGACGATCGTCGAGCGGTGCTCCTCGACGAGGCGCAGGATCTCGGGGTAGATCGACGGCCAGATCGAGTTCGTGCCACCCTCGGTCGACGTGAGAAGCGCGCTTCCGTCGGCCTCGGGCGGATTCTCGTAGGAAACCGTCTGCCCGAGCTCGCGCATGTCCTCGACCGGGATCACGACCTCGAGGTCCAGCTCCTTGCGCGTGCCGGCGTCGACCAGCGTGATCGGTCGCGCGCCGCTGACGAACTTGCCGATCTCCTCGAGCGGCCGCTGCGTCGCGGAAAGGCCGATCCGCTGGGGGGCTCGCTCGCAGAGCGTCTCGAGCCGCTCGACACTGAGCGCGAGGTGCGCGCCGCGCTTCGTGCCGGCGACCGCGTGCACCTCGTCGAGGATCAGCGTCTCGACCCCGCGGAGGGTCTCGCGCGCCTGGGACGTCAGCATCAGATAGAGCGACTCTGGTGTGGTGATGAGGATGTCCGGCGGCTCCTTCAGAAGCTCACGGCGCTCCTTCTGCGGGGTGTCACCGGTGCGAACCCCAACCCTCAAGGTCGACTTGAGGCCTGCGAGCGGCCCGCGAAGGTTCCGCTCGATGTCGTAGTTCAAGGCCTTGAGCGGAGACACGTACAGCAGGCGCACGCCGGTGCCCGGGGTGGCGTTCAGCCGGTCGATCGCGGAGAGGAACGCGGTGAGCGTCTTGCCGGAGCCGGTCGGCGCCTGGATGAGGACGTGCGAGCCACTCGCGATCGCAGGCCAGCCCTGCGCCTGTGCGGGAGTCGGCGCGGCAAAGGTGCGCTCGAACCAGGTCCGCGTCCCGGGCGAGAATTGCGCGAGCGGGTCCACCCACCCAGGTTACCGGGCGCCTATTTGGCCAAGTAATACGCGGTGAAGGCGAGCACGAGCAGGACGACCACCACGGCGATCACGAACACGCCCACGCCGCCGATCAGGATGAACGGCGTCCGCGCGCTCTGCCCGACTTCGGCCTCGTGTTCGAGGTCTTTCACCTCTTCGACGACGTCGTGGACGATCTCGTGCGGCGACTCCGGCATACGAGCAATCTTGCCATTTGCGCACGATCTGAATCACGCCACTCTCAGTCGGATCACAGAAACTCGACGTACGGTGTTCGACATGACCGACGACACCTTCACCCGTCGCACGACGCTCGCGAAGCTCGGCGGCGCCGTGCTCGCTGCCGTCGGCGGCAGCTCACTGCTTGCAGGCGAGGCCTCGGGCGGGAACCGGGCCGTCGAGAGCGGCGCCGTCGCCTGCGTGCTGACGCCGGAGCTGACCGAAGGTCCCTACTACATCGCCGGCGAGAAGCTCCGCCGCGACATCCGCGAGAGCCATCCCGGCACGCGCCTTTCGCTCCATCTGCGCGTGCTGAACGCAGCGACCTGCAAGCCGATCAGGGGCGCCGCCGTCGACATCTGGCACGCCGATGCCGCCGGCAACTACTCCGGCTTCGGCTCGGACACATCCAGCCGCACATTCTTGCGCGGGATTCAGAAGACCGACACGAACGGGCTCGCCGTCTTCACGACGATCTACCCGGGGTGGTACCGGGGGCGCGCCGTGCACATCCACGTCAAGGTGCACGTGGGCGGAAGCGTGGTGCACACCGGGCAGCTCTTCTTCGCCGACGGGTTGACCGCTGCCGTGTACAAAGCCGCCCCGTACGCCGCCCGCGGCAACCCGGACACGCCGAACGCCCGCGACTCGATCTTCGTCAACGGCGGCAAGCGCAGCCTGCTGACGGTGAGCAAGAGTGGCGCAGGCTACGTGGGCGCGATCGCGATGGGTGTGCACAACTAGTTCGCCAGTAGTTCGACGGCAGCCGTCGTCACGAAAGCGAAACGAATTCGGGACGATTCTCGCGCAGACAGCCCCGTCGCACACCCGGTCAGCAACCATACGAGTGCGAAACCGCTTCGGACTGACCTCCCCGGCGGTCCTCCGACGCTGCTCCGTCGCGACGGAGCCGTCGTAAGTAGCCGTCGCAGGTAGGGGCTCGCCCCATTCGTCCTTGCAGGCTCGTCGCAGTAGGATCGAGGCAATGCCTGCGGCGCTTCACTTCACCGACGACCCGGCCGCCTGCGCGCTGCTCGCCGACGATCCGTTCGCGCTGCTCGTCGGCTTCGCGATCGACCAGCAGGTTCCGGTGCCGAAGGCGTTCGCCGGGCCGTATGTCCTGCGGCAGCGCGCCGGGACGCTCGAGCCGGCGAAGCTCGCGGCAATGGACCTCACACCGTTCTTCACCGAGAAGCCCGCGATCCATCGCTTCCCGGGCGCGATGGCGACCCGCGTCCGCGAACTGGCCGCGGTCGTCGCCGAGGAGTACGACGGCGATGCAGCGCGCATCTGGAACGAAGCGGCCGACGGCCCCGACCTGCGCAAGCGGATCGGCGCGCTGCCCGGCTTCGGCGAGATGAAGATCAAGTCGCTCGGCGCAGTGCTCGCGAAGCAGTTCGGCGTGCAGGCCGCGCGAGAGCTCGCGCCCAGCCACCCGACGCTCGGCGACGTCACCTCACCGGAAGAGTTGCAGCGCTACCAGCAGTGGAAGCGCGACTACAAGAAGGCGTCGAAAGGTTCCTGAGACGGCTCGGCGGGCGCCCCCTACCGCAGCGAGTCTCGATCGATTGCGGCACGACTGAGCTGCTGATCCGCAGGTCGCGGTTCACGGCAAATCCAGCCCTGACGGGTAGGCACGCCTAACCTGTCGAGCCAGTCTCGATGCGGCTGTTCTCGCCTACAGTGCGTTGCCGAGGAATGGGGAACGAATGAGGAAGCGAGTTCTTGGAGTCGGGACGCAGCGCCGCGAGGCGTCTTGCCTCGCTGGTTGCCCTCATCGCGATCGCCGTCGGCGTGACGGGGAGCGCCTTCTCGGCGACGATCACCGGCGGCAACCACGGCGCCCACCGGCCTCAGGCGATCTCTCTCCCGACGCTCTCCGGGCACGTCAGGGTGGGCCAGATGCTCACGGCGCATCCCGGCACCTGGCGCGGGACGCGGCCGATGCGATTTGCCTACCGGTGGTATCGCTGCACCTCGACGAGGGGCCGGTTGCGCTGCACGACCATTCCCCGCGCGACGCGCGCGATCTACAAGCCCGTCGCCGCCGACCTGCGCCACACGCTCCGCCTCGAGGTGATCGCGTCGAACGGAGCCGGCCACGTGTCCGCGATGAGTAAGCGAACCGCCGTCGTGCAGGCAAAGCCACCGGCCACTGCCAAGCCGCCGAAGAACACGACCCGGCCCACGATCTCGGGCGTGCCGAAGGTCGGCCAGACACTGAGCGCGGCCACCGGCAACCTGGTCGGGCACAACGCCGATCAGCTTCGCCTATCAGTGGCGCCGCTGCGCCGGCGCAACCTGCAACCCGATCGCGGGAGCAGTGACGAAGACGTTCAGCCCGACCGCAGGCGAGGTCGGGGACAAGCTCGTCGTCCGCGTGACCGCCTCGAACTCGGCGGGAGCTGCAAGTGCCGACAGCGCCCAGACCGCCGCGGTCGCGGGCGCGCCGCCCGCGCCCCCCACGCCGCCGGTCAACACGGCCGCACCGGCGATCAGCGGCACGGCCCAGACCGGCCAGACGCTGACCGCCTCGACGGGGACCTGGACGGGCACTGCGCCGATCAACTTCGCCTACCAGTGGCGCCGCTGCGCCGGCGGCGACCTGCACCCCGATCGCCGGAGCCGTGGCCGGGACCTACGTCCCAACGTCGAGCGACAGCGGCGACACCCTCGTCGTCCGCGTCACGGCCTCGAATACCGCGGGCAGCGCGAGCGTCGACAGCGCCCCGACGACGGCTGTCCCCGGTGGTGGCGGTGGTGGCGGCGGTGGCGGCGGCTCGTCTTCCCCGCCGCCGACCCTTCCGGTCAACACCGCCTCGCCGACGATCAGCGGCACGGCCCAGGTCGGGCAGACGCTCACCGCCTCGACCGGCACGTGGTCCGGCGGTGGGACGTTCAGCTACGCGTATCAGTGGCAGCGCTGCGGCGCGCACCTACCCGTCGGTCGTCGCCGCCGACACGCCAGCCGCGTACGTTCGGCTCGACGATCCGTCAGGGACCTCGGCGGCAAGCAGCACGGCGCTCGCGAACGGGACGTACCTCGGTTCGCCGTCGCTCGGGCAGCCGGGTGCCTTCGCCGGCGATCCCGACACGGCGGTGGGATTCGACGGTGTGAACGACGCGGTCTCGATGCCGAGCCCGGGCATCACCGGGCAGCCTTCTCGCTCGAGTTCTGGGCGAACCTCACGGGCGACGGCTCGTCGGGTGCCGTCGGCTACGGCACGCTCGCCGGCATCGACTTCGACCACCGGATCCTCTGGCAGACCAACGGCGGGGGCAACGGCGGCCGGCTGCTCGCCTGGTTCGGCAACGGCAGCAGCGACCTCTTCTTCTCCACCTCGACGGCGTCGCTGAACGCCTGGCACCACATCGTCTACACCTACGACGGCACCACCGAGCGGTTCTACATCGACGGCGATCCCGCGGGGTCACGCGCGACGACGCGTCCCGTCGTGGGGAAGCGCCTACACACTCGGTGCGTACGACCTGACGAACTACATGTTCAACGGGAGAATCGACGACGCGGCGGCGTACTCGCACGCGCTCACGTCAGCACAGGTCGAGCGCCACTACGAGGCGGGGCTCGAGACCGGCTGCAGCAACATCGCGGGCGCGACGGCGGCGACGCATCTCCTCGTTCCCGCGGATCAGGACGCGACGCTTGCAGGCGACCGTCACCGCGACGAACGCGGCGGGCTCCAACGGCGCGTCGTCCGCCTTCACCTCGAGCGTCACGGCCCAGCCGCTGCCGAGCAACCCCGTCACGGCCGAGAACGCGCTGCCGGGCTCGACCGCCTGGGAGTCACCGGACGCGACGGGCTCCGCGATCGAGGGCTACACCTCGCAGATCAGCTCGGCCCCGGGCGACACGGTCAGCTTCCACGTCAGCACGAGCCCGGCGGCGAACTATCGCGTCGAGATCTACCGGCTGGGCTGGTACGGCGGCGACGGCGCACGGCTCATCACCTGCCTGCCGAGCTGCACGACCGACGAGGCGGGCGTCGGCCCGGACCGCACCGGCGCCGGACGCCAACGGCGAGGTCGATGCCGGGTGGCCCGTGACCGACTCGACGACCGTGCCAGTCGAGCTGGACGAGCGGCTACTACGTCGCCCGCCTGAAGCTCACGACCGGCGACCAGGCCGGCTCGGCGAGCTCGGTCTACTTCATCGTGCGCGCGGCGCCGGGGACGCAACTCCGCCATCCTCGTCGAGGCGCCCGTCAACACCTGGCAGGCCTACAACGGCTGGGGCGGCGAGAGCCTCTACTCAGGCCTGAACGGCGGCCCGCCGGCGGTCAAGGTCTCCTTCAACCGGCCGGGCTACGGCCAGTCACCGCTGACGTGGGAGTACCCGGCTGTCCGGTTCCTCGAGCGCGAAGGCTACGACGTCTCGTACACGACGAACTACGACCTCGCCGTCGACCCGACGGAGCTGCTGCACCACAAGCTGATCATGTCGGTCGGCCACGACGAGTACTGGACGAAAGCGATGCGCGACAACCTCACCGCTGCCCGCGACGCCGGCGTCAACCTCATGTTCCTCGGCGGCAACGACATGTACTGGCAGGCCCGCTACGAGGACAACGGTCGCACGCTCGTCGAATATCGCAGCCTGACCACCGACCCCGACACCGATCCGGCGACGAAGACCGTGCGCTGGACGCAGCTGCAACCCCCGAACCCGCAGTGCACCGTGGTCGGCCTCGACGACCTGGGCGGGATCCAAGCTTCGACGGCGACCCACCGCACGACTACTCCCTGGTCGCCAGCTCGCTCAGTGACCCGTGGATGGCGAACACCGGGTTCACGGCCGGTGCGACGTTGCCCGACATGGTCGGCTACGAGTGGGACGGGATCGAGCCCGGCTGCGCGGTGCCTCCGCTGACTTCGTTCTTCCATTTCTCGAGCGCCCTCGCGAACGCCGACTCCACCCGCTACACCGCCCCGTCCGGCGCGATGGTCTACGCGACCGGCAGCGTCCAGTTCTCCTGGGATCTCGACGGCTGGGGCGGCCATGACCTGCCGCCCGATCCGCGCGTACAGCAATTCATCCGCAACGCCCTCACGGCAATGACCCAGTAGCGAGGAGGGTCGGCGGAACGCCGTTCCTCCCAACGCGGATCGGGACGGTCGGCGAAGCTCGCGATCGTCCAGGCTCGGCTCGCCGCCGGACGCTACGGGCACAACTGAACCTCCGGACAGCAGAATCAACACGTTTGCCTGCTTGTTTTCGCTTGAAACCTACCTAGTGTTGCGAGGAGGATGCGACAGCCCTCTAGCCAGGATGACCAGCCAGATTCGGGTGGCATGACGGGACGCCGTCTGCGCCTCGACGCGTGCGTCGCGCTTGCGCTGCTCGCTCTGCTCGCACTGGGCGCCGAGGGCGCGGAAGCCGCGCGTGTCGCTCCGCCAGTCAACACCGCCCTGCCGACGATCTCCGGCACAGCCCAGGTCGGGCAGACCCTTACCGTAAGCAAGGGGACCTGGTCGGGCGGCACCCCGATGACCTTCACCTACCAGTGGCGGCGCTGCACCTCCAAGTGCAGCGCGATCTCCGGCGCGACGGCGGCGACCTACGTCCCCGTTGTCGCAGACTTCGGGCGCACGCTCGACGTTCAGGTGAAGGCCTCGAACGGGGGCGGGAGTGCAACCGCCACCAGCAACTCGACCTTGACCGTCTCCGCGATCTTGCCCGCCAACACCGCCCGGCCAGCGCTGAGCGGCACCGCCCAGGTCGGGAAGACACTGAGCGCCTCGGCCGGAACGTGGACCGGCACCGCACCGATCACCTTCGCCTACCAGTGGCGGCGCTGCGTCGGAACGACCTGCAGCGCGATCACGGGAGCGACCAGCAGCACCTATGTACCAACCGCGAGCGACGTCGGCGACACGCTCGTCGCGCGCGTGACCGCCTCGAACGTCGCCGGTAATACCACCGCCGACAGCAACCCGACCGCGATCGTCACCGCAGCGCCCGCGCCACCGGTCAACACGGCCCGGCCCGCGATCAGCGGCACCGCCCAGGTCGGGCAGACGCTCACCGCCTCGAACGGCACCTGGACGGGCACCGCACCGATCAGCTTTGCGTACCAGTGGCAGCGGTGCACCCCGACCTGCAGCGCGATCAGCGGCGCCACCACGAGCACCTACAGCCCCACCGCGAGTGACGTCGGCGACACGCTCGTCGTCCACGTGACCGCGACTAACACTGCCGGCAACGCCTCCGCCGACAGCAACCCGACCGCGACTGTCACCCCCGCGTCGCCACCGCCGCCGACCCCGCCGGTCAACACCGCCGCGCCCGCGATCAGCGGCATCGCGCAGGTCGGGCAGACCCTGACCGCCTCGAACGGCACCTGGACCGGCACCGCACCGATCAGCTTCGCCATCCAGTGGCGTACCTGTAACGCGACGACCTGCAACCCGATCGCCGGCGCGACCAGCAGCACCTACAGCCCCGCTGCGAGTGACGTCGGCAACACGATCGTCGTCCGCGTCACCGCCTCGAACACCGCCGGCAACGTGAGCGCCGACAGCAACCCCACCGCCGTGGTTTCGGCCGCGGCACCGACCTTGCCCGTCAACACGATCCAGCCGGTGATCAGCGGGACCCCGCAGGTCGGGCAGACTCTGAGCGCGTCGAACGGCGCCTGGACCGGAACCGCGCCAATCGGCTTTGCCTACCAATGGCAGCGCTGCACGCCCACCTGCAGCGCGATCAGCGGCGCCACAACCAGCAGCTACAGCCCCACGGCGAGTGACGTGGGTGACACGCTCGTCATCCACGTGACCGCGACGAACGCGGGCGGCAGCGCCTCGGCCGACAGCAACCCGACCGCCACCGTCACCGCCGCGCCGCCGAGCCCACCCGTCAACACCGCCGCACCCGCGATCAGCGGCACCGCCCAGGTCGGGCAGACGCTCACCGCCTCGAACGGCACCTGGACCGGCACCGCACCGATCAGCTTCACCTACCAATGGCAGCGCTGCATCGCGACCTGCAGCGCGATCAGCGGCGCCACCACGAGCACGTACAGCCCCGCCGCCGCTGACGTCGGCGACACGATCGTCGTCCACCTGACCGCGACAAACACCGGCGGTAACGCCTCCGCCGACAGCAGCCCGACCGCAACCGTCACCGGGGCGGCGCCAACCCCACCCGTCAATACCGCCAAGCCCGCGATCAGCGGCAGCCCCCAGGTCGGGCAGACGCTGACAGCCTCGACCGGCACCTGGACCGGCGGTGGCTCGCTCAACTACGCCTACCAGTGGCAGAGCTGCGGCGCGCCGTACCCATCCGTCGTCGGCGCCGACTCACCGGCCGCGTACCTGCGCCTCGACGACGCCTCCGGGACGACCGCAGTGAACAGCGGCTCGGGCGCGAACGGCACCTACCTCGGCTCGCCGACGCTCGGTGCGCCCGGCGTGTTCCCCGGCGATCCCGACTCCTCGGTCTCCTTCGACGGCGTGAACGACGCGGTCTCGATGCCGAGCTTCACGACGGCGGGGCATCCCTTCTCGCTCGAGTTCTGGGCCAACCTGAAGGGTGACGGCTCGACGGGCGCCCTCGGGTACGGCACCCTCGCCGGCTTCGACTGGGCGCACCGCATCCTCTGGCAGACGAACGGCGGCGGCCTCGGCGGCCAACTCCTCGCCTGGTTCAACAACGACCTCTTCTTCTCGACCGTGAGGGCGTCGCTGAACAGCTGGCATCACATCGTCTACACCTATGACGGAACGACCCAACGCTTCTACATCGACGGGGCGCCCGCCGGATCCGAGGCGTCGACCCAGCCGTCGTTCGCGAGCCCGTACTACGTCGGCGCCTACGACCTCGGCAACTACATGTTCAACGGCAACATCGACGAGACAGCGACGTACACGACCGCGCTCACCGCGGACCAGGTCCTGCACCATTACCAGGCCGGCCTCGCCACGGGCTGCAGCGCGATCAGCGGCGCCACCGCGAGCACCTACGCCCCGACCGCGAGCGACGTCGGCGACACGCTCGTCGTCCACGTGACCGCGATCAACAGCGCGGGGAGCGCCTCGGCCGACAGCAGCCCGACCGCCACCGTCACCCCCGCGCCGCCACCGCCGCCCACCCCGCCGGCCAACACCGCAGCGCCGACGATCAGCGGCACCGCCCAGGCCGGGCAGACGCTGACCGCCTCGAACGGCACCTGGACGGGAACAGCTCCGATCGGATTCACCTACCAGTGGCGAAACTGCGCAGCCTCGACCTGCAACGGGATCAGCGGCGCGACCACCAGCACCTACAGCCCGACTGCAAGTGATGTCGGCGACACGATCGTCGTCCGCGTCACCGCCACGAACGGCGGTGGGAGCGCCTTCGCCGACAGCAACCCGACGACGATCGTCACCTCTGCGGGCACCCTGCCGGTCAACACCGTCGCACCGGCGATCAGCGGCACCGCCCAGGTCGGGCAGACGCTGACCGCCTCGAACGGCACCTGGACCGGCAGCGGCACACTCAGCTACGCCTACCAGTGGCAGCGCTGCGGCGCGCCCTATCCCTCAGTCGTCGGCGCCGATTCACCGGCTGCGTACCTGCGCCTCGACGACGCCTCCGGGACGACCGCCGTGAATAGCGGCGCCGGCGCGAACGGCACGTATCTCGGCTCGCCGACGCTCGGCGCGCCCGGCGTGTTCGCCGGCGATCCCGACACCTCGGTCGCCTTCGACGGCGTGAACGACGCAGTCTCGATGCCGAGTTTCACCACGGCCGGCCATCCCTTCTCGCTCGAGTTCTGGGCCAACCTGAAGGCCGACGGCTCGACGGGCGCGAAGGGGTACGGCACCCTCGCCGGCTTCGACTGGGCGCACCGCATCCTCTGGCAGACGAACGGGGGCAACAGCGGAGGCCGTCTCCTCGCCTGGTTCAACAACGATCTCTTCTTCTCGACCTCCACGGCGTCGCTGAACAGCTGGCACCACATCGTCTACACCTATGACGGCACGACCCAGCGCTTCTACATCGACGGAGCACTCGCGGGATCCGAGCTGTCGACCCAGCCGTCCTGGCCGAGC
The DNA here is from genome assembly GCA_963817765.1 of uncultured Thermoleophilia bacterium. Taxonomy (GTDB): domain Bacteria; phylum Actinomycetota; class Thermoleophilia; order Gaiellales; family Gaiellaceae; genus PALSA-600. The sequence continues at coordinate 244,601 of CAWFPX010000010.1, read as the reverse complement.
CCGTACTACGTCGGGGCCTACGACCTCGGCAACTACATGTTCAACGGCAACATCGACGACTCGGCGGTGTACCCGAGCGCGCTCACCTCGGCCCAGGTCGTCCGCCATTACGAGGCCGGTCTTGCAACCGGCTGCAGCAACATCGTGGGTGCGACGTCCGCTACGCACCTTGCCGTCTCGGCAGATCAGAATGCGACCCTGCACGTCACCGTCACCGCCACGAACGCCGCCGGCTCCACCAATGCTGCGTCGACGGCCACGACAGCCGTCGCCGCCGCGCCGGCGCCGAGCGACCCCGTCGCCGCCGAGAACGCGCTTCCGGGCTCGACTGCCTGGGAGTCACCGGACGCGACCGGCGCCGCCGTCGAGGGCTACACGTCGCAGATCAGCTCGGCGCCCGGGGACACGGTCAGCTTCCACGTCAGCACGAATCCTGTTGCGAACTACCGCATCGAGATCTACCGGCTCGGCTGGTACGGCGGCGACGGGGCACGACTCATCACGTGTCTGCCGAGCTGCACGACCGACGAGCCCGGCGTCGCGCGGACGGCACCTGCGCCGGACGCGAACGGCGAGGTCGACGCAGGCTGGCCCGTGACCGACTCCGTGACCGTGCCGTCCTCATGGGTGAGCGGCTACTACGTAGCCCGCCTGAAGCTCACCACGGGCAGCCAGGCCGGGCTGGCGAGTCCCGTGTACTTCATCGTGCGCGCGGCGCCGGGGACGAACTCGGCCATCCTCGTCGAGGCGCCCGTCAACACGTGGCAGGCCTACAACGGTTGGGGAGGCGAGAGCCTCTACTCAGGCCTGAACGGTGGGCCGCCGGCGGTGAAGGTCTCCTTCAACCGGCCGGGTTACGGCCAGTCGCCGATGACGTGGGAGTACCCGGCTGTCCGGTTCCTCGAGCGCGAAGGCTACGACGTCTCGTACACGACGAACCATGACCTCGCCGTCGACCCGACGGAGCTGCTGCACCACAAGTTGATCATGTCGGTCGGCCACGACGAGTACTGGACGAAGGCGATGCGCGACAACCTGACCGCTGCCCGCGACGCCGGCGTCAACCTCATGTTCCTCGGCGGAAACGACATGTACTGGCAGGCCCGCTACGAGGACAACGGTCGCACGCTCGTCGAATATCGCAGCCTGACCACCGACCCCGACACCGATCCGGCGACGAAGACCGTGCGCTGGACGCAGTTGCAACCCCCGAACCCGCAGTGCACGGTGGTCGGCCTCGACGACCTGGGCGGGATCAAAGTTGCCGGCGACCCACCGAACGACTACTCCCTGGTCGCCAGCTCGCTCAGTGACCCGTGGATGGCGAACACCGGGTTCACGGCCGGTGCGACGTTGCCCGACATGGTCGGCTACGAGTGGGACGGGATCGAGCCCGGCTGCGCGGTGCCTCCGCTGACTTCGTTCTTCCATTTCTCGAGCGCCCTCGCGAACGCCGACTCCACCCGCTACACCGCCCCGTCCGGCGCGATGGTCTATGCGACCGGCAGCGTCCAGTTCTCCTGGGATCTCGACGGCTGGGGCGGCCATGACCTGCCGCCCGATCCGCGCGTACAGCAATTCATCCGCAACGCCCTCACGGCAATGACCCAGTAGCCCACTAACGCGCGGAACGTGCCCTGCCAGAAGCCGACCTCCCGGCGCGATGTAGGTCACGCGTCAGCCGGTGGAAGTCCTCGACCGGTGGATGCTCGGCCGCACCGCCATCGATCTGCGGCCGCAGCTGCCAGCCGTGGAGGACTGCGATGCCGCTGCCGACGTTGCGGATGGCGGTGAGGGCATCAACACGGGCCGAAGCCCGGCGAGAAGCGAGCGTTCCGCGGCGCGGGCTGCGCGGTTCGCCGAACGCACTGAAGCGAACGTGGCAAACGCCAGCACCAGGGTCGCACCGGCGGTCGCGATCGACGAGACCGCAACCCAGTCGGCGGCGATCAACCGCGGGCTTATCAACGCAGAGCTCTCAGCGCGCTCCCGAGCGCCTGCTTCGCATGCAGCACCGGCTCGAAGAGATCGCCGTGCCGGTCGAGGCGGTCGAGCGCCACCTGCATCGAGAAATCGCGCGGGCGCACGTTCTCGGTCAGCTCCTCCCAGCGCAGCGGCGTCGACACGGGAGCTCCCGGCTTCGGTCGCACCGAATAGACCGACGCGATCGTCTTCCCGTGGCCGTTCTGCCGGTGGTCGACGAGCACACCCGCTCGCTTCTTCTTCAGCCACTCGGTCGTCACCTCGCCGGGGCGCTCCGCTTCGAGCTTCCGCGACAGCAGTTCGGCGAACTCATAGGTCTCCTCGAAGCTCGAGCGCCGGACGATCGGCACGAGGATGTGGATGCCGTCGGCGCCGCTCGTCTTCACGTACGAGGCGAGCTCGAGCTCCTCGAGCGCGGCGCGCAGGTAGTGCGCGACCCTGACGCACAGCGCGAATGCTCCGGCATCATCCGGTGGATCGAGGTCGAAGAGCACGAAGTCCGGGCGATCGGGCTTGTCGACGCGCGAGTACCACGCATTCATGTCGATGCAGTGCATCTGCACCATCCACAGGAGCGCCTCGCGCGTGTCGACGAGCGGGAAGTCGACGAGGCGCGACTCGCCTTTGCCACCCCGCGGCCACGTGCGGAACTCGCGTGTCGGGAGCCAGTCGGGAATGCCCTTCGGCGCTTGCTTCTGGAAGAACGAATCGGCTGCGATCCCTTCGCGCCAGCGCTTCATCGTGAACGGCCGGTCCCGGAGGTGCGGAACGATCGCGTCGGCGACCCGGTCGTAGTAGTTGAACAGGTCGCCCTTCGTAATGCCGTCGTCGGGAAAGAGCACGCGGTCGGCCGACGACAGCTTCACCTCCCGAGTCATGTGCGCACCACCCAGTTCACTCCTGCGCTCATGCGAAAAGTGAACGGCCCGGCCGACAACAGCGCGTCGAGGTCACTCATGATCTGCTCGCGCTCCTCCTCGGGTCGATGCGCGACCCAGCTCACGGACCGCGCGAATGCGAGCACGCCGGCGCGGTCCTGCGTCTGCTCGTGCTCGACGCTCGCCTCCTGCAACTCGCCGAACGGGCCAGGCTCCGAGGATCTCCGACAACGAGGGCCCGGACTGGACGGCCGCGAGCGCAGGCGCGTGCAGCCTGTGCAGGTACGCCCTGTACGCCTCCGGCAGTGGCGAGGGATCGACGGGCTCGTTCCAGATCAGAGCGAGCACTCCGCCCGGGCGGAGCACGCGCGCGATCTCCTTGACCGCCTCGTCGTTCGAGAACCAGTGGAACGCCTGACCGGCGAAGACCCCGTCGACGGATCCGTCAGGGAGCGGGATCAACTCCGCGCTGCCGGGAACGCTTTCCGCGGCAGGGACGACCTGCTCGAGGATCGCACGCATGCCGTCCAGCGGCTCGACGGCCACAACGCGGCGATACCTCTGCGTGAGCACACGTGTGAGCTTGCCCGTGCCTGCGCCGAGGTCGAGCACCTCAACCTCGGCGCCGAGCGGCAGCACGTCGAGGACTGCCGCCGGATATCCGGGCCGCGCGCGCTCATACTCGACCGCCGCCCGGTCGAAGCTGCGTGCGGGGTCGATCATGCGCGGGCCCGCCGGATCGCGCGATAGGTCCACGCGGAGAGACCGAGCCAGACGACTGCGAAACCGAGCGTGTAGGGCGACGGATTCGGCTGCGTGTACTCGACGAGCATCGAGGATCCGAGTACGACCGTTGCGATAATCCACCCGAGCTTGAGCGCGGCGACGCGAGCCGCGCGGCGCGCGCGCAGGACCGGAGGCGCGCCCGTCAGCCGACGCCTGAGAGCAGAAACGCTCGATTCTCCTTCAGCATCTCGCGGGCGATCACGAGCCGCTGGATCTGATTCGTACCCTCGTAGATCTGGGTGATCTTCGCGTCGCGCATCATGCGCTCGACGGGGTACTCCTGGATGTAGCCGTAGCCGCCGAGGACCTGGACCGCATCGGTGGTGACCTCCATCGCGACATCGGTGCAGTAGAGCTTGGCCATCGCCGAGAGCTTCGTCAGCTCCGGCCCGTCCTCGCCCTCGTCGATCAGCCGGCCGACCTTGTACAGCAGGCCGCGGGCCGCTTCGCACTTCGTCTCCATGTCGGCGAGCATCCCGGCGATCAGCTGATGCTGGCCAATCGGCTTGCCCATCGTCTCGCGCGACTTCGCATAGTCGACCGCGAAGTCGGTCGCGCCCTGCGCGAGCCCGAGACCCTGCGCACCGATTCCAGGCCGCGATCGGTCGAGGATGCGCATCGCGATCTTGAACCCTTCGCCCTCCGCGCCGAGCAGATTCGCCGCCGGGATACGGCAGTCGTTGAAGAACAGCTCGCCTGTGGTCGACCCCTTGATGCCCATCTTCGGCTCGATTCGGCCGACCTCGAACCCCGGCGCATCCGCCTCGACGACGAACGCGGAAATGCCGCCGTGACCAAGCTCCGGATCGGTCTTCGCGAAGACCACGTAGACCGAGGCGACACCGGCGCTCGTGATGAAGCGCTTACCGCCGTTCAACACATACTCGACGCCCTCGAGCCGCGCGGTCGTGCGCATCGCCGCGCTATCGGAGCCCGAGCCGGCCTCTGTGAGTGCGTACGCAGCGAGCCACTCACCGCTCGCGAGCCTCGGCAGGAATCGCTCCTTCTGCTCGTCCGATCCCGCCAGCTTGATCCCGAGCGAACCGAGCTCCTGCACCGCGATGATCAACCCACTCGTTGCGCAGACCTTCGACAGCTCCTCGATCGCCACGAACGTCAGAAGTGAGCTCTCGCCAATCCCGCCGTAGGCCTCGTCGAACATGATCCCGAACAGGTCGTTCTCGCGGAAGACCTCGACGATGTCCCAGGGGAACTCGCCGCTCTGGTCGATCTCAGCCGCCCGCGGCGCAACCCGCTCACGCGCGATCGTGCGCACGAGCTCACGGATCTCGCGTTGCTCGTCGGTCAGCGGATCGAGCGGCACGACCGGATTGTAGTCGCGGCTCTCCGCGAGTTCGGCTACGTCGAGCGTCACCTGCTCGAACGCGCGTAGATTCTGCCGCGAGATGATTCTCGCAAACGGCCTCATCCGGACGCTCGACCCTCAGGTGCCCACGCAGCGCGCGCTCGCGATCGCGGGCGCCAAGATCGCCGGCGGCGTCGGCGTTCACGAGACGGCCCTCGCCTCACCCGAGACGCTCGATCTGGGCGGGCGCGTCGTCGTACCGGGGCTCACCGACTCCCACGTCCACTTCCCGACCTGGGCGCTCGCGCAGGACGAGGTGAAGCTCGACGGCTGCCGCTCGCTCGAAGAGGCGCTCGCGCGGATCCGCTCGGCACCGAGCGAGCCCGGACGGTGGCTCCGCGGCTACGGCTGGCGCAGCGGCGATTGGCCGTCGCAGCAGGATCCGACCAGCGCCGACCTCGACGCGATCAGCGGTGACTCACCGGCGGCGATGATCGCCAAGGACTACCACTCGCTCTGGCTGAACAGCGCCGCGCTCGCGCTCGCGGGCGGCGACCTGGAAGTCGACGGCGGCGTCGTGGAACGCAACTCGGACGGGGAGCCCACCGGTGTGCTGCGCGAGGAGGCGGCCTGGCGCTTCAAGGAGCGGTACATGACGCTCGCCGACGAGGAGTACCTCACGGCGATGCGAGCCGGGATCAAGCTTGCGAACAGCCGCGGTGTCACGGCCGTGCACGACAAGGACGGGTGGCTCGGCGCGCTCCGCCTGTGGCAGCAACTCGAGGAGAGCGGCCTGCTCACGCTACGGGTCTGGCAGTCGATCCCGCACGACCGTCTCGACGAGGCTCGAGCCGTCGGTCTTCGCTCGGGATTCGGCAGCCCGTACCTGCGCATCGGCTACCTGAAGGTGTTCATGGACGGGACGCTCGGCTCGCAGACCGCGTGGATGCTCGATGGATCGGGTGTGCAGATCACGAGCGGCGAGGAACTGGCCGAGATCGTGCGCCGCGGCGCCGAGGCGGGATTCCCCGTCGGTGTGCACGCGATCGGAGACCGGGCGAACCGCGAGGCGTTGGATGCGTTCGAGCAGACCAGCGATGCCTGGAAACCGCGTGGGCTGCGGCAACGGATCGAACATGCGCAGCTCCTTTCTCCCGAGGACCTCCCACGATTCGTCGAGATCGGGGTCGCCTGCTCGGTGCAGTTCTCACACGCGCCCTCCGACCGCGACCTCGCCGATGAGCTCTGGGCGGGCAAGACGAGTCGCGCGTACGCTTTCCGTTCGCTGCTCGACTCGGGTGCGCGCGTCATGAACGGAAGCGACGCGCCGATCGAGGAGCTGGACCCGCTCGCCGGCATCCGCGCGGGCGTGCGACGCACGATCGACGAGCGCCCTGCGTGGCACCCCGAGCAATGCCTCACGGTCGAGGAGGCGTTCCACGCGACGTGTGTCGCCCCCTCCTGGCTCGCCCGCGACGAGCGGCGGCGCGGCACGCTCATCCCCGGCCACGACGCCGACCTCGTCGTGCTCGACCGCGATCCGTGGGAGGACCTCGACGCCGAGGTCGTCGCGACGATGGTCGGCGGCCGCTGGGTGCACAACCCGCCACCGTGGTGACTCGCTCGACAGGCGACATCTGAGAGGATCGACCGACCGCCGACCGGAAGGAGGATCATGGCCAGGATCGGCCGCGACGAGGTGATCTGGGCGTTCGGGCCTGATCTTCAGCCTGTGCTCGAGGTCGAGCCCGGCGCCGTCGTCACGCTCGAGACGAACGACTGTTTCACCGGTCAGATTCGCACCGAGGCCGATCTGGTCACCGAGATCGACTTCGACCGCGTGAACAGCGCCACCGGCCCGATCGCCGTGCGCGGCGCCGAGCCGGGCGACTCGCTCGTCGTCGAGTTGCTGGAGGTGCGACCCGACGCGCGGGGCTTTGCGACCTTGATCCCCGGGATGGGCCAGCTCCACGAGCAGGTCCAGGCGCCCCTCACGCAGGTGTTCCGCGTCGAAGGCGACACCGTCCACATGTCCGACCGCATCTCGTTTCCACTCCGCCCGATGGTCGGCGTGATCGGCTGCGCAACCGGCGGCGAGACACTGACGAACGGCTTCGCGGGAACGCACGGAGGCAACCTCGACAACCATCTGCACGGACCGGGCGCAACCGTGTACCTCCCCGTGCGTCAGCCGGGTGGACTGCTCGCGATCGGGGACATGCACGCGTCGATGGGTGACGGTGAGATCTGCTTCACGGGCGTCGAGATCGCCGGCGAGGTGACGATCCGTATCGGCCTCTTGAAAGGCAAGCAGGGCACCTGGCCCGTCACCGAGCTCGACGACCGCTGGGTCGTGCACGGCACTGCCGGCCCCGACTTCATGGACGCACTCGACCGTGCGTCCGAGGAGGGAGCCCGCTTCCTCGTCGATCAGTGGGGCTTCACGATCGAAGAGGCGTTCGTGTTCCTCTCGGTCGCCTGCGACGCAAACATCTGCCAGGCGTGCCGCCCGCAGCCGTTCTCGACGATCGCGCGCATCGCGATCCCGAAGATCGCCGCCGCACCAAGGCCGTTCTCCTGAGAGGGAGCGGCGATCGGGCGTCGTCGTGACTCATTTCCGTGCGCATTTCGACGCTGTTTCGAGGCTCTGTCATCGAGGCTGTGTCTGACACCGGCCATGTCGGAAACGCGAGCGGGCCAGAATCCGTCAATTCGTGCCTGATTTCTCGTCATGACGACCGATCACGTGACGGTTCGAGCACAAAGACGTCGCACTCCCGTGCGTGTGTCTGACACCAGCCCTGGCTGGTCGCGACCAGTCCGGACCGGAGGTCTGGGTCGTGCGAGCTCTCCGAGCCCGCGTCCGAGCTCATCGAAGTGCGACCGCCGTCCACCCATGTTTTGCGTGCGCCTTACGCGCGGGCAACCGTCCGCTGGCGCACGCCGGGGATGGTCCGGATGTCCACTCGTTCCACGCAGGAGGCAACCGTTATGAAGCATCGCTCAGTCCTCAATCGGCCACTGCTCAATCGTCTGGCGCTCGCCCTCGCGGTCGCTTCTGTTGCTTGCGCAACCGTCGCGGCTGCTGCGCTCGGCGGCGGCAAGGGTCGCCCATACGAGTTCCGTGGAGAGCTGCTGAACGCGAGCTCGACCTCCGTCCAGGTGCAGATCGACGGCGGCAACCACGCTGCGCTGCGCGCATTGCTCGGCCAGAGCCAGGATCAGACGTTCACGCTCGGCGCGAGAACCGAGATCCTCGTCTGGTCGCACGGCGTGCCGCATGTTGCGGCGATCACCGACCTCCATCAGGGCGACGAGGTGACCGTCCGCGTGCGCGCTGCCGGTGGTGCCTCGCTCGCACAGATCGAAAGCACCCCCGCCGCCACGGTCGCCGATCGCGGTGCGAACGCCGGCACCGGCGGCAAGCCGCTCTACCTGTACGTCGGCAGCGTCACCGGCCCGCAGTCCGGCGGCCACGTCGCCCTGCACGTGACCGGCGGCAACTGGCGTGCGTTGAAGTCGATGCTCGGCGTCGCGTCGCTCGACCAGACGTTCACCTACGGCGACGGCACGATCTTCCTGCTCTGGCAGGGCAAGGTGCCGACCGTGATCGACGCGTCGATGCTGAAGGCAGGGGATCGCATCACGATCCGCATCCGTGCCCCCCGCACCGACACGCTCGCGCAGGTCGAGGCGACGCCGGCGAACCACATCGGCGACCACGAACCGGGCAATCCGCAGACCCAGAACTAGTTCCTCCCCGAAGGCAGGACGCCGCTGCGGCCGGGCTCGCCCGGCCGCAGCGGCTACAGATCCTTGAACGCGAGCAGGAGCTCGCGCGCGGCGGCAGTGCCCGTGGTGACGTACTCGGCCACCAGCCGCTCATTCGGCGAGTGGATCTGGGAGTCGGGCAGCCCGAAGCCGGTGATCACCGTCGGGATCCCCTTGTCGGCGAGCGCCGGAACGATCGGGAGCGAGCCGCCTGTGCGAATCAGCGCCGGCCGCTTGCCGAGCACACGCTCGAACGCGTCGAGCCCGAGCTGCACGGCCTTCGCATCCGACGGGACGAGCCCAGGCGGGGATGACGACCACAACTCGACTTCGAGATGGGCTCCGGCAGGCGCCGCGGCGCGCAGGATGCGCTCGACCTCGGGGGCGATCTCGTCCACGTTCTGGCCGGGAGCGAGGCGAATCGAGAAGTTCGCCACCGCCTCGACCGGAAGCACGGTCTTCTGGAGCAACGGCGAGCCGGTCGCGATCCCGTTCACGTCGAGGGCCGGCTCGGCGAACGTTCGGAGATAGAAGTCTTCGGCGGCCCGTTCGTCCTTGGCCTGTGCGCCCTGGTCGGCGAGCTCGTCGCGGCCCGCCGGCAGCTCCTTCCAGCCTGCGAGCTCATCGTCGGTCGGTCGGCGCGATGCCCTTCCTGAGCGACTCGACGAGCGTGCCGTCGCGCGCGATCAGGGCGTCGAGCGCCCGGATCAGGGCATGTGCCGCGTTCAGCGCGACGCCGCCGTAGACACCCGAGTGGAGGTCGCGTTCGCCGGTGCGAACGGTCACGTGGAAGTACGCCATGCCACGCGTCGCGAGGTTGAACGCGGGAACGTCGCGCCGGATCATCCCGCTGTCGAAGATGACCGCCGCGTCAGCGCCGCGCTCGTCGACCTCGAGGAACTCGACGATCGAATGACCGCCCGTCTCTTCCTCGCCGTCACAGCAGAACCTGACGTTGACGGGCAGCTCACCCGCGCGCGCGAGCTCGCGCGCCGCAGCGAGCAGCATGTAGAGCTGGCCCTTGTCGTCGACCGTTCCGCGGCCGTAGAGATACCCGTCGCGGATCTCAGGCTCGAACGGCGGTGAGTCCCAGAGCTCGAGCGGATCGGGCGGCTGCACGTCGAAGTGGCCGTAGCAGAGCACGGTCGGCGCTTCGCCGCCGCCCGATGACTTGATCTCTCCGATCGCGAGCGGCTGTCCGTGCCAGTCGACGACCTCGCACTCGCCGCCGGCGTCACGGATGAACGAGCAGACCCACTCGGCGGCGCGCACGACGTCAGCGGCATGCGCCGCATCGGCACTGATCGAAGGGATGCGGAGGAACTCCGCGAGCTCGTCGAGCCACTCGGCCGCCATGGCGGCGAGCCTATCCGACGGCACCTACCGCAGACCGAAGGAGCCGCGAGCTTGGCTCAAGCGACGAGCGGCTTCTGCTACGCGACGTCGCGGAGCGTCTGGCTGTCGGCAAGCGCGCGAAGCTTCTTCAGCCCCTGGTTCTCGATCTGGCGAATGCGCTCGCGTGTCACCTGGAACGCACGGCCGACCTCGTCGAGCGTGCACGGCGACTGGCCGTTCAACCCGTAGCGAAGCTCGAGCACGCGCCGCTCGCGGTAGCTGAGCGAGCTGAGGCATTTCGTCAGAGCCCGCGCACGGAACGCCGTGTCGGCCGCCTCGTCGGGGGCCGGCGTGTGCTCGTCCTCCAGGAACTGGCCGAACTCCGACTCCTCCTCGTCACCGACGGGCTTCTCGAGCGAGACCGGTGTCTGCGAGGTGCGCCGGATCGTCTCGACCTCCTCGATCGACATGTCGAGATCCTCGGCGATCTCCGCGTTCGTGGGCTCGCGACCTCGTTCGGCGCGCAGCTTGCGCTCGGTCCGCGTGATCTTGTTCAGCTTCTCGACGACGTGCACCGGCATGCGGATCGTGCGTGCCTTGTCGGCCAGCGCGCGGGCAACCGCCTGGCGGATCCACCACGTCGCGTACGTCGAGAACTTGTAGCCCTTGCGCCAATCGAACTTCTCGGCTGCACGAACGAGACCGATCGTCCCCTCCTGGATGAGATCGAGGAACGGCAGGCCCTGGTTGCGGTAGCGCTTCGCGATCGAGACGACGAGACGGAGGTTCGCCTCGACCATCTCTTGCTTGGCGGCGATGATCACCGCGCTCGATGCGCTTGGCAAGCTCGACTTCCTGGGCCGCGGTCAGCAGGTCGACCTTGCCGACGTCCTTCAGGAAGAGCTGCAGCGAATCGGCGGAGAATTCCGCGGCGCCCGGCTCGTCGACCTCTTCCGGCGCCTCTTCGAGCGCGGCGAAGAAATCAGCGGTCGGTTCGGGCTCGATCTCGTCGAGCGGCGTCGGCTCCTCTTCCTCGACCTCGAGGACGGGCGTCGCCGGCTCTTCATCATCCTGCCGATCAGTCACCTGAAGTTCCTTGGTGCTCATTGGCCCCCCTCGCATGCCCCGAGCTCAACCGCTGCCCTGTTCGTGCGGATGCGCCATGCTGCCAGCGGCTCCGGACGGACGCATAGGCCGTTTGGCTCATTTTTGAGTCGTATTAGTCCCATCTGTAACTAGACCGCCGAGGAAGGCATTTGCTTCCCGTCCGAGCCGCGTTTTCGGCCCTTCCGAGCGTGCGAGCCGAAATTCCGTCGTGGCCTGAGCCCGCTGCCCCGTCCACGCGAGCAGCAGCCCGAGGTGGTAGCGCACCGATTGGCTGTGCGGGAACCGGCGGACGAGCGGCCCGAGGCGCGAGAACGACGCCGACAGATTGTCCTCGTCGAAGCGTCCGACGGCAGCGGCGACCTGCGCTTCGGCGCTTGTCGGGTGCAAGCGGGCAGCCCGTGCGTACAGCCGTTCGGCCGAGTGCTGGCGGCCCGCGCGCTGGAGGACCACGCCGCGCAGGAGCAGCGGATCGGTGCCGGTCGGCTCGAACACTGGATAGAGACCGTCCTGCGGGACGAAGTACTGCGGGTGGAGGAGCTCGTCGGCTCGCATCTCGTAGAAGGTGTCGCGACCGCTCTCCTTGGCCGCACGGAAGGCCTGCTCGGCCTCGTCGAGGTAGCCGGCGCAGAAGAGGGCGATGCCATAGTTGAACTGCACGACAGGATCATGTGGCGCGCTCTGGGCGACGGGTTCGAGGGCCTGCGCAGCAGCCGGCGGCGGCTCGGCCAGGAGACGGCCGACGAGCGCCCGGCGGCTGGATGCGACGCCCGGTACGAGGAGCGCCTGCGGCTGCTGCTTGCACTGCACCGTCGGTTGGGTCGGGTCCTGGCGGGTCGCGAGCACGACCCCCGCTACCGACGCCGCGGCCACCACCGCGACCGCGCCCACGATCAGGCGGACTCGGCGGGCCGGTGTCACGGCGTCACGCTAGCGGGAATGCAGATGGGTGCAGCTACCGTTTGTATAGCTATGACGAGTTATCGCGAACTGCTGCAACAGACCAAGTCGGAAATCAGCGAGATCGACGCCCGCGCGGCGCAGGGCCTCGACGGCGCCCGCTGGATCGACGTGCGCGAGGCGGACGAGTGGCAGGAGGGGCATCTCCCAGGGGCGGTGCACGTGCCCCGCGGCTACCTCGAGTCCCGCATCGAAGGCGTCGTCCCCGACAAGTCGCAGCCGGTGATCCTCTATTGCGCAGCGGCGAACCGCTCGGCGTTCGCCGCGAAGACGCTCGAGGAGCTCGGCTACGAGCACGTCTATTCCCTGGCCGGCGGCTTCACCGACTGGAAGCGGAACGGCCTCGAGATCACCATGCCGCGCACGCTGTCGCCCGAGAAGCGCACCCGGTACTCGCGACACCTGCTGATTCCCGAGATCGGCGAGGAAGGGCAGCTGAAGCTGCTCGACGCGAGGATCCTGCTGATCGGTGCCGGAGGGCTCGGCTCACCGGCCGCGCTCTACCTCGCTGCAGCCGGCATCGGCCGACTCGGGATCATCGACGCCGACATCGTCGACGAGACCAATCTGCAGCGGCAGATCGCTCACTCGCTCGACACGCTCGGCACGCCCAAGGTCGATTCCGCGAAGCGCGCGATCGAGGGGTTGAACCCCGACGTCGACGTGGTCACGTACCGCGAGCGGCTGACATCCGAGAACATCGATCGCATCCTCGACGACGGCTGGGACCTGATCGTCGACGGCGCGGACAACTTCCCGACCCGCTACCTCGTGAACGACGCATCCGTGTGGCGCGGGATCCCAGTCGTGCACGGCTCGATCTACCGCTTCGAGGGTCAGGTGACCGTTTTCAAGCCGCACGAAGGGCCGTGCTACCGCTGCCTCTTCCCGGAGCCGCCGCCGCCCGAGCTCGCGCCGTCGTGCGCCGAGGGTGGCGTGCTCGGCGTCCTCCCGGGCATCGTCGGGACGCTGCAGACGAACGAAGCGATCAAGCTCGCGGCGGGAATCGGCGAGCCGCTGGTCGGGCGTCTCCTCCTCCTCGATGCGCTCGCGACCGAGTTCACCGAGGTGAAGATCGAGCGCCGCGACGACTGCCCCGTGTGCGGCACCCACCCGACGATCACCGAGTACATCGACTACGTGGAGTTCTGCTCGCGATGAGCAAGGTGCGTGTTCCGCCCGTGCTCCGGGCGGAAGCTGGTGGGGCGCGCGAGGTCGAGGCATCCGGGTCGACGGTGCGCGAGCTCCTCGAGGACCTTGCGACGCGTGTGCCCGCACTCGGCGGCCGGGTCTATGCCGACGGAGCGATCCAATCCTTCGTGAACGTCTACGTCGACGGTGAAGACGTGCGCACGCAGGACGGCCTCGACACGCCCGTGCGTGAGAGCTCGACGGTCATCCTTCTGCCGGCCATGGCCGGCGGCCGTGCCGGCTAGATCTCTCCTCGACCTGATCGGCTCGACGCCGCTGGTCGAGTTGTCGCGGATTCAACCGCCGGGGCGCCGCATCTACGCGAAGCTCGAGGGACAGAACCCGACGGGCTCGATCAAGGATCGTGTCGCGCTTGCGATGGTCGAGGCGGCTGATCCACCGCCGGGCGCCGAGCTGCTCGAGCCGACGAGCGGCAACACGGGCATCTCGCTGGCCCTGGTGGCGAAGCTGAAAGGACTGAAACTGACGTGCGTGATGCCTGCGAACGCCACGCCGGAGCGGCGGATCCTGCTCGAGCTCTACGGCGCAACGATCGTCGAGTCGGCGGGTGAGCTCGGTTCGAACGGTGCCGTCCAGCTCGCACAGGAGATCGCGGCGCGCGACGATCGCTACACGATGCTCTTCCAGTATGCGAACGAGGCAAACCCCAGGGCGCACTACGACGGCACGGGGGCCGAGATCGTGCGCGACCTCCCGCACGTCGATGCGCTCGTGGCCGGGCTCGGGACCGGCGGCACGCTGATGGGGACCGGCGCGCGCCTCCGCGAGGCATTCCCGAACGTGCAGGTCGTCGCGGCGGAGCCGCTCCCCGGTGACCCGGTGATGGGCCTGCGGTCGCTCGAGGACGGGTACGTGCCGCCGATCCTCGACGTCTCGAAGCTCGACCGGAAGCTGCTCGTCTCGAACGCCGAGGCAGCAGCGGCAACGCACGCGCTCCTCGACCGCGAGGGCCTGTTCGCCGGCGTGTCGGCGGGCGCGGTCGTGCACGTGGCGCGACGAGTCGCAGAAGAACTGCCCGAAGGCGGTGTCGTCGTCTGCGTCCTCGCCGACGGCGGCTGGAAGTACCTCTCGGCGCCGTTCTGGCGCGGCGAGGAGATCGACGAGGGAACGCTCTGGTGGTGATCCCCGCCGCCATTCGCGCCGAGTTGCGCCGCGCATGCCTCCGAGGAAGCCCCGAACGAGTGCTGCGGCCTGATCGTGCTACGCGACGGCGTGGCCGAGCGCTACGTCCGCGGTCGCAACAAGCTCGCCTCGCCGTACCGTTACGAGCTCGAGATCGATCCCGCGGTGTGGTTCCTCGAGGACGACGGCTACGAGCTCGCCGTCTTTCATTCGCATCCGGAGACCGAGCCGCGCCCGTCGCGCACCGACCGCGAGCTGGCCGGGACTCTGGGCCGGCCGCCCGTTTCTGATCTACGGGCTCCGACTCGACGAGCTGCGCGCCTGGCGGATCAGCCGCGAGGACGTCGAGGAGCTGCCGCTCGAGGTCGTTTGAGCTGTCCGTTTGAGCCATGTCCTGGGGACTGTCCCCAAGACATGGCTCTTTCAGACAGTCCCCGCGCTAGGAAACGGTGAAGGAGCCCTTCATGAACGACGCGTGCGGGTCGCACACGTATTTGTAGGTGCCCTTCTTCAGGGTCACCTTCCACGTCGTCGTTCCCGTCCCACCGACGGTCGTCTTCTTGTTGATGCCGGGACCGGTCAGGTGGAAGTTGTGGATGCTCGACTTGTCGGACACCTTGATCACGTAGGCCCCCGCCTTCAGCTTCGCGACCTTCGTCGTGCCCTTCTTCAGCGTGATCGTGAAGCCTGGTCCGACGGTGCCGTTCAGCGTCGGGGTGGCGGCGAATGCGCTGGGCACTGCGAGACCTGCGGCAATTGCCGCGATTGCAACGAACTTCATGTGTTCACCTCGGAGTTCGGGGTATCCCTCTGCCGCACAGGGTACGCTCGCGACGATGGGTCTCGCGGACGTGGTGTCGCCCGGATCGCTTGTCGAGCCGCAGGGCCGCTGGCTCGCCGACCTGATGGGCCGCGGCGTGCAGGGGACGGCCGACGCGGTCGTCCTCCCCGCCGACGTCGAAGAAGTCGCGGCCGTGATGCAGTGGTGCTACGCAAACGACGTGCCGCTGACGGCGCGCGGCGGCGGGACCGGGCTCGCGGGCGGAGCCATACCCGTCGAGGGTGGCGTCGTGATCGGGTTCGAGCGCATGAACAGGATTCGCCAGTTCGATCCGCTGCTCTGGCGCCTGCACGTCGAGGCCGGCGTCACGACCGGCGACGTGCACCGCCTGGCGCGTGAGAACGGGCTCCGTTTCCCACCCGATCCCGGCGCCGCGGAGATCTCGCAGATCGGCGGCAACATCGCCTGCAACGCAGGCGGCCCGCACGCGTTCAAGTACGGCGTCACCGGGCACTGGGTGACCGGGATCGAGGCAGTGATCCCGCCCGGAGAGGTCGTCGCGAGTTGGCGGGCCGATCCGAAAGGATGTCGCGGGCTACGACATCAAGAACCTGCTCGTCGGCTCTGAAGGAACGCTCGGCCTCGTCACCGCCGCCTGGCTCCGGCTGATCCCGGCGCCGGAGCTGGAGCTGCCGGTGATCGGTCTCTACCGTGACGCAGACGCGGGCATCTCGGCGATCGAGCGCGTGCTCGCATCGGGAGTCGTTCCCGCCGCGATCGAGTACCTGGACGAGGTCACCCTCCGCTTCGCCGGCGACGCCTATCCGTTCGGGCTGCCGACAGGAGCCGCGTTCATGGTCATCACCGAGGCCGACGGCGCACCGTCCGAGGCGAGACGCGTTGCCGGCGAGTTGCGCGAGGCGCTCGGCGACGGCGCCGTCGCCGTGCATGCACCCGACCAGGCGGCCGACGTCGCCGGCCTCTGGCGTTGGCGCAGCGGAGCGGCGTTCGCCATCCTCGCTCAGCGGGGCGGCGCGTTCAGCGAAGACATCGCCGTGCCGCTCGACCGCCTACGCGACGTTGCCCGCGAGACGCTCGAGATCGGCGCGCGTCACGACGTCCCGGCGCTGTCGTTCGGCCACGCCGGCGACGGCAACATCCACTCGACCTTCCTGTTCTCACCCGAAAGCGCCGACGAGGAGCGCCGGGCCGACGCGGCGTGCCACGAGCTGTTCGAGCTCGCCTTGCGGCTCGGTGGCACCGTCAGCGGCGAGCACGGGATCGGCTGGCTCAAGCGCGGTCAGCTCGAGCCCCAGCTGGGCCCGACTGGCTACGACTTGCACACACGGATCAAGCAGACCTTCGACCCGAAGGGCCTGCTGAACCCCGGCAAGAAGAAATAGTGCGGCTCGTTCGACGCGCTGCGCGAGCGGCAGTTCCGGCTGCTCTTCACCGGCCAGATCGTCTCGCTGCTCGGCGACGCGATCACCAGCGTCGCGCTCGCGTTCGCCGTGCTCGACCTGACGGGCTCGGCGACCGACCTCGGGATCGTCTTCGCAGCGAAGATGATCCCGCTCATCGGGTTCCTGCTCGTCGGCGGCGTCTTCGCCGACCGCCTGCCGCGACGCGCCGTGATGCTGACGGCTGACGTCGCCCGCTTCGGCGACGCAGGGCACCGTGGCGCTGCTCATCCTCACCCACAGCGCGCACATCTGGGAGATCGTCGTGCTTCAGGCGATCTCGGGGACGGCCACCGCGTTCTTCAACCCCGCCTCGACCGGGCTGACGCCGATGACCGTCAGCCCGGAGCGGCTGCAGCAGGCGAATGCGCTCCGCGGCCTCTCGATGGCTTCCGCGGGCATCGTCGGCTCCGTCGATCTCGGGCGTTCTCGTCGCTGGTGTCGGCCCGGGTTGGGCACTTGCGATCGACGCCAGCACCTTCGCGTTCAGTGCGTTCTTCCTCGCGCAGCTGCGACTGCCGGCCCAGGTCACCTTGCCGCCGCAGTCGTTCCTCAGCGACCTGCGTGAGGGCTGGCACGAGTTCGCGTCACGCACCTGGGTGTGGGTGATCGTGGTCGCAGCGTCACTCGGGAACATGGTGAGCTCGGTCTGGATCGTGCTCGGCAGCCCAGATCTCGAAGACATCGCTCGGCGGCCCGCGCGCCTGGGCGCTGATCCTCGCGGCGCTCGGTGTCGGGTCGCTCGTGGGTGGGTTCGTCGCACTCCGGGTGCGGGTGTCCACCCGCTCTACTTCGGCGGCTCGCTGCTCGTGTTTCTCGCGCTGCCGAGCGCGCTGCTCGCCCTGCATGCGCCGGTGCTGGTGATCGCCTCGGGCGCCCTGCTCGCGCGGGGTCGGCAACATGGTGTTCACCTCGCTGTGGGAGACGGCGCTCCAGCGGCACATCCCGCCTGCGGCCCTCTCGCGCGTGAGCGCCTATGACTGGTTCGGCTCGCTCGCGTTCGCGCCGGTCGGTTACGTGATTGCCGGCCCTGCGGCCGTCGCGATCGGGGCCAGCGCGACCCTCTGGATCGGAGCCGGCGCGATGATCGTCATGACCGTCGCGGTGGTCGCAACCCCGAGTGTGCGCCGGCTGGAGACGTTCCCGACGGAGCCCAGGGTCGGTCAGAGCGTGATCGGCGATCGGGCGGCGGCCGAGCGCAGCAGCGCATCGAGCACGCGGGCCTGACCGAGCATCTCGTCGCGTCCGTTCAGCACCTGACGCTCACCACGAATCGCCGCGCAGAAGTCCGCGAGCTCGGCCCGGTAGTGATTCGCCGGGATCGACGCGGTGCGCCTCCCCGTTCAGGAGCACGACGCCCGGCGGGCTCACGAACGCCTGCGGCACGAGCAGGACACCCTGGTCGCCGACGACCTCGATCCGGTTCAGCGTCGCGGTGAAGCCGCACTGAAAGGTTGCCACGAGAGCACCGAAGCGGAGCGTCGCGGCGAACCGCTCGTCGACGTCGCCCGGCCGAGCCACGCCTCGCCGTAGACCCGGTCGGGCTCGCCGAGCACGAGCCGGCAGGCGCTGACGCAGTAGCAGCCGAGATCGAGCAGCGCACCGCCGCCGAGCCCGGGGACGAAGCGCACGTCGTCCTCGCGCGGCAGACGGCCGAAGAACGCCGCGTGCACGGACTGCACATCGCCCACGCGCGATAGGAGCTCCCGCAGCAGGCGAGTCTGATTGGCGTGGCGCCACATGTACGCCTCCGTCAGGACGAGGCCGCGGTGCTCCGCCTGCGTCCACGCCTCGTCGACCTGCGCCGGCACGCGCGAGTACGGCTTCTCGACGAGCACGTGCTTGCCGGCGGCAAGCGTTCGCAAGGTCCAGTCGTGGTGCAACGCGTTCGGCAAGGCGATGTAGACCGCGTCGATCCCCTCGTCGGCGAGCAGCGCATCGTAGGACGGCCAGGCGCGCTCGATCCCGTTCGCACGGGCGTACGCCTCGGCACGCGCTGGATCACGCGACGAGACCGCGACAACCTCGAACGGCGCGTCATCGGTCCGCGCGTCCAGGATCGCACCGTTGATCGAGGCGGTCGAGAGGAGCCCGATACGGATTCGCGCCACGGCAAAACGTATTCTCGCGGCGTGAGCCACGACGCGCTTCGCCGCCGAGCCCGCGCCGCCCTTGCTTCCGGGGCCGAGCGCGCACCGGCGCGCGCTCATTTCCGTGCGATGGGAATCGATCCCGCCCGCCTCGACGGCCCGATCGTGGGCGTCGCCTCGACCTGGACCGGGACGATGCCGTGCAACCTGAACCAACGGGAGCTCGCCGACCGCGTCGCCGACGGTGTCACGAAGGCGGGCGGCGTGGCGCTCGGCTTCAACACGATCGCGGTCTCCGACAATCAGTCACAGGGAACGCCGGGAATGCGAGCGTCGCTCGTCTCGCGCGAAGTGATCGCCGACTCGATCGAGCTGATGGTGCATGCGCACGACTTCGATGCGCTCGTCTGCCTCGTCGGCTGCGACAAGACGGTTCCCGCCGCGCTGATGGCGCTTGCGCGGGTCGACAAGCCCGCTGTCGTGCTCTACAGCGGCCCGATGCGCGCCGGACGGCTGCGCGGCCGGGAGGTGACGATCCAGGATGTCTGGGAGGGCCTCGGAGCCGAGGAGCGCGGCCTGATCCCTCGCGCCGAGCTCGACGAGCTCGAGCGGGTCGCGTGCCCTGGAGCAGGCACATGCGCGGGGCACTTCACCGCGAACACGATGGCGGTCGCGCTCGACTGCCTCGGGATCGCGACGATCGGCGACGGCCTGATCCCGGCCGACGACCTGGACGCGAAGGGCAGCGCCGCCGAGCGCGCGGGCTCGCTTGCCACACGACTCGCCGGCGGCGAGCTGACCGCACGCCGCTTTCTCGACCGCCGCGCGCTGCTGAACGCCATGGTCGGGATCGCCGCAAGCGGCGGGTCGACGAACGGGATCCTGCACCTCCTCGCGTTCGCGCACGAGGCCGGGGTCGAGCTGACGCTCGACGAGCTCGCCGCGGTCGGGAGCCGCACGCCGGTGATCGCGAGCCTCGCGCCCTCCGGCCGTTTCATGGCGGAGGACTTGCACCGCGCCGGCGGTACCGCCTCGTTGATCCGCGAGCTCGTGCGCGGCGGTCACATCGACGGCGTAGCGCCGACGGTCGACGGGCCGACGCTGGCGGAGGCCACGCGCGGCGCGCGGCGAAGCCGGACGGCGACGTGCTGTTCACGCTCGAGGAGCCCGTTCAAGCCGACGGGTGCGTTGCACGCGTTACGCGGGAACCTTGCACCGGACGGCAGCCTGGTGAAGCTCGCGGCGAGCAGGACGGCACAGACCGGCCCGGCGCGTGTGTTCGACAGCGAGGAAGCGTGCACCGACGCCGTGCGGGCTGGGGATGTCCGGCCCGGCGACGTGCTCGTCGTCCGCTATGAGGGACCCGCCGGTGGGCCCGGGATGCGAGAGATGCTGAGCGTCACGGCCTCGGTCGTCGGCGCGGGACTCGGTGAGTCGGTCGCGCTCGTCACGGACGGCCGCTTCTCGGGTGCGACGCGCGGATTGATGGTCGGCCATGTCGCGCCCGAGGCTGCGCGCGGCGGCCCACTCGCCGTCGTCCGAGACGGCGACCTGATCACGATCGATGCCGACTCGAACGAGCTGACGATCGACGTCGGCGACGACGAGCTCGCCGCGCGACTCGCGACCTGGCAACCGCCGCCCTCGCCGTACACGAGCGGCGTCCTCGCGCGCTACCGGCTGCTCGTCGGCTCCGCCTCGCAGGGCGCTGTGCTGCGGCCATGAGCTGATGCAGGCGCTTGTCACGCAGCCCGGCGTGGCGCACTCGACTCGCGTCGCCGACACGCCCGAGCCGACGGGCGAGGGAGTGCTCCTGCGGGTGCTCGAGGTCGGCGTCTGCGGCACCGACCGCGAGATCTCCGAAGGACTGTTCGGTGTCGCTGCCGACGACGACGCCGTGCTCGTCCTGGGCCACGAGGTGCTCGCCAGTCGTGGAGCGCGACGGACATGGGTTCACGCGCGGCGACCTCGTGACGGCGACCGTGCGCCGCTCGTGCCGCCGGTGCATTGCCTGCGAGAAGGGATCGCCCGACTCGTGCCTGACGGGTGACTACAGCGAGCGCGGGATCACGCGCCTCGACGGCTTCGCGCGCGAGCTCCTGGTCGAGGATCCCGCCCAGGTGATCGCGGTACCGCCTGTCGCTCGGCCGGCTCGGTGTCCTCGCCGAGCCCACGTCGGTCTGCGCGCGCGCGCTGAGGCATGCGCTCGCGATCGGCGGCCGGCAGCCGTGGCAGCTCGAGCGAGCACTCGTGATCGGGGCAGGCGCGATCGGAATGCTCTCGACGCTCCTGCTGAGACTGCACGGCATCGACGTCTGGACTGCGTCGCTCGAGCCGTCCAACGAGTTCGTCGCAGGTGTCGGCGGGCGGTACGTCGAGACCGGCGACAGCGCCGCCGCCCTGCAGGAGCTCGGGGGCTTCGACCTCGTGATCGAAGCGGCGGGGAACGCGCAACTGATGGCGACCACGCTCGGCCTGTTGCGCCGAAGCGGCGTCGCCTGCCTGCTCGGTATCGATCCGCGCAAGCAGACCGTCGAGCTCGACGGGCCGACACTCGCGCTCGACACGATTCTCGAGAACCGCGTCCTCTTCGGCAGCGTCAACGCCCAACGGCAGGACTGGCTCGCGGGCGTCGCCGCACTCGACGAGGCCCGCGGGCGCTGGCCAGAGGCGCTCGAGTCCTTCGTCGGCCTGCGGGTGCCGGTCGACCGCTTCGCCGAGGCGTTCGCGTTCCGCGGCGGCAAGGCGACGCTCGTGCTCCAGGACTGAACGTTTCCGACCTGGTTTCGCGTCTTCAACCTGGTTTCGCTCTCTGAACCAGGTTGATGAGGTTCGCCCCGCCGCGCCCTCCGAGAAACTCGGCAACCTGGTTAAAACCGAACCAGGTTGCGGCCATCGTCAGAGCGTGCGGTAGCTGACCTGCTCGCGCTGGCCGGTCTCGCCCGAGCGCAGGATCGCGTCGCCGACCTCGGATGCGCGGTAGCCGTCCTCGAACGTCGCGCCGTAGGGCGCGACATCGCCGTCCGAGACGATCGCCGCCAGCATGTGGTGCAGCTCGTGCACGAAGGTGTCGCCCCAGCCGATGATGTGCCCGGGCGGCCACCAGTGCTCCCAGAACGGATGGTTCGCCTCGGTGACGAGCACCGTCTTGAAGCCGCGCGCGCGGTCGCCGTCGGCCCGGAACACCTGCAGCTCGTTCAACCGCTCCATGTCGAACGCCAGCGAGCCCTTCGAGCCGTTGATCTCCCACTGGAACGCGTTCCGACGGCCGAGCGCGAGCCGCGTCCCCTCGATCGTGCCGACCGAGCCGTTCTCGAACTCGACCGCGGCTTCCAGCGCATCGTCAACCTTGCGATCCGCGACGAACGTCTTCACGAACCCGGAGACCGACGCGATCTCACCGTTCAGGAAGCGGCCGAGGTCGATCACGTGCGTGCCGATGTCGCCGAGCGCGCCCGAACCGGCCTCGTCGGGCGCGAAGCGCCATGTGTCGAGTGACGGATCGTCGGCCCAGTCCTGGAGATAGCGGCCGCGAAAGTGGCGGATCTCCCCCAGCTCGCCGGCGTCGATCATCTCTCGCGCCAGGCGGACGGCCGGCACGAAGCGGTAGTTGAAGGCGCACAGATGCTTGACGCCGGTCGCGGCGACGCGCTTCCAGATGTCGTAGCTCTCGTCGGCGTCCCGCCCGAGCGGCTTCTCGCAGATCACGTGCTTGCCGGCCTCTGCAGCCGCCACCGTCGGCTCGGCGTGCAGCGAGTTGGGACCGCCGTTGTCGAAGAGCCCGATGCGGTCGTCGGTGACGAGCTCGCGCCAGTCACGAGTCGCGTACTCGTAGCCGTACCGCTTCGCCGCCTCGCCGACTGCTGCCTCGTCGCGTCCCGCGATGCCAACGAGCCGCGGCTCGAGCGGCGGCGGCCACGTCATGTACGCGATTTTCTTGAACGCGTTCGAGTGCGCCTTGCCCATGAACGCGTAACCCAGCATCCCGATCCCGATCTCTGCCATCGCGCGATACTACGCAGTCCAGGATCACCGCAAACAGAGGAGCACCGTGTCGCACGCAGTGAAGTGGGGAATCATCTCGACGGCAGACATCAACCGGAAGGTGATCCCGGGCGCCCACTTCTCGCCGAAGGTCGATCTCGTCGCGGTTGCGAGCCGCGACCAGAGCCGCGCCGACGAGTACGCGAAGCAGTGGGAGATCGAGCGCGCCTACGGTTCCTACGACGCGCTCCTGGCGGACCCGGAGATCGAAGCGGTGTACATCTCCCTCCCCAACACGATGCATTGCGAGTGGTCGATCAAGGCGCTCGAGGCGGGAAAGCATGTGCTCTGCGAGAAGCCGATGACGCGCCATGCCGCCGAGGTCACCGAGGCATTCGACGTCGCCGACCGGACCGGCCTCTGGCTCAGCGAGGCGTTCATGTATCGCCACAACCCTCAGACGAAGCGGCTCGAGCAGCTGATCGCCGAGGGTGCGGTCGGCGACGTGCGGCTCGTCCGCTCGGTGTTCAGCTATTCGCTCTATGACGAGGACAACATTCGCTTGCGAACGGACGTCGACGGGGGCTCTCTGATGGACGTCGGCTGTTACAACGTCAGCGGCTCACGGCTCGTCGGCGGTGAGCCCGAGCATGTTTTCGGCGAAGCCTGGGTCGGCCCCTCGGGAACCGACTGGGTGTTCACCGGCACGCTCCGCTTTCCGTCGAACGTGATCGCGACGTTCCACTGCGGCACGGCATTGCCGGAGCAGGACGAGCTCGAGGTGATCGGCAGCGAAGGCTCGCTCTTCCTCGACGATCCGTGGCACTGCAAGTCAGCGGTGATCGAGGTCAGACGCCACGACGGCGTCGAACGGCTCAGGATCGAGCGCGAGGACTCCTATCGCCTCGAGCTCGAGAACCTGAGCGATGCGATCCGTGGCGAGGCGCCGCTGCTGCTCGGCCGCGACGACGCCGTCGGCCAGGCCAGGACGCTCGAGGCCCTTCATGCCTCGGCGACGAGCGGCGAGCGCATCACGCTGTGACCGACTCGGAGGCGCGCGCCCGGGCGGCCGCGATGCTCGCGGAGGCGGGCATCGTGCTCACACCGGCCGAACGCGACGCGATCGAGGTCGCCGACTTCGGCCTCGGGCGTCTCGAGGACTTCGGGCTCCAGATCGTCGTCTACGTGAACACCGACCGTGTCTGCGCGAAGGAGCTCGTGCTCTTCCCACGGCAGGCGTGCCCGGAGCATCGCCACCCGCCCGTCGCGGGCGGCCCGGGCAAGGAGGAGACGTTCCGGTGCCGTCGCGGGAGCCGTCCACCTGCACGTCGAAGGCGCGGAGGAGATCGTGCTCGCCCCGGGTGACCAGTTCACGATCCCACCGGACACCCTGCACTGGTTCCAGGCAGGAGACGACGGCGCTGTCATCTCCGAGTTCTCGACGACGAGCCGCGACGAGTCGGACGTCTTCAGCGACCCGCGGATCGTTCGATAGCGCGTAGCGCCAGCTGCTCGTCGACCTCGCCCGGGAGGCCGCTGACGCCGACCGCCCCCACTCGCACGTCCTCCTCGAAGACGGCGACGCCGCCGAGGAAGAACGTGAAGAAGGGATCGAAGCTCGCCCGTTCGACGGCATCCTCGTGCACCTTCTCGGCCAGCTCCCGCGTCGTCCGCGCATCGCTCCTGGCCGCCGTGTAAGCCTTGCGCTGAGCGTTCAGGCGCGTGTCGGGCGCCGCACCGTCCATCGTGGCGGCGGCAACGAGCTCACCGTGGGCATCCGCCACGAACACCGAAACCGGCCCGGACGCCTCGGAGACGACGCTGGCGACGATCGTCTGGGCACGGGCAAGCCTCACAGTCGTCATTCTGCCGCAGTCGGAATTCATACGCAGGGTGGGCTAGCCTGGAGACCTGATGAGCGCGCATGCCGCACCGGCCACCGGCGGTCGCACGCTCTCGGTCGCAGGCCGGTCGTATCCGATCCTGCTGCCCAAGCTGAGCGACCCGCGGCTGCACCTGGCGGCCACGATCATCTCGCTGCAGGTGATCGGCCAGATCGGGTTCCACTTCCAGCTCTCGATCGCTCAGATCCTGGTCTCGCTCCTCACGTGCGCCGTTCTGGAGGTGGGCATCACCCTCCGCAAGCAGCAGGTGCTGATGTGGCCGGCGAGCGCGCTCCTGACGGGCAACGGCGTCGCGTTCATCCTGCGCGTGCCGGGCACGCGGCACGGCGACTGGTGGAGCATGAAGGGCTGGTGGATCTTCGCCGGGACGTCCGCCGTGGCGCTGCTCTCCAAATACGTCATCAAGTGGCGCGGCAACCACATCTTCAACCCGTCGAACATCGGCCTCGTCCTCTGCTTCCTGATCCTCGGCCGCGGCCGCGGCCAACCCGCTCGACTTCTGGTGGGGCCCGATGTCGGTGTGGCTCGTCCTCGCACTGGGCGTCATCCTCGCCGGCGGATTCCTGATCCTCTCGCGCCTCAAGCTCCTGTGGCTCGCGATCGCCTTCTGGATCACGTTCGCGGCCGGGATCGGCGTGCTCGCGCTCTCGGGGCACACGATGCTCGCGCGCTGGCACCTCGGTCCGATCACGGGCTTCCACTTCTGGATCGTGCTCGTGACGTCGCCGGAGGTGCTCGTGTTCCTGTTCTTCATGATCACCGACCCGAAGACGGCACCGCGCTCGCCGACGCACCGGATCGTCTATGCGGTGTCCCTCGGGCTGCTCGCCTCGCTGATGATCGCGGCCGCCACGACGGAGTTCGCGAGCAAGGTGGCGCTGCTCTCGTCGCTGGCGGTCGTGTGCCTGGCCATACCGGTGCTGCGGCGCTTTCCCATCCCGGTCGACCGGCGGCTCCCGCTGCTGGCGGCACCGGTCGTGCTCGCCGCGTTCGCCGGCATGATCGTCCTGTCGCACGCGAAGGCGACCCCGGCATTCCGCGCGCATCCCACCGGGCACGCTCCCGCCGATCACGATCCTGCCGTCGCAGGGCGTGCAGACCCAGCTCGATCTCCACAATGCGCAGCTGATCGCCCACGACCTGCTGTCGACCGTCCATGCGACCGCCGCCGACCGGCTGACGCTGCACCTGGCGCCGGGCCGCGGCCAGAGCCCGCCGGTCGCGGTCGCGCAGCTCGCCGGCCAGTCCTTCCAGCTGCACCAGCAGGCGAGTGGACACTGGGCGCTCGCCGCGACGCCGCCGAAGCAGATCGCAGCTGCGGGGCCTGAAAGCTCGGCCCTCGCGGGCCTGCGGCTCACGAACCTCGCGCCGTCGCTCGGGCTCGACTTCCAGCAGGGCGCGTTCCACTACGGCATGTCGAGCGACACCAAGGCGATGATGGGCGGCGGCGTCTGCTGGCTCGACTACAACGACGACGGCTGGCAGGACCTGTTCGCCGTCAACTCCTACTCGAGCGCCGACGTGCCGCAGTGGGAGGCGCACGGCGGCCTCCCCCGCACCGCATTGTTCGAGAACGTCGACGGCACGTTCAAGAACGTCAGCGCCGCAACGCACGCCGATCTGCCGGTCCAGGGCGACGGCTGCGTCGCGGCGGATCTGAACGGCGACGGCCACACCGACCTCGTCGTGACGACGACGAGCGGCGTCGACGTTCTCTGGAACACCGGCGCACGGGACGTTCACCGAGGCGCACCTCCCGGCGAACGGCTGGTACACCGGCGCGGCGGTCGCCGACGTGAACGGCGACGGCCGGCCGGATCTCTTCGTCGCCGGCTACTCCGACCTGAACCAGCCGGTGCAGAACTCTCTCGCCGGCTTCCCGACGAACGTGGCCGGCGTCCGCGACCTGCTCTATCTGAACGAGGGCGCGGGACGTTTCAAGGAGGTCGGAATCCAGGCGGGCCTCGAAGCCTCGAGCTTCCGCCACGGGCTCGGGGCGACGTTCACCGACGTCAACGGCGACGGCCGCCCGGACATCTACGTCGCGAACGACGAGGATCCGAACCAGCTGTACGTCAACGTGCCGTGGCCGGGCGGCGCAAGCGCCGATCCGGCTGGGCTCGGCTTCCGCTTCGAGGAGCGCGCCGCTGCCGCAGGCGTCGCCGACCCGTACGCCGGGATGGGCGTGGCGACCAACGTGACGGCGGGCGGGCGGCTCGGCCTCTTCGTCACCAACTCGCGCAACGAGCCTTCCGCCGCGTACGTGCAGACCTCGACCGGCAGGTTCGCGAGCGTGCGGCGGCGCTTCGACCCGGCGCTCGGGACCGGCTTCGCCGGCTGGGGTGCGACGTGGGTCGACTTCGTCAACTCGGGCACGCCCGGCCTGCTGCTCGCCGCGGGCGCAATCCCGGTCACGAACCTCGCCGCCGACGCGGAAGCAGTGCGCGTACTCGCGCCGGTCAGCGGCGCGGAGAACTTCGGGGATGCCAAGGGCGTGATCGCGGCCAAGGGCATCCGTCTGAACGGCCGCGGCGTCGCAGCGGCGGATGTCGCGAACGACGGGCGGATGGACATCGCGATCAACACGATCGGCGGCAAGCTCGTGCTCCTGCACCCGTTCGGCCCCAGTGGGCACTGGCTCGATGTGCAGCTCTCCCGTTTCGCACCCGGGCGCGGTCGTCACCGCCGTGCTCCCCGGCGGCAAGCGTCTGACGCGCACCGTGCAGGCCGGCAGCAGCTACCTGTCGTCGGAGGACCAGCGCGTCCACTTCGGCCTCGGCGCCGCGACCTCGGTCCGATCGCTCACGGTGCGCTATCCATGGGGTGGCTGGAGGCGAGCGCGCGCAGCAACGTCGCCGCGAACCGTGTGGTGCGGATCACGGCCCCGGTCCCCGTCAAGGTCGCCGCTCCGCGAGCTGCGACGCCCACGCTCGCGAACTGCACGCCCGCACCGTCTCAGGGCCGCTCGATTGCGCGGATCTGGAACGACGAGGCGGTCGACGTGCTCCGGCTGGGCGGCGCGTCGGAGCCGGTCCAGGCCCGCGACCTCTTCGACCTCGCGACAGCCACCTCGCAGGCCTGGCATGCGGCCGGCGGGCAGCAGCCCCGCGAGACGGCGATCAGCTACGCCGCTTACCGCCTGCTCGTCTGGCGCGCGTCGTACGGGGCGAACGTCGACCAGGCGTTCGCGCGCCTCACCGCGCGGCTGCGCGGTCTCTGCCTCTCACCCGATTTCACGCGCACCTCCGGCGGCTCTGCGGCGGAGCTCGGCAACCGCATCGGCGCGGCGGCGATCGCAGCCGGCAGGAACGACGGCTCGAACGAGGCGCTCCACTACGCCGACCCGAGCTTCACGCCGCTGAACGAGCCGCTCGTGGTCGGGGTGCCCGGCTCGACGGTGCACGACGCGACGTTCTGGCAGCCATTGGCGCTCTCGCAGAAGGCCGCGCAAGGCGGTGGCTCTGTCCCGGCGGACATTCAGACGTTCGAGAACTCGCAGTGGGGCCACGTGCGCACCTTCGCACCGCGCGTCAAGGCCGCCGCGCCGGGCCTCGGCGACCCGTCGAGCGTCGCCTACAAGCGAGCCGCCGTCGCAGCGATCCGCGCCACGTCGCAGGCAGCCGCGCCGTCCGTCGTCGACGCATCCCCGCTCGCCTGGAACCGGATCGCCGGGTCGCTGCCCTCCCGGGGAACCGCCGCCGCGCGCCTCGCGCGCGACGTCCGGCTCGATCTCGCGCTGAACGGGGCGCTCAACGACGCGGCCGTCTCCGCCTGGGGCGCGAAGCGTGCGTACCAGTCGCCGCGGCCGATCTCGATGATCCGGTACCTCGCGTTCAACAACCAACTGCCGCTCGTCCCCGGCCTGATCAAGCGCGTCGGCGGGCAGCAGCTCGTCCTGCGCGCGGGCCGCTGGGTGCCGGGCGCCCGCTGGACGCCGCTCGCCCCCACGCCCCCGTCGCCCGGCTGGGCCTCCGGTGACAGTGCGTTCGCCTACGCGGCTGATCAGGTGCTCACGGCGTTCACCGGTCGCTCGTTCGCGGCACAGGCCGCCCGAGCCGCGACGCAGGGCCTCGACAGCGGCACCGAGCTCCCGGGCGATGTCACGGCGGGCCGGACCGTCGGCACGAAGGTCGGCAAGCTCGTGGTTGACAAGCTCGCGTTGCGCAAGCTCGCCCGCTGAGGTCCTGAAGTACAGTCGCCGAGATGACCTTGCTCCAGCGGCTCCAGACTCCGACGGCAGGCACCGTCATCGGTGCGCTGCTCATCCTGGTCGGCGGGATCATCTACGTGAGCGGATCCCCGTCGGTCGGCACCCTGTTCTCGCTCGCCGGCTTCGGGTTCATCCTCAAGTACCGCGTTCTGCCCGCCCGTCGCGACCGCGACAAGTAGTCGTCGCCGACCTGCTAGCGGCCGGAGCGGGCCTGCAGGCGAACGGCGACCGTGTCGAGCGTCACGGCGGCCAGGAGCACGAGGCCGGTGATGATGTAGATCCAGCCGTTCGACACGTTCAGCGTGTTCAGCCCGTTCTGGAGCGTCCCGATCAGCACCGCGCCGAGCAGCGCGCCGCGCACCTCGCCGCGGCCGCCGAACAGGCTCACGCCGCCGATCACCGCGGACGCGATCGCGTTCAGCAGCAGGTTGCCCGGCGGGAACGTGAGCGCCACCGAGTTCACCTGCGCCGCGAAGATGATCCCGCCCAGCGCGGCCATGGCGCCGGAGATCATGAACACGAGCACGCGAATGCGCGGCACGTTGATGCCGGCGCGGCGAGCCGCCTCGGCATTGCCGCCGACGGCGTACACGTGACGTCCGAACGTCGTCCACTTCGCCAGGAACGTCAGCAGGATGAAGAACACGATCACGATCACGCCCGAGAGCGGCAGGCCGAGCGACGTCGCGATCACCTTGCCGTGGTTCGCGATCGCGACCGTGCCGAACGCGGCGATGGCGATCCCGACCGTCTTCACCGCGAATCCAGTCCAGTTCACCTTGGCGATCTGCGTCCCGCGGGCGGCAATTCGCTTGTACAGAGACGCTCAGTGGGTACAGCGCCGTGATGATCAGCGCGACCAGATAGCCGCCGACGTGCGAAAAGGCGTAGCTGTCGGTGTAGTTGATCCAGCGGTCCTGGATGATGATCGTGCCGCGTTGCTCGAGCTGGTTCAGGATCACGCCCTGCCAGATCAGGAAGCCTGCGAGCGTGACGACGAACGACGGCACGCCCACGTACGCGACGATCGAGCCCTGGACCCCGCCGATCGCGGCGCAGACGGCGACCGCGATCACCATCGCGAGGATGCCGTTCAGCTGGTGCCCGCTTCCCGGCAGCTGCAGCTCCGCCACGACGAGCGCACCGATGCCGGCGAGGTACCCGATCGACAGGTCGATCTCGCCAAGCAAGAGGACGAAGACAACGCCGAAGGAGAGCATCGCCGTGCCTGCCATCTGGTTGATCAGGTTGGTGAAGTTGACGGCCGTGAAGAAGTTCGTCGCCGTCAGGCCGAAGAGGATGACGACGAGGATCTCGCCGAAGATGATCGGCCCCGAGCCGAGGTTGCCCGTCCTGACGTTCAACCAGGCCCTGTGGTACAGGCCGGCGAGACCGCCCGGGACCTCGTCCGACCTCGGCGGGCTTCGGGGCGTCAGCGCCGACGACGTCGACGTCGGTCAAGCCGAGCCTCCGGTCGGCGGCGCAGCCGGGATGCCCGAGACCTTCGTCGGCACGCCGGCGGTGATCGCCTCGACGACGGCCTGCTGCGTCGTCGTACGGCGGTCGAAGATGCCGACGTTCCGGCCGAGCCGGAGCACCGTGATCCGGTCCGCCGTCTCGAAGATGTCGTGGAGGTTGTGCGAGATGATCACGACGGCGAGTCCCTGCTCGCCGAGGCGGCGAACGAGCGCGAGCACCTGCTCCGTCTGCGCCACGCCGAGGGCCGCGGTCGGCTCGTCGAGGATCACGAGCTTGGAGTTCCACTGCACGGCCTTCGCCACCGCGACGGACTGGCGCTGGCCGCCGGAGAGCGTCGCGACAGGCTGCCGGATCGACGAGATCGTCGTCACCGCGAGGCTCTTCAGCGTCGCGGCGGTGGTGTTCTCCATCGCCGCCTCGTTCAGGATCTGCCAGCGGTTCACCTCGCGGCCGAGGTACATGTTCTGGACGACGTCGAGGTTGTCGCAGAGGGCGAGATCCTGGTAGACGACCTCGATCCCGAGGCGGGCCGCGTCCTTCGGGCCGTGGATGTTGACCTCCTGGCCCTCGAAGAGGATCTGCCCGCTGTCGAAGCCATGGGTGCCGGCGATGCACTTGATCAGCGTCGACTTGCCGGCGCCGTTGTCGCCGACGAGCGCCATCACCTCACCGGGGTTGACCTCGAAGTCGACGTCGGTCAGCGCCTCGACCGAGCCGTAGGTCTTCGTGATGCCGCGGAGTTGGAGAAGTGGGGTCTCGCTCATCGTCATTAGTCGCGGTGGAGGCGCCCCGAGAGGGCGCCTCCACCGCGGATCGTGCGTGATCCTACTTAGTGGCAGTACTGCCTGAACGTACCGACGCACACATCGCTCCTCTTCAGGAACCCGTCCGTGAAGAGGCGCTTGTAGTTGGCCTTGGTGATCCAGATCACCGGCAGCGCATAGGTCGGCTCCGGATGCTTGCCGTTCGGCCGGGTCCCGTTCGTCTTCGGCTTCTTGCCCTTGAGGAGCGCGACTGCGGCATCCGCGGCAGCCTTCGCCTCGGCAGGCACGTACTTGTACACCGTGCCCGTCTGCCAGCCGGAGATGATGTTCTGGACACCACCCACCGACGCATCCTGCCCGGAGAGCGGGAGCGGCTTCAGGTGCTTCGCCTTCAGATCGGCGATGACCGCACCGGCGATGTTGTCGTTCGCCGCCAGCACGCCCTGGATGTTGTTGTTCGTCTTCACGAGCATCTGGCTGAAGATGGTCGCCGCGTTGTTCGCATCCCAGTCGGGAACGAACTGCTGCGGGCCCCTCTTGATCGCGTGGGCCTTGAAGAGCGGGTTGAAGACGGCGAGGTTGCCGGACTGGAACCAGTACGCATTCTGGTCGGTCTGGCCTCCCCAGAGCTGGGCGACCGTGCCGCCCTTGTACGTCCCGTTCGCCTTCATCGCCTGGATGACACCAGCCGCCTGGGCTGCGCCAACCGCCTTGCCGTCGAAGGTCACGTACACCGATGCGGATCCCGCCGGTGACCTGGCGGTCGTAGTCGATCGCCTTGCCGCCCTTCGAGGTGAAGAGCTTCTCGATCGACGCGGCGGAGCCGTTGTCGAGCGCCGTCTCGATGACGACCGTCGCGCCGGCAGCGATGCAGGCCTGTGCCTGCGCCTTCTGCTTGAGCGGGTCGTTGAGCGCGTTGTTGATCGAGTACGTCACGCCTGCTGCCTTCAGCGCCTTCCCGATGTCAGGCGTGTCGAACTGCACCCAGCGGACGGACGACTTCGTGTCAGGAAGCAGAACGCACACCTGCACGCTCGCCGCCTTCTTCGTCGAGTGCGCGGAGGCGGACGCGACAGCAATCGTCGCGATAACACCAAGAGCGACGACGAGCAGCGCCGTCGACCAACTGAAAACCTTCTGCACTTGGACTCCTTTTCGTTGTTTTTCTGACCGGAGCTGAGCGCGCAGGGGGTCAGGCCGCGCCGTGACCCGATCGGGCGGAAGTTCTTGACTCGTCAACGCTCCCGTATCTCGACGCTCAGAGTCAAGTCTGAACAGACAATTAGACTCCGTCAAGCCGCGCAGGTTAGGCTCAGTGCATGAAGACGAGCCTCGGCATCTGGGCGTTCGGAGCCATGGCCACTCGGTTCAATCCGGGCGGCTACAAGCCTGCGCTCGCGGGCGCGACCACCGCAGCGAAGGTTCGGACCGCCGTCGGAGGCCTCGGCGACCTGATGGACGACTACGAGTTCCACTACCCCCAGGAGCTCTCGCGCGACAACCTGGAGGAGGTTCAGGACGCGCTCGAGGGCCACGGGATCTACTGCCTCGCGAGCGGGCTGCACCTCGATCCGCGCTTCGCAAAGGGCGGGTTCTCCTCACCGGACGACGCGACACGCCGGGCGGCGATCGATCTGACGTTCGAGGGAATCGACCTGGCGGGCGAGCTCGGCGCCCAGTTCATCATCTGGCCCGGGATCGAGGGCTACAACTATCCGTTCCAGACGCCGTACGCGTCCTCGTGGCAGCGCTTCATCGACGGGGTCGGCGAGGCCGCGACGCGTGCCCGTGAGCGCAACGTGACGCTGTTCCTCGAGCACAAGAACTCGGAGCCGGCGATGAAGATCCTCATGCGCAACATCGGCATGACGCTGCACGTGATCCACACGCTGCGCGCGCAGGGAATCGACAACGTGCAGGTCAACATGGACTGGCAGCACCTGATCATGAACGGCGAGAACCTCGCCGAGTACGCGGCGCTGCTCGCCGCGGAAGGGCTGCTCGGCCACCAGCACGCCAACTCCGGCTGGGGCACCTTCGACGACGACAACATGGTCGGCGCCACGGCGTTCATGGAGACGCTCGAGCTGGCGCTCGAGCTGCGTCGCGCGAACTACGGCGCGAACGGCGAGCGCCTCGGCTTCGACCTCTATCCCTACACCGAGGATGCCGTCGGGGCCGTGAAGCGCTCGGTGCTGCAATGGAACTTCATCGACGGGGTCGCCGCGAAGATCGACGAGCCCGAGCTGCGCAAGGCCCAGCAGGCAAAGGACGCAGTCCGCGCCTACGAGCTCGTCTACGCCGCGCTCGGGGCGTGACACAGGCCCTCATCGGGCTGGACGTCGGCACGACCGGCGTCAAGGGCATCGCGATCGCGCACGACGGCCGTGTGCTGGCCTCCGTCTCCGAGGAGTACGCGCTCTCGACACCACAACCCGGCTGGGCCGAGCAGGACCCCGAAGACTGGTGGCGCGCGTCGCAGGCATGCCTCGCGCGGCTGCCGGAGGGGCCGATCGGGCTCTCCGGCCAGATGCACGGCCTCGTCGTGCTCGACGCAGACGACCGCGTCATTCGTCCGGCGATCCTCTGGAACGACCAGCGGACCGCGGCCGAGTGCGCGGAGATCGAGGCGAAGGTCGGGCTCAGCCGGCTGATCGAGCTGACCGGCAACCGCGCGCTCACGGGGTTCACTGCGCCGAAGCTCCTGTGGCTGCGCCGCCACGAGCCCGACGCCTACGCCCGCATCCGACACGTGCTGCTGCCGAAGGACTACGTGCGCTTCCGACTGACCGGCGAGCGCGCGATCGACGTGGCCGACGCATCGGGAACGCTCCTCTTCGATGTCGCCGGGCGACGCTGGTCGGCCGAGGTCTGCGAGGCGCTCGAGATCCCGCTCGAGTGGCTGCCGGAGTCGCACGAGTCGACGGAGATCGCGGGCGCGGGCGACCAGGCAGCGGCCGCGCTCGGCGTCGGCATTGCAAGCCCGGGCCCGGTTTCGGTCGTGCTCGGCACATCCGGCGTCGTCTTCGGCGTGCTGCCGGCGTACGCGCCCGACCGCGAGGCGCGCGTGCACGTCTTCTGCCATGCCGTCCCGGGCACGTGGCACGCAATGGGGGTCATGTTGAGCGCGGCCGGGTCGCTCGCATGGCTGCGTCACGCTGTCGGCGGCGAGTACGCGACCCTCGACGAGGAGGCGGCCCGCTGGGCGCCCGGCACAGAGGGCTTGCTGTTCGCGCCGTACCTCTCGGGGGAGCGGACCCCGCACGCCGACCCCGACGCGCGCGGCGCGTTCACCGGGCTCTCGCTCCGGCACGACCGCGGCGCGCTCGCGCGTGCGACGCTCGAAGGCGTCGCCTACGGCCTGCGCGACTCGCTGGAGTTGCTGCGTTCGCTCGGCGTGCGCCCGGAGCTCGGCCGCGCCTCGGGCGGCGGCGCGGCGAGCGATCTGTGGCTGCGGATCGTCGCCTCCGTGCTCGGTCTGCCGCTCGAGCGCACCGAATCCGAGGAGGGCTCGGCGTTCGGCGCGGCGCTCCTCGCCGGCGTCCGGGCGGGCGTCTTCACGGACGCAGCCGACGCGGTCGCCCGCTGTGTCCGCGTCCGCGACCGCATCGAGCCCGACCCGGAGTGGTCGGCCGCCTACGAGCGCGACTACGCGCGCTACCGCCTGCTCTACCCCACCCTGCGACCGTTGGACGGCCAACTGGCCCTGACCGCGCCCCGGTGATGTCCTGAACGTCCCACCGACCGGCGATCAGACGTGCGGCCCGCCCAAGACCGGTCACGGACACCGCACGAAACGGTATGGAGTCTCATCCACACGCAGGAGCGACCCGCAGCAGCGCCGTTCGCGCCGAGGCGTTCGGTGCCGGAACCGCGGGGAGGTGTCAGACGCCGTTACGAGATCGTGATGATCCGTCCACAGCGCCGAGGTGAGCGTGACAGGTAACAGAGCGAGCTACGAATCGACGAGGCTACGAGTCGAGGCCGGCGGCGTCCGACGCCTCGTCGGCCTCCGGGGTGCGGGCGTGCCACGGCTGGAAGGTGACCGTGAGGCGGTCGATGCGCTGGCCCGCGACCGCATCGACATGGAAGCGCAAGCCCTTGTACACCACCTCGTCCCCGGGCGCGGCGGTGCGGCCCAGTAGGCCGAAGACGAAGCCGGCGACCGTGTGGTAGTCCTCGTGAGGCAGGTCGCACTCGAAGCGGCCGTTGAAATCGTCGATCGGGAAGGTGCCGTCGATCCGAACCGTGTCGGCGTCGACGCGCTCGACCGTCTCGTCGGGCAGGTCGAACTCGTCCTCGATCTCGCCGACGATCTCCTCGAGGAGGTCCTCGAGGGTGACGATGCCCTCCATCGAGCCGTATTCGTCGATCACGACCGCGAGGTGCTGGTTCGTGCGCCTGAACTCGGTCAGCAGCGCGGCGAGCTCTTTCGTCTCGGGGACCATGTACGCCGGCCGGACGAGCTCCTCCATCTTGACCGCGGCGATCCCACGCTCGTGCATCGCGACGATCAGGTCGCGGATGTGCAGCACCCCGACGATGTCGTCGAGCGACTCGCGATAGACCGGATAGCGCGTGTACGGCGATTCGAGCACCGCCTGCAACGCCTCCGGCGCCGGCAGGGCGATCGAGATCGCGATCACCTCCGGTCGCGGCACCATCACGGCAGAGACCTCCTTGTCGGCGAAGTCGAAGACCTTGTAGAGCATCTCCTGCTCACCGTGCTCGATCTCACCCTGCTCCGCCGAGCTCGAGAGGAGCATGCGCAACTCGGCTTCGGAGTGCGCCTCGTGCTCGGCTCCCGGCGGCTCGAGCCCGAGCGCCCGCAAGATCAGCGTCGTCGACGACTGGAGCAGCCAGATCAGCGGCCGCAGGCCGATGAAGAACCAGCGCACGGGCGTCGAGACGGCCAGCGCTGTCCGCTCGGGATAGCCGAGTGCGATGCCCTTCGGCACGAGCTCGCCGATCACGACGTGCAGATAGGTGACGATCAGGAGCGCGAGAATCACGGCGAGGAACGAGGCCATCACCGCGTCGAGCTTATGCGCGAGCACCTGTTCGCCCAGCGCACCGATGGCGAGGCTCGACACGGTCACACCGAGTTGCATCGCCGAGATGAAGCGCGGCGGGTCAGCGGTGATACGCAGCACGGCGCGGGCGCGCTTGTTCCCCTGGTGCTCGAGCTCCATGATCCGCGTTCGGCGCGACGTCACGAGGCCGTACTCGGCCGCCACGAAGAACGCGTTCAGGAAAATGAGGCCCAGCAGGGCCGCCAGTTCGAGACCGAAGGTCACTCGCGCCCCGAAGGCGCGCGCGTACTGGGCGGCAGATCGTCGTCCACGCGAATCAGAGGGCCGAGTATAGCCGTGCTCTGGACGACACGAACATCTGTTCGTATCATACGGGGATGCGCACCGAATACCGCGAGGAGCCGTGCACGGTCGCGGTCAACCGCGTGCAGGGAATGCCGTTCGACTGGTCGCTGAATCCGTACATGGGCTGCGTGCACCGTTGCACGTTCTGTTACGTCCGCGCCTTCGAGCAGCGGGCCGACCGGCCGTCAGACGACCGATACGGCTCCTCGATCCGGGTGAAGTCGAACATTGCGGCGGTGCTGCGCCGCGAGCTCGGACGCCGCAGCTGGGACGGCGGGAGGATCGCGATCGGGGCCGCCACCGACCCCTACCAGCCCGCCGAAGGCCGCTACCGGCTCACCCGCGCCTGCGTGGAAGTGCTGCGCGATGTCGCCAACCCGTTCGCGATCATCACGCGCGGGCCGCTGATCGTGCGCGACGCCGAGCTCCTCGCCGAGGCCTCTACGGTCACCGACGTGCACGTGACGTTCTCGGTGCCGACGATCGACGACGACGTCTGGCGCACGACCGAGCCCGGCACGGCGCCTCCGAGGCAGCGGCTGAGAGCCCTGACGGCGCTCGTCGAGGCCGGCGTGCGCGCGTCGGTGGGCATGGCGCCACTCCTCCCCGGCCTCTCCGATCACCCGGCCCAGATCGAGCGCGTCATCGTCGCGGCCCGCGAAGCAGGCGCGTGCGACATCTGGGCGAACCTCCTCTACCTCCGTCCAGGAACCCGCGAGCACTTTCTCACCTGCCTGCAGCGAGACTGGCCCGAGCTTCTGCCGGACTACGAGGAGCTGTATCGCCGCCGCGCGTACCTCCCGAACGCCCTCTCGGCCCCCGCGCGCGAGCTCGTACGCACGCTCGCCCGCAAGCACGCGATCCGCGACCGGCGGACCGTCAAACCACGCCCTCCGGCGCGCCCACAACAACTCTCGCTTCTTTGAGCATACAATCGACCCTCCCATGCCAGACGAGATCACAACCCTGATCGTCGACGACCACGAAGTCGTCCGCGAAGGCCTCCGGCTCTCCCTCTCCAGGGCGCCGCACATCCGCGTGGTCGGCGAGGCCGCGGACGGCGCATCGGCCGTCGAGATGGCCGAGCGGCGCAAGCCCGACGTGATCATCATGGACGTTCGGATGCCCGGCATGGACGGGCTCGAGGCGACGAAGCTGCTGACCGAGCGGGTGCCGGACTCGAAGGTCCTGATCTTCACGGCGTACTCGGAGCGGTCGCTCCTCGGACGCGGCCTCGAGTCGGGCGCGAAGGGCTACATCCTGAAGGAGGCGCCGCACCAGACACTCGTGCGCGCGATCGAGAAGGTGGCCGGCGGCGAGGGGTACGTCGACCCGGCGCTGATGCCTGCCTTCCTCTCCGGCAAGGACCAGACAGACATGCTCACGACCCGCGAGCGGGAGATCCTCCAACTGCTCGCCGACGGCTTGTCGAACGCCGACGTCGCAGGACGTCTCTTCATCTCGCAGGAGACCGTCAAGAGCCACGTCCGGCACATCCTCACGAAGCTCGAAGCCGACACCCGCACGCACGCGGTCGCGATCGCGCTCCGCGAAGCGATCATCGACTAGCGTGGGCGATTCCGAACCGCTCGACCGTCTGATCGCGGCCGAGCAGGACGAGCGGCGTCGCATCGCCCTCTTCCTGCACGATGGGCCGGTCCAGAACCTCGCCGGCATCGCCCTGATGCTCGATGCGGCGCTGCACTCGGTGACGACGGGCAAGCTCGACGACGCCACGACCGTGCTCACGTCGGCGCTCGAGCGCCAGCGCAACACGATCCGCGAGCTGCGAGATCTCTCCTTCGCGCTCGAGCCGGTCGTCCTGCGCGACCAGGGCTTCGGGCCTGCCCTCGAAGCGCTCGCCGAGCAGATCGGCGCGGTCCACTCGCTGCGTGTCGACCTGTCGATCGACGAGGCCGAGTCGCTCGGCGAGACCGCTCAGGTGGCCCTGTACACGATCATCCGCGAGCTCCTCGATCAGGCGGTGCGGCGTGGTCCGCCGACGCGGATCGAGGTGCGAATCACGTCGACCGGCGACGGTGGCGTCGAAACGCTCGTCGTCGACAATGCCGAGCCGGAGCGTCGGCGGCGATCGCTCGAGTCGGTCGAGCAACGCGTCAAGCAACTCCACGGCTCGATCGGAGTGGACGCCGACGACGACCGAACGCACGTCCGGGTCGTCCTGCCGTCGTACGCGACCCGACGCTAAGATCCGCGCTCCGATGGCCGAAGGCGACTCCCACCTCCTCTTCGTGTGGTCGCCCGCCGGGTACACGCTCCGTGAAGAGCCCGGCGACCTGCCGCAGGTCGGACACGAGTTCGATGAGGGTGACCTGAAGCTCGTCATCTCCAAGATCGGCGTCTCGCCGCTTCCGGGCGACTCGCGCCCGTGCGCCTACTCGATCGGCCGGTAAAGGCTAGGACGCAGCGTCCTCGGCCGCGGCGAGGCCGAGCACGAGCGCCTGCGCGAGGCCGCTCGCGTAGCCGCCGGTCGCAATGCCGCCGGCATCCACCCCCGCCGACCACAGCCCGGCAAGCGCCGAACCGTCAGCGCGCAGCACCCGCGCCCGCTCGTCGACGCGCAGCCCGCCGATCGTGTGTGTGATCGACGCGATCACCCGGACCGCGGCGACGGCCCCCGGAGGCGGGTCGAACGGCAGATCTGCCAGCGGGACGTGGGACTCGGGCGGCGCCAGCTGGACGATCTCGGCGACGGTGCGCTCGCGCACCCGTTGCCGCAACGCATCGGCGTCGAGCACGTAGTAGGCCTTCGCGTCGCGGCGGTGCGCCGTCGCCTGGACGACGTTCGTTTCAGACCACGAGACATCTCCGCGCTCGAAGAACTCGATCCCGTCCTCATCGAAGACGCGCGCGTAACGCCCGTAGAGCTGCGAGAGAGACACGAGCTGCGTCTCGTCCCACGGGCTGTCGGGCATGTTGCGGCCGTAGAACTGGTCGAGCCCATCCGACAGAGCCGCGCCGCGAGCGAGCGCGAGGGTGAGCCCATCGCCTTCTGAACACGGGCTCGCGCGCAGCCGTAGCGGTGCCGCGGGCGCGATGTAGCGCGTCACGAGATCGGACGACGCTGGGAAGCCGCCGGTACAGAGAATCATCGCTTCAGCTGCGCCGCAGCCGTCCGTGCCCAGTTCGACCTGCGCCCACTCGTGCCGCGAGGCTCGCCGTCAAGCCCCGCGGGTCGAAGCGCTTGCCGGTCGTCTTCGGGTTTCCCGTCTCCTGCCACACGACGGGCGCACCGAGCGCTTCGAGCCAGTCGAGCGCGTCGTCGAGACGCTCCCAGACGAGCCGTTGCAGGCGCTCGTCGCCGCCGGGACACTCGACGCGGAACTCCTCCCAGTTCGTGTGCCGCCAGACGACGCACGACGAGAGAAGCATCGAGCCGCCGATGCGGGTGCCCTTCTCGCGCACGACGACGTCGCGTCCGAGCTCACGAAGACGGGCGGCGGCGACGAGGCCGGCCATCCCGGCCCCTGCGACGACGATCACGTCAGCGAGAAGGTGGGCTTGTGCTCGACGTACTCGATCCGCACGCGCTCCGGGCCCCAGAGAAACGCGGCATAGGTGTTCGCGGCGTCGACGACGGACTCGACCTCGATGCCGAGGTCACCGGCATCCGCGATCACATCCTCGGCCGAGTCGACGAGCACGGCGAGGTGGTTCAGTAGCGGCTGCTCGGGTGTGCCGGGATCACCGGCGACGAACTCGACGTGCGCTCCACCCACGCTCACGCGCGTCGTCCCAGCCGGCTCGAACCCGTACCGCTCGTACTCGGCCGCGGTCGCCAACGGATCGCTGGAACGAAGCGCCACGTGATCGAGGTCGTAGTCGACGTCGGTCTCGCCCTCGACCAGAGTCACTCGGATGCCCTCACCGATGTCGAAGATCTCGGCGGTGCCATCGGGGAGCACGCTGCGGGCAGCCGGGAGATCCGAGACGCGAAGTGCCACGTGACCGAACGCGCCGGGCTCACGTTGGCCCGAGGCGTCGAACAGGGTGAGCTTGCCGCGGCGAGCGTCGCTTCCGAGCAGCGTGAACCGCTCCTGGAGGTCGATCACGTGCATCCCGAGATGCCGCTCACAGAAGGCTGCAATGGGGCTGCGGTCGGCAACCCAGAACGCAACGTGGTCGAGAGTCTTCGGATGCATGACCGGTCAAGAGTATCGCCACGATCACGGGTGCCGAAACCGCCGGCGCCCGGGCTCCTGTAGGGGGAGGAGCCCGGACGTCCGACTGATTCGTTACTTGCGCCGCGTTGCGGTGCGTGAACGAGACGCCGCCTTACGGCCACCGGTCTTGCGAGCGGTGGTCTTACGGGCGGTGCTCTTCTTCGCGGTGGTCTTGCGAGCCGTGCTCTTGCGAGCAGTGGCCTTCCGGGCGGTCGACTTGCGAGCGGTCGACTTGCGAGCCGTGCTCTTCTTCGCGGTGCTCTTCTTCGCGGTGGTCTTGCGAGCCGTGCTCTTGCGAGCAGTGGACTTCCGGGCCGCGGTCTTCCTGGCCCCGGTCTTCCGCGCCGCGGTCTTCCGGGCCCCGGTCTTCCGGACCGCAGTCTTCCGGGCTGTGCTCTTGCGAGCCCCGCCTTTGCGGGCCGTCGTCTTGCGAGCCGTGCTCCTCTTCACCGCGGTCTTGCGAGCCGTGCTCTTGCGAGCAGTGGACTTCCGGGCGGTCGACTTACGAGCGGTCGACTTGCGAGCCGTGCTCTTGCGGGCCGTGCTCTTCTTGGCCGTCGACTTGCGAGCTGTGCTCTTGCGAGCAGTGCTCTTCTTCGCCGTGCTCTTGCGGGCTACGGCCTTCTTACGAGGCGCCGCCTTCTTCTTCGAAGACGAGGAGCGCTTCTTCGCCGAGCTGCGAGCCGTGCTCCGCGCGGACGTGCGCGAGCCCGAACGAGACGAGGAACGCGTCGTCGCCGGAATGGCAGACGCGACCTCAGTGCTCTCGGAGCTCGACGCTTCGCCGATGGCGGAGTCGCCCCACGTACTGCTCGACGAGCCGGCGTCGGACATATCGCCCGGTGCTCCGGTCCCGCTCCAATCCTCTTGGGTCATCAACAGACCTCCTGGCTCGGATTGCGACGTGCACGATTCCCTACCACGTTGGTT
Organism: uncultured Thermoleophilia bacterium; assembly: GCA_963817765.1. Taxonomy (GTDB): domain Bacteria; phylum Actinomycetota; class Thermoleophilia; order Gaiellales; family Gaiellaceae; genus PALSA-600. The sequence goes on along the minus strand of CAWFPX010000010.1, from coordinate 202,980 downwards.
TGTAACGTTCAACGCGGACAGCATGAATCATGCGCACGTTGCTGGAAAGGAAAACGTGCGCACCAATCATGGTGTTCACACACAACGCACACGCTACGCCAATTGAGCGCGACGTCAATGCGTTGCGCGCAATGCGACGCTCGAATCGTGTTTGATCAAGCGCGTGCGCTGAGCAACGGATGCGTCGTCGGCGCGTCGACGCCACCCGCGCGCTCGACGGTGACCTTCACCGTCGCACCGTTCGGTACGCGCGTCGTCAACGTCGTCCGGTCACCCGTGAACGTGCCGGCGCGGCGAACCCCGCTCGAGTCGATCACCCACGCCTCGTAAACCTTTCCGTCCGGCAACGGCGGCAGGACGGCGGCGAGCGCCGCGTCGCCCGATGGGGTGACGACGAGCGCGCCATGGCCGCCGGCGAGCGGGATGTGACGCGCCTGTGCGTCGCCGAGAATGCGCAGCGCGGATCGCTCACCGGCGAGCGAATGATGGAGCGAGGCGGCCCAGAGGCCGAACGCCACAGCGGCCGCCGTCGCCGCAACAGCCAACGCTGCTGCCATCGAGACGGCAACCGACCGGCGCGGGCGAAGCGGCACGACGTTCTGGCTCTCGGCGTGTGCCGCCGCCAGGACGCGAGCGCGCAGCTCCGCCGGCGGCGCCGGCCCCTCGACGGCGAACGCGAGTGCGCCCGCGGCGCCTTGCAGCCCCCCCAGCTCCTCGCGGCAGCGCGCGCAGCCATCGAGATGCTCCTCGAAGCGCGCACGGTCGTCCCCGTCGAGGGCGTCGAGAGCGTAAAGGGCGGAAAGCTCGTGAAGGTCTTCGGCCATAGTGATCCTGAGCCGCATTCGCCCGGCGGCCCCGAACGGTTCGGATCTACTCCAGCGGCTCGTTCTGGACGTTGTGCTCGGTTGCGTACGCGTCGGTGAGGGTGTTGATGGTGTCCATCCCGTCGCCGTAGGCGTAATTGATCTTCACAAACGGCTCCCACTTCGATGGAAGTGCATCCTCGGGGAAGATCGCCTCGACCGGGCATTCCGGCTCGCACGCCCCGCAGTCGATGCACTCCTCGGGATCGATCACGAGAATACGGCCCGCCTCGTGGATGCAGTCGACGGGGCACACGTCGACGCAGGAGCGGTCTTTGATGTCGATGCAGGGCTCGGCGATGATGTACGTCACGGTGGCCTACTCTACCGACGCGAGAAGACCATCGATCAGCTCACGCGTGCGTTCGAACAGCGCCGATTTCGCAACCACCTGGTCGAATCCTGCAGCATGCGCGCGGCGCAATCCGGCGGTGTCGGTGTGGTTCGTGTAGCCGAGAATCGGGACGTCCGGGAACGTCTCCGCGACGTCGACCGCGTCGATGCGTGCGATGTCGGCGATCACGAGATCGGGCGGCTCGACGCCGTCAGAGGTCACGAACCGATGTTCCGTCAAGACCCCCTCGAGCTTCCCTCGAATGAAGAGGTCGACCCCACACAGCAGGATCGTCGCCATGGCTGATCGCGACGTTAGCAGCGTGACAGGTCACTACCGCGACGGGATCGCGCTCGCGGTCCGTGGAGCATGGTTCGAGGCGCACGAATCCTTCGAGGCTGCGTGGCGCTCGTGCGACGCCCAAGAGCGTGATTTCTTCCAGGGGCTCGTGCACGTCGTCGTCTCGGCGTATCAGCGTGGGCGTGGGAAACCGGTCGCAGCCGAGAGTCAGCGCCTGAAGGCCCTGCGCCGCCTACGAGCGTTCGCGCCACGGCACCGCGACCTCGACGTCGGTGCGATCATCGGGGCGCTAGAACGTTCCGAGCCCGACCTGCGAAAGAACCTGATTGACGCCGTCGCGCAACCAGGCGTCACGGTGGAAGAAGAGCAGCAGTCCGAGCACGACGAGCGTCGCCCCTGAGCACGCCTGCACCACACGGTAGTGATCGTGGACCCAGCGGAACGCGTGCATCGCCCGGGCGAAGGCGATCCCGGCGAGCACGAACGCCGCCCCCAGGCCAAGCGAATACGCGACGAGCAAGACGACGCCGCGCGCGATCGTGCCGGTTGAGCTCGCCAGCACGAGCACCGATGCGAGCACTGTGCCGATGCACGGAGCCGCGCACACCGCGAACGCCCCGCCGAGGAGGACGCCCGAGCCGGTGCGGCGCGCACCCTGCAGGAGCCCGGGCGCGACCGTTCGCTCGGGCCAGGGCAGCAACCCGAGGAACGCGAGCCCGATGACGACGAGCACGAAGCCGGCGATCTCCGTCTGCGTCGTCTTGGGCACCACACTCGCGATCGCCGCCGCCCCGGCGCCGAGCAACACGAACACGGTCGTGAAACCGGCGATGAACGGCACGCTGCCGCGCACGATTCGTCGCGCCGAGCCGGGCTTCGCGAGCGCACCGACCTCGAGCGACGAGACCGCGGCGAGGTACCCAGGCACGAGCGGCAACACACACGGGGTGACGACGGAGAGCAGGCCGGCGAGAAACGCGATCGGCAGCTTCTCAGCCATCGAACCGCGCGAGCTCCTCGTCGACGCGCCGCTCGCCCTCCGCGTCGAGGGGCAAGCTTTGGGTCGGATCGCCTTGAACGCCTTCGCGCCCCCGCGACCACTTCCAGGCGCCGCCGGCGACTGCGAGGGCGCCGATCAGGATCCCGCCGATCGGCAGCACCCACGCAATCAGGTCGAACCCATGCGTTCGCGGAACGCCGTAGATGCCGTCGCCGAGCTGGGCAGCGAGCGCGTTCTCGATCCGGCTCTTCGTCCAGCCGAGCGCGATATGCGTTCGGATGAAGGTCTTCATCTGCTGGGCGATGGCCGACTGCGACTCGTCGAGTGGGACGTGGCAGCTCGGGCAGACGAGCTCGGCCTCCATCTCCCCCTGCGTTGGATGTGCCTCGCTCGCCGTGGCCGCCGCGACGAATGCAAACGCCGCGAGCAGCACGCCGCAGGCGAGCGCGGCGGCTTTCACGCCTTCAGCGCGCGCTGAATCCCGGCGTCGACGTCGGCGCGCTCGGTATTCGCGATGATGTGCGGCGGCACGACTCGGCCGTGCCGGTCGATGAAAAAGGTCTCCGGCGTGCCCGTGACGCCGTACTTGCCCGCGAGCGTGCCCACACCGTCGTAGACGCTCTGATACTCGACCGCGTAATGCTTCAGGTACGCCTTCGCCGGGCCGCGCAGGTCGACCTCGTCGATGCCAAGGAACACAACGCCCTTCTTGCTCCAGTGCCGAGCGGCCGCGTTCAGCATCTTCTGCTCCTGCTTGCACGGGACGCAATCGGAGGCCCAGAAGTTCAGGACTACGACCTTGCCGCGCAGCGAAGTCAGCGAGACCTTGCCGGGGCCGTCGACCAGCGACATCGAGAACGACGGCGCAGGGACGATCTGACCGCGGTCGACCTCACGGGCAACCTTGCCGCCGTGGCTGTGCACGACGTCCCAGACGAGCAAGCCGAGCAGCGAGAGCACGGCGGCAACCGCGGCGACTCGCAACGCGTGCATCAGACGATGTACACCGTCGTGCCGACGTCGACCTGATCGAACAGCCACTCGGCGTCGGGCACCTGCATACGGATGCAGCCATGCGAGGCGCTGTAGCCGATCGAGCCGGGTTCATCTGTGCCGTGGATGCCCACACCGGGAGCATTCAGCCCCATCCAGCGTGTCCCGAGCGGGTTCGAGGGGCCGGGTGGTACCGGCTTGAGCCCCTTGGCCCACGCGTCTTGCACCGGCGGGTACCACCACGGGTTCTTCCACTTGACGACGATCCGCCAGAGGCCGGCGGGTGTGGGGTAAATCGACTGGCCGGTCGCGACGGCGAAGGTGCGCCTCACCTTCGTACCGTCGTAGAGCGAAAGGCGGTTGGTCGAGCGGCTGATCACGATCGACTCTTTGAACGAGTCAGCCGTCACCTGCGGCGCGATCGCGCGCGTCCGCAGGCGCACCGGTAGGCGGGAGCTGGCGCGCAGCGCTGAGATGACCCGCGCGGTCAGCCGCTTGGCGTCGAGCGTGCGCCCTGTGCGGTCCGTGGTGATCCGTGGCCGCGCGTCCGGGAACGTCAGCGTTGCATCGACCGGTTGGCGGCTGAAACGCCGCTCGATCTTCGCAACCCAGGCACGCAGCGGAGCGCCGCGAACGGCGACGACGAGCGACACGTTGGTACCGGGTGCCGCGATGCGCGCGCGCGCGACCGCAGTGGTCGCATACGCGGCAGCGAACTTCTGCGGATCGAGCTCGAGACGGCTGCGATCGACCACGACCGCCAGTGGCCGTCGGAACGCGACCTGCACGGCCGCGACGGCCGCTGCCGGCTTCAGACCGCCGACGCGCACGCCCGCGACCCGGACACCGGCCGGGATCGTCGGCGCAATCGTTGGCATGGTGCTCGTCGGCGCCGTCACCGTGGTGGTCGTAGCCGCTGTCGTCGTGGCTGCTGTGGTCGTCGCCGTCGTCGTTGTGGCACCCGTCGTCGTCGGAGGGACAGTCGACGTCGCGGTGGACGTGGTCACGTCGGCGATCACAGCCCCGGAGAGGACGCCGGCGACCACGAAGCCGAGCGCAAAGAGACCGATCGCATACAGGCGCTTCACTCCGCAAGGAGTGTAGCCAGCGCCATCTCCGGGTCGTCCGAGACGATCCCGTCGACCCCGATTCCGGCAAGCCGGCGCACGGTTTCCGGCTCATTGACCGTCCAGGCGAGCACAGGGGCTCCGCACCGGTGGGCGGCGGCGATCGCGGCGCGCGAGCAGAGGACGTGATGGAGCGAGAGGACGTTCGCCCGCGCGTGGCGTAGAAGCAGCGGCACCCTGAGCGGCATCGCCAGGCGCACCGCTGTCGCGCCCGCCTGCGTCAGGCTACGCGGCCACGGTATCCGCGCAACACCCAACCGGTCGCGGGGATAGCCGATCGCGCGGGACAACCCGGGGGCGAGCTCCGCGACGCGGCGAGACGAGACGGAGAAGGCCGTCGAGACGACCGACCGCTCCTCGAGCCCGTGACGGCGGAGGGCGTCCACGATCTCGGTCTCGTATCCGGGCAGCTTCACGTCGAGGTGCACCCCGAGACGATGGTCGCGCAGGTACTCGAGTGCCGTGTCGAGGTCGATCTGCGCCGCCGGGATCTCGAGCTCGGAGTGGCCGAGGAGCAGTCCGGGGCCGACATCGAACTCGACGAGGTCCGCGCCGACCGAGACGGCGACCTCGAGAGCGGCGAGCGTGTTCTCGGGCGCGACGGCCGCCGCACCCCTGTGGCCGATCACGAGCGGGCGCCCCCCGGCACGAAGCAGTCTCAACGGCAAGGCAGATTCAACAGCGAGGAACGTTCAACGTTTGATCACGACCACAGCGCAGTCGTCGGTGAGATTGCCACCGGAGTATTCCCGGCAGGCTTCGATCACCGCGTCGGCGATCGCCTGCGGCGGCTCGGTCGCGTGCGCGGCGAGTACGGCGTCGAGCCGCTCGATGCCGAACAGCTCGCGTCCCGTACGCGCCTCGACGACACCATCGGTATAGATGACGACCGAACCACCGACCGGCAGCTCAGCCCGCACCTGCTCGTAGGTCTGGTGCTCGTCGATGCCGAGCGCGAGGCCCCCGGCGGGCAGGCCCTCGACGCGGCCGTCGGGTGCGACGAGGCGGGGCTCGGGATGTCCTGCGCTCGCGCACAGAACCTCGCCGCCCGGATCGATCGTCAGGTACGCCATGGTGATGAACTTGCCGACCGCGATCTCCCCCACGACGACGTCGTTCGCGTGAGCGAGGAACTCCGACGGCTCCGAGTGCTCACGCGCCAGCGAGCGGAAGACGAACTTGGCCATTGCCATGTCGGCTGTTGCGTCGATCCCGTGACCCGTCACGTCGCCGAGGACGACCGAGAGCCGGCCGTCGCCGAGCTCCAGGAAGTCGAAGACGTCTCCACCAACGTCCACCTGCGCCGCCGATTCGTACACCGTCCCGACCGCGAGGCCCGGGATGGATGGTCGGTCACGGGGCAGGAGTGACTGCTGCATCGTCTCCGCGAACTGCTTCTGCTGCTGGTACAGCCGGGCATTGTCGATCGCGAGCGCAGCCTGCCGTGCGATCGTTCGCGCCGTCGCAAGCGTGTCGGCATCGATCGGGGCCGCGGGGTCGAGCGAGAGGATCGTCAGCTCGGCGAGCAGCTCCGTCGGCGTCGCAATCGGCAGCAAGGCGGCGGTCGAGCCCTTGGCGAGAAACGGGACGAGCAGAGCATGTGCTCCACCGAGGCGGGTCGCTGTCACTGCATCGAGCAACCGGGGCTCGAGCGACCGCGGTGGCCGCGGTTGCGGCCGTTCGAGGATGGTGCGCACGGCGTCGGTGAGCCGCGACTCGGCTACGTGCACTGCCTGCGGCACGAACTGGTCGCCCCGTTCGTCGGGCACGCGGATCACCGCGGCGTCGACGCCGAGCACCTCGACGATCGTCTTCGTGACCGCGGCGAGCGTCGTCTCCAGCGACAGGCTCTGCGCGAACGAGCGCGAGATCTCGTAGAGCGCATTCACCTGCCGCGACGTCTGCCGTTCGGACGCAAGCACACCGGTGAGCGCTTCGCCGAGCTCGGTCGCCTGTTCGTGGAGGCGCGCGTTCTGCACCGCGACGGCAAGCTGTGCGGCCAGCGACGAGAGAAGAGCGATCTCGCTCTCCTCGATCGGGCGCGCGCCCGGGAAGGCGACCAGGAGCCCGATGGTCTCCTCCCGCACGTGCAGGGGAACCGCGAGCGCGGCTGCCTGGCCGGACGCGGCCAGAGCCGCACGAACGGGTGCAAGCGACGGCTCGGAGCCGCGGATCTCGGCGAGCACGGCGGAGCGTGCACGCAGAGGCCCGAGCACCGCCTCCAGCAGCTGCGCCGTGATCTCTTCGTGCCCGTCCGCGAGGCCGCGGCCGGCCGCCGCCACGAGCCTTCCCTCTTCGTGCAGATAGACGCCTACCTGCTCGATCTGGAGGAGGTCGGCAATCCGCTCGACCGCGGTCTCGAGCGTGTGGGTGAGCGACAGGTGCGAGATCGCCTCGCCGACGACCTCGAGCAGCGCGCGCGTGCGCTCGAGCTCGAGCTCTAAGTCACGGGATCGCTCGCCGGCCCGCAACGCATGCGCCGCCCGCGCCGCGAAGGCGGCCAGGGCCGCGAGCTCGGTGTCGCGGGGCACGCCGTCCTCGGCGTAGAAGAGCTGGAGCGCGGCGAACGCCGGCTCTCCGAGTGGGAGTGTGACCGCGAACGCGGCTCCCTCGGGCAGCGACGAGTCGTGCTCGACGGCCGCGGGGCGCCACGATTCGAGTGCCGTCCGGACGAGCTCACGCGGGCGCTGATTGGCAAGGTCGAAGGCTCCAAGCGACGCGACGAGCTCCAGCTCATGGATCACTGCAACCCGCCAGAGGGCGCCTGCGCGCGCTCCCGAGGTCTCCATCGCGATGCGCACGGCCTGTTGGGCGGCACGGCGCACGTCACCGCCGGCCGCGAGAGCCTCACCGGCCAGCTCGAGCCACTTGATACGCCGGCCGGCCTCGGTGGTGCCTCCGTCGGGCGCCAGGGTGCGCACCGCGAGCGCGAGCTGCGCCGCGACGAGGTCGGCGACCGCGCGGTCGTCGTCATCGAAGGGGGAAGCGATCCGCACGAGCTCGAGCGAACCAACGACGCGACCGCCCGCCCGCGCCGCCACGGTCAGCATCCCCGCGGCGCGGACGCGCTCGCCCGCGCGGCGAACCGACTCGGAGGCCTCTCCGGCGACGATCGGCTCGCAGTCGGACCGGGTGCCGGCAATCTCGGCCCCGAGGGCCGAGCCGTCGGGGGCGAGGGCGCGCGCGGCCAGGTCGCCGTCGGCGTCGAGAACCCGGAGAACCGCAAGATCCGCCTCCACGGCACGGGCGGCGACGCGGGCGATCGCGATCAGCGCAGCGCGCAAGTCCGCCGTCGCGGCGACCTCTGCGGCAGCGTCGGCGAGCAGTTCGACGGGCAGCCGCCCGGCTTCCACGACCATCGTAAGAGCCAATATTGCCTACAATCCCCGAATGGCTGAGCCCGCGCGCTCCACCCCAGTGCTTCCTGAAGACGCACCCTCGCTCGACCCGCGCGCGATCGAGCACGCCTACCGCCGCGAACGCGCCCGCCGCCGCGCGCGCACCGAGCGTCGCAGTGCCACGCGCCGGTCGAACGTGCGCTTCTGGGTCTCGCTCCTCGTGCTTGCGTTCTTCGCCGCCTTCGTGATCCTGGCGGCTTGGCACGAGCTGGAAACGCTCTTCGGCGTCTGAGCCGACGCGCTCGCGCTACTTCGGCGGCCGGCGCCGGTGTGCGAACGGGGTCCATGCGGCCGGCTCCCACACCGCACCGGCGCACATCGGGCAGACCGGGAGAACGCCGCGCACCGTCACCCCGTAGCTGCACTCCGAGCAGCGAAACGCGCCGGCGACACGTATGCCGGCCGCGCAAAACTCCACGTAGTCGCCGACCGAACCGGCGCCCGTGGTTGCCTGATCGAGCATGCTGACCCCTTTCGAGGAACCGTTGCGGCCCCTGCCGACCGGAATGATGCCCATACTTAGCGCCGTGGAAACCCCTGACTTCTTCGAGCTCGAGGCGCCCGGACCGGGACCACCGGATCCGGCTGGGTCCGTCCGGCCCGCGGCGAGTGGTCTCTGGGCCGCCGGCGAGCGTGTCACCTGGGTCGCCGGCCTCGTCCTCGCCCTCTCATCCTTCATGGGCTGGTACGCCGGCTCGGGCGTCGGCGTGAAGCTCGCCGTGATCGGCTGGCACGTCGGCGTGCTCGGAAAGCTCGTGTTCTTCATCGGTGTCGCCGTCCTCGCGCTCGTCGCGCTGCGCGAGTCGGGGTTCGAGCTGCCACCGGCTGTGCCCGAAAGCCTCGTCGTCCTCGGCTTGGGCGCCCTCGCTGCGATCTTCATCCTGATCCGCATCATCTCGATCCCCGATTCCGTACTCCCCGCCGACGGACGCGGCATCGGGATCTGGATCGCTCTCGTCGCGGCACTGGGTGTGATCGCGGGCGGACTGCTGCGAGCGGCAGAGGAGCTGTAGAAAGACGATCAGGCCGGGTTGATCAAGCAGGGTTGATCAAGCAGGAACGAGCTGCTTGGCGCGCTCGATCAGCTGCTGCGGATCGAACGGCTTACCGACGAACGCTCGCGCGCCGCGGCTCTCCGCGTCGGCGGCCGACTCGTCGTCGACCTTGCCGCTGAACATGATCACCGGGATCGAGCCGTGCCGTTCTTGCATTCGCTGCAACATCTGCCAGCCGTCGACACCCGGCATCACGACGTCGAGGAGCACGAGCTCCGGCGCCTGGTCCTCGAGCGCGTCGAGTGCCTCGTCAGCGCTCGCCGCTTCGCGGACTGAGTAGCCCTCCATCTCGAGGTTGACGCGCATGAACTCGCGCAGGCGCGCATCGTCGTCCACCACGAGCACGAGCGGGCCTCCCCCGCGCGGCCCGGGGCCGGAGCGCTCGAGGAACGTCTCGAGGTCGCCGCGGCGATACCGCCGGTGCCCGCCCGGCGTGTAGAACGCAGGCACCCGGCCTTGGTCGGACCATTTACGGATCGTCGACTGGGCCACGCCGAGGAACTTCGCTGCCTGGCCGAGTGTCAGCCAGTCGGGTTCTCCGGTCGGGGCGCGTCTTCCGGGAGTGCTCATCCCCTGGAAAAGTAACCAAAGCTGCCGGTACCTAAACCAAGATCAGTGGTTTGGCACCGTCACGGTCACCGTTTCGAGCGCTGCGGGGGCCAGCGGCAGCGGCTGCAGAGTGCGAACGAGTGTTTGTGACCCACCCGGCTTCGGACTGTCGTGAAGGGCTTCGCCGACCGCGAGGCCAACGACAAACACGACCACGAAGGCGATCGCGAGCAGCAGACGGCGCCTCACGGGCGGTAGTCCGTCGCGCCGCGAGCGTAGAGATGGAAGGCGGCGTCGGCGACCGTGCCGGGCTCGGTTGCCGGAGCATGCTCCGGGTCGGCGTCGTCGAGAACGTCGCTCGTCCACGTGTCTGCACCGTCGTAGGCGTCCGCGAGCTCCGCCAGCGTGAAGATCTGCCCGATGCGCCGGCGCAGTGCTGCCACGACCGTGTCGACCTGTCCCGTCAGTTGCAGGTAGCGGTGGTTGTCTCGACGCGCCGCCTCGACGCGGCGGTTGCCGTCCTGCCAGTGCTGGCGCGCAAGCTCGACCTCCACGTCAGGGAGTACAGCAAGAGTCAGGCCAGAGTGCGGGAAGCTCATCGAGGATGCGTTCGCCGAGCTCGTAGCCCGGGCCGCGCGAGAGCGAACGCCGCATGCGCGTGCAGGCATTTGAGGCTGCCGCCGCGAGTCGAGCCGCCGATACCGGCGTCGAGCTCGGGGCGAAGCACGCGCTGCTCGGCCTGCGCCGCAGCGAGGCTTCGCCCAAGGCCGGGATCAGCCTCGGCGACACGGCTCCAGCGCTCCACCCCACCTGCAGCCTCCAGGCGAGAGATCGCGGCGACGAGGTACGAGCACGTCGCGTAGAACTGCGTCGGGAACGGCCGCCCGTTCTCGTCGAACGGTTGCTGCTCGGTGACGGCAGGACGGCCGAACGGACAGCGCACGGCGACGCTGCGGAAGGCGCGCGGCCGCCGGCCGAGCTGGCGCTCGATGATCTCCCGGTCGTCCACGCGGCGCAGGGTAGACGCAATCCAGCGCGAGGCTTGGTCGGCTGGTTCAGAGCGCGACTGTGCTGCTGGTGGCGCCAGGCGGGAATGCCCTTCACGATGAAGAGCCGCTCGCCCGGCTTCACGAGGCCGAGCCGTCGGGCTTCCCGCACGAGCTGGGCGCCCGTCGCGGATTGTGCGATCCGCTTCTGGAGACGCGTCTGCTCGTCGCGCAGCGAGGCCACCTCGGCGTTGCGCGCCTGGAGCTGCTGCTTCGTGTGGAGGTACGTGTGCGCCGGTTTCCAGTACAGGAACGCCACGAGTGTGAGGCCGGCGACCGCGAGGAGCCGGGTCGGACGGAGCAGAGTCCCGGAGAGCCGCGGCATGCGTCACCGTTCTCCGGCGGCCCGCAATTCCCTCGTCCGTCGGTCAGGCGATGTCGACCTTGATCACATTCGTCGAGCCGGGCAGGTTGACCGCCGTACCTGCGGTGAGCACGACGCGGTCGCCCTTGTCGATTCCGCCGGAGTTGAGGGCGGATTCGAGCGAACGCGACCACAGATCTTCGACGTTCTCGGTCTGAGGCATCAGGACCGGGGTCACGCCCCATTCGAGCGCCATCTGCTGCACGGCGGTCTGGTGATGCGAGAGGCCGACGATCGGGCGGCGGGGGCGGAGGCGCGCGACCCCCGACGCGGTGCGGCCGGTGAAGGTCGGAACCAGGATCGCGCGCGCGCCGATCGTCTCCGCAAGGTCACACGCGGCGTTCGACATCGCACGGCCGACGGTGGTCTGCTCGCCGGCCTCCGGCGCCTGATGGCGGTAGCCCATCGAAGGCTCGACAGCACGGGCGATCGTGTCCATCGTGCGGACGGCCTCGATCGGGTAATTGCCGGTCGCGGTCTCGGCCGAGAGCATCAGCGCCGAGGTCCCATCGAGGATCGCATTCGCGACGTCGCTCGCTTCGGCGCGGGTCGGCTCGGCATGCTCGATCATCGACTCGAGCATCTGCGTCGCCGTGATCACCGGCTTCCCGGCTTCGAGGCAGCGCAGGATGATCTTCTTCTGGAGGAGAGGCACCGTCGCAGCGCCGATCTCGACGCCGAGATCGCCCCGCGCCACCATGATCGCGTCGGACTCCGCGAGCACCTCCTCGAGCGCTGCGACCGCTTCTGCCTTCTCGATCTTCGCGATCACGCGTGCCGGTGAGCCGTGCTGCCTGATGATCGCCTGCAGGTCTCGCACGTCGGCGGCCGCGCGCACGAAGGAGAGCGCCACGAAGTCGACACCGAGGTTGAGCGCAAAATCGAGATCGTCCAGATCCTTCTTCGTGAGCGACGGGATCGGAACCGGGACGCCGGGCAGGTTGACACCCTTGTGCGACTTCACCTCGCCGCCGACGATGACGAGGCAGCGCGCGCGGCCGTGCTCGACCTCCTGGACGGTCAGGCGCACCAACCCGTCGTCGATGAGGATGTCGTGTCCTGGCCTCAGCACCTCGCTGATCACAGCCGGCGCCACCGGGAGCTCGCCGTTCGACGCATGCTGCTCGCCGACGACGATCAGCTCCTCGTCCTTCAGGAGAATGCGCGGAACATCGAGATCGCCGATGCGCAACTTCGGGCCCTGCAGGTCGGCGATCAGCGCAAGGGGCTTGCCGGTCTCCGCCTGTACCTCGCGAACGACACCTGCCCCAGCGGCGTGCGTCTCGTGATTTCCGTGCGAGAGGTTGAGACGGATCGCATCGACCCCCGCGTCGACGAGCTCGCGAACACGATCGTGCGTCGACGACACCGGCCCCATCGTCGCCACGATCTTCGTCCGCCGTCTGTCGGTCGCCATCGCCTTCACAGTAGCGAGACGCGCCGGGTGAACACCCGCCGCTCGCATCGCCGGAGTCGCACTTAGCGCCGCGCTCGGGGGAACGCGTCCCACCCGGGATAGGTCGCTTTCGCTCCGAGCTCCTCCTCGATGCGAAGCAACTGGTTGTACTTCGCGACGCGATCGGAGCGTGCGGGCGCACCTGTCTTGATCTGTCCGGTGCCGAGCGCAACCGCGAGGTCGGCGATCGTTGCGTCCTCGGTCTCGCCCGAGCGGTGCGACATGACGACCGTGTAGCCGTTCGCCTGCGCCAGTCGGACGGCCTCGATCGTCTCACTGAGCGTCCCGATCTGATTCACCTTCACGAGGATCGAATTGGCGACCCCGCGGTCGATGCCGAGCTGAAGTCGCTCGGGATTCGTCACGAACACGTCGTCGCCGACGAGCTGGACGCGGTCGCCCACGAGCTCGGTGAGGGCCTGCCACGCCTCCCAGTCGTCCTCGGCCGAGCCATCCTCGATCGAGACGACAGGGTAACGGTCGATGATCTCCGCCCAGAAGGCCGGCATATCCGCGCTCGTCTTCTCACGACCCTCGAAGCGGTAGACGCCCTCCGAGAACATCTCGCTCGTCGGCGGGGTCGAGCGCGATCGCGATTCGCTCCGATGCCCGGCGCGATCGGCCGCTTCGACGATCACCTCGATCGCCGCCTCGCTCGACTGGAGGTCAGGCGCGAACCCACCCTCGTCACCCACGACGACCGAGAGACCGCGATCGGTGAGCACAGTTTTCAAGGCGTGGTAGACCTCGGCGCCGATCCTCAGGCCGTCCGAGAATGTGTCGGCGCCGACAGGGACGACCATGAACTCCTGTAGCTCGATCGAATTCGACGCGTGAGCCCCGCCGTTGATCACGTTCAGCATCGGCACGGGCAGCGTGGTCGCGTCGCCGCCGCCCAGATGGCGAAAGAGAGAAACGCCTGCGTGCGCCGCCGCCGCCTTCGCGGCCGCGAGCGAGACGCCGAGGATCGCGTTCGCGCCCAGGCGTCCCTTGTTGGGCGAGCCGTCGAGTTCGATGAGCGCGCGGTCGAGACCTTCCTGGTCGCGCGCGTCACGCCCTGTGGCGGCGGCGGCAATCTCACCATTCACATTCGCGACGGCCGCCGCTACACCCTTGCCACCCCACTCGCTGCCGCCGTCGCGCAGCTCGACAGCTTCGTGCACTCCGGTCGAGGCACCTGACGGGACGATTGCCCGACCGAGGTGGCCGGACTGCAACCGCACGTCGACCTCGACGGTTGGATTGCCGCGCGAATCAAGCACCTGCCGTGCATGCACTTCTGCGATCGAGCTCACTCTTTCTCCTTCGCCTGGTCGTAGTAGGCGTCCTGCTCGTCGAGCGGGAGCGCAGTCCAGTCTTTCGCATTCGCCGCCGCGAGGGCGACGGCGCCGTCGACGCGTGCGCGAAAGCGCTTCGCCGCGGCCCGCACCTCGAGCTCTGGATCGACGTTCAGGCGGCGCGCGACGTTCACGGCTGCGAAGAGCAGGTCGCCGAGCTCGGCCGCCACGCGGGGGTCCGGCTCGGTCTCGGGCGCCGGATCGGACGCGGGGAGCTCTGCGCGCAACTCGCGCAGCTCATCGTCGAAGTCTGCGAGCGCCCCGGCGAGGTTCGGATACTCGAACCCGGCCGACCTGGCGCGCTGCTGGACCTTGCGGGCGTACGAGAGGCCGGGCAGGTTCTCTGGCACCTCGTGGAAGACGCCCTCGCGGCCTTCCTCGGAGCGCTTGATCTCATCCCAGCGCCGGCGCACTGCGCCGGCGCTGGTGGCCTCGGTCGCACCGAAGATGTGCGGGTGGCGCAAGACGAGCTTCGCGTGAACCCCGCGTGCTGCTCGTTCTAGATCTCCTGTTCCCCGCTCCTGCAGCAACAGTGCGAGGAAGTAGACCTGGAACAGGAGATCGCCGAGCTCGTCGAGGAGCTTGGCATCGTCGCCCGACTGCGCTGCGTCGGCGACTTCGTACGCCTCCTCGACGGTGTGCGGCACGATCGTGCGGGTCGTCTGCTCGCGATCCCATGGGCACTCGCGGCGCAGCCGCTCGGTCAGCTCCTGCAGCTCGACGAGCGCGTCGGCGAGCGACACCTCTAGCCGGTCGTCGTGGCGTTCGTCGTCGTCGACGCGCACGGGTCAGGCGTCGGCGCGAACCCGGCTTGGTACTTGATCTTCGAGCCGGAGCAGAAGCTCTTCGTGAGGCTGTTCACCCAGTCGGTCATCGCCTGGTTCTTGTTTGTCTGGAGCAACTGCTGCTTGATCGCGCTCGAGACCTGCGCCTCGGGCGTCGTGGAGCGAGGCTTCACGTTTGCGACCGGCTCGATGATGAACCAGCCGTACTGCCCGTTGTGAACAGGCACGTGGACCACCTTCGTCGTCTCCGAGAACGCGACCTTGTCGAACTCGGGCACGGTCTGGCCCTTCGAGACCGTCAGCTTCCCGCAGTCGTTCTTCGAGCTCGGATCCTGCGAGTACTTCTTCGCGAGCTTGCACCAGGCCTGATCGTTCCCACCCTTCAGCTGCGCGTAGAGCGAGTCGGCAAGCGGCTTCGTCTTGACAAGAATATGGCGCACGTCGCGCGTCTGGGCCTGGGAATACAGCTGCGGATGCGTCGTGTAGTACTCGTGCACCTGGTCATTGGAGACCTTGACGGCCGACGTCACCTTCGCGAAGACGGCCTCGGAGATCAGCTGCGAGCGGATGTCTTGACGAACCTGCGCGTCGTTCAGATTCTGCTTCTTCAGCTGCGCCAGATACTTCGTCTCACTGCCGCCGAAGTATTGCTTCTTGATCTGATCGAGCCGGGCCTGGACATTCTTGTTGGTGATCGTGATCCCGAGAGTCTTCGCCTTCGCCTCGCGCTCGGCCTGCTGGACGAGCAGCGTGATTGCCTGACCCTGCACCGTCGCGTACGCGGCAGTGCCGGCCTTCGGGAATGCACGCGGAGGAGTCTGCTGTGCGAAGCTCTGCTTCGCCTGCTGCATCAGCGCCTCGAACTCCGACTTGCTCACATGCACATCGCCGACGACCGCAACATCGTCGGAGCTCGGAGTCGCGCTCGAACTGCTCCCGCCACAGCCTGCAAGCAGCGCGGCGACGAGCAGAATCGGAAGGATGAACTTGGCCGTTTTCATAGGAAAGCGCCGGCTAAGCCGCCTGGCGCGCGAGGAGCATAGCATCGACCAAATCGAGCGCTCCCGTGAATTCATCACCTCTTAACGTCACTTCACGGTTCCCTGACGAGTAGACCGCGGTCTCGACCTTCGCGCGCAACTCACGCAGCTCCCCGGAGCCGAGCACGACCGGACCGACGGACGCCCGACCGCCGCGGAAGACGAGATAGTCAGCCCCGAGACGGGCAAGCTTCAGCTTCGCCTCCTGGATCGCGAACAGATTCTCGACGGGCTCCGGGACCGGCCCGTAGCGGTCCTCGGTCGCGACGCGCAATTCATGCAACTCGTCCTCGGTCTCGGCGAGCACGATGCGGCGGTGCAGGTCGATCTTCAATGCCTCGGCCGCGATATAGCCGGCAGGGACGTAGGCGTCGACCCGAGCGTCGACGCGAACCGGGCGGGTCGCGAGGCGCCGCTGCCCAGAGAGCTCGGCGACCGCCTCGTGCAGCATCTCGACGTACAGCTCGAAGCCCAGGGCGGCGACATGTCCCGACTGCTCGGCGCCGAGCAGGTCCCCCGCGCCGCGAATCTCGAGGTCGCGCATCGCAATCGCGAACCCGGCGCCGAGCTCGGTGTGGTCGGCGAGCGTCGCGAGTCGCGCTCGCGCCTCCGGCGTCAGCTCGTGCGCGTCCGGGTAGAAGAGATACGCGTGCGCGAGCCGGTCGCTCCGGCCGACGCGACCACGAATCTGGTAGAGCTGCGCGAGCCCCAGCTGGTCGGCGCGCTCGACGATCAGCGTGTTCGCTTGCGGGATGTCGAGTCCCGACTCGATGATCGTCGTCGAGACGAGGACGTCCGCGTCGCCGGCGAGGAACTTCATCATCTGATCCTCGAGCTGGCGCTCGGCCATCTGCCCGTGGCCGACGAGGAATCGGAGGGTCGGGCACATCTGCTGGAGCTTCGCGACGGCGTCGTCGATCGTCTCGACCCGGTTGTGCAGGTAGAACGCCTGGCCGTTGCGCGCGACCTCGCGCTCGAGCGCCTGCTTGATCAGATCCTCGTCGTACTCGCCGACGAACGTGCGGATCGGGCGGCGGCCCTCGGGCGGAGTCTCGATCACCGAGATGTCGCGCAGCCCGGCGAGTGACATATGGAGCGTGCGGGGTATCGGGGTCGCGCTGAGCGCGAGCACGTCGACCTCGAGGCGCAGCTGACGGAGCAATTCCTTCTGCGCGACCCCGAAGCGCTGCTCCTCATCGACGATCACGAGGCCCAGCTCCTTCGGGATCACGTCGCGCGAGAGCACCCGATGCGTGCCGATGAGGACGTCGACCTTGCCGGCTGCGAAGTCGGCCAGGACCTGCTTCACCTCCGCGGGCTTCCGGAAGCGCGAGATCATGTCGACCCGCACCGGGAAGTCGCGGTAGCGCTCGCGAAACGTGTTCCAGTGCTGCTGTGCCAGGACCGTCGTCGGCACGAGCATCAGCGCCTGCTTGCCGCTCACGGCGACCGCGAACGCGGCCCGGACGGCGACTTCCGTCTTCCCGAACCCGACGTCACCGCACACGAGCCGGTCCATCGGCCGCGGAGCCTCCAGGTCTTCCTTCACCGCTTCGATCGCGGTGCGCTGGTCCTCCGTCTCGCGATAGGGAAACTCGCTCTCGAGGCGCTCGACCCATTCGTGGTCGACGTCGTAGGCGACTCCAGGCTGCGTCTGCCGCTGGGCGTAGAGCTGGATCAGCTCGCCGGCCATCTCGCGCAGGTGCGCACGAGCTCGCGTCTTCAGGTTGTCCCACGCCTTGCCGCCGAGCTTCGAGAGGGCGGGTGCCTTCGAGTCGGCGCCGATGTAGCGGCTGACCTTGCCGATCTGCTCGTGCGGGACGTACACGCGGTCGTCGCCGCGGTAGGCAAGCAACAGGTAGTCGCGTGTGACGCCGGCGACTTCTCTCGTCTCGAAGCCGAGGAGCTGCGCGATGCCGTGGTCCTCGTGCACCACGTAGTCGCCGGTACGCAGATCCGAGAAGCTCTGCAGCGCACGCCCGGGCGCGGCGGTGGCGCGTGGTGGACGCTTGCGAAAGATCTGCGTGTCGGGCAGCAGTGCGACGCCGAGCTCACGCCAGACGAAGCCGCGACGCGCGGGAGCGACCGCGAACGTGAGCCCCTCCGGCGCCTCGCCCACCTCGAGCACGGTGGCCGCGATCCGGCGCAGGAGTTGCTGCTGTCGGAGCGCCTCGCCGCGGTGTGGGAATGCGACGACCACGTCGAGGTCCTGGCGGAGCAGGCCGCCGAGCTCGTTCTCGGCTTCGGCGAGCCCGCGCGCAGCGATCGCAGGCCTCTGCGCGTCGAACGAAAACGGCTGGCCCTGGGGCATCGGCGTGAGCTCGGTCGCGCCGTCGAGGTCGATCCCGGCGAGTGACTCCTCCGCCCACAGCGCGAGCACCTCGTCGGCCTGCCAGACGAAATCGGGCCCCCTTCCGAACGCCGGGACGAGATCGGCGGGGATCGCGGCCGGTGCAACCTCCTCCCCGTCCTCCGGCCCGAGATCGGGCTCGACGAGCTCACCGCGGCGTTCGGCCGCCGGATAGACCGTCGCCTGGTCGAGTTGCCTCAGGGCACGTTGCGTGAACGGCGAGAACGCGCGGATCTGCTCGATCTCGTCGCCGAAGAGCTCGATGCGCAGCGGCTCGCGACCGGTCGTCGGGAAAACGTCGACGAGCCCACCGCGAACGGCGAACTGCCCGCGTTCCTCGACCCGTTCGACGCGCTCGTAACCGGCCGAGGCGAGGTGCTCGACGAGCGACTCGATGCCCGGTTCGTCGCCGGGTGCGATCTCGAGGGTCGGCGGGCGGGCCGAGACCGGCGGGAGGCCCTCGGCGATCGCGGCGGCGGATGCGCAGACGAGCCCACCGCGGTCCAGCACGGCGAGAGCGCGCGCCCGCTCGCCGACGAGGTGCGGCGGCGGTTCGAGGCCGGACGCCCAGTGGACGCCACGCGACGGGAAGAGCCCGACCTGCTCGTCTCCGAGGAACCACGACGCGGCGTCGGCGACGTCACGCGCGTCGGCGTCTTCTGCAAGCAGTACGACGAGCCCGCGGTCGAGCTCCTGCTGGAGGGCGGCGAGCACGAGCGGCAGGACCGGCTCGGAGACGCGGGCGCGCGTCGGCAGCGCCTCTGAGAATTCCCGCAGGCGCTCATCGGCGCGAAGCCGCTCGACAAGGGTGTAGAGAACTGGACGGTCCATGGCGACTGGCCGAACGAGGCGTTCGGCCGGATCGTCATGGTACTCCGCGAGGGTCGGCTAAAAAATAGGGCCGGCTAGAAAAGTCGGCGGGCGCCGTCGAACCGCGCGCCGTACCAGCCGCTCAGCGAGGCCACCGACACGCTCGTGCCCGTGTGAGGCGCGTGAATGAACCGGCCGCCGCCGATGTACATGCCGACGTGACCGAGGCCGTCGAAGAAGACCAGGTCGCCGGGACGAAGGCCGGCGCGCGAAACACGGCGTCCGAGCGAGAACTGCGCACCCGAATAGTGCGGCAGGACGATCCCGAAGTGCGAGTAGACAAAGCGGGTGAACCCTGAGCAGTCGAAGCCGGTGCGAGGCGACGCGCCGCCGTAGACGTAGCGCACGCCGAGAAACCGACGGGCGAAGGTGACGACGCGGGCCTGCTTGTGGGCGAGCACCGTCGCGTGACTCGTCCGCGCTCGGTGGAGCTGCGCACCCAGGGCGCCGCCGGCCCGGGCCAGGAGGCAGGCGATGAGGCAGGAAACGACGACGAGCGTGACCAGCACGAGGCGGATGCGTTCGGACAAAGGAAAGGCTCCCTTCGGCAGAGGCGGCGCACGAGGACGCGCGCCGCGCTGTCGTTGGCTCCGCACACCTCAGCAGGCCTTCGCCGGAACGGCCACCCCCCGGACCGTGCTGCCGCCACCCCTCGATCGGGGTAGGCCGCCGCCGGCTGATCGCCTAGGGCAGCCGGGACAAATCACCTGCTCGTGCGCGATTCACGCGCATTCGAGCGCCGAGACGACCGCGTGCGGTCCGCTACGAGAGGCTTGACGTGAACTGGCCTCTAACGTGGGCCGTTGATCGCACGCTGTGCCGCTTCGAGCCCCTCGGCATCGAGGGTCTCGACAGCGTCGGCAGCGGCAGCAACGAGATGGTCCGGGTCCTCGTGCGGCTCGAAGTCCGCCAGGACGTAATCGGCGAGTGGACGCGGATCGCCGCGTTCCGGTCGGCCGACGCCGATCCGCAAACGAAGGAAATCAGGGGTCCCGAGATGCTGCGCGACCGAGCGCAGGCCGTTGTGTCCCGCGAGACCGCCGCCCATGCGGGCCTGGAGACGCCCCGCCGGCAGGTCGCTTTCGTCATGCACGACAAGCACCGAGCCGGCGTCCAGCTTGAAGAAGCGCATCGCATCCTGAACGGCCCGGCCGGAGTCGTTCATGTAGGTCTCCGGCTTCAGGAGCGCCACCTTGTGGCCGTCGATGCGAATCTCGGCGAGCCGGCCGTTGAACTTGGCGCGCCAGGAGCCGTCGTGACGCCGGGCAAGCTCATCGACGACGAGCCAACCGACGTTGTGACGGTTGCGCGCGTATTCACGGCCCGGGTTGCCGAGGCCTGCGACGAGCAGGTCGAGCGACGTGCCGTGGCGACGCGGCCACAGACGCACGATCGTTTAGTCCTCGCTGGTGGGTCCGCCGTCGGCGGCGTCGCCGTCGGCAGTCGCCTCGCCGGAGGCGGCCTCGTCGCCTTCGGCGGCGGGCTCTGCGCCCTCTTCGCCAGGCTCGGGCGTCGTCTCGGGCTCATCCTCGGTGCGCGGCTGCGTGACGGAGGCGAGCACGATCTCTTCGGGGTCGTCGAGCAGAGTCACGCCTTCGGGCAGCTTGATCGCCGAGAGGCGGAGCGTGTCCCCGATCTGCATCTCGGAGATGTCCGCCTCGAGATGCTCTGGGACTTCCATCGGCAAGGCCTCGACGGTGACCTCACTCGTGACCTGCGTGAGCACGCCGCCTTCCTTCACGCCGACCGCCTCGCCGTGCAGCTCGACGGGCACCGTTGCATGGATCGGCTGGTCGAGCCGCACTTCCTGCAGGTCGACGTGCGTGATGTGGCCGCGAATCTTGTCCTGCTGGTACTCCTTGAGCACCGACGAATGTGTCTTGCCGCCGTCGACGACCACGTCGAGCACGGCGTTCAGCCCACCCCGGGTCGTGAGGGCGCTGCGCAGGTCGCGCTCGGGGATCGAGATCGAAACCGGGTCCTCACGGCCGTAGAGGACGCCGGGGATCAGCCCTTGGCGGCGCAGGCGCCGCGACTCCGCCGAGCCGAGGACGGCACGGTTCTGGACCACCAATTTGACGCGCTCTCCAGCCACGGCCGCCGATTGTAGCGACGGCGGGCGCACGTTCGCTCCACCACGCGGCCGGCCGAGCCGGTGTCGTTGGTCACGCCGGCGGGACGGTCGGCGGCGACTCGGAGGGGAACGCGGGCGTGCCCGGCGTCAGATCGAGGCTGCCGCCCGCGCGACAGCCGCTTGACTGGTATTCGGACGCAAGGGCCGGCTGCAGCGCAAGCAGGTAGTTCGCGGCGGCGGCGCCTTCCGCAGGCGTCCCGCCCAGCCTCACCACCGTCCAGGCGTCGCCCTGGATCGCGTAACACTGCGCTTGTGCTTCGCTCGTGATCCCGCGCAGGTGCATCGATTCGTGCACGAAGGTGTTGATCGCCTCGACGTCCGAGCGAGCGCGGCGCTCGCAGGCGTCGTCGTAGTCGGCCTCGATCGACCAGCGTGTCCAGTCGATCGCCGTCAGGCAGTCGAGGTCATGGTGCGACCGAGCCCCGATGAACGCGTTCAGACGGCCACACACACCGCGCGTCAGGAACATGTGATCCGGAGGGCGTCCCACGGGGAACTGAACCTCGCCCGACCGGCCGTTGATGTCGAGCATCGCGCTCCAGAAACCCTGGCACTTGACACCGACCGAACGCCCCGCGAGGACATTCGCCACCGCCTCGAGCCTGTGCTCGGTCGCGGTTCGCTGGTGATGGGTCCAGGCCCAGAAGCCGAGCACGACGACGACGATCGCTGCGAGTACCTTCAGCGCGTCAGCGGAGCGGCAGGTGCGCTCACGTCAGGAGGAGGTTCTACTGCATCGTCGGCGAGAAGTCGACGTTGCGGTCCGCGGTGACGTGATCGCGTGCAGATCCCCCGAACCGGGGATTGCTGAAGCCTCGAAAGGGTGTGTCGGAACGCCGGCCACGTCTCGTAGGCTCGACGGTGCGCCGGCGGAGTGTTCCTCAAGATCGACGGCTGCAGGAATCGTCCGTCGGCGCGCAGTCTTCAACGTTCGGTCAGTCACCGCTCGGCCGAGGTTGTCTTTCCGGTCGAGCTTGTCACGATCGTGGCAAGGCAGATGGTGTTCGAGATCGTCAGCAGAGAGGAGGAGCTTGCGTCCCTCCGCGCCTTCATCGGTGACGTTCAAGAAGGGTCTGCTGCGCTCGTACTCGAAGGCGAGGCGGGCATCGGGAAGTCGACGCTCTGGCTTGCGGGGGTCGAGCACGCGCGTGAAAGGGGAATGCGCGTCCTCGCGTCCAGACCGGCGGAGCCCGAGCGCGGTCTCGCCCACGTGGGGCTGAGGCGATCTCTTTGAAGGGGTCCTCGACGACGTTCTGCCTGGGCTGTCGAATCCGAGGCGGCGTGCGCTCGAGGTCGCGTTGCTCGTGGAGGACGCGTCAGGCGATCCGATCGATCGCCGCGCCGTCGCCGTCGCCGTACGCAGCGCGTTGCAACTTCTCAGCGAACGGGAGCCGATTCTGATTGCGGTCGACGATGTCCAGTGGCTCGATCGATCCTCGTCGAGCGCGCTTGCGTACGCGCTCCGAAGGCTTCCCGGGGTCCATGTTCGGTTGCTGCTCGCCCGGCGGCTCGTTGCGGGAGCCCAGCCGTCGGAACTCGAGCAAGCGCTCGACGCGGAGCGGGTCGGAGTTGATCTCCGTGGGGCCGCTGAGCGTTGGAGCACTCCATCGGCTTCTGCGTGACCGAATCGGCAGGCCTTTCGCGCGCCAGACACTGCTGCGCATCCACGAGTGGTCGGGAGGGAATCCGTTCTTCGCGCTGCAGCTGGCACGCGTCGTCGACTCGGACGTCGATCCACTTCAGCCCCTGGCGGTTCCGAAGAGCCTCGACGAGCTTGTACGGGCAAGGATCTCCGAGCTTCCTGCCTTCCACCTGCGAGGCTCTCGCACTCGCCTCGGCACTCGGCACGGCGACCGAGCCACGTCCTCGAGGCGACCGGCGCTTCGACGGAAGCGCTCGCGGCGGCATTTGACGCACATGTGATCGAGCGGGAGAACGGGACGATTCGCTTCACCCATCCGCTGCTGTCGTCGGTCCTCTACTCGGACCTGGGCGAGGGACGCCGGGCGATTCACGGCCGGATCGCCGAAGCCGTCGAAGACCCCCTCCAGCATGCCCGTCACCTGGCGTTATCCAGGGACGAGCCGGACGCCGAAGTCGCCGGCGTGCTCGACGCCGCCTCTCAGCTGTCCGCTGATCGCGGCGCGTCAGCCGTCGCGGCGGAACTCGCCGAGCACGCACTTCGGCTGACTCCGCGTGACGATCGAGCGAAGCGTGATCTTCGAGCGTTGGCGGCCGCCCGCGCGCACCACGCAGCCGGCGAGTGGACGCGCGCCCGGGCGATCGCCACCGAGCTCCTATCGGGCACACAAGCGAGCCCACTGCGTGCCGAGGCTCTCATCCTCCTTGCAGAGCTCGGAACTGACTACCAGGCCGTCGCGCTGCTCGAGGAAGCGCTTGGCGAGGCCGCGGTGCACCCGGCGCTTCGGGCGGCCATCTACTGCCGCCTCGCCTGGGCGGGACGCTTCACGAAGGGATTTCCCACGAGCGCTCGAGGAAGCCCGTTCGGCCCTTGCGCTCGCCGACGGGCTCGACGACCCCACGTTGCAGGTCGAGGCGCTCGGCGTGCTTTGCACCCTCGGCGGCTTGGCGGGCGATGCCGAGGCTCCAGCACATGCCGCTCGAGCGCGCGATCTCGCAACGACGACCGGCGACGCTCACCTCCTGAAGGAGGTGACTCCAGATGACTTCGCAGACGCTCGCTGCGAGCGGCAACATGGATGGCGCACGCTTGCTGCTCGAGCGTGCGTACGACGCAATGGAGCGAACGCGACGAGCCGTTCAGCGCAGGGCTGCTGTGGGAGCTTTCCTGGGTGGAACTGTGGAGTGGGAACTGGAAGCTCGCGGCAGACCATGCGGCTCGCGCAGCAGACCTCAACACGCAGTACGCGCTTGAGCACGTCCGCGACTACCTCCCGTTCGCCTTGATTGCCGTCCATCGTGGGCAATTCGAGCTTGCGCGCGAGCACTCGGAGCGTGCTCTCAGGCTTGCAGAGGAGCACCACGTCCCGATGCCGTCGTTCCTCGCGATCCTCGGCCTCATCGATCTCTGGAGCGGTGACGCGCCCGCCGCGACGGTGTGGTTCGGCGAGGCCGACCGGCAAGCCCAGCAGACGGGGTTGGGCGAGCCGAGCCAACGCACCTGGACCGCGGACCATGCTGAAGCGCTGCTCGAGGTCGGCCGTATCGACGAGGCGATGGGCGTTATTGACATCTGGGAAGCCGACGCGCGTAAGGCTCCACCGCGACCGCGTCCTCGCGCACGTGACGCGCTGCCGTGGGCTCGTGGCGGCCGCCCGCGGAGACCTCACGCAGGCTGCTGGGCTCCTCGAGCACGCGGTTGTCCAGCACGGGGAGGTCGGGGATCCGTTCGGAGCGGGCGCGCGCACTCCTCGCCCTCGGCGTCGTCCAAAGGCGGGGGCGACAGAAGAGAGCCGCCCGAGAGTCGACCCTCGCAAGCGCTCGACGCCTTCGAGCAACTCGGGGCGGCAAGCTGGGCCGAGAAGGCTCGGAGCGAGCTTGGACATATCGGCGGACGAACGCGCCAGGAGGGGCTGTCGGCGGCCGAGCGACGCGTCGCTACCCTCGTCGCGGAAGGTCGAACGAACCGGGAAGTCGCGGCGGCGCTCTTCCTCGGCGAACGGACGGTCGCGAGCCATCTGACGCACATCTACGCCAAGCTCGGCGTGCGATCTCGGACAGAGCTCGCACGACGGCTTCACTAACGATTCGCCTCGCGGCGCGGCCAAAGTTCAGACGTTCTGACGTTTCCACTGCGACCCGACGGTCGTAGCGTCGATGACGTGCCGAACTACCTCGTCGAGACCTACCTCGCCCGCGGGCACGCCGGTGAACGCACCGCCCGCGAGTGGCGGGCCCGGACGGCCGCGGCGGAGTCGAGGCGGGGCGAGACGCCGGTCCGGTTCGAGCGCTCGATCCACCTACCGGAGGACGAGATCTGCTTCTTCGTCTTCGAGGCGCCGTCGAGCCGAGCAGCTGCGCTTGTTGCGCAGCGTGCCGGACTCGATCCCGTTCGGATCGTCGAAGCGATTTCGTCCGCAAACGAAGGAGAGGGAAAATGAAGACGAAGGACGATTCACCTGAAGCGATTGCTCATCCTCGGAGCGACGTGCGCCGCAGTGGGTGTCGGTGCTCTTGGGGCGCCGCAGCCGCACGGGCCGACGCAGTAACTCGAGTGGAACATCAACGCAAGCACTGCGATCTTCGCCGCGAACCCGACGGCTCACGCTTCAACGCTGAGCTTCGCGATGGTTCAGGGGGCGGTGTACGACGCCGTCAATGGGATCCGGGGCGGCTATCGGCCGTACCTCGTCAAGCCCGCGGCGAATCCCTGGGACTCCACCGACGCAGCGGTCGCGACCGCCGCCTACCGCGTGCTCGTATCGGTCGTTCCCTTCATCCCAGACGGTTGCGCTCGCGAACCTCGCAGCCCAGTACGATGCCGCACTCGCGGCCGTCCCGGACGGTGCACGCCAAGGACGGTGGGATCGCTGCCGGAGAGACTGCGGCCGCGGCGATGCTCACCGCTCGTGCGAACGACGGACGGAACCCCACGACACCGTTCCCGTTCGTCTTCGGCACGACGCCGGGCGTCTGGCGTGTCTCGCTGCCGCTGACGACACCCGACCCAACGGCGTGGGTCGGGAACGTGAAGCCCTTCCTTGTCCCAGACGTCGAGATGCTCCGCACTCGTGGACCGAACGCGCTGACGAGTGCGGCCTACGCCAAGGACCTGAATGAGGTCAAGTCGCTCGGCTCGCTTTCGAGCACCGTCCGGACGCAAGACCAGACCAACGCTGCGATCTTCTGGCAATCGCAACCGCTCGGCCTGTACGGCGGCGTAATGCGGTCGCTGTCGGCTCGCCTCGGACTGAGCACAGCCGACAACGCGCGGCTGTTCGCGCGAGTCTCGCTTGCGGGCGCCGACGCAGCGATCGGCTGTTGGAACGACAAGTACTACTGGAACTTCTGGCGCCCGATCGACGCAATTCAGCTGGCTGCGACCGACGGCAACCGGAGAACCGACGCCGACCCGAATTGGAAGCCGCTGTTCGATCCGTCGACGCCCACCACGCCGGCGCTCGCGACGCCCAACTTCCCGGACCACCCGTCGGGGCACAGCTGCGTGAGTAGCGCGATTCTGAACACGATGCGCGACTTCTTCGGCACCGACAAGATCGGCTTCGACATCGTGAGTACACGGTTCGCCGGAACGCCGGCACAAACCCGTCACTTCGACAGGTTCTCCGACGCGCTCAAGGAAGTCATCGAGGCACGTGTCTGGGGCGGGATTCACTTCCGCACCGCAGACATGCAGGGCGCCGGCCTCGGCAAGAAGGTCGCCCGCTGGGAGCGTAAGCACTACTTCCAGCCCGTGCGGTCGTAAGCCCGAGCTCCCACGCCAGGTGGCCCGCCTCCGGCGGGCCACTTGCGTCTTCGAGCCGCCTCTTGGCAACGTATGCGGGCAAACCTCGGCGCGTCCACTCCCGCCGTGAATGACCGCGATTCGCCCGGGCGAGTGGTATGTATGACGTTCTGTGATCGCACCACGTCCTGCGTGCGCGCGCCTCGTCGTCGCCGCCGACAGCGACCGGCGCGCATTCGAGCGCGCGCTCCACGACGGTGTGCAGCAGGACTTGATCGCGATCGCGGTTCGCTTGCAGCTCGCACGGCAACTCTCGGGCGCCGATCTCCCTGCGGCGATCGAAGTGCTCGACGAGGTTCGTCGCGACATTGGGGAGACACTCGACAACGTGCGGGCCTTGGCGAACGAGATCTATCCCTCGCTGCTCGAGACGCGTGGCCTCCCCGATGCCATCCGTGGAGCGGCGTCGCGCACGCGGCTCGTCCCGACGGTCGAGGCGACGGACGTCGGTCGCTACCCGCCGGAAGTCGAAGCGGCGGCGTACTTCTGCTGCCGTTCGCTGTTCGAGGCCATTGCCGTGCAGGCAGGCACGGACACGAGGGTGGCGATCAGGATCCAGGCGACGGAGCACGCGCTCGAGCTCGAGGTCACGGCCGAGACGCCTGGGTTGGACGTCGACCTGCTCGCACCGACACGCGATCGCATCGACGCGCTGGGCGGAGTGCTCATGGTTGAGGCAGTCCCAGGCGGCGGAACACGCTTCCGAGCGACGTCCCGCGCGTCTAGCTGCCTTCCGAGAGGTAGAGGATCACCGCTTTGACTCGCCTGTTCACGGACGGTTCCCACGCGATCCCGAGCTTCAGGAAGATCGAATGGATCACGTTCTCGACCGATCGCTCGGTCAGGAAGATCGACTCGGCGATCGCGGCATTGTTCTTTCCCTCTGCCATCTCGCGTAGCACGTCCCGTTCACGGTTCGTCAGCCCGTGGATGGGAGATGCCTCGACACGGGCCTTCTCGGCGACGAGACCCTCGACGACCTTCGGATCGATTACGGACCCTCCTGCGGCGACCGCCCTGATCGCTCCGACGAGTTGGGTGAGATCTTCGATCCGCTCCTTGAGCAGGTAGGCGCGGCCGTCTGTCCCCGCTTCGAGCAGCGCAAGCGCGAAGTGCGGATCGCTGTACTGGCTCAGTACGACCACGCCGACCTCCGGGTGTGTGATCCGCAGGCGCTCTGCGGCCTGGATGCCCTCGTCGACACCGTGCGGCGGCATCCGGATATCGGTGATGACGACGTCAGGGCGCTCAGCCTCGACGGCGGCGAGCAGCGACTCGAGATCCTTGCAGGTCCCAACGACTTCGATCTCCGGCTCGACCTCGAGCAAGCGGCGGAGACCCTCGCGAACGAGGTAGTGGTCTTCGGCGAGCACGACCCGGATCGGCACGAGCTTCCTAGGATGACGCAATGGAGCGAGCTCGTGCTGATCGTCGACGACAACGAACGGAACGCCAGACTCGCCCGCGACGTGCTCGAGTTCGCCGGGATGCGCACGCTCACGGCAGCGACAGCGGCGGAGGGCCTTGCCCTGGCGCAGACCCACCGGCCCGACCTCGTGCTGATGGACCTTCGTCTTCCCGATCTCGACGGCAGCGAGGCGGCGCGGCGGCTGGCCTCCGATCAAGCTACGGCGCAGATTCCGGTGGTCGCGCTGAGCGCACTGCCGGTCGAGGAAGCGGCGGACTGGTTCCGCGACGCGGGCTTCGCCGGGTACATCGAGAAACCGATCGACGTGCTGGAACTGCCCGAGCAGGTCCGCCGCCACTGCCGGCCGCGCTAGCCCCGCTCCGACCGGGGTGCTGGCCCCCTAGACGCGAAGCACGATCCATGTCACGCTCGTCACGTAGTCGACCGGCAACGAAGAGGAGGCGCGGTGTGACGCGCACGCTACTTGCGGGTTGTGGGCTGGCGGTTGCCGTCGGGGCACTCGCGGGCTGTGGCGGCTCCAGCGGGCCGTCGGCGTCCGATCGGACGATGGAAAAAGATGCCGCGCTGTTCCAGATCGACCAGATCGAGCGGACCTGGCACAAGGCTGCATCGGAGCACAACGTGAACCTGATGATGACCCTCTGGGCACCGGGCGCGGTCTTCAACATCGCGGGGAAGACGCTCAGCGGGAAGGCGCAGATCAGGAACTTCTTCGCGACCGACAACGCTGCGTTCATGCCGCAGAACCACTGGGAGTCCGACACGCCGTCGTACAAGATCAAGACGACCGTGCACGGCGACAAGGGAACGCTCTACTTCGAATGCCACTACATCGACGTACGGACCGGGAGGACGGCCGCGGTCGTCGGCGTCGACCACAACGTCCAGAAGATCGGCGGCAGGTGGCTGATCGTGGACTCGGCCGGTGCAGTCGCCTCGCTCGGTCCGTGACTGGTGGCCGAAGCGAACTTCCACCCAATCTGCGTGTCGGCGCCTAGACGGCACGCGGCTCCGGTGACACGCTCGTGAGGAAAGCAGCTGTCGAACCAGAGGAGGACCGGTGATTCGCACGCTACTCGCAGGGTGCGGGCTCGTCGTGGCGATCGCGATCTTGACTGGTTGCGGCTCGCGTGGACCGTCAGCGTCCGACCAGGAGATCCAGAAGGACGCGACGCTCTTCCAGATCGACCAGATCGAGCAGTCCTTCCACAAGGCAGGCTCGACACACAACGTGAATCTCATGATGAGCCTCTTCGCGCCAGGCGCGGTCTTCAACCTGGGCCTGGAGACGTTCAGCGGTAAGCCACAGATCAGGAAGTTCTTCGCGACGCACAACCCAGCGTTCCAGCCGAAGAACCACTGGGAGTCCGACACACCCTCATACAAGATCCGCGTGTCCGTCAACGGCGACAAGGCGACGCTCTACTTCGAGTGCCACTACATCGACATCAACACCGGGAGGGTGATGTCGGTCATCGGTGTCGACCACAATCTCCAGAAGATCGACGGGAAGTGGCTGATCGTGGACGCGTCTGCATCGACGGCGACGCTGAGCGCATAACCGGGCGACCCTGATGGCGCGGCGCCCAGCGCTCGAGACACCGCCGGCCCCTCCTGGGTGGGCGGGGATCATTGGTGCAGACAACTGGCTTGTGCGAGCAGTTGCGCGGGTGCCGGCCACTGTGCGCACGAAGCTGCTCGTCGCGTTCCTCGGCATCGCAGCGCTCCTCGTCGTGGTCGGGCTCCTGGGGCTGCGTTTCCTGGGCCAGGCGAACGCGAGGGTGGAGCGGCTCGGCACCCTGCAACGACGGTCGGCGGCGTACAACGCAATCCAGACCGAGGCGACTCTGCTACGGCAGCTTCTCGGGTATCGCGGCGGCGGCGAAACCGGGCCTGCCGTATTGACAGGTGCGAAGCCGTCGGTCGGGGGACGACGCTGGGTTCTCGTCGACGGTGCGATTCGCTTCGCCCTCTCGCAACTCGTGCCGGCAACGACTGAGCAGGATTATGGCTTCGTGCCGCCGGTCGACGACGAGCTCTTGCTCAGACAGATCCGGCGCGACTACCGGACGGTCGCTCGCGACCTGAACAGGATCAGGCGACTCGACAGTGCCGGCGTTGCCGATGTCAAGGCCCGACCGGCACTGGCAAGTGCGATCAACGCCGACCAGGACCTCTTCGAAGCCACCAATGAGCTTGCAGGTCGCACAACCGACCAGACGACGGCCTTGATTGCCGCCAATCGCAGCGCGTATACATCGTCGCGCAACCTCTTCGTCGGCGTGGGTGCGATCAGCGTCGCGTTTGCGCTCGGGCTTGGGCTGATTCTTTCCTGGTCACTGATCGGACCGATCCAGATCACGGAGACGCGGCTGGAGGAGATCGCCGCCGGCGACTTCTCCGGACGCCTCGACGTTCCGAACCGCGACGAGCTCGGCTCGCTCGCAGGGAACGTGAACCGCATGAACGATGAGTTGCGACGGCTCTACGACGAATTGGAGAGGGCGAGCCGCCACAAGAGCCAGTTTCTCGCGAACATGTCACACGAGCTACGCACGCCGTTGAACGCGATCATCGGCTTCTCGCAGGTGCTGCGGCAACGGCTCTTTGGCGAGGTGAACGAGAAGCAGGACGAATATCTCGGAGACATCCTCTCCTCGGGCCATCACCTGCTCTCGCTGATCAACGACGTGCTCGACCTCTCGAAGGTGGAGGCCGGCCAGGTCGAGTTGCAGATCGCGGCCTTCTCACTGCCCGACGCGCTCGAGCGCGGCGTGGTCATGGTGCGAGACCGCGCAAGCAAGGGCCACGTCCATCTCTCGCTCGAGCTGGCGTCCGACATCGACAGCATCCGCGGCGACGAGCGCCGAGTCCTGCAGGTTGTCTTCAACCTCCTCTCGAACGCCGTCAAGTTCACGCCACCAGGCGGCCGCGTCGATGTCTCGACCGCTCGTGTCAATGGCGAAGTACAGGTGTCGGTGGCCGACACCGGCCCGGGCATCGCTGCCGACGACCGGCAACGGATCTTCGAGGAGTTCCAGCAGACGGCGATCGGCATCGGCGAACGGGAAGGCACCGGTCTCGGTCTCGCACTCTCGAAACGCCTCGTCGAACTGCACGGCGGCCGCATCTGGGTCGAGAGCGAGCTCGGGTGCGGCAGCCGCTTCATCTTTACTTTGTCGAGCGAGGGAGTGTGAGTCATCGCGGGTGAAGAGGTCCTCATCGTCGAGGACAACGAGAAGAACATGAAGCTCTTCCGCGACGTCTTGCGCGTGACCGGCTATCGCACTCTGGAGGCGAGCACAGGCGAAGACGCGATCGAGCTCGCGGTATCAGAAGTCCCGGCTCTCGTCCTGATGGATGTGCAGCTGCCGGGGATCGACGGCGTCGAGACCCTCGCGCGCCTGCGCCGCGACGAGCGCACCGCCTCGATTCCGGTGCTCGCGCTCACGGCGCAGGCAATGCGAGGCGACCGCGAGGAGTTGCTGAAGGCGGGCTTCGACGGCTACCTCTCGAAGCCGGTGGACGTCGTCGAGTTGCTCCGGATCATCGCGGAGCAGTGCGTGCGCACCTGACCTGACCGTGCGCGTAGCGGCGCGCAGCGGCTCGCCGGTGTTGTTCCCCAACCGATCGGGAGGCGAGCCTCCCCCGCAAACGGGTGCTCGCCCTGTAGAGGCGCTCGGCTCCCCATAGCAGCATCGTCAGGTAATCGGCGGGTGACGGGAGACGGCGCCGAAGAAGGCGACAGCGTGATCCCTTTCGCGCCATCGAGTCAGTCTCGTTGGCCTGGAGGACCCGGAGCCGAAGCCGCAACGTGAAAGGGACGAGAGATGACCAGAAAGATGATTCGGAAGTCGTTGCCGATCCTGGTCGGCGTCGTCGCGGTTGCCGCGTTGGCGTCGCTGTCGGCGGCCTCGGCGAAGGAACACAAGCCCGTCGTGGTGTCACCGGACGCGGTGTTGACGTGGAACACGAACGCGGTCAACGCGGTCGCGAACCTCGGTGCCGACGAAGGTGCAGACCGACGGGATGGTCTACATGTCGTACGTACAGGCGGCGGTGTACGACGCCGTGACGAAGCTCGAGGGGCGCTATCAGCCCTACCACGACTTCACCGTCGCGGTCGCTCCTGGCTCGTCGGTGCAGGCGGCGATCGCGGCAGCGACACGGACGACGCTCGACTACTACCTGCCCGACCAGCAGACGGCGGTCGATGCCGAGTACACCTCATACCTCGCGACGCTCACCGGCAACGTCGCCGGCGGTGTCGCGGTCGGCGAGGCGGCGGCGAACGACATCATCGCCTTCCGCACCGGTGACGGTCTGAAGGCGGCGACGCCGAGCTACGGGCAGATCGGGCCGATCCTGCCGGGGCAGTGGCAGCTGCAGCCGGGCCAGGCGGTGCAGACGCCGTGGCTCGCGACGATGCGTCCGTTCCTGCTCGAGCAGGCCTCGCAGTTCCGGGCCGAGCCGCCGCCGGCGCTCACGAGCAGGCAGTACGCGAAGGACCTGAACGAGACCGAGGCCTACGGTGCGATCAACAGCACCGTCCGCACTCCCGAGCAGACGGCGATCGCGTACTTCTGGGTCGGGAACAACATCAACCAGTACAACCAGACGATGCAGAACGTCGTCGCCCAGCACGGCATGGATCTCGTCGACGCCGCGCATCTGCTCGCGATCGGAGAGATCGTCACCACCGACGCCGGGATCGCCTGCTACGACTCGAAGTTCTTCTACCAGGCATGGCGGCCGATCACGGCGATCCGGAACGCCGACAAGGACGGCAACCCCGACACGACAGCCGACCCGACCTGGCAGTCGCTGCTGCCGGTGCCGGGCCACCCCGAATACCCGTCCCAGCACGGCTGCTTCACCGCCGCGTTCAGCGACACGCTCGCGGCCGTGCTGCGGCACGAAGCACCTCGACGTGACGATGCCGGGAGGACAGAACGGCAGCACCGTCCTCACCACCACCCAGCACTTCAACACCGTCAACGACATGCAGAAGCAGGTCGTCGACGCGCGAGTCTGGCTCGGCTTCCACTTCCGCAACTCGGTCGAGCAGGGCGAGAAGCTCGGCAACGACGTCGCGGACTGGGAGCTCGACCGGTACTTCAAGCCTGTCCGGTAGCGGCCGACGCTCGTGACATGGAGTGGCCCGCGTCCGCGCGGGCCACTCCTACTTGAAGATGTTCACGGCGCGAGCGGTCACGAGCAGGATGCTCACCGCCGAGATCGCCGACTCGGAGAGCATCAGCAGCTTCGCCCATCGGCTCAGCGGCATCGAGTCGGTCGGACTGAACGCGATCGAGTTCGTGAACGAGACGTAGACGTAGTCGACGAGCTCCGGATGCCAGTTCGGCGCCGCGAGCTGGGGGTTCTCCATCTGCGGGAACTGGAAGTCGGGCGGAGGCGGTTCAGGCTGGCGGCGTCGTACGGGACCGCCACGATCGAAGCCCCAGAACCAGAGGCCGTAGGCGATCACGTTCGTCCCCCAGATCGTCATCCCCTTCAACAGCAACTGGCCGCCGCTCGACTCCTCTCCGCTGATCAGCGAGCCGAGCAGCGCGACGAGTGCGACCGCGTTGTCGAGACTGATGATCCCGAGCAAGATCAGCGCCACGTTCCGGCGATGACCGATCCGCTCGAGGAACCGAAGAGCTGGATCCCAGGCGAGCGCCACCAACAGCACGACCTCGGGCCCGACTGCCAGGAGCCAGACCCACCATGGCAGGTGCCAGAGCTTCCAGTTCAGCCTCCAGCTGACGACCGCCAGGGTCAGTTGCAGCCCGATCACGACCAGGACCGCAGGCGCTGCCTCCCAGCGTGACTCGGTGGCTTCTTCGGACTCCGCTGTGCGCTCGCCCTCGATGCGACCGATTCTGCTTGCCGGACCGGTCACCGCACCTCGGCGCGCTCTGACGGCTCCGCAGGTGCAGATACGTCTTCGTCGTCTTCATATCGGAGTGACCTGCCTTCGTCAACAGCGCAACCGGGCTCGCACGGGCAGCAGCGGCGTTCGTGATCGCCGTATGCCTGAGGTCGTAGAACGCTCGCAGCCTGCCCTCGACTCCCGCAGCATCGAGCGCCGCCGTGAGCGCTAGTCTCGGCAGCGTGCGTCGAGCTCCGCAAGCACGAGAGCGGCGGAAAGTGCGCGGGCGGCGTCTGGTTCGCTGCGGTCGAGCGCGTCGATGATGTCGCGCACGAGCGCTTCCCGAGTGGCCTGCAGGCTGTAGTCGCTGAAGGTGGTGGTGGTGGGGTCGATTGTCATGGCTGCAGCATGACGGCAAGCCTGCGCTTACGCGAGCGATCAGGCTAGAGCCGTGTCCAGACTCGCCCTCACCAGTGGAATCCGCGAAGCCCGCACGAGGCGGTGTAGCCGCCGCCGTGACGGACAGTGAAGTACAGGTGGAACGCCTGAGTGCCAGGTTTCGTCCAGACGGTGCCCTGTGCCTGCCACGGCGATGAGCCGAGTGGTGGTACCGCGAGTACGAGCGTGTGCCCGTGGTTCAGGCAACCGACACTCGCCCCGGCGGGGAGGGACGCTGCGGTGAAGGTTCGGCTCTGGCCGACCCTGAGCACTGCTCCGTTCTGATGACGGTTCGATGGCGCCGCGAAGGCTGACCCGGCGAACGCAAGCGCGCCCACTCCAATCAGTCCGTATCTCGTCATGCATGGTCGAGCAATACCAGTTAAAAGAGCTGGTTTTCGCCGCCGAAGATCGCCGAGACCGAGTCGTCGGCGAACACGTTCATGATCGTCTCGGCGAGCAGCGGCGCAACCGTCAGCACGGTCATGTTGTCGGGCTTCGTGATCGGGTCGATCGGCACCGTGTCCGTGACGACGATGCCGGCGAACCCGGCTCCGCTGAGTTTCTCGAGGCCCTCTTTCGAGATCAGAGCGTGCGTGACGAAGACCCAGACGTCGGTCGCGCCGTGCTGCTTCAGCGCCTCGGCGCCTGCAATCAACGTGCCGCCGGTCGTCGTGATGTCGTCGCCGATGATCGCGACCTTGCCGCGCACCCGCCCCGTCACCTCGGTGACCGCGGCGACGTCGTGCGCCGGTCGCGTCTTGTGCATGATCGCGAAGTCCGCCTCGATCATC
This sequence comes from uncultured Thermoleophilia bacterium, assembly GCA_963817765.1. Lineage (GTDB taxonomy): Bacteria > Actinomycetota > Thermoleophilia > Gaiellales > Gaiellaceae > PALSA-600. Next base: position 167,997 of record CAWFPX010000010.1, on the reverse strand, counting down.
TCCGCGAAGCGCACGGCGTGCTTCGCACGTCCGGCGTCCGGTGCGACCGAGACGACACCTTCGCCGGTGAGGCCCAGGTCGCGGAAGTGGCGCGCAAACAGCGGCAGGCTCGTCATGTGGTCGACCGGGATCTGGAAGAACCCCTGGATCTGACCGGCGTGGAGGTCCATCGTCAGCACGCGGTCGGCGCCGGCGAGTTGCAGCATGTCGGCGATGAGGCGGGCCGAGATCGGCTCGCGCGGCTTCGCCTTGCGGTCCTGGCGCGCGTACGGGAACCACGGGATCACCGCCGTGATCCGCTTCGCGGATGCGAGCTTCGCTGCCTGGATCATCAGCAGCAGCTCCATCAGATTCTGGTCGACCGGATCGCAGCCCGTCTGCACGAGAAAGATGTCGGCGCCGCGGATCGATTCGCAGTAGCGGATGTAGGTCTCGCCGTTTCCGAACGTGTGCAGCTCGATCTCGCCGAGCTCCACGCCGAGTGGCGCGACGATCCGCTGTGCCAGGTCCGGGTGTGAGCGACCCGAGAACACCATCAGCCGCTTCTGCGGGCCGCGTTCGAGCCAATGGCCTGTGGATGGCTGGGTCATCGGCTCCGAGGACTCGAGTCCTGGAAGGACGAGCTCAGTCGTCGCGCTGCCGGGCTGCATATCCCTCCTTGTTCTCCTGACGGGACCGAGCGATCCCGAGTGCATCCGGGGGGACGTCGTTCGTGATTACCGACCCCGCGGCGATCCAAGCCCCGTCTCCGATCTCGACCGGCGCAATGAAGCCATTGTGGATCGCGGTCCTGACGTTGCGTCCGATCGTCGTGCGGTTCTTCGGCACGCCAGGCTTGTGCGCGTAGTTGGCGGTGATCGCGCCGGCGCCGATGTTCGTGTCCTCGCCGACGTCCGCATCGCCGATATACGACAGATGCGGGACCTTCGTCCGGTCGCCGATCCGTGAGTTCTTGATCTCCACGAAGGTGCCTGCCTTGGAAGACTCGCCGAGGATCGTTCCGGGGCGAAGGTAACAGAAGGGCCCGATCGTCGCGCGAACGCCGATCTGTGCGTCGATCGCAACGGTGTTCGCACCGATCTCCGCGCCTGCGGCGACCCGCGTCGCGCCCCGCAGGATCACGAACGGCTGGATCGTCGCATCCGGCTCGATCGTCACCGACGGGTCGATCCAGGTCGTCCGCGGGTCGACGATCGTCACCCCTGCGAGCATATGGGCCTCGTTGATCCGGTCGCGCAGAATCGACGCAGCATGCGCCAGCTCGACTCGGGTGTTCACCCCGTCCGTCTCGTGCGAGTCGGCCGCGCGATGCGCGGCGACATGCTGCCCCGCGCCGACGAGAATCCCGATCACATCGGTGAGGTACAGCTCGCCCTGCACGTTCTTCGGCTGAAGCTGCTCGATCGCCGGCCAGAGCGCATCGCTCCGGAAGACATAGATCGACGAATTGATCTCGCGGATCTCGCGTTCCGCCGGAGTCGCATCCGTCCCCTCGGCGATCCGCAGCACGGAGCCGTCGGCGTCGCGAACGACGCGCCCATAGAGCCGGGGATCCGGAGGCTCCGCACTGAGGATCGTCGCGGCAGCGGACTCTGTCCGGTGAGTCGCGACGAGGTCGAGGAGCAGTTGCGACGTGAGCAGCGGCGTGTCGCCCGAGAGCACGAGCACGTCACCGGAATACGACTCGAGCGCAGAACGCGCCGTTCGGACGGCGTCGCCCGTGCCGAGCGGCGGATCCTGCACGACAACGGTGACGCCGCTTTCGGCGAACTCGTCGCGGCCCGTCGGCGAGGCAACGACGACGAGCGGAGCCGCACCGATCTCGCGGCCGCACTCGAGCACCCAGTCGACCATGCGCCGGCCGAGGAGCGGATGGAAATGCTTCGGCACGGCGGAGCGCATGCGGGTGCCGAGCCCTCCGGCCATGACGACAGCTGCGATGGACGTGTCGTTGGTCACCGGGGTATCAGGGCAGTGCTTTTCAGAATGGCTGGGGCGCCAGGATTCGAACCTGGGATCGCGGGACCAAAACCCGCTGCCTTACCGCTTGGCTACGCCCCACAGTGCGGCGAGTATAAGCCCGGCCTACTTGCGTTCTCGGAAGAGGAAGAAGAGCGCCACGATCGCGACGACCGCGATCAGGCCGATCGCGACTGCCTTGAGGACCCCGAGCGCGATGGGCACGCAGAGCACGAGCAGCTGTGAGGCCGCGAAGATCCAGGTCACCTGCCGGATCAGGTCGGAGCGGCTGTTGCGTCCCACGAACCACCAGAGCCCAACGCCGATCGCGGCGAGACCGACGGCCTCCCACCAGTGGAGGATGCCGGCGATGTACAGGAGCCCCTCGACGAGGGTGATCCAGAGCGTGATCCGCAGCCGCCGCTCGCGTAGCCAACGCCCCCGGGGCGTCGACCCATGTTCGATCACGGTCGTCCCGTACATCTCAGGGCAACGGTACCACGGTGCTGCGGCTCCGAGCCGCCGTCGTCGTGCCTAACCGGGGTTCGCGTCGGTCGCGACGGTGTTCGCGATCTTCGTCGACGCCCCACCGGTCGGCGCGATGATCGCGAGCCCACCGAGCGGTCCGGGCGCGACCTGCGCCGAGGAGTAGACGATGCGATTCGCGTCGAGCCAGAACGGTGCCTTGTCGTCACCCGCGACTGTCGTCAGGCGGTTCTGTGAGTTGCCGTTCGCGGCGCCCATGACGTAGATCTCGAACCCGTTCGGCGTGCCGGACGTCGCACGGTCACTCGAGAACGTGAGCTTCGTCCCGTCGGGCGACCAGCTCGGCTCGCGGTCGGTGGCCTTGTCATTCGTGAGGCCCAAGCACACTCGCGCCGGTCGTCGTCATCGTGTAGATCTCGAACTGACCCTTGCGGTTCGACGCGAACGCGATCTTGCCGACACTCGACGGGGACCAGGCGGGGCTGACATCGTCGCCCGCGGCATTCGTCAGGTCGACGAGGCCGACCAGCGGATCAACAAATCCTGTGTTCCAGCTTCCGACCCAGATGTCGATCCCGGTGGAGCCGGTCCGGGTCGACTGGAAGGCGAGCCTCTGGCCGTCCGGTGACCACGCCGGCGCCGTGTTGTCTCCCGTTCCGAAGGTGAGCTGCTGCGGATTCAATCCGTCGGAGTCGATCACCCACAACTGGGACGGACCGGTCGCCGTGGTGCGCCGCGCGAAGACGATCTTCGTCCCGTCCGGCGACTTCGCGGCCTGATCGTCGAAGGCCGTTCCCGGGTCGGCGCCGGTGCCGGTCAACTGCCTGAGGCCGGTGCCGTTCGGATTGATCGTCCAGATGCGATTGGCGCGCGTGAAGACGAGCATGCCGGAGAGCGACGGTGGCGCCACAGTGAACGTGTGGGTCGAGCGTCGCGCTGTGCCCTGCGGCATCGGCGAGCGTGACGGCGAAGCTGTAGGTCCCTGCGATAGTCGTCGGCAGCGCCTGGCCGCTCGTGTTCGCGGCCGGCGCACCGGGAGGTGCCGGCGTGAGTCGCGTGACGGTCGCGGTGCAGGTCGTTCCGGCCGGCAGCGCGCCGCAGGAGTAGCTCGAGCTCACCGACGAGCCGCGGAGGAGGCTCGCACCCTGCGCCGGGGATGCGATCTTGATCACCGCGTAGTTCGAGCTACTCGTCGTCGAATGCCCGAGCAGGTCGGTGGCGGTGACCGAGAAGGTGTGGAAGCCGAGGTCGGTCGTGTCGAAGGTCGACGCGCCGGCGCAGGACTGCACGCCGATCCCTGCGTCGGTGCACGCGAAGCTCGAGGCGCCGTTCGGCGCTTGCTGATCGACCGCCGTTCCTGCCGCCGGCGCGGCGAACGTCACGGTCGGCGGGCTACCGTCGACGAGGAAGAAGGTGGAGTCGGCACCCGGTCGCCGTCTCAGCCGTCGCTCGATGGAGGCCGTCGCCGGTCACGGTGACAGGCCCGGTGTAGGCCACCGGCGCTCCGCCGTCGATCGAGAGGGTCGCGGTGCCGGGAGCCGGTGCCGCACCGTTGACGGTGACGACGACGGCGGTGCTCGTGTCGAACCAGCCGTTCGCCGGCGGCGGGACCGCCGTCTGCACGTCGACGCCGCCGGTCGCCTGCGAGGGCGGCGTCTCCTGGTAGTAGAAGCCCTTGTTCGTGCTCACCGCGACGTTGCCGTTCGCGTCGACGGCCTGGACGAAGAACTGCACGTGCGGGCCGCTGAGCGGCGCGACGGCCGACCAGCTTCCGGGCGTGATGCCCGACTCTGTCAGGTCGACGAAGTGCCACGCGTTACCGCCTGCCCCGTCCTTGTAGGCGACCAGCACGCGCTTGACGACGCCGGCACCGGCGCCGTCGCGATCGCTCGCTCCGACGAGGAACGCGACCTGCCCGCCTGCCACCACCTGCGCATCGAGTGTCGAGAAGACAGGGGGCGCGAAGTCGTTGCTCGTCGAGCTGAAGACGACGCCGCTCTCGTGCGTGAACAGCCGCTGCGTCCCGCCCGCGAGGCCGTCGGCCGGGTTCGCCGAGAAGAACTGCCCCTGCGCCAGCACGACCTGTTGCTTCGTCGTGCGCAGGCGCTTGAAGGTCGTCACCGCCTGAAGCTTGCTCGGGAACGCGAGATCGTCGAAGCCGACTTCAGGTTCGGCCGCCGCGTTGTCGACGATGGGCCGCGCGTAGACCGGATCGAATCCGGTCACGTCCTGAGAGCTCAGCTCGGTCAACAGGGCACCGTGCGCCTTCTCGATCGTGACCGGCTTGATCGCCTTGGGCTCGAGCGGGCGGAAGTGCTCCACGATCAGCCCGTCGGTTCCGTTGAAGTAGGAGCCGCGCGGGGTCGAGATGGCCGCCCCGAAGCTGCGGTCGGCGCTGAAGGACTCGACGTGCAGGCCGGTCGACGGGTCGGCGGGAAGGACGCTGCGGGCACGGCGGCCGGCGCTGAAGCGCTCGCGGACGCGGTCGCCGCAAACGCCTGCGACTGCTGTGCGAGCGGCGCCAGGCTCTGGGCCGCGGCGGGCGAACGGCGCGATGCCGCTGCCGCCGATGCGGTACATCGGCAGGCCGTACATCGTCAGCTCGGCCATCGCCTTCTCGTCGTAGGCGCCGACGATGCCCAGGTCGCCCTTGTACGCCTGCTTCGCGACCGTCAGTGCCTCGCCGACCGTCAGCTCGGCGCCGGTCGGTGCCGTCAGCCCGCCGACCACGCCCTGGGCGAAGCGCCGGTTCAGATCCTCGGAATACGCGATCGTGGTCGAGTCGCCGTAGCCGTAGCCGGTGTTCGCGACGTAGGCCGCAGCGCCCTTCTGAGCGAACAGCTGCGCCCAGTCGAGGTTGTTCGTCGGTACGAACGCGTCGAAGACGCTGAGACCGGCGTGACAGCCCATGCTGAACACGAGCCGGCTGCCGAACGTCTGCGTCGCAGCGGCGGCCTCCGACGCGCTGAACAGGCTCGTGCCGGAGGCCGGCTCGAAGCGGTTGTGGTCGGCGTGCGCGTTCAGCGAGACGATGTCGGGCGGCGCGGCGCCGTTCGACGGCAGCAGCAGCGCTCCGGATCCGATCAACGTGCTCTTCGTCCAGGTGTCGTTGATCGCCGACTTGTTCGCAGTGCCCGGAGCCGCAGCTGCGAGCGCCGAACTGACGGCACTCGCGCCGTCGGAGAGGAAGTCGTAGCCCGTCGTCAATGCCGTCGCCGGATGCAGATGCCCGGGAGTCGAGCCCGCGAGGAACGCATCGAGTTGCGCATTGATGTTCGCGGGCGTCTCGACGAGCCTGCCCGTGACGAGATCGGGGACGTCGAGTTGCTGGTTGAAGAACGGCACCGGCTCGGTCGTGCCGTACGGGTCGTCGGAGAGCATCTTCGCCGCAGCCAGCGATCCGCCGAGTGCGCTCGATGACGGGAACGTCTCCGCGTAGCCGTTCTCGGTCGAGAGCGTCGTCAGGTCGTCGAGCCGCCAGAACGGCAATGCGTCGTCCCCACCGACGAGCACGAGGTACTCGACGTTCTTGTACGTGCCGCGCACGGTGTCGAGGACATCCGCGATCGCCTTGCTCGTGGCGTTGGCCTTGGCCGGATCCGCCGGGCAACCGTTCCACGCCGCATAGGCCGAGGTCACCGCCGAGTTGGCGTCGACATGCACGACGGCGGCCGGGAAGCCGGCGTTCGCGTAGCCGGTGAGATTGGCGGCGGAGTTGAGCTTCGCGACCACGCTCGCGCCGGTTGTCGTCCCGGTCGAGTAGATCCGGCTCAGTTGCTGGTCGTCGACGACGAAGAGCGTGTTGACGTCGCTCGCGACCTGGCCGGGCGCGGTGGTGACGAGGTTCGTAGCCGCTGACGCAGAGCCGAGCACGCGAGGCGTGCAGACCGGCGGCGCTGGCGGCGGCGTCGTGTCGACACGCAGCATGTAGGGGTCGTCACTCGTCGCCCCGTTGAAGCCGGACACCTGAACCGTGTAATTGCCGCCCTCACCGTTCGAGACGACCGTGACCGCGTCGTCCTGTGTTCCACGGAGCGTCGAGACGCCGTAGACCGGCAGTCCCGAGGCAAGCGTGACGTCGTTGAGCGTCTGTGGCGCCAGCGGATCGGTGGCGTGCGTCGTGGCGAAGCCGGTGTCGGCGAGCGGCTGGCCGTCGAGCGGCGGCGTCGACGCCTGCGGCGGCCGAAGCTGGCCGCCCGACGCGGGTCCGTAGACGACGAGGTCATAGTCAGCGGGCAGGTGGCTCAGGTGGAACGTCACGCGCGCGCCGGCCGCCGGGACCGGGAACGAGTAGTAGTCGACGTCGGACTTGCTCGTGAGGTACGAGAGGTTGAAGGAGTCGCCCGAGCCGTCCGCGTCGGTCGAGATCGGGCTGGCGGTCCCGGGCGTGTCGTTCGACTCGAGCGTGTCGCCGACCGCGACCGGCGCGGGCGTGGGCGCCGCGGCAGTCACGCCGCCACCGGGCTTGATCGTCGCGGTGGCGACGGTCGGCCCGAGCGTCAGCCCTGGCCTGGTCGTGAACGACGAGGCGGTAGTCGTCGCCGTCGTCGCGTTGACGATCCACCGGAGCGTGCCATCGGCGAGCACCGACGGGTCGCCGGGCTGGGTCGGCGCCGGGCTGAAGCCGCCGTTGTCGACCAGAAGCTGGGTCGTCCCCTTCTGGTAGAGGAAGCCCGGAGGCACCTTCACGTCGAGCGTCGCCGGGTGGGGCACGCCGTCCGGGACGCCGTTTCCGCTCAGCGAGAAATCGGCGTGATAGTCGAGCGTGCTCCCGCCGGTCGAGAAGTTCTGGATCGGCGTGCCCTGCAGGTCGAGCGTCTCCCAGCTCAGGTCGCCCGGGTTCAGGAGCAGCGCGAGCACGTCCGCGTAGGTGATGCCGCTGTCAGGCGGCAGGCTGTTGATCAGCTGCGCGACCGTGTAGTTGTGCAGCACCGACGGTGCCGTGAAGCCGATCACGTCGGCGAAGGTGATGTGGTCGAACGTGCCCGGCATTCGTGTTGCGGAGCAACTGCTCGAGCGTGAGGTTCGGCTGGAGCTGCGACGCGTTGCTGAGCAGCGTCCCCGACGTGGGGCACGCGCTCGTGCAGTTGAAGACGATGTGGATCGACGCGACCGGGATCGAACTGACCGGGATCGAGCCGACCGGTGACGAGGCGAGCGTGATCGAGGCGACCGGAATCGAGCCGATCGGGATCGAACCGACGGGGATCGACGCGACGGGAATCGAGCCGACCGGGATCGAGCCGATGGGCGAGTACTGGATGTTGACCCGCGGCAGGGTGATCGAACCGACCGGGATCGAGCCGAGCGGGATCGAGCCGACCGGGATCGAGCCGACCGGGATCGAACCGACCGGAATCGAGCCGACAGGGATCGATGCGACCGGTGCGCCCTGCAGCGCCGCGGACACCATCGTGGTCGTGGTCAGGCTGGTCGGGACCGTGCAGTTGACCGGGGGGCCGCTCAGCCACTTGCACCAGCGCTGCAGCGTGGTGTCGGTCGCCGGCTCGCCGTCCACCGGCGGAACCGGGATCGACGCGACAGGCGTCGAGCCGAGCCCGATCGCCGCCGGCGTCAGCGAGCCGAGCGGGCTGCGCGCAAGGTTGATCGAGCCGACAGGAACCGAATTGAGGCGACCGGCAGCGGTCGTATTCGCGAGCACCTGGCCGAGCGTCAAGGTCTGCAGCGGCAGCCCGGCGAACGGAGTGCCGGCGAGCACGGTCGCCCAACTCGAGGGCGGCAGGAGCGGGATCGTCGCGAGCGAGATCGATGAGAGCAAGCTCTGGGTCGCGGTGAAGCCGATCGAGCCGACAGGGATCGAACCGACCGGGATCGAGCCGACCGGGATCGAGCCGACCGGGATCGAGCCGACAGGGATCGAGCCGACGGGCGCCGAGTTGGCCGTGCCCGCCGCGTCGAAGAAGAGTGAGGGTGGGACGTCGCTGAGCTTGACCGTCGCGGCGCCCGCTTCGACCGACGGCTTCGCCGAGGCAATGCTCACGACCCCGAGCGGCGCGACGCTGGGGTCGAAGGCGGTCGAGCAGACCGAGAACTCGGACGTGCTGCCGTTTGCATTCGTCGCGGTCGCGGTGACGGCCTCGCCGTTCGTGACCGCGGCGGCCGCGGGGTTGGTGAACGTCGCGGTGAACGACGAGTTCCCGGCCGTCACGGCCGCCGTGTCGGTGCCGAGGTACGTCGCGCCTTCGCCGTGGTTGCTGCTGTCGCACGCCGGGCTGGCGAAGAACTCCACGGTGTAGGAGCCGGGCGACACCGACGGCAGGCCGTAGTCCACCGTCACCGAACTGCCGTCGCGACTCGCACTCGTGATGGCGGGGAAGTCCTGCCCGTCGTTCGGGCCGGCGGAGCCGTTGGGGGTGACGCCGTCGTCGCCCAGGTCGATACCGAGCCCGAGATTGCCGTCGATCGAGTTCTGGGTGATCGTGTTGCCGTTCCCGGAGATCAACGCGATGCCGGTGGCCGAACTGCCGTTTTCGGTGACGACATTCGCCGGCCCGATCGTGTTCTTGCTGCCCTCGATCTCGATGCCGTGCCCGAGCGCGCCGTGCACGGTGTTGTATGAGACGGTGTTGAGGTTGGAGTCGACGGCGATGTTGTCGAGCTCCGAATTGAGGACCGTGTTGCCGTCACCCGGGGCGCCGCCGATGATGTTGCCGGTCGCGGCGGCCGTGAACGGGCAAGGCCCGCCGGAGATCGAGATGGCGTCGTTTACCACTCCGAAGTCCGGGCCGAGCGGATCGGGCGAGTTCGAGCCGATCAGGTTTCGGGCGACAGTGTTTCCCGGCGAGCCGCAGATGTCGACCCCGAAGCTCTCTCGGCCGATGACGTTGTCGGCGATCGTGTTGGCGCCGGCGTCCATCACTTCGACGCCGTCGTTGAAACCTCCGGCGTTCGCGCTCTTGTCGGCAACCAGACCCAGGACATTGTTCTGCACGACATTCGCGGTGCCGGTGCTGAGGGCGCTGAAGCTGCCCAAGATCACCTCGTTGTCGTTGCCGGCGATGACGTTGCCATCAGCCGGGTCCGCCCCGCCGACGACCGTGTGCGTCGCGTCCAGGACCTGGACGCCGGGGCCGCCGTTTGCGTCCTCCGTCTGGCCGGTCACATCGAGACCGATGTAGTTGCCGGCGACCACGTTCGCGTCAGGCATCCCGACGGCTCGGTTGACGAGCACGCCCGCGTCGGTGTTTCCCGAGATGACGTTCCGGTCGCCCGCATTCGGGCCACCGACCGTGTTGTTGTTGCCCTCGAGGACCACGCCCTCCCCGTTCGCGTTGCTGCCCTTCCCGTCGTCGGCTGTGCCGATGTAGTTGCCGACGATCTGGTTCCCGTCCGACTGCACGCGGATGCCCGCCTCGCTCGTGCTGTGGAAGTCGCGGATCGCCAGGCCGCGAATCGTCGAGCCGTCGGAGCCGGGAGCGAGCAACAGACCGTCGGCCTCGCCTGCGCCGTCGCCGTTCAGGGTCACTCCCTTCGTCCCGGCCGGGGCGCCCGGCTCGGTCGTCCCGTCGATGGCGACCGGCACGGTGATCGCCGGCAGCGGCGAGTTGGCGACCGAGATCTGCTGCGGCCCACCCTCGGAGAAGTCGAACGTGATTCCGGCGACGCCCGGTGCGTTCGCAGCGTCGGCGGCATTGATCGCCTCGCGGAGCGTGCAGTCCGATGCGTCGCAGGCGCCATCGTTGTGGTCGTCCGGCGTGTTCACGACGTACGTGTTCGGGGCCTGGAGCGCCACCGCGTAGATCGCGGCGTTGTCACACTGGAAGGTGGTACTGCAGTTGTCAGCCGTCTCCACCCAGTCCACGTGCAGCGTCGAGTTCGCCGACGCGGCGGCGTAGTTGATCGTGTAGACGGCGGACCGCAGATCGACGGCCTGTGGAAGCACATCGACGAAGTTGAGCGCCGATCCGTCGGACAGGCTGGCGGTGAGCGTGCCGTCGGCACGGTTGGTGGCGACATAGACGCGGAGCGTCCGGGTCCGAGTGTCCGCGGGGACGTCGAAGCTGAAGCCATGATTCAAGGTGCTCAGGTGCTGCGGCTCGCCGTCGTGCTGGATGCCGCCGCTCACGTGCACCGCGTTCATCGGGGCGCTTCCATTCGCCCAGCCGAAGTAGAACGGCTCGACTGCCGGGAACTGCCCGAGCCCGCGCAGGACAACGGACGGATCGGGATCGACGTTCGTGAGGGGGCTGATCTCGTTGGCGCCGAGCTTGCGCGAATCCGGGTCGAGCGAGGTGCTCGTGCCACCGTTCGCACTGCCCCAGATCGCCCAGTCCTCGGTGCCGAGAGCGCTCAGGTTGACGTCGGCGGGCGCAGGGTCCTGGGCGACGCTGCCATCGATCGTCCCGGCACTGGAGAGCGTCGCGCACTGCGAGAACTCCGACGTGTTGCCGGAGGGATCGGTCGCCGTGGCCGTGACGACCGTCCCGGCGCCGGAGGCCGGCACGGGGACATCGAAGCTCGCGTTGCCGCCGCCATCCGTGACGACCTCTGTCGAGGAGCCGAGATAGGTGGCTCCCTCACCGCTCCCGCTCGAGTTACAGGTCGGGCTGCGGAAGAACTCGACCGTGAAGGTCGTGCTCGGCGTGCTCGTGAGCGTCCCCTGAACCTCGATGTTGCTACCCGATCCGGCCGCCGAGGTCACAACCGGGGAGGCCTGATCGTTGTTCGCGCCTGCGGCCAGATCGATCCCGAGCCCACCGACGGTGCCGTCGATTCCGTTCTGGGTGATCCGCGTGCCGTCGCCAAGGGCAATCCGGATCCCGAAGCTCTGATTGTCGAGGATCTTGTTCGCCGGGCCGATCGTGCTTCCGCCGGCAGTGACGATGATCCCGCCCCCGTCATTGGCGTCGATGCGATTGCCGCTGAACGTGTTCGGGCTCTCGTCGATCTCGACCCCCTGGGTGTTGCTCGTGCTGATGCGGTTGTTCGACACCGTGTTGCCGGAGCCGTGCAGCACCCGCACCCCTTCCCCGTTTGTGAACGAGAACGGCGTACCGCCGGTATCGGTGCCGATGAAGTTGCTTTCGATCGTGTTGCTCTTGCCGCCGTCGATCAGCACGCCGACGTCGTCGCTCCCCGCCATCACGTTCGCCCCGGCGCCGGCGCTGCCGATCGTGTTGTTGTCGGCTCCGCCGTCGAGCTCGACCCCGATGTCGACACCGAGCACCGACGACTGGCTCGCGGTCGGCCCGATGAGGTTGCCTTCAACCAAATCACCCGTGCTGTTGCCAAGGATGATCGCCGACTGGTCGAGGCCGGAGATGGTGTTGCCCGACCCGGGGAGCGTCCCGCCGATCGTCACGCCCGACCCGCCGTCGACCGTGATCCCGGTGCCGCTGCCGGTGCCGCCAATGGCACTCTCACCGGTGGGGGTCGGGCCGATGTAGTTGCCCTCGATGACCACGCCCGACCCGCCGACGGAGATCCCGGACCCGTTGCCCGAGATCACGTTCCGGTCGGTTGCCGTGGTGCCGCCGATCAGGAAGCGCCCGAGACGGCGATACCGATCCCGTTGCCGAGCCCGGCGGTCCCGGCGCTGTCCGTGCCGATGTAGTTGCCGGCGGCGATCACCGAATCGGTACCGAGGTCGAGGCCTGTCTGGAACTTCGTGATCGTGAGTCCTCGAACCTGTGCCTGAGCGGCCGACGGGATGGAGAATTGCAGCCCGATCCCGCCGACCGTCGAGCCATCGATCTGCGGTTGCTGACCACCCGCGGAGCCATCCACGATCACCTGCCCGGTGATGGCGGGCAGCGAGGTCTGCGGCGTGATGACCGAATTGCTGAAGGTAAGGGCGAACTGGATGGTGTTGACGATCCCGGGGCCGGTGAGGTTGTTGTCGAGGATCGCCTGCCGGAGCGACCCGGGGCCTGAATCCGCGTTCGTCGAGACGGTGAACGTGTCGGCGAGCGCCGACGGCGCCAGCGCAAGCGCAAGCAGAGCCACCAGTCCCGCACAACCGCGCCGCAGCATTCCTCTCCTCAACCCCGCTCCCCGTGGTCCAGTCGCAGCAGCAGCCGTCGCGCGGCTGCCACCATCCCATCCTCACCTGCGACGGACGGAAAATCAACCCACAAGTTCGCCCGCCCGGCAAAGACGTCTCGCCGCTGCTAGGAAGGCACCGTGACCGCCACCGGCATGTCAGCCACATTCGCCCCGTACGTCCCGCGCCTGATCCGGGGCTGGAGCGAGGAGCCCGACGGCCCAAGGATGCGCGCGCTCGACGGCTCGCTCGTCTCGGTCGACATCTCCGGCTTCACCGCGCTTGCCGAGCGCCTCGCCGTCAACGGCAAGGCCGGCGCGGAGGAGCTCGTCGGCCGCATCTCGGCCGTCTTCGACGACCTGATCGGAGTCGCCGAGCGTCACGGCGGCGACGTGCTCAAGTTCCGCGGCGACGCCCTGCTCCTCTTCTTCGTCGGCGACCGCCATGCGGAGCGAGCCTGCGGCGCCGCCTCCGACATGCAGTGGACGATCGAGGAGGTGGGCAGCGCGGTCAGCTCTGTCGGACCGGTCGAGCTTCGGATGTCGGCCGGCGTCCACTCCGCCGCGTGCCACTTCTTCCTCACCGAGACGCCTCACCGCGAGCTGATCGTCTGCGGGCCGGCGTCGACTCGGGTCTTCGAGCTCGAAGACCTCGCAACGGCAGGCGAGATCGTCGTCAGTCGCGAGACCGCGGCAGCAATCGACCCGTGCGTGGCTCGATGACGAGCGAGACGGCGCACGGCTGATGACCCGGCTCGAGCCCGGCGCGAGCTCGATCCCGCCCCCGCCCGACGTACCGGGCCGCGACCTCCAGCTGTACGTTCCCGCCCCGCTCCGTGCGCACCTTGCTGTCGCGAGCGGCGAGGCAGAGCACCGTCATGTCTGCGTCGCCTTTCTGAAGGTCTCGAGCACTGACGACCTCATCGCGAGCGAAGGGCCGGATGCCCTGCTCGCCCGGCTCGATCTCCTCGCCGCCGCGGTCGCGCGCTGCCTGCGAGAGCTACGGGATCACGTGGCTCGAGTCCGACATCGACGTGAACGCCTGCAAGCTCTACCTCACCGCGGGCGCCCCCTCGAGCACCGGAGACGACGTCGAGGGCATGCTGCGTGCGCTGCGCGAGCTCGTGGCGGTCGAGATCGGCCTGCCGATCCGGGCCGGCGTCCACCGCGGCCAGGTCTTCACCGGCGACATCGGCGCGGTCTCGAGACGCACGTATGCCGTCATGGGCGACGCCGTCAACCTGGCGGCTCGCCTGACCGGGCGTGCTCAGCCCGGCGATCTCCTTGCGACGGCGGACGTCCTCGACCGGGCCCGCACGACGTACGCAACCGATCGCGAGCCGCTGCTCGTGAAGGGCAAGGAGCGGGCCGTGATCGCGCACCATGTGGGCGCGCCGACCGGCCGGCGCGAGGCTCGCCCAGGTCGACACGATCCCGATCGTCGGACGCGCTGAGGAGGTCGAGGTCCTGCGTGCGGCGATCGATGCGGCCCGGCTCCGGCAGTTGCAGGCGGTCGAGATCGTGGCCGAGCCGGGCATGGGCAAGTCGCGGCTCGTCCGCGAGCTGCCGGCACTCGCGCTCGGCTTCCAGCAACTACGGGCCTCGGTCGACCCGTACGCCGCCACCGAGTCGTACTCGATCTGGCGCGACCTCCTGCGACCGCTCGCGGGGATCACGCCGGACCGCTCGCGCGAGGAAGCGGGCGAACAGCTCGCGCCCTGGGTGCAGGCGGTGATGCCCGACCTCGCGCCGTGGCTCCCGCTCCTCGCCGTCCCGTTCGATGCCAGCGTGCCCGCGACGCCCGAGACGGACGCGCTCGACCCGGCCCACAGCCGTGACCGGCTGCACGCGACCGTCGAGACGTTCCTCGAGCGCGTGCTGATGATGCCGACCCTGATCGTCGTGGAGGACATCCACTGGCTCGACGACGCCTCGCTGTTTCTGCTTCGGCACCTCGTCGCCCGACCCGTCCCGCGACCCTGGCTCGTCTGCGTGACGGCACGTCCGGCAGCCCAGTCGATCCTGTCCGACGGAGGGCCGGGCCAGCGCATCGAGCTGCAGCCGCTCACCGACGCAGACGCCGAGGCGTTCGCACTCGCGGTCGCGCAGGAGCACGCTCTCTCGACGGACGCCGTCGAGACGTTGGCGGGGCGCGCAGCCGGGAATCCGCTGTTCCTACGCGAGCTCGTCTTTGCTGCTCAGCACGGTGCTCCCGATGACCTGCCCGAGTCGGTCGAGACCCTCCTCACGACGCGGATCGACACGCTCGAGCCGGCCGATCGGATGCTGCTTCGCTACGCCTCCGTCGTCGGTCCGTCGTTCGAGCTAGAGCTGCTCGACGGAGATCCTGGGCGACGAGATCGCGGGCGCCGGCGACGCCGAGCCGCTGGGACAGGCTCGGCGAGTTCGTCGTGCCGATTCGCGAGGGCTCGCTCGCCTTCCGGCACGACCTGATGCGGGCAACCGCATACGAAGGCCTTTCATTCCGCCGTCGCCGCGAGATCCACGGCCGCGTCGGACAGGCGCTCGAGCATCGCGCCGGAGAGCGCGTCGACGAGGAGGCCGCGCTGCTCTCGCTGCACTTCGCGGAGGCCGGCGACCACGAACGGGCCTGGCGCTACGCGGTCACCGCCGGTCGTGCGCGCCAAGGAGGGCTTCGCGAACATCGTCGCCGCGGAGCTGTTCGAGCGTGCGCTGGCGGCCGCCGATGCGCTCGACGGTGCCGTTGCTGCGGTGGAGGTGGCGGAGGTAGCGGAGGCGCTCGGAGACGTGTGCGAGCACTTCGGCGCGTACAGCCGTGCCGGCGCCGGCGTACGAGCGTGTGCTGCAACTGCTCCCGGACGACCCGATCGTCGAGACACGGCTGTGTGCCAAGCGCGGCGCGCTCGCCGAGCGCGTCGGCGCCTACGAGGAAGCCTTCACGATCTATGAGCTGGGACTCGCGCGCCTCGACGCTCTGCCGGCCGACACCGTGCTGCTCCAGAACCGTGCCGACATCGAGATCGGCGCCGCCGGTGTTCGCTTCCGGCAGGGCCAGTTCCGACGAGTGCGTTCGCTGGGCTGAGATCGCGGCGGCACACGCTGAGGAGACAGGCGACCGTGGCTCGTCTCGCACACGCGTACTACCTGATGGCGGCCGGCTACAACGAGCTCGGACGTCCGGAAGGGCTCGCTCTCTGTGAGCTCGCACTGCCGATCTTCGAAGAGCTCTCCGAATTCGGCGGGATGGGCCGGACGCTGAACAACCTTGGCGTTCGGCTCTACTACGAGGGTCGCTGGGACGAGGCCGTGGCGGCCTACCGCCGCGGGCGTGAAGCAATGGAGCGCGCCGGAGACGTGGTCGGAGAGGCAACGCTCGCGAACAACGAGGGCGAAGTCTTGTCCGATCAGGGGCGGTTCGACGAGGCGCAGGAGCCGTTCCGCCACTACGCGCGCGTGTGCAAGGCAGCCGGTTATGCGCTTGGCGAAGGTGCGGCGCTGAACAACCTTGCCCGGCTCGAGGCGCGCGTCGGTCGATTCGAGGAGGCGCACACGCTCTTCCAGGAGGCGCACACGCTGTTCGAACGAATCGGCTCGGCACGCTTCGAGCTGGAAGCAGTGGCACGGCAGAGCGAGTGCCTCGTGTTCGAGGGTCGCCACGCGGAGGCAATCGCTGCCCTCACTACGCGGGTGGACGACGGCGAGCCAGGCCCCACGCGCATCCTCGTCGAGCGGACGCTCGGCTATGCGCTCCACCAGGCCCGCCGCCCGGAGGAGGCCAGACAGCACCTCGAGGCGAGCGTCGAGTTGGCCCGCGAAATCGGGTCGGAGTACGAGACGGCATTGTCGCTGCGGGCGCTCGCGGATACGCGCAATGCCGGCGCAGACGTGCGCGCCGAGTCCGAGGCCACGCTCGAGCGTCTCGGCGTCGTGTTCGTGCCGCCCGTTCCGCTGCCGTAGCCCCGCTCTGCGCCGCTACCCGTACCAGACGGGAATCGTGATCCAGGTCCGCCCCAGGCGCTTCAGCACGCCGGCTGCCCGCGAGGCGTCGGCGCGGCGGTGGAACAGGCCGTAGATCGTCGGGCCTGCACCGCTGACGTCGGCACGAAACGCGCCGTACGCGACGAGCTCTGCACTGAGCGGCGAGCGGGCGAGATCGTTCGGCGGCAGAGACGCGAGGTCACGCGGGCGGCGGACGGCGGCGAGCGCGGTGCGCACCGCGGCCAGTCGGCCCTCCCAGCCCGCCTCGCCCTCGCGAGCATCGAACTGCGCATAGACCTCTGCCGTCGAGGCCTTCATCGAGCCGTGCGGGAGCAGCAAGAGCACGACGAAGTCCTGGGGCAGGTCGAGCGGCTCGAGGTCGGTCCCGTCCCCGGTGCCCAGTTGGGGCCCGTCGACCAGGAAGAATGGGACGTCGGCGCCGAGGCTCGCCGCGATCGAATGCAGCTCGGCCGGTGCGAGGGGGGCTTGCAGCTGTCCGTTCGCGAGCCGGAGGGCCGTTGCCGCATCGGAGCTGCCGCCGCCGAGCCCCGCCGCAACGGGAACGTGCTTCTCGATCCTCACGCGCCAGCCGTGCGGCGCCCCGAGCGCGCCCAGCGCAGCTCGCACGAGCGTGTCCTCGGCGAAGCCGGAGATCGTCGTGTCGGGAGCGGGCTCGACTGTGATGCGGTCGCCGAGGTCGACACGTTGGTACACGGTCGCCACTTCGTGCTTCCCGTCGGCGCGAAGCGGCCCCACGACGAGCGCGAGATTGATCTTCGCCGGTGCCGGCGCGATCACTCGAGCGCCTTCGCGAGTGCCGGAAACTCTGGTGGTTCGAGCTCCTCGGCTCGCACATTCGCGGGCCGCCCGATCGCGGCGAGCGCGTCGGCGGCTCGGTCGCGTAAGGCGAGGCCGGAGAGTGAGAGCGAGTTGGCGAGCGTCTTGCGGCGGTGCGCGAATGCCGCCTCGACGAGTCGCTTCACCGTCGGCCCCGCGCCGGGACCGATGCGCCGGAACGCGACGAGCGTCGACTCGACGTTGGGCTTCGGACGGAACACGTCGCGCGAGACCGGGTGCAGCCCGGTGCGCTCGGTCGCCAACTGCACGAGCACCGAGACGGCGCCGTAGGCCTTCGTCGACGGCACCGCGAAGAATCGGTCGGCGACTTCGCGCTGCACCATCACACACCAGGCGCGCAGCGGCTCGACGGCGAGGCTTTCGACGACGATCGGTGTGGCGATGTTGTAGGGAAGGTTGGCGATGAGCTTCGTCGGCGCGGGATCAAGGCTCGCCGTGTCGAGGCGCATCGCGTCGCCCCAGTGGATGGTCGTCTTCGGGATGTCCTCGAGGTGCGGTGCGAGGCGGTTGTCGAACTCGGCGGCGTGAACATGGGCGACGTGCTCTGCCAGATAACGAGTGAGGATCCCGAGGCCGGGCCCGATCTCGAGCACGACATCGCTTGCCTCGAGCTCGGCCAGCCTGCCGATCACTCTCAGGATGTTCTCGTCGACGAGAAAATGCTGTCCGAGGCTCTTGCGGGGGGTGACGCTCACAGGGCGACGCTCACAGACCGAAGACCGCGTTGGCATTGGCGTCGATCTGATCGATCAGCGCCTCTACCTCGACGCCGCGAACCTCGGCGAGGACCGTGTACGTGTAGGCGACGTAGGCAGGCTCGTTCCGTCGTCCGCGCACGGCCTGCGGCGCGAGGTACGGACTGTCGGTCTCGGCGAGCAGGCGGTCGGCCGGCACGCGACGAGCCGCTGCACGCAGGTCGTAGGCGTTCTTGTACGTGACGTTGCCGGCGAACGAGACGTACCACCCTCGCTCGAGAGCGGGCTCGAGCAGCGGCTCCGACGAGAAGCAGTGCAGGATCACCTGGCCGTCGTGCTCGAGCAGGCGCGCCCGGGTGTCGTCGTCGGCCGCGCGGGTGTGGATGACCACAGGTTTGCCGGTCTCGCGCGCCAGCGCGAGCTGCGCAGCGAAGAGCCGCTGCTGGGCGTCGGCGGGAGCGTAGTCCCGGAAGTAATCGAGACCCGTCTCCCCCACCGCGACAACGTGGGGTCGTGCGAGCAGCGCCTGGAGCTCCGTCATCTGCTCGACGCCGAAGCTCGCTGCCTCGTGAGGATGGATGCCGAGGGACGCGTAGACGCCCTCATGCTCCTCGGCCAGCGCGAGCGCCTGATGCGCGCTGGCGAGGGTCGTCGCCACCGTCACGATCCGCGACACACCGGCGACCCGCGCGCGCTCGATGACATCGGCCGCGTCGTCGCCGAGGTGCGCGTGGGTGTCGATCACTCGTCGTTGTCGCGCATTCGCCGCAGCTCGTCCTCGACCACCGAGTCGTCGAGCTTCTTGAAGAGCTGACGCGGTTCCTGCAGAGGCTGCCCGGGAGGAAGCTCGCTCGGCTCCCACTTGCCGACCCACGTTGCATAGTTGCCGGTGAGGACCTGATGCGCTGCTCCGTCCTCGACGACTTCGCGGAACTCGAGCGGCCCGGCGATGAAGCCGTCGTACCCGAGCAGCTCGTGCACCTGCTGCGAGGTATGGGGGAGAAACGGCGTGAAGATCGTCTTCAGGTTGTCGACGGCGCGGAGCGAGACGAAGAGAACAGTCGCCGCTCGCTCACGATCGGTCTTGACGAGCGCCCACGGGGCCTGCTCGCTCACGTACTGGTTGACAGTGGTCGCCAGGCGCATCGCCTCACCAAGGGCTGCGCGGAAGCGGCCCTCTTCGATGAGCGCGCCGACCGTCTCGAAGCCGGCCTCGACCCCGGAGAGAACAGCCTGGTCCTCGCGGGTGAGCTCGCCCGGGTCTGGGACTGCCCCGAAGTTCCGGTGTGCGTTCGTGAGCGTGCGGTTGACGAGGTTGCCCCAGTTCGCGAGCAGCTCGTCATTGTTACGGCGCACGAACTCTGCCCACGTGAAGTCGGCGTCCTGCGTCTCCGGCCCGGCGGCGACGAGGTAGTAGCGGAGCGGATCGGGGTCGTAACGATCGAGGAAGTCGCGCAGGTAGATGACGTGATGGCGGCTCGAGGAGAACTGCCTGCCTTCCATCGTCAGGAACTCGGTCGCGAAGACGTTGTCCGGTAGCTCGAGCGGCGCCTGGCCTGCGCCGTACTCGCCGCCCTTCCCGTAACCGAGGAGCATCGCCGGCCAGATCACCGTGTGGAACACGATGTTGTCCTTCCCCTGGAAGTAGGCATGCCGCGCGTCGGGGTTCTGCCACCAGTCGCGCCACGCCTCCTTGTCGCCGGTCAGCGCCGCCCATTCGATGCTCGCCGAGAAGTAGCCGATCACGGCGTCGAACCAGACGTAGATGCGCTTGTTCGGGTCCTCGGCATAGCCGGGGACCGGGATCGTGACGCCCCAGTCGAGGTCACGAGTGATCGGCCTCGGGCGGATCTCGTCGATCAGCGCGAGTGAGAAGTTGCGCACGTTCGGACGCCAGTCGTCGTGCCGGTTGATCCAGGTACGCAGTGCCTCCGCGAACTTCGGCAGGTCGAGAAAGAGGTGCTTGGTCTCGCGAAACTCGGGCGTCGCGCCGTCGATCTTCGACCGAGGGTTGATCAGCTCGGTCGGGTCGAGTTGGTTGCCGCAGTTGTCGCACTGGTCACCCCGCGCCTCCGGGTAGCCGCAAATCGGGCACGTTCCCTCGATGTAGCGGTCGGGCAACGTGTGCCCGGTCGTCGGCGAGAAGGAGACGAGCATCTCGCGCTCGAGGATCGCTCCATGCTCGTAGAGCGTCCTGAAGATGTCCTGGGTGACCGCGGCATGGTTGCGAGTCGTCGTCCGCGAGAAGCAGTCGTACGAGAGGCCGAGCCGGCGGAAGTCCTCGCGGAACGCCGCGTTGTAGTAGTCGGCGACCTCAGCGTAGGGCTTCCCCTCTCGATCGGCGGCGACCATCACCGGCGTGCCGTGCTCGTCCGTCCCGCTGACCATGAGAACGTCGTTGCCCTTGAGCCGGTGGTAGCGAGCGAATGCGTCCGACGGGACGCCGAAGCCCGCCACATGCCCCAGGTGCCGATGGCCCGCCGCATACGGCCAAGCGGGCGCGACCAAGATCTTCCGTGCTGCTGCCATCACGATCAATCATACGAACGGCCCCACGTACCTTCCGGAATCGGACGGCGGCAAGCACGGCGCCGACGGCGAGCACGAGCAAGCCGACGATCGAGGCCAGCCCGATCACGCCGAGCCGCGGCACGCCGGCTGCGGCCGGGAGACGCCGGTGGCGGGGCGCCGACGCAACCGGTGCGTCGTGCGCTCGCTCGTGGGTGGGCCGGTGGCGCGGGACGTTTGCCACCGCACGAGTCCACCGTGCGGCCGCCGGAACCGACGCTGGTGCGGTGCGGACTGCCGGCGGCGACACGACCCCGACGCCAACGACCCCGCCCCCAACGACGCTGCCGCCAACACGGACCTCCGTCGCCGACCGGGGGTGGGCGGCCGGCGGCCGGCCCACCGTCGCGTCCGCAGGCGCGCCGCCGCGCTGTGTCGAACCCACTGTCGAACCCACTGTCGAACCCACTGTCAGACCCTGCGTCGAGCCCGGACTCGAGCCCAACGCTGTCGACCCCGATGTCGCGCTGCCTCGCACCGAGGCGTGGCGCCGCCGTGCCCCCGTGCCCCGCGACTTGCCGGCAGACCCCGGGCGGCGTCGCACGACGAAGAACGACGATGACTGCGCCTCATCGGCGGCTGGTCGCGCGCTCGGCGACGTGGAAGCGTTCGCGGCGGCGGCCGCCGAGACCGCGGACGGCTGCGAGCTTGGCACCGTGGCCGGCCGACCCGGTGCGGCCGTGGCCGTGGCCTGGGCGGACGTCGGTTCGGACCCGCCTGCCGCTGACGCCCCCGCTGCCGTCGCCGGCGCTGCTGGGTCGTTCGATGTCGCTGCGGGCGACGTCGTGACGGGCGCTGCGGTTGCCGGCGGAGCCGCGTCGGCAGTCGGCGGGTCGGCTGTGCGCCCGGCTCCCGGGTCGGCGGGAGCCGGAGCGGGAACCGGGCCGGTGGTCGCGGCGGCACGACGCGGAAGCACCGAGAGCGGGTCGAGGTATCCCTGGGGCTCCGAGGCGATCCGGACGCCGAGGTGGACGTATGGCTGCGCGACCTCGGGCTCGCCACTCGGGCCGATCGTGCCGACGCTGTCGCCCTCGGCAACACCCGCGTCCGCGGCAACAGTCAGCGAGCCGAGATGGGTGAGCGTGACCGCGTACCCCGCAGAGGTCGCGATCGTGATGCTCTTGCCGGAGGCCGGCACCGTTCCGGCGAACGTCACGGTGCCTGTCACGGGCGCGAGCACTGGCGCGCCTGCGGCGCCCGCGATGTCGATGCCGCGGTGCTGGCCCGCGGCGTAGGGATGGGCCGGGTCGAAGTCGAAAGCCTGGAGGACGGAGCCGGACGCCGGCCATGTCCAGGCACCCGCGTTGGGCGCGACGACGAGCACGGAGAACATGGCAAGCAACAGGAGACGACGCATCGGCACCACCTTGGTTGTCTGAGAAGAGAACGCTCAGTCACGGTACGGGGTGGCAGCAGGCGTTGTCAAAAAAGATTACACAGTTGTCACAAAGAGCCGCGATAGAGGCCGTTTCGGGACATGGCCGTCAAGCGCGCGACGACGTCGGCGGCGACTTTCCTGGGCGTTCCGGCCTCCACGAGGTCGGCCACGGCCGCCAGCGCCTCGGCCGGATCGGGCGCCGCAGCGCCGCCGGCCGCGATCACGAGCGTGATCTCTCCCTTCGGCGCGGCGGCGAGGCGGGCTGCCAGCTCGCTCGCCGGGCCTCGGAGGACCTCCTCGAACCGTTTTGTGAGTTCCCGGCAGACCGCGACCTCCCGATCCGGGTCGAACGCCGCGAGCGATCGGAGGGTCGCAGGGAGCCGCTGCGCCGACTCGAACGCCACGACCGGGAACGCCCACGACTCGAGCTCGCGCCACAGCGCGTCGAGAGCTCCCGCCTTGCGGGGCAGGAAGCCGACGAACCCGTAGCCGGCCCGCGCGAGCCCACTCACCGCCAGGGCCGTCTCGACCGCCGACGCGCCGGGGAGCACCGTCACCGCGAAGCCGGCATCCAGCGCGGCGCGGACGAGTCGCGCCCCTGGATCTGAGACCACCGGCATTCCCGCGTCGGTAACGAGAGCGATCCGCTCGCCTGCGGCGAGTCTCGGCAGGAGCTCCGCGACGCGCGCCGTCTCGTTGTGCTCGTGGTAGGAGAGGAGCCGCGCGCGGATTCCATGACGCTCCAGGAGACCCCGGGTATGCCGGGTGTCCTCGGCCAGGACGAGATCCGCCTCGCGCAGCTCGGTGAGCACACGGAGCGTGATGTCTTCGAGGTTCCCGATCGGCGTCGCGCAGACCGCGAGCGGCACTAGGAGAGAGCCTCGAAGGCGAGCAAGCCTGCCCCGATCAGGCCGGCGTGGGCGCCGAGCTCCGCGAGCTCGATCTCGACCTCCTGGCCGGCTGGGGCGAGCGCCTCGGTGAGGACGGCGAGCCGCGCGGCGGGCATGAGGAGCTCGAAGGCAGCAACGCCGAAGCCGCCGCCGATCACGACCCGTTCAGGCCCGAAGATATTCACCAGCGATCCGATCGCGACGCCGAGATGATGCCCGACCTCCTCCAGCACCGGGTGCCGCGCGGCGACCAGGTCGTACGCGCTGGCATTCCCGCCCAAGACGCCCCGCGCGAGCCTGTCGGCGGCGCGGCCCGAGCAGTACGCCTCGAGATGGCCGCGACCCGAGCACGCACCCTGGCACGGTTCGCCGTCTTCAACGATCACCATGTGCCCGAGCTCCGTCCAGGCGCGAAAGAGGGCCCCGTCGGCGACGACGCCACCGCCGACGCCCGTTCCGAGCGTGAGCATGACGATGTTGGCGGCGCCACGGCCGGCCCCGCGGACGAACTCGGCGTACGCCGCAGAGCTTCCGTCGTTCTCCATCGAGACCGGCAGCTCGAGGCGGCGCTCCATCTCGGCGCGAAAGGGCGTGTTCCGGAGAGGGATGTTGACGGCACCGAGCGCGATTCCGCGCGGCTGGTCGATGCGAGACGGGATGCCGAAGCCAACCGCGCCGACCCCGTCCTGCGGCAGCGCGCGCACGAGGTCGGCGAGCTCGTCGAGCAGCGCTACCTGGGACGTCGTCACCGTGGGCCGTTCCAGCATCTCGTGGACACGGCCATCGCCGTCGATCACTCCACCGAGGATCTTCGTCCCGCCGAGGTCGACGCCGATGACACGATTTGCAGTCACGCCCGGTGGGTAACGTAACCCGCCAGATGGCGCGGGAAGAGAAGCCCTATCGCGTCTACCGGGGCGGCCGTGCCAAAGGGAAGGTCCCGTCGGCATCGTCGCGTCCAGGACGCACATCCCGCGACGCCGCTGGCAGCTCCCGCGCGGGCGAAAGCCGCTCGGAGTATCGGGGGCCCGGCGCTCCGCGCGCCGGAGCGCGCCGCCCGCGCTGGGGGCGCCGCATCGCGATCGCCGTCGCCGTACTCGTCGTCCTGATCGTGGTCTGGGCCGTCGCGAGCTGGTTCTCCTTCTCCCGTGGCGTCTCAGACGCGAACAAGCGACTCGACCAGAACGCGAAGCTGGCGCTCGCATCCCAGAGCGGTCTCTTGATCTCGCATCCGACCACGATCCTGATGCTGGGCACCGACAACTCGCAGATCGGTGGACGCGCCGGCGACCGTCACTCCGACTCGATTCTGCTTCTGCGCACCGACCCGTCGCATCACCGGCTGTATTACCTGTCGATTCCGCGCGACATCGAGGTGCCGATTCCGGGCTTCGGGACCCAGAAGATCAACGCCGCGTTCCAGAACGGCGGCCCGGCGCTCGCGATCAGGACGATCCACGCGTTCACGGGCATCGACGTGAATCACGTCGTCGTCGTCAACTTCGCGGATTTCAAGGATCTGATCAACGCGCTCGGCGGAATCGACGTGAACGTCCCGAAACCGATCCGCTCGAACCGCTTCGACTGCCCGTACGCGACCCAGGCCCGCTGCTCGGCGTGGCAGGGCTGGCGCTTCGCCAAGGGCACCCAGCACATGAACGGCGAGCGGGCGCTGATCTACTCCCGCATCCGCGAGAACGTGCTCGACCCGTCGGAGACCGACATCACGCGGGGCGCTCGCCAGCAGGCGGTCATGGAAGCGGTCGCGTCGCGATTCACCTCACCGGCAACACTCATTCGCACGCCGTTCTCGGGTGCGTCGTTCGTGAAGCCGCTCACGACCGATCTGAGCGCGGGCCAGCTGATGCAGCTCGGCTGGGTGAAGTTCAGGGCCTCGAACTCGGGCTCGATTCACTGCCGGCTCGGCGGTGACCTCGGCGGCGGCGGGACGGGCGGCCCGAGCGAGGACAACCCGGCGACGATCGCGATGTTCCTCGGCAAGTCGGCCCCGCAGCCGCCCACGGATCCGTTCGGGCCCGGTTGTGTCACCGGGCACACGCTCCAATAGGCTCAGCCGGCGGAAGGCCCGGCGGCCGACGGACGAGCCGTTCAGGCTTCGGCGGCCTTCTTGCCGCCACCACCCGCTTCGCTGCCACCCGACTCGCTCGAACCGGAACCGCTCGAACCACCCGAGTCGCCCGAACCGCCGGAGTCGCCCGAACCGCCGCCGTCGGACGAGCCCGACCCCTCCGAGGCACCGTCCTTGGCCGGCTTCTTCGACTTTCGCCCGTAGTCGGTCGAATAGAAACCGGAGCCCTTGTAGTGCACCGCGACGGGATGCAGGACGCGCTGCAACGGCCCGGCGCCGCACACCTCGCACGTCTCCGGGCTCGGCTCCATCATGCCGTGGAACGTCTCGAACAGATGACCGTTCGGGCATTTGTACTCATAGATCGGCACGGATCGGCAAGGCTAGCACCGAGCCCAAGCGGCACCCGAGGCGCGGCCTCGCCCGCGATGTGCGCCCGGTAGCCTCGCCGAACGTGAAGCGCGCGGTCTTCGTCTCACTGCTCGTCGCCTCACTGCTCGTCGTGCTCACTCTCCCGGCCGCAGCCGCCGCGCACGCGACGCTCCTGCGGACGGTCCCCGCGAACGGCGCCGTCCTCGACGCGCGCACCGTCTGCGGTCCACGTCGAGTTCGACGACGGCATCAGGGTCGCATCGGGAAACGCCGCGGTCGCGAACTCGAACGGCGCATCAGTGCTCGGCGGTGCGCCGCGGACGAAGGGCCATGTGCTCACGATTCCTCTCCGCGCCGGGCTCGCGAAGGGGGCGTACAGCGTTCGCTGGAGCATCGTCTCGGACGACGGGCATCGCGAGGAAGGACTGGTCGCCTTCGCGATCGGGCGTGGAGGGCCGGCGCCCCGGTCGGTACTCGGCGCTTCGGCCGGCCTCGGCTGGGTCAGCTTCGCGCTGCGAGCCGTCTACTACCTGGGGCTGCTCGCAGGGGCGGGCGCCGCCGTCTTTGGAGTCGCCATGCGGGGGATCGCGAGCAGTCGGCTGCGACGCCCGCTTGCGCACCTCATGTTCTTCTCGCTCCTCGCCACATTCCTCGGGGCGAGCGCGATCGTGCACGCCGCCCCGCCCGGGACGCGCTACGTCCTCGTGCTGAAAATCGCGTTGACGATTTCGCTCGTCGGGGGAGCCGCCGCAGCGCTCGCGCCCACCTATCCGATATTGCTCGCGGTCGCCGGAGCGTGCGCGATCGGGCTGCTCGCGGCGCCGACGCTCTCAGGACACGCACTCGACCACGATCAGCCGCGCGGGCTCGCGGCAGTCGTCGATCTCGCGCACTCGACCTCGGCCGCGGTGTGGTTCGGGGGCCTGCTCGCCCTCGTGTTCGTCGTGCCGAGTGCCGACGACGAGTCCGAGCGCCGGGCGATCGCGCGGCGCTTCTCGACGATCGCGCTCGCCTCCGTGATCGTGCTCGGCCTGACCGGCCTCGGGCGCGCGATCACCGAGCTGTCGGCGGTCGACCAGATCTGGTCGACGTCCTATGGCCGCGCGCTGATCATCAAGACGGCACTGTTCGTGCCGCTCCTCGGTGTTGGCTGGCTGAACCGCTCGCTGCTGGCGGGTGCATTCGCACGCCTGCGGCGCTCGGTGCTGATCGAGGTGACGGTGATCACAGCGATCGTCGGCGTGGTCGGCGTCCTCACCGACCTGCGACCGGGCAAGCTCGTCTCGCAGGCTGTCGCGCCCGTTGCCGCCCCGCAGGCCCCCGGACCGCCACCGCTCCCACCCGCCGCAGCCGTCGTCGACGGACGCGAGCTCGGCACGCTCGCCGTGACGGTCGCACGCCTGCCACGGGAGGCGACCGTGACGCTCCTCGACTCCGACGGCACGGCGGCGAGCGGCCGCTCGGTGCAGATCGACGGCAAGGCCACGCAGGTCTGCGGCGCCGGGTGCTACCGCGCCCCCGTCGGTGCAGCTGGACCGTTGCGAGTCCGCGTCGGAGGCCGGACACTCACCTTCGACCTGCCCTCGACGGCTCCGGATGGACGCGCGACACTCGCGCGCGTCACTCGCGCGTACCGAGCAGCGAGGACGATCGTCTTCGACGAGACCCTCGCGTCGACCCCGACGAACGCGCAGACAACCCGCTTCGTCGTCGTGGCCCCGGACCGCCTCTCGTACCGCACGCGAGGCGGCCCAGCTGCGATCGTGATCGGCACGAAACGCTGGGACCGTGAGACCGCCCACGGGCGCTGGCTCCCCTCGCAACAGTCGAGGCTCGCGGTGACTCAGCCGTACTGGCGGACGGCGCGGAACATCCACCTCGTCGCTCCGGGGGTGTTGACGTTCCTCGACCCAACCCTCCCGGCGGTGTTCCGGCTCGAACTCACGGGCACCCGGCTCGACCGCCTCGGCATGACGGCCGCGGCGCACTTCATGGTCGACCGCTACGTCGGCTTCGACGGCCCAGCGTCGGTGTCGCCTCCGCCCTCGCCTTGACTGTGCGCCTCCTCCCCGAAGAGCTCGAGGAAGCAAGGTGCATCTTCGAACGCCGTCAGCCCCGACGGGGCGTTGCGGGGCCCGCCTGAGCGCCGCGATGCTCGCCGGACCGTTGCGATCGCGCCGGCGGCGCCGACAACCCCGCCGATCGCGAACGAGCGGAGCTTGCTGCCGCGACCTGCGCCGTCCATGCGACGATCCTAGTCGTGAGGATCACCACCCTCGGCGATCTGCTGCTCGACGTGATCGTGCAGCTCGACCACCCGCTCGTCGCAGGCGACGACCAAACGGCCGTGACCCGGACGGGCGCAGGCGGCCAGGCTGCGAATGTCGCGGCCTGGTCGTGCGAGCTCGGAGCGAGCGCCCGATTTGTCGGCAAGCGCGGCGACGACACCGCCGGCCGCCTTGTTGCGAGTGAGTTGATGAGCCGAGGCGTCGAGGTGGTTGGGCCTGCTGAAGGTCGCACCGGCGTCGTCGTCTCGCTCGCGTCGGCGGGTGACCGCACGATGGCATCCGACCGTGGCGCCGCGCCGCAACTCGAGCCGGGCGAGCTCGACGACGCGTGGTTCGACTGCGACGTCCTGCACCTCTCGGGGTACTCGCTCCTGCGCGAGCCGATCGCCGCGACTGCGGTCGCGGCCGCGCTCGCCGCACGCACCCATGAAGCATTGATTTCCCTCGATCTGTCCACCTGGGCACTCGCTGACGATGCCTTTCGAGCACGGGTACGCGAGGTCGCGCCCGACGTCGTGTTCGCGAACGACCGCGAGCGTGGAGTGCTCGAGGATCTGGAGACCCGCTGGGTGTTGAAACGCGGCGCGGGCGGCGTGCAGGTCGACGGGCGCGACTACCCGGCCCTCGCGGCCGACGCAATCGACACGACCGGTGCCGGCGACGCGCTCGCGGCAGGCTTCCTGATCGGTGGGATCGAGCTCGGCCTCGAAGCGGCCGCCCGGTGCTGCGGCCGGCTTGGAGCGATGCCGTGATCCGCGTCTCCGACGAGGTCCGGCAGGCACAGCGCGACGGCATCGGTGTCGTCGCACTCGAGACGACACTCGTCGCACACGGCTTCCCGCCCGGCGAGGGCGTCGCTGTCGGTCTGTCGTCAGAAGCAGCCGTCCGCGAAAGCGGCGCCGTGCCGGCCACGATCGGTGTGCTCGACGGACAGATCATCGTCGGGCTGACCGAAGCCGAGCTGGCACGGTTCGACGCGTCGGCGCGAAAGCTCGGGCCCCGCGATCTCGCCGCGGCAGTCGTGCAGGGCGCACCGGGCGCGACGACCGTCGGCGGCACTCTCACGGTCGCTCGCGCGACGAACATCGGGTTCATGGCAACCGGCGGCCTGGGCGGTGTCCACCGGGGCTGGCCGACCCCGCCCGATGTGTCCGCGGACTTGCAGGCGCTCGCTCGAACCCAGGCGTTCGTGGTCTCGTCCGGGGTGAAGTCGCTGCTCGACGTGCCGGCGACAGCCGAGCTGCTCGAGACGCTCGGCGTTCCCGTCCTCGGCTGGCGCACCGACGAGCTGCCGCTCTTCTACGCGGCGCGCGGAGGGCCGCCCGTCTCGGCGCGTGTCGAGTCGGCGTCGGAGGCCGCTCGGATCGCTGCCGCCCACTGGGAGCTCGGCGGCGGCGGCCTGCTGCTCGGGCGGCCGCCGGATGAGAGCCTCGATGACATCGAGCCGCTGATCGAGGCCGCACTCGCGGACGCCGCCCGGCAAGGGGTGCACGGAGGAGCGGTGACGCCGTTCGTCCTCGCCTACCTGCACCGCATGAGCGGCGGTCGCACCCTGCGCGCGAACCGCGACCTGATCATCGCGAACGCGCGGCTGGCGGGCGAGATCGCGATCTCGCAGCCGGCCTAGCTGGACGGAGCTTTAGAGAATCAGCCTTTAGAAGATCCACGCGCCGTTCTCCTGCACCACCCGGCGGTCGGCATAGAGCAGGCCGGAGGTGCGGAGGTCCTTCACCATGTCCCAGTGGATCGAGCTCTCGTTCGTGCCGCCGGTGAACGAGTACGAGTTGCCGACCGCGAGATGGATCGTGCCGTCGATCTTCTCGTCGAACGCGACGTTCTTCATGAAGCGCTGAATCCCAGGATTGCAGCCGATGCCGAGCTCGCCGAGCCGCCGCGCGCCGGGGTCGGTGTCGAGTGTCTGCAGCAGGAACGGCTCACCGCTACGGGCCGATGCTTCGACGATTCTTCCGCCGTCGAAGACGAACCGTGCGCCGACGACCTCGTTCCCGAAGTAGACCGCCGGGAACTCCGAGAACTCGATCACGCCCTGCGCCGAGTCTTCGACGGGCGAGTAGAACACCTCGCCGCCCGGCATGTTCACGTGGCCGTCGTCGACCGCGCCTGTGCGGCCGGCGAGCGAGAGCATCAGATCGGTGCCGGGGGCGACGATGCGGACCTCGCCTGCCGCGTCGAAGACGTCGGCGATCTCGCGCATGCGCTTCCCTTCGGCGTCCCAATCGCGCAGCACTGCCTCGAAGATGAACTCTTCGTACTCGCCGAGCGTCATCCCCGCGTCCTGTGCCGCCGCGTTGACCGGGTACTCGGCGACGACCCACGGCGCAGCGAGCGCCATCGTCCGTTCGCGCATCGGCGCCAGCATCTGCTGGACCGCAGCCTGCCGCTCGTCCGAGAGCTCTGATCCCTCGCGCATGTTCTCGGGGCCGTAGATCGCGATGAACGCGTCGACCTCCTCCCAGATCCGTCTCTGCAACGGCGCCGCGTCGCGCAGCAGCTCGAGCGGTGCCTCGCGTGCGAACGGCCCGCCGATCTGCTCGAAGCTGAGCTGCAGGATCGGGTACGCACCCCTACGGGCAACGTGCTCGATCACCGCCTCGATGAGCGGTCGGCAGAGATGTGAGCCCCTGACCAGCACCTGCCAGCCCGGCTGAACGCCAACCGACCGCTCGACCAGCAACCGGGCATACTCATCGATCCGCAGATCACGCACGAGCGGCAGTTCTACACGCCGGTCGCGCGCGTTACAACTACTCGAGCGTGCGCAGGAACTCTTCGATGTCGAGCGCCGGCAGCGTCTCGATCTTCGTCGATCCGCGCGCGCCGAGCGACACCGAGACCTTCGCGACGGTCGCGATGTCGGGCGCTTCGACGACGTTCACGAAATCGAAGGAGCCGAGCGTCGCCCACTGATGCAGCACGCGGCAGCCGAGCTCCTCGACGTCCTTGTTCACCTGACGGAGGCGCTCAGGGTTCGACTTGATCGTCTGCACGCCCTGCTGGCTGAGCGTCGACAGGAGGATGAAAATGGGCATCGCGTCTTCTCCTTCGGTCTTGACGGCGTGAGCCTACCCTGGCCGCCTGGTCGACATAGAGCAACGCGCCACCGAGGTACAGCAGCGGACTGAGCACGAGATCGGCGAGTCCGTGTGCCAACCGCTGCCCGTTGTCGCCCTGCGACCGCAGAACAGTAATGAGCGTGAGCTCGGAGATCCCGACGACGATAACGAGCGTCGCGAGCGATCCGAGGGCGTGCGGGTAGTCGACGAAGGCGAGGCGGCGACCCCGTTCGAGAGCCCTGCGGAAGCTGAGCTTCTCGACCATCGCCGCAGGAACCGCGAGTCCGAAGAGCGCAAGCCAGGCGATGCCAGGCAGTACGTAGAACCGAACGAGAATTGGAACCGGTGCGAAGACCAGCACCGCCGCACGCCACCGCCACGGCCGTGGGTCGCGCCTTGTGGAGCAGCGAGCACGCGCGGACAAACGCCAGCGCGATCAGCGGCGAGAACGCGAGCAGCACAAGCACCTGGGCTCCGGAGGGACGTCCGAGGGAAATCTGCGTCGCGATTGCGAGCGGCAAGCCGAGAGGGAGGGCGCGCCAGAAGTTGTCGCCGTAGGCGCGGATCGTCTCGCCGACGAACTGGCCGACCGTCCGCTCGGCGGGCGGGAGCGGAGGCGGCAGGTCACGCATGGGCAACCTCCGCGATCAATGCAGGCAATACCGCGGCCAGGGCGGCCTTCGCCTCGTCGAACCGCCAGCGCGAGCGATCTGGCTCCCCGATCGCATTCGCGAGCACGCGCACCTCGACCGCCGGCACACCCGCGAGAGCGGCCGCGCGGAGTACCGCGTAGCCCTCCATCGCCTCGATCTCGCAGCCGCTCGCGCCGCCGACGCGGGCGCTCGTCCCGATTGCCGCCACCTGAGCGTCCGGCAACGCCCGGCGTGCGGCGTCGACCAGCGCCGGGTCAGCGGCGAGACGCAAGTCGATCCAGGTCGGGTCGTCGGCGTCGCAGTACACGGCTTCGCTCCCAATCACGAATGTGGGGGCCGCGAACGTCTCTGCGCCAGCGAGCCCAACGTGGATGACTGCTGTGGCTCGCGACCCGGCGAGCGCCGAGGCGGTGCGAGCAGCGGCGTCGACGGGACCGACGCCGCACACGAGCTGCTCGGCGCCGTTCGCCCCACGTAGCTCATCGATGGTCGCAGCGACTACGAGGATCACGGCACGCACCGTATCCCCGCCACTCACTCCGCGCGTGGGAAGGCTTTGTAGGATCGATATGTGGGGTACCACTGGATCAGCGTCGACGACCTCGAGTGGGAAGAGCGCCCGCCGAGGCCCGGCGAGGAGGCTCGCCGCGCAGCGGATCTCACGACCGCGGTCGACCTGCAGCACTCGCGTGCGCGGCTGTGGCGTTACCCGCCGCACTCGACCGGCCGCCGCCACGCCGATCACGTACAGGAAGAGGTCTTCGTCGTCGTCTCGGGCACGCTCACGATGCTCCTCGGCGACGAGCCGGAGCGCGTCGATCTCGAGCCAGGCGGGGTGGTCGCCGTGCAGCCCATGACGCCGCTCCAGATGCGCAACGAGACCGACGAGGAGCTCGTCGTCTTCGTCTACGGCGCACCGCCGCTCCAGGAAGGCGCCGACTTCCTGGACGACGTCGAGCTGCCGCCCCGGGCGTAGGCACCGTCCCCACACCGACGCCCGACCGGCGGGGCCACCGGCAGCACCGCCGTCACACGTTCGTTGCTCTCCCGCGACCGTTTAGTGCGCGTGTCTGACACCGGACGTGGCCGCCGCGCAAAGCAGCTCCGGGACACGGGCCGCGGCAGCCGAGGGTCACACTCTCGTTGCTTTCCCGCGACGGTCCCATGCGCGTGTCTGACACCGGACGTGACGGCTCGCGACACGTCCGCGCCGGCCTGCCTCCGGGGTGTCAGCTACCGGATCGCCGCGGCGAGCTCGACGCGCTCGAAGACGAGATCGCCGTGCTGCGCGTCGACGCGGATCGTGTCGCCCTCGCCGAAGTCGCCTTCCAGCAGCCGCAGGGCGAGCGGGATTCTCGAGCAGCCGCTGGATCGCTCGCTTCAGAGGGACGCGCGCCGTAGGACGGGTCCCACCCACCCTCGGCGAGCACCTCCTTCGCAGCATCGGTCAGCTCGAGCGAAAGCCCGCGCTCGGCGAGCCGCTCGCGCAGGCGTCCCAGCTGCAGCTCGACGATCTCGCCGATCTGCTCGCGCGAGAGCGGTTTGAACTCGACGATCTCGTCGATGCGGTTCAGGAACTCGGGCCGGAAATGGTCGCGCATCGATTCAACGCTCCGGATGTTCGACGTCATGATCAGCACCGCGTTGCGGAAGTCGACCGTGCGGCCCTGGCCGTCGGTCAACCGCCCGTCGTCGAGCACCTGCAGGAGCACATCGAACACCTCGGTGTGGGCCTTCTCGATCTCGTCGAGGAGGATGACGCAGTACGGCCGACGGCGAACCGCCTCCGTCAGCTGTCCGCCTTCGTCGTAGCCGACGTAGCCGGGAGGCGCGCCGATCAGCCGCGCGACCGTGTGCCGCTCTTGGTACTCGCTCATGTCGATGCGCACCATTGCGCGCTCGTCGTCGAACATGAACTCCGCAAGCGCACGGGCGAGCTCGGTCTTGCCGACGCCCGTCGGGCCGAGGAAGACGAACGAGCCGATCGGGCGGTCGGGATCCTGCAAACCGGTGCGTGCTCGGCGCAGGGCGTTCGCGACCGCCGAAACGGCCTCTTGCTGTCCGATCACGCGCTGGTGCAGGCGCTCTTCGATGTGGATCAGCTTCTCGGTCTCGCCTTCGAGCAGACGGTCGACCGGGATGCCCGTCCAGCGCGCGACCGTCAGCGCGATGTCGTCCTCGTCCACTTCTTCCTTGACCATCGGGTTCTCGATCGTGCTGTCGCGCTCTGCGAGCTCCTGCTCGAGCGCCGGCAGTTCGCCGTAACGGATCTCGGCGACGCGCTGCAGGTTGCCCTCGCGCTCCGCGCGTTCGGCCTCCTTGCGCAGCTCCTCGATCTTGCGCGTCGCGTCCTTGACACGCTCGAGCGCCTCCTTTTCCTTCGCCCACCGTGCTGCAAGCGTGTCGCGCTCTTCCTTCGCCTCGGCGAGCGCACGCTCGACCGGCTCGCGCACGCTGGACGACTCCTTGGCCAACGCGGTGAGCTCGATCTCGAGCTGCATCACGCGCCGGTTCGCCTCGTCCAGCTCAAGTGGACTCGAATCGATCTCGATCCGTAGTCGTGAGGCCGCCTCGTCGACCAGATCGATCGCCTTGTCGGGCAGGAAACGGTCGGAGATGTAGCGGTGGCTCAGCACGGCGGCCGCGACGAGTGCCGCGTCGCGGATCCGAACGCCGTGATGGCTCTCGTAGGCCTCTTTCAGGCCGCGCAGGATCGCGATCGTGTCGGCGACCGACGGCTCGTCGACGAAGACCGGCGCGAAGCGGCGCTCGAGTGCGGCGTCCTTCTCGATGTACTTGCGGTACTCGGTCAGCGTCGTCGCACCCACGCAGCGCAACTCACCGCGGGCGAGCAGTGGCTTCAGGAGGTTCGCCGCGTCGACCGCGCCCTCCGCAGCGCCGGCGCCGACGATCGTGTGCAGCTCGTCGATGAACAGGATGATGCGGCCGTCCGAGTTCTTGATCTCGGTCAGCACAGCTTTCAGCCGCTCCTCGAACTCACCGCGGTACTTGGAGCCGGCGA
This sequence comes from uncultured Thermoleophilia bacterium, assembly GCA_963817765.1. Classification (GTDB taxonomy): domain Bacteria; phylum Actinomycetota; class Thermoleophilia; order Gaiellales; family Gaiellaceae; genus PALSA-600. Next base: position 133,703 of record CAWFPX010000010.1, on the reverse strand, counting down.
GGAGCGAGCCGATGTCGAGCGCCCAGACGCGCCTGTCCTTGAGACCCTCGGGCACGTCGCGCGCGACGATCCGCTGCGCAAGGCCCTCGGCGATGGCGGTCTTGCCGACGCCCGGCTCCCCGATCAGCACGGGGTTGTTCTTCGTGCGGCGCGACAGGATCTGGATCACGCGGCGGATCTCCTCGTCGCGTCCGATCACCGGGTCGAGCTTCCCGTCCTCGGCCGCCTCAGTCAGATCGCGTCCGAACTTCGTAAGTGCCTGGTAGCTGCCTTCAGGATCCGGGCGTCGTCACATGCTGGCCACCACGCACCTGGTCGACCCACGCGACGATCTGGTCGCGCGGCACCGGTTCGAGCGCGAGGAACAGATGCTCGGTCGAGACATAGTCGTCGTCGAGCGATTGCCGCTCGCCGTCGGCCCGATCGAGCACACGCGAGAACGCAGGAGACACCGCCGGCTGTTGCTGGCCTCCCTGCACGGTCGGCAAAGCCCCCACGTTCCGCTCGGCTTCGGCGCGCAGGCCCTGCCAGTCCGTGAAGAGCTCCTGGTCGAGCAGCGCGAGCAGCAGGTGGTCCGGCGTGATCTCGGGATTGCCACGGCGCCGCGCGATGTCCTGCGCACCGGCGATCGCTTCCTGGCTCTTCGTCGTCAGCTTGTTGAAGTCCATCAATGTCCTCGGTTCAGTGCCGCTGCGCCGGCGGCCGCGGCGGGTTGTAGATGACGAGATCGCGGCGGTAGGAGCGATGTACATCGTCGAGCGCGCGACGCATCTCGCTCTCCATGCGCTCGAGCCGGCGCCGCAACTGCAGCAGATCGTCCTCGAGCCGCAGCACGCGCTCGACGCCCGCAAGGTTCAGACCGAGCTCCGACGTGAGCCGCTGGATCAACCGCAGACGCTCGATGTCGAGGTCGGAGTACAGGCGGGTGTTGCCCGCCGTTCGCTGCGGCCGCACGAGGCCGCGCTGCTCGTAGACCCGCAGTGTCTGCGGGTGCATGCCCGCGAGCTCGGCCGCAACGGAGATCATGTAGCGCGCACGGTCGGCCATCATTTCCTCGCGTTCTCGAGCTCTTCGAGCAGTTCGCGCTCCTTCTTGTTGACGCGCTTCGGCACCTCGATGTGAACGCGCGCGAGCACGTCGCCTCTGCCGGAGCCCTTCAGGCGCGGCGCGCCACGGCCCTTGAGCCGGAGCAACTTGCCGTCCTCGGTTCCAGCCGGGATCTTCAGCGACACGGCACCGTCCGGGGTCTGCGCCTCGACCGAGCCGCCGAGGGCAGCGGTCGAATACGACACGGGCACCTGCATGATCAGGTCGTCGCCACGACGCTCGTAGATCTTCGACGGCTCGACGCGCGTGACCACGAAGAGGTCGCCGGCAGACGCGCCGCCGTAGCCCGCCTCGCCCTTCCCTTTCAGCTTGATGCGCGTGCCGTCCTTCACGCCCGCCGGGATCTTCACGGTGTAACGCTTCGTGCGCCGCTCGCGACCCGAGCCGTGACACGTGGGACACGGCGTCTCGACGATCGAGCCCATCCCGTGACAGAGCGGGCACGGCTGCTGCAGTGCGAAGAGGCCCTGCGACGTCGCGACGACACCGCTGCCGCCGCACCTCGGGCACGTGATCGGTGCTGTGCCCGGCGCCGCACCGGTGCCGTGGCAGGTGTGACACGCAAGCTCGAGCTGCACGGGCACGGTCACCTGCACGCCGTGGAGCGAGTCCTCGAAGGACACGCGCACGTCGACTTCGACGTCGTTGCCACGCTGGCCGCGCTGCGGTTGCTCGGCGCCGCGTCCGCCGCGGCCGAACATGCCGCCGAAGATGTCACCGAGATCGAAGTCGCTGAAGTCGAACGTGGTGCCTCCTGGCGAGAAACCGCCACCAGGTCGCCCGTTCGTCGTTCCCAGCCGGTCGTAGCTCTTGCGCTTCTCCGGATCGGAGAGGACGTCGTAGGCCGACTGCACCTCCTTGAAGCGCGCCTCGGCCTCGGCGTTTCCCGGGTTCTTGTCCGGGTGAAACTCGCGCACGAGCGAGCGATACGCCTTCTTCAACTCCTCCTGCGACGCGTTCTTCGAGACGCCGAGCGACTCGTAGAGCGACTTAGCCATCGACGGCCGGCCCCGAGGAGATGATCACCCGCGCCGGGCGCAGCACGCGGTCACCGAGCGAGTAACCCTTCTGCAGCACCTGGATGACGGTGCCTTCCTCGGCGTCGGACGGCTGCGAGAGCAGCGCCTCCTGCGTGTGCGGATCGAACGAGCCGCCGGTCTCGATCTCCGTCAGCCCCTCTTTCGCGAGCGCATCGGCCAGGGAGCGATGCACGAGCCGGACGCCGTCCTCGAGCTTCCCTTCCTCATGCTCGGCCGCAGCCTCGAGCGCACGCTCCAGGTCGTCGAGCACCGGCACGAGCTCCTTCACCAGCCGCTCGTGGGCGCGCACGGCCAGCTCCCGCTGGTCGCGCGCCACCCGCTTGCGGTAGTTGTCGAACTCGGCCTTCAGCCGCTGGAGGGCGTCGAGATAGTCGTCGCGTTCCTTCGCGAGCGCGACGACAGGGTCTTCCTGGACAGGGTGTTCCTGGACAGGGTCATCTGCGACCTCCGCCGGCTGCTCGTCGGCGGCCGGCGGGGTCTCTTCGAGGTGCTCCTCGCTCACTTCTCGTCAACCACTTCGTACTCGGCGTCCTCGACGACCTCGTCGTCGGAGGGGGCAGCCGACTCACCGTTCGGTGCGCCGCCGGCGTCCTGCGAGGACGCCTGCGCGTAGATCGCCGACGCGGCCTCGGTCCATGCTTCCTGGAGCGCATCGGACTTGGCCTTGATCTCGGCCGTGTCGCTCGACTCGAGCACGCCGCGCAGTTCCATGATGCGGCCCTCGACCGTCGAGGCGACGCTTGCGTCGAGCTTCTCGCGATGCTCGGAGAGCGACTTCTCGATCTGGTACGCAAGCGACTCGGCGTTGTTGCGGGCGTCGGCGAGCTCACGGAGCTTGCGTGCTTCGTCGCCGTGCGCCTCCGCCTCCTTGATCATCCGCTCGACCTCCTCGGCGGCGAGACCAGAGCCGCCTTCGATGCGGATCTGCTGCTCGTTTCCGGTGCCGAGGTCCTTGGCCGACACGTTGATGATCCCGTTCGCGTCGATATCGAACGCCACCTCGACCTGCGGCATCCCGCGCGGCGCCGGTGGGATCCCGACGAGCTCGAACTTGCCGAGGGTCTTGTTGTACGTCGCCATCTCCGACTCGCCCTGGAGCACGTGCACGAGCACCGAAGGCTGGTTGTCCTCGGCGGTCGAGAAGACCTCGGTCTTGCGCGTCGGGATCGTCGTGTTGCGATCGATCAGCTTGGTCATCACGCCGCCCTTCGTCTCGATGCCGAGCGACAGCGGCGTCACGTCGAGGAGCAGCACGTCCTTGACCTCGCCCTTCAGAACGCCGGCCTGGATCGCGGCGCCGACTGCGACGACCTCGTCCGGGTTGACGCCCTTGTGCGGGTCCTTGCCGATCAGCTCCTTGACCTTCGCCTGGACCGCCGGCATTCGCGTCATGCCGCCGACGAGCACGACATGCTCGATGTCCGCCGGGGTGAGCCCGGCGTCGGCGAGCGCCTGCTTCGTCGGGGCGACCGTCCGCTCGAGCAGGTCGTGCGCGAGCTCCTCGAGCTTTGCGCGCGTGAGCTGTAGGTCGAGGTGCTTCGGACCGTCCTGCGTTGCCGTGATGAACGGCAGATTGATCTGTGTCGTCATCGTCGAGGAGAGCTCGATCTTGGCCTTCTCGGCCGCCTCGTACAGACGCTGGAGCGCCATCGGGTCGATGCCGAGATCGATGCCCTGGTCGCGCTTGAACTCGCCGACCATCCAGTCGACGACTGCCTTGTCGAAGTTGTCGCCACCGAGATGGTTGTCACCGTTGGTCGACTTCACCTCGAAGACGCCCTCGCCGAGCTCGAGCACCGACACGTCGAACGTGCCGCCGCCGAGGTCGAAGACGAGGATCGTCTGGTCGCCGCCTTCCTTGTCGAGCCCGTAGGCGAGCGCGGCTGCGGTCGGCTCGTTGACGATGCGCAGCACGTTCAGCCCCGCGATCTTCCCTGCGTCCTTGGTCGCTTCGCGCTGCGCATTGTTGAAGTACGCCGGCACGGTGATGACTGCGTCGGAGACCGACTCGCCGAGGTACGCCTCCGCGTCGGTCTTCAGCTTCTGGAGGATCATCGCGCTGATCTCCGGCGGGGCATATTCCTTGCCGCCCGCCTCGACGCGCACGTCCTCGTTGCCGCCCTTCACGACCTTGTACGGGACGATGGTCATCTCCTCGTTGACCTCGTCGTACTTCCGCCCCATGAACCGCTTGATCGAGAAGACGGTGTTCTCGGGGTTCGTCACCTGCTGCCGCCGCGCCGGGGCGCCGACGAGCCGTTGACCGTCCTTTGTGAAGCCCACGACCGAGGGGGTCGTCCTGCCGCCCTCCGCGTTCGGGATGACAGTCGGCTCGCCGCCCTCGAGGACGGCCATGCACGAGTTCGTCGTGCCGAGATCGATTCCGATCGTCTTAGCCACGTGTTCGCTCCTTCTTGGTTCTCGAGCCCGGAGTTTCCAGGCGTTTCTCTCTGCGCTGAGTCAACTGAGAAAATCTAAGTCTAGTTGTAGCAGATCCTCGCTAACCCAGTCTGGGCTTGCCCGTTCGCGGCGCCTCGCGTACCGTGCCCGCGGTGGAGCCCGAGGCACGGATGGAGATCGAGTCGACGCTCGCCGCACGCCGTGAGCTCGGCCCGGGCCACGACGAGCAGCTGATCGAGGGCTTCCTGCAGCGGATCGAGCGGGAGATCGACCGGAAGGTCGACGAGCGACTGGCGGCGCGTGGGCCGAGGCGACGCTCGGGGTCGCCCCTGCACCCCGGGAACCTCGCTCTCTGCATCCCGATCATCGCGATCGCCGGCGGGATCGGCGGCGTTGCCGGCCTGATCGTCGCGTTCGTCTCGTTGATCGTCGTGTTCGCGATCGCCGAACTACGGCGCTAGATCCCTCCTGTTCTCCTAGCGCGTTGCCCCGATCAGGATTCCGCCGGCGACGACGAGCAGTGCCCCGATGGCGAGCCGCCGCCCCATCCCTTCGGAGTTCCGGATGAGCAGGGCCGAGAGGCCGACGCCCCACAGAGATTCCGTCGCAACGAGCGGTGAGACGACGCTGACGCGACCGCGGAAGTACGCCTCGAAGAGACAGACATAGGAGAGCCCGAAGAGCACGCCCGCAGGCGCGAAGCGTGCGAGCTCGCCGCTCCTCGGCGCACGGCGCGTCCACACCGCCGCGACGCACGTGCCGGCGACGAGCGTCGCGGCTGCCGCCGTGCCCGGGCTCGCGTGGGTGTGGAGCGCCCGGGCGAGGTTGTCGCGCGTCGCGAAGAGCACCGCGGCACCCGCCGCATAGACCAGGCCGATGCGCCGCAGATCGCCGGGCCGGTCACGCTCTCCGGCGAGCAGCACGCCGCCGGCCACGATCCCGATTGCGCCGATGATCAGCGGCGGAGAGAGCGGCTCGTGCAGGAAGACGAGGGCAATCGCGACTGCGACGAGCGGCGCGCCGCCAACCGTCACCGAGGTGCGCGACGCACCGACCTCGCCCACTGCCAGCGTGAAGAGGATCTGCGAGCAGCCTGGCGCGAGCAGTCCGGCGAGCAGAAACGGCCACGCGCCGTGGAGGTCGAAGTGGAACGCAGCCGCGATCAGGGACACCGCGAGCGCCGGGATGACGGTCGCGAGCGTCGCGCCGCTCGTATCGGCCGCGACCGCGGAGCGCCAGGCGCAAGGCCACGGTCATCGCGCCGAAGAGCGCCGCCGATGCGAGCGCGAAGCCGACTGCTGTCATCGGGTTGCGCCTGAGGCCGCGAGCGCTCTCACGCAGCACGTGCCGCGTTGCGCGCGATCTGTGCGAGCCAGCGGCGGCGGATCAGCGCCGAGAACGGCCCGACGACGCGCCAGTAGCGAAGAAAGGGCGTTCGGGCCGCAGCATCGAGAGCCTCGACCCGGGTCTCCGTCGTCAGCCGCTCGCCGTCGGCGCGGAAGTCGGTGACCATTCGCACCTGACCGGCTCGCGCGCCGGCAAACGAGTGGATGCCGCCGCCCGGCCGCCACGGTGTCCCACACGCGCCGAAGACGATCTCGCCCTCGGCACGCGCGAGCTCGCGCAGTCCAAGGCCGGCGAGCGCCTCACCGATCGACCCTCCGGCGCCGAGCCCGCGCAAGCGCAGAAGCCCGCGCACGAGAGGGTCGGCCGCGATCGGCGTCGAGAGCGCCAGAGCGAGCGCGCGTTCCGGCGCGAGCGGCAGGGAAATCGAATGCACCTCCCGCACGTCGAAGCGCGGCAGGACGTCGTCGATCGCGGGCATGGCGACGATTCAACCCGATCGCCGAGCCGGGGCCGAAAAGGACATGTCTCGGGGACTGTCCCCAAGCCATGTCCTAAACGGCCAGTCGTCGGCGAGCTACCGTGCCGGGCGTGGATGCCCTCGACACCTTCGGCCGGCCGTTGCGCGACCTGCGCATCTCGGTGACGGACCGCTGCAACTTCCGCTGCGTCTACTGCATGCCGAAGGAGGTCTACGGCCACGGCCACCGGTTTCTCGATCGGCGCGAACTGCTGAGTTTCGAGGAGATCGCCCGCGTCGCGCGCACGTTCGTCGCGACCGGCGTCCGGAAGATCCGGATCACGGGCGGCGAGCCGCTCGTGCGCCGTGACCTCGAACGCCTGGTCGAGCTCCTCGCCGCCCTCGACGTCGAGCTCACCCTGACGACGAACGGCTCACTCCTGCCGGCGAAAGCCCAGACCCTGGCCGACGCCGGCCTCGACCGGATCACCGTCAGCCTCGACTCCCTCGACGATCCGACGTTCCGAGCGCTGAACGACGTCGACTTCTCGGTCGACCGCGTCGTCGAAGGGATCGATGCTGCCGTTGCCGCAGGCCTGCCGGTGAAGGTGAATGCCGTCGTGAAGCGGGGCGTCAACGACGACCAGATCGTGCCGATGGCGGCGTTCTTCCGCGAGCGTGGGCAAACGCTGCGGTTCATCGAGTACATGGATGTCGGTCACACGAACGGCTGGCGTCTCGACGACGTCGTCCCGGCCGCGGAGATCGTCGCGCGGCTCGATGCGAAGTTCGGCGTGGAACCGGCCGAGGCCAACTATCGGGGCGAGGTGGCGCAGCGCTGGCGCTACCGCGATGGTTCCGGCGAGTTCGGCGTGATCGCGTCGGTCACCCAGCCGTTCTGCGGCGACTGCACCAGAGCGCGTCTCTCGGCCGAGGGACGCCTCTTCACCTGCCTCTTCGCGGTCCGCGGCCACGACCTGCGCGCACTGCTACGAGGCGGCGCGGGCGATGCGGAGGTCGAGGCCGAGCTACGCCGCGTCTGGGCCGGCCGGGCCGACCGCTATTCCGACCTGCGCTCGGCAGCCACCGAAGACCTGCCGAAGGTGGAAATGAGCTATATCGGCGGCTAGAAGGCCGCCCGGGTTTCGCTCACCTCCGGAAGGGCGTCTAGACTTGAAGGAGCCGTGTCGACCATGGTTGCAGCCGGGCGCCGGTATTTACCGCGCGGATGGGCCGATCTCGGTCGCCAATTGGCGATCTGGTTCGGCTTTGCCGTGCTCTACCAGCTCGCACGCGGTCTCGCCGATCGCAACCCCGCAAAGGCCTTCCAGAATGGGTTCGCGGTCGTCAACTTCGAGACGCGTGTCACCCACCGGCTCTACGAGCTCACATTTCAGAACTTCGTCGACCAGCGCCACCTGCTCGAAACCGCGGTCTCGTGGACGTACTGGCTGTCGGAGTTCGCCGTCGTCGGGGGCGCCGTGCTCTGGGTCTACCTGCGGCGTCATGACTCGTTCAAGCGCTTCCGCAACTCGATCCTGATCGCGAACACGATCGGCCTCATCGGCTACGTGTTCGTTCCGACCGCACCTCCCCGGCTGCTCGGGGTTGGCTTCGTCAACACCCATCGCGACGGTTTCGTCACTCTGGCCGCGAACCCGTACGCGGCGATGCCGAGCCTCCACGCGGCCGATGCGCTGATCGTCGGGATCGTCCTGTTCTCGGTCTGCCGAAACGTCTGGGCGAAGCTCCTCTGGGCTGTCTGGCCCGCCTGGGTGTGGTTTGCAGTGATGGCCACCGGCAACCACTTCTGGCTCGATTGCATCGCAGGAATCGGGGTTGCGATCCTGACGATGGCCGTCGTCTACAACGAGCCGATCCGCCGTACGCTTGCCGTTCGTCGGGCGTAACCGACCGCCTGCCGACCCGAAGCTGGGCCCGGGAGAGGACGCTGCTACGGTCACATCCGTGACCAGAGCGGCCACGATCAAGCAGGGTTACACGACCGGTGCGCGCACGCTGGCGTCCCGCTCCGTCACCGGCCTGACGCGCACGCGCGTCACCCCGAATGCCCTGACGGCGACCGGGGTCTTGCTCTGCGCCGCGGCGTCCGTGCTCGTGCTCTTCGAGAGCCGGAACGAGATTCTGTTCTACTGGCTCGCCGCGTTCGTGTTCGTCATCGGCTCGCTCGCCGACATCCTCGACGGAGCGCTCGCGCGGGCGGGTGGCAAGACCACCCCGTTCGGCGCGTTCCTCGACTCGACCACCGACCGGGTGAGCGAAGGATTCATGCTGACCGCGATCGCCTACATCCTCGCGACGCACCATCAACCGGTCTTCGTCGCGGTGGCAATGGCAGCGGTCGCCGGCTCCTTCCTCGTCTCGTACACCCGCGCCAAGGCCGAGACGATCGGCCTGCGCGGCGACGTCGGCATCGGCTCGCGCGCCGAGCGTGTCGTCGTGATCACCGCCGGTCTCGTACTCGCACCGTGGGGAGTCCTGCCCTGGGCGCTCGTCCTGCTCGCCGCAACAGCGTGGCTGACAGTGGGGCAGCGCATCCTGCACGTCCGCAAGCAACTGATGGAGGCATCGAGTGAGTGAATTCAACGGCACTGAAAGGAATGGGTCGGTGACCGGACGCCAGCAGGAGAAGGTCCGCATTGCGATCATCGGCGTCGGCAACTGCGCGAACTCGTTCATGCAGGGCCTCACGTATTACAAGGATGCGAAGCCGGACGAATTCGTTCCTGGCCTCATGCACGTCGACCTCGGCGGCTACCACATCTCCGACATCGAAGTCGTGGCGGCTTTTGACGTGGTCAAGGGCAAGGTCGGCGTCGATGTCGCCGACGCGATGTGGGCTCATCCGAACGACACGATCAAGTTCGCCGATGTCGCGAAGACCGGCGTCACCGTGAACCGCGGCATGACGCTCGACGGCATCGGCAAGTACCTGTCGGAGATCGTCGAGAAGGATGATTCGCCGACGGACGACATCGTCGGCATCCTCAAGGAGCGCAAGGTCGACGTCGTCGTCTGCTACCTCCCGGTCGGCTCCGAGGACGCAGTCAAGTGGTACGCAGAGCAGATCATGGCCGCGGGTTGCGCGATGGTGAACTGCATGCCGGTCTTCATCGCCCGCGAGGACTACTGGAACAAGCGCTTCCAGGAAGCGGGCGTACCGATCATCGGCGACGACATCAAGTCACAGGTCGGCGCGACGATCACGCATCGCGTGCTTACCTCGCTCTTCCGGGAGCGCGGCGTCCATCTCGACAAGACGATGCAGCTGAACGTCGGCGGCAACTCGGACTTCCTGAACATGCTCGAGCGCGACCGGCTGGAGTCGAAGAAGATCTCCAAGACGAACGCCGTCACGTCGATGCTCGATTACGACCTGGGCGCAAAGAACGTGCACGTCGGCCCGTCCGACTACGTGCCCTGGCTGACCGACAGGAAATGGGCATACATCCGCCTCGAAGGTTCGAGCTTCGGCGATGTGCCGCTGAACGTCGAGTTGAAGCTCGAGGTGTGGGACTCGCCGAACTCGGCCGGCATCGTGATCGACGCGGTCCGGCTCGCCAAGCTCGCCCTGAACAACGGGATCTCCGGCTCGCTCGAAGGCCCGAGCTCCTACCTGATGAAGTCGCCGCCGCGGCAGATCCAGGACGACGACGCTGCAGAGCTCGTCGAGGAGTTCATCGAGCGCAACCGCCGCGAAGTCTCCGCGCCGGCACCGGCCGAGGTCTAAGCGCCTTCAGTAGGGGGTCGCCCGCCTCGGGCGGCCCCCAACGACTCAGCCAGGTCCCGAAATCGAGGCGGCTACGCGTAATTTTGACGCGGCTACGCTTTGCCCGATGCGGATCTGTCTCGTCACACCGTTCGCGTGGTCGCAACCGCACGACGTGAACGACCACGTCGGCGGCGTCGCAGCTGCCCTGCGGCTTCTCGGCCACGAGGTGACGGTGCTCGCGCCGTCGGCCCGCGCAGCCGACCTGCTGGCGGGACGCCGCGCGCTGCAAAGCGGGAACCAGCCCGAGGTGATCGCGGTGGGGCCGGCGATCCCGATCTCGCGACGGTCGCAGATGGGCGTGCCGGTCGGCGTGCAGGCGAACCTGAAGCTGGCGCTCGCGCAGGGCAACTACGACGTCGTGCACGGCTTCGAGCCGGGGCTGCCGTCGCTCTCGTACCTCGCGCTTCGAGATACCGATGCGCTCGCGGTCGCCACGTTCGCCTCCCCGGATCGGCTCGGCTACCCGCCGGCCCGCTCGCAGCGCGAGAAGCTGCTCGGCCGGCTCGACGCACTCATCGCTCTCTCCGACACCGTGCGCGACGCCGCCGAGGAGCGGTTCCCCGGTGACTATCAGGTGCTCTCGCCCGGCGTCGATACAACGCTCTTCGCCGCCGGCTCGAAGCAACAAACGATCGTCGTCGAGCTGCGCCCGAACGAGCGGGAGGTAGCGCGCGGGATCCTGTACGCGGTGCGCGATCTCCCCGGCTGGGAGGTGGTCCTCCTCCGCACTCGCCCACTGATCGGACGACCCGCGATCCCTCGCGCGCTTGCAGGGCGCGTGCACCTACGCACCGCCCGAGCCGCAGATGCTCGCGCGGCGATCCTCAACGCGGCAGCGATCTTCGTGCCCGGTGTCGAAGGGCTCCGTCGCGTGACGCTCGAGGCGGCGGCGTCAGGCTGCGCGATCGCCCGTCCGCGCGGCGTGCAGGCACAGCCCGAGCTCGCCGCAGCTGCGACGGCCCGCCTGGCTGAGGACCGCGAATACCGCGAGCGTGAGGGTGCGTCGGCGCGCGCCGATGCCGAGTTGCATACGTTCGACTCGGTGGCGGCCAAGCTCGACTCGATCTACACAACCCTCGGCAAGCGGCGGCGGAAGCGAAAGCCGACCGAGCCGCTATCCGACCGCCCGTTCATCGTCGCCGATCTGCACATGCACACGTCGTGGTCGCATGACTGCAGCATCGATGCGACCGAGCTCGTCGACCATGCCGAGGCCGAAGGCCTGGGTGCGATCGCCGTCACCGATCACAACGTCTTCGGCGGCGCCCTCGAGGCGGCCGACTACGCGCGCGGCCGCGACCTCATCGTCATCCGCGGCGAGGAGGTCAAGACTGCCGATCAGGGCGAGGTGATCGGGCTGTTCCTCGAGCAAGAGATCCCACGGGGCATGAGCTTTGCCGAGACGGTGGCCGCGATCCGCCGGCAGGGCGGCCTCGTCTACGTCCCGCATCCTTTCGATCGTCTGCACGCGATCCCGGATCCACGCACGCTGCACCGAAACATCGCCGAGATCGACGTGCTCGAGGTCTACAACGCCCGGCTGCTCTTCGAGGCCTTCAACGACGAGGCCCTTCGCTTCGCCCGCAAGTACAACCTGACGATGGGCGCCGGCTCCGACGCTCATGTGCTGCAGGGCGTCGGCACCGGAGCCCTGCGAATGCGGGCCTTCCGCGATCCCGAGGAGTTCATGATTTCCCTGCGCAGCGCCGAGGTGCTTCGGCGTCCAAAGTCCCTCGCGTACCTTCAATCCCTGAAGTGGGTGGCTCAGGTCAAGGAGAAGGTCCGCTAAAGCCGAAAGGTCCCCGTGCCGCCGTGGCCTCTGCCGTGACCACAGATGAGATCTACGAGCGCTACCTCCGCAAGGCGATCACCGAGATCAATCGCCTGTCGCACGAGATTGCGCAAGCCGCGGATGGGGCTCCGACCGCGCTGCCCACAGGGCACCCGCTCGCGAACATCTTCCTGCTCAAGTTCGGGGCGCAGGCGCAGGAGCTCCAGGAGGGTGTTGCCTTCCACGGTCGTGCCGGTAACGCGCTCATCAAGTCACTACAGCGCCTGCACGTCGACCCGATGGAGGTCTACGGCACGAACGCGGTCAAATTCGCCGGCTGCGATCTCGGGCTCGCGCGCGACTGGCTCGCGCGCGAACTGCGGATCGTCGAGCCGAAGCTCGTCGTGATCATGGGCGAGGACGCGCTCGAGTTCCTGAACGGGATCGCGTTTCCCCTGTCGCAGCCCGTTGTCGCGACCCTGGGCGAGTTGCAGCGCTTCACACCGACGATCGAGGCGCTCGCCGTCCCCGACATCGACTCGGCGCTCGACGAGGCGCCGGCGAAAACAGCATTTTGGAACGCGTTCAAATCCGTTGGCCCCTGGTGGGCTGCCTTGCCGCCCTACTAGGGCCGCTCATCGTCTACTACGTCGTCTCGCCGCACCTGTGGCAGGCGGGAACGTGGTGGGACATCGCGTGGATCGCGTGCGTGCTCATGCCCGCCGTGTTCGGTTTGGTGCTGCTGGCACTCCCGTTGCGGGAGGCGCGCTGGCTCCTGCCCGTCGGGCTCATGTTCGCCGTAGTGGCGGCGCTCATGACGGCCGTTCACGTCAACATCGCCGCGAACTTCGCGCGACTTGGCGCGACGACGTTCCTCGGTTGGTGGTTTCTCGGATTCTTCGAGACGCTCTCCTGGGTGGTGCTCGTCGCCGCGATCATCCCGTGGGTCGATGCGTACTCCGTCTGGCGCGGCCCGACGAAGTCGATCGTCTCTCACCACGAGCATGTCTTCACCGTGCTGTCGTTCGCCTTCCCGGTGCCAGGCGAGTACGCAGCTGCGAACCTCGGGGTGCCTGACCTGCTCTTCTTCGCGCTCTTCCTCGGTGCCGCGGCGCGATTCGGGCTGCGCGTCTATTTGACGTGGTTCTGCCTCGTCGCCGCCCTCGGTGCGACGATCGCGATCACGGTCTGGCTGAACCTGAACGGCCTGCCGGCGCTCCCCGGGATCGCCATCGGCTTTCTCGCTCCCGAACGCCGACCTGATCTGGCGTCGGCTCCGCGGCAGCCCAGGCCCCGGCGACCGCGCGCCGCTTACGAGGGCAGTCCCGGATCCGTGACGGCGCGCACGTAGCGCTCGGCTGAGCGGCGAACGACCGCCGAGCCGTCGCGCTCGATGAATCGGTCCCACCAGGCGCCGTGGATCGTGTCGAACGGGAACGGTTCGAGTGCCGCGGCGATTCGCCGCACCGTGGATGCAGGCAGAGGGATCAGGTTCGGGTACGAGTACATGAACGAGACGAATCGGCGGTCGGGGATCACCTGCACGATGTCGCCCGCAAGCAGCGCGTGCTTTGCCTGCCAGTGGAGGACCTGCCCACCCTCGTAGTGGCCGCCGCACCTGATGAGGGTGACGCCGCCGCCGAGTGCGTTCGTCTCGCCACTCCAGAACTGCACGGATGGGTCCGGCCGCATGACCCACTTCCGCTCCGCCTCGTGCAGGTAGATCGGACAGCCGAACGCGTGAGCCCACTCGACCATCGCCGTGTAGTAGTGCGGGTGCGAGATCGCGATCGCCGCAAGCCCTCCCTCGCCCAAGACTCGCTCGACGATCTCGTCGTCGAGATAGGTGATGCAGTCCCACAGAACGTTGCCGGCTGTGCTCTTCACGAGCAGCGCCCGCTGGCCGATGGCAAATCCGGGCTCGCTGCCGACGCCGAGAATGCCGTGGTCATCGCGGATGTCTGCCCGCTGCCCCGCCCGCGTGTCGTCCCACGTGAGCCAGACCTGGCCCTCGTCATGCGGCACGTACTGCCGCGGGTCCTCGCAGATCGGGCAGGCGCCCGGTGGCTCGTCACTCGGCGGATACTGCGTGCCGCAGGCCTTGCAGACGAACGTCGTCACGCGCCCTCGGGCGCCGCCGTCGTGTCCCGTTCGAGGAGCGCGACACACTCGACGTGCGGCGTGTGCGGGAACATGTCGACGGGCCGCGCCTTCACGAGGCGGTAGCCGTAGGCGTCGCTCAGGCGCTTCAGGTCGCCCGCAAGCGTTGTCGGGTTGCACGAGACGTAGACGATGCGCGGTGCGCCGATCTCGCCCAGGCGCTTCAACGCCTTCCCGGCGAGCCCGGCCCGCGGCGGGTCGACCACTACCACGTCCGGGTCGCCCGCGCGCTGCCGTAGGTCGGCGAGCACCTCACCGACGTTGCCGGCGAAGAACGCCGCGTTGCCGATCCCGTTCAGCTCCGAGTTCTCGATCGCACAGGCAACCGACTCCTCGGAGATCTCGATCCCCCACACCGTCATCGCTTTCGCCGCCAGCGAGAGGCCGATCGTGCCGATGCCGCAGTAAAGGTCGTACACGGTCTCCCCACCGGTCAGCCCTGCGTACTCGCGCGCGAGCGAATACAGCTGCGTCGCCATTTCGGTGTTCGTCTGCAGGAACGCGTTCGGGCGGATGCGGAACCGGAGACCGTCGATCTCCTCCTCGATTGCATCCTCGCCCCACAGGAGCTCGGTCGGAAGATTGGTCACCTCGGCGACCCCGCGGTTGACCGCCCAGTGAATCGAGCGCACCTCCGGGATCTCGGTCAGCACCTCGATCAGCCGCTCGCGGTCGAAGCGCTCGCCGCGGGCGGTCACGAGCTGGACGAGCGCCTGCCCCGTGTTGCGGCCCTCTCGGATCACCAGATGACGCAGGTAGCCCTCGTGCGTCTCCTGGTCGTAGGCCTGGAGCTTCTCCTCGCGCGCCCACTCGCGGACACGGTTCCGGATCGCGTTGCCGGCGTCGCTCGCGAGCCAGCACTCGTCGATCTGCAGCACCTCGTCCCAGCGACCGGCCCGGTGCAGCCCGAGCGTCGGGCCGTCTTCGGTCGGCGCGAACGAGTACTCCATCTTGTTGCGGTAGTGGAACTGCGACGCGGCCGGCAGGATCGGCTCGAGCGGGATCTCCGCGAGTCCGGCGAGCCGTTGCAGCGAATCGCGGACCCACTGCTCCTTGGTCGTCACCTGCGATTCGTAAGCGAGATCCTGGAAGCGGCACCCGCCGCAGGCGGGGTAGTGGGCGCACGGCGCCTCGACGCGCTGCGGCCCCGAGGCCAGTATCTCGGTGGCGAGCGCCTCGGCGTGACGGCGCTGCACTTTCGTCACGCGCGCGCGCACCGTGTCGCCGGGCAGGCCGCGGCGAACGAAGACGACAAAGCCGTCGAGTCGAGCGACGCCGTTGCCGCCGTAGGCAAGCGAATCGACTGTGAGCTCGAGCTCCTGGTCACGCTGGACGGGGGCAGCCATGTGCCTGGAAGGTAGCGGGCGCGCTCGGTGGCGACGGCTACGCGAGGACCGAGACGAAGACGCTGCGCGTCCTCGGCCCGTCGAGCTCGCAGAAGAAGATGCCCTGCCACGTGCCGAGCGCGAGCTCGCCTGCGCGCAGCGGAACCAGCACCTGCGGCCCCATCAGGGCAGCTCTGATGTGAGAGGGCGCGTTCTCTTCGCCCTCCTCGATGTGCTGCCAGCCCCAGCCTTCAGGAGCGATCTTCTCGAGCGCCATCTCGAAGTCGCGGGCGACCATCGGATCGGCGTGCTCGTTGATCGTGAGCCCCGCCGTCGTGTGCGGGACGTAGACGAGCACGGCCGCGCCGTCGGCGCCGGAGACGGCGTCACGCACCTGAGCGGTGATGTCGAGCAGCTGCGTGTGCCGCTCTGTTGTGATCGTCAGCTCGTGCACGGCTGCGTATCCTAGGGACCGGTGTCCGTTCCCCCGCCCACCAACCGCGAGCTCGACGGCTTCCGCGATCGCGGCGACCGGTTCATCGCCGACCTCGACGAGGAGTACTACCTCCACTTCGCCGGGCTGAAGGACACACTCGACGTCGAGCAGGTGTACGAGCGCTACGAGGAGCTGACGACGCTCGAGACGGCGCAGAAGATGCAGGGCGCGCCAACCGAGTTGTGGCGCTTCGCCTGCGAAGGCTTCCTCGGCAACCTGACGCGTCGGCACCAGGAGACCCTTGCGCACGCCGAGGCCGAGCTCGAGGCGACGGTCGACGGCGAGCAGATTCCGTACCGGATGCTGCGCGTCGCGATGTCGAACGAGGCCGACCGCGACACGCGACAGCGGCTCGAGGAGGCGCGCCTGCGCTTGCTCGACGAGCATCTGAACCCCGTCTACCTCGAAGCCGCGGAGATCGACCGCGCCGCGGTCCACGCAGCTGGACGCGCCGAACTACTACGAGCTCTACGAACGCTTCGGGTTCAACCTCGCATCGGTCGCCGAGGAGTGCCGGGCGCTGCTCGACGACACCGAGAAGCTCTGGGAGCGCGAGGGCGATCGGCTCTTCCGCGCGCGGCTCGGAATCGGACTGTCCGAGGCACGACCGTGGGATGTGCCGCGTCTCTTCCGCGCGAGCGAGCTCGACGAGCTGTATCCGTCCGATCGCATGCTGCCCGCGCTCGAGTCGACGCTGACCGACCTCGGAATCGATCTGCACGCGCAGGAGAACGTGCATCTCGATCTCGACTCGCGCCCGTCGAAGTCGCCGCGCGCGTTCTGCGCGCCGATCGAGGTGCCGGGCAAGGTGATGCTCGTGATCCAGCCGATCGGCGGCAAGGACGACTGGGAGGCGCTCTTCCACGAGGCGGGCCACACCGAGCACTACGCGAATACCAGCGCCGACCTGCCGATGGAAGCTCGCCGGCTCGGTGACATGGCCGTCACGGAAGGCTGGGCGATGCTGCTGCAGCACCTCGTCACCGACTCGGCATGGTTGAACCGGCGGCTCGACGTGCCACGGGTCGACCAGCTCGCGCACGACGGCGCCGTGTCGCTCCTCTACTTCGTCCGCCGCTACTCGGCGAAGCTCCTGTACGAGATCGAGTACTTCCAGAGCGCCGACCTCATATCGATGCGCGGCCGCTACTTCGAGATCCTGAGCGACGCGCTGAAGCTGCCGGTCAATCCGGAGAGCTATCTCGACGACATCGACGGCAGCTTCTACGTGACGGGCTACCTGCGCTCCTGGGCGTTCGAGGCGCAACTGCGCGAGTTCCTGCGCAGCGAGTTCGGAAACGAGTGGTTCGCCCGACGCGACGCAGGCGACCTCTTGCGGGAGCTGTGGTCGCTCGGGCAGGGACCGACTGCGGATGCGCTCCTGCACGACGTGACCGGAGCGAAGCTCGAGATGGCCTCAGTCGCCGAGCGCGTGCGCGAGAACATCGCGTCCTGATCGTCGGGTTCACGCCTGACGAAACGCGGTCCGAACCGGTCCCGGGGTAGCGGCGAATCACGCGCGTCATGCCGGCAGTCAGCTGCCGGGAAACCCGCCGCAAGTTAGGAGAACCACATGCGTAAGCTCGCAGTCGCCCTCGGGGCGGCCGCGCTGGTGACGCTCGCCCTCGTGGCTGCGGTGCTCCGTGGATCCGGTCCCGGCGCCGCAAGCGCGTCGAGCCACCGCGAAGCTCCGTTGATCTCCGAGGACCCGTCGGCAGACAACACCGACCTGTATGCGTTCCGCTCGCCGGACAAGCCTGACACGCTGACGATCGTCAGCAACTTCATCCCCGGCGAGGATCCGGCCGCCGGGCCGAACTACTACACGTTCTCGCCGTCGGCGCGCTACGACATCTACGTCGACCGCAACGGCGACGGGAAGCCCGACGTCTCGTACTACTTCCAGTTCCAGCGGAAGACGGGGCCGTTCTTCCTCGGCGACACGTCGCAGCCGTACACGGTCACGCGCGTCGACGGCAAGGGCAAGGGCACGGTGATCGCACGTGGCACGACGCCACCCGACAACATCGGTCCGCGCACGACGCCCGACTACCACGCGACCGCAGCCAAGGCGGTGACACCGCTTGCCGGTGGCGGCGTGGTGTTCGCCGGCCAGCGTGACGATCCGTTCTTCGCGGACGTCGGCGACATCTTCGACCTGCTCGCGATCCGCAAGGGCACGGGCAGCACCGGTGGGGGCAAGGACTTCCTCGCCGGCTACGGCGTGCATTCGATCGCTCTGCAGATCCCGATCTCGCAGGTCGATACCGCGTCGCACACGATCGGCATCTGGTCGGCCGCCGACAGGCACCGGACGACCGTCGCCGGCCGCGGCGGCAACGGGCCATGGGTGCAGGTCTCCCGGCTCGGCAACCCGCTGATCAACGAGGTCGTCATCCCCACCGGGCTGAAGGATCTCTGGAACCGCTCGAGCCCGGACAAGGACGCGCAGTTCGTGAAGTACTACAAGACGCCGATCCTCGCCGCGGTGATCAACAAGCTGTACTCACTCGGCGTTCCGACCGACAACCGCGATGACCTCGTCCAGGTGCTGCTGACCGGCATCCCGAAGGTCACGTTCACGGGCTCGACGCCGGCCGACGAGCTCCGGATCAACCTGTCGGTGCCCGGTCACGCCCGCGGCGAGCCAGTCGCGCCTCGGCGTGCTCGGCGGTGACCTCCAGGGCTGGCCGAACGGCCGCCGTCTGAACGACGACGTCGTCGACATCGCGGAGCAGGCGGTCGGAGGGTTCCTCCTCGGCCACAAGCTCCCGCTCGGCGATGGAGTCGACAGCGGTGATACGGCCGCGATGAGCCAGTTCCCCTACGTCGCGGACCCGTTCAGCGGGGCCGACGACACGCACGGGCAGCAGAAGTAATGACGAGGACGCGGCTTCTCGTCGCAGGGGCGGTGGCGGCCACGGCCGCCACCGCCCTCCTCTTCGGAGGCCTGGCCGAAACGGGCACGTCCCGGGGACTGTCCCCAAGCCATGGCGCTTCGGGACAGTTGGCGGCCGGGTTCGCCGCCGGCAACACGCAGGCGCTCGTGCTCCAGCTGCAGGCCGGGCTGCGCGCCCGGCCGACGAACGTGCGCGGGCTCGACCTGCTCGGGCTCGCCTACCAGCAGCGCGCCCGCGAGACGGGCGACCCCTCGTACTACGCGAAGTCCGCCGGCGTCCTGCACCGCGCACGGCGACTCGCCCCACATGACCTCGACGCGACCGGCGGCCTCGCCTCGCTCGCACTCTCCCGGCACCGGTTCGGCAGCGCCCTTGCGCTCGGCCGGCAGGCCGTGAAGATCTCACCGACGACGGCACGCAACTACGGGGCCGTGGGCGACGCGCTCGTCGAGCTCGGACGCTACCGCGCAGCATTCCACGCCTTCGACACGATGGCGCGTCTGCAGCCGAGCGTGTCGTCGTATGCCCGGGTCGCCTATGCACGCGAGCTGCTCGGCAACGACGACGGCGCCCATGAAGCGCTGCTGCTCGCCCGCGACGCTGCGGCCGACGAGAAGGAGCCGCTCGCCTGGACCGAGTGGCAGCTCGGGAAGCTCGAGCTCGCCCGCGGGCGGCTGACGTCCGCCTCGACCTATCTCCACGAGTCGCTGCACACGTTCCCCGACTACGTCTATGCGCTCGACGCGATGGCGCAGCTCGAGCTCGCCCGCGGGCGCCTCGTGCACGCAACAGCGCTGGAGCGGCGCGCCGTCGACACGATCCCGCTGCCGCAGTTCGTCGGTCTGTACGCCGACCTGCTGCACGCCACCGGCCATCCGCATGCGGCCGCGGTTCAGTACGCGACCGAGGACGGGATCCGGCGCCTCTTCGCCGCCAACGGCGTCCGCACCGATCTCGAGACCGCCCTCTTCGACGTCGACCACGGCATCCGCCTGCACGCCTCGCTCGCGCTCGCCCGCCGGGCCCAGCGCGAGCGGCCCTCGATCGACGGGGACGACGTCCTTGCGTGGGCGCTCGAACGGAACGGCCGCTGTGGCGAGGCGCTGCACTACTCCCGTCTGGCACTGCGGCTCGGCACGAATGACTCCGCCAAGCTCTTCCACCGCGCCGAGATCGAGCGCTGCCTCGGCCACGACCCCCGACCCTGGGCGCGCCGCGCCTCGGCGCTCAACCCTCACTTCTCCGTTCTCTGGACCTCGACCCTGAGGAGGCTCGCATCATGAAGCGACTGACGAAGCGCCTGCTGCTCGTCGCCACGCTTTGCTACCTGCTCGTGCCGGTCGCCACCGCGTCGGCGCACCCGCTCGGTAACTTCACCATCAATCGCTTCGCGCGCGTCGAGGTGGCCGGCGACCGGCTGTACGTGCGCTACGTCGTCGACATGGCCGAGATCCCGACCCTGCAGCGCGTTCCGATTCGTATCGGCGCGCTCTCGATCACCGCGAACGGCCAACCGGTGAGGCTTCGAGTGCTTCGCACTGTCCTCGCCCACCCGCGTGGGGCGGCGGGACTGCGCACAACACGTTTCCAGGCGATCCTCGCCGGACCCGCGCGTCGCACGCGATATGAAGGTCACCGTGAACGATCGCAACTACGCGAACCGCATCGGGTGGAAGGAGATCGTCTTCGGAGCGAACACCCACTCGACCTCGAGCGAGTTGCGCGCCTATCCGAAGGACCTGCTTTCGAGCCCGCTCAACGTCTCCCAGGCCTCCGCGAGCCTCGGCCCGACCCACGATGCGCCGCCGGTGCTGCTCTCCGGGAAGGCGCTCGCCGCGCCCGACCGGATCGCCGATTCCGGGTTCGCCTCGCTCGTCGTCCGTCGCCACCTGAGCGCGCTGGTCGTGCTCGTGTCGCTCCTGCTCGCCGTCTTCTGGGGTGCGGCACACGCGCTCTCGCCCGGCCACGGGAAGACGATCGTCTCCGCCTACATGGTCGGCTCGCGCGGGACACCCTGGCACGCCGCTCTGCTCGGACTGATCACGACTGCCACCCACACGGCGGGGGTGTTCGCGCTCGGCGGAGTCACCCTCCTGCTCTCGCAGTGGATCGTTCCCGACCGGCTCTATCCCTGGCTCGACCTGAGCGCGGGCGTGCTCGTCGTGGGCGTCGGCGCGTTCGTGCTCGCCGCCCGCGCCCGGCACGCCCGCGCGCATACGCACGGCCACGACCACCATCACGACCACAACCACGGCCACGGCGAGCGCCGCTCGCTGCTCGCCGTCGGCATCTCCGGCGGCCTCCTTCCATGCCCCTCGGCGCTCGTCGTCCTGCTGGCGGCGATCTCGCTGCACCGCGTCGCCTTCGGAATGCTGCTCGTACTCGCCTTCAGCGTCGGCCTTGCGCTCGCGATCACCTGCGTCGGCCTCGTCGCCGTGCTCGCCAAGCGCGCGTTCGCCCGCTTCGACAGCGGCGGCCGCCTCCTGAGCGTGCTCCCTGCGGTCAGCGCGTTCGTGATCGTCGTCGCCGGCATCGGGATGGTCCTCCGCGCGCTCCCGAAAGTGAACCTCTGATGTTCGGCCTCGACCACTGGCTCATCCACTTCTCGGACGGCACGACCCTCGTCATCGTCGTCGGCATCGCGATCCTGCTCGGCCTACGGCACGCGACCGACCCCGACCACCTCGCCGCCGTCACGACACTCGTGACGAACGGGCGCGGTGGCGCGACACGGCTCGGCCTCACCTGGGGGCTCGGCCACGCATCCTCGCTCCTCGTGCTCGGCGTCCCGATCGTGATCTGGAAGTCCTATCTCCCGCCGACGCGTCGAGGAGAGCGCCGAGGTGGCGATCGGGCTCGTGATCATGGCGCTGGCGCTCTGGTTGCTGCTCCGCTGGCGGCGGGGTGCGTTCGCCCACGACCACGCACATCTGCGTGTCCCACCGCGGCGCACGCCCTGGCAGGCCTACGGCATCGGCCTCGTCCACGGGATCGGCGGCAGCGGCGGAGTCGGAGTGCTCCTGCTCGCCGCGATCCACAGCCATGTGCTCGCGCTCGTGGCACTTGGCCTCTTCGCCGGCTGCACCGCGATCTCGATGGCGATGCTCTCGACCGGGTTCGGCTACGTGCTCGGGCGCCCGCGCATGCAGCGCGCGTTCGCCCGGATCGTCCCGGCGTTCGGTGCGATCGGGGTCTGCTTCGGCGCCTGGTACGCCCTCGGGGCACTCGCGCTCGTGCCGTACGTCTTCTGATCGCGCCGCCGCACACCGTAGGCTTGCGAGGCCGTCGATGTCGCCCCCGCTCGGACAGCTCACAGACGAGGACGTCCTTGCGCGCGTCGCGCGTGCGGACGAGGGCGCGCTGGCGGAGCTCTACGACCGCTTCGGCCGCGTCGCCTACGGGCTCGCTCACCGGATCCTGCGGGACCCGGCGCTCGCCGAGGATGCCGTCCAGGATGCGTTTCTCGCCGTGTGGCGCACGGCGGTGTCGTTCGATTCCGACCGCGGCAGGGCGTCCACCTGGGTCCTGACCCTCGTGCACCGGCGGGCGGTCGACGTCGTGCGCCGCGAGGACCGGCGGCGTGGCCGGCCCCTCGACGACGCACCCGCCGCGGCCGGCGAGGCCACGGACGAGACGGCCGCTGTACGCGAGCAGCGGCGCAACGTCCAGGCCGCGCTCGCACGGCTGCCGGCGGAGCAGCGCGAGGCCCTCGAGCTGCGCCTATTACGGCGGGCTCTCGCAGTCTGAGCTGGCGGAGCGCCTCGGCGTGCCGCTCGGGACGGTGAAGAGCCGGATGTTCGCCGCGCTCTCGAAGCTCCGCGACCTGCTCGGGGACGAGATCTGAGGCCGGGAGGGGCGCTCGGTGACCTTCGACGAGCACGTCCAGCGCGCCCTCGACGAGTTGCCGCGCTGAGCTTGCGCAGGCGCTCGAGAACGTCGCCGTCGTCGTCGAGGACGCAGCATCCGGATGATCCAGACCTCTTTGGGCTCTGGGAGACCCACGAGTTCCTGCCAACGAAGATCACCATCTACCGGCACCCGCTCGTCGAGTCGTTTCCCGACCCGGCCGAGCTCGAAGCGGAGATCCGGATCACGGTTCTGCACGAGCTCGCCCACGAATTCGGCCTCGACGAGGACCGGCTCGACGAGCTCGGGTATTCATAGGAATACCCGGCGCCGGGTAGGCGTTTTTACGTACATGCGAACGCTGACCGACATCAAACAGGAGATCGACCGCCTCTCCGACCGTCGCTCGGACGTCATGCGAGCGCTGTCCCAGGGGTTCGATTCGACGCTCAAATCAGAGCATCTCGAGCTCGAAGAGCGCATCGCGCAGCTCTGGGATGAACAGCGCAATGCACGCGCCCTGCTCCGGAACGGAGACCGGGACTTGATCATCCAGAGGGCCAGGCAAGAAGAGCGGCTCTCGCGCGCGGCCTAGAGGCCGGCGCATCCTCGAGCGAGCGAGGCGACCCCCGGATGGGGCGGGGGCGCCTCGAGCGTCTCGTTGACATTTCTCGCTGCGAGATACAATCCGCCCGCTCGGGGCGTTAGCTCAGCTGGGAGAGCGCCGCCTTTGCAAGGCGGAGGTCGCCGGTTCGATCCCGGCACGCTCCATCATCGGCTCCGTGTTCCCTCCTCCACTCTTGCGGTGCGAAAGGGAGGCTACGGGCCGGTCGGGGTCATGCCGCGCACCGTCTGTCCCTGCTGCTTGACCTGGTCGATCGAAGCGGACGCGGCCTGCGGGTCAAGAAAGACGCCGGAGCAGCCGAAGGCCGGATCGACGGGACGCAGCGGACGCAGGTCGGCGCCCAACTCGTAGAGCAGCGGGATCCCGGTCGGCAGGTTCACTTTCGCGATTTTCTCGTCGGCGATCCCGTCCAGATGCTTGACAAGTGCGCGCAACGAGTTGCCGTGGGCGGAGACAAGTACGACCTTGCCGGAGCGCAGGTCGGGCACGACCCGGTCCTGCCAGTAGGGGAGCGCCCGTTCCAGCACGTCCTTCAGACATTCGGTCGCAGGAAGAAGCTCGGGAGCAAGGTTCGCGTAACGGGCATCGCCGGTCGCAGCCCATTCGGAGCCCGGTTCGACCGGCGGCGGCGGCACGTCGTAGGAGCGCCGCCAGAGCATGAACTGCTCCTCGCCGAACTCGGCCCGGATCTGCTCCTTCGACTTGCCTTGCAGGCCTCCGTAGTGGCGTTCGTTCAGCCGCCAGGAACGCTCAACCGGAATCCAGCGGCGGTCACAGGCGGCAAGGGCACCCTGGGTTGTCTCGATCGCCCGGGCCGAGAAGCGAAGTGTGGACAAGGTCGGGCAGCAGCCCGGCGGCCGCGAGCAGACGGCCTGCCTCGGCGGCCTCGTCGATGCCCCGGTCGGTCAGGTCGACGTCGACCCAGCCGGTGAAAAGGCCAAGCTGGTTCCAGACGCTCTCGCCGTGGCGGAGCAGCACAAGCCGGTAGGGGGCGGTTGTGTGTGACACGGTCATCTGCACCTGACAGTAGCCCGCTTGTGCCCGACCACAGCAGCTTCTGGTTTCGGCCCGTCCGAGAGATGACGATGCTGCCGTTTCTCCGGCTGCCAGATCCGGCAGCAGGGAGCGCCGCAGGAGTGGAGTCCCGGCCTGGCTAACTTCGGGGCCCTTGACAGGTCCTATCTGAAAGGCAATAACTCACACCTGAATCAGGTGTCAGGTTCGGGCACTCATACCAGGAGGATGCGTTCATGCGTCATCGCTTCATGAAGGTTCTACTTGGGGCTGCGCTCTTCACGCTGCTCGCCGGGACGGCCACGGTTGCCGCACGCTCCCAGCACACGTCGGCTTCCTACAACATCGGGTTCATCTATCCGCGCACCGGAATCCTCGGCGCGTACGGTGCCGAGGAGCTCGAAGGGTTCAAGTACGGGCTTCAGTACGCCACGAACGGCACGGGCAAGGTGAACGGCAAGACGCTCAACATCACCTATCAGGACGACCAGGGTGTTGCCGCGACCGGCGTCACCGAAGCGAAGAACCTGATCGGGCAGGGCGTCAAGATCCTCATGGGCACTGGTTCGTCGGGTGTCGCAGTGCAGGTCGCCCCGCTGGCAGCTCAGAACCAGGTGCTCTACATCTCCGGCCCCGCGGCCGCTGATGCGATCACCGGTATCAACAAGTACACGTTTCGTGCCGGACGGCAGACGATCCAGGACGTCCTCGATGCGAAGTCGTTCCTCGGCAAGACCACGGGGAAGAAGGTTGTCGTCTTCGACCAGGACAGCGTCTTCGGGCATGGCAACTACGCGGCGGTGAAGGCATTCTTCACCGGTCACAATGTGTCCGAGATTTCGGTGCCGCTCACGGCCACCGACTTCACCCCGTTTGCCCAGCAGGCGAAGAACGCGAATCCCGATCTCCTCTTCGTCGCCTGGGCGGGCACGACGGGCGGAGCGATGTTCAAGACGCTCGACCAGCAAGGCGTGTACGCGGGAACCCAGGTCGTCACGGGTCTCGCTGAACGGGCGACCTGGGCCGCGTTCGGCGACCAGGCGACCAAGATCCACTTCCTGTCGCACTACGACTACACCGCTCCGAAGAACAAGGTGAACAACTGGCTCGTGCAGCAAATGCGCAAGCGCGGTCAGGTGCCGGACCTCTTCACGCCGGACGGGTTTGTCCAGGCGCAGATGCTCGTGCACGCCTTGCAGAAGGGCGACTACAACGTCGACAAGATGATCAGCGCACTCGAGGGCTGGAAGTTTCTCGCCCCCAAGGGCTTCCAGGCGATCCGGCCGCAGGATCACGCGATGCTGCAGCCGATGTTCCGGATCGCGCTTGTGATGAAGAACGGCCACCTCGTCGCCAAGGTGCTCGGCACCGCGTCGCCGTACGACACGGCGCCGCCTATCGTGGCGATGAAGGGCTAAGGGGCCGAAGGCATCATCAGCGCGTGAGCGCATCTCCGATCCTCGCAACCAGGAACCTCGGACTCGACATCGGCGGCGCGACAATCGTCGCCGATGTCGGGCTCGAGGTCGGCGAGGGTGAACTGGTCGCCGTGATCGGCCCGAACGGGGCAGGCAAGACGACGCTCTTCAACCTCGTCTCTGGCCTGCGCCGACCGACGAGCGGCAGCGTCGAACTGGGCGGCGTCGACATCACGGACCAGCCGCCGTTCCTGCGTGCACGGGCCGGTCTCGGGAGGACGTTCCAGGTGTCGAATGTCTTTCCGCTGCTCTCGGTGCACGAGAATGTCCGGCTCGCTGCCGAGGCGGCGATCGGTGGGACAACCCGAATCTGGCGGCGCGCAGCCGCCGTTCGCGAGGCTCTCGACCGGGCGACGTGGGCGATCGGCCGGGTTGGCCTGGGCGGCCGGGATCTCTCCGCCGCCGGGCTCCTCTCGCATGGCGACAAGCGCAAGCTCGAGCTCGCCATGCTGCTCGCCGGCCGACCGCGGGTGCTCCTGCTCGACGAGCCGATGGCGGGCGTGTCGGTGGAAGACGTGCCGGAGCTCGTCGAACTGATCCGCTCCGTGCATGCCGACGAGGGCAAGACGGTGCTCATGGTCGAGCACCACATGGAGGTGGTCACCGGGCTCGCCCAGCGGATCGCGGTGATGCACCACGGCAGGCTGCTCGCGATCGACACCCCCGCCGCGATCATGAGCAACGAGACCGTTCGAAAAGCGTACCTCGGGGAAGAGCTGTAGTTGCCACTGCTCTCGATTCGGGACCTGCACGTCTATCTCGGCGAGTCCCATGTGCTGCAGGGGATCTCGTTCGACGTCGCGGAGGGTGGTGTGACCGCGCTGCTCGGCCGAAACGGGGTCGGCAAGACGACCACGCTGCGGGCGTTGCTGGGGCTCGTCGATCGGCGAGGCACGATCGAGTTCGCGAGCCGCGAGATCCAACAGGTGCCGACACACAAGATCGTCCAGCGCGGAGTCGGGATACGTCCCCGAGGATCGCGATGTCTTTTCGGCGCTGACGGTCGACGAGAACCTTCGGCTCGCAGAGCGCGACACACAGCCCCGGTACGACCTCGTCTATGACCTGTTTCCGGAGCTGCCGCGAGCGCGGCAAACAGGCCGCAGGCACGCTCTCTGGAGGGCAGCAGCAGATGCTTGCGATCGGCAGGGCCCTCTTGAACGAGAACCGCGTCCTGCTCGTCGACGAGCCGACCAAGGGTCTCGCGCCTCTGCTTGTCACCGAGGTCGCACTGGTGCTCGAGCGGGTGTCGGAGCTGACGACGGTGCTGCTCGTGGAGCAGAACCTTGGTGTCGTGCAGCGTGTCGCACGTGACGCTGTGGTGCTCGACACCGGACGCGTTGTCCACATCGGGCCGGCCAGGGAACTGCTCGACGACAAGCCGATGATCCATCGGATGCTCGGAGTCGGCTGATCCCATGAGCACCTTCATCCTGCTGACGATCACCGGTCTCGGTCTTGGGGCGATGTACTTCCTGATCGCCTCGGGGCTGTCGCTGATCTACGGCCTGATGGGCGTTCTCAACTTCGCGCACGGCGTCTTCCTCACCGTGACGGCGTACGCACTGTGGTTCACCGAATCGAAGCTCGGCGGCCTTCCGGTACTCCCCCGCTTTCTCATCGCCGCGTTCGTCGGCCTGATCGTCGGGACGGTCTTCGCCGCTCTCACGGAGCTCATTCTGATCCGCCCTCTGTATGGCCGGCACATCGAACAGGTGCTCGTCACCGTCGGACTCGCTCTCGCGGTTACCGCCCTCGTGACTGCGATCTGGGGGAGCGACGCACGCGTCGTAGCCGCTCCCGCCTGGGTCAGTCAGACAACGACCGTCTTCGGCGCGCACATTCCGAACGACCGCTGGCTCGAGATCGCCGCTGCGGTCGTGGTGCTCTTTGCGCTCGAGGCGTTCCTGCGCCGGACGCGTTACGGGCTCATCGTCCGCGCCGGCGTCGAGAACCGCGCAATGGTGACCGCGCTCGGCATCGACGTCCGCAAGTCGTTCACGTTGGTCTTCGGCATCGGGGGGCTCGCAGCGGGCATCGCAGCGGTTCTCTACACCCTCTATTCGACGACGGTCGACCCGCAGCAAGGGACATCACTCGTGATCTTCGCGTTCATCGTCGTCGTGATCGGCGGTCTCGGCTCGATCCGGGGCACAGCCTGGGCTGCGGTGATCGTCGGCCTCGTTCAGCAGTACGCGAACTACTACGCGTCATCGGGGCTGGGCGATCTGAGCGTTGTGCTGCTACTCGGGATCGTGCTGATTATCCGGCCGCGCGGCCTGTCCGGGAGCTTCGCATGAAGCGGTTCCTGGTCCCGGCGGCGATCCTTCTCGCGCTCGCGTTCCTGCCGAAGCTGTCGATCGACATCCCCTACCTGTTCGAGAGTGGGCTGAATACACCCGGAACACTCGAGTTGCTGGCGCTCTGCCTCCTCTTCGGTGGGCTGGCGTTGAGCTACGACCTGCTCTTCGGCTTCACCGGCCTCCTGTCGTTCGGTCACGCGCTCTACTTCGCCATCGGCGTGTACATCTCGGCGATCGCCATGACCCGCTGGCACTGGGATTTTTGGGTCTCGATCGCGTTCACTGCGATCGTCGGGTTCGTCGTCGCGGCCATCCTCGGGGCGGTGTCGCTACGCGTCGCCGGCATCGCCTTCGCCATGGTGACACTCGCCTTCGCGCAGGCCGGGCTCGATCCTGGTGTTGAAGAATCCCGTACGGCTGGACCGGCGGCGAGGAGGGATTCGGCGTCGACTACCACCAGCTTCCGGCGTGGACGGTCGGCATCCTCAACACGAAGCATCTGTACTGGATCGCGCTCGGCTACGCGGCGGCCGTGTTCGCGGTCGTGCGTTGGGCCGTCAACTCGTCGCCGGGCCATGTCTGGCAGGCGATCCGCGAGAACGAGCTTCGAGTCCAGGTGCTGGGACTGAAGCCGTACACGTACAAGCTGATGTCGTTCGTGCTCGCATCGATGCTTGCGACCGCGGGCGGCATCGTCTACCTGCTACTGCTCGGCGGCGCGAACCCCGAGGTGACGACCGCGAGCTTCACACTCACGCTGCTCCTGATGGTCGTCTCGGCGGGACCGGGTCGCGCTGGGGCGCGATGATCGGCGGCATCCTCTACACCTACGCTGACCACCGGCTCGGCGACCTCTCGTCGTCGCACGCCGTCTCGACGCCTCCCCTCGGTCGTCCGCACCCCGCTGCAGCAGCCGCTCTTCATCCTCGGTGTGTTGTTCATCCTCGTCGTTTTCTTCGTCCCGGGCGGACTGACACGCATCGGACGAGGTCGGAGTACGGCTGGACCGGATCCTGCGCAAGCCGGCAATTCAGGAGGAGGTCACGTGAAGCATCGCGTGGGAATCGCGGGGGAAGGCCCGCCGCTGCTTCTGATCCAGGGGCTCGGGTACGGGCGTTGGGGCTGGGAGCCGATCCTGGCTGGCCTGGCAGCGAGCCACCGGGTCGTCTGTTTCGACAACCGGGGTATCGGCGAGTCCGACAAGCCGGCAGGGCCGTACACGGCCGCGCAGATGGCCGGCGATGCGCTCCAGGTGCTGGACGAGGCGGGCATCGACCGCGCACACGTGCTCGGGGCGAGTCTCGGTGGAATGATCGCGCAGGAGCTCGCCGTTGCCGCGCCGGAGCGGGTCGAAAGGCTCGTCCTCGCCTGCACGACGCGCGGGGGGCCGACGACGGTGCCGATGCCCGAGGTCACCGTGCGGTTGTTCGCGGAGGCGCCGTCGCTCGCACCGGAAGTCGCGCTGCGGCGATTCGTCGAGAACGCGCTTGGCGAGGATCCACCGGTGGCGCTCGTCGACGAGCTCTTCGCGTTGAGGGTCGCGAACCCGCCCGATCCGGCGGGCTGGCAAGCGCAGGCCGCCGCGGGAATGGGCTTCGAGGGGGTCGACGCCGAGATCGCCGCCCCGACCCTGATCCTCGGCGGCACCGCCGACAACGTCGTCGACTACCGCAACGCGGAGGTGCTCGCGGCCCGAATCCCGGGCTGCTCGCGTCGAGCTGCTCGAAGGCGCGGTCACCTGTTCTTCTGGGAGGAGCCGGACGAGTGCGTCAGGATCATCACCGAGTTCCTCCATGAACCAGCACACCATCGACAAGATCATCCGCGACCGCGCCCGGATCACGCCCGACCGGATCGCGATCGACGAGCCCGGGCGCACCTGGACGCTACGCCGAGCTCGACGCGCGATCTGACGAGCTGGCGCGTGGCCTCTCGCACGGGGATCGCGTCTCGACGCTCACCGGCAACTCCGGCGAGCACGTTGCGCTCATGTTCGCGTGCGCGAAGGCGGGTGCGATCCTGCACCCGATCTCGTGGCGGCTCGCCCCGGCCGAGATCGCCTTCCAGTTCGACGACGCCGAGCCCGCCGCTCTTCCTGATCGAAGACGAATACCGCGAGCTCGGAGAGGCTGCGCTCGAGCTCGCGCAGGTGCAGCCCGCCTTGGCCGTGGAGACCGGCTCGCGGAGCGACCCAGGCACAGGTGCCTTCGACGAAGATCCCTTGCTCCTGATCTACACCTCAGGCACGACCGGGAAGCCGAAGGGCGCGCTGCTCACGCATGCGAACTGCTTCTGGACCAGTCTCTCCTTCGACCTCGCGACCGGGATCAGGCCCGAGGACGTCGTCCTGCAGGTGCTCCCGCAGTTTCACTGCGGCGGGCTGGAACGTGCAGTCGATCCTTGCGTGGTGGAAGGGCGCACAAGCTCGTGCTCGAGCGCGGCTTCGACCCGGCGCGGGCGCTCGAGCGAATCGAACGCGAGCGAATCACCTCGCTGATGGGCGTTCCGGCGAACTACCTCTTCATGTCGCAGGAGCCGCGATTCGCAGACGCAGACCTCAGCTCTTTGCGACTCGCCGTCGTCGGCGGAGCACCGATGCCGGTCGCACTGCTCGACGTGTGGGCCGGACGGGGCGTCGAGATCGTGCAGGGCTACGGGCTCACTGAGGCGGCGCCGAACGTGCTCTGCCTGCCGCCAGAGGATGCGCGGCGTAAGGCGGGTTACGCGGGCAAGCCCTATCCCGTATGTCGCTTGTGATCTGTCGGCCGACGGTGAGCTACTTGTGCGCGGCCCGAACGTGTTCCCAGGATACTGGCGCGACGACGAAGCCACTGCGAACGCCTTTCGCGACGGCTGGCTGCTCACCGGCGACATGGCCGAGCGCGACGACGAAGGCAACTACCGCATCCGCGGCCGGCTCAAGGACATGGTCGTCTCCGGCGGCGAGAACGTCTACCCGGCCGAGATTGAAGCGGTGCTACACGAGCATCCTGCGGTAACAGACGCTGCCGTGATCGGAGTCGCCGACGAGAGCTGGGGCGAGGTCTGCGCTGCGTTCGTGGTCGTCGACGCCCCGGTGTCCGAGCGCGAGCTGCGCGGACACTGCTCGAGCAGCTCGCGCGATTCAAAGTGCCGAAGTCGTTCAGGTTCGTCGACGAGCTTCCACGCAACTCGATGGGCAAAATCCAAAAGTCCGAACTGAGGGTGCTCGCGTGACAGATGTCGTGACGACCGTCGATGGCCGCCCACTCTCGCGCGGGGTCTCGACACCCGGCGCCGGTTGCTCGACGCAGCCGAAGCTGTGTTCGGAGAGCTTGGATATCCGGACGCCTCGATCGTCAAAGTGGCCGAGGCCGCGGGCGTCGCAACCGGCACCTTTTACCTCTACTTCGATTCGAAGAAGGCGATCTTCGTCGCGCTGATGCGTGACCTGAACCGTCGCATCCGTCATGCGATGAGTGAAGGAGCCGCAGTGGGACGACTCGGATCGAGTCGGAGCTGCTCGGCTTCCAGGCGTACTTCCGGTTCACCGCGGAGCACCCGGCGCTCTACCGGATCATCCGGCAATCCGAGTTCGTCGCACCCGAGATGCTCCGCTACCACTACGACCGCGTCGCCGAGGGATACGTGACTGCTCTCGAGAAGGCGATGGAGTCCGGCGAGATCGGTCAGATCGACGCCGAGGTCACCGCCTATGCCCTCATGGGGCTCGGCGAGCTGGTCGGCATGCGCTGGATCCTCTGGGGCGACGGTGCCCCAATGCCGGGTCGCGTGTCCGATGAGCTCGCGCGAATCGTTCGCTGCATCCTCGAGGCCAAGGAGTGAGGCGGGTCGGCCTGGTTGCGACCGCTTCGTATCTGCCGGAGCGGTGGATGACCGCTGCGGAGGTCGCGGATCGCTCCGGCATTCCGGAGCACGTGATCATCGAGAAGTTCGGACTGCGCGGCAAACACATCGCCGCCGCCGACGAGCACGTGAGCGACCTCTCGGTGCGCGCCGTCGAACGACTGCTCGACGAGACCGGCTTCGATCCGAAGGACATCGACGTCGTCATGTACTACGGCTCGATGTGGCGCGACCACGCCGTCTGGCAGGCGGCCCCTCACGTCGCCTACCGCGTCGGTGCGACGAACGCGTTCGCGGTCGAGTACGACAACGTCTCGCACGGCACGCCGATTGCGCTGCGGTCGCGCGCGACCTCCTGCGCGCAGAAGCAGGAACTCGACACGGTCCTCGTCGTGGCTGCATGTCGCGAGTCCTACCTGCTCGACTACACGAACGAGAACTCACGATTCATGTTCAACTTCGGGGACGGGGCCATCGCTGGACTGCTCGTCGGCGACGCCACGCGCAACGAGGTGCTCGGCTCACACGCGATCACGAACGGCGCATACTCTCTGCAGGTGAAGATCGCCAGCGGTGGCTCGGTCGATCCAGACGGTTACCGATTCCTCGACGTGCAGGACCCCGCGGAGATGAAGGGCGAACTCGACCAGGAATCCCTCCCGAACTTCGTCGGCGCAGCGCGGGGCGCCGCCGAGCGCTCCGGCCTCACTCTGGCCGACGTCGCCTTCGTCTGCCCCTTGCACACCAAGCGCTCGATGTTCGAGGCACTCCTCGCCGAACTCGGAATGCGGGAAGATCAAGCCGTGTACCTCGACGATACGGGCCACATGAGCGGCGTCGATCCACTGCTCGGCCTCGACCGGGCAGTCCGCACCGGCCGCATCAGCGACGGAGACGCTGTGCTTCTGCTCTCGGCGGGAACCGGTTACACGTGGGCGGCCACCATCATGCGGTGGGGGATGATCGCATGAAGAACCACGACTTCGCGGGCAACGAGTCGGTGCAAGCGAGAGACGTCCCCATCCATCAACCCACATGACCGTGCAGCGCGCCGCGCTCGTCACAGGCGCAACAGGCGGCATCGGCGCGGCGATCGTCGCGCGCCTCGAAACCGAAGGCTGGGTAGTTCACGCTGTCGATCTCGACGAAGGCGACCTGACGACGCGCGAAGGAAACAGACGCGTCGTCGCAGACGCGATCGATCGTTTTGGACGGCTGGACGCGGTGGTGCCCAACGCCGGTTTCCAGCACGTCGCGCCGGTTCGCGACTTCCCAGAAGAGCAATGGGACAAGCTCATCGCGTTGCTCCTGACGTCACCGTTCCTGCTCGCACGCTACGCCTGGGATGCTCTCGCGGCGACGGGTGATGGTCGCATCTGCGTGATCGCGTCCGCACATGCGCTTTCCGCCTCACCGTTCAAGGCCGGCTATGTCTCAGCGAAACACGGAGTCCTCGGGCTCGTGAAGACACTTGCGCTCGAAGGAGCTGAAGTGGGTATCAGCGCGACGGCGGTCTGCCCCGCGTATGTCCGGACGCCCCTCGTCCAGGCACAGATCTCAGCACAAGCGCACGCACACGGACTGGACGAAGCCAAAGTTCTCGAGGATGTCTTACTCGAACGTCAGGCGGTGAAACGACTGCTCGAGCCTTCAGAGGTCGCGGAGGTGGTGTCGTTCCTTCTCAGCCCAGCCGGACGCGGCATCACCGGCGTACCGGTGCCGATTGATCTCGGCTGGACGGCACGCTAGCCCACATGCCGCCGCCGTCCGGCCTCCTGGTTCAGGCCCGGAAGTTCTCTGGCCGTTCATGGCTCTGCTTCGTCAAGCGCTCGCCGTACGCCTGCTGCGTCGAGATCGGCCGCGTACACAGGCTTGCCCGGCTGTTGACGCCAGGACTCATCGATCGTCCCGGCGTCGATCGGATCGAACCCGAGCGCGTCGACGAGTTCCATGACGGCGCGCTTGGCGAGCGGGTCGTCGCCCGCAACGGGCAGGGCAATCCGACCAGGCGAGCCGACAGGCTTTCCGCGTTCGAGGAGGTGTTGGGCACGGATATTGTTGAACGCCTTCACCACCGGGCGCCCGAGTTGTTCGCTCACCCAGCGGCTCTCAGCCATGCCACTCTCGATCGGCTCGATGCGCCCATCGCGCGCCGGGTAGTAATTTCCGGTATCGACGATTGGCGCTGCCGCGGCAGCGCTGTCGAAGATCCCCTCGGGAAGGAGCGGTATTGCTTTCTGCGGGACGGTAACGATCACGAGGTCCGCTCCGTTGGCTACCTCGCCGGCGGCTACCGCAGTCGCGCCGGTCTGCGTCGCCAGTTCGCGCAGCGTCTCTGGGCCGCGAGAGTTTGCGACTGCGACCTGATGACCGAGAGCCGTAAGCCGTCGTGTGAGGGTGGCGCCGATGTTGCCTGCCCCGATGATTCCAATCTTCACTCGTACCTCCTCGTCAGGCCCCCAGCGTCGAGAGACAGTTTGCCGCTGGACTCCAAACAGTTCTTGAATCTTCGCAGAGTCCCCCGCCCTCAGCCTGTTCACCGGTCGGGTCGCGACGCGTACGCCGGCCGGCGCCGCTTCCACGAAATGTTTACGCCTGCAACACGGCCCCCACATCCGTGTCGGGCTGAATCTGATCTCAGATGCGCACTGGACCCGTCACTGGAGCCCTGATCGGCACGGTCGCCGCCGCCGTGCTCACCCTCGCCGGGACAGCCACGGCTGCCACCACCTCTGCGAAGACCTCGCTGGTGCCGACGTTCGTGCAGCACCTGATCGCCAAGCGCTCCCCTCTCCTTGCCTACGTGCCAACGCGGATCGCCGCGCCGAGCTTCAGATACGTCGGCTACCAGGCCTCGCCGACCAGAGTCTCGATCACTTTCGCGCAGACTCCGAAGCGGAAGATCGTCTTCACCGCGATCAGGTACGCGGCTCCCTGCGCCGACGGCAAACAACGGAGCTACCAGCTGTCAGGCAACAAGGTGTACTACGCGCAGCTCGACAACACCCAGATGGCCTGGCGCTGCGTCACCGGCCCGGGCGGCCGCCAAGTGAGACTTGCTGCGTCGAGCACGCTCCCGGCGACCCAGTTCTCCGGGGTCGGTCTCGGCACGATCGCGGCCTCCGCTCTGCGCGTGCGTTAGACCGGTCCGCCAGGCACTTCGAGGGCGCCGTAGATCGAGGCAGGGCGATCCGGGTTCGTACGGACGCGGCCGGCTCCTCGGCGCGCAACAATGGAGGCAACCGAAAGGAGTCGCCATGTACGCGACACTTCTGTGGGCGACCGATGGATCGGCGACCGCCGATCTCGCACTCGCCGAGGCCAAGAGGCTCCTCCAGCCCGGCGGACGGATCGTGGCCTTCCATTGCGACCAGCGCTCCAGCGGCGCCTGTGTCGGCGGGGCACCTCTGCTCGCCGACGAGGCCGAGCGGACGGCAAAGATCCGCACCCAGGTCGAGGAATTGAACGCCGAAGGGGTCGACGCCGAATTGCTCGTCGAGACGACACAGCGCGCGACGCCGCGTACGATCGTTCGGACGGCCGACGAGCTTCGCGTCGACGCGATCGTCTGTGGTACGCGCGGCTTCGGCGGTCTCCAGCGGGCGATTGCCGGCAGCGTCTCCGCCGAGCTCATCCACTACTCGCACGTCCCTGTAATCATCGTGCCGGCCGCTCCCGAGCACGTCTTCGAGCCGGTGGGAGCGCTGAACGCGAGCTTCATCGGCTAGCGCAGCGTAGTTTTCCGCACGTGCCGCTCGGCCGGCACGGATGCCGGCCGGACGAGTCGCGCCTACCGTTGGTTCATGGCTCATCCTTCGGCCTCGTTCAGCGCGACCGTGCGCGTGCGCCTCGCAGACCAGCCCGGATCCTTCGCCCGGCTGGCCGCTGCGATCGGCGACAACGGCGGATCGCTCGGGGCGATCGACCTCGTACGCGTCGAGCGAACGACCAAGGTGCGAGACATCACCATCCTTGCCACCGACATCGCCGAGCTCGATCGCATCGTCGGCGCGATCCGCCAGGTCGACGGGATCGATGTAGTCCACGCCTCCGACCGGACCTTTCTCATGCACCTCCGCGGCAAGATCGAGGTGGTGCCCAAGGTGCCGCTCAAGACCCGCGACGATCTCTCGATGGCATACACGCCCGGCGTCGCGCGCATCTGCCAGGCAATCGCCGACGACCCCGCCAAGGTCTGGACGCTGACCACGAAGCAGCACATGGTGGCCGTGGTCACCGACGGGTCGGCGGTCCTCGGGCTCGGCAACATCGGCCCCGAGGCGGCCCTCCCGGTGATGGAGGGCAAGGCAATGCTCTTCAAGGAATTCGGCGGCGTCGATGCCTTCCCGATCTGCCTCGCAACCCAGGACGTGAACGAGATCGTCGCCGCGGTCCGCGCGATCGCGCCCGGCTTCGGCGGAATCAACCTGGAAGACATCTCGGCACCGCGCTGTTTCGAGATCGAAGCGCGCCTGCGCGAGGAGCTGGACATCCCGGTCTTCCACGACGATCAGCACGGCACCGCGATCGTCGTCCTTGCCGCAGCGCTGAACGCCCTTCGCGTCGTCGGCAAGTCGCTCGCCGATGCCCGCATCGTCACGACCGGCTGCGGCGCTGCCGGAACCGCTGTCACGAAGATCCTGCTCGGCGCGGGCGCGCGCCAGATCATCGGCTGCGACGAGGACGGCGCGATCTATCGCGGCCGTGATGGGCTCACCGACGCCAAGCGCGAGTATGCGGCGCTGACGAACCCGGCGAACGAGCAGGGGACCGCCGACGCGCTGCTCGCAGGCGCCGACGTCTTCATCGGGCTGTCCGTGCCCGGCGCCGTGACGGCCGCGGGCATCGCACGGATGGCACCCGGAGCGATCGTCTTCACTCTCGCCAACCCGCGTTCGGAGGTCGACCCGGAGGAGATCGAGCCTCTCGCGACGGTGATCGCAACGGGCCGCTCCGACTACCCGAATCAGATCAACAACCTGCTCGCGTTCCCCGGTGTCTTCCGCGGCGCCCTCGACGCAGGGGCGCGCGAGATCACGGCTGAGATGGAGATCGCCGCCGCGCACGCCCTCGCAAGCACGATCGCGCCGGCAGATCTTGCCCCCGACTACGTCGTTCCGAGTGTCTTCGACCGGAGCGTCGCGCCAAACGTCGCCGCCGCGGTCGCCGACGCGGCACGTGCCGCGGGCGTCGCCCGCGTCACAACCGACGCGTCCTGAGCCTGAAAACACACGATCGGCGTCGCGCGGGTAACGAAGTTTTGGCTACCAGGTCTTCGGCTGCTGCAGGCCGTCCGGCCTGCGCACGCGAACCCTGGCGTCGACCGCCACGCACCCGTGCTCGTCGGCGATCACCGGGTTCAGGTCGAGCTCGGCGATCTCGGGATGATCCTCGGCGAGGCGTGCGAGCCGGTGCACGACGTCGGTCAGCGCGACCTTGTCTGCCGGAGCGGCTCCGCGCCAGCCTGCGACGAGGCGGCCGGCCTTTCCGCTGGAGACGAGCTCGTCGGCATCGATGTCTGTGAGGGGTGCGAGGGCGAGGCGCGCAGAGCCGATCAGCTCGGCCAGGACTCCGCCCGCTCCGAACGCGACGAGCGGCCCAAAGACAGGGTCCTGGATCACGCCCGCGAGCAGCTCGACGCCGCCCTGAACGTGCGGTTGGACGATCACCGGACCGCCGATCCGCTCGACCGCTGCCGTCACGCTCTGGGCGTCGCGCAGGTCGACGACCACGCCGCCCGATTCGGTCTTGTGCGCGCCGGCAACGGCTGTCTTCACGACGACCGGGTAGCCGAGCTCGTCGGCTGCAGCGACCGCCTCGCGGCACGGTCTCCGCGTAGCGCTCCTCGACGATCGGGAGCCCGTAGGCACTCAGAAGCTCACGCGCGGCGGCCGGCTCGAGCCAGCAGTCGTCCGACGTGGCAAGCGAGCCGTTGACGACAGCCGCGCGCCGCGTCGCGATCGATGTCGTCGAGCTGCGGGATCTCGCCCGCGGGCCGGCGCAGCCACGCGGCGCGGCGCGCGACGAGCCCGAGCGCACGCGCCGCCGACTCCGGATAGGCGTAGCCGCCGCCCGAGGTTCCGTCCGCACTCATCACAACGGGGAGCACCGGCTTGTCCGAGCCGACGGACGCGCGCGCGATCGCAGCCGAGACATCGTCCGCGGTCGCGACGACCGGCGGGACGAAGAGCGCGATCACCGCGTCGATGCCGGGGTCGGCGAGCAACGCCGGCAGCGCCGCCTCGTAGGCTGCCGCGGTCGCCGAGCCGAGCAGATCGACCGGATTCGAAAGGCTGGCCTCGACCGGTGTCGAGAGCCGCAGCTTCTCCTGGGTCTCCGCGGCCAGTGGCGGCAACTCGAGCCCGGCAGCGTCGCAGGCATCCGCGCAGAGAATGCCGAGCCCGCCGGCGTTCGTGAGCACGGCGACGCGGTTGCCGGCCGGCAGCGGCTGCGACGAGAGGAGCACTGCGGTGTCGAGCAGCTCCTCGAGCGTGCGGGCGCGGATGACGCCCGCCTGCCAGAAGAGCGCTTCGACGGCGCCGTCGGAGCCGGCGAGAGCCGCCGTGTGCGAGCTCGCCGCCCGCGCGCCGGCGCGGCTCGTGCCGCTGCGCATGGCGAGGATCGGCTTGGAGCGCGCGACCCGTCCGGCGACGCGCGCGAACTTGCGCGGGTTCCCGAACGACTCGAGATAGAGCAGGATCACGTCGGTCGCCTCGTCGTCCTCCCAGTACTCGAGCAGGTCGTTGGACGAGACGTCGGCCTTGTTGCCGATCGAGACGAAGGAGGAGAGGCCGAGGCCACGTCCGTCGGCAGCCTCGAGGAGCGCGAGGCCGAGCGCGCCGCTCTGCGAGGAAAACGCGGCACGTCCCGGCGGAACCGCGCGCCGCGCGAACGTCGCGTTCAGACGCGGGCCGGTGGCGGCGATCCCGAGGCAGTTCGGCCCGATCAGGCGCGCGCCGTGGGCGCGCACGAGTGCCAGCAACTCGTCCTGGCGCACGCGCTCCCTCCGCACCCGATCTCGGCGAAGCCCGCGGAGATCACGCAGATCGCCTTCACGCCGGCCGTGAGCGCGCCCTGCACCGCGTCGAGCACGCGCTCGCCCGGAACACAGATCACCGCGAGGTCGACGGGCGCCGGAACGTCGGCGATCGAGGCGTAGCCGCCGACGCCGCCGACCGGTTCGGCTCCGCGGTTCACGGGATACGCGGCGCCGGTGAAGTCCGCCTGGAGCACGTTCCGGAAGAGCTCGCCACCGATCGTGCCGCGCCGGGCTGAGGCTCCGATCACGGCGACCGAGGCCGGACTGAAGAACGGCCTCAGCGACGCGGTGACCCCGAGGTGGTCGCGCTCGTCGCGCCGGCGCTCGAAGTCGCGGCCGCCGCCGAGCGAGAGCAGCACCTCGATGACGCCGTCCTGGAGCACCCGCGACGTCGCGAACCCGGCGTCGTCGAACACGCGCAGCATCGCAGTGTTCTGCGGAAGCACCTCGGCGACGAATTTCTGGATCGCCAGCCGCCGACGCGTGGACCGCCAGGCGCTCGAGCAGCCGCGTCGCGATCCCGCGGCCGTGCAGATCGTCGGCGACGGCGAACGCAACCTCGGCGCGCGCCGGATCGCGCAGGCGGACGTAGGTCGCGAGCGCGACCGGGCGAAGCTCCCCATCCGGGCCGACCAGCTCCGCGAGCAGTGAGCCCCGGGAATGCCAGTCGGTCTCGAGCGCGCCCTCGACCGTGTTGCGGTCGATCAGGCGGGTCCCGTGGAAGCGCAGGTACCGGCTGTCCGGCGAGAGGGCTTCGAAGAAGGCGATCAGCGCGGCTTCATCGCCGGGATGCGGCGGACGCAGGCGCAGGGTCGAGCCGTCCTTCAGCAGAACATCTTCAGCCGGAGCGACCGGGAGCTGAGAGGCAACCGTTGGGGTCATCCGCTGCATCGTCCTCCTTCAGTCGACCTCCGGAATCGGAGCGTGCCGCCGCATGGTTGCGGAGAACTACGCGTTTCGCTCCCGCGCGCCCCCCGATTCCACCGCGAGGGCCTGTCGCGAGACTGAGCTCGTAGATGAAAGGAGTCGTCATGAGACCGATCGTGCTCGCCACCGACGGCAGTCCGTATGCAGCTGAGGCGACCTTCGAGGCGTTCCGCCTCGCTCGGGAGCTCGCCGTGCCGCTGCTCACGATCTCGGTGGCAAATGTTTCCGTCCCGCCGTACGCTCTCGCCGGCAATCCCGAGGCAATTGCAACGCTCGTCCAGGTCGAGCACGACCGGGTCGCGGCGACGCTCGCCGAGGTTGGCGCTGCAGCCTCAGACGCGGGCATCACCTGTGAGACCGTGCAGGGGTCTGGACCCGTCGCAGACGCGATTCGCGAGCTCGCGCGAGCGCACGATGCTCGAGTGATCGTCGTCGGTGCCCACGGCTGGGGACCGATCCGTCGTGCTTTCCACGGCAGCGTTTCGCAGGATCTCGCCGAGAACGCGCCCTGCCCGGTGCTCGTGGCCGGTCACAGCCAGGCGCCAACGACCGAAGGAGAAGCCATGAAACCAATCCTGCTCGCGACGGACGGCTCGCCGTCGGCGGAGGACGCAACGCTCGAGGCGATCACGCTTGCGCGAGCGTTCGAGACGACGCTCGTCGTCGCATCCGTCGCGCACCTCACCCTGCCGGCCTACGGGAACTACTACGGCTATGGGGAGATCGCGGCCGACCTACACAAGGTGGAGACAGCTCACGTCGCCGAACTGCTCGCCGCGGTGAAATCGCGCATCGAGGAAGCGGGAGTGACCTGCGAGACGCTGGCACTCGACGGCCAACCCGCCGATGAGATCTGCGGCGCCGCCGCCAGGACCCAGGCGCGCCTGGTCGTCATCGGGGCTCACGGCTGGGGCCGCCTTGGCCGGATGATCCACGGCAGCGTCTCGACCGCCGTCCTGCACGACGCACCATGCCCGGTGCTCGTTGTGCACGGCCGCGCGACGGCAGTGGAGCCTCCGCGCGAGCGCGAAGCAGCGCTCGCTCACTGATCCCTCCCCAAAGGGGCGGCGGCCTCCGCGTCCTCGCGGACGTGGAGGCCGCCGCATAGACGCCTACGCCTCGGGCCGACTAGCCTCCCTGTCACGTGCCGAGTGCTGACCACGAACGCCGTCTGCACGACCTCTTCCAGGCGAGCATCGCGCTCAACGCCGAGCTCTCACTCGACGCGCTGCTCCAGAAGCTCGTCGAGACCGCAGCCGCGCTCACGGACGCGCGCTACGCCGCGCTCGGTGTGATCGACGAGACAGGCGGCGAGCTCGAGCGGTTCCTCACGACGGGCATCGACGCCGAAGAGCACGCGCGGATCGGCAACCTGCCGCGCGGCCGCGGCATCCTCGGGGTCCTCATCCGGGACGCGACGCCGCTACGCCTCGACCGGATCGGCGACGACCCGCGCGCGGTCGGCTTTCCCGGAGCATCACCCGCCGATGGCGACGCTTCCTCGGTGTGCCGGTGATGATGCGTGGAGTCGCATACGGGAACCTGTACCTGACCGAGAAGGCAGGGGGCGTTCCCTTCACCGCCGACGACGAAGATCTCGTCGAGCTCCTCGCCGCCCAGGCGGCCGTGGCGATCGAGAACGCGCGTCTCTACCAGTCCGCGAAGCGATGGTCGCGGCAACTCGAGTCGCTCCACGAGGTGATGCGATCGCTCGTCGAGGAGATGGACCTCGATCGCCTGCTCGAGCTCGTCTGCGTCCGCCTGCGGGAACTGATCGGCGCCAGGGTGGCGCTCATCTCGCTCGCCACGCCACCCGACGGTGATCTACGGATCGCGGCGGTGGACGCAGAGGCGGACGCGGGCGCAGCGCTGATCGGATACCGGCTGAGCCGCCTCGAGTCGAAGAGCGGACGAGTGCTGGAGCGCCGCCAGAGCGCACGGGTGGACTCGTTGCTCGACGACCCCGAAGTCGACCACGAGGAGGCACGTCGGCTGGGAGCGCGCACGGGGATATTCGTGCCGCTCATCGCTCGAGGGGAAGCGATGGGCGTGATCGCAGTGCACGACAAGCTCGGGCCGGACGCGCGGTTCTCGGACGAGGATCTCCGCCTGGCGGAGATCTTCGCCGCGCGCGCGGCCGTCGCGGTCTCGCTCTCGGAGCGGGTCGCCCGGGACACGTTGCGGCGCGTCGTCGAGGCGCAGGAGCTGGAGCGGCGGCGCCTCGCCCGCGAGCTGCACGACGAGACCGGGCAGGCGCTGACGTCGATCCTGCTCGGCGTGAAGGCGATTCGCGCCTCGAGCTCACCCGCAGAGGCCGAGCGCGCCGAGGCGAGAGGTTCGCGCGCAGATCGTGCAAGCACTGCAGGACGTGCGTGCGCTCGCCGTCGAGCTCCGGCCCGCGGCGCTCGACGACTTCGGCCTCGTCGCGGCGCTCGAGCGCCTGGCCGAGACGTTCCAGGAGCGAAGCGGGCTCGAGACGATGGTGCAGGCGAACATCGACGGCCGACTGCCGGCCGAGATCGAAACGGTGCTCTATCGCGTCGTGCAGGAGGCACTGACGAACGTGATCAAGCACGCCGGCGCCGAGCACGTCAGCATCGTCCTGCGGAGCCGCGACGGGTCGGTTGCGGTGACGATCGACGACGATGGCGAGCGGATTTGCCGCAGACGAGGTTCGCGAGGGCGCGCTCGGCCTGCTCGGGATGCGCGAGCGGCTCGCGCTGGTCGGCGGGACGCTCGAGGTCGAGTCGTCGCCCGAGTCCGGCACGACGATCGCTGCCGAGGTGCCTGTCTAGGCCGAAATCGGGAGTGCCAGGTGATCGACCAAGTCGGACAGGGCCGTGACGCTTTCGAGGCTCGCAATCCGCAGGACGACCTTCTCGGCCAGCTCGAGCCGAAGTACGGGGAGCCCGCGAATCCGCACGGCTGGGCCGCGGTCGATCGCGCAGACGACGATCGACTCGAGCGGGACGGAGAGGGCGTGGCGGCGCGAGCGCAGTTCGAGCCGGTCTCGACTCACGTTCAACTGGCCCGTGTGCAACTCGGTGCCGATCGTCCACAGGATCGCGAGAGCTCCCCGTCATGCACGCAGGCTAGAGCGGCCGGAGCCCGCCGCCATCAGGAGGCAGCCCACCTCGTTCTGCGGGTTTTCACGGATCAAGCGCCCGAATGCTCGCGCTATGGTCACGAACGTGGAGCCGGCCGTCCGTGTGCTGATCGTCGACGACCACGCTGTCGTACGCACGGGCATCCGCCTGCTGCTCGACCAGGAGGACGGGATCGAACCGGTCGGCGAGGCCAACTCCGGCCGCGAGGCGATCTTCGAAGCCCGCAGCCTCAAGCCGGACGTGATCCTCATGGACGTCGTGATGCCAGGCGGCAGCGGTCTCGATGTGATTCCGACGCTCCTGAAGGAGCATCCGGACACCAAGGTGCTGGTGCTCTCCATGCAGGACGACCCGCGCTACGTCCGCGAGGCGTTCGCCGCCGGTGCGACCGGCTACGTCCTGAAGGAAGCGGCAGACGTCGAGGTCGTCGCTGCGGTGCGCGAGGTCGCGCGTGGCGGGCGCTACGTCCATCCGGAGCTCGGCGCGAGGCTCATCGCCGCCGAGGCCGAGGCGGCGCGCAAGGCCGACGAGGACCCGCTGTCCGACCGCGAACGCGAAGTGTTGCGGCTGCTTGCTCTCGGCTATACGAACTCGGAGATCGCGAAGCAGCTCTTCATCTCCGTTCGCACCGCCGAGACGCACCGCGCCCACATCATGACGAAGCTCCACCTCTCGAGCCGCGCGGCGCTCGTCCGCTACGCGATCGCCCAGGGCTCTGCTGGAGGAATAGCCCTGCTGGAGGAATTGTCCGGCCGGCGCGCCGCGGGCCGGTGTCCGACCGTCGGCGCCGGCCGCCCGTGCGAGGCAGCACCGCGCTTGTCAGGTGACTCACCCGTCGACGAGTCGTCACTGTTTCGTGCGCGTGCGGTCACTGTCCCGTGCGCGTGTCTGACACCGGCCATGTCCGGCCGCGGAGCCCAGCCCCCAAGCCGCTTCGTCGCGAGTGCAGCGCCCCCCAGTGGACGTTTGGTCACGGTTTCGCGCGCGTGTCTGACACCGGCCATGTCCGCGCGCGGCACCCAGCCCCGAAGCTGTTTCGTCGCGGGTAGGTGCCACATCTGTGGGCGAGTCGTCACCGTTTTGTGCGCGTGTCTGACACCGGCCATGTCCGTCCGCGCAACGCCGCGGTCTCAGGAACCACGGCGGGTGAGTCAACACGTGAGAACGGCGAGAAGGCCGCTTGCGCGGCCTTCTCGTTGCGGTGGTTGGGGGTTGGCGGTTTAGGCCGGGTTGATCGCGGTCGGTGTGGCCGGCTTGTGGGAGAACCAGGTCAG
The DNA here is from genome assembly GCA_963817765.1 of uncultured Thermoleophilia bacterium. Lineage (GTDB taxonomy): Bacteria > Actinomycetota > Thermoleophilia > Gaiellales > Gaiellaceae > PALSA-600. The sequence continues at coordinate 89,448 of CAWFPX010000010.1, read as the reverse complement.
GGCGGTCTCGGGGTTGCGGAGTGCTCCGCCGATCGCGAGGATCGCGAAGCCGAACCCGCTGAGCAGAAGCGCGAACCCGACGACGATCGCGAAGAGCCCGAGCTGCGAGGCCATGAACGAGGTGTTCAGGGCCGTCGTCAGCGCCGTCTCCGTCACCCAGACGTTGCGGGCGCCGTTGGCGACGGGCTGCTGCGTCTTCGGATCAAGGACCGCGAACTCCTTGTTCGAGGTGGCACCGTCAGGCGTCAACTCGGCCTTCGGCGTTCCGGGCTTCGCCTGGAACTGACCCATCTGCGCATAGACGAACCCGCCGGTCGCCTCCAGCGCATGAATCTGCATGTACTGCGCGAAGCAACGTGCCTTCGCCCCGGTGTTGACCGCCTCGTTGGCCACCGAGCAAGACGGAATCGAGATCGTGCTCAGATCGAGCTTCGCCTTCTGCGCCGCGGCGGTGATCCCGGCCGGCGTCATGTCAGGCGTCCCGGTGATCTGCTCGGTCTTCAGCGACGAAGCCACCGTGTCACGGCCATTGACGCCCATCGCGATCGTCACGACACCGAAGGCGATCAGGACGACGGCTGCGACGAGCCCACCGATTTCGAAAAACTTACGCATGTTCCCTACTCCTTCTCTTCAGGGCCGACGCTCTCATCGCCTTCGACCGTTTCGAGGAGTCTCGGCTCAGCGCTGCTCCGCGCCATCGTGGCGCGTGCGGAACCGCATTTCGGGTTTCCCACATTTGTCGGGACGGCCATCTAGCGCAAAAGACCGCGCTCGAGCGCCCAACGCACGAGCTGCGCCCGCTGCTGGAAACCGAGCTTCCGCATGACCCGAGCACGTTCCGACTCAACCGTGCGGACGGACACCCGCAACTGGCGCGCGACCTCGCGATTGGTGTGCCCGTACGCAAGCATCACCGCTGCCACCCGCTCCCGTTCCGTCAGCTCCACCTCATCAAGCATGCCGAAGCATCGTCACCAAACAAACCGCACGCAGTCCGAGATTCTCCCCGGTGCAGCGCGCACTTCTACGGGTTCTGGAGCAATGTCGATGATTGATGCTCGCTGCAAGTCGAGGAACGCGGGCGTGGACCATCGTTTACTCGCTCTTCCTCTTGCGAACGCTTGCGAGATCGACGGTCACCACAAAGGGGCCTGGCGTTCAAAGCCCACCGGCAGGTGCAGGAACTGCGCGGATGATGGCAGACGCGGCCGGAAGCATCGTCCGCCCGGGTCGGCAGCAGGGCATCGGTCGATTCGCGGTCCCGCGCTCCGTGCGGACCCGCAGAAAAAGGGCCCGCTCTTCGCGGGCCCAGGTGACCTTCGCCAGACCGGTTCGATTTCGTTGCGTCGAGCCACCGCGTTTGGATGGGTTCTGCCTCCGGTGGTCGGGCTCGGCGTTTGTCCTACCGACGACTCCGATCTGTTGCACCGCCCAGATTGCCGGCAAGAAGCTCCGTCCGCATCCGGGGAACTCCCAGCTTCGAAACCGTAGATCCCCGTATCAGAACTCAGTGCGTACGCCGTTTGGCGTGCTGAAGAGCAAGTGGCTGGATGATCTACCGAGCCAGGTTCAGCATTTTCGCGGATGCCCTCCGGGCCACCGCGTGCCACGCTGGCCTCGAAGGAAGGAGGCCGAAAAAATGAGTGTGACTTCGCACGCGTCCTCGGTCGACAGCCGTTTCGCTTGGCTTCGGATCACGGAGATGTGGGCGTCGCTGGCGATCACAGTGATGTGGCTCGCGGTGCTGTTCGACGCAATGTTCGGGCCGAACATCACCTCTATCACACCCGGTGGCACGAGCTCGAGCGTCCCGTCAGCAGTCGCCGTGGCGCTCTTCGCGACTATCGGCACCTGGGCCGTGGCGAAGTACGGGCTCCGCAAGCCCGAACACGACTGATTCCGAAAGGACCGGAGCTGCGCAAAGGTACGAAGCAAGATCAGGCCTCAGCCCGTCGAGGTGATCTTGGCACGGCGGTTCTGGCGGGCCAGATGCGGGTGGGAGTCGCTGCCCGTCACAAGCTGATCACGAAGGAGGCTTCAGATGTTTAAGGGGCAGAGCTTCACAACTGAGGAAGCAAGACGAGTCGGCGAAGAGATCGGCATCGACTGGGAGAGCTCACCGTTCGACGTCGAGGAGTTCCGTGTCGGAATGAACGTCGAACTGGAGCACGGCCTGCACGACCTTGCCACGAACGTCACCGGCGACGACCCGCACGTCACCGGCAAGATCGCGCGCGCACACCTGAACGAGTTCGCGGACTACTACACGCGGCTGGAACAAATGGAGGAGGAGGCCAAGCGAGACTGGGCTTCGCGGGCGGAAACCGTCTGAGCCTGCACCCGCTGGAGGCCAGCGGCTACTGCAACTTGAGAGGGTCTCGCTTGGCTCTCCTCCCCGTGCTGCTACGACCGGATATCTCGTTGCAACTGTGCACGGCGGCGCAGGCCGAGCCCAACGATCGCGATGCCGATCGCGAAAAAGGTCGGTTGAAGCCAGCTGAAGGGAATGACCACGGTCTCCACAACGATCCAGCCGATCAAAGTCACGCCGGCGACGATGCCGGCTTCCGAAGCGCGCTCGTGAGCGGCGATGAGTGCGGCCGCGGCGACGGCGGCGCTACCTGCGACCGCAACGAGCAGGACGAGGCTCGGGATCAGGTAGCTGCGAAATGGTGTGCCTTCAAGCCACTCTCGCGGTACACCCTTCGCGCCCATGAGCCCGTAGATCCCTCCGCCGAGTGCGTTCACCGCCACCACGAGCTCGATCATCAGCAAGGGCGAGGCTCTGGGACGACCAGGCGTCTGCTCACGTCCCCGCGCTACGGCAGTCAGTTGCTCAGCCACCAGGTCAGTCCGTGAGAGCGGCTGCGGTCGATACCTCGCCGGGCGGAAGCGTTTCCTCGGCGGGTCGCGCAAGGAGTCTCGAGAGCTCATCCGCCCAGGTTCGGATCGCCGTCCAGTCCCGGGCATCGGTTGCAGGCATGCGGTTGAACGGAAAACGCAGCCTCGCCGGGTCGACAACGCCGCCGAAGATCGCGACGGAGATCGGCTCGACCTCCGACACGGCGGCGAGTGCTCGATCGAGCTGTGCTCGCGATCCGGCGAGCTCGGTCGTCCCGATCGTCTTTGGTCCCATCGCGAACACCGCAAACGGCAACGAAACAAGCTCAGCGCGATTTCTCCTGAGAAAGGTGCGCGCGTCTCTGTGCAGCCGCCCGGTGTAGAGGGCCCCACCGAGAACGACACCGCTGTAGTCCTCCAGGCGCACGACGTCAGTCGCTGGTCGGAGCTCGACGTCGGGATTGTGCTCGCGGAGCGTCTCAGCGATTGCCTCCGCGACCTCCTTGGTCGAGCCCCGCTTCGAAGCGTAGGTCACAAGCAGCGGACTAATCATCGTTGCTGCATCTCCTTGGTGAGATCCGTATCCCGTCCTTCGCGGGGTGGCCTCGGATCGAAGCCACCCCGCCTTCTGGTCTCCCGCGTTTTCCGCGAGCAGTCGCGTCTCACATCGAGAACACGATTCTCGCGGGCACGCGACCTGCCTCGACATCGGCGATTGATTCGTTCACCTGGTCGAGCGGCCTGATCTCGCGCGTCACCGTGGTCTTGCCTGCGGCGTGAAGCTCGAACACCTCACGCAGGTCGGTGCGGGTGCCGACGATCGAGCCGACGACCGTGATCCCCTGGAGCACCGTCTCGAAGATCGGCAAGATCATCTCGTTGTCCGCCGGAAGCGCAACGAAGACCAGCGTGCCTCCGCGCCGGAGCGATCCGTACGCCTGCTCGAACGACCGTGGCGATACTGCCAGGGCGATTGCCTGATCTGCACCTCCGAGACGTTGGATCGCCGCGACAGGATCCTCCTTGGCGGCGTTCACCGTGAACTCGGCGCCGAGCTCGCGGGCCAGGTCGAGCTTCTCGTCGACGAGGTCGACCGCGATCACCCGGCCACCCGCAATCTGCGCGTACTGGATCGCCATGTGGCCGAGTCCGCCGACCCCGAATACGGCGACGAGATCCGATGACCTCGTTCCGGCGACCTTGACGGCCTTGTAGGTCGTGACGCCCGCACAAGTGAGCGGGGCAGCGTCGAATGGGTCGACGTTCGCCGGGACCTTCACGACGTAACGTGCATATGCCCGCGCGTACTCACCGAAGCCGCCGTCGATCGAGTAACCCGTGTTCTTCTGCTCGAGGCAGAGCGTCTCGCGCCCGGAGACGCAGTAGTCACAAACACCGCAGGCATAGCCGAGCCACGGCATCGCGACGCGGTCTCCGAGCTCGACCTCGGTCACTTCGGGGCCGAGCGCGACCACGATCCCGACGCCCTCGTGCCCGGGAATGAACGGCAGGCTCGGCTTGACCGGCCAGTCGCCGTGAGCCGCGTGGATGTCGGTATGGCAGAGACCCGAGGCCTCGACCTTCACGAGGATTTGGCCGTGCGCGAGCTCGGGCCTGTCGATCTCGTCGATTGTGAGCGGTTTTTCGAAGTCATGGACAACGGCGGCGCGGTAGGTCTTCGCGTCGGCACCGGTCAGCGTCTTCGGCTGTTCGAGCATTGAGGTCATCTGGAGCTCCTTTCCGGTCGTTAGCCGCAATGGTTCTGTGCGACGCCCCCGGAGGCATCCGTGCCGGCACGAAATCGAAGGTGTGGGGAACTACCGATCGTACCGTTCGGGCCAATCGCAACTGTCGAGACGGTGCTCAGAGAATCGGTGGGCGGATTCGGGGTCATCCGATCCTTGCGACGCACCGTCGCGTACTCTGCGACTCCGCGAAGCGAAGATCGTCGACGGTCCTCAGGGATCCCGTAGTTCACCACATGCCGATCGGGGTTCTAGCCGATTCCGAGCGGACCACCGTGCGGGACGATGGTGTCGATCGAAAGGAGTCGTCATGTACGCGACACTTCTCTGGGCGACGGACGCATCGGCTGAAGCTGATGTGGCGCTCGCCGAGGCGCGGAGCCTGCTCCAGCCCGGTGGACGCATCGTGGCCTTCTTCTGCGACCAGCGCTTCGGGGGTGGTCGCGTCGGAGGAGCACCCCTGCTTGCTGACGAGACCGACCGGAAGGCGAAGATTCGCTCCCAGGTCAATGAGTTGAACGCCGAAGGCGTCGATGTCGAACTGCTGGTCGAGACGACGCATCACGCGACTCCTCGCACGATCGCTCACGTCGCCGATGAGATCGGGGCCGACGCGATTGTCTGCGGCACCCACGGTTTCGGCAGGCTCCGCCGCGCGATGGCCGGGAGCGTCTCGGCCGAGGTCGTCCACGACGCGCACGTCCCGGTGATCGTCGTTCCGGTCGCGGCCGAGTACGTCGAGGAGCCTGTCCCTTCCCTCAACGCCAATTTCGTCGGCTGAGGACCGGCCATGCTGATCGACGAGACAGACCACCTGCTAGCCGACGTGATCGATGACGGCGAGAGCATCCACCTCGAAGTCGAGGTGCCCGGTCTCGAGCACGCTGTCCTCGATGTCGAGGCATCGGGGCACACGGTCACGGTCAGCGGCCGCCGCCCGGTGGCGCACAGCGGCCACTACCTGCTGATGGAGCGAAGCAAGGTGTTCAAGCGCTCGTTCGAGCTTCCCGACGAGGCGGACATGCGGAACCTCCACGCCCGCGTCCGTGACGGCGTTCTCACGGTCTCGGCGCCGATCGGCGCCGGCACGGCAGCACTCGCGGGCACCCTTGTGGAGGTGCGGCCGAGCATCTTCGCCTGCCATCCAGACGCTGCCGCGATCTGACCCCCGCCGGGCCTAACCATAGTTTCCGCAGCTTCGGCTTGGGCAGCACGGAGCCTCGGCCGCGATCAGCCGCGCGCCGAGCTCCCGATGGACGTAGCGGCCGCCACGCGCAACCTCGCGCACCGCAGCGACGACCTCCACATCAGCCGCCTCCTTCAGGACGTAGCCCGTCGCACCGGCCGCGAACCTCACGCACGTAACGCGGGTCGTCCTGCACCGCGCCCACATCATGACGAAGCTCCACCTCTCGAGCCGTGCGGCGCTCGTCCGCTACGCGATCGCCCAGGGCTTGCTGGAGGAATAGCCCTGCTGGAGGAACAGCCGGCCCGCGCGCCGCTGGCCCGGTCTCCGACCGTTTCGGCACCGCCCGACCGGGGCGAAGCAACACCGCGCTGGCCGGGTGGCTGACCCGTCGACGAGTGGCAGTGGTTCGTGGGCGTGTGGTCACGGTTTCGTGCGCGTGTCTGACACCGGCCATGTCCGCGCGCTGAACCCAGCCCCAAAGCCGTTCCGTAGCGCGTGAGTGGCCACCTCTGGATGAGTCGTCACCGTTTCGTGCGCGTGTCTGACACCGGACGTGGCGGCCCGGGACGTGGCTGGAAGGGCGAGCGAACAGTGTCTGACACCGGCCATGTCCGTGTGAGCAAACGCGCCGGGCCCACGGGAGCACGGCGGGTGAGACAACGCTGACGCACGAAGAAGGCCGCGCAAGCGGCCTTCTTCGTGCGGTGGTTGGGGGTTGGCGGTTTAGGCCGGGTTGATCGCGGTCGGTGTCGCCGGCTTGTGGGAGAACCAGGTCAGGGCGGTCTCGGGGTTGCGGAGTGCTCCGCCGATCGCGAGGATCGCGAAGCCGAACCCGCTGAGCAGAAGCGCGAACCCGACGACGATCGCGAAGAGCCCGAGCTGCGAGGCCATGAACGAGGTGTTCAGGGCCGTCGTCAGCGCCGTCTCCGTCACCCAGACGTTGCGGGCGCCGTTGGCGACGGGCTGCTGCGTCTTCGGATCAAGGACCGCGAACTCCTTGTTCGAGGTGGCACCGTCAGGCGTCAACTCGGCCTTCGGCGTTCCGGGCTTCGCCTGGAACTGACCCATCTGCGCATAGACGAACCCGCCGGTCGCCTCCAGCGCATGAATCTGCATGTACTGCGCGAAGCAACGTGCCTTCGCCCCGGTGTTGACCGCCTCGTTGGCCACCGAGCAAGACGGAATGGAGATCTTGCTCAGATCGAGCTTCGCCTTCTGCGCCGCGGCGGTGATCCCGGCCGGCGTCATGTCAGGCGTCCCGGTGATCTGCTCGGTCTTCAGCGACGAAGCCACCGTGTCACGTCCATTGACGCCCATCGCGATCGTCACGACACCGAAGGCGATCAGGACGACGGCTGCGACGAGCCCACCGATTTCGAAAAACTTACGCATGTTCCCTACTCCTTCTCTTCAGGGCCGACGCTCTCATCGCCTTCGACCGTTTCGAGGAGTCTCGGCTCAGCGCTGCGCCGCGCCATCGTGGCGCGTGCGGAACCGCATTTCGGGTTTCCCACATTTGTCGGGACGGCCATCTAGCGCAAAAGACCGCGCTCGAGCGCCCAACGCACAAGCTGCGCCCGCTGCTGGAAACCGAGCTTCCGCATGACCCGAGCACGTTCCGACTCAACCGTGCGGACGGACACCCGCAACTGGCGCGCGACCTCGCGATTGGTGTGCCCGTACGCAAGCATCACCGCTGCCACCCGCTCCCGTTCCGTCAGCTGTACCTCGTCGAGCATGGTCGGAGCTTCGTCAGGAAGCGAACCGGACGCATCCGAGAGTTCCCCGACCCCGGCCGCGAGTTTCTACGAGTTCTTGCGGCTCACTCCCGCTCACCGGCGACCTGCGGCGAACTACGGCCATCGGTTCAGCGAATCCGCCCATTCATCCGCGCCCGTTCGGTGTCAGGTTGCGAGTTGACATTGATTCTCGACGAAACGGAGCTCTCATGAAGTCGGTTGCCGCACTCATCGCACTACTTGCCGTTGGCGCTGTCGTCGCCACCAGTGCGCTCGCGGCCTCGCCGCGGCACGCGTCGGTCACGATCCGCCACCAGATGATGGGCTGTCACGCCTGGTCGGTCGGCAGTGGCCCCTACACGCCGCATGCCGCTCTGAAGCTGTCTACCGGCGGCTCGATCACCTTCACCGACAACGACGTGATGTCGCACCAGTTGATCAAGAAGAGTGGCTCCGCCGTCGTGTTCTCCGGCTCGCACACGATGAGCCACATGGGCGCGACCCTCAAGGTGACCTTCCCCCACGCCGGCACGTATCACTTCACGACGAAGCCCGGTGAGGACTACATGAAGGGCGTCAAGACGATGGGTGAGGACAACGTCCTCACGCTGACCGTCACTGTCCGCTGAAACCTCGTTCACGGTGTGCGGCCGCGCAGGCGGCCGCACACCTTTCTGCGCCGACCTGCAAGTATCGATCGACTAAGTCGATCGTCGAGCAAGGAGGTGCGGGCCGAATGGACGCTCCAGGTGAGCAGGCGCGGGGCGCGATGCTGCAAGTAGCGCACGCCTTCGACATCGCCGGCGCCAAGAACCGGCTGGCCGAGAAGGGCGGCTATGAGATCGTGCACTCCTCGCCCGGGCTCGAGATCGGCGTCTACGTCCTCGTCGCTCCCGAACCGGACCACCAGCAACCCCATGTCGACGACGAGGTCTACATCGTGCTCGAGGGGCAGGGCGCGCTCGAGGTCGAGGGCAAGGTCGTGGAGTTGCATGAGGGGGAAGCGACCTTCGTGCCGGCCGGCGCACAGCACGGCTTCGTCGGCTACGAGCAACTGAGCGTGCTCGTGATCTTCGAGAAGGCACGACGCTGACCACAGCGGAGCAGCCGCTCCCGCCCGACGAGCTCGGGCTGATCGACGCGTACTGGCGGGCCGCGAATTACCTCTCGGTCGGGCAGATCTACCTCCTGGACAACCCCTTGCTCCGACGACCGCTCGAGGCAGAGGACGTGAAGCCGCGACTGCTCGGCCACTTCGGCACCACTCCGGGGCTGAACTTCGTCTACGCGCACTTGAACCGCGCGATCAGGGCACGGGCTCTCTCCGCGATCTACATCACCGGCCCGGGGCACGGTGGGCCGGGGCTGGTCGCGAACGCCTACCTCGAAGGCACCTACTCCGAGCTCTACCCGCACATCTCCGAGGACGAGGCGGGGCTGCGTGAGCTCTTCCGCCAGTTCTCCTTCCCCGGCGGGATCCCGTCCCACGTCGCGCCCGAGACGCCGGGCTCGATTCACGAGGGCGGAGAGCTCGGCTACGCGCTCTCGCATGCGTTCGGCGCAGCCTTCGACAACCCCGACCTGCTCGTCGCGTGCGTTGTCGGGGACGGCGAAGCCGAGACCGGGCCGCTGGCGACGAGCTGGCACTCGAACAAGTTCCTGAATCCCGTAACCGACGGAGCTGTCATGCCGATCCTGCACCTGAACGGGTACAAGATCGCGAACCCGACCGTGTTGGCGCGAATCCCGGAGCACGAGTTGATCTCGCTGTTCGAAGGGTATGGCTGGCGACCGCGGATCGTGCGGAGCGAGCTGGGTGAGCCGCCCACTCACGCGCATCAGCGCTTCGCGGGCGCGCTCGACGAGTCGCTCGACGAGATCCGCGCCATCCAGGCGGCGGCGCGCAGCGGCGAGAGCACCGAGCGCCCGACGTGGCCGATGCTGATCCTCGAGACCCCGAAGGGCTGGACCGGGCCGCGAGAGGTCGACGGAGTGCAGGTCGAAGGGACATGGCGGTCGCATCAGGTGCCCGTGGGAGCAGCGCGCGAGAACCCCGGCCACCGCGCGATCCTCGAGAAATGGCTGCGCAGCTACCGGCCCGACGAGCTCTTCGACGAGCAGGGTCGGCTCCTCCCCGCGCTGCAGGCGCTGGCGCCGTCGGGCGATCGCCGAATGAGCGCAAACCCGCATGCAAACGGCGGCGCGTTGCTCCACGACCTCGTGCTGCCCGACTTCCGCGACTACGCGACGACGGTCGAGCGGCCCGGAGTGAGCTCGAGCGAGGCAACCCGCGTGCTCGGCGCGTTTCTCCGCGATGTGATCGCGGCCAACCGCACGAACTTCCGTTTGTTCGGTCCCGACGAGACGGCGTCGAACCGCCTCGGTGACGTCTTCGAGGTGACAGGCCGCGCGTGGGACGCCCAGCGCGAGCCGACCGACGAAGGTCTCGCAGCCGACGGGCGCGTCATGGAAGTGCTCTCCGAGCACCAATGCCAGGGCTGGCTGGAGGGCTACCTGCTCACCGGCCGCCACGGGCTCTTCAACTGCTACGAGGCGTTCATCCACATCGTCGACTCGATGTTCAACCAGCACGCCAAGTGGCTGAAGGTGACCCGGCAGATTCCGTGGCGCAGGCCCGTCGCCTCACTCAACTATGTCCTCTCGTCGCACGTCTGGCGGCAGGACCACAACGGCTTCTCCCACCAGGATCCCGGCTTCATCGACCACGTCGTGAACAAGAAGGCTGAGGTGATCCGCGTCTATCTGCCTCCGGATGCGAACACACTGCTATCGGTTGCCGACCACTGCCTCCGCTCACGCAACTACGTCAACGTCATCGTCGCCGGCAAGCAGCCGGCGCTCGACTACCTCACGATCGACGAGGCGATCATCCACTGCACGCGCGGCCTGGGCATTTGGGACTGGGCTTCGTCGGACGAGGGCGGTGAACCGGACGTCGTCATGGGCTGTTGCGGCGACGTCCCGACACTCGAGACGCTCGCCGCCGTGGCGCTGCTCCGCGAGCACCTCCCGGAATTGAAGGTTCGCGTCGTGAACGTCGTCGACCTGATGCGGCTCCAGCCGGACACCGAGCATCCACATGGAATGTCCGACGCCGAGTTCGACTCGCTGTTCACCGCATCAAGACCCATCGTGTTCGCCTACCACGGCTACCCGTGGCTGATTCACCGGCTCACCTACCGCAGGACGAATCACCACAACCTGCACGTGCGCGGGTTCAAGGAAGAGGGAACGACGACGACACCGTTCGACATGGTGATGCTGAACGACCTCGACCGCTTCCACCTGGTCATTGATGTCGTCGATCGGGTCCCCCACCTCGCCGACCGGGCGGCGCATCTGCGTCAGCACATGGTCGAGCGGCGACTCGCGGCACGCGCGTACACACGCGAGCGCGGCGACGACGATCCAGAGATCCGCGACTGGTCGTGGCCCTACTGACTGACGACGTGCTCGTCGTCAACGCGGGATCGACGAGCCTCAAGCTGAGCGTGGTCGGCCCGGACGACGAATCCCGGCCGGTCGCCTCGCTTGAGGGCGTTCCCGCTGTTGCCGCGATCGGACACCGAGTCGTCCACGGCGGCGACCGGTTCGGCGACCCGGTCGTGATCGACGAATCAGTGGTCGCAGGTCTCGAGACCCTGGTCGAGCTTGCCCCGATCCACAACCGCGCTTCGCTCGACGCGATCAGGGAGGCACGCGATCTCTACCCGGACACGTCGCATGTTGCGGTCTTCGACACGGCGTTCCATCGGACTCTGCCCGAGGTCGCGAGGACGTACGCCTTACCGGAGCGGTTCCGCGCCCGCGGCATCCACCGGTTCGGCTTCCACGGGCTGTCTGTCCAGTGGGCCTCCGAGCGCGTCCAGGTCGAGCGACTCGTTGTCTGCCATCTCGGCGGCGGCTCGTCGGTCACCGCGGTCAAGGCGGGCTCGTCGATCGACACCACGATGGGCTTCACGCCGCTGGAAGGTGTCCCGATGGCGACGCGGGCCGGGTCGATCGACCCAGGCGCCCTGCTCTACCTGCTCCGGCACGGCGTCTCAGTGGAGGAGGTCGATCGGGCACTCGAGCACGAGTCCGGCCTGCTTGCGCTCGCAGGCACCGCCGATGTGGCAGCACTCGAGGCGAGCGGCTCTCCCGCAGCGCGGCTCGCACTCGAGCTCTACGCCTACCGCGTCGCCCAGGCGGTCGCGAGCATGGCGACCGCCCTCGGCGGTCTCGACGCGCTCGTCTTTACGGCCGGCATAGGCGAGCACGCCGCTCACGTACGCGCCGACGTCTGCGAGCGTCTTGCCTTTCTCGGTGTCGCGCTCGACGAAGCGGCGAACGAGGGTGCGCACGGCCAGGCCGAGATCTCGGCGGCGACCTCGCCCATCGCCGTCCACGTCGTCCCGGCGCGCGAGGATGCCGTCGTCGCGCGGGCCGTCCGCAGCCTCATCTGAGCGCGTTGCGGGTTTCCCACAGCGAACGACCACGGTCTTCCCCGACGCCACAGGCTTGGCCGGCACCGAGACTCAGTGGGCGATGACCACGCGAGCTCGCCCCTCCCGTCCCGGGCGCACAATCGCCGCGCGCAGCCGAAAGCAGACGCACGCAGCAGCGCCTTCGACGTTTCGGCCTGAGCCGGCCGGCGCGTCCGGCGTGAGTACGTCTGTGGGCGAGGACGACCTCGACCACCTTAGTGCGACGTGGCGCACAGCGCTGGATCAGGCGGAGACGGCGCTTCACGCGACGGCCTCGTTCCTATCCACGGAGGCGCTGCGGGGACGCGCCGCGGCTCTCAGCAGCGAGCGCACCTCGGCAGGGCTCGCACTCGAGTCGCTCGCCCGAGACCGCGGGATCGACGGCTGGTTCTCCGACCTGCAGGTGCCGACGTCGAACATTCCCCGCCTCCTCGGGTTGCCGCCGGGTGTCCGCGCCTGCATCTTCGACTCCGAAGGCGTCCTCGACGAGAGCGCCGCGGTCCACGTCGAAGCCTGGAAGGAGACGTTCGACGAGCTCCTGAGGCGGCGCAGCGAGCGCGCTGGTGGCCGGTTCGCCCAGTTCGATCCCCGCGGCGACTACTCGGAGCTCATCGACGGCAAGCTGCGCCTCGAGGGCGTGCGAGCGTTTCTCGCGAGCCGCGGGATCCGTCTGCCCGAAGGCGATCGCCGCGACCTCGCCGGAAGCGAAACGGTGAACGGCCTCGCGAACCGCAAGCGCGAGGTGCTCGAGCGGCTGCTGCGCGAGCGACACATCAAAGCGTTCGCGGGCTCGCGCCGTTATCTGCGCCTCGCGCGCACCGCCGGGCTCGGCATCGGAGTGGTCTCGGCCAGCGCCAGCAACGGCATCATGCTCGCCCGCTCGGGCATCGCCGAGCTCGTCGACGAGTCGATCGACGGCAACGTGATGGTGAGGGAACGGCTGCGGAGCAAGCCCGCGCCCGACGTGCTCCTCGCCGCCTGCCGGCACCTCGAGGTCGAGCCCGCCCGGTCGGCCGCGTTCGAGACGACCGCCGCAGGCGTCACGGCAGCACAATCCGCGGGTTTCGCGTTCGTGGTCGCGATCGCGCCGCCGTCGGCGCACGGGGTACTTCGCCGGCAGGGCGCCGAGATCGCCGCTTCGAGCTTGCAGGACCTGCTCGATCTTCGACGCACAACCGCTCGCTGAAGGCACCTCGCCAGAGACGAGTGTCGCGGCATCCGCTCGCGGTGACATCGGGGCTTTCGCCGATGAGCCGACCGGAGAATCCACGGATCGAACGACAACGGGTTGGGGGCGCCGCGGCGCCCCCAACCCCAATCGCAGCGTCGCCGCCGTTCAGCGAGCGCCGACGACCTCCGGCGCCTCTTCGTGCGCCGGCAGTGCCGGCACCGGCTCGGCGGTCAGGACGACCTTGAGCGCGTGGGTCTCCGCGGCGGCCGCGAACGTGTCGTACGCGAGCTCCGTGTCGGCCAGCGAGAACCGATGCGTCGCAAAGAGCGACGGATCGAGCCTCCGCTCCTGGATCAGCCTCAGCAGCTGGGGCGTCGTCTTGGTGTCGACGAGCCCAGTCGTGATCGTGACGCCTTTGATCCACAGCGTCTCGAGATGCAGCGTGACGGGGTGCCCGTGGACTCCGACGTTCGCCACGTGCCCGCCTGGGCGGACGATCGCCGCGCAGAGCTCGAAGGTGTCGGGCACGCCGACCGCCTCGACGGCGACATCGACGCCCAGGCCTTCGGTCAACTCCATGATGCGGGCAATTGCGTCCTCGCGGCTGTTGTTGATCGTCGAGTCGGCACCGAACTCGAGCGCCTTCTCGAGCCGCGTGTCAGCCAGATCGATCGCGACGATGTGACCCGGCGTGAACAGCTTCGCCGTCATGATCGTGGCGAGCCCGATCGGCCCGGCACCGACGATTGCGACGGTGTCGCCCGGCTGGATGCCGCCGTTCATGACGCCGACCTCGAACGCGGTCGGGAGGATGTCCGCGAGGAAGAGCACGTCCTCGTCGGAGAGGTCCTCCGGGACCTTGTACACCGAGGTGTCGGCGAACGGCACTCGCGCGAACTCGGCCTGCAGGCCGTCGATCGTGTGGCCGAAGATCCAGCCGCCGCCGCCGGTGCAGAGCCCGTAACGACCGTCCTTGCAGAACTGACAGCGGCCGCACGACGTGATGCACGAGACCAGCACACGATCGCCGGGCACCACCGTGGTCACTGCGGCGCCGACCTCGATGATCGTGCCGACGGCCTCGTGGCCGAGGATCGTTCCCGGGGTCGTCTCCGGGACGTCGCCCTTCAGGATGTGCAGATCCGTGCCGCAGATCGTCGCTGCGTCGATCCGGACGATCGCGTCGGTCGGATCCAGGATCTTCGGATCCGGGACTTCTTCCCAGGCTCGTTCGCCGGGGCCGTGATAGACGAGGGCTTTCATAGCGCCTCCCTTGGGTTGTGTGCATGCACCGGGAAAGCCGGTGCGAGAATTGTCGGCCGCACGTCGCTCAACCTCCTGACGCCACATAACGGGCGGTGGTTGCGAGCACGGCCTGTGCAGCGGCGAGCCGCGCCACTGGAATGCGGAACGGTGAGCACGAGACGTAGTCGAGCCCCGCGGATTCGCAGAACGCGATCGACGCGGGGTCTCCCCCGTGCTCCCCGCAGATCCCGACCTCCAGTGACGGCCGAATCGCTCGTCCGCGTTCGACGGCGATCCGGATGAGCTCACCGACACCTTCGACGTCGAGCGTCTGGAACGGATCGTGGTCGAGCAGGCCGTGCTGGAGATAGAAGGTGAGGAACCGTCCCTGCGCGTCATCGCGAGAAACGCCGAGCGTGGTCTGCGTGAGGTCGTTCGTCCCGAACGAGAAGAACTCGGCGTGGGCGGCAAGATCGCCGGCCCGCAGAGCCGCCCGGGGCAACTCGATCATCGTTCCGACCCGGTACTCGAGGCCGCCTTCCTCCGCGACGACTCGAGCGGTCATCGCGACCAGCTCCTTCAGCTCGGATTCGAACGCGACCAGGGGATGCATGATCTCGACCCCGGGTGCGATCCCGGTGCGGCTCTCGACGACCTTGGCGGCGCGGACGATCGCACGCACCTGCATCTCGTAGATCTCCGGCCGCTCGAGGCCGAGGCGGCAGCCCCGCGTCCCGAGCATCGGGTTCGCCTCACGCAGCGCGAGAATCCGGTCGCGGACGCGGCCATCCTCGACCTCGGCCGGATCGGGCAGGAACTCGTGCAGCGGCGGATCGAGCAGGCGAATCGTCACCGGCAGGCCGGACATCGCCGTGAAGATCCCCTCGAAGTCTGACTGCTGGAGGGGCAGGAGCCGCGCGAGCGCTGCGGTTGCTTCCTCCGCAGACGGAGCGAGGATCATCTCGCGCACAATCGGCAGTCGGTCGGCGGCCATGAACATGTGCTCGGTGCGGCAGAGGCCGATGCCCTCCGCGCCGTTTTCGCGTGCCCGCGCCGCGTCGACCGGCGTGTCGGCATTCGCGAACACCCTCAACCGCCGCACGTCATCCGCCCAGGCGAGGATCGTCGCCAGGTTGGGATCGGGCTCCGGCTCGACGAGCGGCGCGAGTCCGAGGATCACCCGTCCGGTGCTGCCGTCGATCGTCAGCGGGTCGCCCTCGTGGATCACGGTGTCGCCGACGCGAGCCATGTGTGCCATCGGCGTCGACCTCGAGTGCCGCGCAGCCTGCGACACACGGCTTGCCGAGCCCCCGGGCGACGACGGCTGCGTGCGACGTCATTCCGCCGCGTGCCGTCAGCACGCCTCGAGCCGGCAGCAGGCCGTGGATGTCGTCGGCGGTCGTCTCAGGCCGGACGAGGACGATGTCTTCGCCGCCTTCACTGCGAGCCGCGGCCGTGTCTGCGTCGAAAACGGCGAGACCGGAGGCAGCGCCTGGCGAGGCGGCAAGTCCCGTAGCGACGACCACGACATCCGCCTGCGGGTCGATTGTCGGGTGAAGCAGCTGCTCGAGCTGACCCGCATCGATCCGTTGCACAGCCTCGGCGCGCGTGAGCAGTCCCTCATTCTCCATGTCGACCGCCGCGCGCAGTGCCGCAGTGGTGGTTCGCTTGGCTCCCCGCGTCTGCAGGAGGAAGAGCCGACCGCTCTCGATCGTGAATTCGACGTCCTGCACGTCGCGGTAGTGCCTCTCGAGCTCGGCGACGGACCTCTCAAGTTGCGTGTACGCCGCGGGAGCAACGTCCTCATCTGCTGGACAGGGCTCGGCGTGCGCGTGCCCGCAACAATGTCCTCGCCCTGCGCCTCGACGAGGAACTCACCGAAGAGGCCCGGCTTGCCGGTGGCGGGATCGCGACTGAAGCAAACTCCGGTCGCCGAACGTCCGTCGCGGTTCCCGAAGACCATCTGCACGACGTTCGCCGCCGTTCCCGCATCGCCGGAGATTCCCGCTCGTCTCGCGATACACGCGTGCCGCGCGGCGCATTCCACGACTCGAAGACCGATTCGACCGCAGCGAAGAGCTGCCGTCGAGGGTCTTGCGGAAAGTCGGTGCCCGTCGCTTCGAGATAGATGCCGCGGAAGCTGTCGACAAGCTCCTCCAGATCGTCGTTCCGAGCGGGCCGCCGCGACGTTGCTCGAGCCGCTCGAGCTCGGCGGCGAACAGGGCGGAGTCGACGCCTTCGACCGACCTCGCCGAACATCTGGATCAGGCGGCGATAGGCGTCGAGGAGGAAATGAACGGTCGCGGGCGGCGCCTGGCGAATCGCGGCGTCGGTCAGACCGAGGTTGAGGATCGTCTCCATCATCCCGGGCATCGAGACCGGGCCGCCCGAGCGGACGGACAGCAGCAGCGGATCGATCGGATCGCCGAAGCCCTTGCCGGTCGACGCTCGAGCGGCGCGAGATGCTCGTCGACCTCGTCCTGAGAGCCCGCCGGGCTGCGGCCCGGGATGCGCGAGGTGGTAGCGACACGCCTCCGTCGTGATGGTGAACCCGCGCGGGACAGGCAATCCGAGCTCGGTCATCTCGGCGAGCCCGAGGCCCTTGCCGCCGAGCATGTTGCGGCCACCGTCGCAGGGCTCGTCGAAGTCGTAAACAAGCTTCTCGTTCATGGTGAGCTCCTCCCGGCGCACAGTTCGATGAGGTCGTCCAGTCCGCCTCGACCTGTTGCTGGATCCGGTCGACCGGTTGCTTGCGCGTCCGGGTCGAGCAGGTGGGCGAAGCGCTTCTGCGCCGGAGCCAGTGCTCGACCGGGATCGGCCGCTCGGGCTCGTAGCGTCAGCCGGTACCGGCCGTCGACGACCTCGTACAGCGGCCAGAAGCAGCGTTCGACGGCGGCGTCGAGCAACGCGCGGCATCAGACGCGGCTCGTGTCCCCAGCCGACGCGGGCAGTCGGTCAGCACGTTGAGGAACGCCGGCCCGTCGACCGCGATCGCAGCGCGCTCGACCTTGCGGCTCAGGTCGTGCCAGTGCGTGGCGACGGCCTGGCGCGACGTACGGCACGTGGTGCGCGACGGCGATCGCCGTCATGTCCTTGCGCTGCTGCGCCTTGCCGAAGCTCTCGATGCCGGCGGGGCTCGTCGTCGTGCTCGCGCCGAACGGCGTCGCGCCGGAGCGCTGGACGCCCGTGTTCATGTACGCCTCGTTGTCGTAACAGACGAAGAGGAAGCGATGGCCGCGCTCGAGCGCGCCCGAGAGCGCCTGCAGGCCGATGTCGTAGGTGCCGCCGTCGCCGGCGAACACGACGACCGCGACCTCGCCCGCCGGCGGAGCGCATGACGGCGCGCGCAGCGCGCGTTGCGCGCTCTCGACGCCGCTCGCGACCGCGGCGGCGTTCTCGAACGCGACGTGCATCCACGGCACGTTCCACGCCGTTGTCGGGTAGCGCGTCGTCGCGACCTCGAGGCAGCCGGTCGCGTTGACGACGACAACCGGCCTGTCGATCGTGCTCGAGCACCGTGCGGACGACGATCGGGATCCCGCAGCCCTGGCAGAGCGAGTGACCGCCCCGCAGCGGCGGCACGCCGTGCTGGTTGCGGACGAGAGTCTTCAGACGGGACATTCGCTCACCTCGCACGCCGACGTAGGCCGGTTGGCCCGCCGGCGAAGATCGTCCCGCACGTCCTGCGGGATGCAGATCGCGGCCGCCGAGCCCGTACACGTGGCCGCGCAGCGCGCGCAGCCGCTGCCGTAGAGCGCGGTCGCGACCTCGGCGTGGAGCGGCGGCGCGCCGCCGGGCGAGTCGGCGCGGTCGAGCACGATCACGGTCGTCCACGGCCGCGAGCGCAGCGGTGAGCGTCGTAGCAGGGAACGGCCGGAACGAGCGGATCTCGCAGCAGCGCCGACCTGCTCGCCTTCGGCGCGCAGGTCGTCGACGACGTCCTTGACGGTCCCGGCGGTCGAGCCGAGAGCGACGATCACGCGCTCGGCGTCGTCGAGCGCTGTACGCCTCGAGCGCCCGATAGGCGCGTCCGGCCAGTGCCTCGAAGGCTTCCGACGACTCGTCGAGACGCGACCTGCGCGTCGTCGAGCGCGGCCGCCTGCTGGCGGCGCAGCTCGAAGTAGTAGTCGGGCATCGCGAACGGGCCCTGCGTCGCCGGGACGTGCGACGTCGAGCAGCGGCTGCGCGAGGTCGTACGTCCCGACGAACGTCGCGCGCGTCCTCGTCGTCGAGCAGCTCGACCGGCTCGGCGGCGTGCGTGATCGTGAAGCCGTCCTGGCAGACGAGCACCGGCAGCAGCACGCCGGGATGCTCGGCGATCCGCGGCGCCACGACCATCAGGTCGTAGGCCTCCTGCGCGTTCTCGGCGAAGAGCTGCACGACGCCGGAGTCGCGGATCAGCATCGAGTCGGAGTGGTCGCAGTGGATGTTGATCGGCCCGGAAAGCGCCCGGTTGCCGAGCGCCATGACGATCGGCGCGCGCATCGACGCGGCGATGTAGACGACCTCCGCCATCAGCGCGAGCCCCTGCGACGACGTCGCCGTGATCGTGCGCGCGCCGGCGAGCGCCGAGCCGATCGCGGCGCTCATCGCCGAGTGCTCGGACTCGACGTTGACGAGCTCGGCGTGCGCGCGACCGTCCGCGACGAACTTCGCGAAGCCCTGGATGATCGGCGTCTGCGGCGTGATCGGGTAGACCGGGACGACGTCCGGGTCGATCTGGCGCATCGCGTGCGCGACCGCCTCGCCGCCGGTGAGAAGCTGCCTCGAGCGTCGACTCGGCTCGACCATCGCGATCGCCTGCGACCGGGCAGACCTCGGCGCAGATCTCGCAGCCCTTGCAGAACGTCGTAGTCGAAGCCGGCGAACGTCGTGCCGTCGAGCGTGATCGCCGAGTCGGGGCAGTAGAGCCAGCAGAGCAGGCAGTTCGACGCAGCGCTCGAGAGGTCGACCTCGGGCCGGACGCCCGTGCGCCAGCCACCGGTGCGCGGCTGCTCGGCGTCGTGCCGGGGTCACGACGTCCGCCGGCCGGCAGCTCGCGCCAGGTGCTCAGATCGGGCATGCGTAGCCCTTCCGCGACCGCCGCGCGAACCGCGTCCGCGTCGGCCTTGCGGCCGAGCAGATCGGCGGCGGCGTCCTGCGAGGACCTCGAGCGGCGGCTCGCCGAGCGCGGCCGCGACCGCGCCGAGCATGACCAGGTTCGCGAAGCTCGAGCCGCCGGTGGCCGCGAGCCGCGTCGCCGGCACGCAGCGAACGTCGAGCCCGGCGAGCTCGCGCGGCACATCCTCGGCGTTCACGAGCACGACGCCGTCGTGCTCGAGCCCGTCCGCGACGTCGAACTCGTGCACGAGCGACGGCTCGAGGACGACGACGAGATCGGGCTCGGTGATCGGAGTCGTGGCGCCGAATCGGGCGGTCGACGATGCGGGTGAACGCGCGCAGAGGTGCACCGCGGCGCTCGGGCCCGTATTCCGGGAAGGCCTGCACGCTCTTGCCGCTGCGCAGCAGCGCGAGCGCGAGCACCTGCGACGCGGTCTTCGCGCCCTGCCCGGCGCGCGCGTGCCAGCGAATCTCGGTCAGCTCGCTCACCGGAAGCTCTCCGTCGATCGCCGCGGCGGCGCGCTTGCCCTCGCCGCACGGCCTCGACGACGCTCGCGCCGCCGTTCGACCGCGTCGCCGCCGGCGTAGACACGGCGGTTCGAGGTGCGGCCGGACTCGTCGACCTCGATCAGCCCTCGGGCGAGCTCGAAGCCGCCGAACCGCTCGAGAGCTCGCGCCGGGGCTGCTGGCCGATCGCCTTGACGACGGTGTCGGCCGGGAGACGAACTCGGTCCCGGGAACCGGTTCGGGGCGGCGGCGGCCGCTCGCATCAGGTGCGCCGAGCCCGCATCGAGATGCATTCGACGGCGGTGACGTGACCCGACCCCAGCAGCCTGACCGGCAAGGCATGCCAGGCGAACTGCACGCCTTCCTGTTCCGCCTCCTCGACCTCGAACGCGTAGGCCGGCATGTCGGAGCGCTGTGCGGCGGTACGCGATCGTGACGCTCGCGGCGCCGAGACGGAGCGATTCGCGAGCGACGTCGATCGCGGTGTTTCCGCCCCCGATCACGACCACATTCCGCCCAACCGCGGGCGGGGTGCCGGTCTTCAACGCCTCGATGAACGGCAGTGACTCCCACACACCCGGAAGGTCGCTGCCGGGGAGCTCGAGCTCGACGTCGGCGCCCAGACCGACGCCGAGAAACACAGCGTCGTAGCCGGCGAGACGATCGAGGCAGGTCACGGACGCGCCGAGCTCGAACCGTACGCCGAGCGCCTCGAGAGCCCGCTGCTCGGCGGAGAGCGGCTCCCGCTCGATCCGGTACGGCGCGATTGCGAACCGAACAAGGCCGCCGATCTCGTCGCGCGCTTCGAAGACAGTGACCGAGTGGCCGCGCGCCGCGAGCTCCCCGGCGCAGGCGAGCCCTGCCGGTCCCGCGCCGACGACTGCGACCCTCCGCCCGGTTGGCGGAGCGGGCCGCCGGATCGGCAGCTCGCATTCGAGCGCCTGGTCCGTTGCGAAGCGTTGCAAGGCGGCGATCTGCGATCGGTCGCCGGCCCTCGTGAGCGAGCACGCAGGCGCCCTTCGCAGAGAACCTCGGCCGGGCACACCCGCGCGCACGTCCCGCCGAGGATGTTCTCGGCGAAGATCGTCTCCGCGGCCGCGAGCACGTCGCCGTCGGCGATCGCCTCGACGAAGGACGAGACGTCGACCCGGGCGGGGCATGCGGCGGTGCACGGCGCTTCGGCGTAGAGGCCGCCACAGGCGAGACATCGGTCGGCCTCGAGCAGCGCCTCCTCATAGCGAAGGGGCGGTCGAAGCTCGGTAGACAGTGCGACCGGTGACACGACGTCGAAACTCATCGGTCCGAGTCTCCTGCCGCCGGTCGGCCCCGGCATCAGCGGGACCGCGGATCGCCTTGTGGTATTTCCACAACGCGCGGTTTCGCGGACGCCGAAGCGGCCGGCAGTGTGGGCGCTTTCGCCCGCACTGCCGGCCGCTCGTGGATGCCCTGCGGTCAGACGGCCACAGCAAGCGGCACGAGCACCCGCTGGGCGAGCTCGACGAGCCGGGTCGAGTAGCCCCACTCGTTGTCGTACCAGGCGACGACCTTCACCTGGGTGCCCCCCGCGACGATCGTCAGACCCGAGTCGAAGACCGACGAGAACGGCGATTTGATCACGTCCGACGAGACGAGCGGCTCCTCGCTGTAGCAGAGGATGCCGGCAAGCTCGTCGGCGGCCGCCTCCGCGAAGAGCGCGTTCACCTGGGCGACGGTGGTCGGGCGGTCGACCTCGACAGTCAGATCGACCAGCGAGCCCGTGAGAACCGGGATGCGTGCGGCGAAGCCCTGCAGCTTTCCCTCGAGCTCCGGAATGACGAGGCCGATCGCCTTCGCCGCTCCGGTCGATGTCGGGACGATGTTCGCGGCAGCTGCCCGCGCCCGCCGGAGATCCTTGTGCGGCAGGTCGACGAGCCGCTGGTCGCCGGTGTAGGCATGGATCGTCGTCATCACGCCGTGCCGGATGCCGACGGTCTCGTGGAGCACCTTCGCGACCGGCGCCAGGCAGTTCGTCGTGCACGACGCGTTCGATACGACCGCGTGCGCAAGCGGGTCGTACGTGTCGAAGTTCACGCCGAGCACGATCGTCGCGTCGACGCCCTTCCCCGGCGCAGAGATGATCACCTTCTCGGCCCCCGCGGCGAGATGCCCTGCGGCCTCTTCGCGCGTACGGAACCTGCCGGTGCAGTCGAGGACGACCTCGGCAGAGACACCGTCCCACGGAATCGCGGCGGGCAGGCTCTCGGCGAAGACGGGGATCGCGACCCCGTCCACGACGAGCTCGGCCCCCTCGACCCGAATGTCGCCCGGAAACGGGCCATAGACCGTGTCATGGCGCAGCAGGTGGGCGAGCGTGGCCACATCCGCCACGTCGTTGATCGCCGCCCACTCGATCGGAGCTCCGCTTTCGTAGGCCGAGCGGAACGCACAGCGTCCAACCCGGCCGAATCCATTGATGCCGACACGAGTGCTCATTGCTCCTCCTTCAGGTCCTTCTTGTTCACTCGAAGCCTCGCTCGCAGAGCGCAGGAGCGCAGCCGGGTTTCCACGGACGACGCTCAGCGTGTTCGCGGATTCGGGACGGAGAGACCCGTGAGCGCAGCGATGCCCTAACCTGAGATCCGGAGATGCCGCATCTGACGCTGCGACTCGCAACCACTCTCGCGCTCGCGGCGATCGCGCTTGTGTCTGCAACCTCAGGCGCCGCAGCCACACCGTCGCCGAGCCCGCGCGTCACGATGATCACCGACTCGGTCGGCGGCGCCCTCTACTGGCTGAACGATGCTCGCGAGTCGCTGGCCAGCGGGTTCGACTTCGATCTCGAGACGAAGACCTGCCGCAAGCTCGTCGAGCCCGGGTGCGGGGCGCGTCGGCGATCCTGCACCGCGAGAGTGCGCTCGACACCATTCATGCACTCGGATCTCAGCTCGCACCGATCGTCGTTATCGACGTCGGCTACAACGACCGCGCCGACACCTACGCCGCCGGGCTCGACGAGATCATGCAGGCAGCGGTCGCTGCCGGTGCGCAGCACGTGATCTGGCTGACGCTCGAGGAACGCGAGGGTGTCTGGGCGGAGATCAACAAGCAGATCTGGGCGGCGACGGCGCGCTGGCCGCAACTCACGGTCGCCGACTGGGCCACGGCCTCTGCCGGACAGAACTGGTTCGTGGACGAAGCGCACCTCGACTGGGTAGGCGGCACGGCGCTCGCGGCCTTCCTCCGCCCGTTCCTGATCGCCGCGTGCGGGCCGGCGTGCGCCACTCCGCCGCCGCACTTCTGTGGGCTCGCACTCACGAGCCACGGGTTCGATCCCGTTCAGGCCGCAGGGCTCCCGTGCTCTGACGCAGATGCGGCCGTCGTCGGGATCGAGTCCAACGAGGTCGGCGACTGGTTCTGCTCGCCCTCGAGCGACATCGTGAAGATCGATTGCCGCCGCGGGTTCACGAGCGTCCAGGTGCTCGTGCACGCGCCGGCCACGGTCGTCCGGCGCGGCGCAGTCGTGTCGCTCGCCGACTGGTCGTTCCGCCTGCACAACCGCACGCTGCAAGCGCGCCAGGGCTCGCGACGTTGGCGCACGCTCGGACGCGCTCCGTTCTGCGCTCCGGTCGCACCGTCCGAGATTCTGAGGGCACTACCGCTCCGCCCGGCCGCGACAGCCGGCTGCTTCGTCCCGCGGTAGAGAGGCGGAGGCGCCGGTTGACCGGCGCGTCAAAACCGGAGTAGCGTCAATATCCGTAGCTCGATTGTCCTGACGAAATCGGAGTAAACGAAGGGGGTAGCTGCAATGCCCATCCTACTCCGCGCGCTCGCCGTCATGGCGGTCGTGCTCATGCTTCCGGCCACCGCGCTCGCAGGAGGCAACAAACCTGGAACAACCTCCGCGCTCCAGCCGTTCCCGACGAACCTCGACACGGTCCCGGACAGCACCCAGCTAACCGGTCTGCGCGTCAACCTGCCGCTGCCGTCCTGCACCGCGCGTCCGTCCGACTGTGCCGACGACGCGGTGATCAACTCACTCGACGGTTTCAACATCCAGCCGCGCATCACCATCCCGTTCTCGGGCCCGATCGACCTGAGCACGGTGACGAGCTCGAACATCTTCCTCGTCGGGCCTGGCGACCACGTCGTCGGCATCAACCAGCCCGTGTGGGAGCCGCTCACGAACACCCTCTACGTCGAGAGCAACGATCAGCTCGACCAGGACTCCACGTACCTGCTCGTCGTGACGAGCGGCGTCCACGACGCGAACGGCGATCCCATCGACGCAACGTCGTTCCGTCACGACCTCAACTTCGGCCAGACGAAGGACAAGGCGGTGAAGGCGTACCGCAAGGAGCTGCTCGACTCGCTGCACTCGGCGTTCGCAGGCGGAGCGAACCCGGACGACATCGCCGACGCGAGCCTCTTCACGACCCAGAGCATCACCGCGATCTCGGAGAAGATCCGCGATCAGATCCGCTCGGCGCCCGCTCCGACGCCGCACCTTCAACCTCGGTCCCAACGGCTCGCGGACCGTCTTCGCGAACTCGCCGGCGCTCTCGATCAACTGGAACCGGCAGACGACGGTGGCGGGGCCGCTCTCGACCACGGCTGTGCCGGTGCTTGCGACGCAGGTCTTCCCGGGCTCGATCGCCAAGATCGCCTACGGCTCGTTCGCGGCGCCCGACTACGAGAACAGCTTCGCAGCTGATCCCACCGGTCGGCACGCTCACCGGCGTTCCGGCGGTGCAGAGCGTCAACCACCTCGTGTTCACGCTCTTCATCCCGTCGGGAACCGAGCCCGCCGGGCGGTTGGCCGGTCGCGATCTTCGGCCACGGGTTCACCGACTCGATGAACGGTGCGCCGTGGACGGTCGCCTCGTCGTTCGCACACGCCGGAATCGCCACGATCGCGATCAACGTCGTCGGGCACGGCTTCGGCGCCGCGAGCACGTACACCGTCACGCCGCCGGGCGGCACCGCGGTGACGTTCCCGGCCGGCGGTCGCGGCATCGACCAGGACGGCAACGGGACGATCGACTCGACCGAGGGCGTGAACGCGGCCAACGGCTCGATCGTCTCGACAGCGACGGGCTGCGTCAGACCGTCTTCGACCTCGTCACGCTCACGCACATGCTCCAGAGCGGCGTTGACGTCGACGGCAACGGCACTCCCGACCTCAGCACGTCGAGGATCTACTACTCGGGCCAGTCGTTCGGCGGCATCTACGGCGTCGAGCTGCTCGGCCTCGAGTCGACCATCCGCGCCGGCGTCACGAACGTGGCGGGCGGCCCGATCGTCGAGATCGCACGGCTCTCGCCGAGCTTCCGGCCGCTGGTCGGCATCTCGCTGATCAGCCGGACGCCGTCGCTCTACAACGCGGTGCCGAACGCGACGCTCACGAACTTCAACGAGAACATGCCGCTTCGAGACCAGCCGCTCGTCACCGACACCGTGGCGGGCGCAGAGCCGATCCAGGACTACCTCGACAACTCCGAATGGGTGCAGCAACCGGGCAACCCCGAGGGCTGGGCTCCGCACATCTCGATCCCGCTGATCTTCCAGTTCGCACGCGGCGACCAGACCGTGCCGAACCCGACCGCGACGCGGGTGATCAGAGCGGGCAACTTCGCCGCTCGCGCGACGTTGTTCCGCAACGACCTCGCATTCGCTGCATTCGGCACGTCCAAGAACCCGCACACGTTCCTGACGAACATCACCGGGCCCGGGGCGCCGTTCGCGATCGAAGCGCAGGCTCAGATCGCGACGTTCTTCGCCTCGAACGGCGCGGTGACGATCGATCCGGACGGTGCCGGGCCGTACTTCGAGACACCGGCGTCGTTCCTGCCGGAGGATCTCGACTTCATCCCGTAGCGAGCAATTGCGGGGGAGCAGCCGGCGACCCGGATGCTCCCCCGCCAACCTCTTAACCTCGTTAACCATCGGCAGCGGCGACTGGTAGCCTCCCGTGGTGAATAACCGGTTTCCCTCGGTCGATCCTCCGGATCTGAGCCTCTGGCAGACGGCGAAGGGGCTGGCCCATCTCTGGCGCGAGCAATGGCGCCTTGTCTCGATCGGGCTCGCCTGCGCCTTCGTCTACAGCGGCCTCTCGCTGGCGATTCCGATCGTCGTTCGCCATGCGATCGACAACTCGATCGCGCCCACGAACGGGCACCGCGAGCCCCTCTGGCCCTACCTCGTCGTTGTCGTGCTGCTCGGGCTGCTGCGGTTCGGATTCAACTACACGCGGCGCTATGCGACCGCGCGCACCGGCATTCGCGTCGAAGCGCGGATGCGCGAGCTGCTCTACGACGCGTATCTCCGCTACCCGCGCGCCTTCTACGACCAGCACGCCACCGGCCAGGTCGTGTCACGCGCGACCAACGACCTCTACCCCGTGCGCTACTTCATCGGCTGGGGCATGACCCAGGGACTGCAGTCGCTGATGATGATCTTCGGGATCGCGGTCGTCCTCTTCTTCGTCAACCCGACGCTCGCCCTTGTCGCGCTGATCGCAATGCCCGCGGTGTTCTTGCTGGCGTTCTCGTTCGCCCGCAAGGTGATGCCGGTCTCGCGTCAGGTCCAGCAGCTGAAGGCGAACGTCACCGAGGCCGCGGACGAGGCGGTTGTCGGGATCGAGATGGTGCAGGCATTCGGGCGCGAGGACGACGTGCAGCAACGCTTCGCGCACAAGGCGGAAGCGGTGCGGGACGGCGTCCTGCGCCAGGCCCGCATCGAGGCGGCGTTCCTGCCCGGGCTGCTCTTCCTGCCGACGCTCTCGATCGCCGCCGTTCTCCTGTTCGGCGGCCGCCAGGTGATCGGCGGCACGCTCACCTACGGCGAGTTCTTCCTCTTCTACCAACTGCTCCTCCAGCTCGTCTGGCCGCTCGAGGCGCTCGGCTGGATCCTCTCGCTCGCCCAGCGTGCGACCGCTTCCGCATCGCGCAGCTTCGCTTGGCTCCAGGGAATCGAGCCGGTCCCCGAGGCCGCCGAAACCGGTCGCGCTGCCGGCGGCCGGCGAGCTCGCCGTGCGCTTCGAGGGCGTCCACTTCAGCTATGGCTCGGGCTCGGAGGTGCTTTCGGGCGTCGACCTCGAGCTGGCGCCCGGCGAGGTGATCGCAGTCTGCGGCCCGACCGGCGCCGGCAAGACATCACTCCTCAACCTGCTGCCGCGCTTCTACGACCCGACCGAGGGTCGTGTGCTCGTGGGCGGCATCGACATCCGCGAGTTCGCACTCGCCGAGTTGCGCGCCGCCGTCGCGATCGTCACCCAGAAGCCGATTCTCTTCTCGATCCCGCTGCGCGACAACCTCACCGCCGCGCGCCCAGGAGCGCCCTGGGACGAAGTCGTCGCCGCCTGCGAGGCTGCAGGCGTCGCCCATTTCGCGGCCGAGCTCCCCGAGGGCTACGACACGCTGATCGGCGAGCGAGGCGTCAACCTCTCGGGCGGGCAGCGCCAGCGGGTCGCGCTCGCGCGCGCGCTCATCGCCGGCGCACGCGTCGTCGTACTCGACGACCCGATGTCGGCTGTCGACACCCAGACCGAGCGCCACCTCGTCGAGAACCTCCGCCCCGCGCTGGCGGGCCGCACCGTGCTGATCGCAACCCAGCGTCTCTCGACGGTCGAGGTCGCCGACCGCGCGGTCGTCCTCGACGAAGGCGTGATCGTCGAGTCCGGCACGTCGGTCGAGCTGCTCGCCCGTGGCGGCGTCTTCGCCGCGCTCTTCGGTGAGGAGGTCTCCGCTGCCGCGTAAGGAGAGAGTCGGGCTCACCCGCCTCACCCGCTACCTCAAGGGTCGGCGGTTGCGTGTCGGGCTGCTCTCGATCGTCGGCGTCCTGTCGGCTGCGGCTCCTGTCGCGGCCCTGTTCGTCGTGCAGGACGCGATCGACAACGGCATGCGCGCCGGCGACTACGCCCGCCTCAACCGCGATGTCGTGGTGTACCTGATCATCAACGCGCTCGCGTGGGTGCTCCAGACGACCCTCGTGCGGGGCCTTGCGAGCGTCGGCCAGGACGTCGTGCTGGGGCTGCGCGAAGACCTCTTCGATCACCTGACGACCTCTGTCGCTGCGCTACTTCTCCCAGCAGAAGGCGGGCTGGATCATCGCGCGGCTGACGTCGGATGTCGATGCGCTGTCCGACGTCCTCTCGCAGGGGCTGACGACACTCGTCGTCAACACGCTGACACTCATCGCGGCGGTCATCGGCCTCTTCATCCTCGACTGGCGGCTCGGCCTCGTCGCGCTCGTGATCCTGCCACCGACGCTCGTTCTCACCCGCTGGTTCCAGGTGCGATCACACGCCGCGTTCCTACGTGTACGCGAGACGATCTCGTCGCTGACCGCGCAGATCGCCGAATCGGTGTCCGGCATGGCCGTCATCCAGGCGTTCAACCGCGAGCGTGCCTTCCTCGACGAGTTCGACAAGGCAAACGACTTCAACCGCCAGACGAACACCCATGCCCAGTGGCTGAACTCGCTCTTCTTCCCGGGGATCGAGTTCCTCGGCATCGTCGCGATGGCGTCGGTGCTCTGGGTCGGCGGGCTGATGGTGACCGGCGGCTCGCTCCAGATCGGCACGCTCATCTCCTCGGTCTTCCTGCTGAACCTCATCTTCCAGCCGTTGCAGGAGCTCTCCGACCTCTACGGGCAGGTGCAGTCGGCCGGCGCCGCGATGGAGAAGATCACGACGGTGCTCGACACCGAGGCGGAGATCCATGACGGCGCGGCGACTCGCAAGCCCGACCGGATCGAGGGAGACCTGCGGATTCAGAACGTCACGTTTGCGTACGGGCGCGAGCCGGTGCTGCACTCGATCAACATCCACGTGCCGCCCGGCGGCTGCCTCGCTCTCGTCGGCGAGTCGGGCGGCGGCAAGTCGACGACGGCGAAGCTCGTCGGGCGCTTCTACGACCCCGACGAAGGAGCGATCCTCGTCGACGGCCACGACCTACGCTCGCTCGAGCTGCGCGCGTATCGTCGCCAGCTCGGCGTGGTGCTGCAGGATCCGTTCCTCTTCGCAGGCACGATCGCCGACAACATTCGGTTCGCCCGCCCGGAGGCGACCGACGAGATGGTCGAGGACGTCGCGCATTCGGTCGGTGTCGACCGCATCGCGCGCCGCTTCGAAGCTGGACTCGCCCACACGGTTCGCGAGGGCGGCGCCGGACTATCAGCCGGCGAGCGCCAGCTGATCTCGATCGCGCGTGCGCTGCTCGCCGACCCGCGCATCCTCATTCTCGACGAGGCAACCTCGAACATCGACCGGCCGACCGAGATCCTGATCGAGAAAGCACTCGACCGGCTGCTGCGCGGCCGCACCTCGATCATCATCGCCCACCGCCTGGCGACGGTCAGGCGCGCCGACGAGATCCTCGTGATCGAGCACGGCCGCATCTCGCAGAGCGGCACGTTCGACGAGCTGCTCGCGAGCGACGGCCCGTTCCGCCGCCTCGCCAAGGACATGAAGGGAGTGCCGATTCAGCTACAGGACGGCGCGGCCGACTTGCAGGCCTCGCCCGTCGTCGGCAGCCGCGAGAGCAGCTCGGCCAACGTCGCGAGCTCTGGGCCGGAATAGCGGCTCGTGAAGAGCTCGTCGATGCCGCGCAGATGCGTCACCGCGGCCTCGCGCAGCTTCTGCGCACCGACGTCCGTCAGCTTCGCGTAGGAGACTCGTGCGTCCGACGAGCACGTTTCCTTACCGACGAAGCCGGCGCGCTCGAGCCCCTCGAGCAGCCGGGTGATCCCGGACGCGGTCAGCAGGATGCGGTCGGCGAGATCCACCCGGCGCATCATCTTGTGCTCGGCCCATGAGAGATGCAGCAAGACCTCGTAGTCGTTCAGCGTCAACCCATGCTCGCGCTGGAGCTGGGCCGACAGCTCGCGGGTGATCGCGGCGTGCGCGCGCAGGAACGAACACCCACGACTCGAGCAGCTGCGGAGGTGTGGTAGTGGAAGTCGTCATAGTTGCGCCCTCAAGTGTATCAGTGTAGCGGCTCGAAGGCCGCGTTCGGGCCTGCCGATAGGTTCTCCTATATGACGCGCGGAGGCAAGGGGTCGACAAGGGTTGAGCGGGACATGGCGAATCACGAGTCGAACAGACGTTCGAGCAATCGCCTGCAACGGGGTCGCAGTCGGCAGCGTGGGATCGAGGTCGAGGGGCTCGTGCGCCAGTTCAAGGACATCCGGGCGGTCGACGGGATCGATCTCAGCATCGAGCCCGGCCAGATCTACGGCTTCCTGGGGCCGAACGGCGCCAGGCAAGTCGACGACCGTGCACATGCTGACGACCCTCCTCCCGCCCCGTCCGGCCGCGCGACCGTGGCCGGCTACGACGTCGTGCGCGACGGGGCGAAGGTTCGCTCGTCGATCGGCGCGGCACTCCAGGAGGCGGCGCTCGACCCGTTCCTGACGGGCCGCGAGCACCTCCGGCTGCAGGCGTCGCTGCACGGCATCAAGGGTGACGCTCGCAGGCGCCTTCAGGAGACGCTGCTCGACCGCGTCGGGCTCACGCACGCCGCCGACCGCAAGGTCCGAACGTACTCCGGCGGCATGAAGCGCCGCCTCGATCTCGCGCTGGCGCTGATCCACGATCCGTCGATTCTCTTCCTCGACGAGCCGACCACGGGCCTCGACCCACAGAGCCGCACCGCGCTCTGGGAGGAGGTCGGACGCCTTGCCCGGGAAGAAGGCGTCACGGTCTTCCTGACCACGCAGTACCTCGAGGAGGCGGACGTGCTGGCCGATCGCGTCGGGATCATCGATCACGGCAAGATCGTCGCCGAGGGAACGCCCGCGGAACTGAAGGCTGAGATCGGCAAGCCGACGATCGAGGTCGTGCCCGAGGAGCACGGCGATCTCGACCGGCTGCGTGAGCTGCTCGGCCGCTTCGGCGAGGAGACCGCCGCACGTCCAGGCGCGTATCGCCGTGCAGATGAACGGGCACGGCGACCTCCCCGCCGTCATCCGCGCGCTCGACACGGAAGACCATGCGCGCGGCGGAGATCAACCTGCACCAGCCGACGCTCGACGACGTGTTCCTCGCGAAGACGGGCCGCAAGCTCGAGGGCTCCGAAGACGAGGGTAAGACGCTCGATGGTCGTTCTCCAGCAGGTGCTCCTGATCGCAAGGCGGTCGTTCGTTCGCACGATGCGACAGCCCGGCGTGTTCATCCCGCCGCTCGTCTTCCCCCTGATGTTGATGGCGGTGAACTCGAACGGCCTGCGAGCGGCCACGCATCTTCCCGGGTTCCCGACGCGGTCGTTTCTCGCCTTCTTCGTGCCGTTCTCGTTCATGCAGGGAGCGCTCTTCGCGTCCGGCATCGCCGGCACCGATCTCGCCCGAGACATCGACACCGGCTTCCTCAACAGGCTCGCGCTGACGCCGATTCGGGGCTCGGCGCTGCTGCTCGGCCACATCGGCGGCGCGCTCGGGCTCGGCGCGATGCAGGCGTGCCTCTACCTCGGCGTCGCACTCGGCGCCGGCGTGCACATCGACGCCGGCGATCGGCGGGGCCGCAACGATCCTCGTGCTGGCGGTGCTGATTGCGGCGGGCTTCGGCACGCTCGGGCTCTGGATCGCGCTGCGCACCGGCTCGACCGAAGGCGTCCAGTCGCAGTTTCCGCTGCTCTTCTTCGTCCTCTTGATCTCGAGCATGAACCTGCCGCGCAACCTGATCGAGGTGGGCTGGTTCCGCGACGTCGCGACGATCAATCCGGTGAGCTACATGATCGAGGCGCTGCGCTCGCTCGTCATCGTCGGCTGGGATCGCCAGGCGCTCGCTGCTCGGGTTCGGCTTCACCTTCGGACTGATCGTCGTCTCGATGACGCTGGCCGCGCGGCAGCTGAGAGTGCGGATGACGCGCACATGAGAGGCAGGCTCGATGTCGCCTTCGCGCTCGCGTACAGGCAACTGACGATTCTCTTCAAGAACCCGTCGCTGTTCCTGCCGCCGATGCTCTTCCCGCTGATGAACTTCCTCGCGTTCGCCGGCGGCCTCTCGCGACTGCGGCACGTCCCCGGGTTCGATTTCCACGGCGGCTACACCGCATTCCAGTTCGTCTTCGTGCTGCTGCAGTCGGCGGTGTTCGGCGGCGTCTTCGCCGGCTTCGGGATCGCACGCGATTTCGAACGCGGCTTCGCCCGCCGACTGCTCGTCTCGGCGCCGCAGCGCGGCGGGATCATCATCGGCTACGCGCTCGCGTCACTCGCGCGCTGGCTGATGATCGTCGTCGTGCTCACGGTCGTCGCGCTCATCGCCGGCATGCAGGTCGGCGGCGACGGCGTCGACCTCTTCGGGCTGTTCGTGCTGGCCCTGTGCGCCAATCAGATCGGGCTTCTGTGGGCCTGCGGCATCGCGATGCGCTTCCGCTCCGTGCAGGCAGGGCCGCTGATGCAGACGCCGGTCTTCATGACGCTCTTCCTGGCGCCGGTCTACGTGCCGCTCGCTCTCCTGCGCGGCTGGATCCACTCGGTCGCGCGCCTGAACCCGCTCACGTTCATCCTCGAGTCGGGGCGAGGCTTCATCGAGGGAGAGCCGACGCAGGTCGGGGCTGCGTTCGCCGTCGCGGCCGCCTGCTCGTGTTCTTCGGCGTGTGGGCGCTGCGTGGGCTGCAAGCCGCCGAGCGCGTCGGCGGGTAGGAGCGCCCCCGGCAGCCGATCCCGTCGGTTCTTATTTGACGTATCAGAATTGATTATGGTAGTTGTTCACCATGCCAATGAACAAGACCAACAAAGCCATTCTCGCCGCCATCCTCCTCGCGCTCGTGCTCGCCGCCGGCGCCGGCGCGGCCTCGCGGGGCACGAACCTCTCGCTCGTCGGCTACTCCACGCCGAAAACCGTCATGGGGAAGATCATCTCCGCGTGGCAGAAGACGCCGGACGGCAGCGGCTACGTCGTTCAGCCAGTCCTTCGGCGCCTCGACCGACCAGGCGCGCGCCGTCGCCAACGGCCTCAAGGCCGACATCGTCTTCCTCTCCACGGGCGACGACGTGAACCTGCTCGTCGACGCCGGCCTCGTCAATTCGAACTGGAACAAGCAAAGCTACGACGGGATCGCGGCCGACACCGTCGTCGTCTTCGCGGTGCGCAACGGCAACCCGAAGCACATCAAGAGCTGGGCCGACCTCATCAAGCCCGGCGTGCAGGTGCTCACGCCGAACCCGTTCAGCTCCGGCTCGGCGAAGTGGAACATCCTCGCCGCCTACGGGGCGCAGCGCCGCCTCGGCAAGACCGACAAGCAGGCGACCGCCTACGTGCAGAAGCTCTTCACGCACGTCGTCTCGCAGGACACCTCGGGCCGCAACGCGACGAACACGTTCCTCGCGGGCAAGGGCGACGTCCTCATCACCTACGAGAGCGAGGCGATCAACTCACGCCTGAACGGCCAGGACATCCAGTACGTGATCCCGCGCCAGTCGATGCTGATCGAGCTTCCGATCGCGGTGCTCAAGTCGAGCTCGAACATCGACAAGGCGAATCAGTTCATCCGTTACGTCAAGGGCGACACGGCACAGGATCTCTTCGCGCAGTACGGCTTCCG
This sequence comes from uncultured Thermoleophilia bacterium, assembly GCA_963817765.1. Classification (GTDB taxonomy): domain Bacteria; phylum Actinomycetota; class Thermoleophilia; order Gaiellales; family Gaiellaceae; genus PALSA-600. The sequence goes on along the minus strand of CAWFPX010000010.1, from coordinate 55,901 downwards.
GCCGGTCGACCAGAAGATCGCCAAGAAATACGCCTCGAAGTACCCGTCGCGCCCGGGGATCTTCAAGGTCGACGACAAGATCATCGGCGGCTGGCGCAACGCCGACAAGGTGTGGTTCGACCCGAACAAGGGCCGCATGGTGCAGATCGAGCGAGCCATCGGAGGCCCGAGCTCTGGCTAACGTCGATCGCGATGCGGCGCCACGCAAGCCGCATCGAACCCGGAACTCCACTGGCACTCGGCTTCACGACGGCGTACCTCTCGGTCGTCGTCGTGTTGCCGATTGCCGCCCTCATCTGGGCGTCGCGCGAGGCCGGGCTGCGGCCAGTTCTGGTCGGTCATCTCGGCGCCCGAGGCGGTCGCCGCGCTGAAGCTGAGCCTCGGCGCGGCGTTGCTCGTGTCGCTCGTCAACGCCGTGCTCGGAACGATCACCGCCTGGGTTCTCGTGCGCGACCAGTTCTCGGCAAGAGCTTCGTCAACGCGATCATCGACCTGCCCTTCGCCCTGCCGACGATCGTCGCGGGGCTGACGCTGCTCGCCCTGTACGGGCCGCGCTCTCCCGTCGGGATCAACGTCGCGTTCACGCGAACGGCAATCGTGCTGGCGCTGCTCTTCGTGACGCTGCCGTTCGTCGTCCGCACCGTGCAGCCGGTCCTGCTGGAGCTCGATCGCGAAGCCGAGGAGGCGGCGCGCTCGCTCGGTGCGAGCGAGTTCCGCGTCTTCCGGAAGATCGTGCATGCCCAACATCCTCCCCGGCATCCTCTCGGGTGTGGCACTCGCATTCGCGCGTGCCGTCGGCGAGATCGGCGCGCTCGTGCTGATCGCCGGCAACGTGCCGTTCAAGACCGAGGCCGCGTCCGTGTACGTCTTCAGCCACATCCAGAGCGGCGACCAGGCAGGGGCATCCGCGCTCGCCGTTGTGATGCTCGTGATCTCATTCGCGCTGCTGCTCTCGATCGGCGGCCTGCGCTTCCTCGCAACGAGGCACGAACGTGCCTAAGTTGGCGCTGCGGTTCGTCGCCCTCGGGTACCTGCTGATCGTGCTGATCGGGCCGCTCATGATGGTCTTCTGGCGCGCATTCGACAACGGCGGCGAGCATCTGTGGCACTCGCTGACCGACCCGAACACGGTGCACGCGTTCAAGCTCACGCTCATCATCGCTGCGATCTGCGTGCCGCTGAACACGATCTTCGGCACCGTGTGCGCGCTCTTGATCGTCCGGCGGCGGTTCCCGGGCGCGGGCATCGTGAACGCGCTCGTCGACCTGCCGCTCGCGCTGTCACCGGTCGTCGTCGGGCTCGCGCTGTTCCTGCTCTACGGCCGCACCGGCTGGTTCGGCGCGTTCTTCACGCGGCACAACATCCAGATCCTGTTCGCGCTGCCTTCGATGGTGATCGCCACGCTCTTCGTCTCGCTGCCCTTCGTGGCGCGCGAAGTCGTGCCGACGCTGCGCGAGATCGGCGACGAGCAGGAGCAGGCCGCGCGCACGCTCGGTGCCGGGCCGTGGACGACGTTCCGCCGCATCACCCTGCCGTCGATTCGCTGGGCTGTGATCTACGGCGTCGTGCTGACGACCGCGCGCTGCCTCGGCGAGTACGGCGCCGTCGCGGTCGTCTCCGGGCACATCGAGGGACAGACGGAGACCGCGACGCTGCGCGTGCAGGACTCCTACGAGAACTTCGATCTCTCCGGCGCCTACGGCATCGCGCTCGTGCTCGCCGTGATATCCGTAGTCGGTGCTGGTTGCGATGACCACGTTGAAGCCGAAGGAGGAGACCGCCTGATGTCGATCGAGATCCGCAACATCTCGAAGCGCTTCGGCACGTTCCAGGCGCTCGACGACGTCTCGCTCGACGTCGACGGCGGTTCACTGACCGCGCTGCTCGGGCCGTCGGGCTCGGGCAAGTCCACCCTGCTCCGCATCGTCGCCGGGCTCGAGTGGCCGGATACGGGCGAGATCCGCCTCGCCGGCACCGACGCGACGGAACTGACGCCGCAGAAGCGCGGCGTCGGGTTCGTCTTCCAGCACTACGCGGCGTTCAAGCACATGACGGTGCGGCAGAACGTCGCGTTCGGGCTCGAGGTGCGCAAGCGGCCGAAGGAGGAGGTGCGCGCGCGGGTCGACGAGCTGCTCGACGCTCGTGCAGCTCGCAGGCTTCGGCGACCGCTTCCCGGCCCAGCTCTCCGGCGGGCAGCGTCAGCGCATGGCGCTGGCGCGCGCACTGGCCCCCGAGCCGAAGGTGCTGTTGCTCGACGAGCCCTTCGGGGCGCTCGACGCGCGCGTGCGCGCCGAGCTGCGCGTGTGGCTACGGCGCCTGCACGAGGAGACGCACACGACGACCGTGTTCGTCACCCACGATCAGGAGGAGGCGATGGAGGTGGCCGATCGCGTCGTCGTCATGAACCGCGGGCGCGTCGAGCAGGTGGCCGGCCCGCGCGAGCTCTACGACTCGCCGGCGAACGAGTTCGTGATGTCGTTCGTCGGCCAGGCGAATCGACTCGGCGACAGCTGGGTTCGGCCGCACGATCTGGAGCTCGTCCTCGCACCGAACGGATCGACGCGCGAGGCGATGGTCGAGCGCATCGTCCATCTCGGCTTCGAGGTCCGTGCCGAGCTCGTGCGCGACGACGGCCAGCCCCTCGCGGTGCAGCTGACGCGCGACCAGGCGGAGCACCTGGAGCTCGAGCGCGGCCAGATCGTCTACGTCCGCCCCACGCGCGAAACGACCTTCGCGACCTGACCGCTTAGGACATGTCTTGGGGACAGTCCCCGGGACATGTCTGAAACAGTACATGTCCTGGGGACTGTCCCCGAGACATGCCGGTTTTGGTCAGTGCGGCTGCCAGGCGTCCGGGTCGGCGGCGAGCGCTTCGACCTCCGCCGGCAGCTCGCCGCGCGGCGACGTCGGCGAGGGTCACCTGCTCGAGCACGCTCGCGCAGGCTTGCGCGCACCGCGACCCAGACGTCGCGCAGGCGCTCCGCGCTGCCGGTGTAGGCGACCTGCTCCGAGCGCACGCCGCGGACATTCGCGAGCGGCCCGTCGACGGCGCGGATCACATCGGCGAGCGAGATCTCCTCCGCCGGTCGCGCGAGCCAGTACCCGCCGTCCGCACCTCGACGGCTCGCGACGAGCCCCGCGTTGCGCAGATCGCCGAGGATGTTCTCGAGGAAGTTCGGCGGGATCTCCTGCGCCTTCGCGATGCGGTCGCCCTTCACCGGCCCGTCACCCGCCGCGGCAAGCTCGAGCGCCGCGCGGATCGCGTAATCGGCTTTCGCTGAGACCCTCACGTGCCCATTCTGCCCGCCTGGGCGCCTAACCGAAGGTGTCGAGCAGGATCCGGATCTCGCACACCTCGCGAAAACCGAGCTGCGCGAGTATCGGCCGCGACATCGGCGAGGCCTGCGTGACGAGCACCGGTGTGCCACGCGCGACAGCATCCTCCCAGCGCGCCGCGACGAGCGCGCGATAGGCACCTCGCCCGCGTGCCTCGGGCAGCGTCGCACCCCCGAAGAGCGTGACGCCCTGCGCGGAAAACGACCCGGAGGCCCGGGCGACCGGCTGACCGTCGACGAACGCGAGGTAGACGATGTTGTTCGGGTCGCGGGGTGGCGGCGTCACCTTGGTCGGCACCGGGCCGCCGAATGCGATCGCGGCGATCTGGGACGCTGCGAGATGCTCCTCGTACGTCTCTGCCCGGCGCACCTCGACGCCAGGAACCTGCTGCGCAGGAGAATCGGTGAGCACCATTCCGACCGCGAGCGGCGTCGGCTCGTCGTCGACGAGCCCGAGCTCGAGCAGGCGATCGACGAGATCGGCCGGAGTCGCGTGCGTGCCGACCTCCCAAGTGCAGCCGGTGCGGCCCTTCGCGCGCAAGCGCGCGTGAATCTCGTCGCGCACCTGCTCGACCTCGCCTTCGCCGAGCCGGAAGCGCTGCGCGACGTTCCACCCCGGCTCGTCCCCGCGGCCCATCCACAGCACGTACCGGTCGTTGAAGTCGCGTTCGTCGCTCGGACCGAGCGGCGTGTAGGAGTTCGCGTTCTCGGCGAGTTCGAGGATCGGGTCCATGCCTACTGGTAGAGCTTCGAGTGCCAGGCGTCACGGTAGATCCGCTTCAGGTCCTCGACACGCTTGACGTACGCCCTCGTCTCGGAGAACTGGATCGGCTCGCCCTTCGCGCGCCAGCTGTCGACGTTCCCCTGCCCCGCGTTGTAGGCGGCGAGGACGAGCCGCTCGCTGCCGTACTTGTCGAAGAGGTTCTTCAAGTACCACTCGCCGTAGCGGATGTTGATCTCGGCGTTGTAGAGATCCTGCGTTCGAAACGCGTTGCCGTGCGTGCGAATCGCAATCCCGTGCGCCGTCTCGGGGGTGAGCTGCATGAGCCCGATTGCGCCCGAGGACGACTTCGCATTCCTGTTGAACTTCGACTCCTGATAGACGACGGCAGCGACGAGCGCCGGATCGAGCCCGTGCTCCCGCGCGTGCACGCGGATGAACTCCGAGTAGCGCAGCGGGTAGCGGATGCGCTCGTACCACGGCGGGCTCGTCTCGTCGACCACCAGGAATGCTCCACCGGCGAGGAGGACGAGAACGGTGACGAGCAGCAGCCGTCTCACGCCGAGAGGTCGCGCATGACCGACGCGACGAACGCATCGAGCTCCTCGATCGAGCCGATGTTCTTGTACGCGTAGTCAGCGAGCTTCACCTTGTCGGTATCCGGCAGGAAGCGCGATTCGCGGTCCACGGTCGCGACGTGCGAGCGGGCGCGCCGCAGCTTCGTCGGGGCGGTGATGACGACGACCTTGTCGAAGCGCTCTTGACCCCCGGTCTCGTACAGCAGCGGCACTTCCGTGACGGTCACCTTCGGTCGGACCGGCAGCGTCGCGAGGTCTTCACGCCACTTCAGATACTCCGCAGAGACCAACGGATGCAGCAGCGCCTCGAGCCACTCGAGCGCCGCACGGTCGTTGAAGACGACGGTGCCGAGCGCACCGCGGTCGATCTCGCCGTCGGGCGAGACGATGCCGTTGCCGAGCCGTCCGACGAGCGCCGACTTCACCTCGTCCCGTCGCAGCAGATGATGGACGATCTCGTCGCTCGAGACGGTCGCCGCGCCATGGCGAGCGAACGCGGCAAGCGCCTCACTCTTCCCCGCCCCGATGCCGCCGGTGATCGCGACGGCTAGAGGCGAGCTCACTCCGCCGGGGAGGAGGCTTCCGGGTCCGCCGCAGGACGCAGCGTCGCCTGCCTCGTCGGCAGCCGGCTCAGCAGCTTCCGCGGGTGCAGCCTCTGCGGCGTGCGTCCTCGGCGGCGCCTCGCATCGGGCTCGACCGGCGCTGTCTCAGCAGCGCTTCGCCACCTCGACGACCGGCGCCTCCTCTGCCGGCGCGATACCCGCTCCGGTCGCGTCAGCCTCCGCGGACGGTGCCTCGTCGGCAGCCGCAGGGAGCTCGTACGAGGGCTCGAGCTCGGAAGCCTCGCCCTCCGTCGCAGATCCCTCGGCGAAGACTTCCTCGGAGAGATCGATCGTCGGGCGTGGCGCGGTATGCACCGACTCGCCGCCGTCGGCACGCGGCTGCACCTCATCGGTCTCCTCCACGCGCTTCAGCGACAGCGACAACCGCCGGCGTTCGCCGTCGACCTCGATGATCTTCACGTTGACGGGCTGGCCCTGCGCGACGATCTCACGGGGATTCTCGACGTGATGCTGCGCGAGCTCGGAGATATGAACGAGGCCTTCGACCCCGGGCAGAATCTCGACGAACGCCCCGAACGTGACGACCTTGGTCACCCGACCTTCGACCACGTCGTCCTCGTGGTAGGACTCGATCACCTGCTGCCAGGGGTCGCTCTGCGTCTGCTTGAGGCCGAGCGAGATCCGTTGGCGATCGCGGTCGATGTCGAGCACCTTGACCTGCACGTCCTGGCCGATCTCGAGCACCTCCGAGGGGTGGTTGACGTGCGACCACGAGAGCTCCGAGATGTGGATGAGGCCGTCCATGCCGTCGAGGTCGACGAACGCGCCGAAGTCGACGATGTTGGAGATCTGCCCTTCGACGACGTCGCCAGGCTGAAGCTTGTCGAGAATCGTCTGCCGCTGCTCCTTGCGCTCCTCTTCGAGCACTGCCCGGCGCGAGAGCACGACGTTGTTGCGCGAGCGGTTCAGCTCGATCACCTTCGCGCGCAATTCCTGACCGAGGAACTCGTCCAGGTCCTGCACGCGGCGGATGTCGACGAGCGATGCCGGCAGGAAGCCGCGCACGCCCAGGTCGAGGATCAGGCCACCCTTGACCACCTCGATCACCCGCCCGTTGACCGGCTCGCCCGACTCGGCGGCCATCTCGATGTTCTTCCAGGCGAGCTCGAACCGCGCGCGCTTCTTCGAGAGGATCAGACGCCCTTCAGCGTCCTCCTTCGTGAGCACCAGCGCGTCGATCTCGTCGCCGAGCGAGACCTCGTCGGCCGGGTTGACCGAGCGGCGGATCGAGAGCTCCGAGACGGGGATGACGCCCTCCGACTTGTAGCCGATGTCGACGAGGACTTCGTCCTTGTCGACCCGGACCACGGTGCCGTGAACGACCTGCCCCTCGTTGATCTCGGGGAAGGTCGAGTCGTAATCGGGGATCAGTTCGCCGTCCGGGCCTTCGACCCAGACCCCGGGCTCCCGCTCCATGATGTCGTTGCTAGCCAAGCGGCCGGGAAGTATAGCCATCACGGGAGAAGCGCCCGTTAGCGGACGCTCCTCCCCCGCGACCAGCCAGTCAGGTTGACAGGGGCGTTGCCGAGGTTGTAGAGCTCGATGAAGTCGTTCTTGAAGGTAGCGCCGGAATTGCCGCCGCCTCCGTAGACCTGGCTGATGGTGATCGAACTGCACGCTGCGAGCGCCCCGGACGTCCCCACGAGCGCTGCGACAACGGCCACCAGGCCCACGGCCAGACGCGCGACAGGACGCTGCATGAGTGTTCTCCCTCTCTCAGCGCCTCCCCCACGGCGGCGCGACCGCGCGATCCTAGATGAGATGCTCAGTCACGGAAAGGTCAAGCCGCCGCGGTCGTCGAGCGTCGTGCCGTTCGCCCAGGCGACGTCCCAGATGTTGCCTTCCGGGTCGCGCCAACTGAAGCCACCGCCCCAGAACGCCTCGGTCGGCTCCTCCAGCAACTCGACCCCGTCGACCTCGCGCAGCGTCTCGTAGACGGCTTTCGTCTCGTCGAACGATTCGAGGTTGACGCTGAGCGTGAAGCCGCGGAAGCCGTCGGCCGGCGGCCCGAACGCCGGCTCGTAGTTCGAGGCTGCGTACAGCCCGAAGACGACGCCGTTCGTGCACTGAAACGTGCGGTGGTGCTCGTCGCTCTCCGGTGTCTCGGGCCACCCGAGATCGCGAAACAGGCGGGCCATTCGCTCGACGTCACGGCACGCGAGGGTGATCAGCCCGACGCGTGCCGGGAGCTTCACGACTTCGCGTCGGCCCAGTTGTCGCCGACGCCGACGTCGACGGCGAGCGGCGGATCGAGGTCGTAGGCGCCGCACATCTCCGCGCGCACGAGCTCTCGCACCTTCGATACCTCTGGCTCTGGCACTTCGAGCAGCAGTTCGTCGTGCACCTGAAGGACGAGCCGAGCGCCGCGGCCCTCTTCGCGCAGGCGCCGCGCGATCCGGATCATCGCCACCTTGATGATGTCGGCGTTCGAGCCCTGCATCACGAAGTTGACCGCGATGCGCTCGCCGAACCCGCGGGTCTGCCGGTTCGACGCGCGAATCTCGGGCACTGGGCGTCTCCGGCCGAGCAGCGAGGTGACGTAGCCGTCGGCGGCGGCCTGCTCGATCGTGCGCGCGATGAAGTCCTGCACGTGAGGGAAGCGCGCCAGGTAGGCGTCGATGTAGCGCTGCGCCTCCTCGCGCGGGATCTCGAGGTTGTCCGACAGGCCGTACGCGGAGATGCCGTAGACGATCCCGAAGTTGATCATCTTCGCGATCGAGCGCTGCCCCGACGTCAACTTCGCCGGCTCGACGCCGAGCACCTCCGCCGCCGTGGCCGTATGGATGTCCTCGCCGCGCTCGAACGCCTCGCGCAGCTTCGGTTCGCCCGAGACGTGCGCGAGAATGCGCAACTCGATCTGCGAGTAGTCGGCCGAGAGAATGCGATGACCCTCCTCCGCGATGAACGCGGAGCGAATCTCGCGACCGAGATCGGTGCGGATCGGGATCGACTGGAGGTTCGGATCGGAGGTCGACAGACGTCCGGTGGCCGCCACCGTCTGATTGAACGTCGTGTGCAGCCGTGCGTCCTCCTCGGAGAGCAGCGACGGGAGCGGCCCGAGATAGGTGTTCAGGAGCTTTGAGTACTCTCGCCACTCCTCGATCACCGGGACGATCGCGATGGTCCTGCCGGATCGAGCGCAGCACCTTCGCGTCGGTCGAGTAACCCGTCTTGCCCTTCCTGCCCGTCGTCAGGCCGAGCTGCTCGAAGAGCACGCGTCCGACCTGCTGCGTCGAGCCGATCATGAACTCCTCGCCCGCGAGGTCGTAGGCCTGTGCCTCCAGCTCCTCGACACGATCGGCGAGCCGGGCAGTGATCTCGCCCATCCGGTAGGTGTCGATCTTCACTCCCGCCGATTCCATGTCGGCGAGCACGGCGGTGAGCGGCAGTTCGATCGTGCGGTAGAGGTCGGTGACGCCGCGTTCCTCGAGGCGCTCGAGTAGCGGCCCGATCAACCTCCGCGGAGTCTCGGCCCGGCGTACGAGCGCGGTCGTCTCCTCGTCGGTCGCAGGCGTCGGCAGGAGCTCGACGCCGTACTCGGCGGCGAGATCGTCGAGCTCGTAGGCGGCGCGACCCGGATCGATCAGATACGCGGCGATGAGTGTGTCCTCGCGTGCGTCGACGTGCAGCTTCTTCGCGTCGTGCACGACGAGGTCGCCCTCGATCTTCGCGGGCCGACGGCCGATCACGACTTCCTCACCGGCCGCAACCGCTGCACGGTCGCCGTCGGCGGCGTAACCGACGACGCCACGGAAGTCGAGATCGCCTTCGCGCCACGCAACCTCGATTCCCGTCACCTGCATCGGTGCCGACGGAACCGCGACGTCCAGCTCGTCGACGCGGTTCAACAGATTGCGGAACTCGAAGCGCCTGAAGATCTCCTTCAGCTGGGCGCGATCGGGCGGATCGAGCACGAGCTGTGCGGGATCGCAATCGATGTCGAGGTCGCGGCGCATCGTCGCCAGCTCCTTCGAGAGGCGCGCGATGTCGGCGTTCTCGCTGATGTTGCGGGCGCGCGCCGGCGACAGCTCCGACGCGTGCTCGATCACGGACTCGACAGACCCGTACTGGGAGATCAGCTGGCCGGCGGTCTTGTCGCCGATGCCCGGAACCCCGGGAATGTTGTCCGAGGTGTCGCCCTTGAGCCCGATGAAGTCCGGTACCTGCTCGGGCGTCACGCCGTAGCGAGCCTCGACGCGTTCGGGTGTGTAGACGTTCACGTCGGCGACGCCCGCGCGGCGTCATCATCAGGCAGATGTTGCTGCTGCACAGCTGGAAGGCATCGCGATCGGTCGAGACCACGCACGTCTTGATGCCCTCGGCGTCGGCCCGCGTCGCGAGTGTCGCGATCACGTCGTCTGCCTCCCAGCCCTCGAACTCCAGATTGCGGTAGCCGAAGGCCTCGACGATCGGGCGGAAATGCGGAAACTGCTCGCGCAGCAGATCCGGCATCGGCTTCCGGCCTTCCTTGTAGACGACGTCTTCGGCAGCAGCGGCCGCGGCGCGGTGCACAGGGCGCGAGTCCCAGGCAACCGCGACGCCCTTCGGCCGGTAGTCGGCGAGGAGCTTGAAGAGCATGTTGGTGAAGCCGAGCAGCGCGCCGGTCGGCTGCCCGTCCGTCGTTGCAAGCTCTTCGGGAAGCGCGAAGAACGCGCGATAGGCGAGGTTGTTGCCGTCGACGATGAACAGATCGCTCTCGTGCGCAGGGCCGTCGTCCAGCTCGAGCTCGGCTCCGGTGAGGGTCTTCGGCATCACCCAAAGGTATCGTCCGACGCCGATGCCGAGCCTCGAGATTCACCCACTTTCCGGCCTTCGAGACGAGGCTTCAGCGCGTCTGGCGGAGACGTATGCGCGTCAGCGCGCGGCCGGGCCATTCCTGCCGGAGATGGGCGACCTGGCCGCCGAGCTGCCCGATCGGGCGGTGCCGTGATGCCGTCGGCGTCGACCCTCGCGCTCTTCAGCCTCGCCGCGATCGCGCTCGCGGTCGTGCCCGGGCCCGCGGTCGCCTACATCGTCACCCAGAGCGTCGACAAGGGCCGCCGCGCAGGAATCGTCTCGGCGTTCGGAATCGCCAGCGGCGGCCTCGTGCACGTCACAGCAGCGGTCGTCGGGCTGTCGGCGCTGGTCGCCTCGTCGGCGGCCGCCTTCACGGTCGTGAAGCTCGTCGGCGCCGCCTACCTGATCGCCGTCGGGATCCGTCGGATCCTCGCGGGCGATGAGGCGGAAAAGGCGGCAGAGGCTGTCGAGGAGACGCGGCTGCGCCGGCTGTACGGACAGGGCGTCGTCGTCAACGTCCTCAACCCGAAGACGGCGCTCTTCTTCCTCGCCTTCCTGCCGCAGTTCGTCGACCGTGACGGCTCGGTTCCGCTCCAGGTCGCGATCCTCGGCCTGCTCTTCGCAGCAATCGCATTGCTCTCGGACCTCGGCTACGCCGTGCTCGCCGACGCGCTCGCCGGGCGCGTGCGCCGAAGCGACCGGGCGGCCGCGCATCCGCCGGTTCACCACCGGCGGGATCTTCATCGCGCTCGGCGTCACCGCCGCAGCGGCGCATCGGAGCTGAGGCGAGTGCCGCGGATCCCGCTGCTGTCCGACTCGCGGATCGTGGTCGCGGACGTCGGCGACGACGACGTCGTCCTCCGTGCGCCGCCGGCGCGCGAGGCGCTGGAGGACGTCTCGGCCGCGGTCACCGCGGCGCTCGCGTTCCCGCTCGCCGGCGAGCCGCTGGAGCGCCTGGTGACGCGCGGCGGCACCGCCACCGTCGTGATCGAGCAGCCCTCGCTGCCGATCCCGGCGGCACCCAGCAGCCCCGCGTCACACCGCGGTTGCCGCGGTCGTCGACGAGCTGGAGCGACTCGGCGTCGCGAAGGTGACGATCCTCGTCGCAGGCGGGCTGCTCCGGCGCACGTCGCCTCGCGAGATCGGCCTGCTCGTGCCGCCCGAGTTCCGGCGCCGTTTCAAGGGCCGCGTGATCGTGCACGACGCGGAGGCGGACGACCTGGTGGAGCTCGGGCAGGCGGGCAACGTCACCTTGCGCGTCAACCCCGCGCTCGTCGAGACAGATCTCGTCGTCACCGTGACCGCCGCGGAGACGGTGCTGCACGGTGGCCCCGCGGCCCTGCTCGCCGCCACCGGCCGCGAGTCGCTGCGCGCAGCGGGCGCCGTCTCGCTGCTCGAGACGAGCGCGTCGCAGGGCTGGCGGCTCGCCGTCGCGACCGAGCGACTGCTCGCCGCAGCGCGTGCCGGTGACCGGTGTCTCGCTCGTGCTGAACGCGCCGCGCATCGCCGGCCCGTTCGCCGGCTACCCGCACGATCAGGAAGCGATCGACCGCCTGCTCGACTCTCGCCTGCGTCGTGCCTTCCAACTCGCGCCGGGACGCCTGCGGCAGCGGATCATCGAGCGCCTACCCCGCGAGTTGACCGCCGCGGCAGCGTACGGCGGCACCCCGTCGGTCGCCCACGCCGAGGCGCTGCTCCGGGGAACGGTGTTCCGCGGCGCCGAACTCGCACGAGCCGGTCGATGCGCTCGTGATCGGAATCCCGCCGACGACTCCGTTCATGCCTCGTGAGAAGCCGAACCCGATCAGCGCGGCGTATCTCGGCCTCGGCCTCGCGCTGCGGCTCTGGCGGAACCTGCCGCCGATCACAGCGGGCGGCACCGCGATCCTCGTGCACCCGTTCACGCGGCGGTTTCCGCGCCCGACGCAGGCCCCGTACCGCGCGCTGTTCTACGACCAGCGCAGCGCGCAGCGACATCGGGGCGATGCGCGATGCCGAGCGCGCAGCCGTGGAGGACCAGCAAGCGATCGACGACTACCGCGCCGGCCACGCGTGCCACCCGCTGCAGCCGTTCGTCGAGTGGAGCGCGTGCGACGCCGCGAGCCACCGCCTCGGCGCCGTGCTCATCGCCGGCTGCCGCGACGCAGGGGCGGCGCGGCAGCTCGGCTTCGTGCCGACCCACAGCCTCGCGGCGGCCCTCGAGATCGCACGCGGCAGCGGCGCGGAGCGCATCGGCTACCTGCTCTCGCCGCCGTACTTCCCACTCGTCGTCTCCGGCTAGAGCGCGGAAGCTCTTCTTCGGAACGGAGACGGACCGTGGCCGATGCGTCCCGCCGACGGTGTCCGTACGGTTCCGGCATGGAGACCGTGATCGAGACTCGGCGCTGACGAAGAAATTCGGCGACCGCGCCGCTGTCGACGGCGTCGACCTGCACGTGCCGGCGGGTGTCGCGTTCGGCTTCCTCGGCCCGAACGGCGCCGGCAAGACGACGATGATCCGCACGCTCGTCGGGCTGACGCAGCCCACCTCGGGCGAGGTCTCGCTCCTCGGGCTGCCGCAGCCGTCGAAGCGGCGCGAAGCGCTCGCCCGAGTCGGCGCGATCGTCGAGGAACCGAAGTTCCACCCGCACCTGACCGGTCGCGAGAACCTGAAGATCGTCGCAGCCGCGCGCGACCGCGCGGCCGACGCGCGGATCCCCGCGTCACTCGAACGCGTGGGCCTCGCCCACCGCGCCGACGACCGCGTCAAGACCTACTCGCTCGGCATGCGCCAGCGTCTCGGCATCGCGCGCTGTCTGCTCGCCGATCCCGCGCTGCTCATCCTCGACGAGCCGATGAACGGCCTCGACCCGGCCGGCATCCTGGAGATGCGCAACCTGATCCGCGCCTTCGTCGACGAAGGGCGCACGGTATTCCTCTCCTCCCATCTGCTCGACGAGGTCGAGAAGACCTGCGACCACATTGCGATCGTCGATCAGGGCCGCATCATCGTCCAAGGCTCGGTCGGCGAAATTTCGGCCACCGGCGATCCGACGGTGCTGATCGAGGTCGACGACCTCGCGTCGGCGCGGCGTGTCCTCGGCGCCGTGCAGATGCAAGAAGAGGGCAAGGCGCTGCGCGTCACACTCGACGGCGACCTCACGGCGGCTGCGCTGAACCGCTCGCTCGTCGAGGCGGGCATCGCCGTCTCGCGCCTCGAGCCTGCGCGCGCAACGCTCGAGGAAACGTTCCTGTCGATCACGTCGCGGCTGGAAAGCAACGAATGAGACTCGTCCGCGCCGAAGTACTGAAGCTCGTCCGGCGCCGCGGCCTGATGGCCTGGTGCCTTCTGCTCACGATCGGCATCGTCGCGGTCGTCGAGACCGTGCTCGTCGTTCTGCACGCGGTCAACTCCGCGCATCACGGGCCGGCAGGCGGCCCGTCGAACTTCCGCGGCGCCGCCAGGCAGTGGCGCTCTTCGGGACGCTGACCGCGGTGCTGATCGGGGCGACCGGCGGCAGCCAGGATGTCGGGAACGGGGTGTTCCGCGATCTCGTCGTCACCGGACGCCCCCGTGCGACCCTTTTCAACGTCCGTGTGCCGGGCGCATTCCTGGTCTGGCTCCCGATGATGTTGACGGGCTTCGCGATCATCACCGTCGCCAGCTTCGTGTTCGCGGGCGACCTGCCGAACCCGTCCGCTCACGACCTGGCGCACGAGCTCGCGTACGCGCTCGCGATCGGGATCATCAACCTGTTCATGGCAGTCGGTCTGGCGGCGATCGTCAGCTCGCGGATCGTGATCGGCGTGCTGATCGTCTGGAACTCGGTCGTGTCGCACATCCTGATCTCGTTCCACAGCCTGGGCGGTGCGCGCAAGTTCGTCGACGTCGCGGCGGCCGAGCACTTCCAGCCGCATCAGTCCGCGGATCAGCGCATTGCCATGTCAGCCGCGGCCGCGGTCGCGATCCTCGTCGTGTGGGCGGCAGCCTTCTCCTTTGCCGGCCGCTACTGGACGCAACGCCGCGACGCCTAGGCTACGTCTCGCCGAGGTAGGTCTTGCGGACCTGCTCGTTCGTCTTCAGCGCCTTGGCGTCGTCGGCGAGCACGACGTGGCCCGTTTCGAGCACGTAGCCGCGGTTCGCGGCGTCGAGCGCCATCGCTGCGTTCTGCTCGACGAGCAGGATCGACGTTCCCTGTTCGTTGATCTGCCGGATGATGTCGAAGATCCGCTCGACGAAGATCGGTGCGAGCCCGAGCGACGGTTCGTCGAGCAGCAACAGCTTCGGTCGCGCCATCAGCGCCCGGCCGATCGCGCACATCTGCTGCTCGCCGCCCGACATCGTCCCGGCCTTCTGCGTTCGCCGCTCGTGCAGGCGCGGGAAGAGCTCGAAGACGCGATCCATGTCGCCCTTGATCTCGCCGCGGTCCTTTCGCTGGAACGCACCCATCTCGAGGTTCTCGATCACGGTCATTCGCGGGAACAGACGGCGCCCCTCCGGAGACTGGGCGATCCCGCGCTTCACGATCTCATGCGCCGCAACGGTCGTGATCTCCGTGCCCTGAAACCGAATCGATCCCTGCCGCGGGCGGTTCAGCCCGTTGATCGACCGGAGAGTCGTGGATTTGCCTGCGCCGTTGGCACCGAGCAGCGTCACGATCTCACCCTCGTGGACCTCGAGTGAGACTCCTTTCAGCGCATGGATCGACCCGTAGTAGGTGTGGACGTTCGCGAGCTGCAGGATCGGGACCGCGCCGGCAGAGGTCACGCGAGCCCCTGGCGCTTCATGTCCTCGACAGCTGCCTTGCCCAGATAGGCCTCGATCACACGCTCATCCTGCTGCACCTCGCGCGGTGTGCCCTCGGCGATCTTCTCGCCGTAGTCGAGCACGGAGACGCGGTCGGAGACACCCATGACGACGCGCATGTCGTGCTCGATCATCAGCACCGTGACGCCGCGTTGTTCACGCAGGTCGCCGACAAAGGACGTGAACTCAGCGGACTCCTGTGGGTTCATTCCCGCCGTCGGCTCGTCGAGCAGCAACAGTTGCGGGTTCGTCGCCAGCGCGCGCGCCACCTCGAGCCGGCGCTGGTCACCGTACGGGAGGCTCTTTGCAGTCTCTTCCGCCTTACGCCGCAGTCCCGTGTACTCGAGCAACTCGAATGCGCGTTCGCGCGATTCCTTCTCCTCGCGTTTCACCGACGGCGTGCGCAGAATCGAATTGAACAGATTCGCGTGCATCCGGGAGTGCATCCCGACGAGCACGTTCTCGAGCGCCGACATGTTCTGAAACAGGCGGATGTTCTGGAACGTGCGCCCGATTCCGCGCTCCGTGATCGCATGAGGCGGCTTGCCGGTCACATCCTCGCCGAGCAACGTGATCGTTCCCCCGGTCGGCTTGTAGACGCCGGTCAGCATGTTGAAGAACGTCGTCTTGCCGGCGCCGTTCGGTCCGATCAGCGAGATCACCTTGCCGCGCGGGACGTTGAAGCTGACATCGTTCACGGCAACGAGACCGCCGAACTCCTTGCGGAGCCCATCCGCGACCAGGATGTTGTCGCCGCTCGTCTCGGTGAGCTGTTCGGTCATCACTCGGCACCCGCGTGGCTCACGTCATAGAGCGGTTGGTCGTGGACGCCCTCGTGCAACTCGGCGGCCCGCCGTTTCGAGGGGATCAGCCCTTCGGGTCGGAAGAGCATGACCAGCAGGATGATCAACCCGTAGATGCCCGAGGCGAACAGAGGAACGTCGAGCCCGTTGCCCGTGTCGCCGGGAACCGGAGGGAGGTTGCCGATCACCGAGATGTGGGCGTTCAGCCACGCGCCGGTGTTCGCGAGGCCCTCCTGGTTGAGATAGGCGAGAAAGCCCGCGCCGACGATCACGCCGGCGATGTTGCCCATCCCGCCGAGGATGACCATGCAGAGGATGAACACCGAGATGTTGAAGTAGAAGTCACCGGGGAACGTCGCGCTCTTGAACGATGCGTAGTAGGCGCCGGCGATGCCGCCGAAGAACGCACCCGTCGCGTAGGCCCAGGTCTTCGTGCGCATCAGCGGCACGCCCATGGCCGCAGCAGCGGTCTCGTCCTCGCGGATCGCGATCCACGCACGGCCTAGGCGCGAATACTGCAGCCGGAACGAGCAGAACACCGTGATCAGGAGCAGGACGATCGCCGTCCAGTAGAAGACGTCCGTCGACTGGATCTGGTGGCCGAAGTAGGACGCCTTGCAGCACGTGAGGTAGTTGGCCGGGAGGAAGCCGTGGGTCACGTGTGACAGATGGTTCCCGAACCCGAGCGGGTCGAGCGGCGTGATCCCGTTCGGCCCGTTCGTGAGGTTGAAGCCGGTGCCGAGGAAGTTGTCGCTGTTGCGCGCGATCTGCGGCAGGATCTCGCCGAAGCCGAGCGTCACGATTGCGAGGTAGTCGCCACGCAGGCGAAGCGTCGGCAGGCCGATGATGATGCCCGTCCCCGCGGTGAGGATCCCGGCGAGCGGTAACAGGAGCCAGAGCGTCACGTGAATACCGGGCAGGTGCGGGTCGATGCCGACCGCGCCGAAGTGGATCGTGTGGTGCGGGAACTGCAGCGACGCGAACCAGGCCGCGGTGTAGGCGCCCATCGCGTAAAAGGCGACGTAGCCGAGATCGAGCAGACCCGCGTAGCCGACGACGATGTTCAGGCCGACCGCCATCATGATGAACACGAGCATGTACACGCCCGTCGCGACGTCGGGCCAGACGCCGAAGACCGGGATCGTGAAGAGCTTCGGCTGGTAGAACGGATAGAGGACTGCGGCGACGAGCGCGACGGTGGGCACGAGCCATCGTCTCGTTCGCTCAGGAGCGAACGAGACGGAGAACACGACCGCGAGGATCGCGGCGAATGACCGGGGGCCGAAGACCAGGAAGGTCCCGACGAGGACGACCTCGCAGGCCACCCGCGGATAGAACGGCAACTTCAGCAGCCAGTAGATGGCGGTGATCGTCAGGAGCGCGAAGCCCAGCGCGTGGTCGAGCGCGAAATACAAGAGGAACGCGAAGACGAGCGCGATGAAGATCGAGATCGCAGCGCGCTGCACCGCCGGCAGCGACCTCCAGCGCGCCTTGAATTGGTTGCGGAACCCAACAGCTTCCGCCGGCGGCTGCTGCTCGACGAACTCAGTGCCGGGCTGGGTGCTCACCCACCCTCCGGCGTGCGTTCACCAAGCAGGCCTTCCGGGCGGAACACGAGGATCAGGATCAGGATCGAGAAGACGATCGACTCGGTCCAGTCGGAGCCGGGCGCGTGCCAGTTCAGGCCTTCGTTGAATGCCTGGATCAGGCCGATCAGCACGGCGCCCAGGACTGCGCCGGGAAGGTTCCCGATGCCGCCGAGCACCGCGGCCGTGAACGCGATCAGGCCGAGCTGGAAGCCCTGGTCGAACCGCACGGTCGTCACATAGAGCGCATAGACGAATCCGGCTGCTCCGGCGAGGGCGCCGGCGATCAGGAACGTGAACGAGATCGTCCGGTTGACGTTGATGCCCATCATCGCCGCCGCGTCCTTGTCCTGCGCGGTCGCGCGCATCGCCTTCCCCTGTCGCGTGCGCTGCACCAGGTAGGAGAGCCCGAGCAGCACCGGGACGGTGATCAGCACGACGATCAGCTTGTTCCAGGTGTATTGGACACCGGCGATCGAGAACACGTTCGAATGTGGGAAGACGTCAGGGGCGGTGACGTAGTTCGGCCCTTTCCAGGCAAGCCCGATGTCCTCGATGATGAAGCTGACGCCGATGGCTGTGATCAGCGGCGCGAGACGTGGCGCGCCGCGCAGCGGCCGGTAGGCGATCAACTCGATGCCGGCGTTGAGCAATCCGCAGGACAGCATCGAGAGCACCAGCACTGCCAGGAGGATCGGCACGGTCACCCACCCCTGGCCGGTATGCAAGCCGAAGAGGCTCGTGGCGTAGGTGATCGTGAACATGCCACCGAGCATGAAGACGTCCCCGTTCGCGAAGTTGATCAGCTCGAGGATGCCGTAGACGAGCGTGTATCCGAGAGCGACGAGTGCGTAGACGCAGCCGGTCGTGATCCCGATCAGGAACACCTCGAAGAAATCGCTGGGCGTCTTGACCGCATTGACGACGAGCCAGAAGCCCAGCAGGGCCACGAAGACGAGCCCGAGGCCACTGATCAGGCCGGGCCGCGGGATGCGGGCGGCGAGCGAAGGGGCGGAGGCGTCTGCTGCCACAGTGGTGCGACTTTACTGCCTCGGCAGCAAAAGTCCTATCGAACCGACAAGTACGATTCGCCGGCAGGCCGAAGTGGCGGAACTGGCAGACGCGCCGGACTCAAAATCCGGTTCCCTTCGGGGAGTGTGGGTTCGATTCCCACCTTCGGCACCTTGCACTGAGCCAAATCGACTGAGCCCTGACGCACCGATCCGCGCAGAGGGCGACGCAAAAAGGGGTGCGGGTTTAGCGACAGGTATCGGCGGTCCTCCGGACCACCTGCCAACTCGCCGACGCGGAGGCCGCGCCGGCGAGCTGCCGGAGATGATTGAGGGAGGCGGCCGTTTGTCGTCGTGCTCCGGGCGCCGTGGGCATTGTCAATGGATCGAGAACACCTGCTGCACCTTGTTCTGGGAGCCGCCCGTCGGGTTAGCAGCGATCTTGACCGCAGTGGGCTTCAGGACGCTGCTCGCCTTCACCTTCGCAGGCGAGTGGGTCGACGTGCGGGCATAGGCGCCGAGATGGTAGATCCGGTTGAGCGCGCGCCCGCGCAGCATGAGGGCGTGGAAAGCCTGCTTCGTCTGCAACGACTGCACCGGCGGCGCGGTCGCGGCGGAGGCGACCGGCACTGCGAACAGCACCGCGAGCACCGCGACTGCGAGCACCTGCGTAGCCTTGCGTACACCGACCGGGTCCTCCGGCGTGACTCCCACGAGGGCGGTGTTTGCGTTCCGGATGCGTGACATCTGACTCTCCTTCTCGACGGTCACCCTGCGCAACCGACTGATCAGAAGCTACGGCGCTTCCTGACCAGCGTCGTTTCGCGCCGCGACGCTGGAACTGTCCTCGTGCGAACAGAGTTCATCTAGCGGGCGCGGCGAGCGAGCTCGGAAGCGTCGAGGACGCAGGTGTGCCCACGCGTGAGCTCGATCGTGCCGCGCTTCTCTTCCTCACGCAGCACCTGGTTGACAGTGGGACGACCGGCCCCGGAGAGCTCGGCGATCACCTCTTGCGTCAGCGGAATCGTCACCGGCTCTTCGCTTCCATCCCCGTACAGCTCGGCAAGTTCGAGCAGTCGCCGCCGCACGCGCTTGTCGACCGGCAAGTAGAGCGCCTCGAGCAACCGCTCGCCCAACACTCGCACCTCATTGACCAGTAACGCCCACAGAAAGCGATCCACGCCGGGATGCGTCGTGCGAAGAAGCTCGAAATCGGTTCGGTAGACGGAATATGTCTCGCCGTGTTCCACGGCGGCAACCGTCGCCGTCCGCTTTGCGTCATCGACGAGAAGGGCCATCTCCCCGAAGGTCGCGCCAGGGCCTCGGATCGCCAGCGTCGCGATGTCACCGAGCGGTGTCATGATGCGAATCGCAAACCGGCCCTGCGCGATCAGGTGGAAGCAATCAGCAGGGTCGCCGTGGTGGAAGACGACTTCGTTCTTCGCAAAACTGCGGCGACGCGCGACCTGCAGAATCGCACGCAGTTCCTCCTCCGGCATCCCCGCCAACAGCGGCCACCGCATGACGCCAGCCTACGCCCCGGCAGCCGCTTCCGTTGAACCTCACGGCGGAGGCACAACTTCACCACCGTGAACGTGAGCTGCGGTTAGCCGCTCAGCAGGCAGTCGCAACTCTGAAGTCAAGCCGGCCCCGGGAACGTTCCGGGGCCGCGGTCTTCTCCCATGACACACGACGATTCGCTCGGGGCGAGCTCGTCCGGCGGCGCATTTCAGATCCCGTCCCGAGCTCCTTGCCGACTGGAACCATGAGCGTGATGAGAGCCGTGGAGTTCATCCTTGCGGGCGGCTGGGCCGCGTTCTGGGGCTACTGGCTCGTGGCAGCCTTCTCGACGAAACGGGGCCGTATTCCGTGGTCGCGCGAGTTGCGTGTCAGAGCGGTCATCGCTGTCGTCGTTGTCATCTTGATTCGCCTGGGAGCGTTCCGGGGCCACGGCCTCAACACTGATCCGTGGCTCGTCGGCATCGGGCTCCTCCTCTTCGCCCTGGGATTGTCGTTCGCGCTCTGGGCTCGCATCCACATCGGTCGTAACTGGGGCATGCCGATGACGCAGAAGGAAGAGCCAGAACTGGTGACCGGCGGGCCTTACCGCCTCGTTCGGCACCCGATCTACTCGGGCGTCCTCGCCGCAGGCATCGGCACCGCCCTGGCCCTGAGCTGGCTGTGGCTGACTGCCGTGGTCCTGGCCGGTGCCTACTTCCTCTACAGCGCGACGGTCGAGGAGCGCTACCTGACCGAGCAATTCCCGGACAGCTACCCGGCGTACAAGCGCTCGACCAAGATGCTCGTGCCGTTCATCCTCTGATCGAGGCTCGCCGGCCGAGGGACTCCGACCAAGGCGATGAGTCCGGATCCCGAAAACGGTCTGGATCAGTCGACGGAAGCAACGACCGGGGCTTCGACCGACGCTGCGCTGACACGCTGGTAGGCGTGCCACGCAGCCGCGACGACCGCAGCCGCAATGACCACGCCGACGTAGCTGCCCCACGCCGAGTAGTCGTCGTGGATGTTCTTGACGGCCGCGAGCGCGAAGACGAGCACGGCGAGCGCGAGCGTGATCGCCGTCTCGCCGACCCGCGTCGGCAGTGCGACGCCGAGAGCCCGGACGGCGGCCCACACGACGAGCACTGCCGTCAGTGATCCGAGCAGGACGCCTTTGTCGCCGTGCCAGGCGTTCCAGGTGTACGACTGATCGAGCGTGATGCGCTGCCAGGGCGCGAACGTGTCGACGAACAGCAAGACCGCTGCGCCGAGCACGAGCATGCGTCCGACCAGGAGATCCTTCGCCGGTTCCGTCTCAGCCTGTTCCATCTCAGCTGATTGTGTCCCGGCCGGCTGCCGTGGTCAACGCGGATGGTCTAGCGGGGCAGCACCGCGGCAAGGGCTGCGATGTGCTCCGGGGTCGAGCCGCAGCAGCCTCCGACAATGCGAGCGCCCTGGGCGACGTAGCCCGCAACGTGCGCTGCCAGGTCGTCCGGCCCAGCGTCGTAGACCACGGCATCGCCGACCACGCGAGGTACGCCGGCATTCGGCTTCACCCACAACGGCAGTCCGTTCGCCGCGCCGACCAGTTCGTCGACGATCAGGTCGGTGTCGGCGAGCGACTTGCCGCAATTCGCGCCGATCGCGGCAACGCCGAGCGGCGCGAACGCTTCGACGACTTGCGTCGGCGTCAGACCCATCATCGTCTTCGTTCCCTGGTCGAAGCTGTACGAGACGACGAGGGGCAGATCACTGGCGCTCCTGATCCCGGCCAGCGCCCACAGGCCCTCGTCGAGCGAGAAGAAGGTCTCGAGCACGAGCAGGTCGACGCCCCCCTCCGCCAGTGCGCGCGCCTGCTCGGCGTACGTGGCCACCGCAAGGTCACGGGTCAACGGGCCGAGCGGCTCGGTCAGGTGACCGGTGAGACCGAGCGAGCCCGCGACGAGCACCTCGCTGCCGACGGCCTCGCGCGCGAGTTCCGCAGCGCGGCGATTGACCTCGACAGCGCGGCCTGCGAGGCGCTCGTCGGCCAGGCGCAACGAGGTCCCGCCGAAGCTGCACGTCAGCACGAGCTCCGAACCGGCCCCCACGAAGCGCCGGTGCAACGCCTGCACGTTGCCGGGCTCGTCGACCACCCACTCCTCGGGCGCGACGCCGGGCTCGATACCCATGTTCTGGTAGTTCGTGCCGGTCGCGCCGTCGGCAAGGAGGACTGTGCGCTGGGCGAGCCGATCGACGAACGACGGCATCAGGAGTTCACCTCGGCCAGGCGGCGTGCCACCCGCGCGGCGGCGCGCGCAAGCTCGGCGCCGGCCTCCGCGTCGCCTGCGACCGACGAGCGGAGTTGACCTCGCACCTGGTCGGCGAGGACGACGATCTGATCGGCGCACGCAGCGATCTCGTTCGGGACGGCGATGATGCGCGCGCGCGTCTGGTCGGTACGTTCGGCCATGAAGGCAATGTAGGCGGCGGAGTCCTCGTCGGCGAGCTCCGAGAGTCGCGACCACAGCGCCTTCGCGTGCACCACCGCTTGCTCATCACCTGCGAAGCGGCCGGCGAGCTCCACGAGCGCCGCTGCCAGTGCGGCCGTCATGGCGGTCGCCGCGCCGCTCGCGGGTGCCGGCGTGCGCTCGCCGAGGGCCGCCAGGAACTCACCGATTTGCAGGTTGCTGTAGCCCATGGCGGTAGAACGGAGCCTCCTCCGGCGGCAACGGCGTATCGCCGCGAATCAGATCCGCAGCCTTCTCGGCGACCATCATCACGGGCGCGTAGATGTTGCCGTTCGTCACGAACGGAAAGACGCTCGCATCGACGACGCGCAACCCATCGAGGCCGTGCACGCGCATCGTCGCGGGATCGACGACCGACGACTCACCGACGCCCATCGCCGCTGTACACGATGGGTGCAGCGCCGTCTCGGCGTCGTTCGCGACCCAGGCGAGGATCTCATCATCGGTCTCGACGCTCGCCCCCGGAGATAGCTCGCCACCGTTGAAGGGCGCGAAAGCCGGCTGGGCGAGAATCGAGCGCGCGGCCCGGATGCTCTCGACCCATTCGCGCCGGTCCTGCTCGGTCGAGAGGTAGTTGAAGCGAAGCGCAGGATGCACGCGCGGATCGGCGGACACGATCTTCACCGATCCGCGGGCGTCCGAGTACATCGGCCCGACGTGCAGTTGGTAGCCGTGGCCCTTGGGTGCCGTTCCGTCGTAGCGGACGGCGATCGGCAGGAAATGGAACATGACGTTGGGATACGCGACCTCGTCGTTCGAGCGGATGAAGCCGCCCGCCTCGAAATGGTTCGTCGCGCCCGCGCCCGTCTTGAAGAGCAGCCACTTCGCACCGACGAGCGGACGGTTGCGCCACTTGAACGCAGGCGCGACGGTCACCGGAAGCTTCGAGGCGCATTGCACGTACACCTCGAGGTGATCCTGGAGGTTCTCCCCTACGCCCGGCAGATCGTGAACGGTCTCGATGCCGAGTGCGCCGAGCTCGCCCGCCGCTCCGACGCCGGAGAGCTGCAGCAGCTGCGGCGAGTTGATCGCACCGCCGCAAAGGATCACCTCTCCGGCCTGGATCGTCTCGCCCTTCACCTGCACGCCGACCGCGCGCGTTCCCTCGAAGACGATGCGCTCGACGAACGTGCGCGTGCGCACGTCGAGATTCGGGCGGCTCATCGCCGGACGCAGATACGCGCGGGCGGCACTGACGCGGCGGCCCTTGCGGATGTTGCGGTCGAACTTCGCGAAGCCTTCCTGCCGAAAGCCGTTCACGTCACCGGTCAGCGGATAGCCGGCCTCCTGCACTGCGTCGAAGAACGCGGCGAAGAGCGGGCCTTCGGCAGGCCCGCGCTCGAGCGGCAGCGGGCCGTCGCCGCCGCGCCACTCGTCCGCGCCGGCGAAGCAGGTCTCCATGCGCTTGAAGTACGGCAGGCAATGGGCGTAGTCCCAGCGCTCGAGGCCGGGCTCGGCGGCCCAGCGCTCGAAGTCGAGTGGGTTCCCCCGCTGGAAGATCATGCCGTTGATCGAGCTCGAGCCGCCCAGCACCTTGCCGCGGGCGTGGAAGATGCGGCGGCCGTTCATGAAAGGCTCCGGCTCCGACTGGTACTTCCAGTCGTAGAAGCGGTTGCCGATCGGGAACGAGAGCGCCGCCGGCATGTGGATGTAGAGATCCCACCAGGAGTCCGGCCGACCGGCCTCCAGCACGAGCACGCGCGTGGAAGCGTCCTCTGTGAGCCTCGCTGCGAGCGCGCAGCCCGCCGAGCCTCCACCGACGATCAGATAGTCGTAGGTCACGCGATCGTGACGGTCTGCAGCTCGGTGAACGAGTCCATCGGCGCGCTGCCACCCACCCGGCCGATGCCACTCGCGGTTCCCGAGCGCCCTCCGAACGGCAGCTGTGGCTCCCAGTAATTCGAACTGTCGTTGATGTTCACCCAACCGGTGCGCACTTCGTCGGCGAAGCGAAGTCCCTTCGCGAGGTCACGCGTGAAAATGGCCGCGAGCAGGCCGTAGGGAGAAGCGTTGGTCAACTCGATGGCGTGCTCGAGCGAATCGATCGCAACGACAGGCGCGATCGGGCCGAAGGTCTCCTCGACCGCGACCTGTGCCTCGGACGGAACCCCGTCGAGAACTGTCGCCTGCCAGTAGAGCTTGGTCGGGAAGCCGTCGGCACGCTCGCCGCCGGTGACGATCGTCGCGCCGCGCCGCAGCGCGTCGGCGACGTGCTCGTCCATCTTCTCCGCGACGCCCGCATTGTTCAGCGGCCCCATTGTCGTGCCCTCGGCGAAGGGGTCGCCGAGTACGACGCGGTCGGCCACGAGCGTCCTGAGCCTCTCGACGAACGCCTCGCGCACCTCGCGGTGCACGAGCAGCCGCTCACCGGCCGTGCAACTCTGGCCCGCACACAGGAAACACGCGGTGACGGTCGCCTCGGCAGCAAGGTCGAGGTCGGCGTCGTCGAGGACGACGACCGGGCCGTTGCCGCCAAGCTCGAGCACGACGGCTTTGCCTGCTGCCGCTTCGGCCACGCGGCGACCGGTCTGGGTCGAGCCGATGAAGCCGACGCCGTGCGTGCCCGGGTTTCGCGCGATCTCGTCGCCCACCGTCGAGCCAGGCCCCGTGACGAGGTTGAAGACCCCAGGCGGAAGGTCGGCTTCGACGACGCACTGCGCGAGCGCGACGGCCGCGACTGCCGTCGAGGAGGCCGGTGTCCAGACCACCGTGTTGCCGGAGGCAAGTGCGGGCCCGATCAGCTCGGCAGGCATCGTGTACGGCCAGTTCCACGGCGTGATCACGCCGATCACACCGCGCGGGCGGCGCACGAGCAGCACGCGCTTGCCGGGGGACATCGAGTTCGGGAGCCGCCCTTCGAGTCGCTTGCCGTCTTCGGCGGCGTTGCGCCAGTACGCGATCAGCTCCTCGACCTCGTCCCGCGACTCGCACAGCGGCTTGCCCTGGTCGAGCGTCAGCGTGTGCGCGAGCTCGTCCCGACGGCGCTCGATTGCGTCGCCGACGCGGTTCATCGCTGCGGCCCGCTCGAATGCCGTCAGCCGCGCCCAGGCGTCCGCCGCGCGATTCGCGGCACCGATCGCGAGCTGCGCGTCGCCGCGGCCGCCCTGCGGGACCTCGGCGATGTCCTCACCTGTCGCGGGCGAGGCAGCCGTGAACGTCTCGCCCGAGAGCGCACTCGTCCACCGGCCGTCCACGAACATCTCAGTCGCCAAGTTCGGTGCGCCTGCGATCGACGTAGGCCTTCAGCTCGTCCTTCAGATCGCCGTCGAGCGCCGGCTCTTCGTACTCCTCGATCGTCTTCTGCCAGACGTCCGATGCGCGCGCCGCCGCATCCTTGCCGCCGTTTCGGTTCCACCGCTCGTAGTTCTCGGTCGAGGACAGAAGCGGCCTGTAGAAGCATTCGCGGAAGCGCTCGAGCGTGTGCACCGCGCCGAGGAAGTGGCCACCCTGACCGACCTCCTGATGGGCGCTGTAGGCGAGCGTCTCCTCGTTGATCTCGAGCGGCTGGAAGACGTGCTGCAGCATCCGCAGCAGCTCGACGTCGACGATGAACTTCTCGTAGCACGAGACGAGGCCCGACTCGAGCCAGCCGGCGGAGTGCATGACGAAGTTCGTGCCGGCGAGGAACGTCGGCCAGAGCGTCATCGCCGCCTCGTACGCTGCCTGCGCATCGACGGTCTGTGACGCGGTCAGCGCACCGCCGCCGCGGAACGGCAGGCCGTAGTGCCGCGCGATCTGGCCGGTGCAGAGCAACCCGACTGCCGACTCGGGCGTGCCAAAGCTCGGCGAGCCGGATTGCATGTCGGTGTTCGAGAGGAACGAGCCGAAGACGACCGGCGCCCCCGGCCGGATTGTCTGCACGAGGGCGATTCCCGCGAGCGCCTCGGCGACCTGTTGGGCGAGCGACGCTGCGACCGAGACCGGCGACATCGCGCCCATCAGCAGGAACGGCGTGATCACGAGCGCCTGATTCGCCTTTGCGTAGGCGTGCAATGCGTCCAGCATCCGCTCGTCGTAGCGAAGCGGCGAGTTGACGTTGATCAGGCTGATGATCGCAGGCGTCTGCTCGAGCGACTCACGGCCCAGGACCATCTCCGCCATGGCAATCGTGTCCTCTGCGTTCGGCCCCGACGTGACCGAGCCCATGAACGGCTTGTCCGACAGCGTCATCAGCGCGTAGACCATGTCGAGGTGCCGGGAATCGAGCGGCTTGTCGTTCGGCTCGCAGATCGTCCCGCCGGGCGTGTCGAGCTGCGGGAACGCCTGCGAAAGCCGGACGAGGTTCTCGAAGTCGGCGTAGGTCGCCTCACGCCGCTCGATGCCTTCGCGCACGAACGGGCACCCGTACACGGCACCGAACGCCATGTGCTTGCCGCCGATGTGAATGTTGTTCGCCGGATTGCGCGCCTGGAGATCGAACTCCCGCGGCGCCATGGCGACCTTCTCGAGGATCCAGTCCGGGTCGAGCTTGACGAGTTGGCCGTCGACCTTCTGACCCGCAGCCTCGAGCAGAGCGACGGTCGGCTCGTGGGGCTCGGACGTCCCGAACTCGATGCCGAGATCGGAGACGATGCGGCGCCAGCCACGCTCGAGCTCCTGCATCGAATGCTCGTCGAGGATCTCGTAGCGCGGTAGCTCATTGATCAGCACGAGGTGTTCCTTCCGTGAATGTCGGTGATGCGCTCAGGAGTTGTTCGAGGGCATGTTCGAGCCGGTGGTCGCCGGTCTCGCGGACTTCGAGCGGCAGTCCGAGCCTGGCGGCGGCGGCCTCCGCCTTGGCCTGCAGCTCAGCGGTCGGTGCCTGTGCGAGCCAGACGACGCGCTCATAGTGGCGGAAGTAGTCGTCCCGCAGCTCCGGGTGGCGGTCGAGACCGAGGCCACGCCACACGACGCGGTCGAACGAGCGCACCAGGAAGTCGGTGAGGTAATAGGTGCCGAGCTCATGTTCCATGCCACCGAAGAGCTGATAGCAGTCGGCGCCGGGGAGCCGCCGCAGGTCGTCCAGGGCGCCGCGCGTCCCACAGTCGGCGTACGCGACGACGTCGCCGCCGGCTTCGTCGACAGCCGCGCGAATTCGTTCGGGGCGGTTGTGCAGCTCGGGCGGCAGCGGGCGCACTTCGATGTCCCAGCCGCGGCGCTTCGCGATCTGATCGATGTGCAACGCGAGCGCGCCGCAGGCAACCACGACCTTCGTCACGCGGGGAACGACAGCTGGTCGATGAAGAGATCGTTGAAGTCGGTGCGGCCGGAAAGCTCGACGTAATCGACCTCGTCGAGGACGGCGGCTGCGGCAGCGCGCTCGTTCACCGAGAGCGCTGCGATCTTCGCGCCCTCGCCGGCGACGTTGCCCGCAGCGACGATCCGCGTCAGTGCGAGCTTCGGCACGAGCCCGATCTTCACCGCGCTCGCCGCGGTCAGATACGAGCCGAACGAGCCGCCGAGCAGCACCTGTGAGATCTCAGCCGGATCGACCCCCATGTCGTTGCAGAGGATCTGCCAGCCGGTTGCGATCGACGCCTTCGCGAACTGCAGCTCGCGCACGTCACGCTGCGAGAGGAAGACGTCGTCGTGGAGGTAGAAGACGTTCTCCTCGCCGATCTTGCCGAGCCGCGGCGACGAACCGAGCACGAAGCGGCCCGAATGATCGAGGATCCCGGCGCCGACGAGCTCGGCGACCGCGTCGACGAGCCCGGAACCGCACAAGCCGATCGCCTCGACATCGCCGATCACGGTCAGCTGCACGTCGTCTCCGACGATCCGCACTCCTTCGATCGCGCCTTCGGCCGCGCGCATCCCGCAGCGGATCTGCGCCGCCTCGAACGCCGGGCCGGCCGGCGCGGCGGTCGCGAGAGCACGCGCCGATGAGCCGAGCACGATCTCCGAGTTCGTACCGACGTCGATGAAGAGCCGCGTGCGCTTGTCGAGGGTCAGCCCGGTCGCGAGGATGCCGGCGACGATGTCCGGGCCGACATACGCGCCGAGAGCAGGGAACAGGACGGCGGGCGCGCGCTCGTGCACCGAGACGCCGAAATCAGTTGCCTTTGCCTCCGGGAGGCGACGCGCGATGATCGTGAACGGGGCCATCGAGAGCGGCTCGGGATCGACCCCGAGCGCAAGCTGCAGCATCGTCATGTTCCCGGCGACGACGATCTCGTAGACCTCAGCCGGATCGACACCGGCCTCCTCGCACACCTCGGTCGTGAGCGTCATCAAGGTCTCGTGCGCGCGGTCGCGCAGCGTGCCGAGCGCAGTGGGGTCCATCATCGTCGCGCTGATGCGTGAGATCACGTCCGCGCCGAACGGCTGCTGTGCGTTCAACATCGAGCTGACAGCGGCCGGCTGTCCCGTCTCGAGGTCGATCAGCGTCGCGACGACGGTCGTCGTGCCGAGGTCGTAAGCGATGGCATGGCGGCGCGCCGACGTGTCGCCCGCTTCGACGTCGACGAGCAGGTCGTCGACGAACACCGCAGTGACCTTCCAGTCGGCGCTGCGCAACGTGTGGCCGAGCGAGCGCAGGAGGTCGATCGGCACACGAAGCTCGACGTCGTCCATCGCTTGCAGCACACGCTCGAGATCCGATACCTGATCGTCGAGCGTCGGCTCGCTCAGCTCGAGATAGCGCTTCTGGACGGCGGGGCGAAGGATGACGTGGCGCCCAACACCGGCGAGCGCGGCCTTCGGCCGGGTCTGGAGCGGTGGCACCTCGACGACGAGATCGACTTCGGCCTGCGCACGACAGGCGAGGCGCCAGCCGGACTTCAATTCCTCGGCGGTGAACGCGCGTGGATCGACCGTCGAGATCGCCTGTTCGCCAGAAGTCACCCGCACCTTGCACTTCTTGCAGGTGCCGTGACCGCCGCAGGTGGAGTCGATCGCGATCCCGTTCCAGCTGGCGCCGTCGAAGAGCGTGGTGCCTGCGGGCACGCGCGTCTCCTTCACGGCCCCGTCTGCTTGCTCGAACACGAGCCGCACCCGATCCGGATGAACCTCGTCGAGCACCGGCTGCGGCTCTGCGTTCACGCGGCTGCGGCCGCCTTCTTCGCACGGTAGGCGGCGATCCAGGCCGCTCCCCACTCGTCATGGCCGAGGAGGAAGTCGGTCGCACGGACCGCTTCGACGATCTCCCGTGAGCGGGCATCCATGATCGCGCTGGTCAGCCCGTGGCTGGCGGCGATCGCGAGGAAACCCGCTCCGAGTGTCTCGCGGCCGGGCAGGCCGAACGACGTGTTCGACGCGCCGCAGGTCATGTTCACGCCGAGATCGTCGCGGATCAGCCGCACCGTCTCGAGAAACAGCGTGACGGCACGCGGCTCGGCGCCGACGGGCATCGCGAGCGGGTCGATCAGCACGTCCTCGGGCGGGATGCCGAAGTCACCGGCGACGGAGACGATCTTGCGCGCGACCTCGAGCCGCCGCCCCGGCTCCATCGGGATCTCGTCGTCGTTCGCGAGTCCGATCACCGCTGCGCCGTGCTTTGCGACGATCGGCAGGATCGCCTCGAGACGTTCGTCCTCGCCGGTGACGGAGTTCACGAGCGCCTTGCCCTGATAGGCGCCGAGCCCCGCCTCGAGTGCTTCGATCACCGATGAGTCGATGCACAGGGGCAGGTCGGTCAGGCCCTGCACCA
Organism: uncultured Thermoleophilia bacterium; assembly: GCA_963817765.1. Taxonomy (GTDB): domain Bacteria; phylum Actinomycetota; class Thermoleophilia; order Gaiellales; family Gaiellaceae; genus PALSA-600. Next base: position 26,046 of record CAWFPX010000010.1, on the reverse strand, counting down.
GCGGGATCGCCGACCGCATCAGCTCGATCTCGTCGGCCAGTGGGTCGCCGACGTTGACGTCGAGCATGTCCGCGCCCCCGGCGATTTGCTGCGCGACGTCGATCTGGAGCCGCGAGAGGTCGCCCTGCTGCAGCTCAGCCTGAAACGTCTTGCGCCCGGTCGGGTTGATGCGTTCCCCGATCACGCAGAAGGGGCGCTCGGGCCCGATCATCACCGTCTTAGACGGCGATTCGAGAACTGTCTCCACTCAACTCCCTTTCTCGACGAGTCGGAATGCCGAGGCGGGTGCACAAACGCGCGATGCCCGCCTCCTTGCGAAAACTGATCAGGTGCAGCCCTCGAACGCCCCGCAGCGAGCGCGCGTGCTCGGCGAGCTCACATGCGACCTCGAAGCACTCGGCCTCAGGATCGGCGGCGCGCTCGCAGCGCTCGATCAACTCGGCCGGCACCGAGATGCCGGGGACCTTCTCGTTGATGAAGCGCAGCGCCTTCGGCGAGCGGACGAGACAGATCGACGGCAGGATCGCCGCCTGCTCCGTGAGCCCGGACGCGACGGCGGCCGCCATGAACCGCTCGAGTGGGGCGCGCTCGAAGCCGACCTGCAACTGCAGGAAGCGCGCGCCGGCGCGCACCTTCTTCAGCGCGCGCTCGACGCGATAGTCGACCGGCGGGGCCGAGGGATTCTCGACCGCGCCGAGGAAGAGAGGCGGCGCGGGCTCGATCTTGCGCCCGGAGAGATAGCGCCCGCTGCGCATCCCGGTCGCAGTGACGAGCAACTGGATGCTGTCGAGGTCGAACACGCGGCGAGCCTCAGGCTCGTCGCCGGCGGTCACGTCGTCGCCCGTCAGGCAGCAGATGTTCTCGATGCCGTGCAGCGCAGCGCCGGCAATCTCGGCCTCGAGTGCAAGGCGGTTGCGATCCCGGCAGACGAGCTGCAGCACCGGCTCCATATCGAGCTGCCGCAAGGCGATGGCGACGGCCAGCGGCGACGCGTGCGCGTGGGCGGCGGTGTTGTCGGTCGCATTCACCGCATCGACGAACTCCTCGTACGGCGCGAACCGCTCGTGGACGGCGTCGAGGCCGCCGCTGTTCACTGTGAGGAGCTCGGCGGTCAGGACGAAACGCCCGGACGTGACTGCCGCCTCAAGCCTCGACACGCCAACCGTTCGGAGCGACACGATCCCGCTTGCTGAGGTAGTTCGCCCAGGACGACGTGTGCCACAGGCGGTTGTCGACGGGCTTGCGGATGTCGTTGAGCTCGTGCGCCCAGGGTGTCTTCGGCGCGCGCTCGACCGCCTTCAGCCAGACGCAGCGCATCCCCGGGTCGACCTCGCAGTTGCCATCGGGGCGGACTCCGCCGCACGGCCCGTTGCGCAGCGTCTTCGGGCAGTTCATCGGGCAGGTCATCCCGGTCGAGTGCAGCACGCACTGCCCGCACATCTGGCAGCCGAAGATCGGCTTCTTGACTGCAGCCTCGACGAGGGCGAGCGGTTTCATACCGTGACGGCCGACCGGCGCTTCTCGATCAGTTCCTTGGCGAGGCGAACTGCGGTCGATGCGTCGGCTGCGTAGCCGTCGGCGCCGACGGCGTCGGCATATTCCTGGGTGACCGGCGCTCCTCCGACCATGACGATCACGTCGTCGCGAATGCCCGCCTTCTGGAGCGCGTTGATGTTCGCCTTGAACATCGGCATGGTCGTCGTGAGGAACGCAGAGAACCCGACGACGTCCGGCTGATGCTCCTGGATCTGCTGCACGAACGTCTCGGGAGCGACGTTCACCCCGAGGTCGTAGACGGTGAACCCGGCGCCCTCGAGCATGATGTTGACGAGGTTCTTGCCGATGTCGTGGACGTCGCCCTTCACGGTTCCCATCACGTACGTGCCGATCGGCTTTGCGCCGGTCTCGGCGAGCAGCGGCCGCAGGATGTCGAGTGCCCCCTGCATCGCGCGCGCCGCGATCAGCATCTCGGGCACGAAGTAGTCGCCGCGCTCGAAGCGGGCACCGACTTCCTCGAGCGACGGGATGAGCGCGTCGTAGAGCATCGACTCGCAACCGAGGCCGTCTGCGAGCCCTCGGTTCACAAGATCCTTCACCTCGGGCGCATTGCCGACGAGGGTCTCCTCGTACAGGGCCTTGAGAATCTCTTCGTGGGTCATGCGGCACCTCGCTGGTCGTCGTGGTTTCCGAGTTGCATGGAGAGCAGGCGCGCCTGCTCCAGCAGGGCCGGAGCGAGCTCTGCGATTCGTTCGGGAGTGAGCCGGATGGTGGGGCCGGAGATCGAGAGTGCCGCGACCGGGTCGCCGCCCGGGCCGAAGACAGGTGCGGCGAGTGCGGCCAGTCCGTGCTCGAGCTCGTCCACCGCGACCGCGTAACCGCGCGCCCGAATCGCCTGCGCCACGCGGCCTTCCGGGCGCGGCGATGCGAATGCCAGCAGCACGCGGCCGTTCGCGGTGACGTCGTAGGGCACGCGCCTCCCGATCCAGTTCGTCCCGCCCACGTAGTGGCGCGTGTCCTCCTGCGCGAGATGCTCGACGCCGAGCGGCGTCGGCACGCCGAGGTTGATCGTCTCGCCGGAGAGTTGCGCGAGAACATGCAGGACGGGCGACGCGAGCTCGACCAGGTTCTCCCCCGGGTCGCGATGCGCGAAGCGGAGGAGTACTGGGCCTGGACGGAGACGCCGATCACCCGAACGCTGGACGAGCCCCTGGCGCTCGAGCGCGCCGACGAGCCGCGAGGTCGTCGACTTCGGCAGGCCGGAACGGTCGGCGAGCTCGGTGACGGCGAGCGGCTCGTGGCTCTCGACGACCCGGACCAGCAATTCCGCCGCCCGGTCGATCGCCTGGGTTCCCGTTTCGGTCGCCATCCGCCCATATTGTGGAACATGAGTTCCACAAACGTCAAGTCGGCGGCGCGTCAGGCCGGCTGCGAGCCGATCCGGGCGTCCCGGCTGGCGGCCACTTCCAGCCGAAAATCGTCGGGATCCAGGAAGAATGTCGCGTAGTAGTCCGGGTGGTAGATCGGCCAGTGACGCGGCGGATGGAGGATCTCCGCTCCGGCGGCGAGCGCCGATTCGTAGGCCAGCTCGACATCCGCCGTCCGCTCGACTGCGATCGCGAGATGGTGGAAGCCGGGCGCGTAGAGCTCGAATTCCTGTTCCTTCAGCGCTTGCCGGAGGCCGATCGAGCCCGAGCCGGGCTGTGGAAAGCGGAGGTAGTGGATCGTCTCGCCGCGCTCGCCACGAAACTGCGCCGTGTCGCTGATCCCCAGCTCGCCGAAGACGGAGCTGTAGAACGCAAGCGACCGCTCGAGGTCACTGCAGACGAGATCGACGTGGCCGAGGCCGACGAGCACCCTGAAGTTCTAGACGAGTCCCCGACGAAGCGACGTTCGCGCGAATCCTCTCGAGCCCCTCACCGCCGCTCTCGACGAAGACGACACCCTTCCGTGCGGTTCTCGTACGCCTATCTGTCTCGTGCGCGTGTCTGACACCAGACGTGTCCGTCCGCAGGCGCAGCAACGATCGCCGTCAGCGTCATCCGTTCACAGTCTCGCCACGAAGGCGACACGCTTTCCTGCGCGTGTCTGACACCAGCCGTGGCCGCCGAGGAGATGGCTCGAGCGGACGAGGCCGTTTGTCCGTCAGCCGTCCATCGACTCGACGAGCAGCGTCGACACGTCGACCACGCGGAGTTGCTTGCCCATCGAGCGCACGCCGTCGTCGAGCATCACCGTGCAGAAGGGGCACGCGACTGCGAGCGTCTCTGCGCCGGTCTCGGACGCCTCGCGCACCCGTTCCTCGTTGATCGGCGTGCCGCGCTCCTCCATCCACATGTGCGCGCCGCCGGCGCCGCAGCAGAATGTGCGCTCGCGGTTGCGGGACATCTCGACCGGCTTGCCGACCGACGCGACCAGCTCACGTGGCTCGTCGCGAACGTCGTTGTGCCGCGCGAGGTAACAGGAGTCGTGGTAGGTGATCTCGCCCTCCGCCGCCCGCGGCTGCAACCTGCCGTCGCGCACGAGCTCGGCGAGGAGCTGGGTGTGGTGCATCACCTCGTAGCGGCCGCCGAAGTCGGGGTACTCGTTGCCCAGGGAGTTCAGGCAGTGCGGGCAGCTCGCAACGATCTTCGTCACGCGCGCCTCGTTCAGCGTGGCAACGTTCTGCTCGGCGTACTGCTGGAAGACGTACTCGTTGCCCATCCGGCGTGCGGGGTCGCCCGTGCACCCCTCACGGGCGCCCAGAATCGCAAAATCCACGCCGGCTCTCTGCAGGAGCTTCGCAGTCGACTCGGCGGCGACCCGGGCCCGCTCGTCGTACGCGGCCGCGCACCCCACCCAGTAGAGAACCTCGGGCGGCTCTTCGCCCTCGGCGAGCACGCGCACGCCCAGGCCCTCCGCCCAGGATGCTCGGTCGCCTTGAGGCTTTCCCCACGGGTTGCCGACGCGCTCGACGTCGCGCAGCATCGTCTCGGCCTCGTGCGGGAAGCTCGACTGCATCATCACGAGCTCGCGGCGCAGATCGACGATGTGGTCGACATGCTCGATCGAGACGGGGCACTCGTGCACGCAGGCGCCGCATGTGACGCAGTCCCAGATCATCTCCTCCGGCACACCGTTGCCGGCGATCGGCGACAACTCGCCACCGGCAAGCAGGTTCGGCCCCTCGGCGAAGACCTGGTCGCGGATGCCCATGATCAGCAGCTTCGGCGAGAGCAGCTTGCCCGTTGCGTAGGCCGGGCAGACGTCCTGGCAGCGCCCGCACTCGGTGCAGGAGAACGAGTCGACCATCTCCTTCCACGTGAGATCGCCGATCGTTCCGGCGCCGAAGCGAATCTCGTCGTCGGGCAGGTCGAAGCGCAGCGGCTCGAGCCGCCCACGCCGGCGCGTGCGCGAGAAGTAGACGTTGATCGCCGCCGTCGCGATGTGCAGGTGCTTGGAACGCGGCAGGTAGACGAGAAACGCGAGCACCACGGCGACATGCGCCCACACGAAGCCGCGCTCGAGAACACGCGGGGCGGGGATCGCGCCCGACACCCAGTTCGAGAGGAACGACGCGTGCGCGGGCCACTCGTTCAGGCCGGCCGCGATCCGCGACGCATGCCAACCAAGCAGTGTCAGCACGACGAGCGCGATCATCGCGAGGATGAAGTCCGCCTCGCCGAGATGCGAGCCGTGGAAGCGCGCCGGCCGCACGACCTTGCGGATCCAGGCAGCCGCGATCACGCCGGTCAGGACCATCAACACAAAGACGTCGACCGCCGCCATGAACCAGCCCTGCGCGCCGAGCCACGGTATCGACCAGTCACGGTCGATCGCTCCGACCATCGCCATCACGATCGTGGGGAAGAGCACGATGAAGCCCCAGAAGATGAGCGCGTGCACGACGCCCGGGAGGAGCCGCTGGAAGAGCTTCTTCTGCCCCAGCACGATCACCGCCTCGTTCCGAACGCGCCCGGCGACGTCGTCACTGCGGTCGAGCGGCTTCGCAGCCCGGACGAGACGGGTGAGGAAAAGCGCGCGCCGCGCGAACAGCGTTCCTGCGACAGCGAGCGCCGCCGCCAAAACGAGCGCGCCGGCGAGCGTCGCTATGTCCCTCGCACCTTCCGGAGCTCGGCCGTGATCGCCGGCACGATCTCGTGCAGGTTCCCGATCACGGCGTAGTCGGCGTGCGCGAAGATCGTGGCTTCAGGATCGTCGTTGATCGCGAGCATCGCCTTCGCGCCCTTACAACCTGCGATGTGCTGCGTCGCACCGCTGATGCCGCACGCGATGTAGAGATCGGGCGATACCTTCGTGCCCGTCTGGCCGACCTGGTCGGTGTGCGGCCGCCAGCCCGCGCTCGTGACGACCCGCGAGCAGCCGACCGCACCGCCGAGCAGCGCCGCAAGCTCTTCGAGGATCGCAAAACCCTCGCTCGACCCGACGCCCCGCCCGCCCGAGACGACAACCTTCGCGTCGGCGAGCGAGATCTTGCCGCCCGTATCGGGCGCGACGTGCTCGGCCACTCTCACCGCGTCACCGAGCTCCGGCGTCGCGACCTCGATGTCCAACGGTCCCTCCGGCGGGGCGAAGGTGAACGGCGCGGCTGTGTAGAGCCTGCGATCCGCGTGGACGCGAGCTTCCTCGAGCAGGCTGCCGCCCCAGCGCTGGCGCGTGATCTGATCCCCGCGCACGTCGGTCACGTTCGCCGCGAACGGCAAGTCGAGTTGCGCAGCGACGTGCGCGAGCACCTCGTTGCCGCGATCGGAACCCGCCCCGACGAGCGTCTCCCACTCGCGTGCGGCGAGGTCGCGTGCCCATGCAGCCGGTGCATAAGGCCCGTCGAAGCGAACGATCTTCGCGCGTCCCAGCCGGCGAGCGAGCGTGACCGCCTGAAGCGAGAGGTCGTCATCGCCCTCGATGAACACGAGGATGCTCACGCGACGCCCAGCCTCTGCATCACTTCCACGACGGCAACCGCCGCGTCCGGCCCGTGCCCGAGGATCTCAGCCTGTTTCCCTTGCCCCTCGGGCACGACGAGCCGCAGCTTCTCGAGGCGCGGCGCGGGCGCTGCAATCGGCTTCGTGTCGATGGGCTTGCGATTCGCACGCAGCTTCGCCGGCACCGACGGGTAGCGCGGCAGGTTCAGGCCTTCCTTCACCGTCACGACCGCCGGCAACGGCACGTCGTAGAGGTCCCGCCCGCCTGCCACCTCCTGCTCGCAGCGCGCCCGTCCGGCGGCCAGGCTCAGTCGCTTCAGGCCGGTGACGACCGGCAGTCCGAGCGCGTACGCGACCCGAATGCCCACCTGGAAGTTGCCCGAGTCCGCCGACTCGTTGCCGAAGATGATCAGGTCGAACGGCTCTTCGCCGCGAACCGCCTCGACGATCGCGCCCGCCGTCGCCTGCGCGTCCCAGTCCTCGTCGCTGACGAGATGGATCGCCCGGTCGGCGCCGAGCGCCATGCACTCGCGCAGCTGCTCTTCCGCCTCAGGCGGGCCGAGCGTGAGCACGACGACCTCGCCGCCCTGCGCCTCCACGACCCGCACTGCCTCCTCGACGCCGCATTCCTCGTGCGGCGAGATCGTGAAGCCGAGGTGGCGCGTCTGCAGCGCCTGCGCGTCGTCGGTCAGCACCATCTTGCCGCCGGTGATCGGCACCCGCTTGACGGCGCAGAGAACCCTCACGATTCGAGCCTCATGATTTCACTCGCGTGTTGTCCGGGTCGAACACCGGGGTCGAGTCGTTCGTTGCGACACTCACCGGATACTGCTCGCCCATGTACTCGACGAGCAGCTCCTCGCCGACGTTCGCGTTCTCGGGCGGGAGATAACTGAGCAGGATGTGCCTGCCGATCGACGGGCCTGCGCCCGCGCTCGTCACGTAGGAGCGGCGGCCTTCACCATCCACGAGTGGCGCGCCCGACTTCGAGAGCACCGGCTCGCGCCCGAGCGGGTAACGCTTCACGCCGCTCCGGGAGGTGTGGTCGTCGACGGTCAGTGTGCAGAGCACCGCTGTCGGATCGCTCTCGCGGTGCCGCACGTGCGCGTCCTTGCCGACGAAGTCGGGCGCCTTCACCCGCCCCCACGCCATGCCGGCCTCGACCACGTCGTAGTCGGCGTCGAGCTCGAACCCGAACGCGCGGTAGCACTTCTCGAGCCGGCCGGTCGTGCCGTAGACGCCGATCCCCGCCGGCACGGTGCCGTGCGGCTCGCCCGCCTCCCACACGAGATCCCAGAGCCTCGCTCCCTGCTCGATCGGGACGTACAGCTCCCAACCGAGTTCCCCGACGTACGAGATCCGCGACGCCAACACCCTCAGCGATCCCAGTTCGATGACGCGGCACGTGGCGAACGGAAACGCTTCGTGCGACATATCGTCGGTGGTGACGCTTGCAAGGATGTCGCGCGAGCGCGGGCCCCACAGGCCAAGCGTCGCGTACGCCGAAGTGAGATCGGTGATGCTCGCCGTGCCGTCAGCCGGCCGGTGGTCCGCGTACCACTTCAGGTCGGCCATTCCGTGTGCGCCGCCGGTGACGACGCGAAACTGCTCGTCGCCGAGCCGCATCACGGTCAGATCGCTCTTGAACGTGCCGCTCGGCGAGAGCACGGGCGTGTAGACGACCTTCCCGGTCGCGACGTCCATCTGGCGCATCGAGACGTTCTGCACCGTCTCGAGCGCGCCGGGGCCGGTGATATCGAAAACGCAGAACGCCGTGAGGTCGAACATCGCCGCTCGGTCGCGCATCGCGAGGTGCTCTGCGTTGATGATCGGCGACCACCAGCGCGACTCCCACTCGGCCTCGCGCCGGTTGATCCGGTCGCCGTACTCCTCGAGCAGCTTCGCGTTCGACTCGTACCAGTGCGGTCGCTCCCAACCGGCGGCCTCGAAGAAGACGGCGCCGAGCTCTTGCTCCCGCGCGTAGAACGGCGACAGGCGAACCCGTCGGTTCGTCTCCCATTGTTCTGCCGGATGCACGATGCCGTAGGTCTTGTTGAAGCCCTCGGCGGCGCGAGCCTTCACGTGCTCCGTCGACCGTTGGTGCTCGTAGAAGCGGGCGATGTCCGACGACTGCAGGTCGATCTCCGACTCGCCGTTCGTCATCCATTCCGCGACCGCCTTCCCGACACCTGGCCCCTCCTTCACCCAGACTGCGGCCGCCGACCACAGTCCCTTCACCTCGGGTGTCTCCCCGAGCAGCGGCAACCCGTCGGGCGTCAGAGAGAGAAGGCCGTTGATCGCGTACTTGATCCCGACCGACTCGTCGTTCAACACCTCGGGGATCAGCTCCAGCGCATCCTCCATCTGCTGCGTGAAGTCGTCCTGGCTGAACGGGAACTCCGTCGGTGAGAGCGCGGCCTCCTCGTTCGACGGGATCTCTTCGGGGTCGTGCAGGATCGGACGATGCGCGTACGAGCCGATCTCGAGCCCGCTCCCGTCCTGCCGCTCGTACATGTTCGTGTCCATGTCGCGCACGATCGGGAACTCGATCACGCCCTTCGTGTCCTTGAAGTGCGGCACAGGCCCCACGTCGATCATCTGGTGCACGGCCGGCGTCAGCGGAATCGTCGCGCCCGCCAGGCGTGCGATCTTCGGGCTCCACACACCGCAGCAGACGACCACGACCTCGGTCTCGATCTCCCCGCGCGACGTCCGGATTGCCTTGATGCGTCCATGCTCGACGTCGATTCCGAGCACCTCGGTGTTCGCGAAGACGCTCAACGCCCCTTTCGCCTGCGCGCGCTCCCGCGCGATCGTCCCGAACCGCAGCGAGTCGACGATGCCGACCGACGGCGTGTAGAAGCCGCCGACGATCACCGACTCTTCGATGAACGGCACGAGCTCCTTCACCTCGGCCGGGGTGATGAGGCGTGTGTCCTCGATGCCCCAGGCCTTCGCCGAGGCGACGCGCCGGCGCAGCTCCTCCATGCGCTCCTCGGTCCGGGCGACCTCGATGCCGCCGCTTTCGGTGAAGACGTCCCACTCGCGGTACTGGCGCACCGAATCCAGCGTGAGCTGCGTCATCTCCTTCGAGTGGTCGACCGGGAAGATGAAGTTCGAAGCGTGGCCCGTCGAGCCACCCGGGTTCGGGAGCGGGCCCTTGTCGAGCAGAACGAGGTCGGTCCAGCCGAGCTCGGCGAGGTGATAGGCGAGGCTGTTGCCGACAATGCCGGCCCCGATCACGACCGCCCGGGCTGTGGTCGGCAACGGAGTGGTCGGCAGCGTGGATGTCTCAGTCATACCACTGATATATCACGTCACCGGGAGAGCAGGACGCGGCGCATCGCGGTCTCGAAGTGCTCCACGTGGTCGCGCATGATCTGCGCCGCGACCTCCCCTTTTCCGAAGGCGACGGCCTCGAGCAGCGCTCGATGCTCGAGCACGGCCGCGTGGAGCTCGCCCGTTTCCTCGAGGGCGAGCATCCAGATGCGCAGCGCGAGCGCGTAGTACTCCTCGAGCGTCGCCTCGAGGAAGTGATTGTGCGTGCAGCGGTAGATCGTGCGGTGGATCCGCTGGTCGAGCGCGATCAGTGCCTTGTCGTCTCGAGCTTGTGGCGTGCCGAGCTCGTTCAGAAGGTCGCTCAGCCCGTCGAGATCGAGCTGCGTGGCCCGTTCGGCAGCGAGCCGCGCCGCCTCGGGCTCGAGCACGGCTCGGACCTCGCACAGCCGGGCGAGGTCGCGCACGTCGACCGCGGTGACGAAGATGCCGCGCCTCGGGTAGACCTCGACGAGCTTCTCCTGCGCGAGCCGGCGCAGGGCCTCGCGCACCGGTGTCCTCCCGATCCCGAGCCGTTCGGTCAGCTCCCGCTCGTTGACCACCGCGCCGGGAGCAAGCTCGAGCGTGACGATCAGCTCCCGAATCGCATAGAAGGCCTGGTCGGAGAGCGAGACTGGCGCGCCCGACGGCGAGATCACGGGGCCACCTAGGGCTGCCCTAGCCACGGAGATATATTACTCGTATCCTCGCGTCGAACGTCAGACGACGAAAGGACGGAATGGACACGACGATGCCCTCGTCGCTGGAGATCGCGCAGCAGGCGAAGCTTCGGCCGATCACCGAGATCGCCACACTGGCGGGTCTCGAGCCCGACGAAGTCGAGTCGTATGGCCGCTACAAGGCGAAGGTCGATCTCGGGGTCCTCGACCGTCTGGCGGCGAAGGCAGACGGCAAGCTGATCGACGTCACGGCGATCACGCCGACCAAGGCAGGCGAGGGCAAGACGACGACGTCGGTCTCTCTCACACAGGGCCTCGGTCATCTCGGTCGCTCGGTGGCGCTGTGCCTGCGCGAGGCCTCACTCGGGCCCGTCTTCGGGATCAAGGGAGGCGCAGCAGGCGGCGGCTATACGCAGGTCGTCCCCATGGAGGACCTGAACCTCCACTTCACGGGCGACATCCACGCGATCGGTGCAGCGAACAATCTGCTCGCGGCCATGCTCGAGGCGCACATCTTGCACGGCAACAAGCTCGGGATCGACCCGCTCTCGGTCAGCTGGCGCCGCTGCATCGACATCAACGACCGCGCCCTGCGCGACGTTGCGATCGGCCTCGGCGGCAAGGCGAACGGGTATCCGCGTCAGACCGGCTTCGACATCACCGCCGCGTCCGAGGTGATGGCGATCGCCGCTGTCGCATCGGATCTCCGTGATCTCCGCGAGCGCCTCGGAGCGATCACGGTCGCGCACTCCTACGAGGGGGAGCCCGTCACCGCCGAGCAGCTGCGCGCAGCGGGCTCGATGACGGTGCTGCTGAAGGAGACGATCAAGCCGAACCTCGTGCAGACGCTCGAGGGACAGCCGGCGTTCGTGCACTGCGGCCCGTTCGCGAACATCGCCCACGGCAACAACTCGGTCGTGGCCGATCGCGTCGCATTGAAGCTCGCCGACTACGTCGTCACCGAGAGCGGTTTTGGCTCCGACATGGGTATGGAGAAGTTCTTCGACATCGTCTGCCGGCTCGGCAACCTCCGGCCCGATGCGGTCGTGCTCGTTGCGACCGTGAAAGCGCTGAAGCACCACGCCAACGATCCAGACGGTGGTGCGGACGCGATCGAGATCGGCGGCGCGAATCTCGCCCGGCACCTTTCCATCGTCCGCGAGTTCGGATTGAATGCGGTCGTTGCCGTGAACCGTTTCCCGGGCGACACGGAGGACGAAGTGGAGCTCGTTCGAACGATTGCGCTCGAGCACGGCGCCTACGCCGCCGAGGTGAACGACGGCTTCAGCCGGGGAGGCGCCGGCGCCGCGGCGCTCGCCGAAGCGGTGGTCGCGGCTGCCGACGAGCCGGCGAGCTTCGATTTCCTCTACCCGCTCGACGCTCCGATCGAGGACAAGATCGAGGCAATCGCACGACGCGCCTACGGCGCCGACGGCGTCTTCCTGCAACCGGCCGCCCGCGCGAAGATCGACGTGTTCAACAAGGCAGGCCTCGACCGCCTGCCGATCTGCATGGCGAAGACCCACCTCTCCCTCTCGCACGACCCGACGCTCGCGAACGCGCCGACCGGCTTCACGGTCGGCGTCCGCGACCTGAGGGCGTACACGGGAGCGGGCTGGATCGTGGCGCTCTGCGGTGACATGCAGACGATGCCGGGTCTCGGCAGGACACCGGCCGCCTTCGACGTCGACATCGACGAGCGCGGCGAGACGGTTGGCCTCTTCTAACGGCAGCACCGCCGCCGTCTCGCCGCTGATCAAGGCGGAGGGGATCTGGAAGATCTTCGGCAAGAACGCCGGCAAGGTGATCGGCACGCCCGACGCCGACCTGCCCCGCGCCGAACTCCGGGCGAAGACCGGCTGCGTCGCCGCGGTGAAAGACGTGTCGTTCGACGTCTTTCCCGGCGAGATCTTCGTCGTGATGGGCCTCTCTGGCTCCGGCAAGTCGACGCTCGTGCGCACGCTGATCCGGCTCATCGAGCCGACTGCGGGCCGCGTCGAGATCGACGGCCGAGACGTCACGGCCGCGAGCCGCGACGAGCTGCTGCAGCTGCGGCGACACACCTCGTCGATGGTGTTTCAGCACTTCGGCCTGCTCGCGCACCGCAGCGTGATCGACAACGTCGCGTTCGGGCTCGAGGTGCAGGGCAAGCCAAAGGCGGAGCGGCTTGCGCGCGCCGGTGAGGTGCTGCACCTCGTCGGCCTGGAGGACGCGGCAAACCAGTTCCCCGACGAGCTTTCGGGCGGAATGCAGCAGCGTGTCGGGCTCGCCCGCGCGTTCGCGGTCGACCCCAAGGTGATGCTCTACGACGAGCCGTTCAGCGCCCTCGACCCGCTGATCCGCCGGGACATGCAGGACGAGGTGATCCGGCTGCAGCACGAGACCGGCAAGACGATGGTCTTCATCACGCATGACCTACCCGAGGCGCTGCGGCTCGGCGACCGGATCGCGATCATGCGCGACGGGCGAATCGTGCAGCTCGGCACCCCGGAGGACCTCGTCGGGTCGCCGGCCGACGACTACGTCGCCAACTTCGTGCGCGACATCCCGCGCAGCCACGTGCTGACGCTGCGCTGGATCATGCGCGACGCAAGGCCAGGAGAGGAGAACGGCCCGCGGCTGGACGTCTCGACTCCCGTCCGCAAGGCTGTCGCCGTGATTGCCGCCAGCGAGCGTCCCGTCTGCGCCGTCGAGGACGGCCGAGTGGTCGGAGTCGTCGACAAGGCCGCCGTCCTCACCGCCATCGCCGGCGAGGGCGAAGGCGACTAGGCGTGGCTGTCGCCGAGTCCGTCCGCCCGGCACCGCGGGCGCTCCCCGCTCCGTGGTGGCGCGGGAAGGCGGGCGTTGCCGTCCTCGTCGTGCTCGCGATGCTCGTCGCCTACTTCCGCTGGAAGAACGCCTGGGCCTGGCCGTCGGCGCTGACGTGGAACTCACTCTCGCCGCATCTCGACCGCTTCCAGATCTGGCTCTCGAACAACCGGAACCTGCCGCACCCGAACGTCGCGTTCCGGATCTTCAACGGCTTCGCGAACCTCCTCGACGATTTCGTCTCCTGGCTGACGCGATTCTTCTACTTCCTCAAGTGGTCGGGCACGGCCGCGCTCGGCACGCTGATCGTCCTCCGCTTCGGCGGCCGCAAAGCTGCCTTCGGGACCTTCCTGGCGTTCGTGAGCTTCGCCGTGCTCGGTCTCTGGGACGACGCTGTCCTCACCTTCTCGCTGATGTTCGCCGCAGTCGGCATGTCGCTCGTCGTCGGCGTGCCCCTTGGCATCGTGGCCGGGCGCTCGGCACGGTTCAACTCGGCGATCACCCCGGTGCTCGATGCCATGCAGATCATCCCGGCCTTCGCTTATCTGATCCCGGTCGTGATTCTCTTCTCGGTCGGGCCGGGCGCGGCGGTCGTGACCACGATGATCTACGCCGTTCCGCCGGCGATCCGCATCACGTCGCTCGGCATCCGCGGGGTCGCGGCGAACACCGTCGAGGCGGCCACTGCCCTCGGGGCAACACGCTGGCAGGTGCTGTCGAAGGTGCAGCTTCCGCTTGCCCGGCGGATGCTTCTCCTCTCGGTGAACCAGACGATCCTCTTTGCGCTCTCGATGGTGGTGATCGCCGGGTTGATCGGCGGCGCAGGGCTTGGCGACGCCGTCACGAACGGCCTCTACACCGACCCCGCCTTCGCGATCTTCGCAGGTGCTGCGATCGTGATCATGGCGATTGCCCTCGACCGCTCGACCGAGGCGATGGCAAACCGCACCGATCCGGCGAAGCGGCACCTCACCTCCCAGAAGGCGCGCGTCCTGCGCGTGTACACCGCCGCCTGCGTCGTGGCGGTCGTGCTCGCGGCTGCGCTCGGCCACGTGTTCGGCGCAGGCACAGTCTGGTCGCGCTGGACGGCGCAGGACTGGCTTCGCGTCTATGTCCAGCGGGGACTCGACTACATCCAGAACCCGAGCACGTTTCTCTTCCGCGACCTGACGAACCCGACCGGCGACTTCATCGTCCAGCACGGGATTCAACCGCTTCGCACGTTCTTCATCTCGACGCCCTGGCCGGCGACACTCGTGGGGCTCGTAGTGCTCGCGTTCCTGCTCAGCGGCCCGAGGCGCGCGCTCGTCGCGGCACTGATGCTGTTCATCGTCGGGCTCGTCGGCGAGTGGACGAATGCGATGGACACGTTCTCGCAGGTGCTCGTCGCGACGGTGTTGACCGTGATCATCGGGCTCACGATCGGGGTGCTGGCGGCAGAGAACCGCACGGTCGCGCGCATCACGCGGCCGATGAACGACGTGCTGCAGACGCTGCCGCAACTCGTCTACATCATCCCGTTCATCTATCTAATGCCCGTCTCCGGCGTCCCAGGTGTTGTGGCTGCCGTGCTCTACGCCTCACCGGTGATGATCAGGCTCGTCCAGCGCGGCGTCGAAGACGTCTCGCCCGAGTCGATCGAAGCGGCGAGATCGTTCGGTGCGACGCGGCTGCAGGTGTTGTTGAAGGTGAAGATCCCGCTCGCGCGCGACGCGATCATGCTGGGCGTCAACCAGGCGATCATCATGGTGCTGGCCGTCGTCGTGATCGGAGGGCTTGTCGGCTCGGGCGCGCTCGGCTACGAAGTCGCGCAAGGGCTGCAACGAAACGAATTCGGGCAGGGGGTGATCGCCTCGATCGCGATCCTCGCGCTCGGTATCGCGCTCGATCGGGTCACTCAGGGCCGGGGCGCGGCACGTGCACGGAGCAACTGAGTCGTCATGTCATTCACGAAGGAGGAGCGGATGTCGAAGGGGTTGAAGGGCCGCAGGCTCGCGGCAGTCGTGGGCTTGCTTGCGGTTGCGGCAGCGACGACGGCAGTGCTTGCCGCCGGCCCGGCCGGGGCGCGCAACACCGCGAAGTGCGGGACGGTGACGCTGAACGAGCAGGCCTGGGCCGGCTCGACGGCCAACACGTACGTCGCGAAGGCCGTGCTCGAAGGAATGGGCTGCAAGGTCAACATCACGCAGATCGCCGAGATCCCCGTCTACCAGGCGCTCGCCAACGGCAAGAGCGACGCAGTCCTCGAGGACTGGCAGCACGTCGCGCAGTACAAGCAGTACATCGACAAGCAGCACACGGTCGTCGCGGGCGGCCCGAACGGCGTCGTCGGCCACATCGGCTGGTACATCCCCACGTACCTGATGAAGGCGCATCCTGAGTTCGCGACGTGGAAGGGACTGAAGGGCAAGGAGTCGCTCTTCAAGAGCCCCGAGTCCGGCTCGCAGGGCATGTTCCTCGGTGGTGACCCGTCCTACGTGCAGAAGGACTCGCAGCTGATCCAGGCGCTCGGACTGAACTTCAAGTTCGTCAGCGTCGGCGCCGAGCCCGCGCAGGTCGCGCGCTGGAGCCAGCTGTACAAGCAGCACAAGGCGGTCATCTTCTACTGGTACACGCCCCAGTACCTGAACACCGAGTACCAGCTCTCCGAGGTCAAGTTGCCGCCGCGCTTCCCGGGCTGCCAGGACGACGCGAAGTCGGCCGGCAACGTCAAGCAGTACAAGTGCGCGTACGGCAACACCGTGATCGAGAAGGTGTTCAGCAAGAAGTTCGCAACGAGCGGCTCGCCGGCGTATCCGGTGCTGAAGCGGTTCTCGTGGACGAACCAGGATCAGGAGGTCGTCGCCAAGTGGATCGCAGGCGACCACATGAACCCGGACAAGGCCGGGCAGAAGTGGGTCGCCGCGAACAAGGCGACGGTCAACAAGTGGCTCGGCAAGTAGCCGCGCTCGCTGACGTAGCTCGAACTCGAGGGGCGCCTGCGGGCGCCCCTCGCCGTTCCGGTCGGACGGACGGTCAGCGGGCGAGCAGCCCGACCCCGATGACGACGAGCACGGCGCCCGCGATCCGGCCCGGCCCCACTCGCTCCTTCAGCACCACTGCCGCGAGCGCCGCGGCGATGACGACGCTCGTCTCGCGCACCGCCGCGACAGACGCGGCCGATGCGCGCTGGAGCGCCGCGAGCACGAGCGCGTAGGCCGCGAACGTCGCGACCCCCGCCACGACGGTCGCGGGGCCGACGGCCGCGCGCACTGCGGCGCCGCCCTTGAAGCGCACGACGGCTCCCGCGTAGATGATCGCCGGGCCGAGCATCGAGAGCTCGAGGTACGGGATCGGGCCGCGCGAACTGCACGCCGTGCTGGTCGACCAGCGTGTAGCCGGCGATGCAGAGTGCGATCGTCAGCCCGAACACGAGCGGGCCCCAGGCGGTGCTGCCGCAGTCCGCGCACGAGCAGCACGCCGGCGACGACGAGCAAGACCGCGGCGGCCTGGCTCCACGACGTGGAGCGACCGAGGGCGACGACGCCGATGACCAGCACCAGCGACGGGCGCGCCGCCGCGGGCGACGGGATAGACGACCGACAGCGGCGCCCGCCGGTACGCGGTCGCGAGCAGCGCGAAGTAGGCGATCTCGAGCAGCCCGCTGGCGACGAGCCAAGGCCAGACAGCGCTGTCGACGTGCCAGACGACGATCGCGACCGGCGCGAATGCGACCTCGGCGACGATCAGCGCAACCGCAGTCGCCGACTCGACGTCGGGAGCCCGCGCGAGCAGCAGGTTCCAGACCGCATGGAGCCCGGCGGCTCCGAGCGCGAACGCGAGGGCCGTCGTCGGCATGCGCCGACGGTACGCTCACCCGCGGATGACCGCCACCGCTATCGCGTTCGACTTCAACGGCACGCTCTCGAACGACGAGCCCGTGCTGCTGGCGGTCTACCAGGAGCTGTTCGCAGAGCTCGGACACCCGCTGACCGAGGCGGAGTACTACGACCACCTCGCCGGCCACACGGACGAGGAGATGTTCTCGCGCTGGCTCGGGCACGCGGATCCCGCGCTCATCGCCGACCGGGTCGAGCGCTACATCGCTCGCGTCTCCGACGGCTCGACCGTCGACGAGGAGGCGCGCGCCGCCGTCCGGTTCGCTGCGGCACGCGTACCGGTAGCGCATCGTCTCGGCGGCGATTCGCAGCGAGATCGACGCAGTCGTCGCCGCGGCCGGGATCCGCGATTCGATCACGTTGATCGTCGCGCAGGACGACGTGCAGCAGGGCAAGCCTCACCCAGAGTGCTATCTCACTGCTGCGCGCCTGCTCGGCGTCGAGCCCGCCGACCTGCTCGTCTTCGAGGACACCGACGTCGGCTTGGCCGCGGCGAAGGCCGCCGGCGCCCGTGTCGTCGGGCTGACGCGGACGGTCGGCGCCGAGCGCCTGGCAGCGCGCGGACGAGCTGGTCGAGCGCATCGACGTCGCCGCTGCTGGAGCGCCTTCTGTGCTCGTGATCGCCCACCGCGGCGCCTCGCTTCGAGCTGCCGGAGAACACGCTGCCCGCCTTCGAGCGCGCGATCGAGCTGGGCGCTGACTACGTCGAGCTCGACGTGCATGCCGACCGCGACGACAACCTCGTCGTGACGCACGATCGACCGCGAGGCGGCGACTATCCGCGGCTCGAAGAGGTGCTCGAGCTCTGCCGTGACCGCATCGGCGTGATGGTCGAGCTGAAACGACCGAGCCGGTACCGCGGCATCGTCCCGCGCGCGCTCGCACTGATGCGCGACGACGACGTGCTCGTGTGCTTTCAGCGGCGCGCGCTCGAGGAGGCGCGCGCGCTGCGACCCGCGATCCGCACGATCCAGCACGTCGGCTTCGGCGTCTCGATTCGCCGCGCAGCAGGCGCGTGGGCGGCCGGGTTCCAGAACGAGCGCTGTGACCGCGCGCGGGCTCGAGGCTGCGCGCCGCTTCGGGCTCGAGACGACCGTCTACACCGTGAACGACGAGGCTCGGCTCCGTGAGCTCGAGCGACTCGGCGTCTCAGGGGTCTTTACGGATTGTCCGGATCGAGCACTGGCAGTGCTGGGCCGTCATCCGGCAGGCTGAGCAGCTTCGCGCCCTCCGCGGGCACACGCGCGATGACGCGCGCGCCGACGGGGAGCGCCGCGGCCCGGGCGGTCGACATGTCGGCGATCAGGCCCGACCCGGCGGTGTTCACCTTCAGCCGCGTCACCGGGCCGAGGAAGGTCTGCGTCAGCACCTCGCCGACAAGGACGTTGCCACCGGCCACTGCTCCGTCGGGCGTCGCGCCGTTCGTCGACGCCTCGACCTCGAGCGACTCCGGACGGATCAGCACGAGCACTCGCTCGCCGTTCCGCCGGCCTCGGGCAGCGTCGAGGCTTCAGGCGAGTGCCGGCATGATCGATCTCGCCCGACGTGCCGTCGACGACGGTCGATTCGAGGCGGTTCATCGTGCCGATGAACTCGGCCACGAACGGCGTCGCGGGCGCCGTGTACATCTCGGACGGGGTTCCCATCTGCTCGATCACACCGCCGTACATCACCGCGACATGGTCGGAGACGGCGAGTGCCTCTTCCTGGTCGTGGGTGACGTAGAGCGTCGTGATCCCGAGCTCGAGCTGGATGCGGCGGATCTCCTCACGGAGCTGCACCCGGACCTTCGCGTCGAGTGCCGAGAGCGGCTCGTCGAGCAGCAGCACGCGCGGCTCGATCGCGAGCGCGCGTGCCAGCGCGACCCGCTGCTGCATGCCGCCGGAGAGCTGATGCGGGTACCGGTCGACGGCATGGCTGAGCCCGACGAGCTCGAGCAGCTCGTCGACGCGCCCGGCGCGATCGCCTTTGCTCTTGCCGCGGATCTTCAAGCCGAATTCGACGTTCTGGCGCGCGGTCATGTTCGGGAAGAGCGAGTAGGCCTGGAAGACCATTCCCATGTCGCGCTTGTTGGGCGCGACGTTCGTCACGTCCTTGCCGTCGACGACGATGCGGCCGTCGTTCGGACGGTCGAAGCCGGCGACGAGCCGCAACGCGGTGGTCTTGCCGCAGCCGGACGGGCCGAGCAGCGAGAGGAACTCGCCCTCGCCGAGGGAGATGTTGATGCCGTTGAGCGCCTTCACCGTGCCGAAGTCGCGGTGCAGGTTCTGCAGTTCGAGGAATGCCATCGCGCTATCGCCCTCCAGCCATCAGGAAGCCACGTCCGCTCCGTTTACGTCCGACGAGGAGCAGCGAGAGCATTGCCGCCCAGGTGATGCCGAAGCTCATCAGCGTGACCGCGCCGGCCGGGAAGCCCTGCGACTCGTTCACGTACTGGATGAAGATCGGGAAGGTGTGAAAGGCCGCCAGGTTCGCGATCGTGAACTCGCCCATCACGATCGCGAGCGTCAGGAACGACCCGGCGAGCGCCGCCGACCGGATGTTCGGAAGGATCACCTTGAAGAGCGTCGTCCCCCAGTGCGCACCGAGGCTCTGAGACGCCTCCGTCAGCGTGTGCACGTCGATCGAGCGGAAGCCGGCGTCGAGCGAGAAGAACATGTACGGGAACGCGAGGATCACGTAGGCAGCGGCGAGGAAGCCCCACGGCTGGGCATAGAACCAGCTGGGTGTCCCCTTGTAGACCTGCAGCAGGCCGACGACCATCACGATCGGCGGGATCACGAACGGGATCAGCGCGAGGAACGCCATCACCGGCCGCAGCTTCGGCACCCTCAGATGGACCCAGTAGATCGTCGGCACGAAGATGATCAGGCTGATCACGATCGTCTCGAGCGCGAGCAGCGCCGAGATCTTCAGCGTGTGCCAGAAGTCGCCGTTGTGAATCACCCAGCTGTAGTTCGCCAGCGTGCAGCATTTGCCGGTCTGGTTCGACTTGAGGCTGATGAGCAGCGTCGAGAAGAGCGGGATGATGAAGTACGCGGCCGCGATCAGCAGCCAGACATACGCCGACGGCGCCATGCGCGGCCGCTTGATCACTTCGCCCACCTCGCGGCGCGCCGCTGCAACGGGATGTAGAGCAGCATCATCACTGCGAGGACGAAGAACATCCCGAAGGCCATCGCCTGCGCGAGATGTGGGTTGCTGAGCACGTTGCCGCTGTAGTAGGCGCCGATCAGGATCGGGACGATGTTCACCGAGCCGGAGGTGAGGCTGTAGGCGGTGGCGTAGGCGGCAAAGGCGTTGCCGAAGAGGAGGATGACGGCACCGAGGATCGAGGGCATCAGCACCGGCAGGCCGACGTAGCGCCAGAACTGCCACTGCTTCGCGCCGAGGTTCGAGGCGGCCTCACGCCACTCCTTGCGCAGCCCGTCGATCGCGGGCGCGATCACGAGGATCATCAACGGCAGCTGGAAGTACAGATAGGCGAGCTCGACACCGGTCTTCGAGAAGAGGCTGAAACCGTGTGCCGACAGGTCGTAGTTGAAGTGCTTGCGCAGGAAGACCGTGACGATCCCGAGCGGCCCGATCGTCGCGATGAAGGCGAAGGCCAGCGGGATGCCGCCGAAGTTCGCGGCCACACCCGAGAACGTGGTCAACGTCGAGCGGATCCAGCGCGGCGATCCTTCGCGCAGTGCCGCGTAGGCGACGAAGAGCCCCACGAGCCCGCCGAGGAGCGCAGTCGTCAGGCTGATCTCGATGCTCGTCTTGAACGCATCGATGTACGGGTGATGGAAGAGCAGCCGGATGTTGTCGAGCGTCCAGCTTCCCGCGTTGGTCTTGAACGCGCCGATGAGGATCGCGCCCGCCGGGAGGAACAGGAAGGCGATCGTGTACGCGAAGAACGGGAGCGTCCCGATCCACGCAAGCGAGGGACGCCTCCGGCCGGACTTGACGTCCGGCCGGAGGGCCTCGGATGCAGCCTCAGCTGCGATTGCCGCTTACCCGACCTTCGCCGGCCATTCAGCCGCGATCTTTGCCGCTGCCTTCGACAGCTGGCCCAGGTTCGCGAACTTCACCTTCGCGTAGAGCGCCGGCGAGGGAAGTGCCGACAGCAGTGACTTCGGAAGCACCTTGCGCGTTGCCAGGTCGTTGAACCGGGCCGGATGCGCAAAGCCCTTCAGGTAGAGGATCTGCCCCTGGTCGGAGTAGATGAACTCCTCCCACAGACGGGCCGCCCACGGATGCGGTGCCGTCGCGTTGACGGCCTGCGCGTAGTAGCCGCCGTAGACGCCGTCGCTCGGGATCGTGACGCCCCAGTTCGCGGCCGGGAACTCCTTGACGTACGCGAGGTTGTTGTAGTCCCAGTCGATCGAGATCGGGGTCTGGCCCGAGGCGACCGTCTGCGGAGTCGTCTGGACGGGAATGAAGTTCCCGCTCTTCTTCAGCGTCGAGAAGAAGTCGATGCCGGGGCCGACGTCGCGACAGCGTGCCGCCCGCACCAAGCGTCGCGGCAAGCACGCCGGCGATCGCCGAGTTCGAGCTGAGCGGGCTGCCGTTCATCGCGACCTTGCCGCGGTAGTCCGACTTCAGCAGGTCCTTCCACGTCTTCGGGGGGTTCGAGACGAGGCTCTTGTTGTAGCCGATCGAGATTGCGCCCCAGTAGTCACCCATCCAGAAGCCGCGGGTGTCCTTGAGCGAGCGCGGGATCGTCTTGTAGTTGGTGTTGAAGTACTTCGCGTACAGGCCCTCGTTGGCGCCCGCGATCGCGAACGACACACCGACATCGACCGCATCCGGAGCACGGGAGTCACCCTTGAGCGAACGAATCGCCTGGTTCTCCTGGGCGGAGCTGCCGTCGGGGTTGTCGTTCGTGATCTTGATGCCGTACTTCTTCTGGAAGGTCGAGATCAGCTCGCCGTAGTTCGCCCAGTCGGGCGGCAGGGCGATCGTGTTCAGATGACCTTCCTTCTTTGCGTTCTTGACGAGTTGAGCGAGCCCCGCAGCAGTCTCCTTCGTCGGAGGGGCGGCGAAGCGTGCGCGCGTCGCCCCGAGTGCGGTGCTCGCGGTGCCGAGGGCCGTCAGGCCTACGGCCGCGGCCGCACTGCGACGCAGCATCGACGAGCGGCTCATTCCTTCTTCTTCGAGTTTGGCCCAGAACTCGATTTCTTGGGCCTCGTAGTCCTCCATGCAGTTCGCCTCCCGTTTGGTGGTGGTCTTAGAAGATCACGCCCGAGGGGTGCATTTCAATAGGAAAGCACCCGAGTTTCACGATATGGAAATGTGACGTTCACTTCTGCAGTCTGTTAGTAGGCTCGCGCCGATGAGCCCCTTCGACGCACCCGGCCTGTGGCTGCGCTGCGCGCTCCACGCGCACACGACGAACTCCGACGGCGAGCTGGCGCCGGACCTGCTCGTTCGCCACTACGAGTGGGCGGGCTACGACGTCCTCGCGATCACCGACCACTGGGTGCGAACAGCAGTCGCCCTCGACCGAGCGGTTGCTCGTCATCCCCTCGACCGAGCTGAACGCCCACGCGCCCGACCGGCAGAACGACGCCCACGTCCTCGGCCTGGGAGTCGAAGCCGACCCGGTGATTCCGGAGCTCGACTTCGCCCCGCTCCAGGAGGTTGTCGCGTGGATCGCCGAGCACGGCGGCGTCCCCTATCTCGCGCACACCTACTGGAGCGGCCTGCGCACGGAGCAGTGGGAGGAGTGCGAGGGTCTCCTCGGCATCGAGGTGTGGAACACCGGGTGCGAGCTCGAGCTCGGACGCGGCGATTCGTCGTTGCACTGGGACGAGGCACTCGAGCACGGGCGCGAGTTCTACGCGCTCGCCACCGACGACTCACATCACCCCGGCTACGACAGCGGCTACGCCTGGACGTGGGTTCGCGCCGCGGAGAAGTCGCAGGCGCGCGGTGCTCGACGCGCTGCGCTCCGGTTCGTTCTACGGCTCGACCGGCCCGCTAATCGAGGCAGTCGAGCTGAGCGAGGGCGACGTGACGGTTCGCTGCAGCCCCGCGGCGAGCGTGACGCTCTACACCGGTCGGGCGCGTGGCGCGCGCGTGAACGCGGGCCGCCTCGGCTATCCGAACAACGGCCAGATCCTCGAACGGGACTCCGCCGGGCTGATCACCGCCGTCCGGCTCGAGCGTCCGTTCCGCCAGCCATACGGACGCGTCGAGGTCGCGGCCGCCGACGGCACGAAAGCCTGGACGAACGCACTGTGGATCGCGTAACCGTGGATCGCGTACACCGCCGTCGAGCAACTCGGTGCCCGCCGGTTCGATCTGCTCGTGATCGGCGGCGGGATCATCGGCGCGGGAATCGCCGAGGCGGCGAGCGCGCACGGGCTCGATGTGGCGCTCGTCGACCGCGGCGACTTCGCCTGTGCGACCTCGAGCGCCTCGTCGAAGCTCATTCACGGCGGCCTGCGCTACCTCCAGATGGGCGACATCCGCCTCGTGCGCGAGGCGCACGAGGAGCGGCGAGCGCTGATGAACGTCGTCGCGCCCCATCTCGTCCACCGGCTGCCATTCCTGTTCCCGCTCTACGCCGACGGGCCTCACCGACCGTGGTTCGTCCGCACCGGCGTCCTCCTCTACTCGGCCCTCGCACGCGCGAAGCTGAACGGCCGCGTCAGCGAGGCCCACGCGCTGCGGCTCGTGCCTCAGCTCCGCACCCAGGGCCTGCACTCCTCGGCGCTCTACGCCGACGCGTGGACGAACGACGGGCGGCTGACGCTCGCGAACGTGCGCGCGGCGGCCGACCGCGGCGCCGTGGTGCTCAACTACGCGGACGTCGTCTCGCTCGACCGCGACGGTGCCGAAGTGAACGTCGACGGCGCGACCGTTCGGGTGCAGGCGCGCTCGATCGTCAACGCGACGGGGCCGTGGCTCGACCAGGTCCGCCGGCTCGAGGACCCGTCGGCGGAGCCGTCGATCCGGCTCTCCAAGGGCGTGCACCTGATCGTCGACGGCGGCGAGGGCTGGAGCGCGGCGATCACGATCCCGCACGACAAGGTGCGCGTGAGCTTCGCGATTCCCTGGGAAGGCAAGCTGCTGCTCGGGACGACCGACACGCTGCACGAAGGCGAGCCCGAGGCGGCACGGGTGACCGACGACGACATCCGCACCGTCCTCGCGGAGGCGGCGGTCGGCGTGGACGGGCTCGGCGAGGTGCGCGCCTCGTTCTGCGGGCTGCGCGTGCTGCCCGGGGGGCCGGGCTCGACCGCGAACGCACGGCGCGAGACCGTCTACACGAAGGGCAGCGCCGGCATGCTGAGCGTCGCCGGCGGCAAGCTGACGACCTACCGCCGCATCGCACTCGACGCGCTCGAGCAGCTGGGCGTGCGCAACCTCGACCGCCAGCCACGGCCCTTGCCCGGGGCAACCGGCCTCGAGCTGGTCAAGTGGCCGATCGAGCTCGACGCGGCGATTCGCAGCCATCTCCTCCATCTCTACGGGTCGCTTGCGCCCGAGGTGCTTGCGCCGGCGTTCGACGACCGGTCACTACTCGACCCGATCGTCGAGGGCCGCCCCGACCTGCGCGCACAGGATCTCTACGCCCGCGAGCACGAGTGGGCGCAGACGGACGAGGACGTCCTCCGCCGCCGCACCACCGCCTGGCTCGCGGGAGCACCAGCGCTCCCCGCCGGCTCGCTGACCTGAGCCACTGTTGACGGCGAGCCGCACTGCCGACGGCAGCCGTCGCCTCGAAAGTGGGAAAGAAGTGCAACAAAAGTGGCTACGTCCCCCGGCGGATCGAGACAGTCCCGGGCACCATGTGGAGTGAGATTCCGCTTCGGATCAACGTCCCCGGCGGATCTCGACCCCTGCCCGCACCACGGTGCCCCGCCCTCCCGCACCGGCTCCTGCAACGGCAGCCGTCGTGTTGAAACCGTGACGGAGCCGTGACCGAATCGACGCCTCGTCCCGTTCCTGGCGGCAACGGTTCCGGACTGTGTTCGACGCCGCGTCTATATTCGCTTCATGCCTCCGCGTTACACCAGGCTGACCGAGCCGCTTGTCCGTGAGAACGGTGAGCTGAGGACCGCGAGCTGGGACGAGGCGCTCGATCGCGCCGCCGCCGGCTTCCGCACCGCGCGCGAGCAAGGCGCGATGACCGGTCTCTTCAGCTGCTCCAAAGCCACGAACGAGCTGAACTTCGCCGCACAGAAGTTCTCGCGTCTGGCCCTCGGCTCGAACAACATCGATAGCTGCAACCGCACCTGACACGCTCCTAGCGTCGTCGGTCTGGCGACGGTGTTTGGTGCAGGTGGCGGAACGAGCTCCTACGAGGAGCTGCGCGAGTGTGCGGATGTGATCGTGCTCTGGGGCTCGAACGCCCGCGAGGCGCATCCGATCTTCTTCCACCATGTGCTGAAAGCGGTGCACCGCGGGGCGAAGCTCGTGGTCGTCGACCCGCGCCGCACTCCATCGGCGCAGTGGGGCGATCTGTGGCTCGGGCTCGACGTCGGCACCGACATCGCGCTGGCGAACGCCGTCGGACGGGAGATCATCGCCGCCGGTCTCGTCGACGACGAGTTCGTGGCGCGCGCGACGTCGGACTTCGACGCCTACCAGGAGTCGGTCGAGCGCTGGACACTCGACGAGGCCGAGCGCGTGACCGGCGTGCCGGCAGCCGCGATCAAGGAGCTCGCGCACCTGTGGGGCAACGCGAAGCACGCGCAGATGTGCTGGACGCTCGGGATCACCGAGCACCACAACGGCGTCGACAACGTCTTCGCACTGATCAACCTGTCGCTCCTCACGGGTCAGGTCGGCAAGTACGGGTCGGGGCTGCAACCGCTGCGCGGCCAGAACAACGTGCAGGGCGGCGGCGACATGGGAGCGCTGCCGAACAAGCTGCCGGGCTTCCAGGACGTCGAAGACGATGCGTGCCGGGCGCGTTTCGAAACCGCCTGGGGCGCGACGATCCCCGCG
>CAWFPX010000009.1:0-66825 GCA_963817765.1 uncultured Thermoleophilia bacterium | reverse complement strand
ATCTCGAAGAACGACATCATCATCCCGCCCGAGAAGGAGCAGATCCTCGCCGAGTACGAGAAGCGGGTCGAGGAGGTTCACGGCCAGTACGACCGCGGTCTGATCACCGAGGACGAACGGCACGAGACGATCGTCAACATCTGGACCGAGGCCACCGACGTCGTCGCGAACGCGATGCAGGACCACTTCGACGAGCTGAACCCGGTCTTCATGATGGCCAACTCGGGTGCCCGTGGCTCGTTCAAGCAGATCCGGCAGCTCGCGGGCATGCGCGGGCTCATGGCAAACCCGAAGGGCGAGATCATCGAGCGTCCCATCAAGGCCAACTTCATGGAGGGCCTGACGGTGCTCGAGTACTTCATCTCGACCCACGGCGCGCGCAAGGGCCTGGCAGACACGGCGCTCCGCACGGCCGACTCCGGGTACCTCACCCGGCGGCTCGTCGACGTCTCGCAGGACGTGATCATCCGTGAGCACGACTGCGGCACCGACGACCACATCGTTCTGCCGATCCGCACGCAGGAAGGGCTGAACAAGTCGCTGCTCGGACGCGTCCTCTCGGAGGACGTGCACAAGCCGCTCGCGTCGGGCAAGCCCGGCAAGAACGTGGTCGCCGAGAAGGGCCAGACGGTCACGGTCGAGATGCTCGAGGAGCTCGAGGCGGAGCTCGGCGGGGAGTTCCTCGCTGCCGGTCCGCTCGGTGCTGAAGTGCCGCGCCGAGACCGGCGTGTGCAAGGTCTGCTACGGCATCTTCCCGGCCACGGGTGAGATGTGCGAGGTCGGCGACGCGGTGGGCATCATCGCCGCGCAGTCGATCGGCGAGCCGGGCACGCAGCTGACGATGCGGACGTTCCACACCGGCGGCGTCGCCGGCGCGGACATCACGCACGGCCTCCCGCGTGTCGTCGAGATCTTCGAGGCGCGTAACCCGAAGGGCGCCGCCGTCCTGGCGGAGGTCGCGGGCCGCGTCGAGATCGAGCCGACAGAGCGTGGGCCGAAGGTCTCCCTCCACCCGACCGAGGTCGGTGCGGACGGCGAGCTGGCGGAGCCGGTCGAGTACCAGCTGCCGCGGCGGACGCGTCTGCTCGTGACGAACGGCCAGGTGCTGGAGGCCGGCGAGGCGCTCAACGAGGGCTCGCAGAACCCGGCCGACAAGCTGGCGCTGACCGGCTCGACCGAGACCGAGCTGTACCTCGTCGGCGAGGTGCAGAAGGTCTACAAGAGCCAGGGCGTCGAGATCCACGACAAGCACATCGAGCTGATCGTTCGGCAGATGCTGAAGAAGGTGCGGGTCGAGTCGAACGGCGACACCGACCTGCTGCCCGGTCAGCTCGTCGACCGTGTCGTCTACGAGCGTGAGAACGCCAAGGTGAAGGCGAAGGGCGAGAAGGCGACGCACGAGCCGCTCATCCTCGGCATCACGAAGGCGTCGCTCGCGACCGAGTCGTTCCTCTCGGCGGCCTCCTTCCAGGAGACGACGAAGGTGCTGACGGACGCTTCGATCGAGGGCAAGATCGACCGCCTGCTCGGGCTGAAGGAGAACGTGATCATCGGGAAGCTCATCCCGGCGGCCACCGGCCTGAAGCGGTACCGGACGATCGACATCGCCCCGTCCGAGCCGATCGTGCGCGAGGCCTACGAGCGGGACACCCTGCTGCAGGCGCTCGAGGAGATCGGCCAGGACGGAAGCGCGATCGACTTCGGCGCACTCGACGCGACCTTCGGCGGCGAGCCCGGCGCAGAGGCGTCGACGACGCACGAAGCCGGCGAGGCGACGGAGACCCCCGAGGTCGACAGCCCGCTCGACGACTGAGTCGCAACGGAAACGAAGCATGACCGTGAGGCCGGGGCAACCCGGCCTCACGCGTTCCACCTTCGACACGAGTGCGTGACGCCCACGTCACGACGGCTGCCGTTGCCGGAGTGCGCGACGAGCGGGCTGGGGCGGGAGTGGCGAGGCGTCGATAACCGCGCGTCGATGACCGCCGGGGAGGCACGCTCCGAAGCGGTTTCGCGCCCACATGCTGCCGAACGCTGTCTCGTTCCGCCCCGCTTTGACCCACTCTTGGTGCACTTTCTTTCCACTTTCGGCACGACGGCTGCCGTCGGAAGGGCGGCCGCCGGGGCAAACCGACCTCACGCGTTCCACGACCCGACCGCGCCCGGCAGGCGGCAGTCCCTCGCCTGTGGACGGTCCGTCACTGTCTCGTGCGTGTGTCTGACACCGGCCGTGGCCGTCCGGGTCACGTCGGGAAACGGGCCGGGCGTGCGCCTTCTCGCCTCCTTGCTACAACGGGCGCCGTGAGACGGATCCTCGTGCTCGGCGTTTGCCTGCTTGCGCTCACGGCGGCTGTTGCCCGTGGCGGCGCGCCGGCGGCGACGTCGCCCACAACCCAGCTGCCGCTTCCGTGCGGCCTGCCGCCGGCGCAGCCGCTCTGGGTCGACTACGCCGACGGCGGGGTGCCGTTCTGGTCGACGATCTTCGCGCGGCCCGGCATCGTCGGCGCCGCGTCGAACCTCCTCGTCCCGCCGCAACTGCGCGCCAAGGGCGCGCAGACCGTCTACTTCGACCTCTACCTGAACAACCGCGTCGGGACCCCGTCGAAGCCGGCCGATCCCTCGACGATCCAGGCGCGCGCCGACAAGCTCTTCGCCGCGGCGGTGGCCTCGTCCGGCTGCGACCACCCGCTGATGGCCGAGAACGAGCTCTTCGGGGCGCAGCTGCCGACCCCGTGGACGCCGACCACAGCGCAATACCGCGCGAACGTGCTCGCGTTCCTGCAGCGGCTCGCCGACCGTGGCGCGCGTCCATTCCTGCTCCTCTCGAGCAACCCCTACACGCACGACGCCACCGCCGACGCGTGGTGGCAGCAGGCCGCCCAGGTCGCCGACCTCGTGCCGGAGATCTACTTCTCCGGCCCGGCAATCTCCAAGCAGGGCGCGGTGCAGGGCAGCCGCCGCCTGCGCGCGACGATGCGCAACCGCCTCGAGCAGCTGATCGAGATCGGGGTGCCGACGAACCGGCTCGGGATGATGCTGACCTTCAGCTCGACGCCCAAAGCCGGGGGCCGCGAGGGGTTGCAGCCGCTCTCGAAGTGGCTCGACGTCGTCAAATGGGAGGCGCTCGCCTCGAAGCAGGTCGCAGCCGAGTTGGACATCGCGAGCGTGTGGTCCTGGGGCTGGGCGGCGTTCAACCCGGCCGGCAACGATCCCGACAAGCCGAAGGCCGCGTGCACGTGGCTCTGGGTGCGCGACCACTCGCTCTGCGATGCCCCGGCCCTCGCCGGGACGAGCCTCGACACGTCGCTCGACGTCGGCGCGACCCTGCCGGCCGGGACGCTCTGCCTGCTCGACAAGACGAAGCTCCTCGCGAACGACGTCGCTGCACTCAACCGGCTGACCGGTGACCGTGATCTCGCGTACTCGGCCGAGTTCCAGCACGCTGTGCTCGCCGACACCCGGCCGGTCGACGCCCAGGCGGTGGCGAGCGCAGAGCGCGGGGTGATCCTCGACCACTTCGGCGGCAGCCGCGCCGCCTACCTGGCAGCACTCGCGCGGGCACGAGCGACGCCGACGCTCGCGCGCAGGATCCTCGCCGATGAGTTGCGTCGTCGCGCCGTCGAGGCGACGCTCCCGGTCAGCGGGCCGACCGGCGCGCAGCTCCGGCAGTGGTACGGCACATACGCGCCGACGAACGCGCGGCTCGTCCGCGCATCCGCTGCCGAACGCTGGCTCGGGAACCTCCGTGCCGGAGTCGCGCTGAGCCAGCAGGCGCCGGGCAGGCTCTTTGGCCTTGAAACCGGCAAGACGACGGTCATCGACGGAGTGAAGGTGACCGTGCTCGGCGAGGTCTCGTCGCTCGCCTCGTTCCCGTTCGCACAGGCTGCCGCGTCGATTCGCGCCGCCTTCGTCGCGCAGCAGAAAGATGCGGCCTTCGCGCTCTGGTCACGCCGCCACCAGAACCAGTCGCTCTCGCGCCTCACCTGCCAGCACGATCAGCCGCCGCAGCCGGCCACGGTCGACCTGACCGAATGGCTGCCGTTCCTCAGCCTCGGCTGAGGAACGGCAGCGCACAGCTCCGGCGGCGATCAGGCCGTGACGACAGCCGCGCGAGGCTCGTCGCGCAGCGAGCGACGCGTGAGCACGACGCTCGTCGCGATGAGCCAAACGAACGTCAGGAGGATCCCGACCGGTGGCGCTTTCATCGCGATCGGCACGGTCGCGATCGAGACCGTTCCCGCGACTGCGGCGAGCCAGCCGAGCCACCGCGGCAGGACGCCGCTCCGCAGGATGACAATTGCCGCGGCGCCGAGCATCACCGCGTCGATCGCCCATGTCAGCACGAACGCGGCGTCGTTCATGTCGAAGAGCGCGGTCGCGACCTGCGGGTTCCAACCCTGGTCGGCGCGCCAGTAGAGCGCGAATGCCGCCGGTACGGATGCGAGCTTCACCGCCGCCGATGCGATCCCCGCACCAAAGGCAGTCGCGGCGACGATGCCGCTCTTGTCGCCGTCCCGCAGGACGGTCCACAGCGTCGCCGCGAACACGAGGAGGAGCAGGATGCCGACCACCTCGCACATGTCCCCGGCGTAGCCGGCAGTCGAGGCGTGCTGCTTCGCGAGCCACGCGACATGCTCTGCGCGTGACTTCGTGATGTCGGGTGAGTTACCACCGCCGCTGATGCCCTGGCCCACGAACAGCAGGACGACGGAAGCGAGGCCGCTGAGTGCGGCGACGAGCGGAACGGGACGTTGCGTCATTTCTGAACCTCCAGGATCGACTGCCTCGCAACCTACGAAGGCACGAAGGCAACTTCTTCGGCCGCGCCGCCGAACTCGTCTCCGCCGTGCGACGGAACTTCGATTCCGCCGTGGGGCGGATGCGGCAGCCCGGCCGGCGCGATACGTTCGAGATATGTACGAACGGCTCGCCTCGCTCTCCGGACACCGGCGCTTTCAGGTGCTCTGCGACGTGGGGCTCGCCGCGGCGTTGCTGATCGCCTCGCTCGCCGATCTCCTGAAGGCAGGTTCCGGCAGCGGCTGGGGCGGTCCGCTGGCCGTTCAGTTGCTGATCGCGGCTGCGATCTCGGTTCCGTTCCTGTGGCGCCGCACCCATGCGCCGCTCGTGGTCGCGATCGTCGTGGTCGCGGCGTTCGGCAGTGTCGCGCTCGTGGCGCCGCGCCAAGCCGCGTTCGAGCCGTTCCTCGCGCTCGTCCTCGCCTTCTATGCACTCGGCGCGCACACCTCGGCGCGGACAGGGTTGCTGACGCTCTTGATCGCGATCCCGGTCGGCGTGATCGCGGGCGTCGCCGCCGCGAGCATGGGATACGTCACCGCCGGGAACTCGTTGCCGACGGTCGTCTGGGTGACGACTGCGTGGGTGGTCGGTCGCATCATCAGTTCGTGGCGCGCCCGAGCCGTGGCGCTCGAGCACACGAATCGCATGCTCGAGGAGCAACGGGAGCTGCAGGCGCAGGCCGCCGTCGCCGTGGAACGTGGCCGGATCGCCCGTGAGTTGCACGACGTGATTGCGCACAACGTCTCGATGATCGTCGTGCAGGCCGGCGCTGCAGCGCGCGTGCTCGAGGGTGAGCAGCCGAACGTGCGCGGCGCGCTCGAAGCGATCGAAACCACGGGTCGTGAGACCGTGGACGAGATGCGGCGCTTGCTTGGCGTCCTACGTCGCGCCGAAGATGCGCAGGCACTCGCGCCGCAGCCCGGCCTCGCTGCGCTCGACACGCTGGTCGCGCAGGTGCGCGAAGCCGGGCTCCCGGTCGAGCTCAAGGTCGAGGGCACGCCGACCCAACTCCCGCCCGGCCTTGATCTCTCGGCCTACCGCATCGCGCAGGAGGCACTGACGAATGCCCTCAAACACGCAGGGCCTGCGCATGCTGCGCTGACCGTCACGTACGCGCGCGACACCGTCGAGATCGAGATTCGCGATGACGGTGCGGGCTCGGGCGACGGGGGCGGCACGGGACACGGCCTCGTCGGCATGCGGGAGCGAGTTGCGCTCTGGGGCGGGAAGCTCCACGTGGGCCGTGAGCCGGACGGATGGGTGGTGCGCGCCTCGTTGCCACTCGCGGGGCAGCCGTGATCTCGGTCGTGCTCGCGGACGATCAGGCGCTCGTCCGCGCGGGCTTCAACCTGATCCTCAGCGCGGAACCCGACCTGGAGGTCCTCGGCGAGGCAAGCGACGGGCTCGAGGCAGTCGCTCTCGTTGCGACGAGGCGTCCCGACGTCGTGCTGATGGACATCCGCATGCCAGAGCTCGATGGGATCGAGGCGACGCGGCGGCTGACCGCAACGACACCAGAGACACGCGTGCTCATGCTGACGACGTTCGACCTCGACGAATACATCGTCGAGGCCTTCCGCGCCGGCGCATCCGGTTTCCTGCTGAAGACGGCGCCCCGCGATCAGCTCGTTGCGGCGGTGCGCACCGTGCACGCGGGCGAGGCGCTGCTCGCACCTGCCTCCACGCGCAAGCTGATTGAGCAGTTCGCCCAGCCCGTGCGCGAATCGCCCGTGCTCGAGTCGCTGACGGCGCGCGAGCGGGACGTGCTCGTGCTCCTTGCGCGCGGGCTCACGAACGCCGAGATCGCGGCGGAGCTCGTCGTCGAGCCGTCGACCGTCAAGTCACACGTTGCGAGCCTGCTCGCAAAGGTCGGGCTCCGTGACCGAGTACAGGCAGTCGTCTTCGCGTACGAATCGGGGCTCGTGCGCGCCGGCGTCCAGCCTGCCTAGTTGTCGGCCGCAACGGCAACCGTGCGGGCCTTGCCCAGTTCCTTCGCGCGGTAGAGGGCATCGTCGGCCCGCTGGAAGAGGTCGTTCGGCCCTTCGCCCGGCTTCAACTCTGCGACCCCCGCCGAGAGTTGGAGCGTCCCGGCCAAGCCGATCGGGCGGGAGCCGATCGCGCGCGCGATCCGGCTCGCGAGTAGCTGGCCGTCCTCCACGCCGCCCTCGGGCAGGACGACCGCGAACTCGTCCCCACCGACGCGGCACGGAACGTCGGCTCCCCGTATGACCGTGAGCATGCGCTCCGCGGCCTCGGCCAGCACCGAGTCGCCGGCGAGATGACCGACGCGATCGTTGACCGTCTTGAAGTCGTCGAGGTCGAGGACGATCACCGCGAGCCGACGCTCGTAGCGGGCGGCGCGCGCGATCTCGCGTGCGAGCGTCTCGTGGAAGTAGCGGCGGTTGTGCAGGCCCGTCAGCGCGTCCAGGTCGGCGAGTGCGCGGGCCTCCGCGTAGCGGCGAGCGTTTTCGAGCGCTGCCCCTGCCCTGAACGCGACACTCTCGAGCGCTTCGATCTCGCCCTCAGAGATCCGGCGGGTCGATGAGCGGCTGAATGCGCTGAGCGTGCCGATTGGTGAGCCGTCGGCGCGGAGCGGCACCACGACGCCCGACCGGACGAGCCCGGACGACTCGTCGGCCGTGTCGATCCGATAGCGGTAGGAGACCTCGACCGCCCGCAGGTTGTCGTTGTCGGGGATCGTGAGCGCAGCGCCGGCGGCCTCGTCGGCAGGCATACCGATGCTTGCCGTGAGCCGCGCGCCGTCGGGGCCTGCAGCCTCGAGGTGCGCCGACTCGACACCCGGGATCGTGGCAACTGCCTCGAGCGTCCGCTCGGTCACCTCGTCGAGATCGAGCGTCGAGGCCAGCTCGACCGGAAACCGCTCGGCGCGGGCCGGCGTCTCGCTCGCTTCGAGGGCGCCCGCGAGGTCGCGCATCGTCTCCTGCATCCCGGCCGCAAGCGACTTCACCGCCTCGGCGACCCGGTCGTCGGCGGTCGCCCGGGCGCGCCAAACCGCAACTGCTGCCCCCAGGGCAGTCAGAAACGCGAGACAGAGGGCCCCGATGGCGAAATAGACGTTCACCGCAGTCGGCTCACTGTAGTGAGGGATCAGGCAGAAGGCTATGGCGCGAAATGGTGAAAAACCGGCGTCGCGGGCGATCGGCTACCCTGCTCGAACGCAAGGAACGAAGCGGGTTGGAGGCGTTTGCGACCTCCTGCTCGATTCGCTACCATGCCTCGCCGTCGGTGGGCGCCGCGTGCTCCCCCGTCCTTCTGTCTGAATACGACCCGTTTTAGGAGATTCTGTTTCCGCATGCCGACCGTCAATCAACTGATTCGCAAGGGCCGCGTGAAGAAGCGCGCCAAGGTGAAGACCCCAGCGCTCGCGGGAGCCCCGCAGAAGCGCGGCGTCTGCACGCGCGTCTCGACGACCACGCCGCGTAAGCCGAACTCGGCGCTGCGGAAGATCGCGCGCGTCCGGCTCACGAACGGCCAGGAGGTCGGTACCTACATTCCCGGCGAGGGCCACAACCTCCAGGAGCACTCGGTCGTGCTCGTCCGCGGTGGCCGCACGAGCGACCTCCCGGGCTTCCGCTACAAGGTGATTCGTGCCGCGCTCGACGCCTCGGGTGTCGCCGACCGCAAGCAAGGCCGGTCGAAGTACGGCGCGAAGAAGAGCTCGTCGTAATGCCCCGCCGCGCTGAAATCACCCCGCGCCCGGTCATCTCCGACCCGGTCTACGACAGCCAGCTCGTGACGCAGCTGATGAACCGCGTCATGCGCGACGGCAAGAAGTCGACGGCCGAGGCGATCGTCTACTCGGCGCTCGACAAGGTCGGCGAGAAGACAGGCCGGCCGCCGGTCGAGGTGCTCGAGCAGGCCGTGAAGACCGTCACGCCGGTGCTCGAGGTTCGCTCGCGCCGCGTCGGTGGCGCGAACTACCAGGTTCCGATCGAGGTTCCGCAGCGCCGCGGGCGCACGCTCGCCCTCCGCTGGCTCGTCACGTTCTCGCGCGACCGTCGTGAGAAGCACATGGCGGACAAGCTGGCCGGCGAGATCCTCGACGCCCTCGAGCAGCAGGGCAACGCGTACAAGCGCAAAGACGACATGTACCGGATGGCGCAGGCCAACAAGGCCTTCGCGCACTACCGGTGGTAAGGGAGAGAGTTGGCTGTAACTGAAACACGCGTGGCGCTGGACCGCGTCCGCAACATCGGGATCATGGCTCACATCGACGCGGGTAAGACCACGACGACGGAGCGGATCCTCTACTACACCGGCCGCACCCACAAGATGGGTGAGGTTCACGAGGGCGCGGCGACGATGGACTGGATGGCGCAGGAGCAGGAGCGCGGCATCACGATCACGTCCGCTGCGACCACTGCGACGTGGCGCGACCATCGCATCAACATCATCGATACGCCCGGGCACGTGGACTTCACGGCCGAGGTCGAGCGCAGCCTGCGCGTGCTCGACGGCGCCGTCGCCGTCTTCGACTCCGTCGCAGGCGTCCAGCCGCAGTCCGAGACCGTCTGGCGCCAGGCCGACAAGTACCGCGTGCCGCGGATCGCGTTCATCAACAAGATGGACCGCACCGGCGCCGACTTCTTCAAGTCCGTCCAGTCGATGATCGACCGCCTCGGCGCGAACCCGGTGCCGATCCAGTTGCCGATCGGGCAGGAGGAGAAGCACGTCGGCGTTGTCGACCTCGTCGAGATGAAGGCGATCGTCTACAAGGACGACCTCGGTGAGGACTTCGACGTCACCGACATCCCGGCCGAGCTCGCCGAGCAGGCGCACGCCTACCACCACCAGCTGATCGACGCCGTCGCCGAGTTCGACGACGAGCTGACCGAGACCTACCTCACCGACGAGTCGCTCGTGACCCCGGAGATGATCAGGCGCGCGCTTCGCGCAGCCACGATCGCCGACGCGCTCACACCCGTCATTCTCGGCTCCGCGTTCAAGAACAAGGGCGTCCAGCCGCTGCTCGACGCGGTGATCGACTACCTCCCGAGCCCGCTCGACGTGCCGCCCATGATCGGCCTCGACCCCAAGTCGGGCGCCGAGATCACGCGCGAGCCGTCGATCGAGCAGCCGTTCTCGGCACTCGCCTTCAAGGTGATGTCCGACCCGTTCGTCGGCAAGCTCACCTACTTCCGCGTCTACTCCGGCAAGGTCAAGGCGGGCGACCGCGTGCTGAACACGACCACCGGCAAGACCGAGCGGATCGGCCGTATCCTCCAGATGCACGCGAACCATCGCGAAGAGCGCGAAGAGATCGGCGCGGGCGACATCGCCGCCGGCGTCGGCCTGAAGTCGACGACGACCGGCGACACGCTCGCGGTCGAGAGCTCGCCGATCATCCTCGAGTCGATGACATTCCCCGAGCCAGTGATCTCTGTCGCCGTCGAGCCGAAGTCGAAGGCCGACCAGGACAAGCTCGGCAACGGGCTCGCGCGGCTGTCCGACGAGGATCCGACCTTCCGCGTCACCTCGGACGAGGAGACGGGCCAGACGCTGATCGCCGGCATGGGCGAGCTGCACCTCGAGATCATCATCGACCGCCTGAAGCGCGAGTTCAACGTCGACGCGAACGTCGGTCGTCCGCAGGTCGCGTATCGCGAGACCATCTCCAAGCCGGCCGAGAAGATCCAGGGCAAGTTCGTCCGTCAGACGGGTGGCTCGGGCCAGTACGGCGACGCAGTGATCAACCTGCTGCCGCAGGAGGCCGGCAAGGGCTACGAGTTCGTCGACAAGATCGTCGGCGGCAAGATTCCCAAGGAGTACATCAAGCCGATCGACGAAGGCATTCGCGAGGCGATGAGCTCTGGCGTCCTCGCCGGCTACCCGGTCGTCGATGTCAAGGTCGAGTTGATCGACGGCTCCTACCACGACGTCGACTCGAGCGAGCGCGCCTTCAAGATCGCCGGCTCGATTGCCTTCAAGGAAGCGATGAAGCGCGCGAAGCCGAAGCTGCTCGAGCCGGTGATGGCCGTCGAGGTCACGACCCCGGAGGACTACCTCGGTGACGTGATGGGCAACCTGAACAGCCGTCGCGGCCGCATCGAGGACATGTCGCCGGTCGGCAACGCTCAGGTGATCAAGGCGATGGTCCCGCTGAGCGAGATGTTCGGCTACGCCACCGACCTGCGGTCGATGTCCCAGGGCCGCGCTGACTTCACCATGCAGTTCGACCGGTACGAAGAGGTGCCGGCGTCTATCGCAAGCGAGATCACCGAGCAGACCTCGGGATCCAAGTAAAAGGAAGGAAGGAATGGCCAAGCAGAAGTTCGAGCGCACGAAGCCGCACCTCAACGTCGGCACCATCGGGCACATCGACCACGGGAAGACGACGCTGACAGCCGCGATCTCGAACGTGCTCGCGAAGCGCGGCGGTGGCGGACAGGTGAAGAGCTTCGCCGAGATCGACAACGCCCCCGAGGAGCGCCAGCGCGGCATCACGATCAACACGTCGCACGTGGAGTACGAGACGCCGAACCGTCACTACGCGCACGTCGACTGCCCTGGTCACGCCGACTACATCAAGAACATGATCACGGGCGCCGCGCAGATGGACGGCGCGATTCTCGTCGTCAGCGCCGCCGACGGCCCGATGCCGCAGACGCGTGAGCACATCCTGCTCGCCCGCCAGGTCGGCGTGCCGTACATCGTGGTCGCGCTGAACAAGGCGGACATGGTCGACGACGAGGAGCTGCTCGAGCTCGTCGAGCTCGAGGTCCAGGAGCTCCTGTCCAAGTACGACTTCCCCGGCGACGACATCCCGATCGTCCGCGTCTCGGCGCTGAAGGCGCTCGAGGGCGACGAGGCGTGGGAGGAGAAGATCGTCGAGCTGATGGAAGCGGTCGACTCCTACATCCCGGAGCCGGAGCGCGAGTCGGACAAGCCGTTCCTGATGCCGATCGAAGACGTCTTCACGATCACAGGCCGCGGCACGGTCGTCACCGGCCGCGTCGAGCAGGGCAAGATCGAGGTCGGGAACGAGATCGAGATCGTCGGCATCCACGAGAAGGTCGAGAAGACCGTCGTCACCGGGCTCGAGATGTTCCAGAAGTCGCTCGACTACGCGCAGGCAGGCGACAACGCGGGTGCACTCCTCCGCGGTGTCAAGCGCGAGGACGTCGAGCGCGGCCAGGTGCTCGCGAAGCCGGGCTCGATCACCCCGCACACGCACTTCAAGGCCGAGGTCTACGTGCTGTCGAAGGACGAAGGCGGCCGTCACACGCCGTTCTTCAACAACTACCGCCCGCAGTTCTACTTCCGCACCACGGACGTGACCGGCGCGGTCAGCCTCCCGGAAGGCCAGGAGATGGTCATGCCGGGCGACAACACGAACATGGAGATCGAGCTGATCCAGCCGATCGCCATGGATCAGGGCCTTCGTTTCGCGATCCGCGAGGGCGGCCGCACCGTCGGTGCAGGCGTCGTCACTGAAATCGTCAAGTAACTGATCGTCAAGTAGAGAGCAGCAGACATGGCACAGGGAAAAATCCGGATCCGCTTGAAGGGCTACGACCACCAACAGCTGGACCGGTCGGCCCAGCAGATCGTCGACACCGCGCAGCGCAGCGGTGCGACGATCACTGGGCCGGTCCCTCTGCCGACGGAGAAGAACGTCTACTGCGTGATCCGCAGCCCGTTCAAGGACAAGGACTCGCGCGAGCACTTCGAGATCCGCACCCACAAGCGGCTCATCGACATCCTCAGCCCGACGCCGAAGACGATCGATCAGCTGATGCGGCTCGATCTCCCGGCGGGCGTCGACATCGAGATCAAGCTCTAGCCATGGCGAAAGGGATCCTCGGCAAAAAGCTTGGCATGACGCAGGTCTTCGATCCGGAGACCGGTGGGGTCACGGCTGTCACGGTGATCCAGGCCGGCCCGTGCCCGGTCGTGCAGGTGAAGTTCGAGGCCGAGGACGGCTACGACGCCGTGCAGCTCGCATTCGACGCCGTGCCCGACCGCAAGCTGACGAAGCCCGAGCTCGGCCATCTCGCCAAGTTCAAAGTCGGCGCGCACCGCAGGCTCGTCGAGTTCCGCGGCGGGATCGACGGCGCGGTCGAGGGCGAGCACGTCACCGTCGAGCTCTTCGAAGCCGGCGACAAGGTGAAGGTCGCGGGCATCGGCATCGGCAAGGGCTTCCAGGGCACGATCAAGCGCCACAACTTCAGCTCTGGCCCGCGCTCGCACGGTTCTCACAACATTCGCAAGCCCGGCTCGATCGGCGCGTCGGCGACGCCCTCGCGCGTGATGAAGGGCCGCAAGATGCCCGGCCTGATGGGCGGCAAGCGCGTCACCCAGCTCGGCCTGACGGTGCACGGCATCGATGCCGAGCTCAACCTCCTGCTCGTGAAGGGCGCCGTTCCCGGCCCCGAAGAACGGCTTCGTCGAGGTGCGCGGGTAATGGCTGCTCCTACTGCCCCGATGCTCGATGCGAGCGGCAAGAAGTCCAAGGACATCTCGCTCGGCGAGGACGTGTTCGGCGCGGAGGTCAAGGCCCATCTCGTGCACGAAGCCGTGCGGTCCGAGATGAACGCGCAGCGCGCGGGCACCTCTGCGACGAAGAGCCGCGGGCTCGTCTCCGGCGGCCGCGCGAAGCCGTGGCGCCAGAAGGGCACCGGCCGCGCGCGCCAGGGCACGATCCGCGCCCCGCAGTTCTCCGGCGGCGGTCATGCGTTCGCGAAGACGCCGCGTGACTTCGTACAGAAGGTCAACCGCAAGGCTCGCCAAGGCCGCGCTTCGGTCTGCGCTCGCTCGCACGTCAACGAGGGATCGCTCGTCGATCGTCTCCGCCGACGATTTCGAAGCGCCGTCGACCAAGCAAGGCAAGACGCTTCGTCGAGGCCTGGGGCCAGCGCACGCCGCTCGTGATCGTGGCGACCGAGGGCGAGACGAACCTCCTGAAGAGCTTCCGCAACCTGCAGCGCGTCGTCGTCATCACGCCGAGCGAGGTCGAGGTCAGCGCTCTCGTGTGGGCGCGTTCGCTGCTCGTCACCGAGACCGCACTGCCGCTCGTCGAAGGGAGGGCGCAGTAATGGCCCTGCACGCAAGCCAGGTGCTCCTCGCGCCGATCGTCAGTGAGAAGAGCTATGCCGCGTCGACGGGTGGCCAGTACACGTTCAAGGTGCATCCGGACGCGCACAAGACGCAGATCCGCCAGGCCGTCGAGCAGATGTTCGACGTCAAGGTTGCGCGCGTCAACGTGATCAAGGTGCAGGCGAAGCCGAAGCGGCGCGGAGCGATCAAGGGCACCCGCCAGGGTTGGAAGAAGGCCATCGTGCTCCTGCGCGCCGGCGACACGATCGAGATCTTCGAAGGAGCACAAATTTAGCCATGCCAGTCCGTAGGTTCAAGCCGACCTCTCCGGGACGCCGTCACATGACGGTGTCGGACTTCGCCGAGATCACGAAGTCGAAGCCGGAGAAGGCGCTCACCGAGAAGCTGACCAAGAAGGGCGGCCGCAACAACACGGGTCGCATCACGACGCGCCATCAGGGCGGCGGCCACAAGCGCCGTTACCGTCTCGTCGACTTCAAGCGCACGAAGGACGGCGTGCCGGCGAAGGTGGCGGCGATCGAGTACGACCCGAATCGCTCCGCGCGCATCGCGCTGCTGCACTACGCCGACGGGTTCAAGGCCTACATCCTTGCGCCCGCAGGTCTGCGCGTCGGCTCGGTCGTGCAGTCGGGCGCCGACGCCGACATCAAGCCCGGCAATGCGCTCCCGCTCGAGAACATCCCGACCGGCACGCTCGTGCACAACGTCGAGCTGAAGCCCGGCAAGGGCGGCCAGATGGCGCGCTCGGCCGGCTCCGGCATCCAGCTGGTCGCGAAGGACGGCGCCCACGCCACGTTGCGTCTCCCGTCGGGCGAGATGCGGCGCGTGCTGATGACCTGTCGCGCCACGGTCGGCCAGGTCGGGAACGTCGAGCACGGCAACATCACCGGCGGCAAGGCCGGGCGCAGCCGCTGGCGGGGCATCCGCCCCGGTGTGCGCGGCTCGGCCATGAACCCGGTCGACCATCCGCACGGCGGCGGCGAGGGCAAGTCGAAGGGCGGCCGTCACCCGGTCACCCCGTGGGGCGTGCCCACGCTCGGCAAGCGCACCCGCTCCAAGCACAAGGAATCCAACAAGTTGATCGTTCGCGGCCGTCGCCGCGGGAAGGACAAGCGCTAAATGTCGAGATCTTCGAAGAAGGGGCCTTTCGTCGAGGAGCGGCTGCTCGCGCGCATCCAGAAGATGAATGACTCCGGCTCCAAGAACATGATTCGCACCTGGTCGCGGACCTCCACGGTCTTCCCCGACATGGTCGGGCACACGATCGCGGTCCACGACGGTCGCAAGCATGTGCCGGTCTTCATCTCGGAGCAGATGGTGGGGCACAAGCTGGGCGAGTTCGCGCCGACCCGTCACTTCCGTGGCCACGCCGGCGACCAGAAGACACAGGTGAAGAAGCGCTAATGGCTGCCGTCGCCGATAAGCCGCAGACCGTGCAAGCGGTCGCCAAGTTCGTCCGGATCTCGCCGCGCAAGGCGCGCCTGGTCACGGACAACATCCGCGGGCGCAGCGTGCCCGAGGCGCGCACGATTCTCGCATTCACCGAGCGCGCCGCCGCGGTCGAGATCGAGAAGGTCCTGAGCTCTGCCGTCGCGAACGCCGAGTCGAATCCGGCGCTGCAATGGCGCGGCGACGACCTCGTCGTCGCGGCGGTCTATGTCGACGGTGGCCCGACGATCAAGCGCTGGCGTGCCCGTGCGCGCGGCCGCGTCGCCCGCATCAAGAAGCGCACGTGCCACATCACGATTCAGGTTGCACAGACGCCGGCCGTCACCGCACCCACCGCGGAGCGCGCCGCGGCCAAGCCGAAGAAGCGCGGAACCCGCAGGCCGACCGAGAAGAAGGAGAATTCGTGAACCTTTCCGAAAGTCTCGCGCGTCCTGGCGGCTGCAAAGCGGCGCCGGGCCGCGTCCTCAGTCGGCCCGATAGAACACCGCTATCGGGCCTCCCTGCGTCCTTGCCCGACTTGCTTTTCGCGCGCCATGACCATCACGCAACTTCCGGAAAGGTCCACTAATGGGTCAGAAAATTCACCCTGGCGGCCTGCGCGTCGGCGTCATCCACGACTGGAAGTCGAACTGGATGGTTCCCGACAAGGAATTTGCGGGCGCGCTGATCGAGGACATCAAGATCCGCGAGCACATTCTCGGGAAGCTCTCGCACGCCGGGCTGTCGGACATCCTGATCCGCAAGGACAAGCAGCGGATCACGATCGACATCTACACGGCGCGCCCCGGCATCGTGATCGGCAAGTCCGGTGTCGAGGTCGACGCGCTGCGCAAAGAAGTGCATGCGATGACCCAGAAGAACGTGCACATCAACATCAACGAGATCAAGCGTCCCGAGCTCGACGCGAAGCTCGTCGCGCAGTCGATCGCGGAGCAGCTACAGAACCGCGTGTCGTTCCGCCGCGCGATGAAGCGCTCGCTCGCCTCGGCGATCCGCTCTGGAGCAGCCGGTGTGAAGGTGAAGTGCTCGGGCCGGCTCGGCGGCTCGGAGATGAGCCGCTCGGAGCAGTACTCCGAAGGCCGCGTGCCGCTGCACACGATCCGCGCCGACATCGACTACGGGTTTGTCGAGGCGAAGACCCCGACCGGCCGCATCGGCGTGAAGGTCTGGATCAACAAGGGCGAGATCATGCCGCAGGGCTATTCCGGCATGGCCGAGAAGAAGGAGACGCGCCTTGGCGACCAGGACACGG
This sequence comes from uncultured Thermoleophilia bacterium, assembly GCA_963817765.1. GTDB lineage: Bacteria > Actinomycetota > Thermoleophilia > Gaiellales > Gaiellaceae > PALSA-600. Next base: position 50,249 of record CAWFPX010000009.1, on the reverse strand, counting down.
CACGCCGCCGTGGTGGCGTCACCGAAGGTCTCGGCGCCTCGCGCGAATCCGGCCGCAATCGCAACCAGGATCGCGAGGGTCTCGGCCCGGTGCGCCGCGGCCGTCCCGGCCAGCGTGGCGGCCAGCCGCAGCGCCCCGGCGGCGGTGGGCCCGGCAACCGGGCCGGCGCGCCGCGGAACCGTGGCGGGGCGGCGCGCCCCGCAGGCGGAGGCCGTCCGCAACGTGAGACGACCGGTCCCGAGACGACGAGTCCCGAGACGGCCGCTCCCGAGGCAAGCAATACCGAGGCAAACCTTGAGACGCCCGTGACCGAGCCGGTCGTCACCGAGCAGGTTGCCAGCGAACCGGCGGTCGAGGCGACGCCGGCACCGGCCGCCGCAGCGCCCGAGGCGACCACCGCTGCACCCGCCGCGGGCAACGGTCGAGACGCCGCAAGCCCGAGAAGAAGCCCGCCGCTCCGAGGAAGCCCGCTGCCGAGAAGAAGCCGGCTGCGGACGAGAAGCCCGCTGCCGACGAGAAGCCGGCCGCGCGGAAGGCTGCCCCGAAGAAGCCGGCTCCGAAGAAGGCCGATAGCTGATGCTGCTCCCCAAGAAGACCAAATTCAGGAAGCACCATCGCGGCCGCCGCCGCGGCGAGTCGCGCGGGCAGACGACCGTGAACTTCGGCGAGTACGGGATCAAGGCCCTCGAGGCCGGCTGGATCACGAACCGCCAGATCGAGGCAGCCCGGATCGCAATGACGCGCAAGATCAAGCGCGGCGGCAAGGTCTGGATCAATGTCTTCCCCGACAAGCCCTTCACGAAGAAGCCGGCCGAGACCCGCATGGGCAAGGGCAAAGGCTCACCCGAAGGCTGGGTGGCCGTAGTCAAGCCCGGGCGTGTCATGTTCGAGCTCGCAGGCGTCCCGGAGCCGCTGGCCAAGGAAGCCCTACGCCTGGCGGGTCAGAAGCTGCCGCTGAAGACGAAGTTCGTGCGGCGCGACGACGGTGGTGATCTCTTTGCGGGCTAGAGACCTCCGCGATCTGTCGAACGACGAGCTGGATCACAAGCTCGCAGACACCCGGCAGGAGCTCTTCAACCTCCGGTTCCAGGCGGCCACCGGCGCGCTCGAGAACTCGACGCGCCTTCGGCTCGCCAAGCGCGAGATCGCGCGCATCCTGACCACCCAGCACGAGCGCAATTCCAACAAGCAGAAAGTGCAGAACTAGATGGCGGACGAAAAAGATCCGAACGAGACACCCGACGAGACCGTGGTCGACGAGACCGCCGTCGAGGAGACCCCCGCGGCCGAGGTCGAGGACGCCCCGGTTGCCGAGGAGACCCCGGTTGCCGAAGAGGCCCCGGTCGCCGAAGAGGCGCCCGTTGCCGAAGAAGCAGCAGTTGCCGATGAGGCAGTGGCTGCCGAGGAGGCCCCGGTTGCCGAAGAGGCCGCCGCAGCGCCGGTCGCCAAGCCGTCGAAGTCGCAGCGGCACCTGCCTCGTACGGCACGCCGTACGCGCACGAAGGTCGTCCGCGAGAAGCCTGCTTCGCGCAAGCCGATCACGCGCACCGAGAAGCCTGACTACGAGCGCGGCCGGCGCCAGGAGCGCCGCGGCGTCGTGGTCTCCGACAAGGGCGACAAGACGATCATCGTCAAGGTCGACGTGATCAAGAGTCATCCGAAGTACAAGAAGGTGATCCGCTCGACGGTCAAGTTCCATGCGCACGACGAGGCGAACACCGCCGGTGTCGGCGACAAGGTGCGCATCGTCGAGACGCGGCCACTCTCCAAGCTGAAGCACTGGCGCCTCGCCGAGATCACCGAGAAGGCACGGTAGGGGGCCCTCGATGATCCAGCAGGAAACACGTCTCAAAGTGGCCGACAACACGGGTGCGCGTGAGCTACTCTGCATCCGCGTTGCCGGCGGCTCCAGGCGCCGCTACGCACGTGTCGGCGACATCATCACTGCGACCGTCAAGTCCGCTGCCCCACAGGGCGCGGTCAAGAAGGGCGAAGTGGTGAAGGCCGTCGTCGTGCGGACGAAGAAGCCCTTCGGCCGTGACGACGGGACGCTGATCGCGTTCGACGAGAACGCAGCTGTACTGATCGACAACGCAAGGAATCCGCGCGGGACGCGCATCTTCGGGCCAGTCGCCCGTGAGTTGCGTGAGAAGAACTTCATGAAAATCGTGAGCCTGGCTCCGGAAGTCCTTTAAGAGAATGGTGCTCTAGCTATGGCGACTGCAATGAAAATCAAGAAGGGCGACACCGTCCAGATGCTCTCCGGGAAGGACCGCGGGAAGCAGGGACGGGTCCTCGAGGCACGCCCGCGCGCCGGCAAGGTGCTGGTCGAGAACCTGAACATGACGAAGCGCCACCGCAAGCCACGCCCGATCCGCGACGCGAGCCGCATGGGCGGCACGCAGATGGCGCCCGGCGGGATCATGGATCTCGCAGCGCCGGTCGCGATCTCGAACGTGATGCTCGTCTGTCCGACGTGCAAGCTGCCGACCCGCGTCGGCTACCGCTTCAAGGAAGCCAAGGGTGGCGAGCAGGTCAAGGTGCGCGTCTGCAAGCGCGACGGGTGCGGCCAGGAGATCGATCGCTGATGGCAACCACCGAGACCTATACGCCCCGCCTGAAGCAGCAGTACAACGACGAGCTCCGCAGCCAGTTGCAGGAGCAGCTCGGCCTGGAGTCGATCATGCAGGTGCCGAACATCTCGAAGATCACGCTGAACATGGGTGTCGGCGAGGGCAAGAACGACGCCAAGCAGATCGACGCTGCGCAGGAGGAGCTGACGATCATCGCCGGCCAGCGCGCGCAGGTCCGCCGTGCCCGCAAGTCGATCGCGCAGTTCAAGATCCGCGAAGGCATGCCGATCGGCGTGAAGGTGACGCTGCGCGGCGACCGGATGTGGGAGTTCCTCGACCGGCTCGTCTCGATCGCGCTGCCGCGCATCCGCGACTTCCGCGGCCTGAGCCCGGCCTCGTTCGACGGCCGCGGCAACTACTCGCTCGGCATCCGCGAGCAGATCATCTTTCCCGAGATCGATTACGACAGCATCAACCTGATCCGTGGCCTCGACGTCACGATCACGACGACCGGAAGTGACGACGATCAGGCGCATGCCCTCTTGCGGGGCCTCGGCCTGCCGTTCGGCACCGATGGACAGAGGGAGCTGTAAGTGGCGAAGAAGTCGCTTGTCGTGAAGGCTGCGCGCCCCGCGAAGTTCAAGGTGCGCAACTACACCCGCTGCAACCGCTGTGGACGGCCGCGTGCCGTCTTCAAGAAGTTCGGGCTCTGCCGTATCTGCCTGCGGGAACTCGCCCATCAGGGCGTCATCCCCGGCATGACAAAGAGCTCCTGGTAGGAGGAATAACGAGTGCTAACTGACCCCGTCGCCGACATGCTCACGCGCATCCGCAACGCCAACAAGGCGCTGCACGATCGCGCGGAGATGCCGAACTCGAAGTTGAAGGTCGAGATCGCCCGCATCCTCAAGGAGGAGGGCTACATCCGCGACTACCACATCGCGGAGAGCGCGGACCGTCCGCACAAGACGCTCGTTGTCGAGCTGAAGTACGGCCGGAGCCGCGAGCGGATCATCACCGACCTCAAGCGCATCTCCAAGCCGGGCCGGCGGATCTACGCCGGCAAGGATCGCCGCCAGCGTGTTCTCGGCGGCATGGGCATCGCGATCATGTCCACGTCCCGCGGCGTCGTCACGAGCCGCACCGCCGAAGCCGAAGGCATCGGCGGCGAAGTCATCTGCTACGTCTGGTAACGGCCATGTGCTTTAGCGCAAATGGCTAGAAAGAACAAAACAATGACACCGCACAACACATCACTGCTAGGCCTTTTCCCGTCAAGTCGATGTCGGGCTGAGCTATGAGCCGCATCGGAAAACGGCCCATTGAGGTGCCTGCCGGCGTGATCGTCTCGGTCGATCCCGGCCGCGTGACCGTCTCCGGGCCGAAGGGCGAGCTGCGCCAGGTCGTGCCGCAGCGGATGAAGATCGTCGAGGACGACGGGGCGATTCTCGTCTCGCGTCCGACCGAGCGCGGCGAGGATCGCGCGCTGCACGGTCTCACCCGCTCGTTGATCGCGAACATGGTCGAGGGCGTCACTCAGGGCTTCGAGAAGAAGCTCGAGATCCAAGGTGTCGGCTATCGCGCCGCGCTGTCCGGAACCGATCTCGAGCTCCAGGTCGGCTACTCGCACTCGGTCAAGATCAAGCCGCGCCAGGGCATCGAGTTCGAGGTTCCGGTGCCGACGCAGGTGGTCGTCCGCGGCATCGACAAGCAGGTCGTCGGCCAGACCGCCGCAGAGATTCGCAGAGTCCGTCCGCCAGAGCCCTACAAGGGCAAGGGCATCCGCTACGAGGGCGAGTTCGTCCGCCGGAAGGTCGGGAAGCGCGCATGAGCCAGCTCACCACTCGTGAAGCGCGCCTGCGCCGCCACCGGCGCGTGCGCGGCAAGGTCCGCGGCACCGCCGAGCGCCCGCGCCTGGCCGTGTTCCGTTCGAACCGGGGCATCTTTGCCCAGCTGGTCGACGACGACGCCGGCAAGACGATTGCGGCTGCGTCGTGGATCGGGCTGCCGAAGACGTTCAAGGGCGACAAGTCGGACCAGGCCTCGGAGGTCGGAGCGGCACTCGCCCTGGCCGCGAGGAAGGCCGGCATCAGGGCTGTTGTTTTCGACCGCGGGGGCTACCTGTTCCACGGTCGCGTCAAGGCGCTCGCTGAGGGTGCCCGTGAAGGAGGACTGAGGTTCTAGTGGCAGTTGACGTCCACGAGTCGAGAGAGCTGAAGGAGCGGGTCGTCGAGATCAACCGTGTCGCCAAGGTCGTCAAGGGCGGTCGGCGGTTCTCGTTCACCGCACTCGTCGTGATCGGCGATGAAGTCGATCGCGTCGGCGTCGGCTACGGCAAGGCCCGCGAGGTTCCGCTTGCGATCTCGAAGGCCGTCGACGACGCGAAGAAGAATCTCTTCACGGTCGCGAAGCACGGGCAGACGATCACGCACGAGTCGCTCGGCCGTTTCGACGCTGCGCGCGTCCTGCTGCGCCCGGCCTCGCCCGGTACCGGCGTCATCGCCGGCGGCGGCGTGCGCGCGGTGCTCGAGCTCGCCGGCATCCGCGACGTGCTCGCGAAGTCGCTCGGCACGACGAACCCCATCAACATGTTGAAGGCGGCCGAGACCGCTCTGCGGCAGTTGCGCCGCCCCGAGGACGTCGCGAGGGCGCGCGGCAAGTCGATTCGCGATGTGCTGCCCCACCAGGCGCCGGTCGAAGCCGAGCTCGAGGAGGTGGCGACGAATGGCGAAAGTGAAGCTGACGCAGGTTCGTAGCGCCATCGGCCAGACGCAGCGCCACCGTGGCACGTTGCGGGCGCTCGGCCTCGGCAGGATCGGCAAGACGGCCGAGCACACCGAAGGCCCGGTGCTCTCAGGCATGCTTCGGAAGGTCCGCCATCTCGTGAACGTGGAGGAGCAGCAGTAATGGCCGGTGAGCTGAACCTTTCGAACCTGCAGCCCGCGCAGCCGCGCAAGGATCGCAAGCGCGTAGGCCGCGGCATGGGCTCGGGCAAGGGTCGCTACTCCGGTCGCGGGATCAAGGGCCAGAAGTCGCGCGCCGGCTCGCACGCCATGCGGGCGGGCTTCGAAGGCGGCCAGATGCCGCTGCACATGCGCACGGCCAAGCTCCGCGGTAACACGTCGAAGGACGCGATGCCGGTCGGCCCGTTCCGGACATACACCCAGCCCGTCAACCTGCGTGACCTCGACCGCTTCGACGCGGGCGAGGAGGTGACGCCCGAGTCGCTGAAGGCGAAGGGGCTCATTCGCACGATCCGCAAGGACGTGAAGCTGCTCGGCGTCGGCGAGCTCTCGAAGAAGCTGACGATCACCGTGCACGCTGCCTCTGCGACGGCGCGCGAGAAGGTCGAGGCCGCCGGCGGCACGCTGACGCTCCTCAAGGAGCCGAAGGTCCGCAAGCCGAAGAACATGAAGCGCCGCCCGGAGGGCAGGACGAAGGACAGCACGCCCGAGGCGGCCGAGCCGGAGGCTGCGGAGACCACCGAGGCGACCGAAGAGACGACGACGGAAGGCGGCGAGTAGAGCCGTGTTGAGCTGGCTCGCCAACGCCTGGCGAGTCCCGGAGCTTCGACGCCGACTCCTGTTCACGGCGGGTGTCCTCTCGGTGTACCGCCTGGGCTCGTGGATTCCCGCGCCGGGTGTCGACTCGAGCCAGATCCAGAACTACTTCAACGGCAAGGGCGGGTCGGTACTCGGCCTGTTGAATCTCTTCTCGGGCTCGGCGCTCTCCCGCTTCTCGATTTTCGCGCTCGGGATCATGCCGTACGTCACGGCTTCGATCATCCTGCAGTTGATGACCGTCGTCATCCCGCAGCTCGAGCAGTTGCAGAAGGAAGGCGAAGCCGGAACGGCCAAGATCAACCAGTACACGCGGTATCTCACCGTCGTGCTGGCCGCGGCCCAGTCGACCGGCTACGCCTACCTCTTCAAGCGCTCGGGTGCGCTGTCGGTCAACAGCGGGCGCCTCGTCCTGATCATCGTGACGTTGACCGCCGGGACTGTGATGCTGATGTGGCTCGGCGAGCTGATCACCAAGCGCGGCATCGGGAACGGCATCTCGCTGCTGATCTTCGCCTCGATTCTCACCTCGGCGCCGCAGGGCATCAACGCGTGGATCAACGGCGGCCCGATGGAGCGTCTGTTCTTCCCCTTGATCGCGATCGCCATCGTCGTCGCGGTCGTCTTCGTGCAGGAGGGCCAGCGCCGCATCCCGATCCAGTACGCCAAGCGCATGGTCGGGCGCCGCCAGACCTCGGGCGGCGCAACCTACATGCCGTTGCGCGTCAACATGGCGGGCGTCATCCCGGTCATCTTCGCGGCGGCGCTCCTGGCGTTCCCACCGACGATCGCGCAGTTCTTCCCGCAGACGCAATCCTGGATCAACACCCACTTCTCGCCGTCGTCGACGATCTACCTGCTCACCGAGGCGGCGCTGATCATCATCTTCACCTACTTCTACACGGCGGTCACGTTCAACCCGGTCGACCAGGCCGACAACCTGCGCAAGTACGGCGGCTACATCCCGGGCATCCGGCCCGGCCCGCCGACGGCGCAGTATCTCGACCGCGTGCTCACGCGCCTGACGCTCCCGGGATCACTCTTCCTGGCCCTCGTCGCCGTGCTCCCGTCCCTCTTCATCGCCCACTTCGGCTTCTCCCAGGCCACGTCGCGCGCGCTTGGCGGCACCTCGGTGCTGATCGTCGTCGGCGTCGCGCTCGACACGATGCGGCAGATGGAGTCGCAGATGATGATGCGCTCGTACGAGGGCTTCCTCAAATAGCCGTGAACCTTCTGGTACTCGGCCCGCAGGGAGCCGGCAAGGGGACGCAGGCGAAGCGCATCTCGGAGGAATTCGGGATCCCGCACGTGTCGACCGGCGACATGTTCCGCGCTGCGATCGCTGCGCGCACGGAGCTCGGGCGCAAGGTGGCGCCGTTGATCGACAGCGGCACGCTCGTTCCCGACGAGGTGACGATCGCGCTGATCCGCGAGCGGCTGTCGGAGGACGACGCCCAGGCCGGGTTCGTGCTCGACGGCTTCCCGCGCAACCTGCTGCAGGCCGAGGCACTCGACGAGATGCTGGCTGCCATCGGGCGCACGCTCGACGCGATTCTCTTCTTCGACGTCTCGGACTCGGTCGGCATGGAGCGCGCGCTCAACCGCGCGCAGATTGACAATCGCACCGACGACACCCACGAGGTGATCGCGAAGCGCCTTGCGACCTACCACTCGCAGACCGAGCCGGTGATCGAGCACTACCGGACGACGGGGAAGCTCGTGCCGGTACGCGCCGGGCGCACGATCGACGAGGTGTGGAACGAGATCTCGTCCGCGTTGCAGCAGGTGGCCCCGGCATGATCATCCGCAAGTCCCAGCAGGAGATCGAGACGATGGCGCGCGCAGGCGCGGTGGTCGCGGGCACGCTCACGCTGCTCGAGGAGCATCTCCAGCCGGGAATCTCGACCCGCGAGCTCGACGCACTCGCCGAGGAGTTCATCCGCTCGCACGGCGGTGAGCCGACCTTCAAGGGGTACAAGGGCTATCCGGCCGCCACGTGCCTCTCGCCGAACGCCATGGTCGTGCACGGGATCCCGGGTGACACCAAGGTCGTCGCCGGGGACATCCTCTCGGTCGACGTGGGGGTCACCCTCGAAGGGTTCGTCGCCGATTCGGCCTGGACGTTCGCGGTCGGCGCGATCGCCCCCGAGACCCAGCGGCTGCTCGACACGTGCAAGGCGGCCCTCGAGGCGGGCATCGCCGAGGCTCAGCTCGGGAAATCGGTCGGGGACATCTCCCGCGCGGTCCAGACGGTCACCGAAGCGGCGGGCTTCAGCATCATCCGTAGCCTCGTCGGGCACGGGGTGGGCCGTTCGATGCACGAAGACCCGCAGGTGCCGAACTTCGTCTCGTCCTACACCGGCCCCGAGCTGCAGGAAGGCATGACGATCGCGATCGAGCCGATGATCACGGCCGGCGGCCCCGACGTCTACATCCACGACGACGACTGGTCGATTTCGACCGCCGACGGCTCGCTCGCGGCCCATTTCGAGCACACCGTCGCGGTCACCGCTCAGGGCCCCCGGATCCTGACCGATGGGGCAGGGGTCCTGGTACGATAACGACCCGCGATGCGAGGCGTTTGCCCGCGCGCACCCTTCGTTTGAGGAAATACCACTCATGAAAGTTCGCCCGTCCGTCAAACCCATGTGTGAGCGCTGCCGCGTCATCAAGCGGCACGGGCGCACCATGGTCATTTGCACCAATCCACGCCACAAGCAGCGTCAGGGGTAGCCGAACACTTATGGCACGTATCGCGGGTGTGAACCTGCCGAACCAGAAGCGACTCGAGATCGGTCTCACCTACATCTTCGGGATCGGGCAGCCGACCGCGCAGAAGATCTGCACGGCACTCGGCCTCTCCCCGGACACCAAGGTGCGCGACCTGACCGAGGACGAGGTCGCGAAGCTCCGCGAGCTCATCGACTCCGACTACCAGGTCGAAGGCGATCTGCGCCGCGAGCGCACGCAGGCGATCAAGCGCCTCCAGGAGATCGGCTCGTACCGTGGCCTGCGCCACCGGCGCAACCTGCCGCTGCGCGGTCAGCGCACGAAGACGAACGCGCGCACCCGCAAAGGCCCGAAGAAGACCGTCGGCCGCGGGAAGAAGGCGAAGTAAATGGCGCCTCCCCGTAGAGCAGCGACCCGTGGTCGCACCCGTCGCCGTGTCCGCAAGAACATCGCAATCGGACAGGCGCACATCAAGACGTCGTTCAACAACACGATCGTCGCCCTGACCGACAAGGAGGGCAACGTGATCGTGTGGGAGTCCGCCGGCTCGGCCGGGTTCAAGGGCTCGCGCAAGTCGACCCCGTTCGCCGCGCAGGTGACCGCCGACTCGGCCGCCCGCAAGGGGATGGAGCACGGTCTCCAGAAGGTCGAAGTCTTCGTCAAGGGCCCCGGCTCCGGACGCGAGACCGCGATCCGGTCGCTGCAGGCCGCCGGGCTGGAGATCCTCGGAGTGAAGGACGTCTCGCCGCAGGCACACAACGGCGTCCGCCAGAAGAAGCGGAGGCGCGTCTAGTGGCTCGCGATCGTTCACCGAAGTGCAAGCAGTGCCGCCGGGAGGGCATCAAGCTCTTCCTGAAGGGCGAGCGCTGCCTGACGGAGAAGTGCGCGATCGAGCGTCGCTCGTATCCGCCGGGCGAGCACGGCCGGGGCCGCATCAAGCAGAGCGAGTACCTGCTCCAGCTGCGCGAGAAGCAGAAGGCGCGCCGGTACTACGGCCTGCTCGAGACGCAGTTCCGCACGTACTACGAGAAGGCGAACAAGCGCGGTGGCATCACCGGCGAGAACCTCCTGCAAATGCTCGAGACGCGGCTCGACAACGTCGTCTACCGCCTTGGCTTCGCTGCGTCCCGCGCGCAGGCGCGGCAGCTCGTCCGGCACGGTCACTTCTCCGTGAACGGCCGCCGGGTGAACATCCCGAGTTATCAGGTCAAGCCCGACGACGTCGTAACGCTGAAGGGTGGGTCGAGCGCGGAGCAGATCGTCCGCGACGCGACCGATCTCACCGCCGCCGTCGCCCCGTGGTTGCAAGCCGATCACGAGGGGCTGACCGGCAAAGTGTTGAAATGGCCGGAGCGTGCCGAGATCGACACCCCGGTTTCCGAACAGTTGATCGTCGAGCTCTACTCCAAGTAGCGCTCGCCTTAGGAAAGGAACAGATGGCCGTACGCGCACAGGATTTCCAGATCCCGAAGATCACGCACGAGGAAGTGAACGAGAATCGCGGCGTCTTCGTGATCGAGCCGCTCGATCGTGGCTTCGGCTACACGTTCGGGAACTCGTTGCGCCGGGTGCTCCTCTCCTCGCTCGAGGGCGCCGCGGTGACCTCGGTGAAGCTCGAGGGTGTCGCACACGAGTTCACGACGCTGCCGGGTGTCCGCGAGGACGTCACCGACATCATCCTCAACCTGAAGCAGCTCGTCTGCATCCTGCACGGTGAGTCGCCCGAGGTCGAGGTTCGCCTCACCAAGCGCGGCGAGGGCATCGTCACCGCCGCCGACATCGAGGCGCCGGCCGACCTCGAGATCCTGAATCCGGACCTCGAGATCGCCAACCTCTCGTCGAAGGGACGCCTCGAGGTGACCGTCACGATCGGCCGCGGTCGCGGCTACCTGCCGGCCGAGGGCAACCGTGGTCAGGCGCACACGATCGGCGTCATCCCGGTCGACTCGATGTTCTCCCCGATCAACCGCGTTGCGTACGACGTCGAGGCCGCACGTGTCGGGCAGCGCACCGACTACGACAAGCTGATCCTCGACGTCACGACGAACGGCTCGATCGATCCGAAGGACGCAATCGCCCAGGCGGCCGAGATCCTCATCCGCCAGCTCGCGATCTTCACCGACCTGGAGAAGATGGAGGGCTTCGGCGAGGCCGCGCAGGCTGCGGCCGAAGGCGCCGATTCGGCTGTCCCGTCGCTCGCCGGCGGGATGGAGAACTTCCCGATCGAGGAGCTCGAGCTTGGTGTTCGCTCGTACAACTGCCTCAAGCGGGTGGGGATCGAGACGATCGGCGATCTCGTCACGAAGTCGGAGTCGGAGCTCGCTGCGATCCCGAACTTCGGCAAGAAGTCGATCGAGGAAGTCAAGGAAACGCTCCAGCAGCACGGTCTCAACCTCCGCGGCGGCTCAGCTGCCAACGGGCTGGAGGGCTAGAGACCGACGTGCGGCACGCGCGCTCAGGAAAGAAGCTCGGTCGTGACTCGGCGCACCGCAAGGCGCTCTACTCGAACCTTGCGGGTGCGCTGATCGAGCACGGGCGCATCAAGACGACCGTCACGAAGGCGAAGGCCGTCAAGCCGATCGCCGAGCAGATGATCACGCTCGGCCGGCGGGGCGACCTGCACGCGCGCCGGCAGGCCACGGCGTTCCTGCGCTCACGCGACATCGTGCACAAGCTCTTCGCCGAGGTCGCTCCCCGGTTCAAGGACCGGCCGGGCGGCTACGCGCGGATCATCAAGATCGGCCCGCGCCCCGGCGATGCGGCCGAGATGGCATACCTCGAGCTCGTCGACGAGGAGTACGTGGCGAAGGAGCGCGCGGAGCGCACACCAGAGCCCGTGGCGGCCTCAGTCGTGCCTGCAGCGGCCGAGGAGGCCACGGAGGCCGAGGCGGCCGAGGAGCCTGCAGGTGAGGTCGAGGACGGGCGGCGAGGCCGAGGACGCCGGCGAGCCCGAGGCGGAGGCCGACTCAGCCGACGGAGCCGACGAGAGCACCGACGACGGCGATCAGAGCGCCGCCGACGACGAAGTTCAGTAGCGACTTCGCGAAGCTCGTCTCGAAGAACCTCCAGCGGATCAACGCGAGCCCGACGAGCTCGAAGGCGACGACGATCGCGGCTGTGACGACGGCTGCGTGGTAGCTCGGGATCAGGAACGGCAGCGTGTGCAGGATCCCGCCGAGGAACGTGCCGCCACCGGTGATCAAGCCGCGCGACACAGGGTTGCCGCGGCCGGTCAGCTCGCCCGTATCCGACAGGCCTTCGCTGTAGGCCATCGAGATGCCGGCGCCGATCGCGGTTGCGAGGCCGGCGATGAACGCGGCGTGGGGCTTCTGCGTGTAGAACGCGATGCCGAAGATCGGCGCCAGGGTCGAGAGCGACCCGTCGATCAGGCCGACCATCGCGGGCTGAACCCGTTGGAGCAGGAACCGATGGTCTTCCGTCATGAATAGAGTATAGCGAAGGTAAGGCAAGTGAACAGAGCATCAGGCAAACCATACAAACGAGGTCAGGAGTACCTGACGTGCGCCTGAAGCTGACCCTCTCCTACGACGGAAGCGCCTTCAGCGGCTGGGCGCCGCAGCCGGACCGGCGGACGGTGCACGAGGAGCTCCTGCGCGCCCTCCTGAGGCTCTACGAGGGGGTCGATGACCTTGCGGTCGCCGGGCGCACCGACGCGGGCGTACACGCGCTTGCGAACGTCGTCTCGGTCGAGGTCGCCGGCGGCCCGCCGGCGGACAAGGCCGCGGTCGCCTTGAACAGCATCCTGCCGCTCGATCTCGCGGTGCTTCGCTCCGAGTCGGCGCCGGCTGCCTTCAGCGCCCGCTACGACGCGCGCTCGCGCTCCTATCGGTACCGCATCTGGAACAGCTCGGTTCCGTCGGCGCTCGAGTCTCGGCGAGCCTTGTGGCATCCACGCAGGCTCGACATCGCCGCGCTGAACGAGAACGCGGCGGCGCTCGTCGGCGCGGCACGAATTCACGGCGTTCACGCCTGCGGACACGAAGCACACCGTGTTCGTGCGCGAGGTGAGCGAGGCACGCTGGTCGCGGCTCGACGAGCAGGAGGTCACGTTCGAGATCACCGCGAACTCCTTCCTCCGCCACATGGTCCGCACCGCTGTCGGCTCGATGCTCGCCGGCTACGAGCTCGCCCCGCTGGTCGACGCCCGCCCCCGGGCCGAAGGAGGCCCAACAGCACCCCCGCACGGCCTCTACCTCGTGCACGTGTCCTACTGAGCCATCTCACCTGAAGGACCAGCCGCGCCGAGCCGTGTCAGGTCGCCAAACGAGTGCAACGTCCGCACAAAGTCGGCCACCGGCACTTTTCTTCCACAGGCAACCGCAGATAGGCGCTGTGCAGATCGTCTGCGGTCGCCTCGCGGCCGATGACCCCGGTTCGCCAACGACGTTTGCGAACTGGGCCGTGACGGATCGGCGACGCTCATGGCTACGATCGGCGCCGTGCGGTTTCCGGTGGTTCTCTTCGATCTCGATGGCACCGTGATCGACTCCGGCGCGATCATCCTCGCGTCGATGCGGCACGCCGCCGAGACCGTCGTCGGTGGCACGTACTCCGATGCCGAGCTGATGAAGGCGGTCGGCGGGCCGGGACTCGAGGCGCAGATGGGTGCGCTCGACCCGGAGCGCATCGACGAGCTCGTGCGGGTCTACCGCGCGCACAACGAGCCGCTGCACGAGACGCTGGAATGCTGCGCCGGCATGGACACCGTTCTCGCCACGCTGAAGGAGCAGGGCCGCCGCCTCGGCATCGTCACCGCCAAGCGGCGGCTGACCGTCGACCTTGCGTTCGCGCGGCTGCCGATCGAGCACCTCTTCGACGTCGTCGTCGGCGGCGACGAGACCGAGCGCCACAAGCCAGACCCGGCGCCGCTCCTGCTCGCGCTCGAGCGGCTCGGTGCGCCCGCCGGCGACGCTGCGTATGTGGGCGACTCGCCGTTCGACATGCAGGCCGCACAGGCCGCCGGCCTCTACGCGATCGGCGTCAGCTGGGGCCGCATCCACGCGCGCGATGCGCTCGTCGGCGACGCCGACGTGATCGTCGACCACGCGGAGGAGCTGCTTGGCATCCTCTGACGCACAACGTGCGCAGGAGCTGCGCGGCCTCCTGAACCGTTGGCTGCACGAGTACCACGTTCTCGACGACCCCTCGGTCGACGACGCGACGTACGACCAACACTACGACGAGCTCGTCGAGCTCGAGGCCCAGCACCCGGAGCTCGCGACGGAAGACTCGCCGACACGCCGGGTCGGCGCGCCGCTATCGGGGAAGTTCCAGAAGGTTCGCCACCTCGAGCCGATGGGCTCGCTCGAGAAGGTGACGACCGACGATGCGCTCGAGAAGTGGGCCGCCGACATCGCCAAGCGCCTCGACACAGAGGAGCCGATCGCGTTCGTGATCGAGCCGAAGATCGACGGGCTCGCGATCAACCTGACCTACGAGAACGGTGTGTTCACCCGGGGCGCGACCCGCGGCGACGGCGAGGTCGGCGAGGACGTGACCACCAACCTCCGGACGATCTCGTCCATTCCGCTCCGGATGCTCGGAGACGATGCGACCGCGCTCCTGGAAGTCCGAGGTGAGGTCTACATGCCGCTGTCCGGGTTCCGTGCTCTGAACGAGCGGCTGGTCTCCGAGGACAAGAAGCCGACTCCGAACCCACGCAACGCCGCTGCCGGCTCGCTGCGCCAGAAGGATCCGGCGATCACGGCCGCGCGTCCGCTCCGCTTCTGGGCGTACGGCATCGGTGCGCGCGAAGGGGTCGAGCTCACCTCACACTGGCAGACGCTCGAGTGGCTGAAGACGCACGGCTTCCCGATCAACCCGTTTGCCGAGCGGCTCGAGTCGATCGAAGCGGTTGCGAAGGCATGCCGCGACTGGGAGCGGAAGCGCGCCGAGCTCGACTACGAGATCGACGGGATCGTCATCAAGGTCGACGACTACGCGCAGCAGCAAACGCTCGGCGCGCTTCATCAACGACCGCGCTGGGCGCGCGCGTTCAAGTGGGCGCCGATGACCGCTACGACTCGCTTGAACAGGATCGCGATTCGGGTCGGTCGTACGGGCGCGCTCAATCCGTGGGCGATGCTCGAGCCGGTCGAGGTCGGCGGCGTGACGGTGTCGCGCGCGACCCTCCACAACGAGGAGGACATCAACCGCAAGGAGATTCGCGAGGGCGACGACGTGATCATCCAGCGCGCCGGCGATGTGATCCCGCAGATCGTGGGGCCGGCCGGCGCGCACCGCCGTGGCACGAAGCGGTTCGCGATGCCGACGCACTGCCCGCTCTGCGGCACCGAGATCGTGAAGCCCGAGGGCGAAGTGATGCATCGCTGCCCGAACCGCGCCTGCCCCTCACGCGGGCTCGAGTCGTTGATCAACTGGGTGCAGGCTGCCGCGGACATCGACGGAGTCGGTGAGCAGCTCGTGCGCAGGCTCTGGGAGCTGGGCCTCGTGCGCTCGCTGCCGGAGCTCTACCGGCTCACGAAGGAGCAACTGCTCGAGCTCGACGGGTTCGCCGAGATCTCGGCGACGAACACGATCGCGTCGATCGAAGCGTCGAAAGCGATCCCGTTCCGGCGAGTTCTGTTCGGGCTCAACATCCCCGACGTCGGCTGGGTGACGGCACAGAACCTCGCGCGGCATTTCGGCAGCGTCGAGCGCCTGGCCGGCGCCGCGCAGGAGGAGATCATGGAGTGCGAAGGGATCGGCCCCGAGCGCGCCGAGGCGATCGCCGAGTGGTTTGCCGATGACGACAACGTGCGGCTCGTCGAGGAGCTGCGCGGGCTCGGGTTGAACTTCGAGACCGACGAGGACGACCGACCGGTCGAGGGGCCGTTGACCGGTAGCCAGTACGTGATCACGGGAACGCTCGAGACGATGTCGCGCGAAGAAGCGCGCGCAGCGCTCGAAGCACTCGGCGCGAAGGTCTCCGACAACGTCTCGAAGAAGACAACCGCGGTGTATGTGGGCGAGAGCCCGGGCTCGAAGGTCGCGAAGGCAGAGAAGGCGGGCGTCCCGCTTCGCAGCGAGGACGAACTGAGAGCGTTGCTTGCGGAGTCGGCCTCAGGGAGTTGACGCAAGCGCGATCGCGAACCGGTCCTGCGCCTCGCGCGCCGAGAACGCCGAGACGGGCGCGCCGTTCTGGAGCACAGCGAAGACGAAGCGGTCGCGGACGTAGCCCGAGAGCGCGGACGCACTGTCGGTCGTGCCGGTCTTCGCGCGAACCTGGCCGCGGGCAGGCGCGCGCTGCAGGCGATGCTCGAGGGTGCCGTTGACGCCGGCGACGGGCAGTGCAGCCCAGAGCGGCCGGTGAAGCAGGGGGTCGTTCCAGGCGATCGTGAGCAGCAACGAGATCGCGTGCGCGGTCAGACGATCCAGCTGCGAGAGGCCGGAGCCATCGACGATCCGCACGCCGGCGAGCGGGATGCCGACGCTCGCGAGGTCGCGCCTGACGATCGCCGCACCTGCAGCAGTCGTGCCGCCCGCGCCGACTTCTGCGCCGATCGTCTTGAGCAGTTCCTCGGCGATGAAGTTGTCGCTGTCGTGATCCATCTCGGCGAGCACCGTGGGCAGCGGCTTGGACTCGATCTGCGCGAGGCTGCTCGCGTCGGCCGGCGCCCGGCCGAGGCCGACCGGGCCCGTCTCGATCCCGTGTGCCCGAAGGCGTCGGCGGAACTGCCCCGCGGCAGCGAGCGCCGGCGCCTGCGCGACGTGGCCGTCGTAGAAATCGCGGTCGACCGAGAGTGCAGACAGCGGCGGGCACTCGTTGATGAAGAACGACGCTTTCCAACCGGGCGCGGTCCGTCGCCCGTCGAACCACGACTCGTCACCGAGCACGCGGCCGTCGACCCGCCTGATCCCGGCATGTCTCAGTTGCGTCGCGAGCCGGTCGAGGCCAAGGGACGTGAGCGTCGGATCGCCGAACCCCTTCAGGTAGATGTTCCCCACCCAGGTCGTCCCCACCTGTTGGCCACGCCCGAGCACCTCGGTCCGGAAGCGGTACAAATCGCCAAGGTCGAGCAACGCGGCGAGTGTGACGGTCAGCTTCTCGTTCGACGCGGGCGCGAGCGACGTGTCCGGATTGCGTGCGAAGAGTGTCTGCCCGGTCGTGAGGTCGATCGCAACCGCCCCGGACTGTGCGGTCGAGAGGCCCGGGACCGCGAGCGCGTGCGCCAGTCGGGTCGAGAGCGGCCGCTGAGCCGCGCTCGCGCTCGACGCGAGCGCAAGGACGGCGAGCGAGCAGATGAGGGTCAGTCGGCGCATCTCGTTCATTGTGAACGACGGGTGTGACTGACCCCGGCGGCCCTGGGACTCGTGTCGAACGAGAATGGGCCTCGAAGCCCTTGCTCAATCGGCGCCGCACAGCCGAGAATCGACGAGCGGCGCGGAACACATGACTGACCTCCTCCAGAAGATCTCGAACGCACTCGACGGCGAATCGGACGACGACCTCGATCAGATCGAGAACACGCTCACCGATGGCTATGCCTACGCGCTGTCGATCGAGGCCGAGCAGTGGCGGCTCGAGAAGCGTCTCACCGCCGTCGCGCACGACATCGAGCGCGGCGACGTTGCCGAGAAGGCGCTCGAGCTCAGCGCGATCGCCAAACGACTCGACGGCAACGCCGGCGACCTCGCGAGACTGCGCTCGCTTCTGACGGAGCTTCGCCGGCGCGCGAACGACGTCCGCGTCGGCGTCGCCTGACCTCTAGACGATTCCTGAGCGCACGGCGTAGACCGCCGCCTGGATGCGGTTGTCGATCTGCAGCTTCATCAGGATGTTCGAGATGTGGTTCTTGACCGTCTTCGGGCTGATGTGAAGCTCGCCGGCGATCATCGCGTTGTCCTTGCCGTTCGCGATCAGCTTCAGTACCTGGATCTCCCGATCGGAGAGCTCTGACTGGATCGTCTCGGCGTCGCGGTGCGATGGTCCCGACGCACGCACACGTTGCAGCACCTTGGCCGCGATCGTGGGCGAGACGAGCGACTCGCCGATCGCTGCGGCTTGAATGCCGTGCATCAGCTCGGTGATCGACGCATCCTTCAGCAGGTAACCGCACGCGCCGGCGAGGATGGCATCCATGACATCGCTGTCCTGATCGGAGATCGTCAGCACCAGCACGCGTGTCAGCGGCGCGATCATCGAGATCTGGCGCGTCGCCTCGACGCCGCTGATCCCGGGCATGTTCAGATCCATCACGACGACGTCAGGCGCGAGCTCGCGTACGGCGCGCAGCGCATCGGTGCCGTTGTCGCACTCTCCCACCACCTGCACGCTCTGTTCCTCGAGCAGGTTACGGAGCCCCGTGCGAAACAGGTCATGGTCGTCAACGAGCACGACGCGCGGGGTGACGGGCTCTGGGGTGTTCGCTGGGTCGTTCAGCACGGCCTACCTGGGCAACGGACCGGGCCGCTTAGTGTACCCGGGGTTGTCGCTAATGAAGGACGATCGTGACGGTGCGGCGGCCCCAGGCATTCGCCTGCGCGACGGTCGGGAACCAGAGGTCAATCGTCGCGCCCACCACCGATCCGCCCGTGTCGGCTGCGACGGCGTCGCCGTACCCCGGAATCTGCATGTGCGAGCCGAGGGGGATCACCGCCGGGTCGACTGCGACAACGCCCCAGCCGACCGGGAGGCCGCTCGCGGTGCGTCCTCCGAGTGAGTAGCCCGTCGCGCTGACGGTGATCGCCCGACCGCTGAACTGACTCGAGTCCCCTGCGTCGGTCGAGATCCCGGCCGCCGCGGCGGGCGCCCGCCCAAGCTGGTCGGAGCGCACCTGCGCCGCCTCGGCCTGTGCGACCAGGGAGGCGATCTGTTGCTGTCCCAGCCGACGCTGCGACGCGAGCGAGCCGATGTACGCGCTGCGTGCAGCCCGCGTCCGGGCAAGGGACGTCGCTGTCCACTCGGCCTGGGAGGTGGCGCGGGCGAGCGACTGGCGTCGAGCCGCGAGCGCCTGTTGTGAGGAGAGAATGTTGCGTCGCGCCGCCTTCAGCTCCCGCAGGACGTCCTTGCCCTGGCTGCTCGCGCGGCTCAGGTTGTCGAGGCTCGAGAGCGCATCATCGAGGTTTCGCGAGCCGAAGACGATCTCGAGCGGCTCGACGCTGCCCTGCTCGTACAGTTGGCGGAGGCGGGCGCCGAGCCGGCTCTGTGCCACGACGGCACCGCGGCGGGCGATCGACAGCTGATGGTCGAGGCTCACCTCCTGATCGCGCAGGGCGGCCGTCTGCGTCCGCAGGCCCGCCAGGCGAGACTGGGCGGCGCCGAACTGCTCGTCGAGTGAGTACAGCCCCAACACGGCGGCTCGCGACTTCGCAGCGAGTTGCGCGTCGTGCGCGCGGAGCGTCGCCGTTTTGGACGCATCGGCGCCGCCCACGGCGGGAGCCGCGAGTACGAGGAGTGCGATGGCGACGAACGGCAAATAGCGCCGACGCGGCGTGTGTGCCTGCCCAAGCACGAGGGGCTGACCGTACCAGACTTTCCGAGCAGGACAGTCACTTCCGGTGCAGAATTCGGTAGGTTTTTAGACAGTTTTGGCTATGTACTTGCATTGACGCCCGTCCGAACACCCTGCTAACCTGCCCTACTCGTGACGTACCGGCCCCACCCGGTGCGCCTGCCCAGCCCTCTCCCCGGGGGTTGTCATTCGTAGGTTGGGTCAGGCGCCGTACGTTCTTGCCGGGATCTGCATTTGCCTTGTGGCAGCAGTCCCTGCGACAGCCGACCCCTCGGTCAGCGCCAAACGTGCCGAAGCGCAACAGGTGCTCGGGCAGTTGCAGACGCTCGACTCGTCGCTCGGCCGCGCCGTCGAGCAGTACAACCTCGCGAACGTGAAGCTCGCGCGCATTCGCCGCGACCTGAAGGAGAACCGTCACGAGCTGCACATCGCCAAGAAGAATCTCAAGACGAGCCAGGCCGTCATCGCACGCCGGCTCGTGACGCTCTACACCTCGGAGCAGACATCCACTCTCGACGTGATCCTCGGCGCGCGCAGCCTGGACGACATGATCAATGCAATGGACGGCGCGAAGAGCGTCACGTCCCTTGACGCTTCGGTGCTGAAGCAGGTGAAGCAGTTTCGTACTGCAGTGAAGAAGAACGGATTGGCGCTCGCCGCCGCGCACGCCGAACAGCAGCGTCTGGTCGCGGAGCGCGCAGCGCGGAAGGTTCAGATCGAGTCGCAGATCGCCGAGCAGCATCGGCTGCTCTCGTCGATCAAGGGCGAGATCGCGCGCATCCAGGCGGCGGACGCCGCTCGACAGCTGCAGATGGCCGCCGCGGCGCAGACGAGGCTCGCAACGCTTCATCGCGTCTCGCAGCAGCAGGCCGCCGACACGGTCGTCGGCATCTCGGCGATCACGCCGACCACCGACACGGTCGTCGCTCCGCCCCCGGCGCACTCCGGCGTTGCAGGAGTCGCGCTCTCGCAGCTCGGAACGCCGTATGTGTGGGCCGGCTCGTCTCCCGGGGGCTTCGACTGCTCGGGGCTCGTAATGTGGGCGTACGCGCAGGTCGGCGTTTCGTTGCCGCACTCGACGTACGCGCAGTGGGGGTACGGGGTCTCTGTCTCCCGCGATCAGTTGCAGCCCGGCGACCTCGTCTTCTTCGACGGTCTCGGTCATGTCGGTATCTACATCGGCGGCGGACAGTTCGTGCACGCTCCGCACACCGGCGACGTCGTGAAGATCTCCAGCCTCGATGACAGCTGGTACGCGTCGACCTACGTCGGCGCCCGCCGCATTCTTTAGGCCGTTAACGCTCCGACGACGAAAGTCGCTCGATCGTCGAGACTGCAGCGGCGAGGCCCTGCTCGCCGAAGATGTACGGCACCGCGTTCCGCACGTCGTGGACCGGACCGTCGAGCGACTGGGAGCCGGCCGCCCCGTTGATCGCGTAGCGGACGGGTATCTCGTGGCACACGACGAGGATGACGCGCTCCGGGCGCTCGAGCACCGTTCGAAAGCCGCGTGCAAAACGCGCGGCCGCGTCGTCGAGGCTCTCACCGCCCGGAAAGGGCTCGCTCCGCGATCGACCCTGCTTCCACACGCGATACTCGGCCACGGTCATACCTTCGAGCTCACCGACACGCACGTCATCGAGCTCCGGGACGACGAGCTGCGAGACGGCGCTGCGACCTTCCAGCGCCAGGCGAGCTGTTTCCTGCGCTCGGGGAAACCGCGAGGTGACCGCCAGTTCGACTTCGAGCGCGGCAAGCTGCCGACCGAGCTCACGCGCCTGCGCTTCGCCGTGTGCCGTCAGGCCTGGGTCGCGGGTTGGATCTCCGTTCGTCAGCCCTTTGACGTTGAGCTGCGACTCGCCGTGGCGGGCCAGGACGACGATCCCCATCTCGTCGAGCTTAATCGACGGGCACTGTCGTAATTGACGGGCACTGCGCTCAGCCGCCGACGGGAACGGCCGTCGCAGCCATGACGACGCGTGCCCGGCCGGCGTTCTTCGCCTCGTACAGCGCGGTGTCAGCGGCGTCCAGGAGCGCTGCCGGCTCGCCGAAGCTGGGTGTCCAGATCGCAACCCCCGCGCTGGCGGTCACGTCGACGCCGCAGATCGGCTCGGCGGCGATCGCGGCGAGCAGCTTCTCGGCGACGAACACTGTCCCCGGCCCGTCACCGCCCTCGGCGAGCACGCAGAACTCCTCGCCGCCGTAGCGGAAGACGGCATCGGCAGACCTGAGGTTGCGGCGGAGCCGCGACGCGACCTCTCGCAGAACATCGTCACCGGTGAGATGGCCGAAGCGGTCGTTGATCGACTTGAAGTGGTCGAGATCGAGCAGAACGCACCCGAGGTTGGTGCCGAGGTGCGCCGCCCGGGCGACGGCTTCCGCCAACCGGTCATCGAGCTGCGCCCGATTGAGGAGGCCTGTCATGCGGTCGACAGAGGCGTCGTGCACGAGCGTTGCCATGCGGCGTCCGGTGCGCAGCGCGATCGACACGCGGGCGACGAGCTCCTTGGCGTCGAACGGCTTTGTCATGTAGTCGACAGCCCCGGCTTCCAGTCCGAGCACGCGATCCCTCGGCATCGTGTGTCCCGAGAGGAAGATCACGGGCGGCGGGGCCGGGTTGTCGGCCGTCAGGGCGAGGCAGAGGTCGTGGCCGTTCAGGACGGGCATCGAGACGTCGAGAACGAGCAGGTCGGGGTCGTGCTCGGCCGCGAGCTGCAGCGCCTCCTCACCGTTCTGGGCGGAGAGGACGCGATACCCGGCGCGCTCGAGGCGCATGGTGACGAGCAGGCGGATATCGGCGTCGTCGTCGGCGACCAGAATCAAGGGAGCGGTCGGCATACGCCTTTCATCGGCCGATCCAGGGCTTCACTTGAGCACCGCGCTCGGCCAATCGGGTGACGTGGAGCCCCCTTTCAGTGCGCGTCGAGCCCAACGTGGGCCGACATCTGATCCTGCAGACGGTCGGCCGCAGGCAGGGTTGCGACCGCCAGCATCGCGCCCCCGGCCACCACCGCGCCGACGACCGCCAGACGAAGCGCCACGCCCGGCACCCTCGTTCGCAGCGCGTGCGGCAGTCTCAGGACGTGGCCGAGGACGTGGAGGCTCGTCGCGCCGGCCCAGACGATGAAGCTCGCCTTGTGGAGGCCGACGATCGTCCCGTGGGTCTCGTCGAGGGCGAGCAGCGCGACCCCGGTCGCGAAGAGCACGATCGTCGAGAGCACGATCACCGGTGCGACCAGGACGCGCAGGACGAGGTGGGGCGGCCCGCGCTCGACGTACTCCTCAGCGTGGAGGTAGTAGCGCAACGTCCGCCACCCGGTGCTCGCGAGCTTCAACGCGATGATCGGGATCAGCAGCATCCCGACGAACGCATGCACGGTCAGCAGCGATCCGAGCTGCAGCAGTGTTGCGCCCTCGATCGCGAGCAGGAGCAGGAGGATCGCGGCGACGATCGACGTGAGTTGCTCGTTGCCGGCGCTGCCGCCGGCGAAGGGGCGTTTCAACCGTGTCACCAGTCGTGCGGTCTCATGAGTCGTACAGCGCCGAAGCGTCGGCCGCGAAGTGCTCGAGAACGACCTTGCGGCGGAGCTTCAAGGTCGGAGTCAGCTCGTCGTGCTCGATCGTGAACTCACGGGGGAGCACACGGAACCGCTTGATCTGCTCGTAGCGGCTGCGTTCCTCGTTGACGGCGTCGACCGCCCTCTGCACCTGAGCGTTTGCCTCCTCCGGTGAGAGGCTCGCAGACGACTCGGGATCGAGCGTGATCAGCGCTGCGATATACGGCCGGCGGTCGCCGACGATGACCGCCTGCGACACGACGCGGTGCGCCTTCAGCTCGTTCTCGAGGTTCTGCGGCGCGACATTCTTGCCGCCGGCCGTGACGATGATGTCCTTCTTGCGGTCGGTGATGACGAGGAAGCCGTCGTCGTCGATATGGCCCACATCCCCTGTGTGCACGAAGCCGTCGGCATCGAGGACCTCGCGCGTCGCCTCCTCGTCGCGGTAGTAGCCGGCGAAGACCGTGTTCGAGCGCAGCAGGATCTCGCCGTCCTCGGCAATCACGATCTCGACGCCCGGAAGTGGCTTGCCGACCGTGCCGAACTTGAAGTCCTCCTGCCGGTTGACGGTCGCCGCCGTCGTCACCTCGGAGAGGCCGTAGCCCTCGAGGATCAGGATGTCGATCGCGTGGAAGAACTCGGCGATGTCGCGGGAGAGCGGCGCACCCCCGGCGTTCGCGACGCGCAGCCGTCCGCCGAGGCGCGCCTTCACCTTTGCGTAGACCAGCCGATCGGCGATGCGATGTTGCAGCGCAAGCCCCCGCGGCACGGGCTGCTTGGCCTGGCGGAGCTTCGAAACGCGCAGGCCGACCCGCATCGCCCAGTCGACGAGCGCCTTGCGCGCGCCGGTCTGCGATTCGAAGCCCGCGACGACCGCGGTGTGGATCTTCTCGTAGACGCGCGGCACGCTCGGGAAGAGCGTCGGCCGCACGCGCACGAGCTCGGAGCCGGCGCGCAGCGGGTCGGGCAGGAACGCGATCGTGTAGCCCGTGTACGCCGCCGACAGGTGCAAGAGCCGGCCGTAGTTGTGGGCGAGAGGCAGGTAGAGGAGCATCACGTCGCCGGGCTCCGTCAGCCGGTGCTCCATCTCATCTGCCTTCGCGACCATCGCGTAGTAGTTGCGGTGGCGGATCATGCAGGCCTTCGGCGGCCCGGTTGTGCCCGAGGTGTAGATGAACGTGAAGAGGTCGTCCTCGTCGATCGAGTCCGCGCGCTCGTCGAGCGCGCCGGGATTCTCCGCCGCGAACGCGCGGCCCCGTTCGCGCAGCTCTCCGAGCTCGGCGAATGAGATGACGTGTCCCGGGTTCGTGCCGAGCTTCGCGCGCTGCTCGTCGTCTTCGACGAACGCGCCCACGCAGTCCGAGTGCTCGAGCACGTATTGCACGTCGCGCGGTGAGCTGTTGGCGTAGATCGGCGCGCCGACCGCACCCACGAGTGCCAGTGCGAAATCGAAGAGCGACCATTCGAGATTCGTGCGCGCGAGGATCGCGAAGGCATCGCCGCGCCTGATCCCGAGTGCCAGCAGGGCGTTCGCGATCTCCTCGACGGCCTGGGCGGCGTCGGCCCAGGAGACTTCCTGCCATTCGCCAGACACCTCGGTCAGGTAGGCAGGGTCGGGGTGCGCGGCCGCGACCGCGTCCCGCCACAGATTCGCGATCGTGCGGGCGCGGGCCACTGCCGCAGATCCTAATGATTGCCTGGCCGGCAGGAACCCGGCCGAGCGAGGCGAATCCACCTCGTCCTCTCCACAATTACCGCCTCCCTCTCTACAATTAACCCTTGCAGATGCGCACAACCTGGAACGGCTCAGTCAGCTTCGGACTCGTCAACATCCCCGTCGGCCTCGCGCCGGCGACGAAGGCGGTCGCCCGCCAGTCGGATGTGTCGTTCCGGATGCTGCACCGCGAATGCGCCACGCCGATCAAGCAGAAGCGCTGGTGCCCCGTCCACGAGCGCGATGTCGAGTCCGACGAGCTCGTCCGCGGCTGGGAGGTGGCGAAGGGCCAGTTCGTGCTGGTCGAGGACGCCGATCTCGAGGCGATCGAACAGCACGACACGAGTCGCTCGATCGAGATCAGCCGTTTCGTGCGTCTCGAGGAAGTCGACCCGGTCTACTACGACCGCACCTACTTCCTCGTCCCCGCCGGAGCCGAGGCTGCCCGCCGGCCGTACGTGCTCCTGCTCGAGGCGATGAAGTCTGCGGACGTCGCAGCGCTCGGTCGCTTCGTCCTTGCAGGCAAAGAGAAGCTCTGCCTCATCCGCCCGATGGGCGAGGCGCTCGCACTCGAGACGCTCTTCGTCCACGAGGACGTGAAGGATCACGCCGAGATCGATGAGGCGATCGCCAGCGCCGAGGTGAAGAAGCCCGAGCTCGACCTCGCCAAGCAGATCATCGCGTCGCTCGAAGCGCCGTTCGACCCGCAGGAACTGCGCAGCGAGTATCGGGAGTCCTTGCGGGAGCTGCTCGAGGCAAAGCTCGCCGGCCAGGAGATCGAGGTCCCCGAGCCGGATGCGCCGACGCCGGTGATCGATCTGATGGAAGCGCTGAAGGCGTCCGTCGCCGCGTCGAAGCCGGAGCCGGACACGGGCAAGAAGAAGGCGGCGCCGCGCAAGCGCGCCGCCGCCTCCAACTAACCTCTCCTACTGCGCGCCTCCTCTGCCGTCAGTGCGGCGCGGGAAGCGCCCCGAGCGCCTGCAGCTGCGCCTGGAAGAGAAACTTGTCGATCTTGCCGTGGTAGATCGGCACGCTCTCCTCGAGGCAGATGCGGATCACCTCGTCGCGGTCGATCCCGACTTCCTTCGACAACTCGTCCGGCGTCAGATGGTTGGCCATCTCGCTCCTCTCTCGTCATTGTCCTTCAACGAAATATCCTTCAACGAAACTGTCGTTCAACGATCTCTCGACGCACAAAAAAGCCCGCCGCGCGATTGCGCGAGCGGGCTAGGCCTTCAGCTCCTTTGGGCACAGGCGAGGGCTCAAAGTGTGCCCCGCCTTGTCGCCGACAAACTCACAGTGAGCGAAGAATAATCGATCCACGTGACGGATGCGACGATTCTTCTGCCGGGCTTCGAGGAACGGCACCACGAGCGGCGTGGGGCCCGGGTTCGGGTCTTCAGCGCAGGGGCCGGGCCGGCGCTCCTGCTCGTGCACGGCTTCGGGGGCGCGGCGTGGAACTTCGGGGAGCTCGCGGAGCTCCTCCCGGGGCACCGGCTCCTGATCCCGGATCTCCCGGGCCACGGCGGCTCGGCGCCGCTCCCCGCTCCGAGCCTCGCGGGGTTCGCAGACGTGCTCGCCGACGTGCTGGCGGCCGAAGGGATCGACCAGACGGACGTCCTCGGCCACTCGCTCGGAGGAGTGGTCGCCCTCCGGCTTGCCGTGCGCCATCCGGACCGTGTTCGCCGGCTGATCCTTGCCGCGCCCGCCGGCATCTCGAGCGCGACGCGCATCGCCGAGCTGACGATCACGCTGATCGGGCTGATCCAGCCTGGTCGGATCGCCGGGCGGCGAGCCGACCGCATTGCGCGCTCGCGGCGGTTGCGCCGGTTCGTGTTCGGGCCGTTCGAGGTCTCGAACCCGGATGTTCTGTCCGAGCGGGCGGTGCACGGCTTCCTGCGCGGGCCGACGATGCACACCGATGCGCTCGGCGCCGGACTCGCGCTCAGCGAGGACGATCCGCGCCGCGACCTCGACCGGGTACGTGCCCAGGCGCTTGTCCTCTGGGGTGGCCGCGACCGGCAGGTACCGATCGAGGACGGCTTCGAGTATGCGCGCCGACTGGGCGCACCGCTCCGCACGATCGCCGACTGCGGCCACCTGCTGATCGGCGAGCGCCCCGACGCCTGCGCGCGGGCGACGCTGGAGTTCCTTTCTTAGGGAAGAGGAACGAGAGAGGCGCGGTCGCCCGCGCCTCTCAGTTCATCGGGGTGCGGAGATTTGAACTCCGGGACCTCTCCGACCCGAACGGAGCGCGCTACCAGGCTGCGCCACACCCCGAACGGGCGTAAGGGTAGCGCTTCTCGCTCATGCAGTTACCTCCGGCGTACGCGCAGAGGCTGTTGCACCAGTGGCCATGTGGGTCAGGTCACGCGCACTTTCGCCCAGGCGAGCGGCACGAACCAGAGCAGGGCGCCGAGTGTGCCGCCGACGGCGAGGATCGTCGTGGGCGCGACCACTCCCGCGATCGCGCCCGCGACCACGAACCCGACGGGCGTCATGCCGAACGAGCCGAAGTAGTCGAGGCTGAGCACGCGCGACAAGAGGTGCTCCGGCACGAGCTCGCTGATCAGGTTCAGCCAGGCCGAGATGCCGATCCCGATCCAGAAGCCGCGCCACGTCGCCGCGACAACGGCCAGCGGGTACCACGGTGAGAGTGCGACCACGACGATGCCGAGGTCGTTGATCCCGAATGCCGCGAAGCAGATGACGATCCGGCCGCGCCTCGGATGCCAGCGCGCCCACACGAGCGAGCCGGCGACCATTCCCGCGGCCATCACGCTGAAGAGCAGGCCGTACGCTCCGACGCCGCGGTGGTAGTGCGTGAGCACGATCCCGGGCAGCAGCGCCGTGTACGGCGCCATCGCGATCATCAGGATCACCGTCGCCGCGGCGATGCCCGTCCAAATCCAGGGCACGCTCAGGACGTAGCGGAAGCCGGCAGCCAGTTCGCGCCCCATTCCCAGACGCGGCTGCGGCTCGATCGCGCGCGGGCGCGCAAGCCAGAGCGCCGTCGCCGACACGACGAACGACACGGCCTCGACGGCCCACACCATGTCAGGGCCGGTCGTCGCGTACAGCCCGGCCGCGAGTGCCGGCCCGACGACGGCGCTTCCGTTCCGTGCGATCCCGATCCACGAAGTCGCCGAGGGCAGCATCGGCGCGTCGACCACGAGCGGCACGATGCCTCCAAACGCCGGCTGGAAGAACCCGTCTGCGGCGCCGAAACATGCGGCGAGCACGAGAACGGCGGCCAGATCGAGGTGGCCGGTTACGTCGAGCCCGAAGAAGACCGCGGCGACGACCGCGCGAGCGAGATCGGAGGAGATCATCAGCAGGCGCCGCGAATGCCGATCGGCGAGGACACCGCCCCAGAGCAGCGTCGCGAGCATGGCGAGCGAGTCGAGCGCAAGGACGAAAGCAAGCGAGCCGGCGTTCCCGGTCAGCGCGGTGACGCGCCAGCCGAGGGCGACGATGAAGGCCGCATCTCCGACGAACGAGATCGTCTGACCGCCCCAGAGGAGGCGAAAGTCGCGGCTGCGGAACGCTGCGAGGCTGCCGGGCCGCGGACTCTCCATGCCGGGCCTGAGGCTATCGTCGTCCATCGATGCCGAAAGCGGTCATCTTCGACGTCGACTTCACGATCGCGAAGCCGGGTCCCGACCTCGGCGCCGAGGGCTACGTCCGGCTCGGGGCGCGCCATGGGCTCGCGCTCGACGCGGCGCGCTACGACAGCGCGCGCAGGGCGGCGTTCGACACCCTGAAGCGCCACCCAGAGCTCGATCACGATCAGGAGATCTGGATCCTCTTCACCGAGCGGATCATCGAGGGGATGGGCGGGACCGGCGACACGTACGCGGCCGCGGTGGAGATGACCGCGAACTGGGAGCACGCGCACCACTTCGAGTTGTACGACGACGCGCGGCCGGTGCTTGCCGCCCTGCGCACACGCGGGCTGAAGGTCGGCCTGCTCTCGAACACCGAGCGCGACCTGACCGACTTCGTCGCGCACCACGGCCTGGCGGTCGACGCGGTGCTGACCTCGCGCCTGCACGGGAAGACGAAGCCGCACGAGACGATCTTTCGCCGCATGCTCGAGCTGCTCGAGGTCGATGCCGCCGATGCGGTGATGGTCGGCGACACCCTCGAGGACGACGTCGAGGGAGCGCGCGCGATCGGCATGCGCGCGATTCTCGTCGACCGCCAGGGCGTCCATCCCGACGCGGCAGACAGGCTCGACGATCTGCGCGGTCTCGCCCAGGCCCTCGACCTCGAATAGGCTTCAACTGTGAGCTGGCTCCTCTGGGTGCTGCTGGCGGTGGCCCTGGCGATCGGCGAGTTGTTGACGCCTGGCCTCTTCTTCCTCGGGCCGGTTGCCCTCGCTGCGGGTGCCGCGGCCTGCGCCGCAGCACTCGGCGCCGGGCTGATCGGTTCGCTGCTCGTCTTCATCGCCGGCTCGTTTGCGGCGCTCGGCCTCCTCCGTCCGATCGCACGGCGGCACGTCCGGCTGCCCGCGCTGTCGCGGACGGGCACCGACGCCCTGGTCGGTCGCAAGGCGCTCGTCACGCGGCAGGTCGACGTGCACGGTGGTCGGGTGCGCATCGCCGGCGCGGAGTGGAGCGCGCAGGGCCTACGTCGACGACCAGGTGCTCGTCGAAGGCCAGACTGTGGACATCATCCAGATCGAGGGCGCAACCGCCCTCGTTGCCGAATAGGAGGGTCTGCGCGTGCTTGTTTCCCTGATCGTGCTCGCCGTGTTCGTGCTGCTGGTGCTCGTCACGCTCGCGAAGACGGTGCGCGTGATCCCGCAGGCCAACGCCGGTGTCGTCGAGCGTCTCGGCCGGTACTCGCGGACGCTCACTCCGGGCATGACCCTCGTCATCCCGTTCGTCGACCGCGTGCGGCCGTTGATCGACCTGCGCGAGCAGGCGGTGTCGTTCGAGCCTCAGCCCGTGATCACGGAGGACAACCTCGTCGTGAGCATCGACACGGTCATCTACTTCCAGATCACCGATCCCAAGTCGGCGGTCTACGAGATCGCGAACCCGGTGAATGCGATCGACCTGCTCGCCGTCACCACGCTTCGCAACGTGATCGGTGGCATGACGCTCGAGCAGACGCTCACGTCACGCGAGACGATCAACGACCAGCTGCGGGGCATTCTCGACGAGGCGACCAACAAGTGGGGCATCCGCGTCCACCGGGTCGAGCTGAAGTCGGTCGAGCCGCCGCCGTCGATCAAGGACACGATGGAGAAGCAGATGCGCGCCGACCGCGAGAAGCGCGCCGCGATCCTCCAGGCCGAGGGGGTCGAAACAGGCTGCGATCCTCACGGCCGAAGGCGAGAAGCAGTCGGCGATCCTCAAGGCCGAAGGGCAGAAGGCGGCGGCGATCCTCGAGTCCGAGGGTCAGTCGAAGGCGATCGAGACCGTTTTCGCCGCGATCCACGCCGGAAACCCGGATCCGCAGCTCCTCGCGTACCAGTATCTCCAGGTGCTGCCTCAGATCGCCCAGGGTGACTCGAACAAGCTCTGGGTGATCCCGAGCGAGCTCACCCAGGCACTCGGACGGATTTCAGACCGAGTTCTTCCCCCATCTGAGGGGAAGTCCGATACAACGTGAGGGATGCAGCTCGGCGAGGCTTCCTGCCGATGACCCCTGCAGTTGCTCTCGCCGAAGCGCATTCTCAACATCGGATTCGTCCTGGCCGCGGTCGTGGTCGGATTCCTCGTGGCGCGCCACTTCGCGAAATCGGGCTGGCCGCTGCACCGTGCGAACTTCTGGCTCGTCGCGCTCGCGGCGGTGATCTTCCTCGGCGCCTACGGCGCGAAGGCCTGGGGCTGGCAGCGTCTCTTCCGCCGCGGTGAGCGCCCAGCCGTTCTGACGCTCGCCGCAGCCGGCGGCGCGGCCTCGGTCGGTGGGATCGCCCTGCCAGGTCGTTGCGACGAGGTCATCCGCGTCGCCGTCGTCCGGCGCTGCGGCCGCAAGCGCGTGAGCATCGGCGCCGTCCTGCTCTCCCTGTTCCTGCTCGGCCTGCTCGACAGCGCAGCGCTCGCGCCGCTCGCATCCGTCGCGCTCGCCGTCGCGCACGTCGGCGGCTGGATGCAGGCCGGTCTCGTCGTCGTCGCCGTCGCGGGCGTGGCGTCTGCGGCCGTGGTGCTCTCGCTCCCGAGGCTCGCGCGCGTCGAACGGCTGCAACGGTTCCGCCTCACGCGCTGGATCGGCGAGAACGCGACGCCGCCACGGGAGGCCGCGTGGGCCTGGGGTGCGGTTGCGACCTCGTGGCTGCTGCGCTCGCTCGCGACCTTCGTGCTCCTCGCGGCGCTCGGGCTCGGTACCGACTTCGCGCTCGCACTCGCCTTCGTCTGTGCCGCCTCAGCGGCCGCCGTGCTGCCCGTCGCCCCGGCAGGGGCAGCGATGCAGGCCGGCGCCGGCGCGGCGATCCTCGTCGCTTCCGGCATGCACGCCGACCAGGCCGTCGCATTCGGAATCGCCGCTCAGGCGCTCGTGATCGCAGCGGGAGCGGCGTGCGTGCTTGCGCTCGGCGCATGGCGTGCGCAGGACCGGTTCTTGCCCGCCCTCATCAGCAGATAGGCGTGGCGCCACAGCTGCGCAAGACGCGCACGCTTGGGACGCCGCTCCGCCACGTGAGACGGATACGAACGCTCGCCGCGTCGTTCTCGTACCGGAGCTCGCGCAGGTAGAGGTTCGGGTTGGTGCGGTGCACGAGGTCGTAGTCGCCGGCGGGCACGTGCGACAGCTCGACATTCTGACCGTGGAAGAAGGCGGGGTACCGGTCGGTGTAGCCGAGTGACGTTCCCTCGACGACCCGTGTCGCCTCCGGGTGGTACTGCTCGCAGTCGCCGAGGAACACCGGATGGCGGCCGGGCCATACGCCGGGCGCGGCGCCCCAATGGTCGGCCAGGCAAAAGCCGCTCTTCCGGTCGCTCATCAACACGGTGCCTGCGAGCGTGCGCAGCTGGAAGATGTCGAACTTCATCAGGTGCCAGTGGTGATGTGGTGGTGAGTTCGTGTAGCGGAGGCGGCCGGCATTCGCGTAGGTCCGCCACCGGCCGTTCTGGAGCTTCACGTGCTGCGTCCCGGTCATCAGTTGCGCGCCGGGCTTGCGAACGCCGACGATCATCGACGGCCCGAGCCCGACGTTGTCGACGAGCGACGTGAAGCCGACCACCCAGTGGCCGGCGGCGCCGCCGACGATCAGGCCGGTGGGCGCACGCTGGTCGAGATCAGGGAGCAGCTCGCGGACGCCCGCGTATGGGCGCCAGGCGGGCTGGGTCCCGGTGCCGATCTCACGGCCGTCGATGTAGAGCTTGCCGTCGAGGGCGTACGCGACCTGCTTGCCGCTCGGCGACCAGGTCGGGTCGGCGCCTGCGCCGATCGTCCTCGTTCCGGCAATCACCTCGCCCTCGCTCACGTAGGCGAGTCGCCCCGCGGCCGAGTAGGCGGGTTCGGTCCCGGAGACGAGGTGGCGAACATCGCCCCCGAACCAGCGCGCCGAGTAGATCTCTCCGTCGCGGTCGTACGCGATCCGCGCTCCGTCGGGTGACCACGCGGGGTGCCCTCCGACGGCGAGCCGGCGCTGGTCGAGCGCCGTCGGCGCGAACGGTCCACACGCGATCGCCTCGTGAGAACGCCAGCCGCTTGCCGTTCGGCGCCCACGACGGATCGTTCGCGTTCGCGACGAGCAGTGCGCGGTGCGTCCCATCCGCGTCTGCGACCCAGAGATCGTCGCGGGTGACGAAGGCGATGCGCTCGCGCATTTGCGCTCCAGGCCGGCGCATAGCCGACCGGAATCGTCCGGTGCGCACCGATGTGGATGCCAAACAGCGCAAAGGCAAGCGCGGCCAGCTTCACGCGAGCGTCGTCGCTGCTTCGGCGCGTGTCGAGACCGGCCCGACGCAGGTCTCTTCATGCTCGAGCAGGTCGAGCCACTGGCGCATGGTGCGCGTGCGAAAGAGGGAGGTCAGCTCGGGAAGCTCGGGCTCGAACTGGCGGCCGACGAGCTCGGGCTGGTCGAGCAGCTCGCAGAGCCGTTGCCAGAACTTCGGCTCGAGGGCCGCGACGGTGAGGTGGCGGCCGTCGAAGGTCTCGTAGATGCGGTAGCAGGCGACACCGCCGGTCAGCAAGCGCGGAACCGTCTCCGACTCGGCACGATGCGACGACGAACCGGTGAGAGCCGTGTGTCATCGAGAGCACGAGCCTCGCGCCGCGGCCGGTTCGTTCCCGTTCGAGGAGCGCTGCGAGCACCTCGATCACCGCTCCCTGGCCCGCCGGCGGCGAGGTCGGCGATCTGCACGGGCGGCATTGCCGGCGCTGTGTCGGCGAGCACGCCGGCGTAGCCGAGGTAGTTCAGGTCGTGACCTGCCTGACCGGCGTGCGGCCCGTCGGTGCCGAAGCCGGTGATCGAACAGAGAATCGCCGTGTCCGCGAGCTCGACGCCGAGTCGATCCCACACGCCGGGCCGGAAGCCGTCGAAGACGACGTCGGCCTCGAGGAGCGCGCGCGGGGCGGGGTCGTTGCGTGCGTCCCAGGTGAGCACGTCCTTCCCGTCGTTGAGAGTGCGGTACCACTCCGGCGCCGCGTCGCGCATCGGGTCGCCCTCGGGCGGCTCGATCTTCACGACGCGGGCACCCAGACGCAGCAATTCCCGGCTCGCGAACGGCCCGGGCAGGTAACGGCTGAGATCTGCGACGGTCACGCCCGTGAGCGGTTGCACCAGCCGATTATGCTGTTCGCCTTGGCGGAGCGAACGATCGACAGACGGAGGGAGCTCGTCGACGCAGCGGTGCGGGTCTTCGCGCGTGACGGATTTCACAGCTCCCGCGTCGGCGACATCGCCGAGGAAGCCGGGGTCGCGCACGGGCTGCTCTACCACTACTTCCGCTCGAAGGACGAGGTTCTCGAGACGATCTTTCGGGAGACCTGGTCCGGGCTCGTCGCCGAGACGAAACGCATCGAGGAGTCGGGTGATCCTCTGCGCGACCAGTTGCACCGGTTCGCGCGCGTCTATCTGGGTTCGTGGCTCGTGACGCCCGAGGTGATCCGCGTCCTCGTGCGTGAGGTCGCGCGGAGCCCGGAGGTCGGGAACCGCGTCGATGAGATCCGCGAGCTCTTCGTCGTGCTCCAGCGGATGATCGAGGCAGCGAGCGGCCGCGGCGAGGTACGTCGCCGGGTGCGACGCGCAGCTTGCAGCGTGGGCG
The DNA here is from genome assembly GCA_963817765.1 of uncultured Thermoleophilia bacterium. Lineage (GTDB taxonomy): Bacteria > Actinomycetota > Thermoleophilia > Gaiellales > Gaiellaceae > PALSA-600. The sequence continues at coordinate 16,419 of CAWFPX010000009.1, read as the reverse complement.
GTGTACGGCGCGTTCGAGGAGATCCTCACCGGCTGGGTGCTCGGCCAGTTGCCCTCCGAGGAGCGCGATGTAGAGCGTGCGGTCGTCACGGTCGTCGGACGTCACGTGCGCGGGGCTGGCGGCGTGACGGAGGTCTTCAACCTGCTCGACGGCGAGGTATCCGAACACGATCGCGGGCGCGACGGGCACCGGTTCCTGCGCACGATGATCGGCCAGGCTGTCGGCGCGAAGCTGACCGGGCTCAGCGTCTACGAGCTGCCGCCCGGCGAGCGTGCATGGTCGTATCACTACGAGTTGAATCGCGAGGAGTGGGTGATCGTCGTCGCCGGCGAGGTCGTCGTGCGGACACCGGCGGGCGATCGGCTCATGCGTGCGGGGGACATCGCGTGCTTTCCGATTGGGGAGGCGGGAGCCCATCAGGTGCGAAACGACTCCGATCGGCCGGCGCGATTTGCCATGCCGTCGTCCTGGGCGGGGAACGGGTATGTCGCGATCCGGCCGGACAGCAACACGGCGCTGATCGTCGGCCCAGGCTTCCGGCGTATCGTCCCGCTGGACGAGGAGCTCGGCTACTGGGATCGCGAGCCGTGAGCGAGGTCAACCTCTTCTCCGTCGGCGTGACGAAGGACGACGACGACCCCGACGGCTACCACACGTCGTACACGCGTGTCGGGCCGCTCGTCGGCGGCAGCGAGCTCGGGCTGTCGGTCTACGAGCTCCCGCCGGGTCAGAGCATCTGCCCGTACCACTACGAGACGGGGGAGGAGGAGTGGCTGATCGCGCTCGTGGGCACGCCGACGCTGCGCACGCCCGACGGCGACCACGAGCTTCGGCCGTGGGACATCGCGTTCTTCCCTGCGGGCGAGGAAGGGGCGCACAAGGTGACGAACCGGACCGACGAGACGGTGCGCGTGGCGATCTGGTCGAACCGCGTCAACCCCAGCACCTCGATCTATCCCGACTCGCAAAAGGTCGGCGCCTGGCCGCCGGGCAAGCTCTTCCGCCTCGCCGACGCCGTCGACTACTGGGACGGCGAGCTCTAAGGGACATGTCCGTCGAGGACATGTCCCGGGGACAGTCCCCAGGACATGTCTGTTTCCGCCGCCGCTCGCGGAGCCGATCGCCGCAGCCTCGCCCCGCCGTTTCAGGACATGGCTCGGGGACAGTCCCCGGGACACGTGCACTTCGGACCTGCGCGAAACAGCGGATTGCGGACGCTGCCGGCGGTCGGTTACGTTCGTGCCGTGGCTCGCCTGCCTCGCTGCGTTCTCCCCGACGTCGCCGTCTACCACGTGACCGGCCGGGGCGTCGGCGGCCAGGACATCTACCGCGACGACGCGGATCGCACGCGCTTCGCCAAGCTCCAGCGGCTCGCCGCGCTGCGGTGGCACTGGCACCTCCTCGCCTCGTGCCAGATGACCAACCACTTTCACATCGTCGTCCTCGGCGAGCTCGAGAACGTCTCCCGAGGCATGCACTTGCTGAACTTCCGCTACGCGCAGCGCTTCAACGAACGCTACGACCGTCGTGGACATCTCTTCCAGGATCGCTTCGACTCGCGCGTCGTCCGCGACGATGAGCACCTGGTGCGCGCGTGCGAGTACGTCCTGGACAACGCAGTGCGCGCCGGCCTCTGCGCCTCACGCGACGAGTGGCCGTGGCTCGGCGGCGAGCTCGTGGACGACTTACGCTGAGGCGTGCACGGGCGAGAGCGCAGGCGCCCACGAGCAGAGCGGCGAGGACTCGCCGCCGCGCCCGTTCAGCCGGCGATAGCCGAGGGCGTGCTCGGCCTGCATCATCTTGTGGATCTGCGTGGTGCCTTCGTAGATGATCGGTGCGCGCGCGTTGCGGAAGTACCGCTCGATGCCGTACTCGCCCGAGTAGCCGTACGAGCCGAACACCTGGATCGCGAGGTGCGCCGCCTCGAAGGCCGACTCCGTCGCATGCCACTTCGCAAGCGACGTCTCTCGCGTGTTCCGCTTTCCTTCGTTCTTCATCCACGCGGCTTGCATGACGAGCAGCTTTGAGGTCTCGTAGCCGAGCACCATCTTCGCGATCATGTCCTGCACGAACTGGTACTTGCCGATCGGCTGGCCGAACGTCTGCCGTTCGCGCGCGTACTCGACCGAGCGCTCGAGGCACGCGCGCACGACGCCGACGCCGCCTGCGGCGACCGTGAACCGGCCCTGGTCGAGCGAGTGCATCGCGATCTCGAACCCCTGGCCTTCCTCGCCGATCAGGTTCTCGGCGGGCACCTCGACGTTCTCGAAGAAGAGCTCGCCCGTCGAACCGGCCCAGATGCCGAGCTTGTGCTCGGTGTCTCGCGTCGTGAACCCCTTCATGCCCTTCTCGAGCACGAACGCGCTGATGCCCTTGTGGCCCGCGGCCGGATCGGTCTTCGCGAAGACGAGCGCATGGTCGGCGACCGACGCATACGAGATCCAGTTCTTCTGGCCGTTCAGAACGAACACGTCCCCTTCACGGCGCGCCGTCGACCGCATCGACGCGACGTCCGAGCCCGCGTCGGGCTCGGTCAGCCCAAAACACGCGAGCTTCTCGCCCTTCGCCTGCGGCGTGAGCCAGCGTTGCTTCTGCTCCTCGCTGCCGTACTTCAGGATCGAAAGCGAGTTCAGCCCGACGTGAACGGAGATCAGCGTCCGGAACGCGGCCTCACCGCGTTCGATCTCTTCGCACGCGAGTGCCTCGGCGACGTAGTCCAGACCCGCTCCGCCGTACTCCTCCGGCACGACGATCCCGAGAATGCCGAGCTCCGCCATGCCTTCGATGAGCTCCATGTCGAGCTTGTGGTCGATGTCGTTCTGGATCGCGACCGGCAGGACGCGCTCGTCGACGAAGGCCCGGACGGTGTCCTGGATGAGGCGCTGCTCGTCGGTCAGTTCGAAATCCACGCGGAGCAGATTAGCTGGCAGGTCGCGGCGACGCGCTTGCGTCGGCGGTCGCTTGCCGGGTGCGCCGGCGGTGGCTACCCTTGATTGACTGACGAGTCAATCAGTGCGTCTCACCAGCGATTCAGGGAGCTTGAGCAAATGGCAGTGACCGAGCAGGCCGTGTCGGGCGGCGTCTCGTTTGCCCTGTCCGACGAGCAGAAGGAGCTGCGCGCCCTTGCGCGCGAGTTCGCGACGAAGGAGATCCGGCCGAAGGCGGCCGAGTACGACGTGCACATGACCCACCCGGCTGACCTGATCGCGAAGGCCCACGAGGTCGGCCTGATGAACGTGCACGTTCCCGTTGAGTACGGCGGTCTCGGCCTCAGCTCGTTCGACGGCATGTTGATCGGCGAGGAGACCAACTGGGGTTGCACCGGCATCGGCACCTCGATCGGTGCGAATGGCCTCGGCGCCGGCCCGGTGATCATCGCGGGCACCCACGAGCAGAAGACGACGTGGCTCGTCCCGCTGCTCGAGCAGCCGATCCTCTGCTCGTTCGGCCTCTCGGAGCCGGAGGCAGGCTCGGACGTGGCGCGGCTGAAGACCACCGCAGAGCGCCGTGGCGACGAGTACGTCCTCAACGGGTCGAAGACCTTCATCACGAACGCGGGCTACGCCGACTGGACTGTCGTCTTTGCGAAGACCGACGTCTCGAAGGGCCATCGCGGCATCTCCGCGTTCATCGTCCCGATGTCGACCCCCGGAGTGACGATCGAACAGCACCTCGACAAGATGGGCCAGCGTGCAACCGATACCTCGGCGTTCGCGCTCCAGGACGTGGTCGTGCCGGCCGCCAACCGGCTCGGCGAGGAGGGCCAGGGGTTCAAGCTCGCGATGCAGACCCTCGACGTCACTCGGCCGGGGACCGCGATCGGCGCGGTCGGCGTGGCGCAGGCGGCGTACGAGCTCGCAGTCGATTACGCCAAGGAGCGCGTCACCTTCGACGTGCCGATCGCCATGCACCAGGGCGTGAACTTCATGATCGCCGACATGGCGACCGAGATCGAGGCGGCTCGTCTCCTCACGTGGCAGGCAGCCTGGATGCTCGATCGCGGCGACCGCGCGACGCTCTACTCGTCGTTTGCCAAGCGCTTCGCCGCCGATACGGCCATGAAGGTGACGACCGATGCGGTGCAGGTCTTCGGCGGCTACGGCTATATGAAGGAGTATCCGGTCGAGAAGCTGATGCGCGACGCGAAGCTCTTCCAGATCTACGAGGGCACGTCGCAGATCCAGCGGCTCGTGATCGCGAAAGAAATCTTCCTACCTCGCGAGGGTTAGCCATGTCACTCGAGATCGATCTCTCAGGGCGCGTCGCATTCGTCACGGGCGGTTCGCGCGGCCTCGGCCGTGCCGACGCCCTGACGCTCGCCCGTGCGGGTGCAGACGTCGTGATCGCCGACCTGCTCGTCGAGTCGGAGCTGAGCGAGGACACGGACGCCTACGGCCCGCTCGCCATGGTCGCGCGGACGCAGGGCCTCGTCGGCACCGAGTCCGCGGCTGAGGAGATCCGAGCGATGGGTCGCCGCTCCTTCGCGGTTCGGTGTGACGTCACCGATCGCGAGCAAGTCGCCGCCGCGGTCGAGAGAACCGTCGACGAGCTCGGCTCCGTCGACATCCTCGTCAACAACGCAGGGACACTCGACCACGTGGGCCAGTTTCCGGACCAGAGCCCGGAGCTGTGGGAGCGAGACCTGCGGGTGAACCTGACCGGTGCCTTCAATTGCGGGCAGGCAGTGTGGCCGCACATGAAGGAGCGAAAGTGGGGCCGGATCGTGAACATGGCCTCCGTCGCCGGCACCCTCGGCGGCTTCGGCCAGGCGTCCTACTCGACGACGAAGGCGGGCATCCTCGGTCTGACGAAGACGCTTGCGATGGAGGGCGGCCGCCACGGGATCACGGCCAACGCGATCGTGCCGGGCATCATCGGCAGCGAGGCGTTCCATATGGCGAACGCCGCCATGAACGAGCGGATCGCAGCCCGCACGGTCTTCAAGCGGCCCGGCGAGCCCCAGGACATCGCGAACGCGATCGCCTGGCTTTGCTCCGATCTCGCGTCGTATGTCACCGGGATCGAGCTGAACGTCTCGGGTGGCGTCGAGCTTTTTGTGTTCTAGGCCTTCTCTTCTAGACCCCTTTTCTAGGCACCGGGGCCGTCGCTACCATGAGGCCCCTGGTGGCAGGGTCCTCGGCAGTTCGCGCTAAACGCTCTGCGACGCGGATGAGCCTCTGGATCCGTGTCGCGGTGCTCGGCGCGGTCGCAGCGGGCGTCCTTGTCGTGCTCGGGCTCGTCTTCGCGGGCTCGCCCGACAAGCTTGCGAACGGCACACGCATCGCCGGCGTGGACGTCGGAGGCCTCTCCGCTTCCGATGCCGAGCAGCTCCTGCAGCGCCGCTCGCAGCAGCTGAACAACGTGCCTGTCACCTTCGTCTTCGGCGCGCACCGCTTCCACCTGACGCCGAGGGCGCTCGGCATCCAGGTCGACTGGCACGAGGCCGTCAAGTCGGCCGAGCAGCAGGGCGGAGGCTCGGGGATCGTCCGGGGCTACCGCCGCCTCGAGCTCGAGTTCTTCCCGGCCGACCTCGTACCGCCGATTCAGGCCTACGACGTGGGGCTGTCCTACGAGATCGGTCTGCTCGGGAAGGCCGTCGACACGCCGCACCAGGAAGCGCGGCTCGTTCGCCACGGGCTTCACATCACGATCGCCGCCGGGAAGACCGGCCACATCCTCGACCGTCCCGCGGCGCGCGAGCTGATCGTGCGCGCGCTCGCGTCGTTCTCGCGCGCGCCAGTCGGCCTGCCGGTCCGCGTCGACGCGCCGGCTGTCACCGTCGCCTCCCTCACCGCCGCGCAGGAAACGGCCTCGCGCGTCATCTCGGCGCCGGTGACCCTCGTCGCCGGGCCGACTCGCCTCCGCCTTCCGCGCTGGCGTCTCGCGACGATGCTCGACCTGAAGAGCCTGCGCCTGACCGGCTCAGTCGCCGATCGCTACTTCACGAAGCTCGAGCGGACGATCGACCGCGAGCCCCGGGACGCGACTTTCGCCGTCAACGCGAATGGCCAGATCCGCGTCGTCCCGGCCGCGGCGGGAGTCGTTCTCGACGTTCCGCATTCGGCCGCGCGTGTGCTCGCCGCGGCGAGCAGCGCCGGCGATCGCACGGCTCAACTTGCCGTCTCGGTGCAGCAACCGAAACGGTCGACCGCCGTCGCACAGGGGATGGGGATCACCGGAACGGTCGGTACCTACCAGACGATCTACGGCGGCGATCCGAACCGGATCCACAACGTTCAGCTCGTCGCTCACCTGGTCGACGGCAAGCTCATCGCGCCCGGCACGACCTTCTCGTTCAACGGCGCAACCGGTGAGCGGACAGCCGCGAAGGGGTTCCTCGAGGCGCCGGTGATCATCAACGGGGAGCTGCAGACCGGACTGGGCGGAGGTATCTGCCAGGTCTCGACGACGGTGTTCAACGCCGCGTACGAGGCCGGTCTTCCGATCACCGCCCGCACGAACCACGCGCTGTACATCTCGCACTACCCGCTCGGCCGCGACGCGACGGTCAACTACCCGAACATCGATCTGAAATTCGTGAACGACACCGGGCACTGGCTCCTGCTCCGCACGTTCGTCGGTCCTTCGTCGCTCACGGTGACGCTCTATGGAACGCCGCAGCATCGTCGCGTCGAGTCGATCGCGGCACCGCTCACCGTGGTCGCACCACCGCCGGTGCAGAAAACGGTTGATGCGACGTTGAGCCCGGGCGAGATCGCCGTGGACGACTACGGTGTGCCGGCGCAGAGCACGTCCGTCGAGCGCAAGGTGTATTCAGCGGACGGGAAGCTCATGTCGGATGCGACCTGGTACTCGAGCTACCGGGCGGAGCCGAAGATCATCCGGGTCGGGCCGCCTGCGAAGGCGAAGAAGCCGAAGAAGGAGCCGGTCACGACGACGACGAGCGACGACGACGACGGCGACGACGACGACCGAGCCGACGTCGACGGTTCCGAGCCCGCCGCACTGATTCCTTCCAGGCGTCCCCAGGGCGTGCTGCTCTGCGAGCGTGATCTCCTCCGCGAGCCAGGTCGGGATCCGGGTCGGCTTCAGGGTGGTCGCATCGACCGTTGCGTGGGCCGTCCAGCCGTCGGCGATCACGACGCCGTCGCGCTCGATCGCGTACTCGTAGCGGAACCGCGCGCCCCTGACGTCGACGCACCGGGCGTGAACGACGAGGCGGTCGTCGAACTTGGCGGGTTGGAGGTAGCGGACGTGGGATTCGAGGACGAGCGCCTCGACCCCGGCGTCGCGGAGGCGCTGGTAGCCACCCGCGAAGAGCTCGAGGTAGCCGACGCGAGCGATCTCGAACCACACGAGGTAGTTGGAGTTGTGGACGATGCCCTGGGCGTCCGTCTCGGCAAAGCGAACTCGGACCTCGGCTGAGAAACTGAATCCGTGCACGACGGGGTGATGCTCGCAGAACTGATCCGATCGAATCAGCCCTGCGTCGCGCTGACCGGCGCCGGGACGAGCACCGAGAGCGGTATTCCCGACTTTCGCAGCGCGTCCGGCATCTGGGCGCAGTACGACCCCTCCGAGGTCGCGTCGATCGACGGCTTCCACCGCGACCCCGAACGCGTGTGGGACTTCTACGGGCGCCGGCTCGGCCTGCTCGAGGACGCGCAGCCGAACGCGGCCCACATCGCGCTGGCGGAGTTGGAGCGCGGCGGTTGGATCGGCGCGCTCATCACCCAGAACGTCGACCGGTTGCACGAGAGGGCCGGCTCGCGGGACGTGCTGGAGGTTCACGGTTCCTTGCGGACTGCGCTCTGTCCCGATTGCGGCGGGAGCGAGCCGATGGAGGGCGTCGTGCTTCGGCTCCCGCTTCCGCGGTGCCTCGAGTGCGATGCCGTGCTCAGGCCGGGCGTCGTGATGTTCGGCGAGATGCTCCCTGCGGTCGCGATCGACCGGGCGACCGCCCTCGCCGAAGGCGCGGCGCTGCTCCTCGTCGTCGGGTCATCGCTCGAGGTGTGGCCGGTCGCGGGGCTGCCGCAAGCGACGCTGGCACACGGCGGCAAGCTCGCGATCGTGAACCGCGAGCCGACGGTCTACGACGACCGCGCCGATCTCGTCATCCACGCGTCGGCAGGCGACGTGCTCGCCTGCGTGGCGTCGACGTTGTCGTCGTAGGAAGGCGCGCCGCGTGTCAGACCGCTCGCGGCGGCCGTGTCCGAAACGGCCATGGCTCGGGGACTGTCCCCAAGCCATGGCTCGTCGAGACGAGTCCGCGATGGGGTCGCTCGGTCGTCGACGCGGTCGTCGCGAGGAGCGAGCGCGCTTCGACCCTGCTCGGTGGACGTGGCCGGAGCGGCCATGGCTCGGGGACTGTCCCCGCGACATGGCCCGTCGAGACACGTCCCGACCGGGTGCGCGGGTGCGAAGCGGGACTGCGGCGCGGCCGAGTGGGCGTGTTGCGGGGGTAACGCCGAGACGACCGGCGGTGCCGGTCCGGGCACCTGCAGCGCTCGGGCCTAGGCTGCGGCCCGCTTGACCGGCTTCTCGTCGAGAACTCGGCGGCAGTCGGCACAGACCTGCTGCTCGATCTCGTACGGGACGCCGGCACGCTGCAGGAGCACATGAACACGCTTGGCAACGTGCTCGTGGATCGCGGTTGGGTGCTGTGTGCTCATTTCGTCTTGAGACTGAGAGTAATCACGGACTCGGCCGACGATACGACCGAAAGGGTGAACATTCTGCAACCACCCTGTGACCGCTTAGACGGACGAGGCGAACGAAAGTTGCCGGTGCTCTTCGAGCCCGGACACGCCGACGCCGACGAGCCGGAGCGGCCCGGGTCGGTCGCGCAGCGCCCGGTCGAGGAGCGAGCACGCGAGCTCGCCGATCCGCGCGGCGTCGTCGGTGCCGACGGGCAGCGAGGTCGAGCGGGTGCGGATCGAGAAGTCGGGGTAGCGGACCTTCGTCGTCACGGTCCGCGCGACCTGGTCGCGGCGGCGCAGGTACTCGGCGAGCTGCTCGGACATGCGCCGGAGCTCGTCATGCAGGCGCTCCGGGTCTGCGATGTCGCGCTCGAAGGTCTCCTCCTGCGAGATCGAGATGCGCTCGGTCGACACCTCGAGCCGCCGTGGATCGATGCCACGCGCGCGGTCGCGCAGCTCGCGGCCGACCTTGCCTCGCAGCACGTGCTGCAGATCGTCGTCGCTCACCGCCGCGATGTCGCCGATCGTCGTGATGCCGACGGCGACGAGGCGCTCCTCGGCCCGCGGGCCGACGCCGGGCAGGAGGCGGATCGGGAACGGAGCGAGGAATGCCGCCTCGCGCCCCGGCCGCACCGCGGTCAGCCCGGCCGGCTTGCGCCGGTCGGAGGCGACCTTCGCCACCACCTTCGTCGTGGCGACGCCGAGCGAGCAGGTCAGGTGCGTCCGAGCCGCGCACGACCGCCTGCACCGCCTCGGCGAGCGCGCGTGCGTCGTCGAATGCCGGCGCGACCTCGCCGAGATCGAGATAGCCCTCGTCGATCCCGGCCTGCTCGACCGTCGGAACGATCTCGCGCACCGTCTCCCACACCTCGCGCGAGTAGTCCCGGTAGAGCGTGTGCCGGGGCCGGACGAAGACGGCGTGCGGGCAGCGCCGCAGCGCCTCGGCGCACGCCATCGCCGAATGGATCCCGAACCCGCGCGCGACGTAGTTCGCGGTCGCGACGACTCCGCGCCCATGCGGGTCGCCGCCGACGATCAGCGGCTTCGTCCGCAGGGTCGGGTCCTCGAGCTCCTCGACGGCGGCGAAGAAGGCATCGAGGTCGAGATGGGCGACGATCACAGCCCTGAAGGGTACGGCCGAGACCGGCGAGGAGGGGCAGGGCGGGCCTTCCGGCCGCGCCACGAACGCAGTTGTGGCAGGCTCGACCTGCCCGCCCTCGAACGGGCGCGGGTGCAATCAGCTCACGTAGACGGTTAGCCGAGTGCGCTGACCGGGAAGAGGAAGGTCATGACAAAGAATCCGCTCGATCGTCTCACGCTCGATCGTCTCACCTCGCTCGGCGAGGATGTGCTCGGCAAGCATCGACAAGGCATCGCAGAACCCCACCGCGGCGCGCTTCCTGCAGAGCGCCGTGCAGCTGCGAGACAAGGTCGACGACCTGTCGAAGCGCGTGCGGGGGCTCGAGGCGATGGAGAAGCGGCTCGCCAAGGTCGAGAAACGGCTCGGGAAGCTCGAGTACGACGCGAAGAAGAAGCCGGCGCCGGCCGCACGCAAGCCCGCAGCCCCGCGGAAGCCCCCCGCTGCTGCGCCGAAGCCGACCACCACGCCGGACGCGTAAAAACCCGAGAAGCTAGCGCGGCACGCGCACGCGCAGGGCGCCCGGAACGACCTCGAAGACCGCGGGCGTCGTCCCGACCTGCTCGCCCTCGACCTCGATCGGCAGGCGCTCCGCCGCGTCGACCTCGACGCGTTTCGACCGCACGACCTCGACCTTCGCGTGCTCGACGTGGCGGCCTTTGTAGATCTTCGGCGCAGTGGTGAGGAAGTCGAGCTTGCCGATGTCGCCGATCAGGACGACCTCGAAGAGGCCGTCGTCGGGAACCGCGGCAGGCGCGAGCTTCATGCCGCCGCCGTGCCAGGCGCCGTTCGCGACCACGACGTCGTGCATCAGGCCGCGGCGCTCCTCGCCGTCGTCGAGCAGAACCGTCACCTCGGTGTTCTCCCACTCGAGGAAGACGCGCGTGAGGGCATAGAAGAAGGTCAACTTGCCGCCGAGCACCTTCGACATTCCGTTCGCCCGCTGGGCGACCGCGCCGCTCATGCCGACCGAGCCGACATTCGCGAACCAGCGTTCGGCCGCCTCGCCTGACCACATCCGGTAGCTCACACGGCCGGCATCGATCGTGCGCGTGGCCCCGTCGAGGGCACAGCGCACCGCGTCGTCGAACTTCGTCGGGATGCCGTAGGTCCGCACGAAGTCCATGCCGGTGCCGAGTGGGATCGTCGCGAGCTCGACATCGCGCCCCGCGATTCCGTTCACGACCTCGTTCAGGGTGCCGTCGCCTCCGACCGCGACCACGAGCCGCGCGCCGCCGTCGACCGCGCGGGCGGCGAGCTCGATCAGATGGCCGGGCCGGTCCGAGAGGAGCGTCTCGCCGTTGAGGCCGAGCAGGCTCGCCCGGTGCGCCAGCTCGGGCCAGCGTTTGCCCGTCGCACCGTTGCCCGAGGCAGGGTTGACGAGAAACACTGCCTTTTCGCTCATGCGAAAAGGCTAGGAGTGGGTCGCGACTTCGAGCGCGATCTTCGTCATGCGGTCGACAGCGCTGCGCAGGTCGTCGTCGCTGATGCGCGTGAACTCGCCCTCGACCACGATGTCGCTGACCGTCAGAAGGCAGCCGGACTCGACGCCGCGGAGTGCAGCCACGGTGAAGAGCGCCGATGCCTCCATTTCGACTGCGAGCACCCCGCGCTTCGACCAGCGCTCGTACTGCCCTGCGTCGGAGTTGTAGAAGACATCGCTCGAGACGATCGGGCCGACATGCAGCTCCTGGTTCATCTCCTTGGCCGCGTGCACGGCGCCATGGATGATCGACCACGAAGCCGTCGGGCAGTGTGGCTCGTTGCCGACGAGGTGCATGGCCGTCGAGTCGGCCGGCACGGCTGTCAGCGCCACGATCAGGTCGCCGAGCGCATGGTGTGGTTGCAGGCCCCCGCAGGTGCCCACGCGAATCAGCTTCTTGCAGCCGAGCTGCACGAGCTCCTCGAAGACGATCGTCGCTCCGGGGCAGCCCATGCCGGTGCCCTGCACGGAGACCGGCTTGCCCTCGAAGGTGCCCGTGTAGCCGAGCAGCCCGCGCTCGGAATTCCGTTGCACGACGTCGTCCAGGTAGGTCTCGGCGATGTACTTGGCGCGCAGAGGGTCGCCCGGAAGGAGGACTGCCTCGGCGTACTCACCCGGCTCGGCGCGAACATGAATCGGCATCGGGCGCGCACTCTATAGAAGACTTGTCGCATGATCCTCGTCGAGCCGAGCAGCAGCCAGGTGCTCGATTTCTGCATGCGTTCGCCGATCGAGCGTGTGTTCCTCGAGGATGTCGCGCGCCGCGGGCTCGGGCACTTCAGCGCGCTCGAATCAGCGACCGGCGAGCTGACAGCTCTCTGCCATGTCGGCGCGAACGTCGTGCCGTCGGGCGAGAGCTGCGAGGCGTTCGCCGACGTGGCGGTCGAGGGAAGCTCGCGCATGCTGATCGGCGAGAGCGGCGCGGTCTCCGCGCTCTGGGCTGCGATCTCCGACCGCGTGCCGCCGCCCCGCGAGGATCGCCGAGGGCAGCCCGTGTACGCGATCTCGGAGTCGCCTCCGCCGGGTGACACGGGACTTCGGCCCGCGACCCGCGCCGACGCCGACCGGCTGATCCCGGCCTGCGCCGCCGCGCACGAGCTCGAGCTCGGTGTCGATCCGGGCGGGCGAGACAACGAGGCGTTCCGCTGGCGCACCGAGTCGCAGATCAGTGAGGGGCGCTCCTGGCTCTGGCTCGAGGACAACGTCGTGCTCTTCAAGGCGGAAGCATCCGCGTGGACACCGCAGGCCGTGCAGATCCAGCAGGTCTGGGTCGATCCCGAGGCGCGTGGACGTGGCTATGCAGGACGCGGCATGCGCGACCTCTGCCGGCTGCTCCTACGGACGACTCCGACCGTCACGCTCTTCGTGCGCACCGACAACGCACCGGCGATCGCGCTCTACGAGTCGATCGGGATGGCGAAGGTCCTCGAGTATCGGACGGTCCTGCTGTGAGGCGTCTGCTGAAGCTTCTCGTGGGTGCGTTGCTCGTCCGTTTCGTCGCCGGCGAGCTCGCTGCGTACGCCGGCCGCCACTGGCGCTCGCCCGGTCCCGCCCCCATCGACCTGCCGGCGAGCGGCGAGCCCGACCCCGATATGAATCCATCTACCCTGTGAGCCTGGAGCTCCTCGGGCGCATCGAGTCCCACATCCGCCGGCATGAGCTGATCGAGCCCGGCGGGGACGTGCTCTGCCTCGTCTCGGGCGGCGCCGACTCCACGTGCCTCTTCCACGCGTTGCGCGAGCTCGGCTACGCGGTCTCGGCGGTTCATGTCGACCACGGCCTGCGCGGAGCGGAGTCGGACGAGGACGCCCGCTGGTGCAGCGAGCGCTTCGACGCCGAAGTCGTGCAAGCCGCCGGACGCTGCGAGACCGAGGCGGCGCTGCGCGACGTGCGCTACTCGTTCCACGCCCACCTCCTGCGAGCGACCGGCCATACCCTTTCCGACCAGGTCGAGACGATCCTCTACCGCCTGGCGACCAGCGGCACGACGAGAGGGATCAAGGTGCGCCGGGAAGACAGCGTCGTGCGTCCGCTGCTCTGCTGCTGGCGAGAAGAGACCGAGGCGTTCTGTCGCGAGCAGGGCCTCGCCTGGCGCACCGACTCATCGAATCGCGAGACGCTGCGCGGCTTGATCCGGCACGAGATCGTCCCGCGGCTCCAGCAATTGCATCCGGCTGCGCGCGAGAACGTGCTGCGGGCACTCGAGGAGCGCAGGACGATGCCGCCGGCGCTGGCCGAGCTGCTCGATGCACCGGTCGGGACGAAGCGTCTCGACCTCGGCGGCGGCGTGCAGGCCGTTCGCGAGCATGAGCGTCTCTGGCTCGAGCACGGACCGGTCGATCTGCGCGGGGCGGTGGAGTGGGGGGCGTGGCGCATCGAGTCGGCGCTGCCAGGCCTTAAGGTACGAGGCTGGAGGCCGGGTGACCGCCTCGCCGGCCGCAACCGGAAGGTGCAGGATGTTTTTGTGGACGCCAAGATTCCGCGCTCCGACCGTGAGGCATGGCCGCTCGTCGTGCGCGGCGAGGCCGTCGTCGCCGTGCCGGGGATCATCGAGGCCGAAGGAGTGAGCACGAGCCGTGTCGGCGACTGAGCTCTCCTCCGGCGTCGGCGAGGTGCTGATCGACGAGGCGCGCCTGCAATCGCGCATTCGCGCGCTCGGCGCTGAGCTCTCGTCGGACTACGCCGATCGCGAGGTGCTGCTCGTCGGCGTCCTGAAGGGGGCGGTGTTCTTCATGGCCGACCTGATGCGCTCGCTCACCGTGCCCTGCGAGATCGACTTCATGGCGATCTCGAGCTACGGCGCGTCCACCGACTCGTCCGGGGTCGTCCGGATCCTCAAGGACCTCGACATCAACATCGAAGGGCGCCATGTGCTCGTCGTCGAGGACATCATCGACTCCGGCCTCACGCTCTCCTATTTGCTCCGCAATCTCGAGTCTCGCGAGCCTGCCAGCCTCGAGATCTGCGCCCTCCTGACGAAGCCCTCCCGCCGCGAGATCGACGTCCCGGTGCGCTATGTCGGCTTCGAGATCCCCAACAAGTTCGTGATCGGCTACGGGCTCGACTATGCCGAGCGATACAGGAATTTGCCCTACGTCGGCGTCCTGCACCCCGATTTCATGCCCGAGGAGGCGTAACCTCTTCCAGTACGAAAGGGTCAATCGGTGACCCAAAGGACATCCACTTGGCTACCCTGAACGAAGACCAATTGTGAATCGCTTCTTCCGCAGCGCGTTCTTCCCGCTCATCGTCATCGTCCTGCTGGTTTGGCTGGCCAGTCAGACCCTGATTCCGAAGAGCAAGAACACCGACAAGCTGACGACGTCGGAGGCGATTGGCAAGGTCCAGTCGGGTGATGTCGAGTCGGCGGTGTTCAACCCGTCGAAGCGCGCGATCAGCCTGAAGCTCACGAACGGGAAGAGCGCGACGGTCCACTACGCGTCGGACCAGGCGCAGCTGAGGTTCCAGGACACGCTGCAGGCGAATCACGTCGAGTGGGACTCGAAGGGCACCGGTGGTTTCTCGTGGACGGCGCTGATCGGATCGTTCCTGCCGTTCCTCCTGCTGATCGGGTTCTGGATCTTCCTGATGAACCAGGTGCAGGGTGGCGGCTCGAAGGTGATGAGCTTCGGCAAGTCGCGCGCGAAGCGCATGGCGCCGGACACGCCCAAGATGGGCTTCAAGGATGTCGCCGGCGTCGACGAGGCGGTCGAGGAGCTGCAAGAGATCAAGGAGTTCCTCGAGAACCCGAAGAAGTTCCAGGCACTCGGCGCGAGCATCCCGAAAGGTGTCCTGCTGTACGGCCCTCCCGGCACCGGTAAGACACTGCTCGCGCGCGCCGTCGCGGGTGAGGCCGGCGTGCCGTTCTTCTCGATCTCCGGTTCCGACTTCGTCGAGATGTTCGTCGGTGTGGGCGCGTCGCGCGTGCGCGACCTGTTCGAGCAAGCGAAGCAGGCGTCGCCCTGCATCATCTTCATGGACGAGATCGACGCCGTCGGCCGCCATCGTGGCGCGGGCCTCGGCGGTGGGCATGACGAGCGCGAGCAGACGCTGAATCAGCTGCTCGTCGAGATGGACGGCTTCGAGATGAAGGACAACATCATCTTGATCGCCGCCACCAACCGCCCTGACATCCTCGACCCCGCCCTCCTTCGCCCGGGACGCTTCGACCGGCAGATCAGCGTCGACCGGCCCGACCGCAACGGACGGCGCAAGATCCTCGAGGTCCACTCGAAGGGCAAGCCGCTCGCGGCCGTCATCGATCTCGACTCGCTCGCCGCCGGAACGCCCGGGTTCACCGGTGCCGATCTGCGCAACCTGATCAACGAGGCCGCGTTGCTCGCAGCGCGCCGAGGCAAGAAGGTGATCGAGCAGGACGAGCTGGAGGAAGGGATCATGCGCGTGATCGCCGGGCCCGAGAAGAAGGCGCGGTTGCTCTCCGAGAAGGAGCAGCGGATCACGGCGTACCACGAGATGGGCCACGCCCTCGTCGGGCATTTCCTCGAGCACACCGACCCGATCCACAAGATCACGATCGTCTCCCGCGGCCAGGCGCTCGGCCTGACGATCTCGCTGCCCGGTGAAGATCGCTATCTGACGACGCGGACCGCGCTGCTCGAGCAGATCGCGATGACGATGGGCGGACGCGCAGCCGAGGAGATCATCTTCAACGAGATCACGACCGGCGCGTCGAACGACATCGAGAAGGTCACGTCGACCGCGAAGGCAATGGTCATGCGGTTCGGGATGTCCGAGAAGCTCGGGCCGCGCGTGCTCGGCCGCGACGCCGGGCATGCCGTTCCTCGGGCGCGACATGGGCCATGAGCCCGACTACTCGGAAGAGGTCGCCCGCGAGATCGACGACGAGATCCGCCGCATCATCGAGGAGGGCCACTCGCTCGCCACGAAGGTGCTGCGCGACCACATCGACGACCTGCACCGGATCTCGCAGATCCTGATCGAGCGCGAGACGATCGACAAGGAGCAGTTCGAGCGTCTGCTCGCCGGCGAGTCGGAAGAGGCAGTCTTCCCGCCGGCGCCCGAAGAGGCAGCGCCCGAGCCGGAGAAGGCGCCTGAGCGGCGGCCGGTCCCGAAGCCGCGCCCGTTCCCGCTCCCGGGCGGCGCTGCGATGCAGCCGC
>CAWFPX010000008.1:0-59788 GCA_963817765.1 uncultured Thermoleophilia bacterium | reverse complement strand
GCTCGCCGTCGGAGGTCTCGGCTCAGGCAAGGTCACTCTTTGGGACCTCAGCGGGCCGAGGCGGCGCAGCGACGACTTCCGGACGCGCACGCCTACGACCAGCGCGTCGAAGGTGACCGGGGCTCGCGTTCTCATGGGACGGCCGAGCGGTCGCCGCGAGCGGCGACCAGAGCGCTGGTGTGTGGTCGGCGATCACCGGCAAGCTGATCGGTCGGCGGCTCCGCGACCCGGAAAGGGAAACTGGTCGTCGACGCGAGAGCGATCGGCTCCGGGCCTGCCGGCGACACCCTGATCGTCGCCGCCGACGACTTCGGGATCGACACCGGCCTCGGCATCTGGCAAAGCGCGAGTCCGCATCGCTACCTCGGGGGTGTGGCGGGAGACGGCAGCTTCCTCGACTCGTTTGCCATCTCCGCCGACGGTCGCACTGCCGCATCCGGCGACTACTTCGGCGCAGTGACCCTTTATGACAGCGCGTCACGCCGCGAGAGGCCGGCGCGGCTGCTCGTCTATCCGCATCCGTTCGACGCGCTCGCCTTTCACCAGGACGGCGCCCTACTAGCCGCGGGCGACCGGGACGGCCAGATCACTCTCTGGGACCCATCCGACGGCAGTCAGTCGGGAGCGCGTTTCGCGATCACTGACGGCGGGCTGGCGGCTGCGATCTGTGCAGACCCGGCCGGCTGCGGAAATAACGACGTGACCGCGCTCGCCTTCACCCCGGATGGGAGCGGGCTGTCGACGACAAACGACTGGCCCGCACTGACCACCTGGACGATCAGGACCACCGGCAGACCGCGCCGTCTCGTGACCTCGGAGCCGGCGGAAAACGACTCGATGCTGACCGCCTTCGAGCCGGACGGGTTGACCGTCAACGAGGTCGGGTTGAACTTCGCCGGCGACTTCATCGGCTTCAACGGCAAAGAGGTGCCCTCGGCGCTCGGCGATTTCGTCTCCTCGGTCGCTGTCAGCTCAGACGGAACCGTGTTCGCGACGGGCGGCTACGAGCTCTTCTACTACTCGACCGTCACTCGCACACAGCAGGGGATCGGACAGTCCGACCCGGACTACTACAGGCGGGCCTTCACCGGGATTGCCTTCAGCCCGGACGGGAAGACGCTCGCCGCCGCCGGCAGCGATGGCACCCTCAGCTTCTGGAACACGACCACCCACCTGCAACTTGGCAACCCTGTGAAGGTGAGTCCGCTCGCGCTCGACTCTGTCGCCTACAGCCGCGATGGCCGCTATCTGACAACCGGTGGCTACGACTGGACGGTGCGGCTGTTCGACACCCGTACACACGCCCAGATTCGCCCGCCCTTTCTCACAGACAGCCCAGGTCGACCAAGTGGCCTTCAGCCCAGACGGCCGGCTGATCGCCGCAGCCGGTATAGGTGGCGTCGACGTGTCGAGTTCGCAAGCGGCAGCAGACGGAGACTCACCCCGT
Organism: uncultured Thermoleophilia bacterium; assembly: GCA_963817765.1. Classification (GTDB taxonomy): domain Bacteria; phylum Actinomycetota; class Thermoleophilia; order Gaiellales; family Gaiellaceae; genus PALSA-600. Next base: position 58,341 of record CAWFPX010000008.1, on the reverse strand, counting down.
AAGACCGGCGATCCGGTCCCCAGCTCGCCTCTTCTGTCCCGGATCGGGTCCCGAGGCAGTCGTGCCGCTCAAGGGGGAGGGCGGCCCCGGTCACGATGTACGCAGCAAGACGTGACGGACGGTGGCCGCGTACCACCGCCGTCCACCCTGCGCGGTCGGAACCCCGGAGACATTCAGATTCTCCGCGATCTTTCCGGAGTGAGTCGCCTCGTGCGCGCTCCGACGCTGGATCCGCCGCACGACCGTCTGCGGCAACGTCAGTGGACGGCCGAGCCTGATCCCGCTCGCGCGTTTGACCGCGAGCGCTTCCTTGGTGCGTTGCGAGATCAGCCGCCGTTCGAACTGCGCGAACGTCGCGAGCATGTTCGCCATCGCCTCACCTGTCGGGGTCGACGTGTCGACGGCAAAGTCGAGCGCGACCAGCGCCCAGCTCTGTTTCTGTGCCGTCGCCATCAGCCCCGTGAAGTCGAGCATCGAGCGCGAGAGCCGATCGAGCTTCGCCCGACGAGCGCTCGCGGACGCCTCTCGAGCTTCGAGAGCGCGCAGCGCCGCCTGGACGCCGGACGCTTCATATCCTTCGCGAGTATCCAGCGTCCTCGATGACCTCGACGAGTTCCCAGCCGCGACGCCTGCACTCGGCGATGATCGCGGCCGTTGAGCCTCAAGGCCGGCGCCGCTGTTGCCTCTGTTCGTCAGTTGACACCCCGCACGTAACCTAGAACGCGCATGGGAGCTCACCCTCCTTTGCCACGACCCCGGCGGTGACCGCCGCGCGGGGTCATTAGTCTGCACACTGATCCCGTTCTTCGGTGAGACCGACATCGCCCGCATCGACGCGGTCGGGTCGCGGTCATATCTCCGGCCACCACCGCCGGGATGGCGCCGAAACCGTCGACCACCTCGGCGTCCTCCGGTGATGTTCAAGGTCGCGCGCAGATGGAAGCTGATCCACATCAACCCGGTCGACGAGGTAGAGATGCCTCGCATCGAGATACCGGAGATGTCGATCCTGACCGAGACCGAGATCGCCGCTCTGCTCACGACGTACCGACGCCTCGAACTCAAGGCGGAAGACGACGCGGACTGGTGGCGCCTCGCTCGCCACGTCGTCCAGTTCGCGCTCGGGACTGCGATGCGGCGAGGAGAGATCATCGGGATCCGCTGGCGTGACGTCAGACTGCTCGACCGGCGTATCCACGTTCGCGAAACGATCGTGCGCGGGCAGATCGTGACGCCGAAGAGTCGCACGTCGCGACGGACGATGGAGCTCGCGAGTACATGCGGCCCGCGCTGAAGGCAGCCGGAATCACGAAGCCATTCAGGCCCTGGCACGACCTCCGGCACACCGCGCTGACCCATGAGGCCGCGGTCGGAAACCCTCACGCCTACTTGCAGGCGAAGGCTGGGCACAGTCAGAGCACGATCACCGACCGCTACATCCACGCCGCCCAGGTGCTCTTCCCTGGGGCCGCGGAGAAAGCCGAGGCTCGCATGTTCAGCGGCGAGGGGTAGCAAAACGGGTAGCAAAGTGCCGCGAACATCACCCTTCGAACGAAGAAAGCCCCGCATCAGCGGGGCTTTCTCGGTGGCGGGAGCAGACTTGAACCTGCGACCTCCGGGTTATGAGCCCGGCGAGCTACCTGACTGCTCCACCCCGCGACGCGGCGTTCAGTGTAGCACCCCGTCGTTCGAAAAGCGTTTCGGAGAGCCAGAAACCCAGGGCCATCACAGCGATTCCGGCGAGCGCGTCGAAGACGAAGTGATTGCCGGTGACAACAATCGTGACAGCACGACTGCGATCGGGTAGAGGACACCGATGACCTTCCAGGAAGAGAGCGGTCGCGCGAAGAGGATAAGACCGACGCCCACACCGGCCGCCCAGCCGGCGTGCAACGACGGCACGGCCGCCACGGACGGAGAAGGACGACGAGGTCGGCGAGCCGATATCGATGTTCGAGAGCTGGCGCAACGTATCCTCGAGGCCGATGCCGGCGAGCCGCGGCGGCGCGGTCGGGAACGTCCAGTGGATGAACAACGCGATGAATGTCGCCGTCAGAAACCCATTCCGGAAGCGCCTGAAGCCGCTCCGGGAACGGTGGTAGAGCCAGAAGAAAAAGACGCCGGTGAGCACGAAGTGGCCGACGAAGTAGAAGACGTTCATCGCGCGGACGAGGTCGGGCACGCGCAAGAAGGTCTGCTGGAGCCACTCCTCCCACTCGATGTGCGCGAACTTCTCCCACGAGACGACCTCGTGAGCGTGCTTCTCCGCGACCTCCCAGTTGGGGACCATCAGGTGCCGCATCAGCTCATATGTCTCGATGCCGACCACTACGACGACCACCTGCAGAGCGCCGTAGTGGCGCGCCGCGAAACGCCGGAACCTCCCCATGAGAGCCATCTTACGATGCGCCGTTACGATGGCGGCGATGGGAACCGTCACCTGGCTCAGCGCCCTCGTCGCAATCGTGGTGGTGCTCGGCACGGGCATTTACGTGGCCCTCAGGGCACTTGACTTCTGGCGCACGTTTCGGCGCTTCTCACAGGTCGCAGGCGCCGCTGCCGAACGCGTAACGCTTGCCGCGAGTGTTGCGGAAACACGGGCCAACGCTGCCACCGAGGGCGCCGAACGGCTGTCGGCCGCTGCGGCCAGGTTGCGGCGATCACGCGCGCAGCTCGCAGTACTGCAGTCGGCGGCCGGGGAGTTCACCACCGCGCTCGCTCGTTTGCGGCGCGTGGTCCCGAGCAAGTGACCCGAGTCGCAGCGGTCGACCTCGGCACGAACTCCACGCGGCTCCTGGTGGCCGACGTCGAAGACGGACGAGTCGACGAGGTCGTGCGCCGCAGCGTCGTGACGCGGCTCGGCGAAGGCGTGGACGCCCGCCGGCGCCTGCTGCCGGTTCCGATCGCTCGCGTTCGCAACGCACTCACCGACTTCAGGCGCGAGCTCGAAGCGCTCGGTGCGGAGCGAACGCTCGCCGTCGCAACGAGCGCCGTGCGCGACGCCGACAACGGCGAGGCGTTTCTCGGCGAGGTCGAATGGTCGTACGGCTTCGCGACGCGGCTGCTCTCCGGTGAGGAGGAGGCTGACCTCACCCGCCGCGGGCTCGGCGCGGTCGACGTGGGAACACTCGTGCTCGACGTCGGCGGCGGCTCGACGGAGTTGCATCACCGACGGCTTCAGGACGAGCCTCGATGTCGGGTCGGTTCGCCTCACCGAACGCTACCTCGCACAGCGATCCACCAACCCCAGGCGAGCTCTCCGCTGCGGCTCGAGCAGTCCGAGATCTGCTGCCGCCGCTTGCGGCCGTACGGGCCGTCGGCGTGGCGGGAACGGTGGCACAGCTCGTGCTCCTCGCCGGCACGAACGAGCTTCGGCTCGTGACGATCGAGGGTCTGCTCGACGGCCTGGCAGCGCAGTCGCTGGACGAACGCCGCCGCATTCGCAACCTCGACCCGAAACGCGCGCCGGTGATCGTCGGCGGCGCGCTGATCGTGCGGGAGGTGCTGCGGTGGTACGAGCTCACGCGCATCCGCTTCAGCGTCCGTGACCTGCTCGACGGGGCGGCCCTCGAGGCCGCCGCGCTCCCGCCCGCAGTCGAGGGCAGCGCTCCGCCCGGGGCATACACGTGCTGTTGAGGGCCGCCATCCTCGTGTCGCTGGGACTCGCACTGACGGCGTGCGGCAACGCCAAGAAGGCGACTTCCACACCGTCAGGCAACTTGCCGCCCGGCTGCACGGTCGACGAGGTCGACGGCATCGTCAGGTCGTTCCTCGCTCACCCCCAGCTCGCGCCGCCCGCGATGTTCCAGGTGTATGCGACCTACGAGTCCGACGGCGGCAAGTTCGTCACCCGGAAGCGTGCTGCGGCGCTCGCCCACCTGCACGCACGCCAGGCTGCAGGCGAGAAGCTTCGTCTGATCGAGCTCCGGGTAAGGCCACAGGACATCAATCACGTGCGGATCACGTTCCAGGTGACCCGCTTCGCACCTGATTTCGGCCCCCGCAAGCTGAACGGCCGCATCGCCAACGGCGCCGGGACGATCGACTGCGCCCACCAGAAGGTAGCGGCCTGGGTGCTGAAAGGGCCATAAAGCAGCAAGTTCCACGTCAGCTTTCAAGATACTTGCGGTCGCAATGGTTACCTGCTACGATCCTTGCGCAATCAACATTTGACCCAGCAAGCTTATGAGGAGGAACGAAGGTTATGACCAGCACGATCGAGCAGACAACGATTCCCGCCGGCACCTGGAAGGCGGACACGGTCCACTCCAGCGTGGCGTTCGAGGTTCCCTACGCAGTCGCGACCTTCAGCGGCGAGGTGCCCGAGTTCGAGGCGAGCCTCGAGGACGGCAAGCTGACGGGCGTCGCACAGATCGCGAGCCTCACGGTCAAGGACGAGAACCTGCAGGCCCACCTGCTGTCCCCCGAGTTCTTCGATGCCGAGCGGAACCCCGAGGTTCGCTTCGAGGGCTCGAACATCAAGCGCGACGGCGACAAGGTGACCGTCGACGGTGAGGTCACGATCAAGGGCATCACGAAGCCGGCGACACTCTCCGGCACGATCACCGGTCCCGCGATCGATCACTTCGGCGCGAACCGCGTCGGTCTCAAGCTCGAGACGACGATCGACCGCACCGAGCACGACATCAAGTGGAACATGCCGCTCCCGAGCGGCGAGCCGGCGCTGGCCAACGAGGTCACGCTGAAGGCCGACCTGACCCTGGTCGCCCAAGAGGCGTAGAACATGCGCGTTCTCGCGATCAGCGGCTCACTCCGCTCCGAGTCGAACTCGACGGCCCTCCTCCGCGCCCTGCGGGAGGAGGCGCCGGCGGGAGTCGACGTGGTGCTCTGGAACGGGTTGAGGGACATCCCGCCGTACGATGGCGACGACGACGTCGTACCGGGCCCGACGACGGTCGACGCGTTCCGTGAGCTCGTTCGCGAGGTCGACGCGGTGTTCTTCGCGACGCCCGAGTACAACTCGTCGATTCCGGGAGCGCTCAAGAATGCGCTCGACTGGGCGTCGCGCCCGATGGCGACGAATGCCTTTCGCAACAAGCCGGTCGCAGTGATCAGTTCGAGCGCAGGCGCCTTCGGCGGCGTCTGGGCAGCGGCAGAGCTTCGCAAGGTGCTCGCCGCGATGGGGGCGCGTGTCACCGAAGCTGAGTTGGCCGTCGGCCACGCCCACGAGAAGTTCGGCGACGACGGGCGGCTGGCCGACGAGGACGTTCGTGACGGGCTCCGCGAGGCGCTCGGCACACTCGTGGCGGAGCTCTCCCCCACGTTCGCCACCGCGTAGCGGCTCAATCTTCAGTGTCGGCCGGCGGATCGTCCTCCGCCAGCCGGCGCTGCACGACTGCACGCGAGAGCACGCCGACGAGCTTGCCGTCCTCGAGCACCGGGACGCGTTCGTAGTCCTGCTCTTCGAGCAGTGCGAACGCTTCGTGGAGGCCCATACCGGAGTCGAGCGTGGCATTCGGCTCCTCGGCGATCTCGCCGAGTGTGGTCGAGTTCGGGTCACGGCCGCCTGCGACCACCTCGCGAACGAGGGTCTTCCGGGTGACGACACCGACGAGCCGGCCGTCTTCGCAGACGAGGACCGCGCGCACTGCATCGCGCGCCAGCGCCTCGCCGGCTGCACGAGCCGACGCGCCGACGTCGAGCGCGAGCGGCTCGGGCACCATCGCGTCGCGAACGAGCTGGTCGGTCATGGGTAGACGCCGCGCGCCTCGAGCGCGCCGGAGACTTCGCGAATCGCCGCGACGAGCGCGGCGTCGCGCAGCGAGATCCCGGTGTCCTCGGACAGATCCCACACGCGGTCGAACGCGTCGGACAGCTTGTCGGCGAGGCGGCGGCGGATCTCGTCGCGGTCCCAGAACAGTCGCCCGAGATCCTGCACCCACTCGAAGTACGAGACGGTCACGCCACCCGCGTTCGTGAGGATGTCCGGCAGCACCGGGATGCCGCGCTCGCCGAGAATCCGGTCGCCCTCGACCGAGGTCGGGCCGTTCGCGCCCTCCGCGACCAGCCTGCAGCGCAGGTTCGGCGCATTCGCACCGGTCACCTGGTCCTCGCGCGCCGCGAGAACGAGGATGTCGCAGGGAAGCTCGAGCAGCTCGGCGTTCGTGACGCGCTCGACGCCGGAAACATAACCCTCGAGCGATCCGTTCTCGGTGACGTACGCGTGCATGCTCGGGATGTCGAGCCCGTCCTCGGCGTGCACGCCACCTGAAAGGTCGGACACGGCGACGACGCGTGCGCCGCGGTCGTGCAACTCCGTCGCGGCGATGCCCCCGACGTTGCCGAACCCCTGCACCACGCACCGCTGCTCGGCGAGGTTCCAACCGAGCCGGCTGCACGCGCGCTCGATCACCATCACCACCCCCGCGCCCGTCGCCTCGTGACGGAACACCGAGCCGCCGATCGAGATCGGCTTGCCCGTGACGATCTCGGGCACGGCGTACCCCTTCTGCATCGAGTAGGTGTCCATCATCCACGCCATCGTCTGCTCGTTCGTCGCCATGTCCGGCGCCGGGATGTCGAGCTGCGGCCCGATGAACGGTGCGAGCTCGGCGGTGAAGCGGCGCGTGACTCGCGAGAGCTCCGTCTGGGACATCGCGCGTGGGCTACAGCGGACGCCGCCCTTCGCGCCGCCGTACGGCAGGCGGAGGAGCGCGCACTTCCACGTCATCCACATCGCGAGCGCAGCGCATTCCCCCAGGTCGACGGCCTCGTCGTAGCGGATGCCGCCCTTCGTCGGCCCGAGCACCGACGAATGTTGCACGCGGTAGGCCGGGAACGAGCGATACGAGCCGTCGTCCATCCTCACGGGCAAGCGTGAGGATCAGCGCGCGTTCGGGATGCCGCAGGCGCGTCGAGACGAAATCAGGAACGGCGGCAAGCTCGAGAGCGTGATCGAGTTGCGTGCTCGCCTGCTGGTAGAGAGGAGTGTCCCACTCCAGCATCGGCGCGGGGTGCGCGACCTTGGCCACGGCCGGGAGGGTAGTGGAAAAGTCGATCGGCAACGCACTCGGTTGTTGCCGTGGAACCAACCGGGGCAACCGAACGCGCCGAAAAGATTAAGTGGGGGCCGAAGCTGCGGCACCTCGGCCCCCACTTCTCCTGGCCGCGCCCGAGCTCCGCGCAGCCAGTCCGTCGGCTCTTCCCCGTGACGGGAGAGCACAGGTCGCAAGAGGGTAGCGAGATCACAACTGGCGGTCCCCGACTACTGGTCGACCCGCACACGACCACGGCCGACGGGCCCAAGGGGCCACGTCCCTTCGCCAAACGAGGGTTACCGAACTGCCACAGACGATCCACAGCTCTGCGTCGCCATGTCGCGCGCGCGACCAATGGGGCGACCGACCGCCCTCCTATCATCGGCTTGGCTCCCTCCATGGACGACCTCACCCCTAATCCGAAGCTGCCCAGGCAAAAGCTGCCCAGCCAAAAGCTGCGGCGGGCCTGGCTCGCGGGCTATCGCGTCGGCGACGTCGAGGTGCTGCTGGCCGAGCTCAGGTTCAAGGTGACCCATCTACGGGATGAGACGGAGCGCCTGACGGTGCGACTCTCGGAGGTCGAGCGCCACCGGGCGGAGATCGGTGAAGCAGCAGCGCACCCCCTATCGCCGCCCTGTCGGCGACCCGGAGCCCGCACCCGAACCCGTCGAGTTGGTCGTCGAACCAGTCGTCGAATCCGGCCCGGAGCCGGCACAGGCCGCCCTGCCGGGAGCCATCCTGACTCGCAGTACAGTCCCGCCATGGCGAGCGAGCCCGCTCTGCGGCGCACCCGGTTCGGTGGCTTCCGACGCGGCGACGTCGAGGCCGCGCTGGCTCACGACCAGCTGGTCGTGAGCAGGCTCGAGCTGGAGCTCCACGCCGCCACGCAGCGCGTGAACGCACTGCAGCTCGAGGTCGGCGAGCTGCAGGCCCGGATCGAGGCGGGACGGGAGCGGGAGCTGTCGCTTGCGCGGTCACTCGACGAGATCCAGCAGCGCCGCGATCAGATCGACCGCGAGTCGCGCCATCGTGCCGATCAGCTGGTGCGTGACGCCGAGGACGTGGTCGCGTCGCTGAAGACCGAGGGCCTACGGCAGGTCGGCGAGCTCCAGGGCCAGGTCGAAACGCTCCTCGGCTTGAGGACGACGCTCACGCACGCGATGCAGGGGTTGAGCGCGGATCTCGCCGCGGCGATGGCGCGACTTGCCTCGGCGCCGGCGACGTCGATCGACCTCGAGCCCGAAGACCAGCTTTCGCGCTGGACTCAGTCTCAAGATCAGCAAGACCCCTAGTCGCGCACGCACAGCGCAAGCCCGGCGAGCCCGAGCACGTCGCGCCAACCGCCGGGCGCATGGATGCGTCCGTCAGGACGCAGCGCGACGGCGACGAGCACCTCGCCGCCGCGCGTATACGCACACACCCCAGGACCAAGCTCTACGGGCTCATAGGAGCCGGTGAAGGCCGCCGGGCGCTCCGCGCGGAGCGCAAGCGTGCGCCAGATCACGAACAGCTTCTCCGTCTTGGCGCTCGGCTCCGCTCCCGCGATCAACCCCGCAAGCGCGGCGCGGCGCGCACCCCAGTCGACCTGTCGCCGGTTGTCCGGGTCGACGAGCGAGAGATCCTCGAGCTCGTCGCCCTGGTAGATGTCCGGCACGCCCGGCGCTGTGAGCTTCAGGAGCAGCTGACCGAGCGCGATCCGCCGTCCCAACATGCACACTCGGCCGAGAAACGGATCGCGTGCAATCAAGCCCGGCGGCGCGCGCGGCGTACTCCTTCACCCGAGCTCGTGCTCGAGATTCGGCGTGAGCCAGCTCGTCGTCACCTTCCCCTCGCGCAGCGCCTTCTCGAGGTAGGCGTCGAGACGTTCGCGGGAGATCGGCAACGCACCGACGAGAGTCTGGTAGACGAGCAGCTCCTCGCGCGCATCGTCGAGGCCGCCGAGCTCCCCACGCCACGCGAGCACGCGGGCCGTCCACTCCTCGGCGAGCCACGTGAGTGCAATCAGCCGTGAACGCACGTCGGGCGAGCGTTTCGTGTCGTGCGTATACGTCGTCAGCAACTGCCGCGGGAAGCGCGTGGCACGCTTCGTGTTCGCGTCGTGGAACTCGGAGACAGCGAGCCCGAAGCGACCCGGGTTGCCGCCGACCTCGTTCAACGCAGCGAGCCGGAAGTAGCGGTAGAACGCGGTGTCCTCGACGCCCTTCGCCATCACCGGACCGGTCGTCTGCTGGAAACGCACGACGAACTCCTCGTGACCCGCCTCCTGCAGGAAGAGAATCCGCCGCAGTTCCTCCGACACACCCGCCCGACCGATCTCCTCGCGGTCGGCGTCGCCGATCACCCCGGCATAGGGTCGGATGTAGGTGCGGTACACCTGGAACGACGCGAGTGCGGCCGGCAGGCCGTCGACCGCCGACTCCTCGTGCAGGCGCCGCAGCTCCGGCTCGAAGGTGTTGACGGCGACTTCGAGCTTCGCGAGCGCGGCGATGTCCTCGAAACGACGCGAGTCGCCGGTCACGCGCTCGTAGAGGGCGGTGAACGCGACCTCGGCCGACGGGTCGACGAACAGCCCCATCACGTCGTTCAGGAACTCGTAGCCGGTCGTCCCCTCGATCGGCCAGTCGCGCAGCTCCTCACCGGGCTCGACGATCTTCTCGGCCCACACATGCTCGACGCCTGCCTCCCGCAGGCGCTCGAAATACTCTGCTGGATCCGCGAGGCCGTCCGGATGGTCGACGCGCACGCCATCGATGAGCCCCTCACGCACGAGCTCGATCACCTTCGCATGCGTTGCCCAGAACACCTCCCAGTCCTCTTGCTTCAGCCCACCCAGCTCCCCGACGTCGAAGAAGCGCCGGTGGAACCCCGTTCTCAGGTCGACGTCGAAGAACATCTGCCGCAAGTCGGGATCGCGCCAGAACGGGCTCTCATCGACTGCTGCCATGTGGTTCGGGACGATGTCGAGGATGACACCCAGCTCGCCGCCGGCGAGCTCACGGAACTCGGCCTCACCACCGAGTGCCGGCGAGATGTGGCGAGGGTCGACGACGTCGTAACCGTGCGTCGAGCCCTCGCGCGCCTGCAGCGACGGTGACAGGTAGAGATGCGTCACGCCGAGATCGCGCAGATACGGGACGAGCTCACGTGCCTGCGCGAAGCCGAACTCCGGCGTCAGCTGCAGGCGGTACGTCGCCCGGAGCTCACGCACGCCTGAAGACGGCAATCGAGCGCGCTTCGACGTGGACGTCGGCACCCGGGACATATCGGTCGCATTCGCAACGCCCCGTCGCGAGGATCAGGTTCCACGACGTGCCGAACCGTCGCGCCGGCAGCCGGAACGAGATGTCTTCGAAGTGCGCGTTGAAGAGCATCAGGAACGTCTCGTCGCGTACCTCCTCCCCCGTCTCCGTCTGCGTGTTCAGCTCGTCGCCGTTCAGGAAGACGCCGATGGCGCGCGACTCGTTGCTGTCCCAATCTCGACGCGTCATCCGGCGGCCGTCAGGTCGCATCCACCAGACGTCGGGCAACTGCTCGCCCTTGCCTTCGAAGAACTTCGTCCGTCGAAACACCGGGTGGTTGCGCCGCAACTCGATCAGCTGACGTACGAATGCGAGCAGCTCCTGGTCGCACGAGTCCCAGTCGAACCACGAGATCTCGTTGTCCTGACACCACGCGTTGTTGCTGCCGCGCTGCGTACGACCGATCTCGTCGCCACCGAGCAGCATCGGAACGCCCTGCGAGAGCAGGAGGGTGGCGAGAAAGTTGCGCTGCTGGCGTGCGCGTAACGCCAGAATCTGTGCGTCGTCGGTCGGGCCTTCGACACCGCAGTTCCACGAGCGGTTGTCGTCGGTGCCGTCGCGGTTGTCCTCGCCGTTCGCCTCGTTGTGCTTCTCGTTGTACGAGACGAGATCGCGCAGCGTGAATCCATCGTGGGCCGTGATGAAATTGATCGATGCGAACGGGCGCCTTCCGTCGGTCTCGTAGAGATCGGATGACCCGCCGAAGCGCGAGGCGAACTCGGCGAGCGATGACCGGCCGAGCCAGAAGTCGCGCATCGTGTCGCGGTAGATCCCGTTCCATTCCGACCAGAGGATCGGGAAGTTCCCGACCTGGTATCCGCCCGGCCCGACGTCCCAGGGCTCGGCGATGAGCTTCACCTGGGAGAGAACGGGATCCTGATGGATGATGTCGAAGAACGCGGAGAGCCGGTCGACCTCGTAGAACTCGCGCGCGAGCGCCGAAGCGAGATCGAACCGGAAGCCGTCGACGTGGCACTCGGTGACGAAGTAGCGCAGCGAGTCCATGATCAGCCGCAGCACCGTCGGATGAACCGGGTTCAGCGTGTTGCCGGTGCCGGTGTAGTCCATGTAGTGGCGTGGGTCATCGGGCACGAGCCGGTAGTAGCTCTCGTTGTCGACTCCCTTGAGGCTGAGCATCGGTCCCAGGTGGTTGCCCTCGGCCGTGTGGTTGTAGACCACGTCGAGGATCACCTCCATCCCTGCCCGATGAAGCTGCCTTGACCATCCCTTTGAACTCGCGTACCTGGTCGCCGGTCGCCGAGTAGAGCGAATGCGGTGCGAAGTAGCCGATCGTCGAGTAGCCCCAGTAGTTCGTCAGGCCTCGTTCGTGCAAGAAGCCCTCGTCGGCGATGTGGTGCACCGGGAGCACCTCGACTGCGGTCACGCCGAGCTCCTTCAGGTAGGCGATCGCACTCTCGCTCGCAAGCCCCGCGTAGCTGCCCCGTAGGTCGTCGCGCACGTCCCCTCGCGTCTTCGTGAAGCCCTTGACGTGGACCTCGTAGATGACGGTCTGGTTCCACGGGATGCGTGGACGCACCCATTCGTCGTCCTCCCAGTCGAACGCGGGGTCGACGACGACCGATTTGGGGACCGCCGGTGCGGAATCGGTCTCGTCGATCGTCAGATCGTCGTCGACTCCGCCCGTCGGCACGTACGGCAGAACGTTCGCGACGTCCCAGTCGACCGGCGCCGTCGATCGCCTTCGCGTACGGGTCGATCAGGAGCTTGGCAGCGTTGAATCGCTTGCCGGTCTCCGGATCGTACGCACCATGGGCGCGAAACCCGTAGCGCTGGCCCGGACCGACGCCGGGGAGGTAGCAGTGCCAGTTGAAGGCGGCACGCTCGCGTAACTCAATGCGCTCCTCGACGTCGTTCTCGTCGAAGAGGCAGAGCTCGACCCGCTCGGCGTTCTCGGAGAACACCGAGAAGTTCGTCCCGTGGCCGTCCCACACAGGCCCGAGAGGGAACGCCTCGCCCGGCCACACCGCGCGGCTCATCGGCGGAGCTCCACCGTGTGCCGCTTGAAGTCGGCGACGAGCTCGACATCCCCGCGACGCATCGTCAGCCGCGGGCCGTCTGCCGTGAGAATCAGCTCGCGCGGAAGCTCGCGCCGCAGTGCGATCAGCTCGGTGTAGAACGGGTCGACGGGACCGCCGGTGAGCTTCGATACCTCGAACGTCCCGGCGGATTGAGGGTCGGGGAGCGCCGCACCGGAGAACGACGTGAAGGCGGCGAACTCTCGTTTGCGCCCCTCGCGTGTCGCATCGGCGATGACCGGATCGACGTGATCCGTGAAGTACTGGAACGGGCGAGACTCGTTGGATTCCTCGCCCATGAAGAGGAGCGGCGTCGAGAGGGAGAAGAGCACGACGGCCAAGGCTACGCGGTGCGCAGCCGGCGACAGACGGTCACCCAGCGCGCGATTGCCGACCTGATCGTGGTTCTGCGCGCAGACGACGAGCCGCTCGGGACTCGGGCGTGACAGCTCGCGCATGAGACCGTCGAGCGATCCGAAGCGCGCGTAGTAGCCATCGCGCTCGCCGGTCAGAAGCACGTGCAGCTCGTGATGGAGGTTGTCGAGCCACATCGCGTCATGGCCCCACTCCTCGAGCGGTCGAAAGTCGTCCGGTCCCATCTCGCTGATCACGAGACCCGAGCTGCGCTCGCGCAGCTCACGCAGAACGTGGACCGGCGAGTGATCGACCACAGCGTGCACCGCGTCGATCCGCAGGCCGTCGATCGAGAAGTCGCGCGTCCACAGGAGCGCATTGCCGATTGCCCATTCGCGCACGCCGTGCTGCGAGTAGTCGATCGCGGCCCCCCACGCGGTCTCGTGATCATCGGTGAAGTACGGCCCGAAGCGTCCGATCGCCTCCGAACCAGGCCCGATGTGGTTGTAGACGACGTCGAGGATCACACCGAGGTCTTCCCTGTGCGCCGCGTCGACCAATCGGGCAAGTCCGGCCGGGCCGCCGTAGCGTGCGATGCGGAGCGTCGATGTAGACGCCGTCATACCCCCAGCCACGCTCTCCGGGGAACGTCGCGACCGGCATCAGCTCGATCGCGGTCACGCCGAGCTCGCGCAGCCCGGCGAGGCGCGGGATCACCGCGTCGAACGTGCCTGCGCGTGTGAACGTTCCGACGTGCAACTCGTAGAGCACGAGCTCGTCGAGCCGAAGCTCGGGGCCGGCTGCGATCTCGAAGCTCGCTGTGTCGATGACCCGCGACGGCCCGAGAACGCCGCCCGGCTGCGCGCGCGAGCACGGATCGGGCAGCACGTCGCGCCCGTCGAGGACGTAGAGGTAGTCGTCTCCTGCGCGCGCGGCGACCTCGGCCGCAAAGACCCCGCCGTCGACTGCGGCGAGCGCGTGGTCGACGCCGCCGACGCGAACCGCCACGCTCGCCGCGGACGGCGCCCAGACGCTGAACTCGACCCGGTTCCCTGCAAGCAGGGTACGGCCCCGAAAGGCCGCTGCCAAGCGTGGTTCGCCACCTCGCCGGCTAGAGCGTTGCGGCCGGGCGCAGCCACAGCGCACCGAGTGGAGGCAGCGTCACCTCGGCCGAGAACGGGAGGTCGTGCCACGGGCGCTCCTCGGCGCGCACGACGCCCATGTTCCCCACCCCCGTGCCGCCGTAGTGGGTCGAATCGGTGTTCAACAGCTCGGTCCACTCGCCGCCCGACGGCAGCCCCACGCGGTAGCCCTCGCGCGGCACCGGTGCGAGGTTGACGAGGCAGGCCACGCGCTTCGAGCGGTTCTTCGCGATCCGCATGAAGGCGAGCACATTGTTGAGGGCGTCGTTCGGCTCGATCCACTGGAACCCATCGTGCGCGAAGTCCAGCTCCCACAACGCCGGCTCGTCCGCATAGATCCGGTTCAGGTCGCGGACGAGATCGCGAATGCCGCTGTGATCGGCGTGCTCGAGCAGCCACCATGGGAGCTCGTCCGAGGCCGACCACTCGAAGGGGCTCGCCAGCTCACAGCCCATGAAGAGCAGCTTCTTGCCGGGGTGCGACCACATGTACGCATACAGCGCGCGCAGGTTCGCGAGCTGTTGCCACCGATCGCCGGGCATCTTCCCGAGCAGCGAGCGCTTGCCGTGGACGACCTCATCGTGCGAGAGCGGGAGGATGAAATTCTCGTTCCACGCATACACGAGCGAGAACGTCAGCTCGTGGTGGTGGAACCGACGGTGGATCGGATCGCGCTCGAAGTACGCCAGCGTGTCGTTCATCCAGCCCATGTTCCACTTGAAGCCGAAACCGAGCCCACCGACGTACGTGGGCTTCGACACGCCGGGCCACGCCGTCGACTCCTCCGCCGCGGAGATGATGCCCGGCTCGCGCGCGTGCACGAGCTCGTTGACCTCCTTCAGGAACGCAACCGCATCGAGATCCTCGCGACCGCCGAACACATTCGGCACCCACTCGTCGGCCGGCCGCGAATAGTCGAGGTAGAGCATCGATGCGACCGCGTCGACTCGTAGCCCGTCGGCGTGAAACTCCCGCAACCAGTAGAGCGCGTTCGCGAGCAGGAAGTTCTGCACCTCCCTGCGTCCAAGGTTGAAGATCAGCGTTCCCCAGTCGGGATGCTCGCCGCGCCGTGGATCGTCGTGCTCGTAGAGCGCGGTGCCGTCGAAGCGCTTCAATCCCCATTCGTCGGTCGCGAAGTGAGCGGGAACCCAGTCGAGGATCACGCCGATGCCGTTCGCGTGCATGTGATCGACGAAGAAGCGCAGGTCGTCCGGTGAGCCCATTGTCGAGACCGGCGCGTAGAACCCCGTCACCTGGTAGCCCCACGAGCCGGCGAACGGGTGGTGCATCACCGGCAGCAACTCGACGTGGGTGAAGCCAAGGTCCTTCACGTACGGGGCGAGCTGTCGCGCGAGCTCGCGCCAGCCCAGGCCCGCGCGCCACGAGGGTGCGTGCACTTCGTAGATCGAGAGCGGGCCGTCGAGCGGCTCGCGCGCGCGGCGCGCGTCGACCCAGTCGTCGTCCGTCCACTCGTGCTCCGACACGGAGACGACCGACGCTGTTTTCGGCGGCAACTCGGCCTCGAACGCCATCGGGTCGGCCTTCTCGACGGTCGCGCCGGCGACCTGGAACTTGTAGCGCTGCCCGCGCTCGGCGCCGTCGACGATTCCTTCCCAGATGCCGCTCTCGTCGATCGGCTCGAGCCGGTCGGCACCGGCGAGCCAGTCGTTGAAATCGCCGACCACGCTCACCTCGCTCGCGTTCGGGGCCCAGACTGCGAATCGCACGCCGCCCTCGACGACGTGCGCGCCGAGCTTCGCGTAGAGCTCCTCGTGGCGCCCCGCCCGCGCGAGCCAGATGTCGAGCTCGCCGAACGCGGATGCGCGGCCCTGCGTCACGGCGAGGATTCCTCTTCGAGGATCCTGAGGATCCCGGCGACCGGGATCTTCACCCACTCGGGGCGGTTGTTCAGCTCGTAGCGAAGCTCGTACACAGCCTTCTCGAGCTCGAACACCGCGAGCAATCTGTCCATGGACGAGTCCGACGGCACGAGTGTCGGGTCGATCGTCGTGCGGTAGCCGGCCAGGAACTCCTTGCGTGCGCGCTTCTCCCACTCGGGCGCGGGCTCGGTCCCGCGCAGGAGTGACGTCGCGGACGCGACGTAGGCAAACGATCGCAGCATTCCGGCGACGTCGCGCAGCGGGCTCCGCTTACGGCGGCGTTCGGGAAGCGACCGTGCAGGCTCCCCCTCGAAGTCGAGAATCACCCAGTCGTCGTCGGCCCACAGCGTCTGCCCGAGATGGAAGTCGCCGTGCACACGGACGACGCGGCCGATCGAGCCGACGTGCGTCCACAGCCGCAGGCGGTCGCGCACCTCCTCGCCGCGGCCGCGGATGGGCGCGAGGTCGTCGTTCGAGTCGGGAAGCTCGAGGAAGATGCTCTCGATCTCGTCGTCGATCGTCGCCGTCAACAGCCCGAGCGACTCGGTGGACGGCTGCTCGGGGGAGAAGTTCGGATCGGACGAGTCGCTGCCGAGCAGCGAGTGCATCCTCCCGGTCACGGCGCCGAGCCGGTGCAGGTTCTCGAGAAAGCCGTCCGAGGCTGTGCCGCTCGACATCGTGTCGAGGGCAAGGTCCCACCCGTCCAGCCCGCCCGCGACGAAGCGCTGCAGGATCCCCAGCGTCGCGTCCATCGGACGGCCGGCGTAGGCGTACCAGCCCGCCAGCTGCGCGATGTTCTCGAAGCCGCGTTCGGTGAGGAAGCGCAGCAGCTCCAGCTCCGGGTTGATACCGGCTTCGAGCCGCCGGAACACCTTCAAGATCAGCTCGTCATCGAACACGATCGACGTGTTGGACTGCTCGGCCTCGACCGGGCGTGCCTCGCGCAGCTCCTTCCCGAGGCCGGCGACGCCGCCCGCGACCGGCGCGAACTCGACGGTCCCCTCGCCCGCCTCCACTTTCGCTCCGGCCCGGATCATCTGGACGAGCTCGCGCACCTGCTGCGGATCGGCGAGCGCGTCGAGCCCGTCGTCGGTGAGGAGCTGATACGTCTCGTGGGTCCCCGTGTCGAAGCGGATCTCGATGAGCTGGAGCTCGAGGCGCGGATCGCCGTCGCGCAGGAGTGCACGGTCGATCACGCTCGAATGGCTGACCTGGCGCGTTTTCGAGCCGAACCACCGCTGGCCCGTGACGAACTCGATCACTTCCTGCTCGCTCATGCTTCTTCGTCCTTCCGCAGCTGGAACCAGAAGAACCCTCGTCCGGCGAGTGTCAAGAGATACGACAGCTCGCCGACTCGGGGAAAGGCCGTCTGGCCGAACATCTCCACGGGGATCATCCCTTCCCAGCGAGAAAGGTCGAGCTCGACCGCCTGCGCCGACCGCGCCAGGTTGTGGACGCAGAGCACGATGTCGTCCTCGTAGGTCCGGACGTGGGCGAAGATCCGCGGGTTGTCAGGCCGTAGCGCCTCGTACGTGCCAAGACCGAAGACGGGATGCTGCTTGCGCAGCGCGATCAACCGGCGCAACCAGCGCAGGAGTGAGTTCGGCTGCCGCAGCTGCGCCTCGACGTTCACCGCCTGGTACCCGTAGACCGGGTCGAGCAGCGGCGGCAGGTAGAGCTGCGCGAAGTCGGCCCGCGAGAAGCCGCCGTTTCGGTCGCCCGTCCACTGCATCGGCGTTCGCACGCCGTCGCGGTCGCCGAGGAAGATGTTGTCGCCCATGCCGATCTCGTCGCCGTAGTAGAGGACAGGCGAGCCCGGCAACGAGAAGAGCATCGCGTGCAGCAGCTCGATCTCCGCTCGGCCGTTGTCGAGGAGTGGTGCAAGGCGGCGGCGGATCCCGAGGTTGAGCTTCATCCGGGGATCCTTTGCGTACTCGGCGTACATGTAGTCGCGCTCCTCGTCGGTGACCATCTCGAGCGTCAGCTCGTCGTGGTTGCGCAGGAAGAGCCCCCACTGCGCGTTGTCGGGAATCGGAGGCGTGCTTTCGAGGATCTCGATGATCGGCAGCGCGTCCTCGCGCCGAACGCCCATGAACATGCGCGGCATCACCGGGAAGTGGAATGCCATCTGACACTCGTCGCCATTCCCGAAGTACTCGACGACGTCGTCGGGCCACTGGTTCGCCTCGGCCAGCAGCACCCGGTCCGCGTAGTGCGTGTCGACTTCCTTACGCACGCGCCGGAGGAACTCGTGCGTCTCGGGAAGGTTCTCGCCGTTCGTCCCGTCGCGCTCGAAGAGGTAGGGCACGGCGTCGAGCCTGAAACCGTCGAGCCCGAGATCGAGCCAGAAGCGCAAGACGTCGAGCATCTGCTCCTGCACCGCGGGGTTGTCGTAGTTGAGATCCGGCTGGTGGCTGAAGAACCGGTGCCAGTAGTACTCGCCGCGCACGGGATCCCACGTCCAGTTCGACGGCTCGGTGTCGAGGAAGATGATGCGCGCCTCGCTCCATCGCTCGGCGTCGCTCCCCCAGACGTACCAGTCGCCGTAGGGCCCCGTCGGATCGTTACGACTCTCCTGAAACCATGGATGGTCGCTCGAGGTGTGGTTCATGACGAGATCGACGATCACGCGCAGCCCGCGCTGATGCGCCTGGTCGATGAAGAGCATGAAGTCGTCGATCGTCCCGTAATCGGGATGAATGGCGAAGAAGTCGGCGATGTCGTAGCCGCCGTCTCGCAGCGGGCTCGGAAAGCACGGCAGCAACCAGATGCAGTCGATGCCGATCTCCTGCAGGTAGTCGAGCTTGTCCGTGAGCCCGCGGAAGTCGCCGGAGCCGTCGTCGTTGCCGTCGTAGAAGCCGCGGAGGTGAATCTCGTAGAAGACCGCTGTCTTGAACCACAACGGTTCCCGCTCGAACCAGTGCGCCGCCTCGCTCATGCGAGCGCCTTGAGAATGTGCGACTTGCCGGGGCCGAGCTTCACGTAGTTGCGGCCTGCGCGCCACGTGAACTCCTCGCCGTGCAGCAAATCGCGCACCTGGAACGCCGGCGGTAGCCCGAGCGCGACCGGAACCGTGCAGACGCCTTCGCGCTCCGCAAAGGGGTCGAGGTTGACGACACAGATGACGCCGTCCTTCACATACGCCACAAGCTGATCGCTCTCCGTCTCGAGCCAGTAGAGGTTGTCGACCCGCTGCAAGGCCGGCTCGGCTCGACGCACCTCGTTCAGGCGCTGCACGAGCGGCAGGAGCGGCCCGTCGAACGCGCGCGCTTTCACCTCGTACTTCTCCGAGTCGAGGTACTCCTCCGAGCCCGGCCGAAGAGGCACATTCTCGAACGACTCGAAGCCCGAGTAGATGCCGTACGTCGGCAAGAGCGTTCCTGCGAGGACGAGCCGGGCCTCGAACGCCGGCGGCCCGCCGACCTGGAGGTACTCGTGCAGGATGTCCTGCGTGTTCGCGAACGCGTTCGGCCGGTAGAACTCGGCCCAGGCGAGCAACTGGGACATGTACTCCACGAGCTCTGCCTTCGTGTTCTTCCAGGTGAAGTACGTGTAACTCTGGGCGAACCCGAGCTTTGCGAGGGTCGTCATCATCGACGGCCGGGTGAACGCCTCTGAGAGGAAGATCACATCTGGATGTGCACTCCGCACCTCGCCGATGAGCCACTCCCAGAATGCCGCCGGCTTCGTGTGCGGGTTGTCGACGCGGAACACCGTCACACCCCGCCCGACCCAGTGCAGGACGACGTCGAGCAGCGCCTGCCAGAGGCCCTGCCAGTCCTCGGACTCGAAGTTGACGTTGTAGATGTCCTGATATTTCTTCGGCGGGTTCTCCGCGTATTTCAGCGTGCCGTCGGGACGTCGATTGAACCATTCGGGATGCTCGCGCAGCCACGGGTGGTCCGGCGAGCACTGGATCGCGAAGTCGAGTGCGATCTCGACGCCGACCTCCTTCGCCGCGGCGATCATCGCGTCGAAGTCGGCCCACGTGCCGAGCGCCGGGTTGATCGCATCGTGCCCGCCCTCCGCCGAGCCGATCGCCCACGGCGATCCGACGTCGTCCGCCGCAGCGACAACCGCGTTGTTGCGACCTTTGCGGTTCGTGCCGCCGATCGGATGGATCGGCGGCAGATAGATGACGTCGAAGCCGAGCGCGGCCGCCTGCGGCAGCACCTTGGCAACGCCGCGGAAGCCGCCCCACGAGCGTGGGAACAACTCGTACCAGGAGCCGAAGCGCGCGAGCACGCGATCGACGTCGGCGACGAGGGGGCGCGACCGAACCTCGCCGTGGCGATCGCCGGCGGGCGCGGCGAGCCCCTCCTCGGCCGTCACGCTCGCGCGACCGAGCAGCACCGCCCCTTCCGAGAGCTCACCCACGAGCTCGCGCTGCCCGGAGTCGACCTTGCGGCGAAGCTCGTCCTGCCACGTGGCGATCCGGTCCGTCCACGCGGCGACTGCGTACTGCCACCTGCCTGGGCGGTCGACCTGGAACGAGCCGGCGTAGCGGTCGTTTCCCAGCGGCTCGAGCGGCTCCTCGCGCCAGCGGCCTCCGCCCGGCCCGCGCACACGGATCGCGGCGCCGAGCGTGTCGTGCCCGTCCTTGAAGATCGTCGCGTAGACGACGACCGTGTCGCCGACGGTCCGCTTGACCGGGTAGCGGCCACAGTCGACGATCGGCTCGATCGCCTGCAGCTGGATGCGCGACGGCGGTTGTGTGGTATCGGGAAGGGGCATCGTGCGTGAGAGTCTCAATCGTCGCATGCTCCTAAACCAGTGAACCTCAAACGCTCCTCCGGCATCCTCCTCCATCCGACCTCGTTGCCGAACGGAGTACTCGACGAGCATGCCTACACATTCGTCGACTGGCTGGCGACAGCAGGCCAGCGCTGGTGGCAGGTCCTGCCGCTCGGGCCTCCGGAGGGCCTGACCGGCTCGCCGTACATGTCGCCCTCGGCATTCGCGGGCTCGCCGCAGCTCCTGGCGGCGCCCCGCGCCGTGGTCTCGGCGGTCGAGGCTCGCGAGTTCCGGAGCCGCAATGCCTACTGGATCGACGACTGGCTCGCCTGGGCCACCGAGAACGACGGCGGAACCCTGGAGGACCAGGTGCGGTTCGAGCGCGAGTGGCAGGCGCTCCGAACGCACGCCGCGATGCGCGGCGTCCGCATCTTCGGCGACATGCCGATCTACGTCGCGTACGACGGCGCCGACCATCGCGCCCATCCGAGCCTCTTCCAGCGCGGCCTCGTCGCCGGCGTTCCGCCCGATTCGTTCGCGAAGACGGGGCAGCTGTGGGGCAATCCGGTCTACGACTGGCCGGCGATGCGTGCCGACGGCTACCGCTGGTGGACCGAGCGCTTTCGCCGCACCTTCGAGCTGGTCGACCTGACGCGGCTCGATCACTTTCGCGGGTTCGTCTCCTACTGGGCGGTCCCGGAGCGAAACACGACGGCCGTGAAGGGAACGTGGCGGCGAGGACCAGGCGGCGCGGTCTTCAAAGCTGCCGAACGCGAGCTCGGTCAACTGCCCGTCGTCGCGGAGGACCTCGGCGTGATCACCGAGCCCGTCGTGCGGCTCCGGCACGAGCTCGGATTCCCGGGCATGGCCGTCCTTCAGTTCGCGCACGGCAGCGATCCGGCGAACCCGCATCTGCCGGCAAATCATGAAGAGCAGTCGGTCGTCTACACCGGCACGCACGACAACGACACGACCCGCGGCTGGTTCGAGTCGCTCTCGCCCGAGGATCGTGCGTGGGACGACCTCGA
Source organism: uncultured Thermoleophilia bacterium (assembly GCA_963817765.1). Taxonomy (GTDB): domain Bacteria; phylum Actinomycetota; class Thermoleophilia; order Gaiellales; family Gaiellaceae; genus PALSA-600. Next base: position 36,870 of record CAWFPX010000008.1, on the reverse strand, counting down.
CGCCGCCGACCCGGCCTGGTCACTGCTCGGGGCTGCATGGGCCTCGCCCGCGGCACTCGCGGTCGCGCCGCTGCAGGACGTGCTCGACCTCGGCACCGAGGCTCGGATGAACCTGCCGGGCACCGAGGTGGGCAACTGGCAGTGGCGCTACGACGCGAGCGACTTGACGCCGGAGCTCGCCGGCCGGTTACGCGCGGTCACCGAGAGCAACGCGCGTTAGGTCGATAGCTCGCGCACGAACGGCCTCTGCTCGCGCTTGATCCACTCGGCGAGGAACGGCTCGATGATCAGATACGCGCGGTCGTCGGCCTGGCCCACGAGCTCCTGCGCCACGAGCGTCTTCACGGCTCGCTGGACGTACGAGTTCGATGGGAAGCCGTAGCTCTCGCGAAAGTCGACTGTGTAGATGTTCTGCGGGCCGTCGACGAGGGCGATGAGCAGCAGTCGCTGATGCTCGGTCGCGTCCTCCCAGATGCGACTGAAGTGCCGGTTCTCGGACCGCAGGACGTTCTCGAGCGCCGCCTCGACGTGGTCGACGAACGCATGCGCGCCGCTTGCCACCTCTTGCCAGGTGTAGTACGCGAGCTCCTGCGTCCCGTACGGATGACCCTGGGTCGCGCCGACGAGGCGCTCGAGTGCGTCGTCGGTGATGCCCTTGTCGGTTGCGTCGAAGCGATCGGCGATGAACGCGCGGAATTGGTCCAGCGGGATCATCCCGATCTCGATCCGCTTCGCGCTTCGCCAGAACGCCTGGTTACGGTCCTCGAAGATCTTGTCGAGGATGTGGCGGCGGCTCCCGAGATAGATGTGTGAGACCTCGGGCTGGGTCTGGAAGATCGAGCGCATCATGTTCGGGTAGCCGGCGTCGAGCTTCACGATCTCCTGGAACTCGTCGAGGATCAAGACGACCCGGCGGCGCCGCTCGCCGGCGATTCGCTGCGGCATCTCGAACAGCCGCTCGATCGTCTCGTCGATGTCGCGCCGTTGCTGGGCGGTGAAGGTGAAGGTCAGCGAGCCGTGCTCGGGATCGAGCCCCATCTGCGGCACGATCCGCAAGCCGCGAAAGAGACTCTGGGCCCGCTCGAGCACGCTCCCGGTGGGTGAGGCGAGATCGTCGAAGATCGTCTTCGCAAGGGCGGCGGCAAACCGTTCCTTCGTGGGCGTCTTCATCAGGTCGCAGTAGGCGACCGAGATGCCGGCTGCGACCGCCTCGTTGGCGGCCCGCCAGACGAGGGACGTCTTGCCATACCGGCGCGGTGCGTAGAGCACGACGTTCTGCCCGTTGCGCATGTCGGCGACGAGCTCGGCGACGCTCGCCTCCCGGTCGGTGAACGCCTCGTCGAGCGCCAGGTCGCCGAAGCGAAACGGATTCGGGCCGCTATACATACGTGTATTATACTACTACGTATAGGACGTTGTGCTCACGTCGTATAGGAACGTCGTGCTCACTTCGCGTATACGTACTTGTATAATACGCATCTGTATAGCCACATCGAGGGCGGGCCGCGCGAGTGCCGGGGGAGGGAGTCGAACCCCCACGTCCCGAAGGACTCCCGGTTTTAAGCCGGATGCGTCTACCAATTCCGCCACCCCGGCAGGGGCGGCAATTGTAGACAGAGATCAAGCACCGATCAGCTCGAGCCCAGATCAGTTCGGGCTCAGATCAGTTCGGACTCAGATCAGGTCGGGCCCATCCCCTGCGCGTCGGCGGAGAGCGGAATCCCCTCCGGCCCGTGCCCACGGTAGAGCTTCCGGAACGCCGTGAACGCCGTCTCGGTCGCCGGGCTGTAGCTCGGGCAGACCGCGAGATGGCCGAAACCGTAGTAGCCGTTCTGCTGGTAGTCGGCAGGATTGCCGGTCCAGGCGCTGATCGCGACCTTCGTGCCGAGCTTCGGGTACGGCGTCCCGAACGATCCGGTCGGCTCGACGTTGTAGAACGCGCGCAGCTTCTCGACCGTCGCCGACGGCACCTTGCTGCCCCACCAGAGGATGACGCCGCCGTGCTCCTCGTTGTGGACGACCATCCGGGGGTTCACGGGGTCCGTGTAGAAGCCCCAGACCGCCCAGAGCGGATAGTGCTGGCCGTTCGACGGCGGGTCGGTGTTCCACGGCAGCTTCTTCGTGAGGCTGTTGACGTGCGTCCCCTGGCCGGCCGGGACGAAGCCCTGGCACCGTCTTGAACGTGCAGCCTGCCGCTGTCATCAGCGCGGCGACATGCTTCGCGCCGCCGGAGGAGTTGCCACCGCCGAGCGCAAAGACGGCGACGACGGCGACGAGCGCCACGACGCCGAGCCCGGCGAATCCGTAGAGAATCGCGCGCTGACGCATCCCGAGGTCGCTCGGCGCCATCTGCTGGCGCTTCTGCGGCGCCTGGACACGGCGCGGCGGCGTTGGCGTACGGGGCTTCTTCTTCGGAGGCACGGGCCGGGGTATTCAAGCGGATACGGCGACGTGGCCGCCGAAAAATGCAGCGACGGCCGCAGGATCCTCGGCCACCGGGCAGCGCGGCAGCGCCGCGATGAACGCCCGCCCGTACCCCCGTGTGCGCAGGCGCGGATCGAGGATCGCGACCACTCCGCGATCGGCGTGGCTGCGGATCAGCCGACCGAATCCCTGCCGCAGCTGGAGCATCGCCGTCTGCAAGCGCGTAGTCGCGGAACCAGTCGCCGCCGAGCTGCTCGATCGCCTCGCAGCGGGCCTCGTGCAGCGGATCGCCGGGCGCGGAAAACGGGAGCTTGTCGATGACGAGCAACGAGAGCGACTCGCCGGGCACGTCGACGCCCTGCCAGAAGGTCGACGTCGCGAGCAGCACCGAGTCGACCTCGACGCGGAACCGCTCGAGCAGCCGTTCACGCGGCGCCTCACCCTGCACGAGCACCTCGAACGGCACGCGCCCGCGGACGTGCTCGCGATAGATGTCAAGCGCGCGGTAGCTCGACGTGAGCACGAGCGCCCGGCCTTCCGAGAGCGTGAGGAGGGACACGATCTCCTCGGCTGCGCGCTCACTGAATCCGTCACTCCGCGGATCGGGCATCGATCGGGGCAGGTAGAGCAGCGCCTGCTCGCCGAAGTCGTACGGCGACCCGACGATCGCTTCGCGTGCGTGCTCGAGCCCGAGCCGGTTGCGGACGAAGCTCGCGTCCTCCCCAGTCGTGAGCGTCGCCGAGACGAGAATGGCAGTCGGCCCGTCCTCCCAGAGCCGCTCGCGCAGCTCCGCCGAGACGTCGATCGGCGCCCAGGCGAGCGCGTCGGGCTCGGCCCAGACAACGCGCTCGAGCGAGCTGGGCTCGAGGCAGGCCTCGACCTGCAGAGCGACCGCGAGAGCCCTCCGCGACAGCGCGTCGAGATCCTCGCCCTCGCCGTGCAGCGCATCGGCGAGGTCGTGGAGTGCGTCGACGAGCACGAGGGCCGGCTCGGCCGGCGTCTCACGCAGCCGCCGGCGTCCCGACGGCGGCGCAACGGCCCGCAGCAACCGCTCGCCGCTGCGTTCGACCCGATCGAGCGGCCGGGCCGGCACGGGCTTCTGCGCCTCCCGGCAGGCGCGCTCGATGTCGAGCGCGAGCCGCCGAAGGCCCGCGCGCGAGACGCGACCGCCGAGCCAGGACGCCGCCGACTCCTCGAGACGGTGCGCCTCGTCGAAGACGACAGCGTCGTGCTCGGGCAGCACGCCGCCGCCCGAGGCGAGGTGCGCGAAATACAGCGCATGATTTGCGATCACCAGGTCGGCCTGTGAGGCGCGCTCGCGCGCGCCCTCGGCGAAGCAGCTCGAGACAAAGGGGCAGCGGCGGCCGGAGCAGCGGTCGGCACCCACGGCGAGCTCGGCCCAGAGGGCGTGCGACGGCTCGAGCTCGAGCTCGGCGCGATCGCCGGTCTCGGTCTCGTCGAGCCAGCTCTGCATCGCCTCCCACGCGGCACCGTCGCGACCGTCGGGAAGAAGGAACGGCTGGAACCCCTGCAGCTGGCGGCGGCACAGGTAGTTCTGCCGCCCCTTCAGGACGGCCACGTCGATCGGGCGGCCGACGGCCGCCGCCGCGACCGGCACATCCTTCGTCAGCAGCTGCTCCTGAAGCGCCTTGGTCGCCGTGGCGACGACGACGCGCTGGCCCGACTCGAGCGCCGGGATCAAATAGGCAAGGCTCTTGCCGACCCCGGTCCCCGCTTCGGCCACGAGGTGCTGGCCCGTTGCGAGCGCGCGCTCGACCGCTCCGGCGAGCGCAGCCTGCTCCGACCGCGGCTCGTAGTCGGGAAGAACACGCGCGAGCGCGCCGCCGGGGCCGAAGAAGGCGTCCATCTCCTGCCCGCAAGCGTACGCGAGCGAACGGATGTTCCCCCACCTCGAACCCGAGCATCCAAGCGGGGCAGAGCGAAAAGCTCGCACGTTGCGAACATCCGCACAGCAGCTCCCTTGACGGCTCGCAGGGCCCAGGGATACCTTCCGCTCCGTCGGATCCGGTAGCTCTTCGGAGTCGCTGGATCCGGCACTCAGCCCCGGTAGGTCTTCGGACTCGTCGGGGCTGATTTTTTGCGCTCACCGGTTCCGTCCGACCGGCGCTCTACTGTTCGTCGGCTCATGGCAGCTGTCTTCCTCATCGTGGGGCTTGCCGTCGGCGCGGGCGCCGTCTGGCTCTGGGCGCGCACGGCGCTCGGTGCGAAAGAGGCCGCAGTCGAGCGCGAGCGCGCCGCGGCGGCCGAGACGATCTCCCTCCTCGAACGCACCCAGGAGCAGTGGGAGCAGCGCTTCAAGTCGGTCAGCGGCGAGGCACTCTCGAAGAGTCAGACCTCGCTCCTCGAGCTGACCGAGGCGAAGCTCGCGCCGATCAAGGAGACGCTGCTGCGGTTCGAGACCCAGTCGAAGGCACTCGAGCAGCAGCGGTTGACGGCGGTGTCGGTCGTCGGCGAGCAGCTCCGCGCCGTTGCCGAAGGCCAGGAGCGGCTCCGTTCCGAGACGGGCAACCTCGTCACGGCACTGCGGGCGCCACATGTGCGCGGCCGCTGGGGCGAGGTACAGCTGAAGCGAGTCGTCGAGCTGGCGGGGATGGTCCAGCACTGCGACTTCCACGAGCAGGAGAGCGAGCGCGACGACACCGGCCGCCTCCTACGGCCCGACATGGTCGTGAAGCTGCCGGGCGGCAAGAGCATCGTCGTCGACTCGAAGGTGCCGATCGACGCCTACCTCACGGCGCTCGGCTGCGACGACGTCGAGGAGCGCAAGCAGCACCTCGCCCGGCACGCGGCGCAGGTGCGCGACCACATCACGAAGCTCGGCGCCAAGCGGTACTGGCAGCAGTTCCAGCCGGCGCCGGAGTTCGTCGTGATGTTCGTCGACGAGGGCCTCTTCCGGGCAGCGCTCGACCAGGATCCCGCGCTGTTCGAGGCCGGCGCCGACTCGGGTGTCGTCCTCGCGTCGCCCTCGACGCTGATCGCACTCCTGCGCACCGTCTCGTACGGCTGGCAGCAGGAGACGGTCGCCGAGAGCGCGCGCACGATCAACAAGCTCGGCCGCGAGCTCTACGAGCGGGTCGGCGTCTTCGTCGGCCACTTCGCGAAGGTCGGCCGCAGCCTCGACACCGCCGTCGGCGACTACAACAAGGCTCTCGGCTCGCTCGAGCAGCGGCTGCTCGTGACCGCGCGCAAGTTCCCCGAGCACGGCGTCAGCGCGCCCGAGATCGCCGACACGCCTCAGATCGAGCGGACGCCGCTCTGCCTCTCCGCGCCGGAAGATTGAAGCCCCGGAGACTCGGGCGCCGGACTTGCAGGGCGCGGTCGCGCGGACGACGTGATCGCGCTGCCGCGCGCCGACGCCGACGCGGCCTGAGCCAACCCTTGAGCCCCGGTCTCGGGGCGACTGCGCTCCGACGCGCGAAGCAGCGCTGTCCGTCGCGTCCACGGACGCCCCCGTGCCGAAGCGCACGAACGCGTGCGGCCTGAACCTCGGGAACGAACAGCCGCCCTTTAGCGTTAACTATGGTGAAGAGTTTTTCTCGAAAGGAGTACTTTGAGCGACCAGAACGTGCACGAGTTGATCATCATCGGCGGCGGCCCCGCCGGCTACACCGCGGCGCTCTATGCAGCGCGCGCCGACCTGGCCCCGCTCGTGATCGAGGGCTTCGCCTGGGGCGGCCAGCTGATGATCACGAGCGACGTCGAGAACTACCCGGGCTACGCCGACGGCGTCATGGGGCCGGAGATGATGTCCGACTTCCGCCGGCAGGCCGAGCGCTTCGGCGCGGAGTTCATCACGGACGACGTGACGAAGGTCGATTTCTCGGAGCAGCCGCTGCGTGTCTGGGTCGGCGACGAGGAGTATGCGGCCCGGTCGGTCGTGATCGCGACGGGCGCGAGCGCCCGCTGGCTCGACATCGACTCCGAGGAGAAGCACAAGGGACGCGGCGTCTCGGCGTGCGCGACCTGTGACGCATCGTTCTTCCGCGCGAAGGACGTCTACGTCGTCGGCGGCGGCGACTCCGCATTCGAGGAGGCGCTCTTCCTGACGAAGTTCGCGACACGCGTGCACCTCGTGCATCGTCGCGACGAGTTCCGCGCCTCCAAGATCATGGTCGACCGCGCCGAGCAGAACGAGAAGCTCGACTTCGTCCTGAACGCCGTCGTCGAAGAGATCCTCGGCGACGTGAAGGTGCAGGGACTGAAGCTGCGCAACACCGCGACGGGCGAGACGTGGGAGGTTCCCGCCGACGGGCTCTTCGTCGCGATCGGCCACGATCCGAACACGGCGCTCTTCGAGGACCAACTCGACCACGACGACGGCGGTTACCTGCTCACGAAGCCTGGCTCGACCGAGACGAACATCCCGGGCGTCTTCGCCGCCGGCGACGTGCAGGATCACACGTACCGTCAGGCGATCACCGCGGCAGGCTCCGGCTGCATGGCGGCCCTCGACGCGGAGAAGTTCCTCGCGGCGCTGGAAGGTCATCCCGGCACAGCGGCCACGGCGCCGCGCCCGGAAGCGGCCGAGGTCTAGGTTACGCTCGGGGCGTGGGAGACGCGCCCCCAGTGGATCGACCTGATCGATCCAACGGCGGAGGAGCTGCAGGAGCACCTCCCCGCGACGATCCACAAGACGGCGCTCACGGCGCTGCTCGCACCGCACGTGCACGACGACGAGCCGCGTCCGAAGATCGAGTCGCACGACGACTATGTCCTCGGCATCTTCCTGCTGCCGGTGTCGGTCGCCGACGAGGACCGCGTCTACTACCAGGAGATCGACTTCATCGCGACGGAGGACGTGCTCGTCTCGATCTCGAAGACGCCGCCCGGCGAGGAGCCGTTCGACCCGAAGCCGGCGAAGGAGGCGTGCCGTGAGCACGAAGACGTCGGCATGTTCGTCTACCACCTCGTCGACGCGATCGGCGAGAGCTACCTCGACCTGGTCGACGACCTCGACGACGAGATCGACGAGCTCGAAGACATGGTCGCCAGCTGCCCCGGTCCAGACGGTCGGTCGGCGGCTGCGCGAGTTGCGCCAGGACATCCGCGGCATTCGCCGCACGCTCGCGCCGACACGCGACGCCGTCCACAAGATCGTCGACAACCGCGTCGAGCTCGTCGACGGGGAGCTCTTCCCTCGCGACGTCGAGATTGCATTCGGCGAGCGCCTACGACAAGTTCCTGCGCGCGGCGGAGTCACTCGATGCATCCCGCGACTCGCTCGCCGGCGTCCGCGACTACGTCCAGGGAAAGATCTCGATCGACCAGAACGAGGTGATGAAGCGGCTGACGCTGATCGCGTCGCTGCTGCTCGTCCCGACCTTCATCGTCGGCCTCTACGGCCAGAACTTCATCCGCATCCCCGAGCTCCACTGGGCGTGGGGCTACTGGTGGTCGTGGGGTTGGATCATCGCCACGACGATCGCGCAGCTCGTCTTCTTCAAGTGGAAGCGCTGGATCTAGCAACGCTTCGACGTCGGGATCGAACCGCTGCCGGCACTATCCGGTGACAGGACGCTGGCCAGCCGAGCGAGCTAAGTGGCGATGGCCAGAGACCGCAAACTCATCCATCCATACGGTCTATAGCGACCGCACCGACGGATCCGTACGGGGTAGAGACCGGTAGAGCACCGAAAAATCATCGGCTCCGGCTAGGCGCCCCAGCCGAGTGCAGTCGGGGTCATGCGTCGAGTCGGAGCACGACCTCGTCCGTTTCCTCGCCTCGGCCATACGCGAAACCGCGCCCCTCTCCAACGAGAAGGAAACCGCACTTCGTCAACACACGAATCGATGCGACGTTGTCGCTCGCGGCGCGCCCGTACAGCGGACGAGTTCGCTCCAGCTGCAAGAAATCGTCCAGGGCACGAGTGGCAATACCGCGGCCCCAATCTTCACGGCCGATCCAATAGGTCACCTCGCGCTGACCCTCCAAGTCGAAGCTCGCAATGTGACCCACAACTCGACCATCGATCTCGACGACCTTGTTCGTCGTCGAGCGGTCGCTCCTCAGCCGTGCCCACCGTTGCTCGAAGCTCGTTCGATCGTCGGCTTCCGGCGATGTGAACGCGGCCATTCGGATCGCGTCGCGATCACTCGAGTGCTCGAACAGCACGCCGAGATCACGATCTTCGACGTCGCGAAGGACAAGCTGTCCCGAGCCCTCCTGCACAGTCGTCAACGCTAACAGCACTTTGAGCGCAACTGCCGCAGACGCTCTTGCGAGCACTGTGGTGCACCCTCAGGCCGGAGTCACTGGCAAGCCTGCGGCAGCCAACTCGGCACGCTCGGCAGGTGTGATCTCGAACGGAGCGCCAGGCTCGGCGCCGATCACGATCACCACGGTGTTGTCCGACAACGCCACGGCAGATCGGATCGTCTTCACGTCGAGGGCGCTCACAAAGGTGCCTGCGGGTGCATCAACGTCCTCGCCGTCCACCCGAAAACGCGCGTGCCCTGTGTGGACGAAGTACAACTCTTGGTGCTGCTCGTCGGTGGGATCCGCGTGGTCGTGCTCGCCGATGAGGCGATCACCGCTCTTCCGAGCCGTGTAGGCGTTGACACCGAACGCGGTGATCCCGAAGTGATTGCGGACCGGCGTCCATTTCGCATCGGTATGAGCGACGTCGGCGGCTGGGACGTCGGTCAGCGAGGCGTAAGAGGCGGACATGGCGGCGATCCTAGTGGCCGAACTGCGCACTCGCCGTTGTAGGCTTTAGGTGGAGATGAGGAGATTGAGGGCGCGCAGCCGAGAGCGCCTGCTCGAGCTTGACGAGGTCGAGCGGCGACTGAGACCGTTCGGGCGTCGGTACCTGGGAGTACGCACCATCCGGCTTGACGCGCTCGTCGGCACCGATAGTCGCGCCAGCTCGTTCACCCGCGACTTTCGCCCTCTGCACGCCTTCAGCCGCGACCGGATGCGCTCGCTCGAGAGCGCCTTTGCCGACGGGGCCTTCCCGCCGATCGTGACCGTCAAGCTTGGTGAGGCGTACTTCGTGATCGATGGTCACCACCGCGCCGCCCTCGCGCGCCGCGGAGGTGCAGAGCTGATCGACGCAGATGTGACCGAGCTCATAGCGCGCGTCCCCCTCCCTGCCGGGGCGGACATGCTGGAGGTCGTCCTCCGAGAGCTCGAGCGGATCTTCCTCGAGGACAGCGGGCTTGCCGAAGCGCGGCCCGCCGTGCGCGTCTCGGTCAGCCGCCCCGCGCACTACCTCGAGCTGCTGGAGAACATCCAGGTGCACGGCTACCACATGATGCGAGGACGCGATCGCGTGCTTGAGAACGCGGAGATCGCGGCCGATTGGTACGACTCGATCTATACGCCGACGCTCGCTGCGATCGAGAGCCTGCACCTCGCCCGCCTTTACCGGGATGCGCCGCCCGGGGATCTGTTCCTCGTTCTCCACCGGCACCGGCGGGATGCGTTCCCTTCGACCGGCTGCCCGCACCTCGCGCAGACGGTCGTGTCGGTGATCGGCGACGGCGGGCGGCGCCGCCAGTTGGGGCCGCATGGCCGGGGACGCCGTCCGCTGGGCTAGCGCGGTTCAGCCGGCCGGTGGCAGACAGCCTCGATGTTGTTGCCGTCTGGGTCGAGAACGTAACCGCCGTAGTAGTCGGCGTGGTAGATCGCTCGCACGCCGGGCGCACCGTTGTCGATCCCGCCCGCCTCGATGGCCGCCGCGTAGAAGGCGTCCACCTGAGTGCGAGTCTCGGCCCTGAGCGCAATGTGAAGCCGACCCCGCACCGGTTCTCCATGAGCCTCGATGAAGAACGACGGCTTGCCATTCCTGCCGAACCCAGCAGCCGCTCCGGAGAACTCCTTGATGAGTGTCAGCCCGAGCGGCGAAAGCGCTTTCTCGTAAAACGCCTTGCTTCGCTGGTAGTCGGCAACGGCGAACCCGACATGGTCGACCACGGTCTCTACCGAGTCCTGTCCTTGCTGCTCCATCACTTCAAGCGAATCGTCCGACCTTCGAGCTGCAGCCTAGCGCCAGCCCAAAGACCCGGACGGAAACCGGCTCCGCGTCGCGGCTCGCCGCATCTGACGACCGGTTCAGCGAGCGAACCAGGTGCACGAGCTAACTCGCCACGCCCGGTAGCCTCTCGACGCGCCTGAAGTCAGACGCGCCGTTCTCGCGAGTGGAGGTTTGCATGCAATCGGTCAACATCTCCAGGGTCGACAATCCCGAGGGCAGGGTCGACGTGGCTCGGGTTCTGGGGTCGACTGCCTTGATGATGTTCGTCTACGACCTGGATCCCGGCAAGAGCTCGAGCCCGTACCACTACGAGTACGAGGAGGAGTGGCTGCTGGTGATCGATGGGACGCTCGTTCTGCGCGCAACCGACGGTGAGCACGCAGCTGCAGCGCGGCGATCTCGTTCGCTTCCCTGCCGGACCGGAAGGAGCGCACAAAGTGATGAACCGCAGCGACGCGCCGGCTCGGACACTGATGTTCTCGAGCGCGCGCGTGCCCGCGGTCTCGGTCTACCCCGACAGCGACAAGATCGGCGTCTGGTCGGGCAACGCGCCGGACGAGCTGATCTTCAAACGCGCCACCGCCGTCCCATGGTCGGAGGGCGAGGAGGGCTGGCACCTGGCCCCGTGACCACCCGTTGTTCCGACGTACCGGGTGGGTGGCGGAGCTCGAGCCTGAGAACAACGTCCTCGGCGCGACCTCGATCTAGGCTCGGTCCGCTAGGCCGATCCGTGATCCCACAGCAGGCAGGAGGCGACCCATGAGCGGTTACGCGGTGGCGCGCATTGACGAGATCGACGAGATCAGCGACGGCCGCTGTCCCTGGCGGCCCGTCCGGTTCCACTTCGGGATCATGTCCTTCGGCGTCAATGCATTTACGGGGCATGCGGCAGGCGACCGCCTCATCAACGAGCACGACGAGTCACAGGAGAATGACTTGCAGGAGGAGCTCTATCTCGTGCAGCGGGGCCACGCCACCTTTGAGCTCGACGGCGTCCGGGTGGACGCGCCCGCAGGCACGCTCGTCTTCGCCCGACCGAATGTCAAACGGACGGCGTTCGCCGAGGAGCCGGGGACGACGCTCGTCGCGCTCGGCGGAGTTCCGGGGAAGGCGTTCGAGGCCCACGGCGGCGAGCTCTGGATGCCGCTTCACCATCTCTACGAGTCGGGCCGGTACGCCGAGGCTGCCGATCGGGGACGCGAGCTGATCGAGGCCCATCCTGAGTACGCCTGGCCGCTCTACAACCTCGCCTGTTGCGAGAGCCTCGCGGGGCGGCCAGACGACGCGATCAAGCACCTCCGGCTCGCGATCGACGGGGCGGAGCAGTTCCGCGCGATGGCAGCCGAGGACTCCGACTTCGATCCGATCCGCGACGAGGCTGCGTTCAAGGAGCTGGTCACGAGCCCGGCAACGGAGTCGGCCATCGGCTAGTCGGGAAGCCAGCCTTCGCGATACCGGGTCAGCTCCCCTCCGGGGAAGCGTGCATATGCCTCGCCCGGGTCGGTGGTCTCCCGTTCGACGCCTGCGCCGTGGCGCAGCGCGGCCTCATCCACCGTGTAGGCGCCCCAGCTCGGGGCCTGTCGAGCGGTCTCGGGCACCGACAGCAAGGACCACGCACGGCCGTTCTCCGGCGCCGACGATCACATGGCTCGTTCCGGGAGGACAGTGCACGAAGTCCCACTGGCGCAGCGGTCGCTCCTCGCCTTCGACGATGGCGAGCGCCTCACCGGCGAGCACGAGAAAGTCCTCCTGGTCGGCCTCCCGGTGGTACATCGCCATCGGCTCGCCCGGGCTGAGAACGGTCAGGTTGATCCCGAGCTGTAGGAAATCCGTTGCGCCCTCGAAGCCTGCGCCTTCGAACTCGCAGAGGACGCCGCGACCATCGCGTTCCCACCACTGCGTCTCGGTCGCGTTGACGACGAACCAGCCCTGCCCTTTCGGCACAAGTCCGTGTTCGGTCGACACGAGTTGCGACTCGGGAACCACCGACCTGAGATTGCCATACCCGACCCGACAGTCGCGTCGGCACGCCGCTCCACCCTCAGACGTGAGCCAGCACGCCGTCGAGCGGCCGCGGAATGTAGGCCAGGTCGAGGGCCTCGACGAGGAGACGGGCGTACCGCAGCTTCCGCTGGTCCGCACTGCCCATGAAGCGCCGCAACTGCCGGTCGACGCTCTGGCCTCGCCACGCCGGTTGGAGCTGGAACGTGCGGAACGAGCCCAGGTCGCCCTGGGAGTCGAGCACCGTTTCGACACCGGCGGGGCCGAGCGCGCGGATCAGCTCGTCCTCCAGGTCCTCGACGCAGGCGTGAAAGCCGAGCCGCTCCATGTCGTCCCGCGTGAGGTGCGAACCGAGGCCGGCGCGCTCGAGGCCACGCCGAAACACATCCTCTTCACCGGCGTCGTAGAGCCCGGCCAGTTTCCTGTTCTCCCCGTGCGGGCCGAAGCGATCCAGGAACCGGCCGATCGCGTGGGCGCCGCCGATCGGCACGACCGAGACGCCTTCGGTGCCGAGATCACGGCCGCGGCGAGCAGCCAGAGCGGCGAGCGCGATCTGGTCGCTGACCCCCTCGACGAGCACGACTGCGCGCGAGTCCCCCGCGCGCGCCTGATCTCTCTCGTCCCTGCCGCCCTGCATTCGTCCTCCGAGGATCTCGCTGATCACGCGGTTGAGCTGAACGGTAACGGGGTCGGCAAGTCGACCTGTTCGAGAATCGACGGCGTTCACCCGTGGTGGCGTGGCTACTCTGGCCGCCGTGCCGCACTACATCTGCCCGAAATGCAAGGAACGCTCGGTCGACATCGACGCCCGCGAGGGCTTCTCGACCCAGGCGCCGGCGTGCCGGCATTGCGGGTTCGGATTCCTCTTCGAGCTGCTCGACGACTACTACCCCGCGCCGGACACGGGCCTCGTCGTGACCGACCAGGAACGGCGCGTGCTCGCGATCGGGCGCGGCGTGTTCGAGCTGACCGGCTTCCCCGAGGCCGACCTGATGGGACTCGACCTGGTCGAGGTGCTGCAGTTCTCGGACGCGAAGCCCGTCGAGCTCGCGCGGGAATGGGGCGTGCGCCGCCTCGGCGAGCAGCTCTCGATCCGCACCCGCGGTGGCAGCGAGAAGCGCGTCGTGGCCGATGTCTTCCCCGCCTACGACGACGACGGCGGCCTGCTGGTCGCCCTCACGCCGCACCGCGGAGACTCGCACGACCAGTAGGAGGCAACCCGAGTCGACGGGCAGAGGTCGAGCGCGAGCGGACACTCCTCGCACGCGGGCTTGCGCGCGTCGCAGATCCGACGGCCGTGCCAGATCAGGAGGTGCGGAAAGCGCGCCCAGTCGGCGCGGGGCACGAGCTTCACGAGGTCGCGTTCGATCTTCACGGGATCTTCCTGCTTCGTCAGGCCGAGCCTCTGTGACAGCCGGCGTACGTGTGTGTCGACGACGATCCCCTGCGGGCTCCCCCGCTCCGCCGACACGACGTTCGCCGTCTTGCGGGCGACGCCGGGCAGGCGCAGGAGTGCGTCGAAGTCTTCCGGCACCTCACCGTCGTACTCCTCGATCAGCATCGTCATCGTGCCGCGCAGCGCCTTCGCCTTCTGCCGGAAGAACCCGGTCTGGAAGATGTCACGCTCGAGCTCCGCAACCGGCACCGCGAGATAGTCCTCCGGCCGACGGTACTTCACGAACAGCTTCTCGGTGACGCGATTCACGTTCACGTCGGTCGTCTGCGCGGAGAGCATCACCGAGACGAGGAGCTCGAGCGGGCTCCTGAAGGTGAGCGCGATCTTTGCGTCCGCGTGCTCGACCGCGAGCCGTTCGATGATCGGCTTGACGCGCTGCTTCTTGGGGCCGACCCGCTTGCGCGCCTCGGCGACGTAGCTCCGCGGCATGGGTTCTAGACCGCGACGAGCCGCGCCGGCGGCTGGCGCAGCTTCGGGCCTGCACACACGAGATCGAGCGCCGGGCAACCGCTGCACGTGAAGTCGCTCGGAGTCGGCACGAACTCTCCCGCATCGATGCGTGCGATCGCCGCTGACAGCTCGGCCTCGAGCAGCGGCAGCTCCTCGCGGATGAACGGGGTGGCCACCACCGCGTCCGGGCGCTCGAGGAAGTGGTAGACGACCTCGACCTCGTCGGCGCCTGCGCGGAAGCATGCGAGCGCGTAGACGAGCCGCTGCAGCCGGTAGTCGCTCTCGATGATCTCCTCGGGCGATCCTTCGGCGAGCGAGTTCGTCTTGTAGTCGAGGACGAGCGCACGCACGCCTTCGCGCCAGAGCACGTCGAGCCGCCCATGGAGAAGCACCCCGTCGTGCTCGAATGCGAATGGACGCTCGGGCTGCGCGCCGGGAAGCTTCGCGATCCGCGCCGCCAGCTCGGACTGGCAGTACGAGTCGACGAACGCGGAGATGCGAGCGAGCTCGTCGTCGCCGACCGCCGGGTACCAGCTGCGCACGATCTCGATGTCGACCGGTGCGGGCGCCGCGAGGTCGACGAGCTCGAGCAGCCGGTGCACCGCGTCGCCGACCTCGGTCGCCTTCAGGCCCTTGGCGCCCGGCACTGTGCCGCGCTCCTCCCGCAGGCCTGCGACTCGCTCGACGTAGTACCGGTACGAGCAGCGCTCGAACAGCGCGAGCGCGGAGTACGAAAGTCGACGCACCCGGTGTAACGGTGGAACCGGGAGCGGCACGAGCTCGGGCAGGCGGTAGCCACGCGGCGCCGGCTCGGTGGGCAGCTCGGCAAAGAGCGCGAGCTGACCGGCGTCGTCGATCGGCACCGGCTCGATCGGATCAACGCGAGGAGCCCAACGGTCGACGGCCAGGACGAAGCGCGCCTCGCCGCGCTCCAACTCGACCGGCGCGCCGGCGGCCCGCTCGACGTCGGCCTCTGCTCCGAGGCGGCCGAGCACCCAGCCGATCGGCGTCTCGCGATCCTGGGCGCGGTCGGGGTCGATCGCACCCGACACGATCAACCGATCGATCGCGCGCGTCATCGCCACGTAGTAGAGGCGTAGCCGCTCTGCCCGGTCGTCGCGCTTCTCGGCCTCGCGCACGTCCTCGTACTCGAAGACGCCCTTCCGCTTGCCGGAAGTCGGATCGATCACCCGGAAGCCGAAGCTGCCGTCCGTGGCGACGAGGATCTCGTCGGTCGACGGCGCGCCGGCCGTGTCGCGGCCGGCGTCGGCGACGATCACGACCTTGAACTCGAGGCCCTTGGCCGCATGGATCGTCAGCAGCCGCACCGCGTCGGCGCCCTCTTCCTCGGACACCGCCTCGAGCTGCGAGGCGCCGACCGTCTCCTGGTCGCGGATGAAGCGGACGAAGCCCTCGATGTCCGCCCCGCGCAGCTCCTCGTACGAGCGCGCGAGCCGCATCAGCTTGCGCAGGTTCGCGTAGCGACGTTTGCCGTCCCACTGGGCGAGCACGGCGAGGTCGTAGTCGTGCGCCGAGACGATCTCTTCGCAGAGCCGCTCGAGCGAGAGCCGCGCCGAGGCGGCCACCAGCCGCTCGTAGCGCTGCTTGAACGCCCGGATCAGCCGCTCGTCGGCCTCGGAGAGCGGCTCGGGCAGCGAGCGCTCGATTCCGGTGAACAGCGGTCGGCGCCCCGCGTGCCGGCGAATGAGGACGAGCGCGTCGTTCGAGACGCCGACGAAGGGCGACGCGAGCACCGTTGCGAGCGCCTCGTCGTCGTAGCGATTGTGCAGGAGGCGCAGGTAGGCGAGCAGGTCGACGACCTGCTGCTGGCCGAAGTACCCGCGGCCGGTGGCGCGGTATGTCGGCAGCCCGCGTTCGCGCAACGCCGACTCGTAGCGCTCGGCATCGGTACCGGCCGCGAAGAGCAGCACGATCTCGCCCGGCGCTGCGGCCCCGCTCTGCACGAGCTCGTCGACGCGGCGCGCGATCGCCTGCGCCTCGCCGTCGCGCCAGTTCGCGCCGGCCTCGCGATACGTGCGCTTGTCGCTGACCAGCAGCTCGACCGGATGTCCGAACACCGGGTCGGCGAACTCGCCCGACGCGGCGAGCTGCTGGTAGCCGTCGCCGAACTCCTCGCCGAACAGATGGTTGACCGCAGCGAGCACCTCGGGCCGCGAGCGGTAGTTCCGCGCGAGCGGCAGCCGCTGCTCGGCCGACTCGCGCCGGTCGCGGAACACGGCGACGTCGGCATGGCGGAAGCCGTAGATCGACTGGAACTCGTCACCCACGAAGAACACATCGGGCGCGCCGGGGCCGTCACGGAGCAGATCGACAACGTCGCACTGCAGACGGTTCGTGTCCTGGAACTCGTCGACCATGATCGCGCGGAAGCGCAGCTGCTCGGTCTCGCGGACGCTCGGGTCGTCGCGCAGGAGGTCACGCGCGAGCAGCTGCAGGTCCTCGAAGTCGAGCGCCGACTCGCGCTGCTTCGCCGCCGCGTACTCGGCTGCAAACAGGTCGAGCAGCTCCTGCAGCAGCTCGCTGTCGCGGGCGGCAAGCTCCTCGAGCGCCGCCTGCTGCAAGCCGGTCGCGCGCTGCGCGGAACTCGACCGCACGGTCGCCGTTCGCCGGAAGCTGCAGGTCGAGGAGCTGCTCCGGGTTCGCGCCGAGCGCAAGGGCGGCGTTCGCCGAGGCGAGCTGGTTCTCGGTCGCATCGCGGGTCGGCAGCGAGCACCTGGGCGGCCGCCTGCAGCTCGGCGAGCCGCTCGGGCACACCCGCCTGCTCGCCCAGCTCGAGCTTCAGATCGCGCCCGGCAGAGCGCAGGGTCTCGTAGACGCCCGTCAACATCCGGCGCAGGCCGCTCGCGCCGTAGGTGGCGAGCAGGCGCAGCCGCTCGGAGTCACGCGAGGCGCAGAACGATGTGAGGGCGCGCTCGAACGCCTCGCCGCGAATCACGGCGCCATGCTCGTCGTCGAGCTCGCGGAAGCGCGGGTCGATACCGACCGAGAACGGATGCGCGCGCAGCAGGCGCGAGCAGAAGCCGTGGATCGTCGAGATCCAGGCGCCGTCGAGCCGCCGTGCGAGGTCGTGGCGGCCGCGGGCGTGCAGCGCCGCACGAATGCGCGCGCGCAGCTCGCCCGCCGCCTTGCGGGTGTAGGTGATGACGAGCACCGACTCGACGTCGAGTCCCTGCTCGCACACGGCTCGCACGAAGCGCTCGACGAGCACGGTCGTCTTGCCGGTGCCGGCTCCGGCCGAGACGAACACCTCGCCGGTCGCCTCCACGGCGGCGCGCTGCTGGTCGTTCATGGGCGCTCCACCCGGCACATCGTCCAGAGGTCGCACCACGTCGGGCAGGTGCCGCCCTTCGGGTCGTGGCGCACGTCGCCGGCACGAATGCGCGTCGCGTAGTCGTGCGCGCGCGTGCGCGACGTCTCGACGAGTGACCAGAACTCGTCGGCGGGCAGGTAGTCGCCCTTCGTGAAGCCCGGCAGGTCGTCGGCCGCTTCGGCGTGCAGCAGGCCACGTGAGGCGCGCGAGCCGGCCAGCGCGCGATAGACACCGCCGAGCGGCTCGATGCCGACGAGATCGCGCAGCACGAGCATGTAGAGCGGCACCTGCAGCTTCAGCTCGTCGTCGATCTGCTTCGCCGAGTGGACGGTGCGGCCCGACTTGTAGTCCTGCACGATCCCGCGCGCGCTGTACGGGTCGACGTCGATGCGGTCGATCTTCCCGCTGAGATAGAGGCTGTCGCCGAGATGCAGGCCGCGTTGCAGCTCGGGCGCGGAGCGCTCGGAGCCGAATGAGAGCTCGAAGCGCCGTGGCAGGAGCTGCAACGGCGACGCCGCCTCGTCGCGCACGAACGCCTCGAGATCGCGCCAGAGGCTCTCGTCGAGCTCGGCCTCCTGGAGGTCGGTGAGGTCGAGCCGCACCCCACCTCGCATCGCGTCGTCGAGGCAGCGGCGCAGGAAGCCGACCGCCGCCTCGAGGTTCTCGGGCGTGACGCGGTCGTGTCCGAGCTCCTTCGGCAGGCCCGCGTAGAACTTGTGCAGCGTGCTGTGCGCGACCGACCCGCGCAACATCGGGTCGACCTCGGCGTCGATCGTGCGCGGCGAGACGATGCGCTCATGCAGCCACGCCGACGAGCAGTCTGCGTAGCGCTCGAGCTCCGTCACACCGAATGTCGTTTTCGTCCCGAGCCACTCGAGCAACGCCGGGTTCGTGAGCTTGGTCTCGCGCTTGAACGCCCCGCGGGCGCGGGCAAGCCGGCGCTGCCAATCGTTCGCGTCCGCGAGTGCACGAGCGGCGTCGAGCTCGTCGACGGAGAGCCGCGCAAGCGCACGCACGCGCTCGCGTTCGGACGGCGCAGAGTCGAGCGCCCACGTGAGCGCCGAGAGCGGCCGGCGGGCAGTCGCGCGACTGACGTCCTGCTCGTCGAACACGGCCGCGACTTCTTCCCAGAACGGACTCGGCTCACGCGGCGCGCCATCGTCGGTTGCCGCCTCGCGGACGAGATACAGGCGCCGGGTGGCGCGTGTGCACGCCGTGTAGAAGAGGTAGCGGTCGCGGCTGACCTGGTCGGGGCGCTCCAGCCGGCCGCCGAGCGCGCGACGCGCGTCGTCGTCGAGGAACGGCGAGACGCGTGTGCGCCGCGGCAGCGATCCCTCCTCGAGGCCCAGCAGGAAGACCACCTCGAAGCGACGCGTGCGGGCACGCAGCAGATCGAGCACCGCGATCCGGCCCGCCTCGTGCGCCGACCCCAGTCGCACCTCAGCGCGCTCGAGCCCCGAGATGAGGTCGTCGCGACCAACCGGCTCGCCGAGTGCTGCGAAGCCGTCGAGCTCGTCGAGCAGGCGAAGCGTGGCATCGTACGAGCGCAGGTCGAGCCGCGAGGTCTCGCCGGCGGGCGGCGCCTCAGTGCCGTACGCGGCGCGCAGCATCGAGCGAATCAACACCCGCACGCCGTCGACCGGCGCTTCGGCCGCGCGCAGCTCGGCGAGCATCGGCACGGGCGCTTCGCGGAGCTTCTCGATCTCCTCCTCGACACGGCTCGGCGAGGCGATCGCCCGGCCGCGGAGTCGTCCTTCGACGTAGTCGACCGACGCGCGCCCGATGCCCGAGTACGGCGACCGCAGAAACGTGAACAACTCGCGGCGACCCCCGTCGAGCCACGCGTAGCGCAGGAACTGGAGCAGCGCATGACCGAACGGCGTGCCGCCGAGGCGAACGCGCGACTCGACGGCGTACGGAATGCCGAGGCCGCCGAGCACGGTCTCGAGTGGCGCGCGCCACTGCTCGACCGAGGGTGCGACAAGCGCGATCTGGTCGGGTGCGACGCCGCCGCGAACCAGCGACAGCAGCTCCTCGCCAACGAGCTCGAGCGTGCCACGGGCACCTGCGCCCTCGAAGAAGCGCACGGCCTGGTCGAGCTCGGGTGGCGGCGGAGGCGACTCGTCGAACAGGGCGCGCTCGAGATGCGCGAGCGCGGGGTGCGCGTATTCGGCTGACCGTGGAGCGAGCTCCTCGATGCGGCCGTCGGCGAGCGCGGACAGGTCGTCTGCCGTGCGCCGCAGAGATGCGAACGCGACGCGGGCGGGCTCGTAGGGCAGCGACACCTGCACCTCGGTGCGACCCGAGAGCGCTTCGAGGAGCGTCCACTCGGCGCCGGTCAGATCCTCGAAGCCGTACGCGAACACCGGCTCGCCGTGCCATGCATCGAGCTCCGACTGGATCCGCTCGGCGGCCCGGCGACGCAGCAGGTCGCGATCCCAGAGCCCGAGCCGGTCGAGCTCGGCGCGGTAGGCGCCGTACAGCCCCGCGAGATCGCCCTGCAGTTCACCCGGATCGACCAGGCCGGACTCGAGCTCGCCGAGCGTCGCGAGTAGCGTGTCCGCGAAGCCGCCGGTGCGTGCCGAGCGCGCGAGCCCGTTCAGGGACGCTGCCGCGAGTGCGCGCCGCACGATCAGCGCACGCTGGGCATCCGTTGCGACCGGACGCCCGCCCGGATCGCCGCGAACGAGTGTCCTGAACAGGTCGTCGAACGTGCCGATCGAGCCGCTGAAGAGGCAGCCGCACCGGGCGAGCAGGTCGCGCTCGACCCGGTCGACGTCCGATGCGTTCGGCACGATCAGATACGGGTCGTCGTCGAGGCGTGCCAGATAGCGCTCCAGCAGGAGCGCGACTTTGCCCGCGTTTGCAGGCCCCGCGAGGAGGCTCAGTCCCACCTTCCCATCGTAGAGCGGCCGCAGGACGGTTCCCGCAGCCGCTTGGGATGGTTATGCGCTCTCTGCGGCCTTCGGCCTGCGCCCGCGACGGGCGGCAGCGCGGCCCGGCATTCCACCGGCGCAGTCATCGCAAAGGTCTGCGACTTTCGAGCCGCGGCGCGCATCGACATACGTGACGCGAAGCGTCGCGCCGCGCGACTCGTCCACTTCCTTCCCGCAGTTGTCACAAACCAGAATGGTTTTCCGAGCCAATTTCGCCTCCCGAGACGGATTGTTGGGCGCAGTTTACGCTGCCGCGCGGCCTTCGCGAATTCGCCACGAGCGTAGCAAGCTCAATGTCGCCTGTTCCTCGCGGTCGAGAGCGACATCGCGTGCACCCACGACCCTGAGTTTTCGCGGCCGGAAATCGTCGATCGTTCGCCCGTCGAGGTACTGCTCGACGACCGCCGGGCTGACATACGAGGAGCGGGCAACCGCCGGCGTGTTCCCGAGCTTCTCCCCCACCTTGCGCATCACTGCCGCGACCCGGCGCTTGGCCTCCGCCTCGGTCTCCGGCGGGTCGTGCTCGGCGAGCTCGATCGCCGCCAGCAGCGTCCCACCCCACGTGCGGAAGTCCTTCGCCGTGAACTCCTCGCCGAGGTTCGCGCGGATGTAGTCGTTCAGGCGGCGGGAATCGAGGTTGCAGCGGGCACCGTCCAGCTCGAATTGGAACACGCGCGGGCCCGGTTGCGCAATGAGCTCCTTCATGGCGGCGGCAAGCTCGGCGTCGACGATCGCGCTCCGGAGCATGATGCTGTGCTTGCCGCGGTACTTGAACGAGATCCGGGCACCGCGCACCGACACGTGACTCTTGCGAAGCGTCGTGATCCCGAACGTGCGTGAGCTTGTGGCGTAGCGGTCGGTCCCGACTCGGAACCAGCCGAGGTTGATGAGCCGGACCGCGATCGCAGCGACGCGCTCCTCCGGCAGGCCCTCGAGCTCGATGTGCTTCGCCATCGCTTCCCGCAGCGCAGGCAGGGCCTCCGCGAAGCGGATCAGCTTTGCGTACTTCGCGGCTTCCTGCCGGGCGCGGAACTCAGGGTGGTAGAGGTACTGCTTGCGCCCGGCTGCGTCGACGCCCGTCGCCTGGAGCTTTGCCCGTGCACTCGGGTTGATCCAGACGTCGCGCCAGGCGGGCGGGATCACGAGCGCTTGGATGCGCTCGAGCTTCGACTCGTCGGTGATCTCGCGGCCGTCCGCGTCGCGATAGCGGAACCGCCGCTTCGACCCGGTCCTCTGCCACCCAATCCGTTGTGCCATACGGACGGCTTTCCGTTTCGAGGGCACCGCTAATCTTCGCCGCCGATGGAGCTGAAGACGATCGTCGTCCTCGAGGGTGACCAGACCGGGCAGGAACTGCTCGAGGAGTCGCTTCGCGTGCTGGCGCCCGAAGTGATCGGGGTTCAGATCGACCTCCCACGCTTCGACCTGTCGCTCGAACGGCGCCGAGAGACCGGGAACGCCGTCGTGCACGAGGCTGCCACCGCGATCCGCGAGCACGGACTGGGTCTGAAAGGGGCGACCGTCACGCCGGAGCAGCGAGACGATGTCGGTTCGCCGAACCGGATCCTGCGTGAGGAGATCGGCGGCAAGGTGATCGTCCGCACCGGGCGGCGCATCCCCGGGGTCGCGCCGCTCGGAGGCGTGCACGCGCCCATTTCGGTCGTGCGCATGGCTGTCGGTGACGCCTACGGCGCAAAGGAGTGGCGCGAGGGCGAGGGCGACAACGAGGTTGCGTTCCGAACCGAGCGCATCGAGCGCACCGTCTGCCGCGCCGTCGCCGAGTTCGCATTCCGCGAAGCCGAGCGGGCCGGCGCGAAGGTGTTCGGCGGGCCGAAGTACACGGTGTCTCCGACGTACGAGGGGATGCTGAAGGAAGAGATGGACGCCTCGGCGGCGCGGCATCCGACCGTGCCGTACGAGCCTCAGTTGATCGACGCGACGTTCGCACTTCTGATTGCCTCGGCCGGCGACCCGCTCGTGATTCCGGCGCTGAACCGTGACGGCGACATTCTCTCCGACCTCGTCCTGCCCCTTTTCGGCTCGATCGCCGGCTCGGAGTCGATGCTCGTCGCGTTCGACGGCGACGACTTCGCGCCGACGGCGCTGATGGCCGAGGCCGCGCACGGCACCGCTCCCTCGCTGTACGGCAAGAACGTCGCGAATCCGCTCGCGATGATCCTGGCCGCCGCCGCACTGCTCTCGCAGACGGACGACGAGCGCGGGCGAACCGCCGGCCGCGCGATCCGCGAGTCGTCGCTCGAGTCGGTCGCGCAGGGCACGAAGACCGCCGACCTGGGCGGCCACGCTTCGACGACTGAGTTCACGGATGAGGTGATCCGCCGCACGCGGACGAAGCTCGAGGTGTGGGAGACGCTCTGACTCGGCTAGCTTCTTAAGCGTCTTCGAGCAACCGCTTCTTCCAGTACCGCAGCCCGAGGAAGAGAGCGAGCCCGACCACCGCGATCACCACGACCGCGTAGAGCCCATACGTGTTGACCGCGTCGGCTGCCGCCTTGCCGAACTGGTAGGCAAGCAACGCGACGACGGTGGCCCAGAGGATTCCGCCCGCCGCGTTCCAGAACAGAAAGCGCCACCAGGTCATGCGGCTGATACCCGCGAGCCACGCGCTGGTGACACGCAGGAACGCGATGAAACGACCGAAGAACACTGCCTTCGCACCGTGCTTGTCGAAGAACCGTTCGGCCGGAGGGAGCGCCTTGTCCGAGTACCGCTTCACGGGGCCCCACTGGCCGAGTAGCGCGCGCCCGCCCTTCCGCCCGAGCCAGTAGCCGATGTTGTCGCCGATGATCGCGCCCGCGGCGGCGACCGCGATGACCGCCACGATCGAGTAGTGGCTATGCGGCGGCGCCGCAAGAATCGCCGCCGCGATGAGCACGGTTTCGCCTGGGACCGGTACTCCCGCAGACTCGATTGCGACGGCGGCGAAGAGGATGATCAGGCCGTGCGCAAGCAGGAGGTCGGTCACGCGGCGCAGTGTAGGGGCCGTCCGTTCCGGTAGGTTCGCGCACGGTGCGCGTTGGCATTCCAAAGGAGACGGCGCCCGGCGAGCGCCGGGTTGCGCTCGTTCCCGAGACGATCGGGCGGCTCGGCGACGGCATCGACGTGATCGTCGAGGCCGGCGCCGGTGTGGCGGCAGCCTTTTCCGACCAGGCCTACAGCGAAGCGGGCGCCACGATCGGCGACCCCTGGAGCGCCGAGGTGGTCGCAAAGGTTGCCTCGCCCTCCACCGACGAGCTCGCGCGATTGCGCAGCGGCCAGGCGCTGATCGCGTTCCTGCAACCGCTGACCGACCCGGCAGGCATCGAGCGCCTCGCCGCGGCGGGTGTGCATGCGTTCGCGCTC
Source organism: uncultured Thermoleophilia bacterium (assembly GCA_963817765.1). Lineage (GTDB taxonomy): Bacteria > Actinomycetota > Thermoleophilia > Gaiellales > Gaiellaceae > PALSA-600. Next base: position 12,912 of record CAWFPX010000008.1, on the reverse strand, counting down.
GAGTCGATTCCACGGATCACGAGGGCGCAGCCGATGGACGCGCTCTCGTCACAGGCGACGGTCTCCGGCTACAAGGCGGCGTTGATCGCTGCCGACCGGCTGCCGCGGTTCCTGCCGATGCTGATGACTGCGGCCGGCACGATCCCGCCGGCCAAGGTGCTGGTGATGGGCGCCGGCGTCGCCGGACTGCAGGCGATCGCGACCGCTCGACGCCTCGGCGCCGTCGTCTCGGCGTTCGACGTCCGTCCCGCCGTCGGCGAGCAAGTCGAATCGCTCGGCGCGACCTTCCTCGACCTCGGGGTGACCGGCGAGGAGACGGAGGGCGGCTATGCGCGTGAGCTGACGCCCGAGCAGCAATCGGCGCAGCAAGCCGAGCTTCAGGCGCGCATTCCCCAGTTCGACGCGCTGATCACCACCGCCGCGATTCCCGGTCGTCCCGCGCCGACGCTCGTCACGGCCGAGGCGGCACACGGCATGCGCGCCGGCTCGGTGATCGTCGATCTCGCGGCGGACTCGGGCGGCAACTGCGAGCTGACGCGGCCGGGCGAGGAGATCGTCGACGGCGGCGTCACGATCGTCGGCGCGGTGAACCTGCCCGCGACGATGCCGACGCACGCGAGCCAACTGCTGTCGCGCAACATCGCGTCGATCGTCGGTCTGCTGGTGCGGGACGGAGAGCTCGCGTTCGACTGGGACGACGAGATCCTCGCCGGCGCGTGCGTCACCCGCAGGAAGGAGGCGGCGTGAGCCACACCGTCACGGTCGTCAGCGAGCTGACCGTCCTCGTGCTCGCGATCTTCCTCGGCTTCGAGGTGATCTCGAAGGTGCCGACGATGCTGCACACGCCGCTGATGTCGGGCACGAACGCGATTCACGGGATCGTGATCGTGGGCGCGATCATCGTCGCCGGCTCGAGCCACCAGGACAGCTTGATCCGCGCCATCGGGCTAGTGGCAGTCGTGCTCGCCTCGGCCAACGTCGTCGGTGGGTTCCTCGTCACCGATCGGATGCTCGAGATGTTCAAGAAGCGCGAGCCGCCCAAACCGAAGGACGAATGAGCGCCGCCGGCATCAACCTTCTCTATCTCGTCACGATCGTGTGCTTCATCCTGGCGCTGCGATTCCTCTCATCGCCTGCGACAGCGCGGCGCGGAAACCAGATCGGCGCAGTCGGCATGGTGATCGCGATCGTCGCGACGCTGTTGAAGCCCGAGGTGCACCTGAACTGGGAGATGGTCGTCGCCGCGCTGATCGGCGGCGGGTTCGGGGCGGTAGGAGCGCGCCGCGTGAAGATGACTGCGATGCCGCAGATGGTGGCGCTCTTCAACGGCGTCGGCGGCGGCGCGGCCGCGCTCGTCGCGCTCGCCGAGTTCCACAAGCTGGCACCGGCGCTGGGCCGAATCCACGGCGACGTCTCGATCGCGATCATGCTCTCGGCCCTGATCGGGTCGATTTCGTTTTCGGGCTCGTTGATCGCGTTCGCGAAGCTGCAGGAGCTGATTCAGGGACGGCCGATCACCTACCCCGGCCAGAAGCTCGTGAACGCAGTGCTCTTCCTCTCGCTGGTGGCGATCGGTACCGCGATCGTCGCGGGCGCCGAGCGGCAGTGGCTGCTCTGGGTCATCGTCGCGGGGGCGCTCCTCTTCGGGGTGCTCTTCGTGCTGCCGATCGGCGGCGCGGATATGCCGGTGGTGATCTCGCTGCTCAACGCCTTCACCGGGCTCGCGGCAGCGGCGACCGGCTTCGAGCTCGACAACAGCGTCCTGATCGTCAGCGGCATGCTCGTCGGCGCGTCGGGCACGTTGCTGACGCTGATGATGGGCCGCGCGATGAATCGCTCGATCACCAACGTGCTGTTCGGCGCGTTCGGTCAGGTGAGCGCTGGTGCTGCGGCGGTCGCGTCGGGGGACGGCGGCGCGGTGCGATCGACGACGGCAGACGACGTCGCCGTGATGCTCGCGTACGCGAGCAAGGTCGTCGTCGTTCCGGGCTACGGCATGGCGGTCGCGCAGGCGCAGCACGACGTCCGGGCGCTGGCGGACATCCTCGAGGCTCGCGGGATCGAGGTGACGTACGCGATCCATCCCGTTGCCGGGCGAATGCCGGGGCACATGAACGTACTGCTCGCCGAGGCGAACGTTCCGTACACGCAGCTGAAGGAGATGGACGAGGCAAACGGCGAGTTCCCGCGCACGGACGTCGCGCTCGTGATCGGTGCAAACGACGTGGTCAACCCCGACGCGCGCGCGAACACGAGCAGCCCGATCTACGGCATGCCGATTCTGAACGTCGATCAGTCGCAGGCGATCGTCGTCCTAAAGCGCTCGATGAATCCCGGCTTCGCCGGCATCGAGAATCCGCTGTTTCTGAATCCGAAAACCGTGATGCTGTTCGGTGACGCGAAGGAGTCGGTCGGCAAGCTCGCCGCAGGCGTGAAGGCGCTGTGAGCGGCGTACCCGTCTTCACCGCGCGCCATGTCGAGCAGGCTGTGTCGCCGGATCGGGCGGTCGAGGCTGTTCGGGATGCGTTCATCGCCCATGCCCGCGGCGAGTGGACGATGCCGCCGAAGGTCTACGTCACGAACTACCCGGCCGGCGACTTCCGCGCCATGCCGGCGCTCGGAGGCGGCCACGCGCTTCTGAAATGGGTGACATCTTTCCCCGGGAACCCTGCGCGGGGCCTGCCGACCGTCTCCGGCGTCGTACTCGTCTCCGATGCGGAGAACGGTCAACTGCGCGCCGTACTGAATGCCGGAACGGTCACCGCTCTGCGCACCGGAGCTGCCGCGGTGCTCGCTGCCGAGACGCTCGGCCGGCGAAGCGCGCGCACCGCCGCGGTGATCGGCACGGGCGTGAACGGCCAGGCCGCCGCGCGAACGTTTCTCGCGCGCGGTCAGTCCGTCAGCATCTGGGACATCGACGCGGCCCGCGCCGAAGCGGCCGCGCTCGACATCGGCGCCACCGTCGCCGCGTCGCTCGACGACGCGCTCGCTGCGGACCTCGTCGTCACAGTCACCCCCGGGCACGAGGTGCTCTTCGCCGAGGGGTCCTTGCAGCGCGGCCAGCACGTTTCGCTGATGGGCGCCGACGGTCCCGGCAAGGCCGAGATGGCAACCGCCGAGCTCGAGCGCGCCAGAGTGTTCTGCGACGATTGGGAGCAGGCAAGCCATGGTGGTGAGCTCGCCCATGCGGTCGAAGCCGGGGTACTGCACGAGGAAGACGTGGGCCAGCTCGGCGCGGTGCTCGCGGGATCCGCAGCCGGCAGAGGCACCGACGACGAGATCACGGTGTTCGACTCCACCGGCCTCGCGATCCAGGACCTGGCGATCGCGCTCGCCGCACTCGAACGCGCCGACGAGATGCCGCAACTCGCGCGGCTCGAACTCGAGTGAGACGCGAGGGCCGTTCGGGCGTAAGGACCGTGGCCCAGGCGAGCGGGCGTTGTCTCCTACTAGTCCTCGTCCTCCCAATATTCGAGCTCGGGCCCCGGGCGAGCGAAGATGATCCGCTCGCCGGCGACGCTCCGCGCGCCGATCTTGCCGGTGTCGAGGTACTCGACGATGTCCGGCGCGATCAGCGTGGAGAGCATGAGGACGCGCACGGGCGCGTCGGTGTCGTTGCGGATCTGGTGCGCGCCCTCCTTGCCGCGCGGGAACGCGACGACGTCGCCCTGGCGCAGCTGCTGCTCGCCCTCGTGCGTGCGCAGCGTCGGCTCGCCGCGGAGGACGATCGCCCATTCCTCGTTCGCGTGGTGGGTGTGAAATGGCCCCTGCTTGTTACCCGGCTCGACCTCGTACATGCTCGCGCCGATCAGCTCGGCGCCGGTGCGCGCGCCGACCCAGGCGTCCTTGAAGCGCCAGCCCTCGCGCTCTTCCGTGCGATCCCACTCGTCTGCGTTGAGATTGAAGATCTTCATGCCGCGAGCCTAGCAACCCGATTCGGTTGATACCGCACTGGGGGTAACAGCTTCCAGTACCCCTCGGAGACGACTTCGACGGTGCGCTGGCGTTTCAAGGTCGAAGCATCCCGAACGAGCTGATCCACGCGTGGCGGCGCTCGCCAGCGGGTATCAAAGCGGCGCCGTTCTGAAGTAGCCGCTCAGGGTGCATCGCGGACACTCGGGCAGGCGACCATCACCCTGTTTGGGTGAGCCAGGCGATCACCGCCTCCAGGGCATCGGCGAGCGACAGTGCGCCGGTGTTGAGCTGAAGCACTTCTCGCTCGCGCCACTGGGGCGAGAACAGATCGTAGTGAGCCGACAAGAACACCGGATCCTTGGAGAGTCCGCGAGAGGCATCCGCTTGGGTCCGCTGCAGCGCGATCGCAAAGTCAACGTCGAGCATGATCAGCCGCAGCCGGACAGCTCCCGGCAGCGCTCGCTCAAACTCGGCGAGCGATTGGTCCTCGGCAAAGTTCCCCTTCCACCACGACATGCCGCCTCTCGGCGAGCAAGATTGCTGACAGTCGACCCGCCACCCGCCGCGCCTGCGACCACAGCCGCTCGTCATTCTTCGCCCGACCTGACCCACCTTGCGGGTCGAGCATCTCGTAGATCAGATCGAGGTCGATCACCCCAACCTGCGCGCCATCCAGTTCTTCGAGACGAGCAGCCGTCGCTCGGCCCAGCGAAGATTTCCCGCTGGCAATCGGGCCGCCGATGACCACAACGAGCATCGCCGTAGCTTGACGGTTCGTCAGGGGTCATTCCGGAACACTCGCGCAGACTAGGTTCTAGGGTCCACGTATGGACGCACAGCCGTCGCCGTATCCTGAATACAAGGTCCATTGGTCGGGCGTGACCAGCGAATACCGCGTCACCATCTGGGAGCAGCCCGAGCTGCCGGACGTCGACCCCGAGCAGATCGGGTGGGGCGAGGTCACGTTCGATCTCGTCGGTGTGAACGACCTGGCCGTTCTGCTCGTGCTGGGGACGACCGCCCTCGCTCTCGCTCTGAACAGTTCCGCTAGCGCACGGACAACTCGGCTCACCGTCAAGGTCGGGACGAACCACACCTACGCCCGCACACAGCTACACCCAGGGGAGACGGTCATTTGCCGCTACAAGGGTCGGACGCTCTCCGTGACCGCTCCGACTGGCAGCGAGGAAGGCGTAGGCGCAGGGTGGCCGAAGCCTGGAACGACAGACCGCTCGATCTTCACGCTGAACGTCAACGTGGCGACCAACCGAGCGTTTGATGTGACCTGCGTGCGCGGCGGCTACCACTCGGCTCTGGTCACGATTCCCCAATCGTTCAGCGCCCCTCTTGAGCTGAACCAAAGGTTGCGTCAGGCGTCATTGCGGAACACTTGGCGCAGGCGAGGAAGGTCGCACCGCCAGCACCGGAGTGTGGGCTATCGGTGGTCAGGGCTTGGGGTGACGACTTCGATCGCATAGCCCTTGGGGTGCTTCGCTAGGAATGTGCGGGTGTACGCGCAGAAGCTTGCGGCTACGCGATAGTGGAGTTGGCGAGTGATGTAAGGAGGTTGACTCAGGCGCTTTGCCCATACCTCGCACCGGGAGCCCGAGAAGCGTGCGCATGTGAGGCCGTATGCCGTCGCGAGCGAATCGGCGGGTACCCTCGGCACCGGAGTGCCGGGACCACATAGGACGCGGACGATCTGGCGAACTGGCGTACCTTGCACGGCAAGCCCGCGCGTGTGAGCAGCCGTACCGTCACCCACAGACACGCTTGCGGCGACGGCAACGGCTACGACTAGACCGCGACGTTTCAGCACGACCTTCATACGGCACCGCTCTGCATCTCGGTCGCACAATAGGGACGATCTGTTTGGGAACCTTAAGCCGCCGCGTATCGCCCGCGGGCGCGGTCACGCTCATCCGCGCTCGGGGTCCTTCCCGCACACTGGCCCAGACGAGGACGCCTTTCGATGTCGCCCCTACACGTGCTGTGTCACGTTGATAACCGCACCGTTCGGATCGCGGACGAAGAACCGTCGAAGCCCCCATTCCTCGTCGGTGAGCGGGTACACGATCTCCGCCCCGGCTGTGCGTGCGCGCTCGTAGACGTCATCGACATCGTCCACTTCGATCGAAACGTCCGGGTGAATGTGCGCCTTGATGTCCAGCTTCATCACGCTCAACTGGACTTCTGGCTGGCTGGTTCCGAAGAACATGATCCAGTCAAGCCCGTCGCCGCATTCGAGCCCGATCACATCGTTGTAGAACGATCGGCTTTCGGCGAAGCGTTCGGAAAGGATGTTCGGCTTGATCCGCCTGACTGCCACCACGCGACTTCTAACCGTCGGGCGTCATTCCCGAACTCAATGTCATTCTCGGTCGGGCGGCAGCGTCCGGTTGCTGGCGCAGACTCGGATCGGCGGCGGCTGACTCGATTCCGAATGTCGTCCCGTAAGTGGTCTGACCATCCAGCGTTGTGTCGCCGCCGCCGACCGAGACCGTCGAGCGTGACCTGATAGGAGCGTGGCTTCCGCCTCGATTGAGGTCTGTCCGCTCGCCGGTCGCCCCCAACGGCTATTTGGAGGCGAGCTAGATGATCGTGATCGGAGTGGACGTACACAAGCAGTCGGTGACCGCTGTTGCGGTCGACGAGGCCGGCCGGATGCTCGACGAGCGCACGGTGCCGGTCGGCAGCGACGAGCTGCTCGGCTGGGCATCAGCGCTCGACCCGGAGCGGCTGTGGGCAGTCGAGGACTGCCGGCTGTTGACGCCCTGGCTGGAGCGGCAGCTGCTCGGCCGGGGTGAGGAGATGGTGCGGGTCTCGCCGAAGCTGACCGTGCCGGAGCGACGTGCCGGCAGGGTGCGCGGGAAGTCGGACCCGATCGACGCGCTCGCGGTCGCACGGGCGGCGCTGCGCGAGCCGGATCTGCCGCGGCCGCAACCGGGTGAGCGGGTGCACCGCGAGATCAAGCTGCTGGTCGACCATCGCGACGACCTCGTCGACGAGCGGCGACGCACACAGCAACGGCTGCGCTGGCATCTGCACGAGCTCGACCCGACCCTGGTCGTCCCGTTGCGCAGGCTCGGACCGTGCAAGCCACCTCGAGCGCGTCGGCCGCTGGCTCGCACGGCGCGAGCAGGAGCTCCAGGTGCGGATCGCACGCGAGCTCGTCGCCCGCTGCCGCTCGCTGACCCGCACGATCGACGAGCTCAACCAAGAGCTCGAACAACGCGCAGCCACGGTCGCGCCGGCGCTGCTCGAGCTCCCCGGCTGCGGCGCGATCACCGCAGCGAAGCTGCTCGCCGAGATCGGCCCGATCAGCCGCTTCAAAAGCGACGCCCAACTCGCCCGCCACAGCGGCGTCGCACCGCTCGAAGCAAGCTCAGGCAAGAACCAGCGCCACCGACTCGACCGCGGCGGCAACCGACAACTCAACGCCGCGCTCTACCGAATCGCGATCACGCAGTCGCGCTACCACCCCGCCGCACGCGCCTACCTCGAACGCAAACAAGCCGAAGGCAAAAGCACGCCGCGAAGCGATCCGCTGCCTCAAACGACTCCTCGCCCGCACCGTCTTCAACACACTGAAAGCGAGCCCCGCCTTGACATAGGAGCAACACTGGCGCAGGCGAGAGTCGATTCGCCTGTTTCCGCCTGTCGCGTCAGCTCGCACTCCGCTTCTTCGACGCGATCTGTGCGCGAGCGTTGCCATTCTGTTGCCACGCGCCGCGTCTGGCGTCACCGCGGCGCAGTCCTTTCGCACGAAAGCCCCGGGCGAGCGGGGCTTTCCTGCGATGGGCCATGTTGGTCAGCTTTCGAACCTCTGTCTGCCTTGAAGAGGTTCGTGTCCGCTCAGATGGACCTAACTACACAGCTTGTCGAGCGCGCCGCTCGTCGGCGGTTCCGACGCGCACGCGGGCAAGGTGCACTGGATCTGCTACGTCCAGTGCCCCGCCCAGGTCGGCGTCGCCGCCGCGGTCGGCCGCCGAAGAACGCGCCGCCGAGCACGCAGAGCGCCAGGGCAGGCCAACGCCGCAGACGTCGCTCCCGCACCGACCGACTCTTCCGTGCGCGCGGGAGCACTGTCAACGAGCCTCCGGGCCGCCCGTTCGCTCGTGTAGCGTCGCCGGATGAGCACGGCCGGCTTCACCGTCGACCCAGGCTTCGCCGTCGGGGCCGTCGACGATCGCGTCTTCGGCAGCTTCGTCGAGCACCTCGGCCGCTGCGTCTACACCGGGATCTACGAGCCGGGCCATCCGACGGCGGACGACAACGGCTTCCGCGGCGACGTCCTCGCGCTAGTCCGCGAGCTCGGCGTCACCACCGTCCGCTACCCCGGCGGGAACTTCGTCTCCGGCTACGACTGGGAGGACGGGATCGGGTCGCGCGCGGAGCGGCCCGTCCGGCTCGACCTCGCGTGGCGGTCGATCGAGACGAACCAGTTCGGGACGGACGAGTTCCTCCGCTGGACGGCGCTCGCCGGCGTCGAGCCGATGCTGGCCGTCAACCTCGGCACGCGCGGCGTCGACGAGGCACGCGCCCTCGTCGAGTACTGCAACCACCCGGGTGGAACGACGCGCTCCGACCTGCGCGCGGCGAACGGGCACGCTGCGCCGTACGGCGTCCCGCTCTGGTGCCTCGGCAACGAGATGGACGGGCCTTGGCAGATCGGCCAGAAGACGGCTACCGAGTACGGCCGCCTCGCCGCGGAGGCGGGAAAGGCGATGAAGCTCGTCGACCCGTCCATCGAGCTCGTCGCCTGCGGGAGCTCCGGTCGCGCGATGCCGACCTTCGGCGCGTGGGAGGCGCAGGTGCTCGAGCAGTGCTACGACGCCGTCGACCACATCTCGCTCCACGCCTACTACGACCCCGAGGAGACGGACGTCGACAGCTTCCTCGCGAGCTCGGTCGACATGCTGGCCTTCATCGGGAGCGTCGTCGCGACCTGCGACCACGCGCGCGCGAAGGCGCGCAGCGACAAGCAGCTCGGCCTGTCCTTCGACGAGTGGAACGTCTGGTACCTCTCCGGCTTCCACGACGAGCCCGATCGGCCGTGGGCGGAGCATCCGCGGCTGATCGAGGACACCTACACGCTCGCGGACGCCGTTGTCGTCGGCACGTTGCTCATCACGCTGCTCCGGAACGCGGACCGCGTGAAGATCGCCTGCCTCGCCCAACTCGTGAACGCGATCGCCGCGATCAGGACGGAGCCGGGCGGTGCGGCCTGGCGCCAGACCGTCTTCCATCCGTTCGCGGCGGCGTCCGCGGTCGCGCGCGGCGGCGTCGTCCTCCGCGTCGAGCCCGACGCGCCGCGGATCGAGACGGAGCGATACGGCAGCGTGCCCGCTCTCGAGGCGACGGCGATCTGGCACGACGGCGACGGGACGCTCGCGATCCTCGCCGTGAACAGGCACCGCTTCGAGGCGCTCGACCTCGACGTCGACGTCGCCCGGCTCGGGGACGTCGCCTGCCTGGATCACACGACGCTCGACGGCGATCCCGCGGCGACGAACACCGCCGGCGCACCGGACACCGTCCGGCCGCGCGCGCTCGCCGGTGCGGAGGTGAGTGGCGCGCACCTCCGCGCGCAGCTCCCGCCGCTCTCGTGGAACGTCCTGCGGCTCGGCCGCTCCGGCTGACGGTACGCCTCTGACGTCAGCCGGGATACCAGACGACGCGCGGGTCGTCTGGCGCCCGCTCGTACGTCCACGACTCCTCGACGAGGCGCGCGAGGTCGTGGCGGGGGCGCCACTCCAGGACGAGCTTCGCCTTCGCGTTGTCGAGCCACACGGAGTGGTACGGCGTCGGGATCCGGACGCTCGGCAGGCCGCGCGTCTCCGCGAGATACGCGGCGAGCTCGCCGTAGTCGACGGGCTCGTCCATGCAGATGTTGAACGTCTCGCGCCGCGCCGCGGGGTTGTCGAGCGTCGCCGCGATCGCGTCGACGAGGTCCTCGACGTGGACGAAGTTCCGCTTCACCGGGAGGCCGCCCGGGTCGAGCATCACCGGCACGGTGCGGTCCGCTACGTAGGCGTCGGCGCGCTCGGCGCCGACGAGGTTGCGCCAGCGCGGGCCGCCGAAGACGTCCTCGCCGAACGAAAGCTGGTAGCGGAAGTCGTCCATCTCCATGATCCATGGCGCGCGCAGGCAGCAGACGTTCAGGTCGTACTGGATCCCGGCCTGCTCGACCATGACCTCCTCAAGCACCTTCGAGAGCGCGTAGCAGCCCGGATAGGCGCGGTGCGGGTGCTCCTCGGTGAGCGGCACGTCGCGCGGATAGAAGAAGTGGCCGACGCTGGCGTCGCCGCCGACGAGGACGAGCTGCTGGAACGTCGCGCTCTCCCGGGCAGCCTCGAGGAGCCAGAACAGACCCTTCACGGCGACGTCCATGACCGTCTCCGGCGTCTCCTTCGACGTCGCGAGGTGCAGAACGTGCGTGACGCCGTCCGTCGCCTCGTCGACCACGTCGCGCTCGGCGATCGAGCCGCGGACGACCTCGAGCCGCGGGGCCGCGTCGAGCACGCGGTTGTGGCACAACGCGCGCACGGTGAGACCCGCGAGCGGCCCGACGTCGGCTGCGAGTGTCCTCCGGATGAAGGCTTGCCCGACCTTGCCCGTCGCGCCCGTGACGAGAATGCGACGGCGTCCGGCTTCCACGCGCCGAGTATGACGGTTCGGGTCCGCGCCTTGATCCCTTCCGATCGCTCTCGCGGAGGAGCTCGCAGGGCGAAGTCAGGGCTGATCGCCGGGCGTCATTCCTGAATACTGCCCCGGCCGAGAATCGCCGCCCAAGGGTTTCGCGCACGAACTGAGCGGCTGGTGATGCGTCCTATTCGAAAGTGACGAGCAAGCGGGCGATAGCGCCCCCGCGCGCAGTGACGATCATTCGACCAGCCCGAGTGCCCTCAGCCACCCAGGCGTAGTCGGATTCGGCGCTGTCGCCTTCCACATGCGGCTTCCCGAGCAGGCGCACCTCGTCGCTTGGTGGTTGCCGCGCATATGCCTCAGCAATTGCGTCGCGCCCTCTGAATGGGCCGACAGGCACACCTTGGAAAATCATCTCTGCCTCGGGCGTGAAACCCTCGGTCATCGCGGCAAAATCGCCGGAGTGCACAGCCTCGTTGAAACGCTGGACGTGCGCAGCGAGCAGAGCAGCCGGGTCAGCGCTCATCGCAAGCTCAACCTACTGGAAACGCCGCGGCCCACTACAAACCGCCCTGCTCAAATCGGGTGAGATTCGGCATCAGGGTGTCTTTGCGAACACTGGCGCAGGGGAGCGCAAGTCTCGATTCGCGCCCCGCTCTCGCGCCCGCGGCGGTACTTCTGAATTTACATCGTGATGCCCGTTTTCCGCTACATCTCCGTCGTACGGTCCGCTGGATGCGCAGCGCCGTCACGCTTGTCGGGCTTCTTGCCGCTCTCGCGCTTGTCGGTTCGGGCGGCCGCCAAGGGCGAACACTCTCGCGAGCACCAAAGCCAAAACGTATGATGACCACACGATGCTGGCCTGGCGGCGGCGAAAACACTTATTGATGCCCCTCCGCGCTGGATCGGTTTCGGCTTCCCGAAGGAGAGCGACAAGTAATGCTGCGCGACCTGCAACTTCTGGCCACTCGGGATCCTGGCTTCCGCGTGACCCGGGCGAAGCGACGCATCCCGGTAGGTACTGGCGGTGAGCGCGCCAGGAAGAGTCGCGTCCGAGGGCGCAACCGATGAAGCTGGCGCTGACGCGTCGCGCGACGCGCACCGTCGGCCGATCGCGACTGCGCCTGAGCGAGCTTTCGTTGGGCTGCGCGCAGCTCGGCAATCTTTATTCGGCCATTAGCGACGAGGAGGCATGCGCGACGGTCGACGCGGCTTGGGAACTCGGAATTCGCTACTTCGACACCGCGCCGCATTACGGGCTGGGCCTCTCGGAGCGACGTCTAGGCGCTGCGCTGGCTGAGCGCCCTCGGGGCGAATACGTGATCTCGACCAAAGTTGGGCGACTGCTGGAACCCGCGGAGGTCGTGACGGGGCTCGACGACGACGGTTTCAAGGTGGCCGCGACACACCGACGTGTATGGGACTTCAGCCGGGACGGTGTACTGCGCTCGATAGATGAAAGCCTCCGACGCCTCGGACTTGATCGCGTCGACATCGTCTATCTCCACGATCCTGACGACCACTGGAGCGAAGCGATCCAAAATGCCTATCCGGCGCTCGACGAACTACGCGACAGGGTGTCGTTGGGGCAATCGGCGCCGGTATGAAGCACCGACGTCGATGCTCGCGGCTTTCGCCCGTCACACCGACATGGACCTGCTCATGTTGGCGGGGCGTTACACGCTGCTGGAGCAGTCTGCGCTCGACGACCTGTTCCCACTCTGTGAGCAGCGCGGGATTCGCGTTGTCGCCGCGGGCGTGTTCAATAGCGGACTGTTGTCCCGCTCCGCCCCCACGCCCGACGCCAGGTACGACTACGGCCGAGCACCGGCCGAGCTCGGTCAACTGGGGTCGGCAGATCGATGACATCTGCCGATTCCACCAAGCGGAGTCTCCCGTCAGCAGCGCTTGCCTTCCCGCTCGCACATCCTGCAGTCGTCAGCGTCTGCGTCGGGGCGCGCTCAGCTGGACAAATCGAGCGCAACACTCGCCTGTACCGGTCGGGAGTGCCCGACGCCCTTTGGGCGGACTTGAAAGCAGCCGAGCTTCTGCAAGATGACGCTCCGGTTCCAGTTCGTGCGCACGACGACGCGCACTAAATTCGAAAGCTGCTCGAGCTTCCGCTAAGTGGTCGTGCACATCAACGATCGCGGCACGTTGTCTCTGTGTCTGGCAGTTGCCGTTGCAAGCACTCGGCCGCACCGTCCGCGCCACGACGAAGGCAGCGGACGAGGACAGCCCGCTCCCGATCGGGGTCGTCGACGAAACCACGGCATAGATGCCGACAGCCGGACGTCCACGGCCGTGCAGCAGAGCGACGACAGCAGCAACGAGGGAGCCCCAGCCCGC
>CAWFPX010000007.1:0-82402 GCA_963817765.1 uncultured Thermoleophilia bacterium | reverse complement strand
CAGTTCGTTCTCCATCCGCGCAGGGCCGTGGGGCTGGGAGCAGCCTTCCTCGTGCTCTTCGTGCTGTTCGCCGTCTTCGTCCCTGCACAACCGGTCGCGTTCGAGCAGCGCTGGGCGGACTGGATGCGCGAGGAATCCAGCCGCCGGTGCTCGAGCACATCGCGCTCATTTTCAACTACCTGGGGCGCGGCCTCGGGCGGGCGCTGACGCTGGTTGCGATCGGCGTCCCCCTGATCGCAGCCCGCCGCTGGTGGGCGCTGCTCGCGTACTCGGTGGCCGAGGCCCTCACGCCGCTTTTCAGTTCTATCGTCAAGGCGCTTGTCGACAGGTCCCGACCTCCCGAGGGCCTGGTTTCCCCGAGTAGCTCCTCGTTCCCCTCGGGCCACGCCGCGTTCGCCGGCGCGACGTTCGTCGCACTCGTCCTCCTGTTCACCAAGGTCGGGCCTCGGCGACGCATCTGGTGGTCGCTCGCTGCGGTGGGGATCGCCGGCATGGCGTGGAGCCGCACCTACCTCCAGGTGCACTGGCTGCTGGACGTCATCGCAGGATCGCTGCTCGGTTCCGGCATGACCCTGCTGGATCTCGCCAATCTCCAACTCCTCGCATCGCGTCGGCGACGCCTCGGCGCGAAGGGCGTGTGATGGTGTGACCGATGGTCCTTCGGCGAGGGAACCGCAGTGCCGGTGGTCTGTACGTTTGAGAGAGTGGGTTCGATGGCTCATCATTTTGAAGTCTGGACTGGCGCTTTCGCATGAGCGAGGTGGCGACCGTCCCCGAGGAGGCCTCCGGCGACAGGCGTCTTTCGCTGCTGCTCGCGGCCGCGATGTTCGTGCTCGTGGTGGATACGTCGCTGATGAACGTGTCGATCTCCGCCGTCGTGCATGACCTCGACACGACGGTCAGCAAGGTCCAGTCGGCGATCGCGCTCGAAGCGCTCGTGTCTGCCGCCTTCATCCTGATTGGCAGCAAGGTCGGAGATCTGATCGGCCGCAAGCGTGCCTACGTGCTGGGGCTGCTCGGGTATGCGATCGGCGCTTCGGCGATGGCGCTGGCCCAAAACGTGACCGCGGTCTTCATCTTCTGGGCGATCATCGGAGGCCTCGGCGCGTCGCTTCTCCTGCCCGCGATGCAGTCCTTGATCCACGGTAACTTCGAGGGAGCAGCGCAGAAGCGAACCTACGCCCTGGTCGGCGCCGCGGCCGCGATCGCCGCCGCGGTGGGGCCGCTGTTGGGAGGCTTCATCACGACCTACCTCTCCTGGCGGATCGCGTTCCTGGGCGAGGTCGTGATCATCGCGATCGTTCTCTCCGGGATCAAGCTCGTCCACGACGTGCCGTATACGGGCCCCCGGCACGTCGATGTGGTTGGCGCGATTCTCTCTGTCCTCGGGATGGGCGGTCTCGTGCTAGGGATCCTGGTCTGGCAGGAGGGTGGCGAGGCTGTCGGTGCGCTCCTGGCGCTCGGCGCGATCTCACTCGCCGTGCTTGCCTGGTGGCTCGTGCACCGCAAACAGCAGGGGAAGCCGACCCTGATCGACCCGGATCTCTTCAGGTCGAAGGTCTTCAGGTTCGGGATCACCGAGCAGATGCTCCAGCAGATCGCGTTGGGCGGCGCCATGATCGCCCTCCCGATTTACCTCCAGATCGTGTTCGAGTACAACGCGATGGAAGCGGGCCTGTCGCTGGCGCCGCTCTCGCTGAGCATGTTCGGCGTTGCGATTCTGGCGGGGAAGAAACTCGTGAACCGGCGGCCGAGTAGCATCGTCCGCGCCGGATTCGCGCTCGTAACTCTGGGGATGATCATTCTGATCCCGATCATCCCGCGCGCAGACTCCGGCTGGGCGCTCGTCATCCCGCTTGTGATCGCAGGGTCCGGGCTTGGCCTACTGGTTCCCCAGCTCAACAACTACACGCTGGCCCCAATCGACGAGGAACGGGTCAGCGAGGCTGCCGGCATCAACTCCGCCGCCGGGTCGTTCGGGCTCTCGTTCGGACTGGCTTTCGCCGGCGCGATCATGCTGGCCGCACTCTCGATCAGCTTCACCCACAAGGCGGACGCGAGCCCGGTCTTCTCCCCTGCGGAGCAGCAAAAGGTCGCCGACGGCCTCGAAGAGAACGCACGAACTGCGTCGACCAACACCAAGCTCGAAGAGCTCCTCGTCGGACAACCTGCCGACGTTCAGGCCGAGATCCTCCGCATCAACACCGAAGCACGACCCAGTAGCTCTGCAGGTCGCGCTACTGATCCCGATCATTGCCGGCCTCCTCGGCCTCTTCAACTCGTTCCGCATGATGCGCTTACCAGACCCAAAGCCGTCGGCCGCCGCCGAAGCAATGGTCTTAGGCTGACCAATCAGGCTCCGAGCTTGGCCTCGATCTCGGTCAGGCGCTGCTCGATCCGCTGCAGTGCCTCAACCGTCTGCGTCTGTTCGGCCCTGCGTTGCTTGTCCGCACTCGTCCTCGCCTCGTTCTGCTCGGCGGAGACGAAGTAAGAGGTGACCGTCGCGGTCAGGAAGGCGATGAACGTGACGCCGACGACGATCACGACGCCTCCCAACACACGCCCCCAGGCGGTGTGCGGGACGACGTCGCCGTAGCCAACGGTCCCGAGCGTGACGACTGCCCACCAGACCCCGGTGCCGAAGGTCGGAAAGTCCTTTCGATCGACCAGAGTGACGACGAATCCCGCGATGAGGCCCAGGCCGACGGTCGTGATCGCAAGATAAGGAAAGACGCGGCCGCGGGTGACCGCGCGCTGCGTCCGCTCGCGCCAACGGAAAGGACTGCGACGTGCACGCACCCGATGCTCGGCGTCCACAACGGCAGTGTGGCGACGAGGTCGGCTGGTGAGTCAACGGCTCCGCTGCCGTAGCTCGCGCGAGTGTTCACGACGCCACCCGAGCCCGTGTGCGCCATGATCGGGTCGAACTCGAGGAGGACACATGTATGCACTCATTGGTCGCGTCCAGATCAAGCAGGGCCATGAAGAGGAGACCGCTGCAATGGCGCAGGAGCACGGTCCCGCCCTTGTGCAAGGTATGACCGGGAGCAACGGTGCCTACTGGGCCCGCGCGCTCGACGGTGACGGCGAGCTGATCCAGCATTCTTTTTGGCTGTTCGAGACCGAGACGGACGCGCGAGCGGCCGAGACGGTCTTCAGCTCGCTGCGGGGAATGCCGCAGGCGCCCGCCGTTTTCATCAGTGCCGACGTCTGTGAGGTCATCGCTCAGGTGTGAGGCGCGACCCGTCAGCCAGACCGAACGCACCACCCCGCGTGACTCAAACGACCCGTCGCTCGCCGAGGTTTCCGGCTTGATGGAGCGCCGGCTCGATGGCGAGGATCTTGTAGCGGAACCGACCCTTCGGCGCGTCGACGAGCGCGATCTCGCCGCTGCGGCGGCCG
Organism: uncultured Thermoleophilia bacterium; assembly: GCA_963817765.1. Classification (GTDB taxonomy): domain Bacteria; phylum Actinomycetota; class Thermoleophilia; order Gaiellales; family Gaiellaceae; genus PALSA-600. Next base: position 79,000 of record CAWFPX010000007.1, on the reverse strand, counting down.
AGGACGGCTCGGCCGAGTGGGGATGCCGCGGAGATCTTTCCCGCCTGCGGATCGGCCTCGAACGAGCCGACGAGCTCGTACTCGACGTGAGTTCCCGTCTTCAGGTCGCGAAGACGTACGCGCTCACCGAGGTCGAGGAGACCGTTTCCCGGATCCGCCTCGGCGACTTGAATCGCATCGAGCCGCTGCTCCAGGCGCACGATCTTCGCTTCCAGCAGCGCCTGCTCCTCGCGGGCGCTCAAGTAGTCGGAGTTCGCGTTGAGGTCGGCGTCGGATGCGGCGGCCTGGCGCAAGCGGTCAGCAATCTCAGCTCGGCCGACCGACTTGAGCCAGTCGAGCTTCTCGCTCAGTCGTGTGAGCCCTGCCGGAGTGATCAGCGTCTCATTCATCACTTCTCCTTCTCGGAGGCGCCCCGCCGGATGCGCGGCGCTGGGTGTGAAACGCACAGTGCCGCAGGGCTCTCGGCCGTTCCATCCGGTCTAGCACCCATCTTCGAAAATGGGGCCACGCCTCCATCGTCAACGCGGTCGAGGTCGACGACAGTGCGAGCAGAAGCACGCGAGCGTCAACGCATCGATGGAGGCAATCGGATGGGCGGGACGATCATCTGTGGAGTGAGCGACTCCGACGGAGGCCGCGCGGCGGGAGACCTCGCCGCGGCACTTGCGGCGCGGCTTTGCCTACGACTCGTGCTCGTGCATGTTGCGGTCGACGGGTCCGCGCGAGACGAGTCGAGGTTCGAGGCGATCGCCCGCGGACTTGGCGGGGTGGAGGTGCGGATCGTCACGGGTGCCCGCGTCGACGGGATCGTTCGCGTTGCCGCCGAGGAGGGGGCGGACGTGATCGTCGTCGGGTCGCGGCTGTGCGGGGCACCCAGCCGTCGGTTGCGCTGTTCGCTCGTCCACGATCTCGAGGCCGCAACATCTGTGCCCGTCGTCATCGCACCGCCGGCGACACGAGCGCGTAGCGCGCGGCGGCTGGCACTGACGACGTCGTCGGTGCGTTAGAACTGACCTCGCCGATTGCTCACGATGGGAATCTCCCGGCTACCGCTGCTCTGGCGTGTCTTCGCGATCAACGCGGGGCTGCTGCTGCTCGGACTCTTCGTGCTCGCGCTCGCGGCAGGGCCGATCCATACCTCGGTTGCAGTAGTCGAGAGCCTCGATCTCGTGATCGGACTGAGCGTCATGCTGGTCGCCAACCTTCTGCTGCTCAGAAGGGCGCTTGCTCCCGTGGGTCGGCTCGTCGAGCGGATGCGAACGGTCGACCTGCTGGAGCCCGGCCAGCGACTTGCGGAGGAGGGGAGTGTCGAGGTGGCGGAGGTGGTCCACGCGTTCAATCAGATGCTCGATCGCCTGGAGGCTGAGCGTCGCGACAGCAGTCGCCGAGCTTTGGCTGCGCAGGAGGCTGAGCGGTTGAGAGTTGCGCGCCATCTGCATGACGAAGTCGGGCAGGTGCTGACCGGCGTCTTGCTCCAGCTCGACGCGCTCGGGACTACCGGCGCGGATGATCTACCCCAGCAAGTGATCGAGACGAAGACGGCCGTCAGAACGTCGCTCGAAGAGGTGCGACGGATTGCACAAGAGCTGCGGCCGGAGCTGCTCGAGCATCTCGGGCTGGTGAGCGCGCTGACGCAGCTGTCTCGCACGTTCAGCGATCAGAGCGGCATCGTCGTCGAGCGCCGCTTCGCCTCGAGCCTCCCGAAAGTCTCCGCGGAGAGTGAGCTCGCGATCTACCGGGTGACACAGGAGAGTCTGACGAACGTCGCGCGTCACTCCCAGGCAAGCCGGGTCGAAGTGGCGCTCGAGGGTGGAGCCGACAGCGTTGTGCTTCGGGTTGTCGACAACGGCCGCGGGATGGCCGAGGCGACGCCGACGGGCGGCGGTCTCCGCGGGATGCGCGAGCGCGCCGTGCTCGTGGGTGGCGCGCTCGCCGTCAAGCCCGGGCGCGACGGCGGCTTCGAGATCCGGTTCGAGGTCCCGGCGGAAGCAGGCTGATGCCGATTCCGCTCGTGACCCGGATCCTCGTTGCCGACGACCATCCGATCGTGCGGTCGGGCCTGGCGACGGTCCTCGACGCGCAGCCCGACCTGCAGGTGGTGGCGCAGGCGAAGGACGGTGCCGAGGCGGTGAAGAAGGCGCTGTCCGAGGACGTTGACCTGGCGATTCTGGACGTGGCAATGCCGAAACTGACCGGCATCCAGGCAGCCGCGGAGTTGCACAAGCGTAAACCCGAGCTCAAGCTGCTGATGTTGTCGATGTACGACAGCGAGCAGTTCCTCTTCGAGTCGCTCAAGGCCGGCGCGTCCGGCTACGTGCTGAAATCCGATGCGGACCAGGACATCGTCGACGCCTGCCGGCAGACGATGCGTGGCCAGTCGTTCCTCTATCCCTCGGCGATTGCGGTACTCGTCCGCGACCAAATCGAGCGCAGTCGTCCAGACGACAAGCAGTTCGACGTTCTCACGCCTCGTGAGCTTCAAGTGCTGAAGCTGATCGCTGAGGCTCACAGCTCGAAAGAGATCGCGCAGGAGCTCGTGATCAGCACCAAGACGGTCGAGCGCCACCGTCAGAACATCCTTGACAAGCTCGGGATGAGCGACCGCGTCGAGCTCACGCGGTACGCGATCCGGCGTGGGCTGATCCAGGCCTAGATGTTGGGGCCTTGACCCCATGGCGGACGTGGCTCCGCCCGGGCACTCTCGGGGTATGAAACGTTCTTCGATGTCCTCGACCCGCCAATCAGCCGTCGGTCGCGAGGTCGCGTGACGCGGATCCTTCGTGTCTTCACCTGGTTCGTCGTCGGGTTGCTCGTCCTGATGCTCGTCGGAACGCTGATCCTCGGCGCTGCGGGTTGACGTGCCCACGACGAAGACCGATTACCACCGCGTCGAGCTGAGCGGCGCACGGCTGTCGCTTAGCTGCTCGGTCTGCGGCTATGGCATCGTGCGCTCGGTTCCGCCGGAGCGCTGCCCGATGTGCCAGCGGAGCGAACGTTGGCTTCCCACACCCCGGGCAGCCGGCGGAGCGAGCGAACTGCCTCGGCCGTAGGCTCAGTTGTTCTCGCCTGAAAGGGCGACGATGACGGCTCATGGCAGCGCGCGACGACGATCCAGGGCGCGGAGGGTGCGCGCCTGCTGGCGGGAATGCCGCCCGAGGGGCGACTCGACTCGTGGCATCTCGTCACGCCGGCGAGTCGCGTGCTCTCAGCCCGGGCTGCCGCACCCGAGCTGGCCTCCTTGCTACCGGGTGGGCGCCCGCTCGCCGTGCTCTTCCGCACGTTCCCGCGTGCAACGGAGTGCGCGTAGCGCTGGGTGGCGTCTCACCGCGGGCTGCTTGCGCGGCTGCTGCGGATCGACCTCGAGCGGGAGCGGCGGCGCAGCTGAGTCCGAGCAGTCGAGCTCGGTGCTGGACGCCGTCCTCGTGGCGGACGATACTGGGATGCGTGCTGCGGCTTGAGGACGCACGGATGTGACGGCGCCTGTCGAGCGCGGCCGCGCCGAGCAGGTTCAGGCGGCGCTGTACCGGATCGCCGAGCTCGCGAGCTCGGCGCGCGACATGGACGAGTTCTATCGTGAGGTGCACGCCGTCGTCGGCGCGCTGATGTACGCGAACAACTTCTTCATCGCGCTGTACGACGACGAGAGACGGCTGATCAGCTGGCCGTATTACGTCGACGAGGTCGACGTCGACTTCCCCGACCCGAACCAGTGGGAGGCGTTCGGCGAGGGAGACGCGAGGGGCGCAACCGCCTACGTCCTGCGAACCGGGGAGCCGCAGCTTCTGCCGTATACGCGAACGCTCGAGCTGATCGAGCACGGTGAGATCGAGCTGGTCGGCGCCGCGGACGAGAGCTCGACCTGGCTCGGCGTCCCCCTGAAGGGCCGAAGGGCGCGTGTTGGGTGTGGTGACGGTGCAGTCGTACACGAGCGACGTCCGGTACACGGAGGAGGACAAGGACCTGCTCGCGTTCGTCGGTCAGCACGTCGGGGTCGCGCTCTCTCGTGCGCGCGCGATCGAGGAGACGCGGCAGCGCAACGCGGAGCTCGCGTTGATCAACAGCGTCCAGGAGGCGCTCGCCGGCGAGCTCGAACTGCAGGCGATCTATGACGTCGTCGGCGACAAGATCCAGGAGGTCTTCGACGCGCAGGTGGTCGACATCGGTATGTACGAGCCGTCGTCAGGGCTTATCTCTTACCCGTACACGATCGAGCGCGGTGTGCGCTTCCCCGACGAGCCGATCCCGCTGATCGGCTTCCGCAAGCACGTGCTGGAGACGCAGGAACCGCTGCTGATCGCCGACAGCACGCCTGAGATCCTCGAGCGATACGGGAATCCCAAGGTGCTGAGTGGCGAGCCGTCCCGTTCGTTGCTGTTCGTCCCACTCGTGGTTGGCGGTCGTGCGACCGGGGTGATCTCGCTCCAGAACCTCGACCGGACACACGCCTTCACCGAGGCGGACCAACGCCTCTTGTCCACGCTCGCGGGCAGCCTCAGCGTGGCCCTCGACAACGCCCGCCTCGTGCACGAGACGAGGCAGCGGAACGCCGAGCTCGCGCTGATCAACGGGGTTCAGGCGGCGCTCGCCGGCGAGCTCGAGCTGCAGGCGATCTATGACGTCGTCGGCGACAAGATCCAGGAGGTCTTCGACGCGCAGGTCGCCGACATCGGCATGTACGAGCCCTCGTCCGGGCTCATCTCGTTCCCGTACGCGATCGAGCGTGGCGTGCGCTTCCCGGACGAGTCGATTCCGCTGATCGGCTTCCGCAAGCACGTCATGGAGACGCGGGAGTCGCTGCTGATCGACGAGGACATCATCGGAGCCGCTGAGCTGTACGGCAACGCGGTACTTGCCGGCGAGATGCCGAAGTCGGTGCTGTTCGTCCCTCTCGTCGCCGAAGGCAGGGCGACGGGCGTGATCTCACTCCAGAACATCGATCGGGAGCATGCGTTCAGCGAGTCCGACCGGCAGCTGCTCGACACGCTGGCCCGGAGCCTCAGCGTCGCGCTCGAAAACGCCCGCCTGGTGCACGAGACCAGGCAGCGCAACGCCGAGCTGGCGCTGATCAACAGCGTGCAGGAGTCGATCGCCGGTGAGCTCGAGTTGCAGGCGATCTACGACCTCGTCGGCGACAAGATCCAGGAGGTGTTCGACGCACAGGTCGTCGACATCTCGATCCACGACGCTTCGACCGGACTTGTCCACTCGCCCTACGCGGTCGAGCGCGGCGTTCGTTATCCGGACGAGCCCGCGCCGCTGCACACGTACGGCTTTAAGCGGTACGTATTCGAGACGGGCGAGTCCGTTCTCGTCGTCGAGAACGTGTACGAGGCGTACGAGAGATACCGCGTGGCAATGCGGCTCGTCGGCTCCGGCGAGATGCCGAAGTCCTTCCTCTTCGTGCCGCTGGGCACGCGCCGGCAAGGTCACCGGAGTCATCTCGATCCAGAACCTCGACCGGGAGCACGCGTTCGACGAGTCGGACCGGCGGCTGCTCTCGACGCTCGCCGGCAGCCTCAGTGCCGCGCTCGACAACGCTCGGCTGATCCACGAGACCCGGCAGCGTAACGCCGAGCTGGCGCTGATCAACGGTGTGCAGGCGGCTGTCGCCGCCGAGCTCGATCCGCGGGCGATCTACGAGGTCGTCGGCGGCAAGATCGAGGAGGTCTACGACGCTCAGGCCGTCAGCATCTCGACGTTCGACGAGGCGACCGGTCTCCTCGAGTTCCCGTATCTGGTCGAGCGCGGCGAGCGCTTCACGATCGATCCGATGCCGGTGCTCGGGTTCCGGAAGCACGTGCTGGACACGGGTGAACCCCTGCTCGTGAACGAGGACGTCGCGGCGGCCGCCGAGCGGTACGGCAACCCAACCGCGATCGCCGGCGAGGCGCCGAAGTCGGTCCTCTTCGTCCCACTCTTCACCGCCGGGCGTCCGTCCGGCGTCATCTCGCTGCAGAACGTCGATCGGGAAGGTGCGTTCAGTGAGTCCGACCAGCGCTTGCTCGTCACGCTGGCAGGCAGTGTCAGCGCGGCGCTCGAGAACGCGCGCCTCCTCCAGGAAACGCGGCAGCGCAACGCAGAGCTCGCGCTGATCAACAGCGTCCAGGCCGCGATCGCCGGCGAGCTCGACCCGCAGGCGATCTACGACCTCGTCGGCGACCGCCTGCTCGAGGTGTTCGACGCACAGGTCGTCAGCATCTCCGTGTACGACGAGGCCAGCGAGTTGCTCACCTTTCCGTACGTGATCGAGAGAGGGGAACGGCTGCACGAGAGCGCGATCCCGCTGATCGGTTTCCGCAAGGCACGTCATGGAGACGCGGGAGCCGCTGCTGCTCGCGGAGAGCACATCGGAGATCGCCGAGCGCTACGGCAACCCATACGTGCTGAGTGGCGAGCCGATCCGCTCGGCGCTCTTCGTCCCGCTCATCGTCGGCGGTCGCGCGACCGGTGTGATCTCGCTCCAGAATGCGGATCGGACGCACGCGTTCACCGAGGCGGACCAGCGCCTGCTGACGACGCTCGCCGGCGGCCTGGCGGTGGCGCTCGACAACGCTCGCCTCGTGCACGAGACCCGGCAGCGTCTGACCGAGCTCGGGACCGTGAACAGCGTCGGGCAGGCGCTCGCGTCACAGCTCGACCTCGACGCGCTGATCGAGCTGGTCGGGCGAACAGGTGCGCGCGACATTCGACGCAGACATCGCCTACGTGGCGCTGCACGACGAGGCCGTCCGGACAGATCGAATTCGCCTACTACTACGAATCCGGTGAGCGTCGAGCCGAACCTCCTATGCCCTACGGGGAGGGCCTCACGTCACAGATCCTTCGTTCGCGCGAGTCCACTCGTGCTCAACCGTAAGGAGCAATACGAAGGGCGCGCCGAAGCCCTGGTCGGCACGCCTTCCCTCTCCTACGTCGGCGTCCCGATCCTGGTCGGCGAGAAGTCGATCGGCGTGATCAGCGTCCAGAGCATCGAGGAGGAAGGCCGATTCGGAGAAGGAGACGTGCGCCTGCTCGCCACGATCGCGGCCAACGTCGGTGTCGGAATCCAGAACGCACGTCTCTTCGCCGAGGTCGAGCGGCAACGCCAGTACCTGGAGTCTCTCGTCGCGATCAGTCCCGCAGCGGTGGTTGTGATGGACGCCGACGAGCGGGTGACCGACTGGAATCCGGCGGCCTCGGAGCTCTTTGGCTACTCGGCGGAAGAGGCGCTTGGTCGCTCCGTCGACGAGCTTGTCTTCGGCGGCGCCGATCACGGCGAGGGGCGCGAGATCACGCAAGAGGCGATGAAAGTCGGTCGCGCGCAACGAATCGCGAGGCGCAGACGTCAAGACGGAACACCGGTCGATGTCGAGCTGAAGCTCGTCCAGCTCACGGTGGACGGCTCCCACGTCGGCTTCCTCGGCATCTACCACGACGTCACCGAGCTCCAGCGCGCCCGCGCAGGAGGCCGAGGCGGCGACACAGGCGAAGAGCGCCTTCCTGGCGACGATGAGCCACGAGATCAGGACGCCGATGAACGCCGTCATCGGCATGACCGACCTCCTGCTGGGCACCGAGCTCACGGGCGAGCAGCGCGAGTTCGCCGAGGTCGTCCACTCGAGCGGAGACGCGCTGCTGCACGTGATCGACGACATCCTCGACTACTCGAAGATCGAGGCAGGGAAGCTCGAGCTCGAGCACGAGCCGTTCGACCTGCGCGAGTGCGTCGAGCGTGCGCTCGAGATCGTCGCTCCGCGCGCATGGGAGAAGCGGATCGAGCTGGGCTGCCTCATCGACGAGAACGCGCCCGCGGGGATCGTCGGCGACGCCTCTCGTCTGCGGCAGGTGCTCCTCAACCTCCTGTCGAACGCGGTCAAGTTCACCGAGGAGGGCGAGGTCGTCGTGCTCGTGGAGGCCGAGGCAGCCGCGCGCGGGCACGTCAGGCTCGAGCTCGCGGTGCGCGACTCGGGAATCGGGATCCCCCAGGATCGGATGGACCGCCTGTTCACGTCGTTCAGCCAGGTCGACGCATCGACGACGCGCCGCTACGGCGGGACCGGGCTCGGGCTCGCGATCTCGAAGCGCCTCGTCGAGCTCATGGGCGGGACGATCCGGGCGGAGAGCGAGGAGGGCGAGGGCTCGACGTTCCACATCTCGCTCCCTGCCGAGCCGGTCGAGCTTCCGACACGGCCGACCGTCGACGACGCACTGCCGCAGCTCATGGGAAAGCGCGTCCTTGTCGTCGACGACAACGCGACCAACCGCGAGATCGTCACGCGGCACGCGCGCGCGTGGCAGATGGAGCCGGTCGCCGTCGAGGGTGGCGCCCAGGCGCTCGCGCTCATCGACGCTGGCGAGCGGTTCGACCTTGCCGTGCTCGACATGATGATGCCGGACATGGACGGCGTCGAGTTGGCGCGTCGAGATCCGGCGCCGCCGCCCGCGACGCGAGCTGCCGCTTCTGCTCCTCACCTCGCTCGGGCGGCTGCCGCAGGCAGCCTCGGGCGGCGAGTTCGAGGCGCAGCTCGCGAAGCCGCTCCGCGCGTCGCAGCTCTACAACGCGCTCGTTCGGATCGTGGCGGAGGGCGACGGCGAGCCGGAGCCCGGCGGCGGAGGCGGAACGTCCGAGCCGGGGGGCTGCGTCCCTGCGGATCCTGCTCGCCGAGGACAACGCCGTGAACCAGAAGGTCGCGCTACGGCTGCTCGACCGGCTCGGCTACGGCGCCGACGTCGCGTCGAACGGGCTCGAGGCGATCGAGGCGCTCGAGCGCAGTCAGTACGACGTCGTGCTGATGGACGTGCAGATGCCCGAGCTCGACGGTCTCGACGCCTCGCGCCGGATCTGCGACCGATGGCCCGACACCCGACCCCGCATCATCGCGATGACGGCGAACGCGCTGCCCGAGGACCGCGAGGCCTGCTTCGCGGCGGGCATGGACGACTACGTGGCGAAGCCGATCCGCCCGGATGCGCTGGCGGAGGCGTTGAGGCGCGTACGGCAGATAGGACGCGACGCGGCGTCGCCGGCAGAGCACGCGGACACTGCCCTCGATGGCCCCGCGCTCGATGGCGCCGCGCTGGAGAGCTTGCGCGAGCTCGGCGGTGACGACTTCCTCGCCGAGGTGATCGACACGTTCCTCGCCGACGTGGAGACGCTCCTTGCGACGCTCCGCCGCGCGCTCGCCGAGGGCGACACGGCCGAGGTTCGGCGGATGGCGCACACGCTGAAGTCGAACGGCGCCACGCTCGGGGCAACGGAGTTCGCCGAGCTCTGTCGCGCGCTCGAGAAGCAGGCGAAGGACGGCCGTCTCGAGGACGCGCCTGCTCTCGTTGCTCGGATCGAGGAGGAACGCCGCTCGCTCGAGCTGGCGCTCGGTGCGCTGCGCCCGAAAGTGGCGACGTGAGCGACGCCGTCGCCCCGGGCACGATTCTTCTCGCCGACGACAACAGGATGAACCGGCTTCTGCTCGGCCGTAGTCTCGAGCAGCAGGGTCACGCCGTCGTCTTCGCGGAGCATGGGCGCGAGGCGCTCGACCTGCTCCGGCAGCAGCGGTTCGATGTGCTGCTGCTCGACGTTCTGATGCCCGAGCTCGACGGCTACGGCGTCCTGGCGGAACTGAAGGGCGACCTCCACCTCCGCGACATCCCCGTGATCATGACGTCGGCGCTCGACGAGCTCGACAGCGTCGTGAAGTGCGTCGAGATGGGGGCCGAGGACTACCTGACGAAGCCGATCAACCCGGTCTTGCTCAACGCGCGGATCAACGCGAGTCTCGAGAAGAAGCGGCTGCGCGACCAGCAGCGCGAGCTCATCAGCAAGTTCGCCACGAAGGAAGTCGCCGACGACCTGCTGACCTCGGGCTTCTCCCTCGGCGGCAAGCACGTCGACGCGACGGCGATGTTCTGCGACATCCGGTCGTTCACGTCGATCGCGGAGGCGCGGGAGCCTGCCGAGACGATCGAGTTGCTGAACGACTACTACCTGCTGATGATGGACGCGATCGGCGGTGAAGGCGGCATCGTCAACCAGATGATCGGCGACGGCCTCATGGCGATCTTCGGGGCGCCGATGCCGAGCGAGGACCATCGCGTTCGCGCCGTCCTCGCGGCCCGCCAGATGGTCGAGCTGATCCGGCTCTTCAACGCGGAGCAGGCGGCGCAGGGCAAGGTGGAGATCCAGATCGGCATCGGCATCGCGTCGGGCCAAGTGATAGCCGGATACACCGGGACGCAGCACCGCGCGACCTACACGTGCGTCGGCGACACCGTCAACATCGCCGCGCGGCTCGAGGCACAGACGAAGGTGCTCGGCCAGTTGATTCTGATCGACGAGAACACGTGCGCCGGCCTCGGCGATGGCATCGTCGTCGAAGCGCAGGGAGAGCTGCCGCTGAAAGGGAAGCTTCAGCCGGTGAAGGTGTACGCGGTGAGCGTCGAGGCGCTCGTCGTCGAGAGCACCTGAGCTAGCGGGGATTGACGCGTGCGCGTTCGGGCACACACCGAACGCCTGTGCTGACGCGAGCCCTCGTCCTGACCGCCGCCGCGGTCGTGCTGGCCGGTTGTAACGGAGGGACGGTCGACCGTCACGCGCTGACGAATGACTCTGCGACGGTCGATTCGATCGCCTGCGAGGGAGCGCTTCTTGCGCACGACGTTGCGCACGGCAAGACGACTGCGTACTACACACGCGAGCAAGCCAAGGAGCTCGCGCTTCAGGCGTCGAATCTCGCGGACGCGCTCGCTGAGCGCCATGCGCTCGCCTCGATCGAGCGGAAAGTAAGGGCCAAGGCCAAGGAATCGTCCCGTCTCGCTGTCACGCTGCAGCGTCTGCACGACCATCCGTCGGACCATCAGGTCGCCGCGGTAGTCGAACGCCAGCTGAAGAAGCTCGGCGGTTGCACGTGAGCAAGGTCTTCGGACTTGCCCTCGGAATCCTGGCTGCGATCGGCGGCTTCGTCGATATCGGCGACCTCGTGTTCAACACCGCTGCCGGGGCCACGTTCGGCTACCAGCTCGTGTGGGTGATCCCGATCGGGGTGGTCGGGATCATCGTCTATTCGGAGATGTGCGGGCGTGTGGCCGCGGTCTCGGGGAAGGCGGTCTTCGACGCCATTCGCGAGCGTGTCGGCTTCAAGGCAGCGCTCGGTGCGCTCGTGTCGTCGGAGATCGTCAACCTGATGACGCTCGCGTGCGAGCTCGGAGGCGTGGCGATCGCGCTGCAGCTGCTCTCGGGACTTCCGTATCGCCTGCTGATTCTGATCGCCGGGATCGCACTCATCGTGATCATCTGGGTGACGGCGTTCAAGTGGATCGAGCGACTGTTCGGCTACGGAGGCCTCTGCATGCTCGTCTTCGCCGTCGCTGCCGTGAAGGTCGGGCCGGATTGGGCCAAGGTCGGAAGCGGTTTTGTGCCGCACATCGCGCAGAACAACACGACGCTCTACTCTCTATTTCGTCGTTGGCCTGCTCGGAGCGGCAATGACGCCGTATGAGGTCTACTTCTACTCGTCGGGCGGCGTCGAGGAGCGTTGGCAACCGAAGGACATCGGCATGAACCAGGCGAACGCGATCGTCGGCTACGGACTCGGTGGCACGCTCTCGATCTCCCTCATGATTCTCGGCGCGACGGTGTTCCTCGGCCACGGCATCTCGCCTGAGCATCTCGGCACGATCGCACTCGGTGCCGGCGACCCGCTCGGGAAGATCGGTTTGCTGCTGGCGCTTGTCGGCATTCTCTTCGCCGTCGGCGGCGCCTCGATCGACACGGTCTTCTCGGGCGCCTACAACCTCGCGCAGTTCTGCGGCTGGGAGTGGGGGCGATACCGCCACCCGAAAGGCGCTCCACGCTTCGCTCTCACGTGGTTCGTCCTGCTCATCCTCGCGATGGGGATCGTGATGACCGGAGTCGATCCAGTGGTTCTCACCGAGTATGCGGTCATCTTCTCCGTCGTTGCGCTTCCACTCACGTACGTGCCGATCTTGCTCGTGGCGAACGACCGCGCATACATGGGCCGCTACGGCAACGGCCGCCTGGCGAACGTGCTTGGCCTTGTCTACCTGGTCGTGATCATGGTCGTCTCACTCACGGCGATTCCACTGATGGTGCTGACGAACGCGGGCCAGAATTGAGCCCCGGCGAATTCGATATCGGGCTGCACGTCCTCGATCACCAGTTGCTCGACAAGGACGGGCGGCGCTGTGGCAACGTCGACGATCTCGCGATCGAAGGCGGAGTGGGCGAAGTGCCCGAAGTGGTGGCGCTTCTGGTCGGCCCCGGCTACTGGGGACCGCGAGCGGGCTGGATCGGACGCCTGGCCGGCTGGATCGGTGGCGGAGGCAAGGTGCGCGTCGACTGGAGCGAGGTCGCGAAGGTCGACTCGGCCGTGCGCCTGAAGCACGACGCGACTTCACTCGGGCTCGGTGCCGGCGACGACCGCCTGCGGCCGTACCTCGAGAAGATCCCAGGAGCGGATCGATGAGGACGCTGTCGTCGCTCCAGCAGCGCAAGGTGGAGACCGAATCGGGACGTGCCCTCGGCCGCTGCCACGACCTGCGGGGCGAGTTGGTCGGGACGAAGCTGCGCGTGACCGGTCTGTGTGTCGGGCGGAAAGGGTGGCTCTCTCATCTCGGAGCGCGCTCGCACGACCGCCATGACGTGATCGCCTGGGACGCGGTCGTCCGAATCGAGGGCAAGCGCATCATCGTTCGCGACGACGCGACGTGACACCGCGTTTCGTGGTCGGCTCTAACCCGCCGAGAACTCGTCGCGCAGCAGGTCCATGAGCACGGCGTCGTGCCAGGTGCCGTCGAGGCCGCGTTCGTACTGCCGCATCACCCCGACGAGGCGGAAGCCGACCTTCTCGTAGGCGCGGATCGCTCGCGTGTTCGCGGCAGCAGGGTCGATCGTCAGCCGGTGGTGGCCGCGTTCCTCGAAGAGGTGGCGCGCGAGGACCACGATGGCCTCGCCGCCGAGGCCCTCGCCATGGCGTTCGACTGTGAGCGCGATGTCGATGCCGGCGTGCCGGTAGTCGGGCTCCTGCTCGTCCCAGTAGGTGATCAGCCCGATCACCTCGCCGTCGACCTCGATCGCAAAGGTGACCGTCTCCTCGTCGTCGAAGAGGTCCGCGCGCACGCGCTCGGGCGGGTAGGCGCCCCACCAGGTCGCGACCTCGGGCTCCCGGAGGATGGCGCCGAATGTCTCCTCGTCCGACGGGGTCGCAGAACGGAGCGTCACGCGATCCCCGTGCAGGGTCATCGGCCGCTCAGTCCGGGTCGGGAACGCCACGCACGTAATTCGTGTGCAGCACGTGCAGCGCTTCTGCGAGATCCGGCGAGTTGAGCGCGCCCTTGTGCAGGAAACCCACGGCGCCGGCGGCCTCGGCACGCGCGACATCGTCGTACTCGTCCGAGCCGGTGTAGATCACGACGTGCTGTCCGGCGTCGCGGGCGTGGATCGCGCGAGTCGCTTCGATGCCGTCGCGACCAGGCATACCGATGTCCATCAGCACGATGTCGGGCTGGTGCTCCTCACACAGCAGAATCGCCTCGTCGCCGTCCGCTGCGCGCCCGGCGACGATGAACCGGCCGTCGCTCTCGAGCACCTCCTCGACGAGCGCCGCGAGCGTTTCCTCGTCTTCGCAGATGACGATCGTGAGTGGTGTCTCGGCCACGAAGGGGGGAGCCTGCCACACGCGCCCGTAGGATGCGTCGATGATCGTCGACGGTCACAACGATCTGCTCCTGCATTGCTGGCGAGGCGAAGCGAGCCTTCACCTCGACCTCGACGCCGCTCGAGCTGCGGGGTTCTCGGGCGGCTTCTTTGCGATGTATATCCCGTCGCCGGTGCACCTCGACCCGACGGAGACTCCGTACGCCGTGCCGCTGCCCGACCCGATCCCGTTCGAAGAGGCGTCGCGGATCGCGAACGAGCTATTCGATGAGTTGTGCAAGCTGCCGGTGACGCGCGCGGGCACCGTCGACGACTTCCGGGAAGGACAGATCACGGCGATCGTGCACATGGAGGGCGCCGAGCCGATCGCCGCCGACCTGTCGAACCTCGAGGAGTGGTACGAGCGCGGGCTGCGTTCGATCGGCCTCGTCTGGTCGCGACCGAACGACTTCGCCGAAGGCGTGCCGTTCCGGTTTCCGTCCTCACCCGACACGGGGCCGGGCCTCACCGACGCCGGCCGGGAGCTCGTGCGCGCGTGCAACCGGCTCGGCATCCTCCTCGACCTGTCGCACCTGAACGAGGCCGGGTTCTGGGACGTTGCCGCGCTGTCGAGCGCGCCGCTGGTCGCAACGCATTCGAACGCACATGCATTGTGCGCTGCGTCGCGCAACCTCACCGACGCGCAGCTGGACGCCATCCGCGAGTCGAACGGCGTTGTCGGCGTCAACTTCGCGATCACGTTTCTGCGCGAGGATGGCTTGCTCATCACCGACACGCCGATGACCGAGATCGTTCGGCACATCGACTACTTCGCGGAGCGGATGGGGATCGACCACGTCGCCTTCGGCTCGGATTTCGACGGCGCGGAGATACCGGACGAGCTTGGCGGCGCGGCTGGGCTGCCCAAGCTCGTAGCGGCTCTGCGTGACGCAGGCTACGACGACGAGGCGATCGCGAAGATCACGCACGGCAACTGGCTGCGCGTGCTCCGCGACACCTGGCGCTGACCCAGGGTTTCTCGGCTGCCGTTAGGCTGGAGGACGATCGACGAAAAGATCCTGATCGCCGGCGGCATCCTCGTCCTCGCGGTGGTGGCGGCGGTGCTCACGCGGCGTTCCCGCTTCCCGCTGCTCGTGACGTTCCTCGGCATCGGCATGGTGCTGGGGTCGGACGGACTCGGGGGGATCTACTTCGACGACGTTCAGCTCGCGCGCTCGATCGGCATCGTCGGGCTGATCGCGATTCTCTTCGAGGGGGGTCTCACGACTTCGTGGCGTGACCTGCGGCCGGTGGTCGCGCCCGCGGCGACGCTCAGCACTGCCGGCGTCGGGATCACCACCGGCGTCACCGCCGTCCCGGCGCATGCGCTCTTCGACTTCTCGTGGTCGAAGTCGCTGCTGCTCGGGGCGGTCGTCGGCTCGACGGATGCGGCGGCCGTCTTCGCCACCCTTCGCTTCACGCGGCTGCGCCGTCGTCTCGCAACGTTGCTCGCCGCCGAGTCGGGTGCGAACGACCCGATGGCGGTGGCGCTCACACTCGGGCTGATCGCCTGGGTCGAGCACACCGACTATGGGGTCGAGGACTTCGTCGTGCTTCTCGTCCGCCAATTCGCAGTGGGGCTGCTCGTCGGCGTCGCGCTCGGCGTCGTCGCATCGAGGCTGCTGCGCCGGTTGCCGACCGACCTTGCGCCGTTTGCCTCGGTCGCCTCGCTCGGCACGGCAGCGCTCGCCTATGGGATCGCGGCGAGCATCGACGGCAGCGGGTTTCTCGCCGTGTACCTCGTCGCCCTCTGGGTCGGCAACACGCCGATGCCGTTGCGCCGCACGATCGTCACCTTCCACGAAGGACTGGCGTTCCTCGCCCAGGTCGTCTTGTTCATCGTGCTCGGGCTGCTCGTGTTTCCCGACAAGCTCCTCGATGTCGCGTGGTCAGGCTTCGCGCTCGCGGCTGTCCTGTTGTTTGCCGCGCGGCCCCTGGCGGTCGTGATCTCGCTGGCACCGTTCGACTATCGGCTGCGGGAGCAGATCTTCCTCTCGTGGGCGGGTCTGCGCGGTGCGGTTCCGATCGTGCTCGCGACGTTTGCGCTCTCGGCGCACGTGGTCGGCAGCGCGACGATCTTCAACGCGGTGTTCTTCGTCGTCCTCGTGAGCACGCTGGCGCAGGGCCTCACCCTGGAGCGTTTCGCGCGCAGGCTGGGTCTCGCGACGGAGGAACACGCCTACGACCGTCGCGCGAAGTAACCCTCCGCCGAGCCCGCGAACGCGGCATCGAGGGCGCCGCTCGGGCCACCGTCCCGACAAGAGCTGTGGACGAGTTGTCACCCTCCCGTAACGGTGCCTGGCACCGGCCATGTCCCGACGCGAACGGCTCTGCTGCAGGGATTGCTCCGTCGTGTGGATGAGAATTCACCGTTTCGTGCAGGTGCCTGGCACCGGCCGTGGCGGAAGCGGACAGCTGTGCTTGGCTCGCTCTGGCCGCGGGCGCTTGGTCAGGCCGGGCGGCGGGCGAAGAAGCCGCGTGCCTTCAAGGTCATGACGACGACGCCGTCCTGGTTCGAGACCTCGTTCTCTGTGAAGACGGTTCCGCGGCGCGGGTCCTTCGACGACGGCTGCACCTTGGTGATGGTCGAGCGCGCCGTGAGCGTGTCGCCGGGGCGCACCGGCGCCGTCCACCGGATCTCCTCGACACCCGGCGAGCCGAGAGACGCCGAGTCGAGCAGGACGCCGCGTACGAACATGCCCATGAAGAGCGCCGTCGTATGCCAGCCGCTCGCGATCAACCCACCGAACGGGCTTGCCTTCGCCGCCCGCGCATCCACGTGAAACGGCTGCGGATCGAACCGAGCTGCGAACTCGACGATCTCGGCCTCGCTGACGCTGATGGGGCCGAGTTCCGTGACGTCCCCGACCTTGAAGTCCTCGAAGTAGCGCACGGTCGAGACGCTATCGCTAACGTGCTGCGATGCGCACGCGCACGCTTGGGCCGCTCGAAGTCTCGGTCGTCGGGCTCGGCTGCAACAACTTCGGCCGCACGGTCGACGAAGCAGGCACCCAGGCCGTCGTCGATGCGGCGATCGAGGCGGGAGTCATGCTCTTCGACACGGCGGACGTCTACGGGAACAAAGGCGGCAGCGAGACGTTGCTCGGCAAGGCACTTGCCGGCCAGCGTGACAAGGTCGTGCTCGCGACGAAGTTCGGAGGCGACATGGGACTGGGCGTCGAGCGGCACGGCACTCGCGACTACGTCCGCTCCGCGCTCGAGGCGTCGCTCGCCCGGCTCCAGATGGAGCGCGTCGACCTGTACCAGCACCACCAGGAAGACCCCAACACGCCGATCGAGGAGACCTTTGCCGCATTGAAAGAGCTCGTCGACGAGGGCCTCGTGCGGGCGGTCGGGACGTCGAACTACGAGCCGGCCAACGTCGAGCGGGCGGCGGCGATCGCCTCCGACATCGGCCTGCCGTACGTGTCAGAGCAGAGCGAGTACTCATGGCTCGAGCGTGGCGCCGAGGACGAGTTGCTGCCGGTCTGCAAACGGCTCGGCCTCGGCTTCATCCCGTACTTCCCGCTCGCGAGCGGCCTTCTCACCGGCAAAGTCTCGCGCGAGCACCCGCCGGCCGAGGGCACGCGCCTGCACGGGCGCGAGCTCGACGACGCGAAGCTCGATCGGGTCGAGGAACTGCGTGCCTGGGCCGAGGCGCATGGTCATTCGCTGCTCGACCTTGCGATCGGAGGCCTGCTGGCCCAGCCGGCCGTCGCGTCGGTGATCGCCGGCGCGACCAAGCCGGAGCAGGTGCGCGCGAACGCCCAGGCAGGCGCGTGGGAGCCCACTCCCGCCGAGTACGACGAGCTCGCTGCGCTGTAGGACCTAGCGCAGCCGTATCACCTATCCCAGCTTTGCAACCACGTGCTTGATCTGCGTGTACTCCTCCATCGAGTACGCCGACATGTCCTTGCCGTACCCCGACTGCTTGTAGCCGCCGTGCGGCATCTCAGAGCCGATGGGGACGAGGTGGTCGTTGATCCAGACCGTTCCGAACTGCAACCTGCGCGCCGCGTTCAGCGCGCGGCCGATGTCGCGCGTCCAGACGGACGCGGCGAGGCCGTAGCGCGTGCCGTTGGCCCAGGCGATCGCCTCGGCGTCGTCGGCGAACCGCTGCACGGTCACGACCGGGCCGAACACCTCGTTCTGGACGATCTCGTCGTCCTGCGCCACGTCAGTGACGATCGTCGGCTTCACGAAGAAGCCGCGCTCGCTTTCCGACGCACCGCCGGTGAGGACGGTGGCGCCCTTCGCCCGATCGAGGAAGCCGAGCACCCGCTCCTGCTGGTCACGTGAGATCAACGGGCCCATCTCGACATCGTCGCCGTCCGCCGGGTCACCGACCTTCAACGACTCGATCGCCGGCACGAGCGCCTCGAGGAGCGAGTCGTAGATCTTCGGCCCCGCAATGATGCGCGTGCCGGCCGTGCAGTCCTGGCCCGAGTTCCAGTAGCCGGCGATCTTGATGCCCTCGGCGACCTGCTCGGGATCCGCGTCGTCGAAGACGACCATCGGCGCCTTGCCGCCGAGCTCGAGATGCACACGCTTCAGCGTGGCGGCGGCGTTGCGCGCGATCAGCTTCCCCGTCTCGATGTCGCCAGTCAGCGAGACGAGGCCGATCTCGGGATGCGATACGAGCCGTTCGCCGGTGGGAACGCCGTCGCCCGTGATCGCCTGCAGCACGCCTGCCGGGATCACGTCCTTCGCCAGCTCGAGGAACCGCAGCAGCGAGAGCGGCGTCTGCTCGGCGGGCTTCAGGATCTGCACGTTCCCGGCCGCGAGCGCCGGCCCGAGCTTCCAGACTGCCATCATCAGCGGGTAGTTCCAGGGGCAGATCCCGGCGACGATCCCGATCGGCTCGCGGCGGATCATCGAGGTGTAGCCCTTGATGTACTCGCCGGTCGACTTGCCTTCGAGGTTGCGCGCCGCGCCCGCGAAGAACCGCAGGTTGTCGGCCGAGAACGGCATCTCGTCGCGCGACACCATCAGCGGCTTGCCAACGTTCTGCGACTCGACCTGCGCGAGCTCCTCGGCATTGTCCGAGATCACGTCCGCGAGCTTGAGCAACAGTTCGGCGCGCTCGCCGGGCGTCGCGTCGAGCCACTCCGGGAGTGCCTTCTTCGCGCGCTCGACCGCGGCGTCGACGTCGTCGGCGGAGGCGTTCGGCACAGATGCAATCGTCTCGCCGGTGGCGGGATTGATGACGTCGATCAATGCGCTCTCGGTCGTAGTTGCCATGTGAGCCTCCTTATTCGGTGCGCAGGATCCCGCTCTCGCGGGTGAGTCGCTGTGCGAGCGCGACGGGGATGATGGTGACGGCAAGGATGATGAAGACAACCACGTTCACCTGGGGCAGTTGCTGCCCCAGGCGGATCTGTCCGAAGATCCAGATCGGCAACGTGTTCTGGGCTCCCGCCGTGAACGTGGTGACGATCACCTCGTCGAAGGAGAGGGCGAAGGCAAGCAACCCGCCGGAGATCAGCGCGGTCGAGATCGTCGGGAACGTGACGTAGCGAAATGTCTGGATGCCGTCGGCGCCGAGGTCCATCGATGCTTCGGTGAGCGAGCCCGGGACACGGCGCAAGCGCGCGATCACGTTGTTGTAGACGACGACGACGCAGAAGGTGGCGTGGCCGATGACGATCGTCCAGAGGCCGAAGTTGAACTTCCAGAACGTGAAGTACGAATTGAGGGCCATGCCGGTGATGATCCCGGGCAATGCGATCGGCAGGACGAGCAGGAACGAGATCGATTCGCGGCCGAAGAAGCGGAACCGGTGCACGCCGAACGCCGCCGCCGAGCCGAGCACGAGCGCGATCGTCGTCGCGAGCGCCGCCGCCTTCAGCGACAGCCACAGCGCCTGCTGCATGTCGCCGTTGTGGATCGCGGGCGAGAACCACTTCGTCGTCAACCCGGTGATCGGCCAGCTCTGGACGTTCGATGGGTTGAACGCATAGAGGCAGATGATCCCGATCGGGACGTAAAGGAAGACCAGGACGAGCGCCACCCACACGCCGAGCCCGATCCTCGTCGCACGGCTCTCCATTACAACGCCTCGAAGGCGCCGAGCCGACGCGCCAGGACGAGATAGACGCCCATCACGACGAGCGGCACGACGGCGAACGCGGCCGCGAACGGCAGGTCTGACGATCCGATCGCCGAGTCGTAGACGACGTTGCCTATGAACTGGCTCGAGGCGCCGCCGACGAGGATCGGCGTGATGTAGTCGCCCAGCGTCAGCGCGAACGTGAAGATCGAGCCGGCGACGATGCCCGGGAGCGCGAGCGGCAGGATCACCGAGCGCAGCGTACGGCTGCCCTTGGCGCCGAGGTCGCGCGAGGCCTCGATGTAGGAGTGGGGGATGCGCTCGAGGGCCGCATAGACCGGCAGGATCATGAACGGCAGCCAGATGTAGGAGAAGACGAGCCACACCGCGGTGTTCGAGTACGCGATGTTGGCGGACGGAAGGCCGAGCTTGTGCAGCGACCAGTTCAGCAAGCCGTCGTTGTTCAAGATCAGGCGCCACGCGTAAACACGTGCGAGGTACGACGCCCAGAGCGGGAGCAGCACGAGCACGAAGAGAAACGCACGCGTACGCCTCGATGCAACCCGCGCCATGAAGTACGCAAACGGGAATGCGATCAGCGCATCGGTCACCGTCACCGCGGCTGCGATCTTGATCGTGCGCAGTGCGACTGTCCGATAGGTCGGGTCGTTGACGAGCGTGCGGAAGTTGTCGAGCGTCCAGTGGTGGATGAGCTCGGACGTGAACGGGTCGACAGTCCACAGCGACGAGACGAAGAGCGCGGCCAGGGCCGCGATGTAGACGACGAGAAACGCAAGGACAGGCAGGGCGAGGAGCGACAGCCCCTTCAGCCAGGGACGGCGCCAGAGCGCGCCGCCGAATCGGCGGCGCGCTCCGGTCCTGACCTGCGCTAGCCCTTCAGCTGAGTCCAGGCCCTCTGCCACGCCGTGTAGTCCATGCAGTTCTTCTGTCCGTTGCCGCAGTCGGCGATCGGTGTCTTCCAGAAGTGGATCTGCTTGAAGTACTTCAGCGGCGCGTTCGCGTGGTACTGCGCGCACGAGCCCTTGGACAGCTTGTCCATGATCGCGCACGCCTTCGAGTTGACCGGCGTCTCACCGAAGTAGATGGCCTGCTCGGCCTGCACCTTCGGCGTCGAGATCCACGACAGCCACTTCATCGCGCAGTCGAGGTTCTTCGTGTGTGACGACACCATCCACGTATCGAGCCAACCCGTCGCACCCTCGCTCGGGATCAGGTCCTTCACCGGCGTCTTCGCCGCGATCAGGGTGTTCGTCTGGTACGGCCAGGAGGCGCCGATCACCGCGTCGCCGTTCTTGAACAGGTCGATCTCGTCCGAGGCGAGAGCCCAGTACTTCTTGATCAGCGGCTTCTGCTGCTTCAGCAGGTTGATCACCGCCGTGAACTGGTCCTTGTTCAGCTCGTAGGGATCCTTGATCCCGAGCGACGGCTGGTGCTTCATGAGGTACAAGGCCGCGTCCGCGATCTGGATGGGGTTGTCCGGCACGGTCACCTTGCCCTTGTACTTCGGGGAGTAGATGGAGCTCCACGACGTCGGGGCCGGCTTCACCTTCTTCGTGTTGTAGAGGAGCGTGTTCGGTCCCCACTGCAACGAGATGCCGTAGTGCTTGCCGTCGATCGTGTTGTTCGGCGGCGACTGGAACGCCTTCCCGAAGTTCTTGAAGTCGGGGATCTTCGACGGGTCGACCGCCTGGACGTCCTTGCCGTAGATCAGGCGCAGGCTTGCATCGCCGGAGGCCGAGACCATGTCGTACTGGCCGCCGCCGCCGGAGCGCATGAGCGTGACCATTTCGTCCGACGAGCCCGCGTACTTGGCGTGGATCGTGCACCCGGTCTTGGCGGTGAACGGCTTGACCCACTGGGGCTGGGTATAGCCCTCCCACGCGATCATGTTCAGCGTGCCGCCGTGTTGCTTGGTGACGCCTGCCGCGGGGAAGGTGAGGCCTACCGCTAGCACCGCAGCCAGCGCCCACATGCGCTTTGTCATTTGACCTCCTGAAGGGATTGCTGATTTGGGGGGGTGATCTCGTATGCGTCTTCCTCGCGCCAGCCGAGGAGCACGTTTGTTCCGGGCGCGAGGGACGAGCCGTCGTTCTGACGGACGACCGTAAGGCGCTCTCCCGCCGCGGTATCGACGAGATAGCGGGTGAACGCGCCGACGAAGACGACGTCTTTGATCGTCGCCGGCTCGCCGTGACCGTTCAGGGTGATCCGCTCGGGCCGAACGCTGATGCGGCGCCCGCCGCGCTCGATGATGTTCGACGTCCCGACGAACCCGGCGACGAACTCGGTCGCCGGGCGCTCGTAGATCTCGTTCGGCGTGCCGACCTGTTCGACGCGGCCCTCGTTGAAAACGGCGACGTGGTCGCTCATCGTCAGTGCCTCCTCCTGGTCATGTGTGACGTAGAGGAACGTCATGCCGAGGTCTTGCTGGAGCGCTTTCAGGAACACCTGCATCTCCTGGCGCAGCTTCAGGTCGAGCGCGCCCAGCGGCTCGTCGAGCAGCAGCACCTTCGGCTGGTTGACGATCGAGCGCGCGAGTGCAACTCGTTGCCGCTGGCCGCCGGAGAGTTGCACGGGCTTGCGGTCGCCGTACCCCTCGAGGCGCACCATCCGCAGCACGTCCGCCACCTGCGCTCTGCGTTCCTTGCGTGCAACCCCTTTCACCTTCAGGCCGTAACCCACGTTGTCGGTGACCGTCATGTGCGGGAAGAGCGCGTAATCCTGAAAGACGGTGTTGACGTCACGACTGTACGGCGGCTTGTTCGTGATGTCCTCGCCACCGAGAGTTATCCGGCCGGCGTCGGGCTGCTCGAAGCCGGCGATCATGCGCAACGTCGTGGTCTTCCCCGAGCCCGACGGGCCGAGGAGCGTGAAGAACTCACCGTCGGCGACGCGCAGGTCGACGTCATCGACCGCAACGACCTCGCCGTAGGTCTTGCGCGCCCCCTCGACGCCGACGTCAGCCGACAAGGCAGCGCTCCAGGATGTCGAGCCCCTGGTCGAGCTCATGGTCGCCGACCGAGAACGGGACGAGGATCCGGATCACGTTGCCGTAGATCCCGCACGAGAGAAGCAGCAATCCCTCGTCGCGCGCCGCGGCGGTGATGCGCGCCGTCTCGTCGCCCGTCTGCTCGGGGAGCTCGATCGCGAGCATCGGGCCGATCCCGCGCACGTCGGAGCCGGCGGGAGCCATCGCGGTCAGCCGCTCGCGAAGGCGCTCGCCGATCTGCTCGGCCCGCGGGCGGTTCTCCGCGAGCGCGTCGAGGATTGCGAGCGCCGCCGCGCACGAGAGCGGATTGCCTCCGAACGTGCCGCCGAGCCCTCCCGGCGGGACGGCATCCACGATCTCCGCACGCCCCGTGACGGCCGCGAGTGGCAGACCGCCGCCCAACGTCTTGCCGCTCACCGTCAGGTCGGGCTCGATGCCGTAATGCTCGATCGCCCAGACCGGCCCGGTGCGACCGCAACCGCTCTGCACCTCGTCGTTCACGTACAGGATCCCGTAACCGTCGAGGATCTCCTGCAGGCGTTCCGGGAAGTCCGGTGTCATCGGGATGAACCCGCCTTCGCCTTGCACAGGCTCGAGCACGGCGCAGGCAACGGATTGCGGGTCGACGTCGCCCTTGAAGAGATGCTTCAACGCGGCGATTGCATCGTCCTCGCTGACTCCACGGAAGGGATACGGCGCGGGCGTCCGGTACACCTCGGGTGCGAACGGCCCGAATCCCTTCTTGTACGGAACGACCTTCGACGTCATCGTCATCGACAGGAGCGTGCGGCCGTGGAAGGCGTTGTCGAAGACGATCACCGCCGGGCGGCCGGTGGCGACGCGCGCGATCTTGACGGCGTTCTCGATTGCCTCCGCGCCGCTATTCAGGAGCAGTGACTTCTGGTCCTCACCGCGGCACGGCGAAAGCTCGGCGAGCCGCCGACAGACGTCGACGTACGGCTCGTACATCCCGACCATGAAGCACTGGTGCAGGTAACGGTCGACCTGAGCGTGCAGCGCGGCGACGACCGCAGGGAGATTGTGGCCGAGATTCGCGCAGCCGAGACCGCCTGCGAAGTCGATGTACTCGCGGCCTTCGACGTCCCAGATCACGCGCGCCCTCGGCGCGGTCGACGACGAGCGGCGGGGTGGAGACTCCACGCGCGACGTATCGCTCGCGGGCCTCCTGGACGCGCTCCGTGGCGCTGCGTTCCTGGAGAGACACGACGCGCGTGACTGTATACGGCGTCTTCAGCCGGCGAAAGCTCGCGGGCGGGTCGATGGGCCGGCCGGCCGTGAATTGCAGGAGCGCCCGATACGATGCCGCGGCACGGCGCCTTGGCCGAGTGGTTAGGCAGCGGCCTGCAAAGCCGTTTACAGCAGTTCGAATCTGCTAGGCGCCTCTAGGATCAGTCGCATCGTGGATCGGCTGCGGCCTCTGTGGGACTTCGGTGATCTCGACCTCAGCGAGCGTCGGTTCACGGAGCAGCTCGACCGTGAGGTCGACGACGAAGGTCGGGCGGAGGTGCTGACGCAGCTGGCGCGCATCGAGGGGCTGCGCGGCGCGTTCGACCGGTGCGGCGACCTGCTCGATGAGGCGGCACGGGTCGGCGCCGGGCGAGCAATCGTTGACGTACGCGTCGCGCTCGAGCGCGGCCGGATGCTGCGGTCGAGCGGCGACCCGACCGCGGCATATCCCCTCTTTGTGACCGCGTTCGAGCTGGCTGTCGCTGTCGGCGAGTACTACATCGCCGGCGACGCGGCGCACATGGCAGCGCTCGCTGCGCCGGACGACGAGGGGTTTCGCTCGTGGACGACGCGCGGGATCGAGCTCGGCGAGCGCGAGCCTGCCGCGGCCTACTGGCGCGGACCGCTTCTGAACAACCTTGGCTGGATGCTCCACGAGCGGGGCGCCCTCGACGAGGCGCTCGCGGTGTTCGAGCGTGCCCTCGCAGTCCGCGAAGAAGACCAATCAGACGAGTACGCCATCGAGATCGCGCGCTACGCGGTCGCCGTTGCGCTTCGTGCGCTCGGTCGTCCGGCAGAAGCGGCGGACCGGGCCGAGCGCACGGTCGCGTGGTCCCTCCGCGTGGGCCGCCAGGATCCGTACTTCCATGAAGAGCTGGCGGAGGACTACGCCGCTCTCGGTCGGGTCCAAGCTGCAGCGGAGCAGGCCCGTCGTGCGTTCGAGTTCTTCGGCTCGGATGTGACGCCGACCCAACGCACCCGGCTCGAGGAGCTGAGCGGAGGCGGTCCTCCGGCCGCCGGCCGCTGACGACGGCCAGGTCGCGGCAGCTTCGTCACTGCGCTCGGCAGGTTTCGACCGCGGCGCGAACGGTCGGATGGAAGTTCGCCTCGCCGATTGTCTCAGCGAGCCCGAGGGCGTGGAGGTGCCGCTGTGTCGGCGCCGTCGTGCGAGCGAGGTGGAAGGACGCCCCACCGGCGACGACCGTCTCCCGCAGCTTCTCGATCGCGCGTCCCGGCGGTCACGTCGATCGAGGTCACAGCCTCGAGATCGAGCACGAAGCACGTCAACTGTCGGCCATCGAGCAATGACAGCGCGCGGGTGAGGAAGTAGTCGGCGTTCGCGAAGAAGAGAGGCCCATCGAAGCGGTACACGATCACACCCGGAGCCGCCTCGAGGTCATGTTCCTCGGCGACGCTGTGAAAGCCGTCGACACCGTCGACTGAACCGAGCACTGCGTCGTGGGGACGTACGACGCCGCCGAGGAACACTGCGAGCGACAGGCCGACCGCCACGAGGATGCCGGTCAGCATCCCGAACGCCACGACGCCGGCGAAGGTGGCGATCGCGAGCCCGAACTCGACGCGGTCGGCGTCATAGAGCTCACGCAACTGCCGTTGCCGGAACAGGCCGAATGCCGCGAAGATCACGATCGCCGCCAGTGCGACCTGCGGCACGTTCTTGAGGATTCCTGTGAAGAAGAGCAGGAAGACGCCGACGGCGATGCCGGCGAGCATCTGCGCCAGCTGTGTCCTCATTCCCGAGGTGTCGGCGACGGCCGTTCGCGACTGGCTCGCCGAGGTCGGGAAACCCTGGGTGAAGCCGACGCCGACGTTGCCGACTCCCAGCGCGATCAGCTCGCGATTCGCGTCGACCGTCTCGCCGTGCCCCTCGCCGAAGGCGCGGGCGGTGAGAATCGCCTCGGAGAACCCGACGAGCGCGAGCCCGGCCGCGAGCGGCACCAGGTCGCCGAAATTGGCGAACCCGACGTGCGGGTAGTCCAGGCTCGGAAGCCCCTTTGGCACCGAGCCGATCGTCGACACGCCCTTCTGGTCGAGGTCGAGCAGCACAACCGCCACTCCTGCCGCACCGAGCACGATCAGCGGGCCGGGCACCTTCGGGCCGAGGCGGGCGGTCAGCGCCAGTACGCCCATCAGGGCCAACCCGAGGACAAGGGTGCGCCAGCTCGTCTCGCCGAGATTTGAGATCACGCCCCAGAGCTTTCCGAGCGTGCTCTCCTCGCTGACGGAGATGCCCAACAGGCGCGGGACCTGGCTTGCGATCAGGATCACGCCGACCCCGTTCATGAATCCGACCAGCACCGGCCTCGAGAGGAAGTCGGCCAGGAAGCCAAGCCGCAGCACACCGCCGAGAATCATCATCACGCCCATCAGCAGCGCGAGCATGGCCGCCAGAGCTGCGTACTTCGACGTCTGCCCTGCGGCGAGCGGTGCGAGTGCGGAGGCGGTCAGGATCGCGAGGCCCGACTCCGGGCCGACCATCAGGCGTCGCGAGCTCGCAAATACCGGATAGAGCAACAGCGGCAGCAGGGCGGCATACAGCCCGACGACCGGCGCGAGGCCGGCGAGCTCCCCGTAGGCGAGACCCTGCGGCACGATCACTGCAAGCACCGTCGCCGCCGTGAGCACGTCGCGGAGCAGCCAGGCTGTGCGGTACGCCTTCGCCTCCGCGAGCGCCGGTGCAAAGAACTCCCGAGGCCTGAACCGGCGGAGTGACGCTGTCACGAACGACACCGGTCGAGTCTATGGCGCTGCGGTTCGTGAACCCAGCGCACCATGGGCACCCATGGCTTCTTAAGACATGTCTCGGGGACTGTCCCCAAGACATGTCCCGACGGCGGGCTAGCGTCGCGTTCGCCCGATTAGGATCCGCTGGTGAGCTTCTCCGGCTCGTCGATCCAGAACGCGATCTACATCGCCCAGCAGCCGCACGAGTGGCCGATCACAGCCGACGACTGGGAGCGTGCGGCCGAGCAGAGAGCTCGACCCGGGCGCGTTCGGGTACATCGCAGGCGGCGCCGGCGCCGAGACCACGCTGCGCGCGAACCTGGATGCGTTCGGACGCTGGCGGATTCGACCCCGGATGCTCTCCGGCAACGTCGAGCGCGATATCTCGGTGGAGGTGCTCGGCCTGCGCTCGCCCGCGCCGTTCCTGCTCGCGCCGGTGGGCGTGCTCTCGATTGCTCACGAGGAGGCGGAAGTCGGCGCTGCGAGAGCGGCGGCATCCTCGGGCGTGCCGATGATTCTCTCGAGCGCGGCGACGCATTCGATCGAGGACGTCGCGGCGACGAACGCGCCGCGTTGGTTCCAGCTGTACTGGGTGAACGACCGCGAGATCTGCGCGAGCTTCGTGCACCGAGCCGAGGCAGCCGGCTACGGCGCCATCGTCGTCACCCTCGACACCCTCACGCTCGGATGGCGGCCCCGCGACCTGCGCCAGGGGTACCTGCCGTTCATCAGGGGCGAAGGGTGCGGCCAATACTTCAGCGACCCCGTGTTCCTCTCGCGACTCGAGCGGACGCCCGAAGAGGACCTCCTCACCGCGGCGGCCACGATGCTCGCGACGTTCCCGAACCTCGGGCTCGTCTGGGACGACCTCGACTGGCTGCGCGGCCAGACGGCGCTGCCGATCCTCGTGAAGGGCCTGCTCACCGCCGACGATGCCGAGCGCGCGCTTGAGCACGGGGTCGACGGCCTCATCGTCTCGAATCACGGCGGGCGCCAGGTCGACGGCGCCGTCGCGGCCCTGGATGCGCTCATCGAGATCCGCGACGCGCTCCCGGAAGCCGTGGTGTTGATGGACGGCGGCATCCGCTGCGCCGCCGACGTGCTGAAGGCGATGGCGCTCGGCGCCGACGCGGTGCTGCTCGGCCGTCCGTACGCATACGCACTCGCAGTCGGCGGGCAACGCGGCGTCGAGGAGCTGCTCCAGAACCTGATGGCGGAGATCGACCTGAACCTCGCGCTCGCTGGCGCGACCAGTGTTCGCGACCTCGACCGCGGCTGGCTCTCAAACACATGGCTCTCGAACGCGGCGTCGTCCTAGCCGAGCCCGGGCGCATCGCGCTCGAAGAGATCCGCGTCGAGCCGCCGGGGCCCGGCGAGGTGCTCGTCCGGATCCAGGCGACGGGCGTCTGTCACACCGACGCGCACGTGATCGAGGAGAACGGCTGGCACCACGCGTTCCCGATCCTGCTCGGCCACGAGGGAGCCGGGACGATCGCGGCCGTCGGCGAAGGCGTGGTCGGCCTCGCCAAGGGCGATCGTGTCGTGCTCGGCTGGAAGACAGCCTGCGATACATGTGCGATGTGCCTCCGCGGTGAGCCTCGGTTCTGCAGGCGACCTCCGTCCGCGCCCGGACGGCTCTTTCGCGCCGACGGCTCCGAGTTGTCGCCGGTGCTGCGGACGGGCACCTTCGCCACGCACACTGTCGTGCCTGCGGTCGCCGCCGCGAAGGTGCCGGCCGAACTGCCGGTCGAGCAGGCATGCCTGCTCGGCTGCGCCGTCGCAACCGGCGTCATGTCGGTGCTCGAGACGGCGAAGGTGTGGGAGGGCGCTCGAGTTGCGGTGATCGGTTGCGGTGCGGTGGGTCTCTCGGTCATCCAGGGCGCGCGCATCGCTGGTGCGTCCGAGATCCGCGCAATCGACCTCGACGAACAGAAGCTCGACCAGGCGCGCCGGTTCGGCGCCACCGACGTCGGCGAGGGCCCGGTCGAGTTCGTGTTCGATGTCGTCGGCCGCCGTTCGACCTTCGAGCTCGCCCTTTCGCTCGTCAGCTCGCCCGGCACGGTCGTCCTGATCGGGCTTTCGCCGGCCGGCGAGAAGGCGGAGGTCGACCTGCCGAAGCTCTTCGGGAAGCGCGCGCGGATCCTCGTCTCGCACGGCGGCGATCATCTCCCCACGGATTTCGGGCGGCTCGCCGACTGGGCGCTCGAGGGCAAGCTCGACCTCGCAGGAATGGTGACGCGAACGGCGCCGCTCGAAGGCTGGGAGGAGGCGTTGCAGGCGATGCACGACGGCGAGGTGATCCGGACGGTGCTGCTGCCCGATCAACGCGCATGAAATCGATCGATGCGTTTCGGGCGATCGTGGCGGGCGAGCGCGAACCACCGCCGGTCGCGAAGTTGATCGGAATGCGGATGACCGCCGTCGAGGCGGGTGTCGTGACGTTCGAGCTCGATGTCGGCGAGCAGCACGCGAGCCCGCTCGGGACGGTGCACGGCGGGATCCTCTGCGATCTCGCCGACGCGGCGATGGGCTGCGCGCACGCGTCTCAGCTGGACGACGGCGAGACGTTCACGACGCTCGAGCTGAAGATGAACTTCCTGAAACCGGTGTGGTCCGGACGCCTCGTCGCCGAAGCGCGCGTTCTGAAAGCGGGGCGGACGATTGGTCTCGTCGACTGTCGTGTCACCGACGAGAGCGGGTCGTTGGTGGCCTACGGAACCTCGACGTGCATGACCCTTCGTGGAGATGCCGCGGCGGGTCGCTAGAGAAGTAGGATCGAGGCATGGAGCTGCGCGACACACCCGAAGAAGCCGCCTTCCGCGGCGAGCTGCGCGAGTTCATCGCGCAGAACCTTCCCGCCGCCTCCAAGGCGCGCTCGGCGCGGCGCTTCGACGACACAGACCTCGAGTGGAGCCGGAAGCTCGGCGCCGCGGGCTATGCCGGCCTGACGTGGCCCAAGGAGTACGGTGGCGCCGGTGCCCCGTATGCGCATCAAGCGATCTACCTCGAGGAGCTCGCTCGCGCCGAGGCGCCGTCGCACCTCGGGGTGATCGGCCTCGGCATGGCGGGTCCCACGATCATCACGTGGGGCACGCCGGAGCAGAAGGAGCGGTACCTCGCGAAGATCCTGAGCGCGGAGCACATCTGGTGCCAGGGCTTCTCCGAGCCGGACGCCGGAAGCGATCTCGCGGCCGCGCGGACGCGGATCGAGGACAAGGGCGACCATTTCCTGGTCAACGGCCAGAAGGTGTGGTCATCGTTCGCGCATATCGCAGACTTCTGCATTCTCGTCGGCCTCGGCGATCCAGATGCGCCGCGGTACAAGAACCTCAGCTACGTGATCGTCGACATGCACGCCCCCGGCGTCGAGGTGCGGCCGCTCGTCCAGATCACCGGCCACCCCGAATTCAACGAGATCTTCTTCACGGACGTGAAGGTGCCGAAGGAGAACCTCCTCGGGGCAGTCGGAGACGGCTGGCAAGTCGCGATGACGACGCTCCTGCATGAGCGCGG
This sequence comes from uncultured Thermoleophilia bacterium, assembly GCA_963817765.1. Classification (GTDB taxonomy): domain Bacteria; phylum Actinomycetota; class Thermoleophilia; order Gaiellales; family Gaiellaceae; genus PALSA-600. Next base: position 48,748 of record CAWFPX010000007.1, on the reverse strand, counting down.
CACGCTGGGCTTCGCCCTGTCGGCGACACTCGACGTCGCGGTTCGCAAGCTGGTCGCGCTCGCGAAGGAACGCAGAGGTGACCGACCCGGTCCTGCGCGACCGCATCGCACGTGAGTGGATCGAGCTTCAAGCGCTGAAGTACACGAACTACCGCTCGCTCACCGCCCTCACGAAGACCGGCATCCCAGGCCCCGAAGGCTCGGCGTCCAAGCTCGTCTGGTCGGAGAACAACCAGCGCCTCACGAAGCTGGCGCTCGAGATCCTCGGGTCGCACGCGCAGCTGACGAACGGGGGCGGGAGCTCAGACGGGTACTGGCAGTACCAGCAGCTCCGCTCGCGCGGTAACACGATCGAGGCCGGGACGAGCGAGATCCTCCGCAACATCGTCGCCGAGCGCGTGCTCGGTCTGCCAAGAAGCAGATGAAGGAGCGTCGGTAACACATGGATTTCTCGTTCACAGCCGAGCAAGATGACCTCCGCCGGGAAGCGCGCACCTTCCTCGAGGCGAATCCGTCCCCCTCGATGGAGCAACTCTCCGAGCTGGGCTGGGTCGGGATCCTGCAAGGAGACGACTTCACCTTCCTCGACGCAGCGGTGCTCTTCGAGGAGCTCGGCCGCACGCTCTACGACGGGCCGTTCGTGTTGAACGAGGTCGCGGGCCAGCCCGGCGACGATGTCTGGTCGATCGAGATCGACGGGTTCGTCCCGCATCTCGGTCAGGTCAGCCGTGTCCTGACGCCGTCGATGCACGCGGAGCGCGCCGAGGGTGAGACGCTTGCGACCGTCGACGAGACGTTGGGTCTCGGCCGGCTGTCGCCGAACGGTGCCGAGGCAGCGCAGGGTGAGTGGACCGACGTGCGCAGACGGCTACTCGCGGCGCTCGCGCTCGAGGCTGTCGGGATCGGCTCGAAGGCGAGCGAGCTTGCGCTCGCCTACGTCTCGGAGCGCGAGCAGTTCGGCAAGAAGATCGGGAGCTACCAGGCGATCTCGCATTCCCTCGTCGACGGCTATGTCGCCGTCGAGCTTGCCCGGTCACTTGCGTATTGGGCCGCGTGGTGCGTCGCCGAGAACGATGCTCAAGTCGATCTTGCGGTCGCCGCGGCGAAGTCACAGGCCGCGGAGGCCGCCGTGCTCGCGTGCGAGAAGTCGATCCAGGCGCACGGCGGGATCGGCTTCACCTGGGAGCATCCGCTGCACCGCTACTACAAGCGCGCGCTCTGGCTGGAAGGCGCGCTGGGGTACGGCCGCGAGCATCGGGCCGAGGTGGCTGCATCCCTACTGTCCTCGTAACCGGCGCTTCGACCGGAATCGGCGCGGCGACGGCGGCCCGCCTCCTAGGGCTTGGCTGGACCGTCTACGCGTCGGTGCGGCGGAGCGGGGAGGCGCCGGAAGGAACAACCGAGCTCGTCTTCGACGTCACCGATCCGGTTGCGATCGGCCATGCGGCCTCGCGTGTCGACGAGCTCGATGCACTCGTCGACAACGCCGGCATCGGGATCGCGGCTCCGCTCGAGTTCTTGCCGCCCGACGAGTTGACACGCCAGCTCGACGTGAACGTCGTCGGTCAGCTGCGCGTGCTCCAGGCGTTCCTGCCCGCTTTGCGACGCTCGCGCGGACGCGTCGTGCTGATGGGCTCGGTCGGTGGCCGCTCGGCCTTGCCGTTCCTGGGCGCGTATGCGATGTCGAAGTTCGCACTCGAAGCGATGGCCGACTCGCTGCGCGTCGAGCTCGCGCCGTTCGGCATCCACGTCTCGATCATCGAGCCCGGGACGATCGCGACGGCGATCTGGACGAAGCCGCAGCGACCGATCGAGGAGTTTCCGCCCGAGGCGGCACAGCTCTACGGTGAACGGGCCGAGAAGTTCCGGCGGCTCGCGACCGACCGTTCGGCTCGCAGTGGCGTGCCGGCCGTCGAGGTCGCGAAGGCTGTCGAGCATGCGCTCACCTCGCCGAAGCCGAAGTCGCGCTATCTCGTCGGCCCGGACGCGAAGCGCAGGGCTCGGCTCGAGAAGCTGCCGACCCGGGCGCGCGACCGGCTGCTGACCCGGTTTCTCTTCGGAAGCTAGCTTTGGCGGCACTCAATCTTGGCCTTCGCTTCGCGTGCGAGCTCGCGGCCCTTGTCGCGGTTGCCTGGTTCGGGTGGCGCACGAGCCCCGTGCTCGCGGTCGTGTTTCCCCTGGTCGTCGCAGGCGTGTGGGGGTTCGGGATCGCGCCGAGAGCCCGTCGCCGCTGGCCGGATCCCGCCCGGTTTCTCGTCGAGCTCGTGATCTTCGCCGCCGCGACCGCCTCGTTCGTCGCGGTCGGCCAGGTGGTGATCGCCGTCGTCTTCGCCGTCCTCGCGCTCGTGACGGCCGTGCTCGTCCGGGTCTGGCCCGAGCCCGTGCCCTGAACCCGTGGCCTGACCCGCGGGTCTTTCCGCCTCCGTTCGAACCGGTTTCGCAGGTCGTGCGAACCACACCGGAAGCCTGGTCAACGAGCGAGAGGAGTCATGCAATGTCCGATCCGTGGACGCTCGAAGAGGTGGACACCGACGGGGCGATCCAGGAGGCCGCCGCCAAGGTCGACGGCGGCACACGCCTGGCGTTCCTGAAGAAGGCCGGCATCGGCGTCGGCGCGGTGATGATGGGCGGCGGCGTCGCCGCTGCACTCCCGTCTCTCGCCAAGGCCGGCACCGCTCCGAGTGACGTCGCGATCCTGAACTTCGCGCTGACACTCGAGTACCTGGAGGCGGCGTTCTACGCCGAGGCCGTCAAGTTCGCCGGCGCGTTCGATGCCAAGACGGCGCATTTCGCCCGTGTCGTCGCCAAGCACGAGGCCGCGCACGTCGCGTTCCTGGCGAGCGCGCTCGGGACGGCCGCCGTGAAGAAGCCGACCTTCGACTTCAAGGGCAGCAACCATGCAAAGGCGTCGTTCCAGGCGACCGCGCAGGTGCTCGAGGACACCGGCGTGGCTGCGTATTCCGGCCAGGGCGGCAACATCAAGTCGAAGGCCATCCTCGGCGCGGCGGTCTCGATCCTCACTGTCGAGGCACGACACGCGAGCTGGATGCGGACGCTGCGCGGAATCGACGGCGCGCCGCTCGGCTTCGACAAGTCCCAGACCAAGGCGCAGATTCTCGCTGCGGTCAAGGGCACCGGCTTCATCGTCGGCTAAGACCCCGACCAGATTCCCGCGCTGGGAGGGGCGACTGCGGCCGCCCTCCCAGCGCACTCTCTGTCCCCTTCGGGCCACGGCTGGTGTCAGACACACGGACTTGTCCGCGTCGGCCACGGCTGGTGTCAGACACATGGACTTGTCCGCGTCGGCCACGGCTGGTGTCAGACACACGGACTTGTCCGCGTCGGCCACGGCCGGCTCGATGTGACAGGGGCCGTTGCGCCCGCCTAGGATCACGCGCATGGCCTACTCCATTGCGTCACTCGATGAGCTCGGCGAGGGCTACGGCTTTCGCAAGATCCGCCAGCCGCTCGGCGTCACGGCGTTCGGCGTCAATGCACTCGTCCTTCGACCCGGCTTCGAAGGGCCGAACCACTACCACGACACCCAGGACGAGCTGTACTTCGTCCACCGCGGAACTGCGATCTTCACGTTCGACGGCGAGGAGCACGAGGTGCCCGAAGGCGGGATCGTGCACGTCGAGTCTACGACACACCGCATGATCACGAACCGCGGCGAGAGCGACCTCGTGCTGTTCATCGTGGGCGGCAAGGACGGCTACGTCGAACGAGACGGGAACGTCGTCAGCCCGGAAGATCTCGTCAAGCGGCAGGCGATGAACGAGGTGCAGCGGTGAACGGTCTGATGATGGACTTCCAGCTCACGTCTGCCGGCGTTGCTGCGCCGCTCCGAGTCGTATTTCGCCGACAAGGAGATCGTCAGCCGGATGCCCGACCGGAGCTTCCACCGCTCCACGTACGCGGAGACCGGTCGGCGTGCGCGTGCGCTCGCGGTCGCGCTGCAGGGACTCGGGCTCGAGCGCGGGGACCGTGTCGCGACCCTGTGCTGGAACCACCACCAGCATCACGAGGCGTACCTCGGGATTCCGTGCGGCGGCTTCGTGCTCCACACGCTGAATCTGCGCTTGCATCCGAACGACCTCGCGTACATCGCCAATCACGCAGGCGACCGGGTCGTGATCGTCGACCGGAGCCTCGTGCCGCTGCTCGACCTGTTCGTCGGCCAGACGAAGATCGAGCACGTCTTCGTCGTCGAGGATTCGTACGAGGAGTTGCTCGCCGGAGCCGATCCGGACTCTTGGCGCGACCCCGAGCTGAACGAGAACGAGGCAGCTGCGATGTGTTACACGAGCGGGACGACCGGGCTGCCGAAGGGCGTCCTCTACTCGCATCGCTCCACCGTGCTGCACACGCTCGGCGTCGCCGCCGGCAACCCGATGAACCTCGGGATCTCCGAGCGGGACACGATCCTGCCCGTCGTGCCGATGTTCCACGCGAACGCGTGGGGCTATCCCTACATCGGCAACATGATCGGCGCCAAGCTCGTCTACCCCGGCCCGTACCTCGACCCGGAGAGCCTGCTCGATGCCTTCGTCGAGGAAGGGGTCACCTGGACTGCGGGCGTGCCGACGATCTGGCTCGGCATCCTCGCGCTCCTCGACGCGAACCCGGGCAAGTGGGATCTCTCGCACATGAAGGGCATGCTCGTGGGCGGCTCGGCCGCGCCGCGGGCCATGATCGCCGGCTTCAAGCAGCGACATGGGCTGAACGTCGTTCACGGCTGGGGCATGACGGAGACGTCGCCGGTCGCGTCGACGGCACAGCTTCCCGGCGAGCTCGCGCAGGCAGACGAAGAAACGCAGTTCGACTACATCGCCATGCAGGGCATGCCGCTGCCGCTCGTTGAGCTGCGCAACCGGGACGCGGAGGGCAACGAGCTGCCGTGGGACGGCGAGTCGATGGGCGAGCTCGAGATTCGCGGTCCGTGGGTCGCGGCCGGTTACTACGACACTCCCGAGCAGGCAGATCGCTGGACCGACGACGGCTGGTTCAAGACCGGCGACGTGGTCTCGATGCACCCGCGTGGTTTCATCCAGATCAAGGATCGCTCGAAGGACGTGATCAAGTCGGGCGGTGAGTGGATCTCCTCGGTCGAGCTCGAGAACGCCCTCATGGCGCATCCGGCGATCGCCGAGGCAGCCGTGATCGCGATCCCGGATGAGAGATGGGACGAGCGGCCGCTTGCTGCGGTCGTCCTGCGCGAGGGTGCGACCGCGACCGGTGAGGAACTGAGGGCGTTCCTGGCCCCGGACTTCGCGAAGTTCTGGCTGCCGGACCGGTACGAGTTCGTGGCGGAGATCCCGAAGACGAGCGTCGGCAAGTTCCGCAAGACCGAGCTGCGTGAGATGTTCACCGAAGCGACGTCACCGGTGATCGCGCCGTGATCAAGACGATCTGGCTGGACAACCCGCCCGTCAACGCAGTCGGGAAGACGATCATCGAGACACTGTGGAACGAGCTCGAGTCACTCGATGCCGACGTCAATGTCGTCGTCCTGCGCGGCACCGGTGACCGTGCGTTCTCCGCCGGCGCGGACATCAGTGGCTTCGTCGGCGACGCCGACGATGGCGGACGGCCCGCCGGGATCCAGCCGGTCGCGGACCTGATCGAGCAGACCGCCGTTCCGGTGGTCGCGGCGATCCACGGGTACTGCCTCGGCGGCGGGCTCGAGCTCGCACTCGCCTGCGACTTCCGTATCGCGACCCGTGACGCGCAGCTTGGCTTCCCGGAGGTCAACCTCGGCCTCCTGCCGGGCGGCGGCGGCACACAGCGGGCGCCACGCCTGATCTCGCCGGGACGCGCACGGTGGCTGACCATGTCCGGCGAGCGAATCGACGCCGACACGGCAGAGCGGTGGGGACTTGTCGAGTTCGTCGTCGACGACCTCGAAGCAGGAATCGCGCGCTACGTGGAGCCGCTCGACCGGCAGAGCCCGCATGCGATCCGCCAGATCAAGGCGCTCCTGCACGAGACGCGCGACGCGCGCAGCGACGACCGTGAGGTGGAGGCCTTTGCCGCGTGCCTCAGCTCCGACGACGGGCAGGAAGGCGTCGCCGCATTCCTCGAAAAGCGGCAGGCGAACTGGACGGGCAGATGAAGGCGGTCGTCCTCCGCGAGGTCGGCGGCGACCTCGCGCTCGAGGACGTGCCGGACCCCGAAGGGGAGAGCATTGTCGACGTTCGCGCCGCCGGGATCAACTTCGCCGACGTCCTCGTTCGGCGCGGCCTGTATCCGCAGATGCCCGCGCTGCCGCATGTGCTCGGCAACGAAGTGTCCGGCGATCTCGACGGGCGGCGCGTCGTTGCGCTTTCTCGCAACGCAGGCGGCTACGCGGAGCGCGTCGAGGTCGATCCGCAGTGGACCTTCGACCTGCCGGACGGCGCGTCGTACGCTGCCGGTGCCTCGTTTCTCACGACGTATCTGACGGCCTACATCCCGCTGCATCACCAGGTGCGCGTGCACAGTGGCTCCACCGTGCTCGTGCACGCCGGCTCCGGAGGAGTCGGCACGGCAGCGATCCAGCTCGCGAAGCGACTCGGCGCGCACGTGGTCGCGACGGCGAGCTCCGACGAAAAGCGCGCCTATGCCCGTGAGCAAGGCGCCGACGGCGCAATCGGGTACGACGAGCTCGACGCGCTCTCGGTCGACGTCGTTCTCGACACGGTCGGCGGCGACACATTCACGCAGTCCCTCTCGATCCTGAAGCCACTTGGCAACATCGTTGCGATCGGGTTCACGGCCGGCCTCTGGCCGGATCCGAGCGTGCAGTGGCTCGTCGGGCGCAACGTCGGCGTTCAAGGGCTCTTTCTCGGCCGGCTGATGAAGCACGACCCCGCGTTCGTCCGCGACTGTGCCGCAGAGCTGCTTCGCATGTGGTCTCGTGGGGAGATCGACCCGGCGGTCGGCGCGACATTCCCACTCGCCGACGCGTCTGCCGCGCACGCGCTGATCGAGTCGCGGAAGCACGTCGGGAAGGTGGTCCTCGAGCCGTGAGAGCGCTGGTCACCGGCGGTGAGGGTGGGCTCGGTCGCGCAATGCGCGCGAGACTGGAGCGCGAAGGCTACGAGGTCGAGTCGCTCGATCTCGTCACCGGCTTCGACGTGGCCGACCCGGCCGCGTGGGAGCGCGTCGAGGCGGTCGACCTCGCCTGCCTGAACGCCGGCGTTCTCACCGCCGAGACCGACCTCACGAAGCTGACCGACGAGCAGTACCGGCGGGCGGTGAGCGTGAACGTCGACGGTGTCGTCTACGGCGTCCGCCGGCTCGCCCGTGTGATGAACGGCGGCACGATCATCGCCACGGCCTCACTTGCCGGCCTTGTCGGCATGCCGCTCGATTCGATCTACTCGCTCACGAAGCACGCCGTGGTCGGCTTCGTACGCAGCATCGCGCCACAGATCGAGCCGATCAAGATCAACGCCGTGTGTCCAGGAATCGCCGACACACCGATGCTCGACCTGCACGATCAGCGCGCGACCTTCGCAGCGGCGGGCTTCCCGCTGCTGCGCCCGGACGATGTCGCCGACGCGATGTGGCTTGCCGCCACGAGCGCCGGGTCGGGGGAGTGCTGGTTCGTGCAGCCGGGCCGCGAGCCGGCGCCGTTCCGCTTCCCGAACGTCCCAGGCCCGAGAAGCGCGGGCGAGACGGTCGGACTCCCGCCGATCGCCAATCCCTCCGCTTAGTTCAAACCGGGGTCGAACGGCATGTCGACCATCAGCTCGAACGGGCCGCCCTTGCGATGGAGGACGGTGCGCCAGAGCTCGTCGGGATCGTCGACGAACGCATCGTCTGGCTCGGCGGTAACGACGATCCAGGCCGGCTCGTCCAACTCGGCCTCGAGTTGGCCCGCACCCCAGCCTGCATAACCGGCAAAGAGACGCATCCGGCTGATCGGGAGCTCGTCTGGCTCGGCGTCGGCCGGCATGAACCCGACCCGGTCGAAGATCGGCGCGGCGGCCGCTTCGACGTCGTCGAACTCTGCGAGCACCATGAATGCCTCGGGTTGAACCGGGCCGCCGACGAACACCGGATCGCCGGCGCCCGGCAGGCCGGTCAGTGACGGCATCGCGGCGGAGGCGGGGACATCGGAGGGGCGGCTGAGGACGAGGCCCATCGCCCCGTCCTCGTCGTGGTGCGCGACGAGGACGACCGTCTTCCGAAAGTTCGGATCGTGCAGTGACGGCGCGGAGACCAGCAGTTGACCTCGGAGACTGTTCAACTCACTAACTGAACTGCCACCCCTCGCCGTCCCGAAACGCTTTCAGGATGCGCTTGGCGACGACCTGTCGGTGGACCTCGTCCGGCCCGTCGTAGATGCGTCCGCCGCGGGCCTGCATGAGCATGTTGGCGAGCGGGGTCTCGTCGGTGAGGCCGCGGGCGCCGTGTACCTGCACCGCCCGATCGATCACGTCGTTCAGGACACCCGCCGCATAGAACTTGATCGCCGAGACCTCGACCCGCGCCTCGTCGCCGCCGTCGATCTTGTGCGCAGCGTCGAGCGTCATGAACCGGCACGCCTGGATCTCCGCGTAGCTGTCGGCGATCCAGTTCTGCACCGTCTGCTTGTCGGACAGAGGCCCTGTCGAGGTCTGGCGCTGCAGCGCGTACTCGCACATCAGCTCGAACGCGCGCTGCATCTGACCGAGCCAGCGCATGACGTGATGAATGCGACCGGGGCCGAGGCGCTTCTGCGCGATCAGGAAGCCGGCGCCCGGCTCGCCGAGCGTGTTGCTGACCGGAACGCGGACGTTCGTGTAGCGAACCTCGCAGTGTGTCGACCAACCCTTGCCCTCGTGACCCATGACGGTGATCGGCTTGACGATGTCGACGCCGGGCGTGTCGGCAGGAACGATGATCTGCGTCGCGCGCGCGTGCGGTGCCGCGTCCGGGTCGCTGACCGCCATGACGATTCCGAAGGCTGCGCCTTGCGCTCCTGACGAGAACCACTTGTGGCCGTCGATCACCCAATCGTCGCCGTCCCGGACAGCGCGCGTGCGTAGCGTGGTCGGGTCCGAGCCGGGAACCTCGGGCTCGGTCATCGAGAAGAACGAGCGGATCTCGCCGGCGACGAGCGGCCGAAGCCAGCGCTCCTTCTGCTCACTCGTCCCGAAGTTGTGGAGGATCTCGGCGTTGCCGGCGTCGGGCGCCTGGCAGCCGAAGACCAGCTGGCCGAAGCTCGAGCGACCGATGTGCTCGTTCAGGTATGCGTAGTCGAGGAAGCCGGTTCCGGTGCCGCCGGCTTCGGGCGGCACGTGCGGCGCCCAGAGGCCGAGCTCGCGCACCTCGTCCCGAAGGCGACGCAGCAGCTCCTCGCCTTCTGCGTCCTGTCTCTCGATCGCGGCCTCGTTCGGCAGCACGCGGTCGCTCATGAACGCGCGAACCTGCTCGAGCCGCTCGGTGGGCGGCGCCCAGGCGGTGGCTGTCATGCCGTAAGCATCGCACAGGGGTTAGATTCAAAGTCGTGCGGCTCGGCTTCTACATGGGCTATGCGCCTCCGGGCACCAACCCTCTGGAGTTGCTCGAGCTCGCGCGTGAGGCCGAGCGGCTCGGTTACGACTCGGCGTGGGCAGCGGAGGCGTGGGGCGTCGACGCGATCACGCCGCTTGCGTGGCTGGGCGCGCAGACCGACCGCATCAAGCTCGGCACGGCGATCATGCAGATCCCCGGACGGTCGCCCGCGAACGCGGCGATGACGGCGGTCACGCTCGATCTTCTTTCCGGAGGCCGTTTCCTGATGGGACTCGGCACGTCTGGTCCGCAGGTGGTCGAGGGGTGGCACGGGCAGGAGTGGGGCAAGCCGCTCGGGAAGACGCGCGAGTACGTCGAGATCGTGCGCGGGATCGTGCGCCGAGAACGACTCGAGCACCACGGAGTGCACTACGACATTCCGGTCCAGGGCGGTACGGGTCTGGGGAAGCCGCTGAAGTTGATGGCACGCCCGCTGCGGAGTGCGATCCCGATCTACCTCGCGGCGATCGCGCCGAAGGCCGTCGAGCAGGCGTTCGAGATCGCCGACGGCTGGCTGCCGATCTTCTGGTCACCCGAGCAGGCGCGCAACGTGTTCCCGCTGGAGCACGCGCGTGAGGGATTCGATATCGCGCCGTCGGTGCCGGCGTTGCTCACCGACGATGTCGAGTCGGGGCGGAACGCGCTGAAGGAGTACTACTCGTTCTACGTCGGCGGCATGGGGGCGCGTGGGAAGAACTTCTACAACGATCTCTTCGCGCGGTACGGGTACGAGGCGGAGGCACGCGAGATCCAGGAGCTCTTCCTGGACGGGAAGCAGCGAGAGGCTGCCGGCAAGGTGCCGGACGCGTTTGTCGATGAGGTGGCGCTCGTCGGCCCGGTCGAGCGCATGCGCGACCGGCTGGCCGCCTGGCGCGAGAGCGGCGCCTCGACCCTGCTCGTCTCGACACGTGACGTGGCGACGCTGCGTGCGGTTGCCGCGGCGGTGGCGACCGGCTGAGCCCGGAGCTTGTAACAGTCTGTTACTTGGTCACGTCGCTACCGACCGAGGGCGGCCAGCGCGGTCTCGGCGAGCAGAGGCACGCCGGTTTCGAACATGGCCGCGCGGGTGTCCTCCTGTCCGAGCTCGCCGCGGATGTAGCGGCCGTAGATCGCCTCGCAGAAGACCGCGGCCTTCCAGAGCGCGAGCGCTTCGAACCAGCCGAGGGGCTCGACTTCTCGTCCACTCGCGGCGGCGTAGCGCCCAACGAGCTCTGCGCGGGAGGGGAACCCCGCCGTCGCGGTGACCGGCGACGAGCCGAGCGCGCTCGCCCGGCCGTTCGGCTCGCTGTAGGTCGCGAGCAGGTAGCCGACGTCTGCGCGCGGATCGCCGATCGCTCCCATCTCCCAGTCGAGCACCGCGATGATCCGTGTCGAGTCGTCTCGCGACACCATCATGTTTCCCAGGCGGTAGTCCCCGTGCACAACCGTTGAGGGAAGCGGCTCTGGGAGCCGGGCGGTCAGAGAGCGGCCGACCTCGTCGACAGCCGGGATCTCGCGGGTCTGGTTGATCTCCCACAGCTGTGCGAAGCGGCGTACCTGGCGCTCGAGATAGCTGCCGGGGCGCGCGAATGCGGCCAGCCCAGGGGAGCTCACGTCGGCGGCGTGGATCTCGACGAGTGCATCGACGAGGTCGAGTCCTAGGGCCCGCCGCCGGCCTTCGGTCTCGAGCCCCGGCGGGAGCTCCTGTGTGATCACGTGACCCTCGATGAAGCGCGTGACGTAGAACGGCACGCCGAGCACGGATTCGTCCTCGCAGACCGCGACGATGTCCGCGAGACGCCCGAATCCTGCGGCGCGGATCGCTTCTTGCAGGCCTGCCTCGCGCACCATGTCGTGCGCCGAGGGCGGGAGAGGAGGCCGGGGTGGGCGGCGCAGCACGAACTTCTCTCCGCTCCGCTCGATGAGGAAGGTGAAGTTCGAACCGCCGCCGTCGCCGATTCGCGTCGCGGTCACCGGCCCCGTCCCGAGACCGTGCGCGTCGAGGAAGGTCTCCACCCGTTCGGGAACGATCAGCGGCGACAGCTCACTCATTCGCTGCGATGCTACGCGCGGTGAGGAGGCGGCTCTACCTGATGCGGCACGCCGAGGTTTCGTACGTCGGCGAGCGTGACCCTGAGGTCGTGCGCCTGACCGACCGTGGGCTCGAGCAGGCCGCTGCCGCACGGGATGCACTCGCCGACGTCGCATTCGATCTCGTCGTGACGAGCTCGTTGCCGCGCACGGTCGAGACCGCAGAAGTCGTGGCGGCTCGGCACGAGCCTCAGCAGTGGGCCGAGTTCGCGGAGTGGCGGGGCGGGCGGTTGGACGACGTCCCGCCTGAGGAGCTCGAGCAGCTCTTCGTCGGCTCGCTCGAGGTCCGCGATGAAGGTGCTCGGTTTCTCGGCGGCGAGTCACTCGGCGAGGCACTCGACCGCGTGCTGCCGGCGTTCGAGCGCCTGATCGACGAAGAGTGGGACACCGCACTGGCGGTCTTTCACGGTGGGGTCAACCGCATCCTCATCTCCCACGCGCTCGCCGGTGGACGCACGTACTTCGGCAACTTCGAGCAGGCGCCGGCGTGCGTCAACGTCCTCGACCTCAGCGCGTCGCAGGAGAACGACGACCCGAGCTGGATCGTGCGCACGGTCAACTACATCCCGTACGACCCACTCCACCCTGCGCGTACGACGACGATGGAGCACCTCTGGTCCGAGCTGAAGCAGTGGCTCGACGAGCGCGCCTAGTCCCTCCGGACATGTCTTCGCCAGCCCCGTCCTCCTCGCCAAACGAGGGTCAAGGAAGCGTGACAGGCAGTCCAGAGCTCGGGCGGGGCCAGATGTCGCTGCCTCGCAAGCGCCGTCGGGGGCAGGCCACGGCCCGTCGAGCCGGTTCAAGCACCGAAAGCGGCTCGAACAGATGGGTCGGTCTCGCGTGGCGCCCCGAATGTGGTCAGACCAAGGTTCTCCGAAGTGCCACAGACAATCCACAGGTCAGCCGCCTGCGATGGCCGCCACGCCGGTGAGGGCGACCGCGATACCGATCTGCTGGGGGCGCGTCAGGCGCTCGCCGAGGACGATGTGGGCGAGCAGCACGGTGACGATCGGGTAGAGCGAGCCGAGCACCGCGACGAGGGAGAGCAGGCCGTGGCGGCTCGCGAATGCGAACAGCGCATTCGCCGTCACGTCAGCGAGACCGACCGCCGCGACCGCGGCGACGGATGTGCGCGCGATGCGGATCGGCGCGCGTAGCATCAGCGCGACGACGACGAGGAACGACAGCGACCCGACCCGGGCGCCGAGGAGGGTCGAGAGTGGGTCGCCCTCACGACTGCCGAGCCCGAGGAAGTAGACGAAGAGGCCGAGCGCAACCGCCGCGGCGAGCGCGAGCAGCACGGCCCGTGCTCGGTCGGGCGACTCGGCGCGGCGCTCCTCGACCGACGCGAGCACCGCGCCACCCAGCGCGGCCGCAGCCCCACACAGCGCGAGCGCCGACGGCCGCTCCCCGGTGGCGATCGCGATCGCGAACGGCACGACGGCGCCGCAGGCGACGAGCGGCGAGACGACGCTCATCGTCCCGAGCGCGAGCGCGCGATAGAACGCCGCCAGCCCCGCGCCGCCGCCGATCCCCGCGAGACAGCCGAGGAGGAATGACCGCTCACCCACGTCCCCGCGCACGGCGACCGCGACGAGCAGGGCGACGAAGCCCGCACCCTGCGAGAGGATCGTGACGCCGAAGACCGGCAGCCGCTTGGTCAGCGAGCCGCCGGCGAAGTCGGCCGTGCCCCAGACGAGGGCAGAGCCGAGCGCGAGGACGAGCGCGAGCCCGCCCAGATCAGTTCAGGCGCTCGACGAGCATTGCCATGCCCTGGCCACCGCCGACGCACATCGTCTCGAGCCCGATCGTCCGGTCCATCGTCTCGAGGTCGTTCAGCAGCGTGTTCATGATCCGCGCGCCCGTCATCCCGTACGGATGCCCGAGCGCGATCGCCCCGCCGTGCGGATTCAGCTTGTCGCTCCAGGGATCGACGCCGACCTCGCGGCAAACGGGAAGCACCTGCGCGGCAAACGCCTCGTTCAGCTCCATCACGTCGACGTCGTCGATCGTCATGTTCGCCTGCGCGAGCACCTTGCGCACGGCTTCGATCGGGCCGACGCCCATGATCTCGGGCTCGACGCCCGACACACTCGACGCGATGATCCGCGCCCGCGGCTTCAACTCCAGCTCGCGCGCCCGGTCGGCCGACATGACGATCACGGCCGCCGCGCCGTCGTTCAGCGGGCACGAATTCCCGGCCGTCACCTTCCCGCCCGGCTTGAACGCCGGCTCGAGGGCCGCCAGCTTCTCGTACGTCGAGGACGGACGCGGCCCGTCGTCGCGCGCGACACCCTCATACGGCGTCACCTCGCGGTCGAAGAAGCCAGACTCCTGGGCCGCCACGGCGCGCTCCTGCGACTGCTGCGCGAAGCGATCCATGTCCTCGCGCGAGACGTCCCAGCGCTCGGCGACGTTCTCGGCGGTCAAGCCCATCGGGATGTAGACATTCGCGATCGGCGCGTTGTCGCCGAAGAGCGCGGGATGGATCTCTTCGTCCGACTTCGGGTAGCCGCTCACCTGGCTGATCGACTCGACGCCCGCGGCCACGAACGCCTCACCCTCACCCGCGCGGATCGCATGGAACGCCATGCGGATCGACTGAAGGCTCGACGCGCAGAAGCGGTTCACGGTCGCCCCGGGAACGGACGCGGGCAACCCTGCCAGCAGCGCGACGCGGCGACCCAGGTTCATGCCCTGCTTTGCCTCGGGAAACCCGCAGCCGACGATCACGTCGACAAGTTCGTCGTGCGAGAGCTCCGGCACCTGCGCGAGCGCTGTGCGAATGGCGAACGCACACAGGTCATCGGGACGGGCATCCACGAGCGAGCCCTTGGCGGCACGGCCGATCGGCGTGCGCGCAGTTGAGACGATCACGGCTTCTGGCATGGGCGCATCTTGCCGCAAAGAAAAGGGCCGGCGCGTGCCGGCCCTTCTCCCACTGCGGTTGGTCGCGGAATCAGGCGCCGCGGCCGTTGATGAGCTTGCCGATCGGCTGGAAGACGTTGTTCTTGTACTGCACCAACGTCACCTGCGAGATCGGGTACTGGTAGCCACCCTTCGTGAAGACCCTCACGCCGGGGAGGACGAACGGATTCGCGTTCTTTGCCGTGGCTGAGTAGTTCATGTTGCGCGCAGCCTTCATCAGGCCCGCGCGCGTCAGGTTCTTCCCAGCTGCCTGAAGCACCTTCACGGTCGTCCACGCCTTGGCGACGCCGTAGAGGTTCAGTCCGTCGTTGGCGTTCCCCTTCGGGTCGTACTTCGCCATGATCTGCCGGTAGAGCTTCATACCCGGTGCCTTGTTGTAGATCGGGTTCGCCGGGTCCAGCAGGTAGTTGACCGTGAGCGTCCCATTCGTGATGTTGGAACCGCTCTTCGTGGCGACGGTGAGGAACGTGTCGGTCGCCGAGACCGAGTTCGTGATCACGTGAGCCGGGGTCCACCCGAGCTTCGTCGCGATGACGTACGCCTGGATGGTCGGCGTCGGCGTCGCGAAGATCACGAACGTGTCGGCACCGGATGCCTTCAGCGCCGCCACCTGAGCTGCCGGTGCCGTGCTGCTGAGGTCATACGGTGCGGTCGCGACGATCTGCGGCTGGTGCTGCTGCGTGAGGCCCGCCTTCAGGCCGCGCAGGTAGTCGTTGCCGTAGTCGTCATTCTGGTACAGGATGCCGAGCTTCGCGCCCGGGAGGTTCTTCGCGACGTACTTGCCGTAGATCGCGCCCTCGGCCTCGTAGTCAGGCTGCCAGCCGATCGTCCACGGATAGGTCGACCAGTCGCGGTCGAAGGTGGTGGCGCCGGTGGAGACGAAGAGCTCCGGCACCTTGTTGTCGTTCAGGTACTGGCGCACGGCCGTCTGGGGCTCGGTGCCAAGGCCACCAACGAGCGCGAACGCGTGATCCTGCTCGACGAACTGATGCGTGAGCTGGACCGTCGTCGCGGGGTTGTAGCCGTCGTCGGAGTATTTCCAGTTGATCTTGCGGCCGTTGACGCCGCCGTGTGCGTTGACGTACGAGAAGTACGCGCCCATGCCCGCGGGAATGGGGGCGTAGCCCGACGCCGGACCGCTCAAGGGGAACGTTCCCTCGAGCAGGATGGACTTCGCCGTAACGCCCGGCGTCGCCGAAGACGTCGCGCCGGCCGTCATGACGACTGCGGCCGAGGCAGCGAGCGCTGCGACGATCAGCAGGAACGTTCTTTTCATGCGCCTTCTCCTTTTGGGGAGTGACCTGGGGGGCTTGTGCGGGACTATACGAGTGTGAGACGTCAAACAGAAGCGTCCGTTAGGGGCTTTTGGGGCCCTGGGCGCTATCCGGGGCCGGTGTGCGGGGACCGAGCCGTGCGGCGGCCGCCGAGACGCCGGCGATGAACCGCGCGACGAGCCCGGCGATCCCTGACGGGGCCACGTAGAGCACGAGGAGGAGCACGACTCCGTACACGACGAGCGGGGAGCCCGGCGCGCGCGTGTTGATGTGGTGCACGCCCGAGACGAGGTCGAGGATCGCGGGCCCCCAGGTGATGCGGATGAACTCGACGAACAGGGCGCCGAACACCATGCCGCCGATCGAGCCGGCGCCCCCGAGGACGACGCCGACCAGCAGGAGGATCGAGAGGTCGATCGGGAACGTGTCGGGGTTCACATAGTTCACGCCCATCGCGAACAAGCCGCCCGCGATGCCGCAGAAGAACGCCGAGATCCCGAACGAAAGCGTCTTGACCCGGGCAGTCGAGATGCCGTTCGCCGTCGCTGCGATCTCGCTGTCGCGTACGGCGCGGAGAGACCTCCCAAGGCGCCCCCGGACGATCAGGTAGGCAAGTGCGAGCATCGCGAATGCGACGATCCACGCAACCCAATACAGCCAAACCGACGGATTGGTTTTCAGCCCGAGCTCCGAATGCAACGGCGGCAGGGCCTTGCCGAGGCCACCGCCGGTGAAGTGCGGGAAGCGCTTCAGGAGCCCGATGAACGCGAGCGGGATCGCGAAGGTCGCAAGGGCGAGATACGGCCCAGCGAAGCGCGTCGCGGGCAGACCGAAGGCGAGCCCGGCGAGACCGGCGATCACGCCTGCCAGGGGCAGGGTCCAGAGGTCGCGCCAGCCGTGATCGACCACGAGGAGCGTCGTCGTGTAGGCGCCGATCCCCATGAAGGCTCCGTGACCGAGGGAGATCTGCCCGGTGAACCCGGTGAGGATGTTGAGGCCCAGCAGGGCGATCAGGTAGATCGCGACGAACGAGAACTGGAAGGTGCGGTAGTGCGTCGAGAACTGCGGCGTGACCACCACGGCGAGGACCAGGAGCGCAAGGCCGGCCGGTCCGAGGTAGCGCTTCACACGCGCCTCACGACGGCGCGGCCGAAGAGGCCCGCCGGCCGGACGAGGAGCACGACGAGCAGGATGCCGAGGGCGAGCGGCAGCTGGAGCTCCGGCGTGATCGGGTGGACGTAGGTGCCGAGCATGCCGAGCAGCACGCCGAGCATCAGGCCGCCGACGACCGCTCCGACCGGGCTCTCGAGCCCTCCGAGCACCGCGGCCGCGAAGGCGTAGATCAAGACCGCCTGCATCATGTTCGGGGTCAGGAAGATGCTGGGCGCGACCATCATCCCGCTGACGGCGCCGAGCACGGCCGCGAATCCCCAGCCGAGCGCAAGCAGCCACGAGGTGCGCACGCCGAGCAGTCGCGCCGCGGCGGGATTGAGTGCGCCGGCACGCATCGCGAGGCCGAGCTTCGTGAAGCGGAAGAAGAGCCAGAGCACCGTGACGCACGCGATCACGACTCCGAGCGTGCCGACATCCTGCTTCGAGATGTGGACGCCGCCGATGACCCAGGTCGATGTCGGGAATGGGCTCGGATAGAACTGCAGCTGCGGTGACCAGATCCACCCGGCGAGGCCGTTCAGGATCACGAGCAACGCGATCGTCGCCATCACCACCGTCAGCACGCTCGCTTTCTCGAAGGGTCGGAAGACGACGCGTTGCAGGCCGACGCCGAACGCGAACGCGATCGCGAGCGTGGCGAAGAACGCCGGCCAGAACGAGAAGCCGTGATGTGTGATCAGCGCCCACGAGATGTACGTGGTGAACATCGCCATCTCGCCCTGCGCGAAGTTGATCACCTCGGTCGCCTTGTAGATGAGCACGAGTGCCAAGGCGAGCGAGCCGAAGATCGACCCTTGCGCGAGGCCCGAAATCAGCTGTTGGAAGAACTGCTGCATCAGAAACCGAGGTACGCAGAGCGTACGGCGTCGTTGGCCTTGAGCTCGCCAGAGGTGCCGGCGAGCGTGATTTCGCCCGTCTCGAGGACGTACGCGCGGGCGGCCGCTTGCAGTGCGATTGCCGCATTCTGCTCGACGACGAGAACGGCGAGGCCCTCCTTCGCGTTCAGATCTGCGACGACGCGGAACACCTCACGCGTCACGAGGGGTGCGAGCCCGAGCGACGGCTCGTCGAGCATCAGGAGCTTCGGCCGCAGCAGGAATGCGCGCGCCAGCGCGAGCATCTGCTGCTCGCCGCCCGAGAGCGTGCCGGCCTGCTGAGACCGACGCGATTCGAGCCAGGGGAAGTAGGCGAGCACCGCGCTGAAGTCGGGGCGTCCGCGTCGGAGATACGCGCCCATGCGCAGGTTCTCCCAGACGGTCAGCTCGGCGAAGATCCCTCGCCCTTCGGGGACGTGCGCGATTCCGGCCCGGGCAACCGCCTCGGGGCCGCCGCGCAGCCGTTTGCCGCCGAAGACGACGTCGCCGCTGCGGCGCACGGTTCCGGAGACGGAGCGCAGCGTCGTTGTCTTGCCCGCGCCGTTCGCCCCGAGGAGTGCGACGACCTCGCCTTCCTCGACCGCGAGCGAGACTCCGTGAAGCGCCTGCACCTGACCGTAGCGTGCCGAGACGTCCGTGAGTTCCAGCAGCGCCGCCATCCAGGGCGGTAGCTTCTCAGAGATGGTCGATTTGGCAAACGGGATCCGCCGCGTGACGTTCGCGCTGCCGTTCGGGATCAACCATGTGCACTGCTATTTCCTGCCCACCTCGAGCGGAGGCTGGACGCTCGTCGACACCGGTCTCGGCACGCGCGCTGCGGAGGAGCGCTGGCGGCCCGTCCTCGCTGAGCTCGCGGGTCCGCTCGAGCGCATCGTCGTCACCCACATGCATCCGGATCACGTCGGCGGCGCTCGGGATATCGGCGAGGTCAGCGGAGCGCCGGTCCTCCAGGGGCGTGAGGACTACGCGCAATGCCTGAGTGCGTGGGGGGAGCGGAACCCACGGCGGTTCCTCGACTACTGGATCTCGCACGGCATGCCCGAGCACGAGGTGTCGGGGATCATGCGCGAGTCCGGACGGCTTGTCGAAGCCGTGCACTGGGTCCGCGACCCCGAGCTCCTCGAGCCGGACGATGAGGTCGACGGTTGGCGCGTCGAGGTGCTGCGCGGCCACGCCGACGGGCACATCGTGCTGCTGCGCGACGGGGTGATGATCGCCGGAGACACGATCCTCATGGGCATCACGCCGGCGATCGGCCTCTACCCGGACTCACGTCCGGATCCCCTCGGCGACTACCTCGTGACCCTCGACCGGATCATCGAGCTCGATCCGCAGGTGGCCTATGCCGGGCACAAGGATCCGATCGACGACCCCGCCGGTCGTGCGCGCGAGATCATCGAGCACCACCGCGAGCGCCTTGACGGGACGGCCTCGGCGCTCGACGGTCGCCCGTCCTCCGCGTACGAGGTCTCGCTCGCTCTTTTCGAGCGCGAGCTGTCACCGACGTTGCGCCGCTTCGCCACGGCGGAGTCGCTCGCCCACCTGGAGCGACTCGTGCGCGAGGGCCGAGCCGAGCGCGCCGAGGGTGGCTACGTCAGCGCCCGTACCGTGGCGCCCATCCCGGCCGCCTCGTCGTGAGCGGTGGGCGCCCCTGGGCGCCGATACCATTCAGGGCATGAAGCCGCTCCGCATCGGCGTCCTCGCGCTGCAAGGGAACTTTCGTGAGCACGCGCAGATGCTGCGCGGCCTCGGCGTGGACGCGGTCGAGATCCGCAAGCCCGAGCAGCTCGAAGCGCTGGATGGCCTCGTGATCCCGGGCGGCGAGTCGACGACCTTCATGCGCCTGATGGGCCTCTACGGCCTCGACGAGGCTCTCCGCCGTTTCGAGCAGCCGGTCTTCGGGACGTGCGCCGGAATGATCGTGCTCGACCGAAACCACCTCGACCTCGTCGACCTCTCGGTCCGCCGCAACGCGTTCGGCCGCCAGGTCGCGTCGTTCGAGACGGATCTCGACGTCGCCGGGCTCGACCGCCCCGTGCGGGCGGTGTTCATCCGGGCGCCGTGGGTGGAGGAGGTCGGACCGAACGTCGAGGTGCTTGCCGAGGTGGACGGGAGGCCCGTGCTCGCGCGCGACGGGCGCTTCCTCGTCGCAGCCTTCCACCCCGAGCTGACCGATGACCCGCGGCTGCACGAACAGTTCCTGGAAATCGTCAGGGAGGAGCAGGGTGTCAGGGCATAGCAAGTGGTCGTCGATCAAGCACAAGAAGGGCGCGGCCGATGCGAAGCGCGGCAAGCTCTTCTCGAAGCTCTCGCGCGCAATCATTGTCGCGGCGAAGGAGGGTGGCGGCGACCCCGCGAACAACCTCTCGCTGCAGAACGCGATCGAGAAGGCGAAGTCGTACTCGATGCCGAAGGACAACATCGATCGCGCGATTGCCAAGGGATCCGGCGCCGACGCCGACGCGGACGCGTTCGAGACGATCGTCTACGAGGGCTACGGGCCCGAAGGTGTCGCCGTGATCGTCGAAGCGCTGACCGACAACAAGAATCGCACCGCTGCCGACGTCCGTCACATGTTCGCGAAGAACGGCGGCAACCTCGGCGCGACAGGCGCGGTCGCGTGGCAGTTCGAGCGCCTCGGCGTGGTCGTGGTGCCGGCGGAGGGGGTCGACGAGGAGGAGTTGCTGCTCGTTGCTGCCGACGGCGGCGCCGACGATGTCGAGCGGGACGGGAGCGTCTTCCAGATCACTTCCGCCCCAGAGGCGCTTTCGACTGTCCGCACCGCGATCGAGGCGGCGGGCCTGACCGTCGACTCCGCCGAGCTGATGCTCGTGCCGAAGGTGACGGTCGCCGTCGAGGACGAGGCCAAGGCGAGGCAGGTGATGCGCCTGATCGACGCGCTCGAGGACAACGATGACGTTCAGGACGTCTACGCCAATTTCGACATCCCCGAGCAGGTGCTCGAGGCAGTCGCCGGCTGAGCCGCAGGCGTCCCGGGGGTCGGGCGACGACCGGCGCAGGAAACGTCCGGTTCGGCGCCTAACGTGTCCTCGTGAAGGTTCTCGGCATCGACCCAGGGACGGCTGCTTGCGGGTACGGGATCGTTCATGTAGACGGCGGGCGTATCACAGCCATCTGCCACGGGTGGTGGCGCACGTCGCCGCGGGAGCGCCTGGAGGCACGTCTGCTCACGATCTTCGAGGGCGTCCAGGCGCTGATCGCCGAGCACGTCCCGGATGCCGTCGCGCTGGAGGAATCGTTCGTCGGCGCAGACGCCCGCATCGCGCTCTCCGTCGGGCAGGCGCGCGGAGCCGTGCTCGTCGCCGCGTCGTCCGCCGGGCTCGCGTGCACCGAATACGCACCGGCCCGCGTGAAGCAGGCCGTCTGCGGCTACGGCCGTGCCGACAAGGAGCAGGTGGGGAAGATGGTGAAGGCGATCCTCTCCCTGCATGAGGTCCCGCACCCGAATCACGCGGCTGACGCGCTCGCCGTCGCCATCTGCCACGCGCTCGCGCCCCCGCTGTTGAGAGCGGTCTCGTGATCGCCCGTCTCCGCGGCCGCATTGGCGGCCGCACGTCCGGCGGTCTCATCTTCGATGTGAACGGCGTCGGCTACCTCGTCAACGCCGCTCCGTCGGTTGCTCGGCTCGGCGACGGCGAGATCACGGTCGAGATCTACACCGTCGTGCGCGAGGACGCGCTGCAGCTCTACGGCTTCGCGACCGCGGAGGAGCGCGAGGTGTTCGAGCTGCTGATCGGCGTTTCGGGCGTCGGCCCGAAGGTCGCGCTCGCGATCATCTCGGGGTCGACGCCGTCCGAGCTCCGGCGGGCGATCGCGCTCGACGACGTCAAGCGCTTCCAGGCGATTCCGGGCGTCGGGCTCAAGACCGCGCAGCGCGTCGTGCTCGAGTTGAAGGAGAAGTTGACGGTGCTCGACGTCGCGCCCGCTCGCGGAGGCGATCTCACTGCCCGCGATGCGCTCGTCGAGCTCGGCTGGTCACTACTCGATGCCGAGCGCGTGCTCGCCGAGGTCGATCCCGACCTCTCGATCGAGGAGCAGGTGCGGCATGCCCTGCGGCAAGCGGCATGACGCAGTTCCTCGCGCCGGTGCTCGGCGACGCCGAGGAGGAGCTCGAGCGCTCGCTGCGGCCACAGACGCTGTCCGACTTCGTCGGGCAGGAGCGGGTCAAGGAACAGCTTTCGATCGCGCTCACTGCGGCGAAGGCGCGCGGAGAGGCCCTCGACCACGTCCTCTTCGCCGGCCCGCCCGGGCCTCGGCAAGACGTCGCTCGCGCAGATCGTGCGCAACGAGCTCGGTGTCGGCATCCGTCAGGTTGCAGGACCGGCTCTCGAGCGGAAGGGCGACATCGCCGCGATCCTCACGACGCTCGAGCCCCGCGACGTGCTCTTCGTCGACGAGATCCACCGGTTGAACCGTGCCGCCGAGGAGATCCTCTATCCGGCGCTCGAGGACTTTCGCCTCGACATCATCGTCGGCCAAGGGCCGGCGGCTCGGACGCTCACGCTCGACCTGCCGCCGTTCACGCTGATCGGGGCGACCACCCGGACCGGCCTCTTGACCACACCCTTGCGCGACCGCTTCGGTCTCACGTTTCGGCTCGACCTCTACGACGCGACCGAGCTCGCGACGATCGTGCGGCGCTCGGCGCAGATCCTCGCCGTCGAGATCGACGAGGATGCGGCCGAGCTCGTCGCCGCCCGCTCACGCGGCACGCCGCGGATCGCCAACCGCATCCTGCGCCGCGTCCGTGACGTCGCCGAGGTCCGCCACGAGGGGGTCGTGACCACCGCGATCGCCGAGGAGGCTCTGGCACTGCTGGAGGTCGATTCGGCCGGACTCGAACGGTTCGACCGCGAGCTTCTGCGCTGCGTCGTCTCGAAGTTCGGCGGCGGGCCGGTTGGACTCTCGACGCTCTCGGTCGCCCTCGGCGAGGAGCAGGAGACGATCGAGGACGTCTACGAGCCGTTCCTGCTCCAGCTCGGTTTCCTGCAGCGGACGCCGCGCGGCCGCATCATCACCGACCTCGGCCGGGCCCACCTCGGCGTCGAGCCCTCGACCTCGACCCTGTTCTAAGCTCTGCCGGCGACTCGGCGTGCGGCTCGCCGAGGTCGCGTCGGCTCAGCTCGGCGTCGCGCTCACGCGGGATTGGTGCTCGGGAGAGGCGGCTCGTCTGCACGCCGAGTCCGGGAAGCTCGACGCCGCTTCATGAGGCTCAGCGCCGCCGGAGCCGTCAAGAGCGCCATCACGTCGAACCAGACGTAACCGGCCGCGACGCCGCTCGGAGGGTTGCCGTCCGGGATGCCGAGCCCAGGGACGTGCGGCGCCCAGCGCCACGTCCCGATCGCGGTGCCGTAGAGCTCGAGCGCAGCGACGACGAGGAACACGCCCGCGTAGATCGCTCGGTTCCGTGAGCGCCAGAGGAAGAGCAGCAGAATCGGCACTCCGATCGCGCCCGCGGCGTCGAGCCGTGGCAGCACGGTGAGCCCGAGCAGTCCCCAGGCCGTGGCGGCGACCGCCGCGACGACGACCAGCGTGCGCGTGTGGCGCTGCATCGCGACCGCGAGACCGATCCCCGTCAGATAGACGATCCCGTGCGCCGGCGGCACGAAGAGCGGGAGATTGTGCAGCCGGTATCGGTAGACGCCCCACAGGAGCGACCCGGTCGCCTCCCCGATCGTCGCGAACGCGACCACGCCGAGCGCCTGCGCCCGACGGTCGAGCGGCACCTGCGTGAGCGCGGCGATGAGCACGACCCACGTGACGACGCCGAGCGCAAGCTGCTCGGGATAGCCGGCGAAGTGGTCGAGCGCCAGCAGCGTCGCGAGATACGCGGCGCCTAGGGCTGCTTGAACTGGAGCTCGTGCCACGAGGGGACCGGTGCCAGTTCGAGGAGTGGGCGGCCGCCACCGCCGGGGTGCTGGTAGGCGAACTCGGCGTCGCTCTCGTCCCAGACGACCTCGAGCGCACCGCGCTTCACCTGGTGATCGAGCCATGCGCCGCGGAAAATCAGCTTGCGCAGCCAGTAGACGAGCGACTCACCGCCGACGAGTGAAACGCGCTCCCAGTGTCGAACGAGGTAGCTGCCGAGTCGGGACGCGGGCTCGTCGATCACGCCCTGCGCGGCGAGCGTGACCAGGTCGGCGACCTCGTCCTCGTCGAGCTCAGGGCTCTCGACCACGCCGAGTTTCACGGCCGCGGCAACGACGCGGCCCTCGAAGTCGGTCTCGCCAAACGAGAAGCGGTAACCGAGGAACTCGACGACGTAGTCGTTCCCGGAGCTGTAGTTCGCGTCCGGTGCGGGCAGCGAGTCAGGCACGATCTCATGGTAGTGATCCTCGCCGCCGCTTCCAGCACCGAGCGCCTCGTGATCCTGTTGCCCGTCTTCGTGATCGGGGCAGGTCTCGTCGGCGCGGTCTTGATCCTGCTCGGACGGGCGTTCGCGCAGTCGGTTCGCGAATCTGGCCACCCGCGGATGGTGCTCGGCGGACTGGTCGTGCTCGGGGTTGCGATCGGCGTGCTGACGTGGCTCGGGGTGACGTTGCCGCGCGAGGGCTGAACTCCGCCGGCTGTGCGCTAGAGGATCGCGACTGGCGTCCCGACGGGGACGCGATCGAAGAGCCACTCGGCGTCGGGGATGTGCATCCGGACGCAGCCGTGCGACGCGCTGTAGCCGATCGAGGTGTCGGCGTCGGTGCCGTGGATGCCGACCCCGGGCGCTGACAGCCCCATCCAGCGGGTGCCGAGCGGGTTGCCCGGGCCTGGCGGAACGGGCTTCAGGCCTTTCGCCCACGCGTCGTAGGTCGGCGGGTACCACCAGGGATCGCGCTGCTTGTCGAGGATGCTCCAGAGACCGGCGGGAGTGGGGTAGATCGACTGGCCGGTGGCAACGGGGAAGGTGCGTACGAGGCTTCGGCCGTCGTAGAGCTTGAGCGTGTTGGCTGCGCGGGTGACGACGATCACATACCCGAAGTTCGCGACCGTCCGGGCCGGGCGCACTGGACGCGTGACGAGCTGAAGCGACGGGCGCGTGCTGTTCTGTAGGAGTTGCGCCACGGCCGCGCGCATCGCCGAGGACTGGACGGCGAGGCCGGCTCGAGCGGGCTCGAAGATCGGCCCGGCGGCGGTGGCTCCGGTCACCTTGGCGTCGACCGGAGCACGGTCGTAGCGGTGAGCGAACGAGGCAATCAGCTTCGCGATGCGAGCCTTCGAGTAGCGGACCGGCAAAGCGATGCGGCTTCGCGGCGTCGCTGCGAGCGCGGAGGAGACGGCCGCATCGACACTGAGGCTGGCACCGACCTTGGCAGGCGTGACGACCGTCGACTCGTTCCGGAACCGAATCGTCAGGGGGCGGTTGAAAGCGGTGTCGATCCGCGCACGCGCGGGCTCGGCGCTCAGGTCGCCGACGTGCACGCCGGCAACAGACACGCCCGGCGGGATCAACGCCGTCGGCTGTGACGCCGGCGCCGCGGCGCAGGCAAGCCCGGCGGCAAAGACGAACGCGGCAACGGTCCTCAGCATAGGGCGCTCAATTCAAGCAGTTTCCAGCGAATTTGTGAATCGCGCCGTCCGACCGTGGCCGTACTCTCGCTACCCCGATGACTCGTGGAACCTGGGATCTCGCACCATGCACGCAGGACTCGGTCCAGGGCCTCGTGCAGGCGCTGCAGATCGACGATGTCACGGCCTCCGTCCTCGTTCGCCGCGGCTATGCCGAGCCCGCCGATGCGCGCCGCTTCCTGGCAGGCGCGTTGCCGGGCCACGATCCGTTCGCGCTGGGCGACATGCGCGCCGCGGTCGAGACGATTCAGGCCGCTGTTGCCTCCGGCTCCCGGATCTGCGTCCACGGCGACTACGACGCCGACGGCATCTGCGCCACCGCGCTCGCCGTGCTGCTGCTCCGCGAGCTCTGCACCGAGGAGAACGGGGCCGAGGTCGCGTGGCATCTGCCGTCGCGGTTCGAGGAGGGCTACGGCCTGAACGCCGACACTTTGACGCGGCTGGCCGGCGAGGGGTTCGATCTCATTCTGACGGTCGACTGCGGCATCACGGCCGTCGCCGAGGTCGAGCATGCTCGTTCACTGGGGCTCGATGTCGTCGTCACCGATCACCATCGCCCGGCCGAGGCGTTCCCGGCCTGTGCGGTCGTCGCGCCGCTCAAGGGCGACTACCCGTTCCCGGGCCTCTGCGGCACGGGCGTCGTCTGGAAACTCGCCCAGGCGCTGCTCGGGACCGAGCACCCGTTCCTCGAGCGCCACCTCGACGTGGTTGCACTCGCGACGATCGCCGATGTCGTGCCGCTCGTCGACGAGAACCGTGCACTCGCGCTCGCGGGGCTGCGGCGGCTTGCCCAGACCCAGAAGGTCGGCCTGCGCGCGCTCATGCGTGTGGCCGGTGTCGATCCTGCGGCGATCGACGAGTCGTCGATCGGCTTCCGGCTTGCCCCTCGGATCAACGCGTCGGGGCGTCTCTGCCGGCCGGAGGCGGCGCTCGCGCTGCTGCTCACGGAGGATGCCGACGAGGCGAAGCGGCTCGCGGAGGAGCTCGAGTCGCTGAACCGGGAGCGGCAGGCCGTCGAGGAGCGGATCCTCCGCGATGCCATCGATCAGATCGAGTCGTGGCCGGAGGCGCGCCGGCGGCGGCGTGGCTACGTCGTCGCGGGTGAGAACTGGCATGAGGGCGTAATCGGGATCGTCGCCTCGCGTCTCGTCGACCGGTACAACCGGCCCGTCGTGATGATCGCCGGGTCGGGCGATGACTGGAAGGGCTCGGGCCGGTCGATTCCCGCGTTCGACCTCCACGCGGGGCTCGGCGCGTGCGCCGCGCACCTCGAGCGATTCGGCGGACACCGCGCCGCTGCCGGCCTCACGATCGACGCCGCGTGCGTCGAGACGTTTACGGCGGCGTTCGCCGCGCACGCCGACGCCGTTCTCAGCGAGGAAGACCTCCGGCCGGTGACGCGCGTGGATGCGATCGTTCCCGGCTCGAAGCTTGGGCTGGACCTTTGCGCCGAGCTCGGCCGGCTCGCGCCCTTCGGCCTCGGGAACCCCGGCGTGCTGCTGCTCGTCGACGGCTGTGAGCTGGCCGACCTCTCGACGGTCGGCGACGGGAAGCATCTGCGGTTCCGCGTGCGCCAGCGCGGTCGCGACTCGGGCTCGGCGATTGCGTTCGGCATGGGTGCACAGCTCGACCGGTTCCAGGCCGAAGGTCGCTACGACATTGCGTTCCGGCTGCAGGAGAACCGTTGGAACGGCGTCGTGTCACCACAACTCGTCGTTCGACGGGTCTTCGACGCCGTCGACGGGTTCGAGGCGCTTCGTGACTGGCTCGCCGGAGAGTGGAAAGCAGGTGAGGGCGCGTGGACGCCGCAGGCCCGTGCAATCTTCACCGAGCTCGAGCTCGCCGACGGTGCCAAGCAGAGCCTTTTGAAACGCAGCCTGCTCGAATCGGCGACGTTTCGCGCGTTGCTCGACCAGCAGGTCGAGCTCGCACAAGCGGCGTAGGGCGTCCGACTTAGGCGCGGACGATCGCGGCGCGGTTCGTGCGACGGCGCTCGGGCACCGGCCGCGCCGCGGACGCAGCGTCGAGCTCCCGGAGCATCCGGGCAATGCGAATCAGCTTCTTGGTTTCTCTGCGCCGCGCGAACATGGGCTCCTCAGGTTCATCGGCACAACTCTGTTTCCTCCTTGAGGGATACGCTCCGAATGGGGGATGGGCGCTCAAATCCGAGGGGTACACTGGACGCAGTGGCAGTCCTCGAGCGGCATCAGGAACTCGTCGAGGAGCTGCTCGCCGACGTCGAGGCCTACAAGCCGGACGCCGATCGCGAGCTCCTCACCCGGGCGTTCGATTTCGCCGCGAAGGCGCACGCGGGCCAGGTCCGGCAGTCGGGTCAGGAGTTCATCTACCACCCGTGGGGCGTCGCGAAGATCCTCGCGGGCCTCCAGCTCGACGAGCCGACGCTCGCCGCAGCCCTGCTGCACGACGTCGTCGAGGACACGGGCACAGACATCGAGGAACTGAGAGCGGAGTTCACCGACGAGATCGCCACCCTCGTTCAGGGAGTGACGAAGCTGACACGCGTTCGGTTCCAGAGTCGCGAGCATGCCGAGGCCGAGAATTACCGCAAGCTGATCGTCGCGATGGCGGAAGACCTGCGCGTCATCCTCATCAAGCTTGCGGACCGCATGCACAACCTGCGGACGATCGAGTACCTCGGAAAGCAGAAGCAGCTCCAGAAGGCTCGTGAGACGCTCGAGGTGTACGCGCCGCTTGCGCATCGCCTCGGCATCCACGCGATCAAGTGGGAGCTCGAGGATCTCTCGTTCCAGACGCTGCACCCGCGCAAGTACGAGGAGATCAAGCAGATGGTCGCCGAACGGCGCACCGATCGCGAGGAGCACGTGCGCGAAGCGGCGATGGTGCTCCAGAAGGAGCTCGACAAGGTCGACATCCCCGCGGAGATCTCAGGCCGGGCGAAGCACTTCTATTCGATCTACGACAAGATGGTGAAGAAGGGTCGCGAGTTCAACGAGATCTACGACCTGACCGCGATGCGCGTGATCGTGGAGCGGGCGGGCGATGAGGGAACGCGCGACTGTTATGGCGCGCTCGGACTGATCCACTCGCTGTGGAAGCCGATGCCCGGCCGCTTCAAGGACTTCATCGCGATGCCGAAGTTCAACGCGTATCAGGCGCTGCACACGACGGTGATCGGGCCGCAGGGGCGGCCGCTCGAGATCCAGGTCCGCACGCGGGAGATGCACGAGACGGCCGAGTTCGGCGTCGCCGCGCACTGGCTCTACAAGCGCGGGAAGAAGAACAAAGACGCCGAGTGGGTCGCCTGGGTGAAGCAGTTGATGGATGAGGGGACTGCCGACGAAGCAGACCCGCGCGAGTTCATGAAGACCTTTCGCACCGATCTCTTCGAGGAAGAGGTGCACGTCTTCACTCCCAAGGGGCAGGTGAAGACCCTGCCTGCCGGCTCCACACCGATCGACTTCGCCTACGCGGTCCACACCGACGTCGGGCACCGCACCGTCGGCGCGAAGATCAACGGACGCATCGTGCCGCTGCACTACACGCTTCAGAACGGCGACTTCGTCGAGATCCTCACGTCCAAGCAGGGACGCGGTCCGTCGCGCGACTGGATGTCGCTCGCCAAGAGCTCGCGCGCCCGCAACAAGATCCGTCAATGGTTCTCGCGTGAGACTCGTGACGACACCGAGCAGAAGGGCCGCGACTCGCTCGAGCATGCGCTGAAGGCCCAGAACCTGCCGTACGCAAAGCTTCGCGGCTCGGCCACGCTCGCGCAGGTCATCCGGGAGACCGGCTTCAAGAAAGCCGAGGACTTCTACCTCGCACTCGGCTCCGGCAAGCTCCAGTCGGGCGCGATCGTGAACAAGGTCGTGCAGCGGCTGAAGACCGAGCAGGTCGCCGAGGAAGCGCCGGTCGTCAAGGCGCCGAAGGCGCGCGAGACGGTCTCGGGCACCGAGCTTGGTGTCGTCGTGCAGGGCGTCAGCGACGTGCTGATCCGCCTTGCGAAGTGCTGCACGCCGGTTCCGGGTGACGAGATCGTCGGGTACATCTCGCTCGGCAAGGGGATCACGATCCACCGCGACGACTGCCCGAACGTGAAGGCTCTGCGACGAAGTCCCGAGCGGTTCACGCCGGTGTCGTGGGACGGTGCGGTCTCTGCCAAGAGCTTCCGGGTGCAGATCGCCGTCGACTCGTGGGATCGTCCGCGGCTCCTCGAGGACGTCGCACGGACGTTCGCCGAGCACGGCGCGAACATCGTCAGCTACGGCGGTCTCGTCGAGGATCAGCTCGCGAAGAACCGGTATACGGCCGAGGTCGGCGACCTGAAGAGCCTGCGAGCGCTGCTGACCGCGCTCCGCAATCTCGACGCCGTGTTCGACGCGTATCGCGTCACCCCGTCATGACGCGTGTGCATCCCGTTGCGACCGCCGGCTTCGGCGCGGGAGCAGAGGTGTACGAGCGCGCGCGGCCGTCGTACCCGGTCGAGGCGGTCGCGTGGATGGCGGCCCGCACCGAGCTCGGTCCGGGGATGACGATCGTCGACGTCGGCGCGGGCACGGGGAAGCTCACGCGGTTGCTGCCGCCGACCGGCGCACGCGTCATCGCCGTCGAGCCCTTGGCCGAGATGCGCGCGCAGCTGCTCGAGGTCGTTCATGGCGTCGAGGCGATCGATGGGACGGCCGAGGAGCTGCCGTTGCCCGACTCCTCGGCCGATGTGATCTCGGTCGCGCAGGCGTTCCACTGGTTCGATTTCGACCGGGCGCTGCCGGAGCTCCACCGCGTGCTGCGGCCGGGCGGGCACCTCGCCCTTTTCTGGAACATGCGCGACCTCGAGGATCCCGTGCAGGCGGGAGTGGAAGAGCTCCTGCGTCCGCTGCGCGCCGAGGTGATGGCGCAGCACGAGGGGGAGTGGCGTGTCCCTCTCGAGCAGTCGCCGTATTTCGGGCCGGCCGAGGTGGGACGATTCAGCTTCGCGCAGAGCTTCACGGCCGACGATCTCTGTGATCGCGTGGCCTCGACGTCGTTCGTCGCCGCGATGCCGGAAGCCGAGCGCGACGAGCTGCTTGGACGCGTGCGGGCGCTCACGGTGGGTCTCGTTGAGCCGTTTCCGTTTCCCTATCGCACGGAGGTTCAGCTCGTCCCTCGATCGAGTGATCCAGCCGCGAGTGAGCGGGGTACCTCGAAACAGGGATAGCGCACGCCGGGCCGCTCTCCTACAACGAGACAAGGGGGGAGAGGCAAGGCAGCGCCGTCCGCTCGGACCTGGAGAGAGTCCGGGCGGACGGAGCGCCGACGGTACTCAGAGCGACACTGCTCAGCCGGGCTCTCGGCGACCGTCCGGCTCGACGGTCATGCGTGCGCCTCGTCGAAGGCTGCAATCCGCTCACGGAATGCGTCGGGCACCGGAACCGCTTTGCGCTCGGCGAGGTCGATGCAAACGAGCGTGGCCGTTGCGGTCGCCATCAGAACATCCTCGGCGTCGTCTGCGATCCGGTAGGCCGCGTGATCGTAGGTGATGCTGGTGCGGCCGATGCGTTCGACCCGGACGAACACCTCGAGCAGGTCGTCGAAGCGCGCGCCGGCGTGGTACTCGACGGTCGTCGCGCGCATCGCAAGGTCGGCGTTGCCGAAGTACCCGCGGCCGAGATGACGGTGGAACTCGGTGCGCGCGAGGTCGAAGTACGGCATGTAGCGCCCGTAGTAGACGACCCCTTGAGCGTCGGTGTCCGAGAACCCGACCCGCGCATACGCCGCGTACCCGAACGGAGGCCTGCGTCCAGTCACATGCCCAAGCTCGATCATCGGGCGATCCTAACCGCCTCCGCGAGGCCGTCAGCCACGTCCTCCGCAACCGTGTCCGTCGCCGCCGTGTCCGGTGCCAGGCACCGTTGTGGGACTGCAACAACTTTGCGCCAATTGAGCAACGGACACTGGTGGCTCGGCGTCTCGTTGCGTACGGTGGCGAGGTGGGCAGACCTCACCGGATCGAAGTTCCCGACGGCTACTACCACGTGCACACGCGCGGCAACAATCAGCAGGACATCTACTTCGGGAACTGGAGTGGCAGGCTCTTCGTCCGCGAGCTCGAGCGCGCGTCAAGGCGTCAGGGCTGGCACGTCCTTGCGTACTGCCTGATGCGGAACCACTACCACGGCGTGCTCCAGATCGGCGACGGCGGGTTGTCCGACGGGATGCGCGACCTGAACAGTCGCTTCGCACAGACGTCGAACTGGCAGAACAACCGCTGCGACCATCTCTTCGGCGGGCGATTCAAGAGCCACCTGATCGAGACGGAGGAGTACCTGCTCGAGTCGTGCCGCTACGTCCTTCTGAACCCGGTACGCGCCGGCATCGTCCGCGACCCGCGCCACTGGCGGTGGAGCAGCATGCGGGCGGCGGTGGGTCTCGCACTTCCGTCCTCGTGCCTCGATCTGGCCGGATTGCTCGAGCCGTTCAGCCGCCGGCCCGGCCGCGCCGGCGATGCTCTTTGGGCAGTTCGTCGATGCCGGTCTGTATCGGCCATGTCCGGTGCCAGGCACCGTTGCCGGGCGGTGACCGGCTACTCGCGGATCACGCCGAGCACCTCGTCGCGCCGGCGGTTCATCTGCTCCTCCGAGCGCGCTTCCAGGTTCAGGCGCAACAGCGGCTCGGTGTTCGACGGGCGGACGTTGAAGTGCCAGTCGTCGAACGAGATCGAGAGACCGTCGAGATGCGACACCTGCCCGTCGGCGCCGAAGCGCGCCTCCAGCTCCTCGAGCTTCGACGGGACATCGGCGACCGGCGTGTTGATCTCGCCGGTGATGAAGTAGCGGCTGCGTAGCGAGGCGAGCACCTCGCTGAGTCGGCCGCGTTTCGAGATCAGGTCGCACATCAGCAGGAACGGGATGACTCCCGAATCGGCCTGCGTGAAATCGCGGAAGTAGTAGTGCGCCGACACTTCGCCGCCGAACACGGCGCCCTCCTCGCGCATGCGCTGCTTGATGTAGGCGTGCCCGACGCGATTGATGAGCGCGACGCCGCCCGCTTGCTCGATCGCTTCCGGCACCGCCCACGACGCGCGCACGTCGTAGATCACCTTTCCGCCGGGCTCCTTTGCGAGGATCGACTCTGCAAACAACGCGGTCGTGAAATCCCCCGGGACGAAGTTGCCGGCGTCGTCGACGAAGAAGCAGCGGTCTGCATCGCCGTCGTACGCAACGCCGAAATCCGCACCTTCGCTCGTCGTCTTGTCGATGATGAACTGCCGATTCTCCGGGAGCAGCGGGTTCGGCTCATGGTTCGGGAACGAGCCGTCGGGGTCGAAGTAACAGCGGATGACGTCGAGCATCGGCAGCCGCTCGAGCACCGGCGGCAACATCGCGCCTGCCATACCGTTTGCAGCGTCGATCACGACCCGTAGAGGCCGTAGGGCCTCGACATCGACGAACGACAGCACGCGATCGACGAAACGCTCCCAGATGTCCTCGTCGCGGATCTCCCCGCGCTCGGCGTCGTGCCACTGCGCCGCGAGGGCACGATCGCGGACATCGAGCAGCCCGGACTCACCGCCCACCGGCAATGCGCCTCGACGGACGATCTTCATGCCCGTGTACTCCTTCGGATTGTGCGACGCCGTCACGGCGATCCCGCCGTCGAGCTCCAGCGCCCCGACCGCGAAATAGAGCATCTCGGTGCCGACCATCCCGACGTCGAGGACGTCCGCGCCGCCGTCGGCCGCCCCCTCACGCACCGCGGCGGCCATCGTCGGGCTCGACAGGCGCATGTCGCGGCCGACCGCGATCCGCGTCGACCCGAACTGCTCAACGTACGCGCGCCCGATCGCGTACGCCCCCGCCTCGTCGAGCTCGGTGCGATAGAGCCCGCGCACGTCGTATGCCTTGAAGGCCAGCGGATCGAGCATGCAACCGATGCTATGTCAAGGTCGGCGCTCGGCTCACGGGAGAGCTCGAGTCAGGCGCCGAGAATGCTCTGGATCTCCCGCGTCGACGCCTCGTCGGGCGACTCCGAGATCACCGTCACTGGCCGCTTGAACGAGGCGAGCGCGTCGCGCATCGGCTCGGCGCGCAGCGTCCCCTCGCCGTACGGAAGATGCTTCGTCTCGTTCCGGTTTGCGAACTGAATGTCCGAGAAGTGGATGTGGAACGGCGCGCCCGGCTCGATCACCGCGTCCGCCTTTGCGAGTGCCTCCGCGAACGGCTCGGCACTCGTGAACGCACCGTCCGAGGTCGCGTGCATGTGCGCGAAGTCGATCACCGGGCGAACCCAGTCGAGCCGCCGCGCAATGTCGCAGACGTCGTCGATCGAGCCAAGCTCTCGCACGCGTCCCATCACCTCGATCCCGAACGGCACACCCCTGTCCTTCGACTCGAGCCGCTCGCGCAGTTCGGTCAGTTGCTCGACGACCGCGTCGATTGCAGCCTCTCGTGTCCGGCCGAGCAGGAAGCCCGGGTGGAAGACGACCACCTCGGCGCCGGCCGCCTTTGCGATACCCGCCGAGTGATCCAGCATGCCCACCGCCATGTTCAGCTTCTTCCCGCGCTCGGCGTGCCCCATGAACCCGGCGATCGGTGCATGAACCGACAGGGCGATGTCATGCTCACTGCAGAGTGCACCGAAGGTCTCGGCGAACGGATAGTCCATCCAGAACCGGCCCTCGAAATCGATCTCGCATGCCGAGAAGCCGCGAGCGAGCAGTGCGTCTATCGCCGCCTCGGGCGATTCTCGCGACGGAACACGGGCGGGGCCGAAATGCAGGTGACGAGGCACGGCGTAGCGAGGGTATCGCTGCGAGCCGCCGGAAAGAGTGGATCAGGGGCTCGGGTCCGTCCGACGGCCTTTTTACTCTTCGCGGCATGTCCACCCGCCCCACCAGGATCGACTTGCTCGAGCTCGACATCGACCTGCGCCTGGCCGACCTCTGGCGCGAGGCGGCCGGCATCTCCGACTGGTCCTTGGACGTCGTGGCGGCGTTCATGCGGGCGGCCTACGGCAAGGGCTACTGCGACGCGCTGACCGAGGACGCGCCGGGGGCACTTTGTGCCGATCACGGCTATCGCGTCCCGGCGCGCAAGCCGCTGCCGACCCCTGCCGACGCGTAAGCGCGGCTAGACTTTCGGCCGTGACCATG
This sequence comes from uncultured Thermoleophilia bacterium, assembly GCA_963817765.1. Taxonomy (GTDB): domain Bacteria; phylum Actinomycetota; class Thermoleophilia; order Gaiellales; family Gaiellaceae; genus PALSA-600. The sequence continues at coordinate 14,219 of CAWFPX010000007.1, read as the reverse complement.
CGTAGTCCCGCGCGGCTGATCGTCGCACTTTCCGTGGCGGCTGTGCTCGCCGTGTTCCTGCTCTATACGGCCGTCGACGGCCATTCGACGCCGACGCTCACGCCCAGCCAGGTCGCAACACATCGCGGTGCGCTGTCGATCGTAGGAGCGGTCGTCGGCCCGGTGCGTGGTGACTCGCACACCGCGAGCGGCATGCGGTTCGGGCTGAGGGACATCTCGGGTCGAAGCGAGGTCGTTCCGGTCGTCTACCACGGCTCTTCGCCGCCGCCTCTTTTCACGGTCGGGCGGAGTGTCGTCGTCAGCGGCAGCTACACCGCGGGCCACCTCGCGGCGGACGGCATCCTCACGAAGTGCCCGTCGAAGTACACGGCCAAGCCCGCCGCATAAATGGCTGAACTCGGTCGCGCGGCGCTCGTGGTCAGTCTCGGGCTGTCGGTCTACGCCCTCGTCGCCGGCGCCGTTGCCGCCGTTCAGAACCGGCGCCGGCTCGCGACCTCGGCCCGCAACGCGCTCTTCACCGCGTTTGGAACGACCCTGATCGCGGCGGCGGTGCTCGCGATCGCGCTCGTGCGCCACGACTTCTCCTTCGTCTATGTCGCGTCACACACGAATCGCTCGCTGCCGACGGCGTACGCGCTCAGTGCGTTCTGGGGCGGCCAGGAAGGGTCGCTGCTGCTCTGGCTGCTCGTGCTGACCGGCTATGGCGCGCTCGCCGTCGCCGTCAACCGCCGGCTGCTGCGCGATCTGGTCGCGTGGGTCGTGCCCGTCCTCGGGGGGATCGCGACCTTCTTCGCATTCGTCCTCGTCGCGGTTGCGAGCCCGTTCGACACACAGACCGCGCCGGTCAACGGCGCTGGGCTGACACCGAGCCTGCAGAACCCGTACATGGTCGCCCATCCGCCCATGCTGTACCTCGGGTACGTCGGTCTCTCCATCCCGTTTGCATTCGCCGCGGGCGCGATGCTGTCGGGGCGCACAGACGAACGATGGATCGTCGCAACGCGGCGCTGGACTCTCGTAGCGTGGATGTTCCTCGGCTTCGGCCAGCTACTCGGCTCGCACTGGGCTTATACCGAGGTGGGTTGGGGGGGCTACTACGCGTGGGACCCGGTCGAGAATGCCGCGCTCATGCCGTGGCTCGCCGCGACTGCCTTCCTGCACTCCGTGATGATCCAGGAGCGCAAGGGCATGCTGAAGGTCTGGAACATGGTGCTGGTCGCGCTTGCCTTCGAGCTCTCGGTGTTCGGCACGTTCCTCACCCGCTCGGGTGTCGTGAACTCGATCCATTCGTTCTCGAAGAGCCCGATCGGCGGCTGGTTCCTCGCCTTCGTCGTCATCTCGACGCTGTTCTCCGTCGGATTGATCCTGTGGCGCCTGCCGCTCTTGAAGGCACGGACGAAGCTCGAGTCGGCGCTTTCCCGCGAGGCCGTGTTCCTCTACAACAACCTGCTGCTGGTCGCCCTCTGTCTGACGATCTTGTGGGGCGTCATGTTCCCGATCGTCACGCAGCTCTTTCGTGGGGAGACGCGGACGATCGGACGGCCGTACTACGACTTCTTCCTGCGCTCATTCGGGCTGCCGTTGCTGCTTCTGATGGGCATCGGCCCGCTGATCGCTTGGCGGCGCACGAGCATGCGCGCGCTCGGGCGAGCCCTCGTGTGGCCGATCGCGACAGCCGTTGTCGCGGGCGTCGTCTTAGTCGCTGTTGGGGCGGGATCCTCGACGCCGGGGCTGATCGCCTACACCTTCTCGGCGTTCGTCCTCGCGACGATCGTGGTCGAGCTCGTGCGCGGAACGCGGGCGACCGGCTCGCTGTTCTTACTCGTCTCGCGCAATCGTCGCCGGTACGGCGGTTACATCGTGCACGCCGCGATCGTGCTGCTCGCGATCGGGATCGCCGGCTCGAGTGCATTCGGGACGACCCGTGAGGTTCGACTGCAGGAGGGGCAGTCGGTGAAGGTCGCCGGCTATCACCTCACCTACCAGCAGATCGACCCGATCACGAACGATCCGAATCGCACGGGCGGCTATGCAGTCATGAACGTCGGCGGCCATTGGCACGGGACGCTGCGCACGGGCGACATCACGTACACGGGTTTCCAGGAGACCGACCGTGACGTCGGAATCAAGACCGACTGGCTGCGCGGCGAAGACGTGTACGTGATCGCAGACTTCGTGCCGCATTCGACGGCGGTCGATTTCAAGATCCTGGTCAAACCGCTCGTCAACCTGATCTGGGTCGCCGGCTTCGTCTTCCTGTTCGGGTCGTTGGTTGCGCTGTGGCCCGACGCGCGTGAGCAGCGGCGGCTCGTCACGCGCCTCGCACCTGCGCGCGCGTGATCGGCGTCGCGCTCGCGCTCGGGGTCGCTCTTGCGGCGATCGCCGTCGTGCTCGTCGCGCTGCCGTTCCTGCGCGAGCCTGTGGTCGAGGACGACCGGCTCGACGCCCCGACGGCTGACGAGTCACGCCACCTCGGTCTCGTCGAGGAGCGCGATCGCGCGCTTGCGGCACTGAAGGAACTCGAGTTCGACCACCGCACCGGGAAGGTGGGGGACGAGGATTACCGCGAACTGCTCGGCCCGCTCCGGCGCGAGGCGGCGAGCGCGCTGCGAGCGATCGACCGCGAGCCGCGCTACCGTCCCGAGATGAGCTTCGAAACCCCTGAGATCCCGCCCGAGCCGGCTCCCGCACCCGACGAGGGAACCCCGCCAGGCCCCGTGATCGTGCCCGAGCCGTCACCGCCGCCGGATGAGGCGACGCCGCCCAGCCAGCCGCAGATTCCAGAGCCCGGCCCGCAGGAGTAAGCCCCGGCGGCGGCGAATCGTCTGCCATGCGGCGACTGACGCTCGCAATCATCGTTCTGCTCGTGATCGTTACGCCGGCGTTCGGCGACGACATCACGAAGAAGCATCAGGTCGACACCAAGATCTCGAGCCTGCAAGACCGGTTGGCGACGCAGAAGCAGCACGAGCAGTCGCTCCGCAACGAAGTCAACGACTTCACGACGCGCATTCGCGCACTCGAGGGAAAGGTCGGCGACGTTTCGCTGAGACTCCAGACCCTCGAGGCCGATCTGTCGCTGCATCAGCGGCGGTTGAACGCGTTGAACGCGCTGTTCGCGATCCAGAACAAGCGGTACGGATTCCTCGAGGACCAATACCGCGAGTCGATCTCCACGCTCGACCGCCGGCTGGTCGACATCTACGAGTCCGATCCTGCGTCGACTCTCGATGTGTTCCTGGGTGCGCGAAGCGTGCAGGATGCGCTCGACGAGGTCCAGTACATGAACGACATCGGCGAGCAGGACAAGCGCATCGCGCGCGAGGTTGCGACTGCCAAGGCGCAGGTGAAGGCGGCCCGCGCCAAGACGAAGTCACTGCGTACGAGTGTGCAGGGCGAGACCGCCGTCATCTCGGCTCGCGCTGCGCAGACCCGAGACGTGCGCGACGAGCTCGTCGGCGCCGCCAGCGATTTGTCCGCGACCAAGAGCCAGAAGGTCACCGACCTGTCGCAGCTGACAGCGGCCGAGAGCGCGGAAGCAGGGGAGATCGACGCGCTGCAGGCGTCCTCGGCCGCGATCGGGGCGAGGATCCGGGCCGCGCAGGCTCAGCACGGGCCGAGTGGGGCGACGTCGACCCCGTCGGCGGCCGGTCTGATCTGGCCGGTCAGCGGACCGATCACGAGCCCCTTCGGATGGCGCTGGGGACGCATGCACCAGGGGATCGACATCGGTGCCTCCTCCGGCACGCCCATCCATGCGGCGGCCGCCGGCACCGTGATCTATTGCGGGTGGGAGGAGGGCTACGGCAACTTCGTCGTCATCGACCACGGTGGCAACCTGGCCACGGCCTACGGCCATCAGAGCGCGATCGCGGTGACCTGCGGGCAGACCGTCGCGCAGGGGCAGGTGATCGGCTACGTCGGTTGCACCGGTCACTGCACCGGGCCGCACCTGCACTTCGAAGTCCGGATCAACGGCAACCCCGTTGATCCCATGGGTTACTTGTAGCGGTTCCGTAGAGCGTGCGCTGCCCACGCCGGGCCACGGCGTCAGGCACCTCGTGTGAAGCCCTTACCAGCGGTACCAGCGCGCGCCGTCGGCGCCGCGGACGAAGAACCCGATCAGCCAGATGATCGCGAGGATGACCGCGACCCAGATCAGGAACTTCAGAACCGAGAAGCCGAGCACGAACAGGATGATCACGATCAGCAGGACGAGTAGCAGTGCGGACATGGTGAGACTCCTTCGAGGTTGTGAGAGCTTTTGAGCACGTTCCTGTGCCCACGCTGCTACCTGCGTAACCGGATCAGCTGGAAATTCGTTTTGCTTGAAATCGGTGTGCGCACTGAACGGCGCCGGTGCCTACCGGGCCGGTCGCCGCGGTGCCGAAAGTCGTCTCCCGACGATCGGGCGCCTCATCCTGGGGCGCCCGTTTTCTTGCTGCAGTCGGGTCAGACGAGGCCGGCGGTCTGGGCGAGCAGGAAGAAGTTCAGCAGGATGATCACCGTCGCAACGAGTGACGCAGCGACGGTCGTCAGACGCCGGTTCACGAGCGGCCCCATCACGTCTCGGCGCGCGGTGAAGATCACGAGCGGGACGAGCGCGAACGGGATCCCGAAGGAGAGGACGACCTGCGAGAGCACGAGCGTCCTCGACGGGTCGACCCCGATGGCGATCACGATGAACGCCGGCACCATCGTCACGAGCCGTCGGAGCGTCACGGGGATCTGCCTGCGGATGAAACCCTGCATCACGACCTGCCCCGACAGGGTTCCCACTGCCGAGCTCGACAACCCGGACGCAATGAGTGCCAGCGCGAACAGCACGCCCGAGGCGCTCCCGAGGATCGGTTGCAGCGTCTTGTGCGCCCCCTCGAGCGAGTCGACGTGCAGGAGCCCGGTCTTGAAGAAGGTCGACGCTGCCATCACGAGCATCGACACGTTGATGACGCCCGCGATCGACATCGCGATCATCACGTCGACGCGCGTGTAGCGGAGCAGCGTTTGGGCGTCTTCGTGCGTCTCCGGCACGAGTCGGTCTTGCGTGAGCGCCGAGTGCAGGTAGATGACATGCGGCATGACGGTTGCGCCGATGATTCCCACCGACAGCAGCAGCGCCTCGCTGCTTCCGAACTGTGGGATCACCGCGTGGTGCACAACCGCGCCGAAGTCGGGGTGCGCGAAGGTCAGCTCTGCCACGTAACAGGCGCCGATCACGCCGACGAGCACCGCGATCACCGCTTCGAGCAGGCGCACGCCGAAGCGCAGGAGCCCGAGAATCGCAAACGCAGCGATGCCCGACGCGACCGCGGATGGAAAGAGCGCCAAGCCCGTCAGCAGGTGGATGCCGATCGCGGCCCCGAGGAACTCGGCGAGGTCGGTCGCCATTGCAATCGCCTCGGCCTGTACCCACAACCAGAACGAGGTGCGACGCGAGAATTGCTCGCGGCACACCTCCGGCAGATTGCGCCCCGTCGCAATGCCCAGCTTCGCAGAGAGGACCTGGATCAGCATCGCGAAGAGGTTCGCGACGACGATCACCCAGATCAGGCGGTAGCCGAAGCGGGAGCCGGCGGCGATGTTCGTCGCGAAGTTGCCAGGGTCGATGTAGGCGACACAGGCGATGAACGCAGGCCCGAGGAAGGGCAGGATCCGGAAGCGCGTGCGATGGAGGGCCTCGTCGACCGTCTGAAGGCCGGGGGGCAATACGTCGACGCGGGACTCGATCACGTCCGGATGTTAGCCGGACCTAAAAATCAGGTCGAGCGCACGAGCCGCAGGTCCGGCAGGTTGCGGAACCGCTCGTCGATGTCGAAGCCGTACCCGACGAAGAACTCGTCGGGAATCGTGAACCCGACGTAACCCACCGGGAGGTCGTCGACGAGCCGGCGGTACGGTCGGTCGAAAAGTGTCGCGGCCGTGAGCGTTGCCGGGTTGCGCAGCTCCAGCGAGCGCACGAGGTAGTGCATCGTCAGCCCTGTGTCCACGACCTCGTCGACGATCACGATGTCGCGACCCTCGATCTCCGTGTCGAGATCCTTCAGGAAGCGGATCCCGTCGTGACTCTCGTGGTCGGCGCTCCCGTATCCCGCGAGCTCGACGAAGTCGAGCGCGTGGTGGATCGGCATCTCCCGGGAGAGATCGCAGATGAACGGGATGCAGGCCTTCATACAGCCGACGAGAATCGGTTCGCGGCCGGCGAAGTCTCGCGCCAGATCGGAACCGAGCTGGCGCACGCGTGCTGCGATCTCGCGCGCCTCGAGGTACACGTCGCCGATGCGCTCGTCGAGCGGTGCAGGCGTGCTCAGGATGCCTTCCGCAGCCCGTACCGGGCTGCGAGCCGTCCGAAGTCCCGTTCGTAGAAGAGCTTCACCTTGACATCAGGATAGAGCTGACGGATCTTGCGCAGCTTCCGGTTCTTACGGGTGACGAGCGACTGCTTCATCACCGTCACCTCCAGATAGAGATCCTGGTCAGGGAGGTAGAAATCGGGCGTGAAAGCCTCGGTGACGCGGCCTTGCTCGTCGCGGGCGAGCACGAAGGTCGTAGGCTCGTATTCCCACGGGATTCCGTACCAGTCCAGGATCTTCGCGTACTCGAGCTCCGCGGGATTCGCGAACCGCGGCGGCTCTGAGCCGCAGAATGCCTGGAAAACAGGCGTTTCCGGCAGCACAAAGGCCAGGGTAGCAATCGCCTCGGATGCTCTAGAGTCGTCGGAGTGGGACCGGTGACGATCGCTCATCTCTCAGATCTCCATTGTGGCGAGCCGCAGTTCGTCCCGGACCTGATGGAACGCGCGATCTCGGAGATCAACGACTTGAAGCCCGACATCGTCATCTGTTCCGGCGATCTGACCACCTTCGGGTTCAAGGAGGAGTACGCGAAGGCCAAGGCCTACCTCAACCGGATCGAGTGCGAAGCGCTCGTCGTCATCCCCGGCAATCACGATTCGCGCAACGTCGGCTACGTGCATTTCGAGGAGCTCTTCGGTGCGCGGAACTCGGTTCTTCGCCGTGCGGGGGTCACGGTGGTCGCGGTCGACTCGACCGAGCCCGACCTCGACAACGGCCAGATCGGGCGCGGGCGCTACCGCTGGATCGAGGATCAGTTCGCCGCCGAGCCGTCCGACCTCCGCATCTTCGTGCTCCATCACCACCTGCTGCCGATCCCCGGCACGGGGCGCGAGCGGAATGTGGTCTACGACGCCGGCGACGCCATCGAGTGCCTGCAGCGCGCAGGAGTGCACCTCGTGCTCTCGGGCCACAAGCACGTGCCGTATGCGTGGAAGCTGGAGAATCTCTTCGTGATCAACACGGGCACGGTGTCCACGCTGCGCCTGCGCGGAGAGTCGCGCCCTTGTTACAACGTGATCGAGGTGACGGGCACGCACGTCTCCGTCTGGAGGCGCTACCCGTTCCACGGTCAGGAGCGGATCATCCAGTTCGACCTCGCGACCGGCGAGTACGAGAAGTACACGGGCCGGATCGAGCGCGAAGTGACCGCGAAACGGTGACGCGTGCCGTTGCATTGATCGACGGTGAGCACTACGCGCCGGTCGTGCGCGACGCGCTCGCGGCGCTGCCCTACGACTTTGTCGGCGCGCTCATGGTCGGTGGCGCCGAGAGAACTGCGCGACGACGCCGACTATGGCGTCCCGCTCGTCTCGGGCTTCGAGGGCGCCGAGATCGTCGTCGACCTCTCCGACGAGCCGGTGCTCGGGCCGGCGGAGCGATTCCGCTGGGTGTCGCGTGTGCTCGCGGCGGGCCTGCCGTACGTCGGTGCCGACTTCCGCTTTGACCCGCCGCAGTTCGCATCGTTCGATTTGCCGTCGATCGCAGTGATCGGAACCGGCAAGCGCGTCGGCAAGACTGCGGTCACGGGCCACCTCGCTCGGCTCCTCGATCGTGACCACGACGTCGTCGTCGTCGCCATGGGTCGCGGCGGGCCGCCCGCGCCGGAGATCATCGAGACGCCGCCGGGAATCGCAGAGCTCGTCGCGCTCGCGCGCGCCGGCCGACATGCGGCGTCGGATCACCTCGAGACGGCGGCCCTCTGCGGTGTGACGACGATCGGCTGCCGCCGCGCCGGGGGCGGTCTCGCGGGAGCCGTGTTCGATTCGAACGTCGCAGAGGGAGCACGGCTTGCTGCCGCCCGAAGCCCGGACGTTGTCATCTTCGACGGCAGCGGCGCCGCCATTCCGCCGATTGCCGTCGACCGTCGGGTGCTCGTCGTCGGCCCCGGCCAGGACGCCGACGCATATCTCAACACCTACCGCAGGTTGATCTCCGACCTCGTCGTCGCCGTGAATTGCCACGTCGACGGAGCGATCGCGACCACGCTCAGGCTGCGTGCGACCGAGCGGCTCGACGGTCGCGTTGCGGTCTTCACCGCCGGCGCGACCGATGTGGCGCACCTCGAAGCCGATGTCGTGCATGTCTCGGCGAATCTCGCCGACCGTGCGGCGTTGCAGCGCGAGCTCGAGACAGTCGAGGCCGACACGTACCTCGTCGAGATCAAGGCGGCGGCGATCGACGTCGTTGCCGAGCACGCGCTCGCGGCCGGCAAGCGAGTCGTTGCGGCGGCCAACGACGTGGTCGCGCTCGACGGAGATCTCGACGCGGAACTGCTCGCGCTCGTCGCCGAGCGGGTGCAGGTGTGAGCCAGCCCCGGCACGGCGAGCCACTGCCGCTCGGCAATGACGACCTTCCGTACTCGAAGGGGTTGATGGCACGTGCGCTGATCGCAGCGGGCGTTCCCGCCGACCGCGCCTATCAGCTCGCCCGCCGGGTGGAGCTCGACCTCGCCGAGCGGGGTGCGACCTCGGTTGAGGTGGAGCGCCTCGAGGCCCTCGCGCAGGAGATCCTCGGCCAGGAGGAGGGGAAGCGTGCGACCGACCGCTTGCGACGGCTCTCCGACCTGCAGACGCTCGACATCCCGATCATCGTCTTGATCGGCGGCTCGACCGGGACCGGGAAGTCGACGGTCGCCGCCGAAGTCGCGCACCGCCTCGGGATCACGCGTGTGGCTTCGACCGACTTCATCCGGCAGACGATGCGGGCCTTTTTCTCCCGGGAGTTCATGCCGACGATCCACTACTCGAGCTTCGAAGCCGGCGAGGCACTGGACGACGAGGTGACCGGCGATCCGGCGATCGTCGGGTTCGTCGACCAATCGCGGCACGTATGCGTCGGCGTGGACGCGGCGATCAGGCGCTCGTTGACGGAAGGTTGGTCGATGGTGCTCGAAGGAGTTCATCTCGTGCCCGGCCTGCTGCCGGCCGAGCTCGAGGGAGCGCTGCTCGTGCACGTCGTCGTCGAGATCGCCGATGAGGACGTGCATCGCATGCACTTTCACGTTCGCGATGTCGCGACCGGCGGCATTCGCGCGATGGACAAGTATCTGGCACGACTTCCCGACATTCGCCGTGTGCAGACCTACATCGTCGGGCGAGCCCGGCGCGAGAATGTCCCCGTGGTCGAGAATGCGAACGTGGAGCGCACCATCGACACCGTGATCGAGCTCGTGATGCAGGCTTTCGAGCGATCGAGGGTGGCGTGACGGAGGCTGCGTCAGAGGAGGGCCGGCGGCCCTGTCAATGCGAGACCTTCGCGCGCGTCACGGAGCGCGCATCGCTCGCAGCCGCCCGCTGGCTCGGGCGCGCCGACACGGACGCTGCCGAGGAGGCAGCGTTCACTGGCGCTCGCATCGCGCTCGAGCGGATGCCGATCAGCGGGCAGGTCGTGATCGGCGCTGCGGAAGGGGCGGAGCAGCTGGCCGCCGGATCAATCGTGGGCGCGGGCGGCGAGGAGTACGACCTCGCCCTCGACCCGCTCGAGGGCCGCAACGTCGTCGCGCGCGGCGGTACCAACGCGATCTCGATGATCGCGGCCGCTCCCCGAGGTTCGATGCCGTCGCTGCCCGACATGTACATGCGGAAGATGGCGGTCGGCCCGCGCGCCCGCGGCACGATCTCGCTGGACCGGCCCGTCGGCGACAACGTCCGGTCGATCGCCGAGGCATTCGGACGCATGGTGAACGACGTGACGGCGATCGTCCTCGACCGGCCCCGCCATCACGACCTGATCGAGGAGATCCGGGCGTCGGGCGCCCGCATCAAGCTGATCCAGGACGGTGACGTGACCGCGTCGATCAGCGCCGCCGTGCGTGGCACGAACGACCATCTCGCGATCGGGATCGGCGGCACCAGGCAGGCCGTCCTCGCAGCCGCAGCACTACGCTGCCTCGGCGGCGAGCTGCAGGCGCAACTGTGGCCGACACGCCGCGCCGAGATCGCCGAAGCACAGGCGCACGGGATCGAGGATGTCGAGCGAGTGTTCACGATCGACGACCTCGCACCACAGGAGGTGATCGTCGTCGCGACCGGAGTCTCGAACGGCGACCTGCTGAGTGGCGTCCGATTCCTCGCCGACTCCGCGCGCACCCATTCTCTCGTCATGTGCACGCGTTGCAACTGGGTGCGTTTCGTCGACGGCATTCACTTCTTCGCTCGCGATCGCCGCGAGGAAGTCCGTCTGAGCTAGCCTGCGGACATGCCTACCAAGGAAGAAGTCGTCGAAGCGCTGCGCCAAGTCGAGGATCCTGAGCTCGGGATGGACATCGTCGAGCTCGGTCTGTTCTACGACGCCGAGGTCGACGGGCCGAAGGCGAAAGTCACGTACACGCTGACGTCGATGGGCTGCCCGGCCGGCCAGATGATCCAGGAGGACATCGAGCGCGTCGTGCGCGAGATCCCCGGCGTCGAGGACGTGGAGAGCGAGCTCACCTTCGAGCCTCCGTGGACACCGGACAGGATGTCCGAGGACGCCAAGTTCATTCTCGGCTTCGGCTAGAACCGCCCTATCCGACAACGCGCATCTCGTAGCGGCTGATCTTGCCGTCCTGAATCGTCAGTTCGATCCGGCGGCGACGTTGGTGGGCGAACTCGCCCGTCTCCTTCCACCGATAGATGTGGACGATCTCCGATCTGACGTCACCGTCACCGAGGTCGACAACCTCGCCGATCTCGAGCTCGACATCGAGGTGCTCCGGCGGAAAACCCCAGATCAGGTGCTCCCGGATGTCGTCGACCCCGCGCAGGGTTCGCTCGGGGGTGACCCATTCAACATCCTGCGCGACAAGCGGGTACACCGGCTCACGGTCACCACTCGTCGCAGCAGCTCCCACCGCTCTGAGAAACCGGGTCGCCACCTCCACATCCTGCGCGCCCATAGCACCCCATCTTAAGGCCCCAAGGCGCCCTACTTGCGAGGCCGGTCAATGCAGCTTGGCACGCTGCCCTCGTAAACGAATGAACCATTGCACGCCTTCACGAGCTACCCGAGGTACCAGGATCCGGCGTTAGAGTTCGTGGATCGAACTGCGGTGAAGGAGGGGTCTCAGCCGCATGACCACGCCGCCAGCCGCCCGTCCCCCAGCCGGCGCCATCCGCGCCGCAAACGGCCGCCTCGACCCTGCGGCGAACCTGGCTCGATGCCGCGTTCCGCAGCGCCAGGATCGACGCCTCGCACTGGGACCCGGCGCGCGGGGTGGACGTGAACCGCGGGACGATCGAATGCGTCTATGCCTATTACGGACGGCTCTATCTCGACCACGCCCGGCTTCAATGGGCCGGGATGGCGAGTCTGATCGGCCCGTCGTTCTACGCCGGCTTCCTCGACCTCGGGTTCTTGCCCGACCAGGCCCGCCGCCTCCTCGAGGACGTGAACCGCCTGATCACGAAAGGGAAACGCCGTGTGGGGCAGTTCGTCCGCCGCGACGCACGTATCGAGGAGCTCGTCGTCGGCGACCTCGGGTTCTTCGAGACGACATTCCTGACTATGCAGCGCAAGATCTTCGAGGACCAGGCCCTCATGCACGAGGCGTACCTCGGCGGCGGCCTGGACGCGATTCGAGCGCTCGGGCGCGCCGGAATCATCGACACCGCAACCGAGCGCGCGTGGGAGCAGATCGACGGTGGTGAGCCTGCGCAAGTCCACGCGGGAAACCGCACACTCCTCTACCGGGAGCAGCACGACATCATCGACAGGTTCTACGTCGACATGCGCGACCACTCGCCGCCGTCCGGACGGCTGTTCACGTACCTCATGACGCTCGCAGGGGCGCCGGCCGTTCCCGGCGCGAAGTCCTACGGCGATGTGTTCCCGCTCACACTGGTCGCTCCGCTCTGGGGGACGGCGCGCCTTGCGCTCCGGACACCGCTCGCGGCGGGGAACCTCGCGCTGTTCACGAACCGATGGATGCTCATCGAAGAAAACACGCTCCCGGTCTACCAGCGCCTGATCGCTGAACATGTGGCGGAGGTGCGTGCGTTGATCGAGCGGCCGGTTGCGCGACGCGCCGGGCGCTTCCGGCTCGTGCGCCGTGGTGGAAGCATCGTCCTCGAGCTCGTCACCGACTGGCGGCTCGGACTCGAGAGCCGCTCCGACGTCCCGCTCGCCAACGGCGAGGAAGTGCATGTCGATCTGACAAAGCCGCCCACGCGGGCAGATGCCGCGCTCGGAGACCGCGACAGCCGCATCTGGACGAATCTGCAGCGACGCCCATTCCGCGTCTCGGTCGCGCTCCCAGCCGGACGCACGTTCTCGGTCGAAGCGGTGCTCGTCGTGCTGTTGAGCCCGGAGCCCGCCACGGACCCGACACGACTGACTGTGAAGCTCCCCGCGATGGATCTCGACGGCGTACAGGCCGTCCTCGCGGACCTGGCGGGCGAGTGGGGGCTCGACGAAGCGGAGATTGGCGCCTGGGCGGCACGGGCCGCCGCGGTGACGACCGCGAGCCATGCTTACAGCACGCGCGTGTTCGCCGCGCAGCCAGTCGGCTTCGTCCGGCTGGAGTTCCAGCTCGAGCATCACGTCGAGCGGGACGGGTACGTGCTCGACGCGCTGTTTTCGTGGGACGCGTGACCGCGGCTCTACGCCGTGGCTCGGCCAAGAAAGGCCTGCAAACGAGGCTTCATCGTTTCCTTCCTCGTTCATACCGCGTCCAGCCCCTGCCTCCCACCAAACCCTCCCACGGTGGGTCTGCGAGTTACGAACTTTCCCCCCATCTTTGAAGGAGATCGTGGACACCATGAGGCAGCGGATCAGCATCATCATCGGTATGGCGGCGCTTGGGTGTGTGGCGGCGACCGCGGCGGCGGCCGGGACGTTCCAGACGACGGCGACGGTCTCCGGGACGGCCGGGATCTCCTTGAGCCTGCCGGCGAGCGCGTCGCTCACAGACACCCTCGACGGTAGCGACCAGACGGTCAGCTACAGCCCCGCTCTGGGTGTCGTCGATGCCCGCGGCACGGGTGCCGGCTGGAACCTCCAGATCTCGGCGACCGACTTCAGCGACGGCTCCGGGCACTCGCTTGCCCCGGCACGGTCACCGCCGCCGCGCAGGCCTGCCACTCCGGCAGCTCCTGCACCCCGGCGACCAACTCCGGGATCAGCCTGCCCTTGACGATCACCGGCACGGCGGCGAAGTTCTTCAACGCGGCCGCCCTGACCGGGCTCGGCAAGCTCGACGTCACCCCGACGATCGCCGTCTCGATCCCCGGCTCCAGCTACGCCGGCACCTACACCTCAACCGTCACCCTCGCAGCAACCACCGGCCCCTAAGGCCGATCACAAGCTCTCCGAGGCGGCCCTTTCCCGGTCACCGCTGCCCAGGGGAAGCGCTGTCAAGGGACGACCGAGCGCCCCGGCCGATGCCGGGGCGCTTGCTCGTTAGGGAATCGAGAGCACGATCTTGCCGAGCTGCTCGCCGGCCTCGAGGCGCTCGTGTGCGGCGCGCGCGTCCGCGAGCGGATACACCCGGTCGACCTTCGGCCTGATCTTCCCCGCCGCGACGAGGTCGTAGACCCGCCGGAAATCCTCCGGCGTGCCCATCGACGAGCCGAGGATCGACAGCTGCTTCCACCAGACGCGGTGCAACGCCGCAGGTGGGTTCGGTCCGGTCGTTGCGCCGCACACGACGATTCGCCCTTCGGGCCGTGCCGCGTCAAGCGTTCGCTTCCAGGTCGCTTCGCCGACATCGTCGACGACCACATGGGCGCCGCCTCGGTGATCTCCTTCACACGCGCGACCACGTCATCGGTCCCATGGTTGACCGTCGCGTCCGCGCCGAGCTCGCGCGCCTCGGCGAGCTTGGCGTCGCTCGACGACGTGACGACGACGTGCGCGCCCAGTGCCTTTGCGATTGCGAGGGCCGCGGTC
>CAWFPX010000006.1:0-269482 GCA_963817765.1 uncultured Thermoleophilia bacterium | reverse complement strand
CTACCGCTGCGACGACAGCGAGACCGGCGAGCGGCGCGCGCGGATTGCCCCGGCGCACGGACCAGACGAGGGCGAGCGGCACCAGCACGAGCGGCCACAGCTTCGCCGCGACGGCGGCGCCGAGCAACGCCCAGCCGAGCGTGTGCCGGTCGCGCAGCAGCGCGGCCAGCGCCGCGGTCGTGAGCAGCGCCGGCCAGAGGTCGAACCGCGAGAGGATCAGCGAGCCGGCCAGCACGGGCGCGAGCGCGACGTAGAACGCAGCCTCGCGTCGGATCGTGCCGACCACGACGACCAGCGCGACGCCGCAGGCTGCCATGAGCCACGCGAAGCTCGAGGGATAGTCGCCGACGAGTGACGGCAGCGCGAAGACGGGCAGCGCTCCCGGGGGGTACTCGACTGCGAAGTCACGGTACGGCACGAGCCCGTGATGGACGATTGCATCGCCGTACTGAAAGTAGGTCGGCCAGTCGACGAGCTGCCCGTGCGCCCAGAAGAAGTGATGGACGAGCCCCCAGCAGACGAGGAACAGCCCGGCCGCCGCCCCCGTCGCGATCGAGCCGCGCTCAGACCGGGACGAGCGTGGTGGTCTGTTCGACATCCGGGACGGCAATGCTCTCGGGCTTGGGCGCACCGGGGAGCTGCCCCACGAGCGCCATGGCGACGAATGGGAAGAACCACGGCAGATAGAGGTACGACCAGTGCGTCAGCACGAGCTCGAAGCCGACAAGCAGGACCGCTGTGAGGGCGGCCATCCGCAGCGGCGACCGACGGCGCGGCCACCACCCGAGCGCGAGCGCGCCGAGCACGAGCGCCGCCTGCAGGAGACGCTGGACGATGCGCAGGTCGGGCAGGCCTCGGGCGTGGTACTGGCGCCAGTCCCAGAGCGAGAAGGGCGAATCGCGCCCCAGCTGGAACCGCACCGTGCGGTCGAAGAACACACGGGCGGCGTGCGCGGGCGACGGCTCGAGGAAGAGCACGAAGAACACGATCGCCGTCGCGAGTGCGAATCCGAGGAGGGTCAGCACGATGTGCCGCGGCCGCCGCGCCTCGGGGTAGCCCGACCAGAGCGGCAGCAACAACAGAGTCGCGAACTTCGTCCAGCCCGAGACCGCAACGGCCGCCCCGCGCGCGAGGTCGCTCGTCAACGCGAGGAAGCCGAATACCAAGAGCACCGGCATGATCGAATCGTTCGTGTTCGAGCTCGATGCGTATTGCGTGAACGGCCACGCGGCCCACGCGAATGCGAGTGTCGCGCCGAGTCGCGGACCGCCGAGGCGCCGACCGACGAGCGCGAGCCCGATGAGTGCGAGCAGGTCGAACAGGATCGAGGTCGCGTGCACCGCAGGCAGGCTGTCCCATTTGTGGCTCCAGCCGAACGCGAGATACCCGGGGATATACGCGAGGTAGGCGACGGGACCGTACGTGTCACCGAGCGGGTTCGCGGTCTCGCACCTGCCGTTCGACTGGACGCGATCACGCACCTCCCCGTCCGCATCCGCCGGCCCGCACTTCGGCAGAGAGCCCTCCTGCGGGAAGTGCCCGTACGGGTCGGTTCCGTGGACGATGCGATCGGCGCCGATCACACCGGAGTAGCCGACGTCGATCACGTTGGACGCCTGCACGTTCAGGCCGACGCGGAAGCCGGCGAGAAAGACCGTTGCGGCGGCGAGCACCCAGACCGGCCAGACGGCCGCCCCTCGCGTCGGCCGATCGCTGCGAGCGATCCAGGCGCAGCGCAGCAGCAGCCAGAGAAGCGGCGGATAGGCGAGTGGCATCGCGGCGAAGACGTTGCCGCGGTTGAAGAACCAGAGCGATGCCGACAGCGAGAGCAGCACGAGCAGATCGGCGTTTCGCAGCGAGAACGGTCGTCTCCAGTCGATGAGCCCGAGCAGGAAGACCGCGCAGAAGCCGAGCCATACCGGGTAGCTGTTGATCTTCACGCCGCCGAAGGCGCCGGGGTAGCCGCGGGCCATCTTCCACGCGACCTGCGGCCCGGTCCACGCCTCGGTCACGGTGCCCGTGGCGTCGTCGACGAGCCCGGTCGCGACCTCCCCGGCCGCCCCGGACCAGACGTTGACCGTCCAGATGCCCTGCGCGAACGTCGCGTCAGTCGTCGGCTTGGGCGGGTATCGCTCGAGCCAGTCATGAACCTTGCGATCCGCGAGGAAGCGTGCGATTGCCTCCGGCTTCGAGGTGTGCTTCTTTGTCGAGGCGAGCAGCGGCGGCTCGGGGACCGTTTTCGGGACCACGGTGGTCACCGTGGTGACCCGCGTCGTCGTGGTCGTCGGCGTGGCCGTCGCGGCCGCCGCTGCCGGCACGAGCGCGAGCGCAAGCACGAGGCACGCGGCGGTCGTGAATCTCACGTGCGGAAGCTCCAGAGCTTGTTGCCGAGGAAGTTGAGCGGCACGACGAGAACGATTGCGATCGCCTGAGAGACGACCTTTCGCCAGTGGAACGTGTCGATGAACAGAAAGAGCCAGAACTGGTTGACGGCGAATCCGACCAGGGCCACGATGAAGAACCGCATGCCTTGCGCCCCGACGGAGCCCTTCGACTGGGCGAACGTCCAGTGCCGGTTCCACCAGTAGTTGCTCGCCGCGGCAACGACGAAGGAGATCGCGGCGGCGACGTGCGCGCCCAACCCGAGCAGCGCCGCGAACACCACGAGGTTGAGGATGTAGCCACTCGCACCGACGGCGCCGAACTTCGCGAGCTGGATCCAGTTGTTCGGGCGGCGCAAGGCACGCGCCGTGCGGCCGGCGAAAGTGGGCTCCGACACGTCGCGAGGCTAGCCGTTCAAGGTCGTGAAGCGGATTGAGGTGCACGGGTTGAAGTGCCGAGGCAGCGCACGTCAGGCCTCCGATGCGATCGTCAATGCCTCGTAGATCTCGCCGTGCTCGCCGATCCACGGCTCGGCGTATCCGAGCCTCGAGAGACGTCGCGTGTGCCGCCGGTACCAGTCGAGCTCGCGTTCGTCGATCAACTGCAGGGCCGAGGAGATCGTGATCTCGTCGGCGCCCAGGTCGGCCACGGAGAGCGGCAGGAACCGGTGTTCGCCGTCGCCGCACTCCACCTCGAAGCCGACGAGACGGTCGACCGACGGGTCGAGCAGCGCCTCGACGGGCCTGCCGAGCTGAATGCCGTGCAGTCTCACGGGAAGCGCGAGCACCTCTGCCGCCGGGCGCGCTGTCACGCGGCCTGGGTTCCCTCGGTCGCGGGCGTGGCAGCTCGCACGTCGACACCGAAGTGGCCGGCGACGAGCGCTTTGATGCCGGTGATCGACGCGGGCGGGGCGCCGAGCCCGACGGTCAGCATCGGGACCTCCGAATCGGCGGTCTCGAGGGAGCCGTGGCTGCCCCCGCCGTGGTGATGGCGCCCGGCGAGGTCGTCGAACTCCCAGCCCGAGGCGGCCGACACGAGCACCTCGCCCGCGTTCGGATTGGCGAGCGCGGCAGCCGCGCGCACTCGTCCGTCCGGAACCTCGTCGAGCAAGGCAAGGTCTTCGTCCCCGTCGCGACGTGCGACAACTCGGCCGTCCTCGGAGAAGAGAACGATCCCGGCCGACGGCTCCGCATCGAGGAGCTCCGCGACGCGACGCGGCTCGCCGGTGTAGACCATCGCGGCGCGGTTCGATGCGGTGACGAGGTCGTCGCCGACGTCGAGGCGCGCCGTCTGCTCGACGTGCGACTGCCCGTGGTCGGAGCAGACGACGACGGCGTAACGATCGAGAAACGCATCCGGGCCGCCCGCGGCGTCCATGAGTGCGGCGATCGCGGAGTCGCTGCGCGCAAGCGCCTCGTAGGCGCTGTCGGGGCCGGAGGCATGAGACGCGAAGTCGTAGTCCGGGCAGGTAGTGCACGAGGAGGTCGAACCCGTCGCGCGTGACGAGCCAGCGACCGACCGCGGCGGCGTAGGCATCGATCGAGCCAAGCGCACGATTGCGCACCGCGAGTGGCGCTCCGGTGCGGTCGCTCTCGTAGAGCGAGAAGAAGAAGAATCGCTTGGGGCCGTACACCGCCGGCACGCCAGGGATGATCGGCAGGTGCCGGTGACGTCCCCTGTAACAGGTGATGTTGATCGCCGCTGTCGTCAGCCCGGCGTCTTCGAGCACCTCATAGATCGTCTCGGCGCGGCGGCCGAGATGCTTCGCGTTCAGGTCGATCACGGTGTCACGAAGCGAACGGGCGATCCCGGCGGCGCGGACCGCGCCGAACGACGAGCCGTATTCGACAAGTCGGTGCTCGCCGCGATGCCACCACACGAGATGCGGGATCTCGTGCACATCCGGATGGGTTCCCGTCGCGATCGACGAGAGACAAACCGGGGTGAGCGACGGGAACGTCGAGGTGGCGCGGCGGTAGACACCGTGCTCGGCGAGGAAGCGCAGCGCAGGTGTGTCGGCAGCCTCGAACATGGCCGGCGTCAGGCCGTCGATCACGACGAGGACGACCGGTTTCGGCGACACCGAAGGGCTCAGTCGCGCGCGAGCGTACGCAGGCCCGCGTGCGTATCGGGCGACCGGCGACGAACGCGCGCGCCGAGCACGGGGACGGCGAGTGCCTCGAGGTAACCCAGGATCGGCACGAACGCGAGTGCAGCAGCGACGAGCGCGGCAAGCGCGAGGATGAATGCGGTTCCGCCGCGCGTTCCCCCGCGCCGCAGCGTTCCGGCGACGAGTGGTGCCGAGCCGAGCGAGCCGCAGATTGCTCCGATCAGCCCGCCGACTGCTTCACCCCAGGTTCCGACCGCGACTCCGATCGCCACAGCAACGACGGCCGCAGCGGCGAGCGCGAAGAGCGCGCGACGAAGGATGCCTGCGGCTGCGACACCGATCGCCGTGCCGAGACCGACGCTGACTCCGATCGTGTACCAGGCGCCCATCGCGGCGGCCAGTGTAGCTCCGCGGTTTGAGGACGCACCGTTTGGGGGCATAGATGCTGAACCCCCTGTATCGGAGGCACTTTTGTCTGACGACGCCCGGCCCTTGCTCGTCTTCATCTCCTCGGCGCGCTCAGGCCCGTCGAGGCGAATGGAAAGCCTTGTTGCGCACATCGCGCGCAAGGAACGTCATCGTCTCCGCGTCGTTCAGGTCGATTCCGAGGTACGCGCAGATCTCGTCACGAAGCTCGCTGTGAAGCTTGTGCCGGCTGTCGTGCTTGTCGCCGAACGCAAGGTCGTCGCCCGCATCGAGGGCCGAGCGAGCGCCCCGAGCATCGAGGCAATGCTCGAGGAGCACTTCTCCCTCGTCGCGGTTTAGGAGCTCGCGAGCCGCGCGATCACGGCGAGCGTGAATTCGGCTGCGCGCGCGCCGTCGACGACGCGGTGGTCGAACGTGACGCTGACGTTGCCGACGGTGCGCACGACGATCTCGCCGTCGCGCACGACCGCGCGCGGCGCGATGCGGTGCACGCCGAGGATGCCGACCTCGGGATAGTTCACAAGCGGCGTGACGAGCACGCCGGCGAGCTTGCCTGCGCTCGTGACGGTGAACGTGGAACCACGCAGCTCCTCCGGCGCAAGCGTCCCGGCGCGCGCCTTCTCGGCGAGCGCGTCGATCTCTGCCCGCAGCTCGTCGAGCGAACGCGTGTCGCAGCCGCGCACGACCGGGACGACCAGTCCTTGGTCGGTCTGCACGGCGATGCCGAGGTCGTAGCGATCGAGGTAGACGATCTCGTCACCCTCGAGGCGCGCGTTCAGCTCCGGGAAGTCCTTCAGCTCGAGCGCCGTCGCCCTGAGCACCAGGGGCAGCAGCTGCCGCAGGTCGACGCCGGTGAAGTCGGCCTCCTCGACGAACGTCACCGCGGGCACCTCGCGGTGGGCGCGCGTCAGGTGCTCGACGATCTGCCGGCGAACGCCGCGCACCTTCTCGCGTCTCCCTTCAGTCGCAGGCCGGTCTGCCGAGCTCGGTCGGTCTGCAGAGTCGGCGCCGTCAGACCCGGCAGCTTGTAACAGACTGTTACTTGCCTCCGCGGCGCGCCGGACATCGTCCTCGGTGACGCGTCCCCCCGGGCCGGTCGGTCTGACAGTCGCGACGTCGACCCCCAGTTCGAGGGCGATCCTGCGGACGAGCGGCGTCGCCTGCAGCCGCGCGTCCGGCTCCGGCTGGGCGGCGGCGCGGGTCGAAGGGGCTGCTTGTAACAGACTGTTACTTGGCTCGTCGACCGCCGGCTCGCCGTCACCGATCACGACCAGCACCGTGCCGACCGGGACGACGTCGCCCTCGGCGACGAAGATCTGCCGGACCGTGCCGGCGGCCGGCGACGGGATCTCGACGGTCGTCTTGTCGGTCTGGATCTCGACGAGCGGCTGGTCCTCCGCGATCTCGTCGCCCTCGGCGACGAGCCAGCGGGCGACCTCTCCCTCGGTCAAGCCCTTCGCCGAGGTCGGGCAGTTTGAAGGCGTACGACACGGCGGTGGAGGCTACCTGCGAGGACGCCCGACCCAGGATCCCGCCGGCACGATCAGCACGCGAAGCCCCTCACCGGCGCGCCAGAGGGAAACCGCCAGCTCCGTTCCCGCGAGCTCCGCCGTCGTCTCGCGCGGGACGTATCCGGCCTGCAGCGTCCGGTCCTCGTTCCAGATCCCAACGGCGTTCGGGTCGTGCTCGTTCTCCGGTTCGGGAACGAGCGCGAGCCGGGCGCCCGGATCGAACGTCGCGTCGGCGACTGCGTCGGGCCTGAACGAGACGCCGGCCACGGGGATGACCCGAATCCGCTCGTCCTCCCAGGCGATGCGTTCGCCGGTCGCCGCGTCGCGCAGGTGGTAGCCCGCCCCGCGCCGGTCGCGCTCCAGCCAGAGGCGGAGGCGCTCGCTCACGTCCACGCGTCATCGCGCAACACGGCGTGCACGCCGACCTGCTCGTTCACGACCTGCGTGACGCGCAGGTCGACGACGACACTTGCAAGGGCGAGCGCATCGTCCGCCGCGAGACCGTGTTCCCGGTTCATCAGGGCAATCATCCCGTCGGTCGCCTTCCGGGCGGCGACACCGAGCTCCTCGTCGAATCCGAACGTGAGCCACGCACCATCGATGCGCGCGCACGGCCAATCGAGGTGGAAGTCGTCGCGCACGTCGAGTGAGAGCTGTGCGCGCGCGGGGCACTCGATCGCCGTGCCGCTCACCTCGCCGTCGCCCTGCAACGCATGGCCGTCACCCGCCGAGAACAGCGCGCCGTCGACCGGGATCGGGAGGTAGAGCGTCGTGCCGGCGACGAGCTCCTTGCAGTCGATGTTGCCGCCCTGCGGCCGTGGTGGGATCGTCGAGTGCACGCCGTGACCCACGGGCGGCATGCCGAGCACGCCGAGGAACGGCCGCAGTGCGACGGTGTGACCGGTCGAGGCGTGCCCGACTCCTTCCGCGAGCTCCCAGTCGATCCGGTGCGGCTCTTCGGTGAAGGTCTCGCCCCACGGGCCCGGCTCGACACTGTCGATCCGAACGACGAGCACCTGTCCCGGGCGCGCACCGCGAACGGCGATCGGCCCGGCCAGCGCGTGCCCGTCGTCGAGGCCTTCCACCGTGGGCGCAAACCGCTCACGCGACGCAAGGCGCCAACCTGCATTCGGTACGTCGATCCGCACCGAGTCGCCCGGCTCGATCGTCGCGACCGGCGGCAGGTCGCGCGAAAAGTGCCCGTGCAGGTTGCGACGCTCGAGCGGAAGCTCGTGGATCACGAGACGAGCGAGCGCACCGCCGCCACGATGCGGTCGACCGACGGCATGTAGGCATCCTCGATCGTCCAGTACGGATACGGGACGTCGTACCCGGTGACACGCAGGATCGGGCCCTGCAGGTCGAAGATCGCCTTCTCCGCGATCAGCGCTGCCAGTTCGGCGCCGAAGCCGGCCGTCCGGGGCGCCTCGTGGACGATCACGACCCGGCCGGTCTTCGCGACGGACTTCAGGATCGCGGCCTCGTCGAGCGGCCGCAACGAGCGGATGTCGACGATCTCGCACGAGACGTCGAGTGTCTCGGCAGCCAGCTCGCACACACCGACCATCGCGCCATAGGCGATCAGCGTCACGTCACTGCCCTCACGCGCGATCCGCGCCTGTCCGAGCGGCACGATGTAGTCGCCCTCCGGAACCTCGCCTCGCGCGGTGCGGTACACGAGCTTCGGCTCGAAGATCACGACCGGATCGGGATCGCGGATCGCGGCTGCGAGCAGTCCTTTCGCGTCGGCCGGTGTCGACGGGATCGCGACCTTGATCCCGGGCGTATGCACGTAGTACGCCTCGGGCGAGTCGTCGTGCAACTCCGGCGCGCGGACGCCGCCGCCGTAGGGCATGCGAATCGTGAGCGGGAACACCATCCGCCCGCCGCTGCGCCAGCGATAGCGCCCGACGTGCGTGATCAGCTGATCGAGGCACGGATAGGAGAACGCGTCGTACTGCATCTCGCAGACCGGACGCCAGCCGGCCATGCACAGCCCGATCGCGGCGCCGAGGAGGCCCGCCTCGGCGAGCGGCGTGTCGACGCAGCGATCCGGCCCGAACCGGTCGCGCAACCCGGCGGTCGCACGGAAGACACCGCCGGCGCGACCGACATCCTCACCGAGCACCATGACGTCATCGTCGCGCTCGAGCTCGGTGTGCAGCGCGTCGTTCACCGCCTCGACGAGAGTGAGCTCAGCCATTGCGCATGTTCGGCGGTGGGTCGACGTACGCGTGCTCGAAGAGCAGCGCGGGATCGGCGGGCGCCTCGGCCTCGGCGGCGGCAATCCCGGCCCGCATGAATGCCTCCGCATCGCCCCGCACCGCCGCGACGCGCTCGTCGCTCAGGATGCCGAGCCGCTTCAGGAAGCCCTCGTACTGCCCGAGACACTCGCGAGCGCGCTCGGCTTCGACGCGCTTGAGGGTCGATGTACGCGCTCGGATCGTCGGCCGTCGCATGCGGCGCCGCCCGGTAGTGCACAGCCTCGATGAACGTCGGGCCACCGCCTGCGCGGGCGCGCTCGACGGCCTCGCGCGCCGCTTCGTACACGGCGAGCACGTCGAGCCCGTCGACGCGGACGCCGGGAATGCCGTACCCGATCGCCTTGTCGGCGAGCGTCTCGGCGCGCGTCTGCGCCGCGACCGGCGTCGAGATCGCCCAGCCGTTGTTGTTGCAGACGAACACGGCCGGCGCGTTCATCACCGCCGCGAAGTTCACGCCCTCGTGGAACGCGCCCTCGCTCGTCGCGCCGTCGCCGAAGAACGCCATCGCCACGGCGTCCTCCCCGCGCAGCTTCTTGCCCCACGCAAGGCCGGCGGCGTGCGGCACGTGCGTTGCGATCGGGACGCAGATCGACGCGACGTTCCAATCCGCGGGGCTCCACCAGCCGGACGGATGGCCGCGCCACCACTGCAGGATCGTCTCGGCCGGCATCCCGCGCACGAGCCCGATCGCCGACTCGCGGTACGACGGGAAGATCCAGTCGTCGTCGCCGAGCGCGAAGGTCGCGCCTGCCTGGATCGCCTCGTGGTTCCAGAAGATCGCGTAGGTGCCGATCCGGCCCTGACGGTGGTAGACGACCGACCGCTCGTCGTAGGTGCGCAGCAGAACCATGCGGCGATGAAGCTCGAGCAGATCGCTCTCGCTCAAATCCGCAGGCGGCGCGTCGCCGTCGAGGACGCGGCGGAGCTCGGGTACGACCTGGGCCATCCGCGCGCGAAACCTACCTGACCCCCAACTCGGAGGCCTGCCAGTCGATCATGTCCTCGAACGCCCGGCGATTCATCCCGTGCGGACGTGTCGTACCAACGAACGCGCGGTTGTCCGGGCGCCGCTCGGATCAATGCGACGAGCTGAGCGTGCGGCACGACGTCGTCGTGCGTCCCGGCCTCGAAGGAGAGATCGGCGTGGGTGCGGCGAATCCAGTAGAGCGGCACCGGCGAGCCGCGGCCGGAGATGATCCCGACGGCATGGAGGCGACCGTCGTCTCCCGCCAGAATCGCGGCGGTCTGCGCACCGAGCGAGAAGCCGACGAGCCCGAGGCGATGTCGCGTCGACATCCTTGCGGCGCGTGAGCAGGTCGAGGGCGCGCCGGGCGTTCACGACGAGCGGGCGGAAGCTTTGCGCGTCGTTCGGTTGCGAGATCGTGAGCGTTACGACTCCGCGCACCATGAGCTCTGCGGCGACCCCGAGCAAATCGCCGCGGCTGCCGCCGGAGCCGTGCAGGAAGAGCACGGCCGGATGGCGGCCGGCGCTCCGCGGGACGAGCAGGTAGCCGGCCAGCCGAGATCCGCCCGCGCCTGCGAACGACACGGTGCGCACGGAGCCGCTCGGGCCCGACGCGATCACGGCGCCGTCCCGCTCGGCAAGTGGGCTCGACCTGTCGTAGCTGAAGGGATCGTGTGTGGCCGAGGCGTCTGGGTGCTGCGCGCCGCAGGCCGCGAGCACGAGGGTCGTGGCGATCAGGCAGCTAGACGAGAACCGAGACCGCATCGCGCTTCGCCTCGAAGACCGCCTCGTCGACGTCGCCGAGATCTTCTCCGTCGGCCTGAAGCGGGAGCGGCCGGTCGCAGCGCACCGCGATGCGGTCGAGATCATGGCCGCTCCACATGGCGAGCCGCTCGAAGCCGCGACCGCTGAAGACGGTGGCGAACAAGCGCGGAACGTCACGCGCCCGCACCCGGGTCGGTGCGGCGAAGTCGATGCCGTCTTCGAAGCGTGCGGCGGGTGCGACGTGGATCGGCAGCGAGCCGGCGTACGAATACGGATCGCCGTTCGCGACGAGCACGAATGCGGCACGCCCGACGCCCTCGATCTCGAGCTCGGGGTCCCACCGGCCGCGCCGCTCGAGGATCATCTTCCCGAGCGTGCGAAGGAACGCGATGTCGCCCGGCCGGGCGCCACCGGGCGCGCGGCCGAGCGCGTTCAGGCGCCGCACGGCCTCGGCGTCGAAGCCGATCCCCGCCGAGAAGCAGAACCGCCGCCGGCCACCGCGCCGAGCGAGATGCGCCGCGTGCGACCCTCGGCGAGCGCCGCCGCGACGGCGCGCGCCGCCACGATCGGGTCGCGCGGCAAGCCGAGTGCGCGAGGCAGCACACTCGTGCCGCCGCCCGGCAGGAATCCGAACGGAACGGCGCCGTCGGCGCCGTTCATTGCCTCGTTGTACGTGCCGTCACCCGAGAAGACGAGGACCGCGTCGGTCTTCCGCCGCGTAGGCGGCAGCCAGCTCGGTGGCATGGCCGGGACGCTGCGTGAACTCGGTGCGCAGCTCGATCCGCTCGCGCAGAACAGCCTTCCACGGCGCCGATGCGCTCGCCGGTGACCTGCGTCGAGTAGGGGTTGACGATGAGGACCGCGCGCTTCACGCTTCCGAGCATGCCACGGCGCCGCACCGCATTGATCATCGCCGTGCCCGAAGCCGAGCCCCATGTCGCCGAACTGCGGCTCGCTCACGACTCGGCCGCGGCGCTCGGAGTCCCCGCGCACATCACGATCCTCTTCCCGTTCGCACCGCCCGGGTCGGTCGACGAGGACGCGATTGCCGGCCTCGTCGCCTCGCACTCGGCGTTCGCGTTCGAGCTTGCCTCGGTCGAGCACTTCGACGAGGACGTCACCTATCTCGCGCCGGTGCCGGCGACGTCCGTTCGCTGCGCTCACGAGCGCCGTCGCCGCGCGCTGGCCGGACTATCCGCCGTACGAGGGCGTCCACGACGAGGTGATTCCCCACCTCACCGTCGGCGAGGCAAGACTCGAGCTCGAGCCGCCGTTGCCGATCTCGTGCCAGGCCGGCGAGGTGCTGCTGATCGAGGAAAATGAGCCCGGCGGGCGCTGGCGCATGCGGCGCCGCTTTCCGCTCGGACAGTCGCGGCTGACAGCTCAACCCGGCGTCGCGTAGCCGCGCATTCCGTCGAGCATCGCTGCGTAGAGACGATCGGCGAGCTCATCCGTCGGCGCACCGGGGCGCAGCCAGGTGTAGGCCCAGTTCGCAGCCGACAGGAACAGCAGTGCGGCTGTCGAGACGTCGAGATCCGTGCGCAACTGGCTCTCCTCCACGCCCGCACGGAAGAGCTCGCGGATCCGCTCCTCGTAGCGCCGGCGCTCGGCGAGGAACCTGCCACGGCGCTCGTCAGAGAGGTAGCGCCACTCACGCACGAACACCGTCGCCACATCGAGCTGCTGCCCGACGACGGCGAGGTGCGCGCGCAGGGCGAGACGGATCCGCTCGGCGGCGGGCGCCGCCGCAGGCACGCCGTCGAGGCCGGCGTGGAACGCCTCGGCGCCCTCCCACGCCACCTCCCAGAGCAGATCTTCCTTCGAGGCGATGTGGTGGTAGAGCGAGGCCTTCTGCACCCCGAGCGCCTCTGCCAGATCGGCCAGGGACGTGCCCTGATACCCCTGCTCGGCGAACAGCCGGGCCGCGATGCGCGTTAGCTCCTCACGCCTGGCGGACATCTATCATGGACAGCCTAACGATCGGTCGGTAGGGAGGCCAGATGGACACCCGCACGGAAGAATTCGTCGCCTACGTCCAGGAGGGCGGCCAGGTCGAGGCCGGCGACTGGCTGCCGGATGAGTACCGGGCGAAGCTCGTGAAGTTCATCGAGATGCACGCCGGGAGCGAGTTGATGGGCGTGCTCCCCGAGCGCGAGTGGATCCTGAAGGCGCCGACCCTGCAGCGGAAGCTCGCCCTCACCGCGAAGGTGCAGGACGAGGTCGGTCATGCTCAGCTGATCTACCGCATCGCCGAGGATCTCGGCAAGCCGCGCGAGGCGATGTTCGCCGACCTGCTCTCGGGCAAGGCCAAGTTCCACAACGTCTTCCACTACCCGACGAAGACCTGGGGTGACGTCGGAGTGATCGCCTGGCTCGTCGATGCCGCCGCGATCATCAGCCAGAAGGCTCTCCTCAAGTGCTCGTACGCGCCGTACGCGCGGATCATGAAGAAGATCTGCTGGGAGGAGTCGTTCCACATCCTCCATGGCCGCGACGTGATCCTCGCGATGATGACGGGCACCGACGGGCAGCGCGCGCTCGTGCAGGAGGCGGTCAACCGCTGGTGGGGGCCGCTGATGCAGTTCCACGGCAACCCGATCCCCCGCGACGAGGACCCGATGTGGTTCTGGCGGATCAAGTCGCAGGGCAACGAAGAGGCGCGCCAGCAGTTCCTCGAGGGCTACGTGCCCCAGATCTGGGAGCTCGGGCTCACGGTGCCGGACACGCAGTTGCGCCGCTCTGACGACGGCGTCTGGAGTTACAGCGAGCCGGACTGGGCGGAGCTGAAGTCGGTCGTCACCGGGCACGGGCCGCGTTCGCAGGAGCGCCTCGAGCTCCGCCGCCGCTTCCTCGACCAGGAGCAGTGGGTGCGCGAGGTCGTGCTCGCGGCATGAGCGTCTTCGAAGTGTTCCGCCAGGAGCGCAAGGGCCAGCCGTTCACCCACGCGGGCTCGATCGTCGCGCCGGACGCTGCGTTCGCCGACGCGTGGGCCCGTGAGCAATTCGGGCGCCGGGGTGAGAGTGAAGGGCTCTGGCTCGTCCCGCGCGAAGCCGTGCACGAGGTAACGGAGTGGGCCGACGAGTTCGACCTGAAGTACCGCCGTGTCGACGGCTACTCGATCAAGTCGCGGCTGAAGGAGGCGCGTGAGCGCGCAGGCACTCTCGCCGAGAGTTGAGACGCTGCTCGCGTTCGCCGACGACGAGCTGATCGTCGGCTGGCGCGACTCGGAGTGGACCGGCATCGCGCCGACGCTCGAGGAGGACGTCGCGTTCTCGTCGATCGCACAGAACGAGATCGGGCACGCGCGTGCGCTCTACGAGCTGGCGGCCGTCGAGCTCGGGACGGATGCCGACGCGCTGGCGTTCGACCGCGCCGTGGACGAGTACCGCTGTGCGCCGCTCGTCGAACTGCGCCTGCTCGACGACTGGGCGATGACGATTGCCCGGCGCTACCTCTACGAGGAAGCAGACCGGGTGCGCCTTGGCGCGCTGCTCCAGTCGGACGACGTGGAGCTCGCCGGGCTCGCGGCGAAGATCGACCGCGAAGAGGTCTATCACCGGCTGCACGCGGAGTTGTGGGCGGCGCGCCTGCGCGACGAGCCGCGGTTCACGGCGGCAGTCGAGGAGCTCTGGCCGTACGCGCTCGGGATGCTCGAGCCCGCCCTCCGGCCCGAGCTGGCGCGCCGGGTTGGCCTGGCACGTGACAGTCTGGTGCAAGCGCAGGAGCGTGGCTCGCACACGCCCGAACTGTCGGAGCTCTTGTCCCAGATGACCGAGGTGCGGCGCTCGGAGCCGGGTGCTCAATGGTGAGTGTTGAAGGATGAGTGCGGAATGGTGAGCGCGGCCGAAGTGTGGGCGGCACTCGAGGAGATCCCCGACCCCGAGATCCCGGTCATCTCGCTCGTCGACCTCGGGGTGATCCGCGACGTGTCGGTCGACGGCGACCGCGTGCGCATCGAGTTCACGCCGACGTTCCTCGGCTGCCCGGCGCTCGAGGCGATGCGCCGTGCGCTCGAGGCGAAGGTGACCTCGCTCGGCGGCGATCCCGAGGTGGCCGTGATCCAGGACGACTCGTGGTCGACCGACCGGATCACGCCCGCGGGGCGCGAGAAGCTTCGCGAGGCGGGGTTCGCGCCACCGGCGCCGCGCGCCGCCGGTGCGACGACGCTCGTGCAGCTGCAGTCGAAGGCGTTCCGCTGCCCCTACTGCGGCTCGACCGAGACGCGCCTCGAGAACATCTTCGGGCCGACGCCGTGCCGCTCGCTCCGCTGGTGCGACGGCTGCCGTCAGTCGTTCGAGCAGTTCAAGACGATCTAACGCGAGGTCGCTCCGCCGTTGCTCCGGTTGTCCGGTCGGATGCATCCGTACGAGTCGAAGCGCGCTTTCACCCGGTCGGGATGATGCCCAGCTGCGTCTCCGCGAGTGATGCTGCCTGCGCGCGTCGAGAGGAGCCCGTGAGCACGTTCGCGTTCGAGACATCGAGTTGAGCTTTCTCCTTGCGAATGCGTTGACACTGTCGCGCTGGCAGTTCGCGACGACGACGCTCTATCACTTCACATTCGTGCCGCTGACGCTGGGGCTCGCGCCGCTCCTTGCGCTGATGCAGACGTTCTACTACCGCACCGGGGACGAGAAGTGGAACCGGCTGGTGCGGTTCTTCGGAGTGCTGTTCCTGATCAACTTCGCGATCGGCACGGCGACCGGGATGGTGCAGGAGTTCGAATTCGGGATGAACTGGTCGTCGTTCTCGAAGTACGTCGGTGACGTGTTCGGCGCTCCGCTCGCGATCGAGGGCCTCGGGGCCTTCATGCTCGAGTCGACGTTCATCGGCCTGTGGGTCTTCGGCCGTGACCGACTGTCACCGAAAGTGCACCTGGCGACCATCTACCTGGTCTGGCTCGGCACGTGGCTCTCGGCCTACTTCATCATCGTCGCGAACTCCTGGATGCAGCACCCCGTCGGCTACCAGATCAACAAGTCGACGGGCACGGCGCAGGCGAACGACATCGGGAAGATCATGTTCCAGTCGTTCGCGCTCTGGGCGTACGGCCACGTCATCCTCGCCGGCTGCCTGACGGGCGGCTTCGTGATGCTCGGCGTCTCCGCGTGGCATCTGCGCAAGGGCCGCAACGTCGACGTCTTCCGCAAGACGGCAAAGCTCACGATCCTTTTGCTGATCCCGCTCACCGCCGTGCAGCTCTGGTGGGGCAACGCCTTCGGGATCCAGACGACGAACGCGCAGCCGATGAAGATCGCCGCGACCGAGGCGCTCTGGAACACGGAGGAGCCGGCGTCGTTCTCGATCTTCCAGATCGGCGGCTTCACGAAGAGCGACCCGACGCCGTCCTACTCGATCGAGATCCCGGGCCTGCTCTCCTACCTCGCGACGGGGTCGTTCCATGGGACGGTCGTCGGTCTGAATCAAAACCAGAAGAAGCAGGTGGCTCAGCACGGGCCAGGGAACTACCTGCCGAACATCGAGCTCGAGTACTGGTGCATGCGCGTGATGGCCTATCTCGGAGGCCTGATGCTGCTGATCGCGCTCTGGGGCGGCTGGCTCTTGTGGCGCAAGAAGCTCGAGCAGGCGAAGTGGTTCCAGCGGGTCGCGATGGGCGCGATCGTGGTGCCGTTCCTCGCCTGCTTCGGCGGCTGGATCCTGACCGAGACCGGCCGGCAGCCGTGGATCGTCTACGACCTCCAGAAGACCGCCAACGCGGTTTCGCCTACCTCGACGACGACGAAGGTCGCGTTCAGCCTCGCCGTGTTCGTCGGGCTCTACACGGCGCTCGCGATCGTCGACTTCTACTTGATGCGCCGCTACGCGCGGCTCGATCCGCCCGAGACCGACGGCGAAACGGCGGAGGGGGCGGCGCTGCTCGCGGCGCCCGGCTTCTGATGCAGACCGCCTGGTTCTGGATCCTCTTCGTCGTCTGGTCGCTGTACTTCGTGACCGAAGGCTTCGACTTCGGCGTCGGCATGCTCCTGCCCGTCCTCGGCCGCAGCGAGGACGACCGGCACACGATGATCGAGACGATCGGCCCGTTCTGGGACGGCAACGAGGTGTGGCTCGTGATCGCGGGCGCTGCGACCTTCGCGGCGTTCCCGGTCTGGTACGCGACGATGTTCTCCGGCTTCTACGTCGCGCTGCTCCTGCTGCTCGTCCTGCTGATCACGCGCATTGTCTCCTTCGAATGGCGCGGCAAGGCGCAGAGCGGAACGTGGCGGAATGCCTGGACGTGGGTGAACTCGATCGCCTCCGTCGGAATCCCGCTGATCTGGGGCATCGCGTTCTCGAGCCTCCTCCACGGCGTCCCGGTCTCGTCGAGCCAGGAGTTCACCGGCACCTTCTGGGATCTCTTCACGCCGTACACCGTCGTAGCCGGCCTCGCGCTCGTGCTGCTCTTCGCACTGCACGGCGCCGTCTATCTGAGCCTGCGCACGTCCGGCGACCTGCGAGCGCGCGCCCAGCGAACAGCGGCGCGGGTCGCCGTCCCGGCCGCGCTCGGTGGCGCCGCCTTCCTCATCTGGACGCTCGTCGTCGGGATCGACAAGAACGACAAGAGCATCTTCCCGGGAGTCGTCCTCGTCGTCCTGGCTGCGGCTGCCGCCGTCGCGGCGGTCGCGCTCACGCGACGACGACGCGAGGGCCTTGCGTTCGCCGCAACCGGCGCAACGATCCTCCTCGCCCTTGCCACACTCTTCACCGAGCTGTATCCGCGCGTGATGGTGTCGTCGACGAGCTTCGCCGACAGCCTGACGACCACCAACTCCTCGTCCGGCCACTACACCCTCGTCGTGATCAGCATCTTCACGCTCATCCTGCTGCCGGTCATCCTCCTCTACCAGGGCTGGGCCTACCACGTGTTCCGGGCGACGGCTCGGCCTGGCGGAACCGGCGTCGAGCCCCGTCGACCTGCTGGCGCGACGGCCCCGCGACCAGCCCGACGACCTAGGGAAACTGCGACGACCGGGGCGCGAGGTCGTACCGGCCACCGTTCTTGCACCCCGCGGGAACCAGATAGGCGGGATTGCTCGCCGAGTCGGAGGCGTTGTCGGCAAGCTGCTCGCGCATCAGCGATCGCGCGAACGAGATCGAGAGGCCGAGGTGGGTGCCCAGCGCGACCCCGGACTGGTACGCGTAGCAGTTCGCGACGCCTTCGTCGGCGACGCCGTGCAGATGCCAGGACTCGTGCGCCAGCACGGCGATCGCGCGTCCGGTCGGGCTGAACGAGTGCGTGTCGTGCTTGTCGATCACGCGATAGAGCTGGTAGCAGATCCCCGGCGTCAACCACGCGTTGCTGCCGCCCACCTCGGCGAGCCCGTCCGCTTCCTGCACCGCTCCCACATGGTGACCGGCGGTGTCGCAGTGCACGTGGGCTGGATGACCGGCGATGCGCGCCGCCTGCTGCGAGAGAACGCGCTCGACGCCGGCCTGGGTCGTGTGATCGAGGCTGCTCCAGCCACGGCGCAGGCCGATCCCCCACGCGACCAGCGCGACGAGCCCGATCACGGCGAGCGATGCTCCGAAGCGGCGAACCAGAGCTGTGCGTCGCCGCGGAACCGCCGGCGAGCTCCAGAACGCAGGATCGTCGTCCTCGGGCGCCTCCTCGTCGTCCCACCCGAATTCCTCGAGGTCGATGCGTTGCGGTCCGCGCCCGCGCTCCGCCGGCGTCTGGCGCGCGGCGAGCAGCCACCCACCGACGGCGAACTCGAGCTCGACGCCGAGCGCGATCAGGAACGGCAGCCAGAGTGGCACGGCGTACCGCCACTCCGGTGGAGAGAAGAACCACGCCAGCAGCAGGATGACGAGGAAGGCCCGTGCACGACGGACGCCGCGAGCGCTCATCGCGCAAGGGTATGGCCAGCTAGACGGGAGGCTGCGGGTCGTACTGGATGTACCGGCGCACGCCGGCAGCGCGTTCGCGCGACTCGAGCCGCGCGACGAGATGCAGCGCCATGTCGATGCCCGCCGAGACGCCGGCCGCGGTCACGATGTCGCCGTCGTCGACGAACCGCGCGTCGCGGTCGACCTCGACACCGAGGTCGCCGAGTCGGTCGAGTGCGCTCCAGTGAGTCGTGGCCGGCCGTCCGTCGAGGAGCCCTGCCTTCGCGTAGACGAGTGCGCCCGTGCAGACGCTCGTCAGCAGCGTGCCGTCGCCCGCGAGGCCACGCAGGCGCTCCAGGAATCCGTCGTCTGCCTGCAGCGGTCGCGTATCGCCGCCCGGAAGCAGGAAGAGATCGAACCTTGCTGCATCAGCCCAGGCGACGTCCGGTAGTACTCGCAGACCGTGCGAGCACGTGACCGGCGCCCTCGACTCGGCGACGGTGCGGACGATGATCGATCGTTCGCTGTCCCGCGCCCAGGCGGTCAGCACCTCGTACGGGCCGGCGAAGTCGAGCTCCTCGACGCCGTCCCAGAGCCAGATCCCGATCGAGTAATCGTCCATGCCGCAATGGTTGCAAAAGGCAGGGGCGCCGCCGCGGCGGACGCCCACCCCCTGCGATTGCGGTGCCGGGGGAATCGAGCGGCCGGCCGAGGGCAGATCGGTAGATTCTCAGCTGTGGCGCACGTTCGCATCCTGTACTGCCCCGTCTGAAGCGGCTACGACGAACGGGCCGCGAGTCTCGTGGCCGAGCTGAACGGGACGGGGCACACAGCAGAGATGGTCGAGGGCGAGAAGAGCCAGTACGACGTCATCGCCGACGGACAGCTCGTCTTCTCGAAGCAGCAAGCGCGTCGCTGGCCCGAGCTCGCCGAGATCCTCGCAGCGCTGCCCCCGGCCTCCGAGACCTGACGCGCCCTAACACCTAACACGACCTCAACGCCTGCGCGGTACCCTCGTCATCCGTGCTGGCTTCCCGTGCCGCCCTCTTGCTCCTCGTCGTCGTCCCCGCCTTCGCGGCCGGTTGCGGCTCGTCGTCGCACACGACCACCACGACGAGCGCCCCGCGGCTGACGCAGCAGCAGTTCGTCGCGGCGGCGAACGCCGTGTGCATCAAGTCCGACCGGCGCATCTTCAGACTCGGCCGCCTCACGCTCCTCCCAGAGGGGTGGGCGAAGACGGCGGCGGCGGCGCGTCAGGGGATCGCCGAGATGTCCGTCCTGCACCCACCGACGCAGGCCGATGCCGGCTTCACGCACATGCTCGCGCTCGGCAGGCAGCTGGCGACCGGCATTCAGAACGTGCATGACGCTCTCGTGAAGACGAACTACAAGCTCGCGGAGGCCCAGCAACTGAAAGCGACGAACGCGGACTCTGCGATCCACCGTCAGGCCAAGAAGCTGGGCCTGACGTTCTGCCAGCAGCTGCTCACCAACTGGCCCGCGTAGGCCTAGGCCGTCGGGCTGCCGGCGAAGCTCGGGTAACGGCTCGTCAACAGGAAAACGTACCCGTACGCCTGCACCTCGTAGCGCAGCATCCACGCGCTGATGTCTCGCATCCCTTCGTGCATGTGGCCGGTCGCGAGACAGTAGAACCAGCCGATGAACGCGATGAACTGGTTGACGATCCGGAACGCATAGACGAGCAGCAACGCCGGAATCGCAAGCAACACGCGGAAGAAGACCGTGAGCCGGCTCTGTGCTCCGTCCGGATCGACGCGCAGGTCGACGGGATAGTGGCCCGGAGCTCCGTCGAACGGCGGCCACGGGTCCGCCAGCAGGTAGAGGTAGGCCGAGAGATGAGTGAGCGCGCGCAGATAGCGCGCGATGAACCCGTGCAACCCATCTGGCACACGGCCGAGGATCAACGCGGCGAACCACGCGATCACGATCGCGACGTAGACGGCGATGCCCCAGATGGCGAGCCAGATTGCCTGCGGGATCGCGAGCAGGAGCCGGAAGAACACTGTCAGCCGGTTGCGCTTCAGGTCGTCCTCGACGATCAGGCCGATCGGATGCGATGCGGCGAGCCATTGGGTCATGCCTGCCTCCGTTCATGGGTGAAGCCGCTGCCGCTTGCCAGCGCGGGGTAGCGGTCGGTGAGCAGCAGCAGGTAGCCGAACATCTGCGCCTGGTAGCGGAGGCAGTACGCGCTCAGGTCGCGGAAGCCGCGCGGATAGCGCCCCGTCGCGAGCGCGAAGAGCGCGCCGAGAAACGCAACGACGTAGAGGACGTAGATGAGGACCGT
Organism: uncultured Thermoleophilia bacterium; assembly: GCA_963817765.1. Classification (GTDB taxonomy): domain Bacteria; phylum Actinomycetota; class Thermoleophilia; order Gaiellales; family Gaiellaceae; genus PALSA-600. The sequence goes on along the minus strand of CAWFPX010000006.1, from coordinate 248,931 downwards.
AGCCAGCACGTAGGCGGGCAGGATCAGGATGATCCGAAGCAGTGTCTTCCAGCGCGCCTGCCGTGCCGGCGGGGCGATCACGAGATCGACGGGATAGGTGCCGCGCCAACCGCGGAACGACGGGTAGGGGTCCGCGACGAAGTAGAGATAGGCGTAGACGTGCGCCTGATAGCGGACGAGCCGCGCCATCCAGTTGTGGACGCCGCGCGGAGACTCACCGCGCGCGAGCGTGATCGCCCAGTTGACGATCCCGACGACCACCGCCACGTAGGTCCAGAGCGTGAGCACGAGCAGATGAGGGAGCACGAGCAGCCAGCGGGTCGCGACCGTCAGGCGCCAGCGGTCGAGATCGTCCGTCACGACCATCCGGATCGGATGCATCGACGGGAGATCGGCGCCGGTGAAGCCGGCGTCGCGCTTCTCGAGAAACGCCGCGACGCCCTCGCGGAAGTCCGGCGTCCGCGTCAGCTCGGCCTGCGCGGCCGCCTCGAGCTCGAGCTGCTCGGCGAAGGTCGTCGTCTCGGCCGCGTCGAGCAGCCGCTTCGTGTGCCACACGGCGCGGGTCGGCATCGCGGCGAAGAGCTGGGCGACTTCGTGCGCTCGCTCGGCCAGCTGCTCGACAGCGACGACCTCGGAGACGAGTCCCCAGTCACGCGCCTCTTCGGCGCTCAACCGACGGCCGGTGGTGAGCCACTCGAAAGCCCGCGCCGTGCCGAGGAGCCGGTGGGCGAGCCACGTGCCGCCGGAATCCGGAACGAGGCCGATCTTGATGAACGCGGGCACGAAGCTGGCCGCATCGGCCGCGACACGCGCATCACACGCGAGCGCGAGCGACAGACCCGCGCCCGCAGCCGCCCCGTTCACCGCAGCGATCACGGGCTTCTGCAGCGCACGGATCGCGAGCACGTTGCGGTGGTAGTTGCGGCGAAGGTTGTCCGCAACATCGGCGGCACCGCTCGAGAACTCCTGCAGGTCCTGCCCGACACAGAATCCGCGGCCGGCGCCGGTGATCACGACAGCGCGTACGCCCGGGGCTTGCGCCGTCTCGAGCGCGGCGAAGAGGCCCCGGTGGACGGAGCTGTTCAAGGCGTTCAGCACCTCGGGGCGGTTGAGAGTAATCGTGAGGACGCTGTCCTCGCGCGTGACTTCGACGTCGGCCATGCGGCAACCATAGACCCCGTTCCGGCCGGGGTAGAGTCCCGCGAGATGACGGACCCCTACGCCGCCTACCCGAGCCTCGAGCTCGACCGACCCGCGGCACATGTCTTGCGCCTGACGCTACGGGCGGCGGGCAGGTTGAACGCCGTCAGCGGAACGATGCATCGAGAGCTCGCGTCGGTCTGGCAGGCGATCGGTGCGGACGACGAGACTCGCGCGGTGATCGTGCGAGGGGCCGACGGAGCGTTCAGCTCCGGCGGCGACCTCGATCTCGTGCTCGAGATCGCGTCCGATCACGCGACTCGCCTTCGTGTCTTCCACGAGGCGCGCGACCTCGTCTACAACGTCATCAACTGCCCAAAGCCGATCGTCTCGGCGATGACAGGCCCGGCAGTCGGTGCAGGCCTTGCGGTCGGTTTGCTCGCCGACATCTCGATCGCAACGCCGAGCGCGCGAATCGTCGACGGCCACACGAAGCTCGGTGTCGCGGCCGGCGACCACGCCGCCATCGTGTGGCCTCTGCTCTGCGGGCTCGCGAAGGCGAAGTACCACCTGTTGCTCTGCGAACCGTTGAACGGCGTCGAAGCAGAGCGAATCGGCCTCGTGTCGCTCTGCGTCCCCGAAGACGAACTGGAGGAGCGCGCACTCGCGATCGCGACGCGACTTGCGGCCGGCTCGCAGCACGCCCTGCGCCACACGAAGCTCGCGCTGAACAACTGGCTGCGCGCGGCAGGCCCGGTGTTCGACGCATCGCTCGCGCTCGAGTTCCTCGACATGACGGGTCCGGACGTGCACGAGGGCGTCGCGGCGGTACGCGAGAAACGCGCGCCCGAGTTCGGCTAGCTAACCGTCGGTCAGTTCGGCAAATTCGACGCTCAGCCGCTTGCCCATCGCCATCGCGTCCTTGCCGGTTGCCGCGAACTCGGTGAGCTCGCCGCTTCCTTGAACGCGGCCAGGTCCGGCCACTCGAACTCGGCGTAGTAGCGATGCGCCGGCTCGCCCATCGGGGCGCCGAACACCTTGCCGTGCCGGAAGGTCGCGCCGGGCACCTTGCCGGCAGAGCGCGACGTGCTCTGCGTAACGCGTCGGTTCCGGCTCTTCGTCGTAGAGTACGAGCGCTCTGACCATTTCGTCCTTTCGTCGACCGAAGGAGACTAATCATGGCGGGAACGATCGTTCACTTCGAGCTGCCTTCGGGCGACGCCGACCGCGCGAGCGGCTTCTGGGGCGGCCTGTTCGGCTGGCAGATCGGCAGCAGCGTCATGGAGGGATTCGACTACCGGATGTTCGAGGCCGGCAGCGACCAGGGCGGCGCGATCATGCCGTCCGACAAAGCCGGCAGCGGGCTGATCGTCTACTTCGGGACCGACGACATCGACGCGTCGGTCGCGAAGGTGCGCGAGCTCGGCGGGAGCGCCGAGGACAAGCAACCGGTTCCGACCCACGGCTGGTTCGCCTCGTGCACGGACACCGAGGGCAACAGCTTCTCGCTCTGGCAGAACGACGCGAACGCGGCGTGAGCTAGATGCCGGCCGCGATCGCGCTCGCGATCATCGCCGGCCTTGCGGGGTCGGTTCAGGTTGCGGTCATGGGCCGGTTCGGCGGCCGCATCGGCGTGCTCGAGGCGCTCACGTTCGCAACCGCCGTGCAGCTCTGCCTGTCGCTCGCGATCCTGCTCGTCGCGCGTCTCGGCTTCGGCGGGCTCGCGGGCGCGGTGCGTGCACCGGCCTGGATGTGGCTGGGCGGGCTGATGGGGCTGACGGTCGTCTTCTCCATCACCTTCGCCCAGCCGCGGATCGGCGCGACGGCGACGATCGGGATCCTGATCGCGGGTCAGCTCGTGATGGGCGCGGTGATCGACCGGTACGGCCTCTTCGGCGTCGAGCGGATCGGTATCTCGCTGCCGCGCGGCATCGGGATCGTGCTGCTGGGAATCGGCGCAGCGCTCTCGCTCGTTCGATAGAGCGTGTCCCATCGGGCCAAGGTCTGGACCGCCCTCGGCACGGTCTACGTGATCTGGGGCTCGACGTACCTCGGCATCTACTACGCCGGCAAGACGATTCCGCCGCTCTTTGCGGCCTCGACCCGGTTCATGACGGCCGGCGCACTGATGGCGGGCGTCGTGCTGCTTCGCGGCGGCACGCTGCGGATCACGCGGCGCGCGATGCGCTCGGTGGTGATCATCGGGATCCTGCTTCCAGGCGCGAACGCCGTCCTGTTCTTCGCCGAGCGGAAGGTGCCGACCGGGCTCGCGTCGCTGATCATCGCCTCGGTGCCGCTCTGGCTCGTCGTCCTGCGGCTCGCCGGTGGTGAGCGGGTGCCGTGGCCCGTGCTCGCAGGCGTCGGCGTCGGCTTCGCCGGAGTGGCGGTCCTCGCGCAGCCGTCCGGCGGCGGGGAAAGCTGGGGCATCGCGCTCTGCGTCCTCTCGGCGCTGATGTGGTCCGCGGGGTCGTTCCTCTCGTCGCGGCTGACGATGCCGGAGGATCCATTCGCGGCGACGTCGTACGAGATGCTGGCCGGCGGCCTCATCATGTTTCCGATCTCGCTGCTGACGGTGCACGGCGGCATCCATCCGTCGACCGCCTCGATCATCGGGTGGGTGTACCTCGTCACCTTCGGCTCGCTCGTCGGCTACACCGCGTACACATGGCTGCTCGCGAACGCGCCGCTCGGGATGATCTCGACGTACGCCTACGTGAACCCCGTGGTTGCGATCACTCTCGGTGTGCTCTTCCTGAACGAACAGCTGACGTGGCGGCTGCTGATCGGCGCGGCGATCATCGTCGTCGCCGTCGCGACCGTCGTGCGGCATGAGCCGTCGGCGGCCACGGTTCGCGAGGAAGGCGTCCGCTAGCTCACATATCGGCGTCGCGCTGGACGAGCCTCGCGACGGGCGCATGATCGTCGGCCGCGGCCGAGCCGCGCTCACGTCCGACTTGCAAAGAACAGTAGTTCTCCGTGGCCCCCTGGTCGGCGCGGCCGCATAGCATCGACGGATGGCCCGTTGGCCTCTCGTACCCGCCTCGCTCGCAGTCTTGGGGGCCTGTGTCCTGACCGCCTGCGGCAGCACGAAGACCGTCACGGTCACCGTCGGCGCACCGTCGCAGCCGGCGACCAAGGTGAACACGCTCGTCGCCGAAGGCGCGCACGACTTCAATCAGTTCGCGTGCGCGCAGTGCCACGGGCCGAACGGGGGCGGGGGCATCTCACCGCTCGGTCCCGGCGCTGAAGATCGTCGGCAAGGCCATGACGGCGGCGCAGCTCCGGACGATCATCGATCACGGACTCGGCGTCGCGGCCGATCCGAAGAAGCCCTACATGCCGGTTTGGGGGCAGATCATCTCCCGCCGGCAGGTGACCGCACTCGTCGCGTACCTCCACGCCGGCCTGCCTGCGGTCGCGGGAGCGACGGCGTCGCCGGTGCAAACCGACGAGGGCGCCGTCGTCGAAGGTGCGCAGCTCTACGTGCGCGACGGCTGCATCAACTGCCACGGGCCCAACGGCCTCGGTGGCGTGCCCAACCCGCAATCGCCCGACAAGTCGATTCCGCCGCTCTCGGGCGCGGACTTCTTCGGCGAATTCAACACCGACCAGAAGATCATCGACGTGATCCAGAGCGGCAGCGTGCTCGGCCGCGCGCCGATCGTCTCGATGCCGCACTGGGGCGGGATCCTGACCGCAGGCCAGCTCCACGCCCTCGCCGCATACATCAAGACGCTGAAGACCTCCTAGGGCTTGCGCGCCGCGCGACGCGGTGCTTGGTCAGAGGCAGATGTCGTCCGGCTTGACCGGGACGCGGGTGAGCTCGCGGCCGGTTGCCGCTCGCAGGGCGGCGACGACTGCGGCCGTGGAGACGACCGTCGGCGGCTCGCCGACCCCTTTGACGCCGTAGGGCGCGTCCGGCTCGGCGTCCTCGATCAACACCGACTCGACAGGGGGCATGTCGAGGGCGGTCGGGATCAGATAGTCGGTGAAGCTCGCGTTCGTGATCAACCCGCCACGCGTCTGGATCTCCTCCATCAACGCCAGGCCCAGCCCCTGCGCCGTGCCGCCCTCGATCTGGCCCTCGACCTGCTGCGGGTTGACTGCCTTGCCGACGTCCTGGGCAGCGCCGATCCAGACCACCCGGGTGAGACCGAGGTCGACGTCGACCTCGGCGACGACCTTCATCGCGCAGGCCGCAAACGCGACATGTGCGCGCTCGCCGGTGATCTGCCCGGTCTCCGGATCGAGTGGCGTCGTGCGCGGGTGCCGGTAGATCTTCTCGACGTCGACCTCTTCGCCCGGGCGGCGCACGCGCTCCTCGAGCGCGGCGCGGCAGGCATCGCGCACAGCCCCCGCCGCCATCCACGTCATCCGCGAGGCCGAAGCGGAGCCCGCCGAGTCGACGGTCGACGTGACGACCGGCGCGAGCCGGACGTCGTCGAGCCCGAGCTCGGTGCGCGCGACCTGGAGGATCACGCCCGAGACACCCTGGCCGACCTCTGCGGCAGCGCAGAAGACGTCCGCGGAGCCGTCGACGTGCAGCTGCACCCGAGCGGCGCAGTAGTCGTCGAAACCCTCGGAGTACGCGATGTTCTTGAAGCCGACGGCGAAGCCGACGCCGCGCACGACACCCTCGCCGTTCGTCGTGTTGCCGGCGCCGCCGGGCAGGCGCAGGATGTCGCGCGGCAGAGGCTCGGCGGGCCGGCGGCTCGAGCGCGGCGGCCGCACGGATCGTCTCGGCGATCGGCAGCGAGCCGGTGATCCTCTGCCCGGTCGGGAGGACGTCACCGGGCGCAAGCGCGTTCAGCAGCCGCAGCTCGACCGGGTCGAGGGCGAGCGCGGCCGCGAGCTTGTCCATCTGCGCTTCCGACGCGAAGCACGTCTGCACGGCGCCGAACCCGCGCATCGCTCCGCACGGTGGATTGTTCGTGTAGACGGCGGTCGACTCGATCAGCGCATTCGGCACCTCGTACGGCCCGACCGCGAACGATGCTGCGTTCGACGTCACGGCGGTCGAGCTCGAGGCGTATGCGCCACCGTCGAGCAGGATCCGCATGCGTACGTTCACGAGGCGCCCGTCGCTCGTCGCGCGGTGCTCGCACCAGATCCGCGCAGGATGGCGGTGCACGTGACCGACGAACGACTCCTCGCGGTTGTAGACCATCTTCACCGGACGGTTCGTGTGCAAGGCAAGCAGCGCGCCGTGCACCTGCATCGAAAGATCCTCGCGTCCTCCGAACGCCCCGCCGACGCCGGCGAGGTGGATCCGCACCTGGTCGAGTGGCAGATCGAGGCACGGCGCGACCTGCGCACGGTCGACGTGCAACCACTGAGTCGCGACGTAGATGTCGACGCCGCCTTCCCCGTCCGGAACAGCGAGCCCCGACTCCGGCCCGAGGAACGCCTGGTCCTGGATGCCGAGGTCGTAGACACCGCTCACGGAGACATCGCCCGAGGCATCCGGATCGCCATGACGGATCACCATGTGGCGGACGACGTTCGATCGCGGATCGTCGAAGTAACCGTGACCGCGCGTCGGGCTCTCGGGGTGAAGCGGAGCCGACTCGGTCGCGCGCTCCATGTCAGCCACCGGCTCGAGCGGCTCGTAGGTGACGACGATCCGCTCGGCGGCGCGGCGCGCCTGCTCGGGATGCTCCGCCGCAACGAGCGCAACCGCTTCGCCGAAGTAGAGAACTCGGTCGATCGCGAGCACGGGCTGGTCCTGAAACTCGAGCCCATAGGTCTTCTGCCCCGGCACGTCGGCATGCGTGAGAACCGCGTGCACCCCCGGCATCGTGAGTGCCTCGGTGAGGTCGATCGAAGCGATCCGCGCGTGAGCGTGGGGGCTCCTCAGCGTGTGGCCCCACAACATCCCGGGGACGATCAGATCGCTTGCATAGGCGAACTCGCCCTTCACCTTCGGCGGCGCGTCCGCGCGCGGAACGAGGTCCCCGACCTTGCCGAGTCGAAGCACGCGCGGCGCGGTCTCGGTCATGCGCCTGCCGCCAGACGAACGGCGTCGAAGATCTTTGCGTAGCCCGTGCAACGGCAGAGGTTGCCGGAGAGCGCCTCACGGATCTCGTCGTCGGAGGGCTTGGGTGTCCGCCGCAGAAGATCGACGGTCGCGACGACGAGCCCCGGGGTGCAGAACCCGCACTGGACGGCGCCCGCGTCCACGAATGCCTGTTGCACGGCGTGCAGCTCACCGTCCTCTGCGAGCCCCTCGACGGTCGTGACGTCGTGACCGTCCGCTTGCCCGGCAAGCACGAGGCACGCGCAGACGAGCGTGCCGTCGAGCAGCACCGAGCACGAACCGCACTCGCCCTGCTCGCACGCGTTCTTCGAGCCGGGGAACCCCAGCTTCTCGCGTAACGCGAAGAGCAACGACTCGCCTTCCCAGCAGTCGGTCTCGTGCTCCGTGCCGTTGATCCGCAGCGAGATCCTCACGCGAGCACCCGCTTCAACGCTCGCTCGGTGAGGACGTGCAACGCATGGCGTCGGTAGCGCTCGGTGCCGCGCACATCGTCGATCGGCGATGCGGCCTGCGCCACTTGCTCGGCGAACGTGCTCGCGTCCTCGCGCGGCGCCGTCACGAGCACCGGCCGCGGCGACGCCGAGCCGAACGACGCGCGTAGCTCGTCCCCGGCCGAGACTGCAAGCGACACGACGGCGATCACCATCGCGTTGCGCGGCCCGATCTTCATGAAGGTCTGCGGTGAGGCAGACGGTGTCAGCCGCACCGCCGTGATCAATTCGTCGGCTGCGAGAACGTTGCGCTTCACGCCCGTCACGAACTCCCCGAGCGAGACGTAGCGCACGCCGCGCACGGACGAGCACTCCACCTCGGCGCGCTCGATCACGAGCGGCGGTAGTGCATCCCCCGCTGGCGAGGACGTTGCGAGATTGCCGCCGATCGTGCCGCGGTTGCGAATCTGCGGCGAGCCGACCGTGCGTGACGCCTCGGCGAGAGCCGGCAGCACCTCGCGCAGAGGCCCGTGCTCGATCTCGGCGTAGGTCAGGCCGGCGCCCAGGCGCAGTTCGCCGTTCTCGCGCGTGAAGCCGCGCAACTCGTGCACCTCGTTCAGATTCAGCATCGTCTCGGGACGCCCGCGGTCGAAGTTGAGCGCCACCATCACATCCGTTCCACCCTGAATCGGCCACGCACCGGGATGCTCGGCTTTGAGCCGCAAGGCCTCGTCGAGGGTGCGGGGCGTCAGGACTTCCATGATCCGTCGGACTGTACGGTTCCCGGGCAATGGACGCTCCCCTCTCGCGGCGTCTCGCGGTGGCCCGCGGCGACGAGCCTGCAGATCTCGTCATCCGTGGCGGAGAGGTGCTGTCGGTGTTCACGCGCGAGTGGCTGAGTGCAGATGTCGCCGTGGCCGACGGATTCATCGCCGGGATCGGCACGTACGACGGCCACGAGGAGATCGACGCAACCGGACGGTTCGTCGTACCCGGTTTCATCGACGCGCACATGCATCTCGAGTCGTCGAAGCTGCTCGTCGACGAGTTCGCCCGGCTCGTGCTTCCGTTCGGGACGACAGCGGTCGTCGCCGACCCCCACGAGATTGCGAACGTGCTCGGCACCGACGGCGTGCACTGGCTGCTCGACGCGACGGCCGGGCTTCCCCTCGACGTGTATTTCATGGCGTCGTCGTGCGTGCCGGCGTCGCAGTTCGAATCGCCACGACGCGAGCTGACCCCCGGCGACCTCGCATCGCTGCTGCGCCGGCGACGCGTAATCGGCCTTGCCGAGATGATGAACTTCCCAGGGGTCATCGCCGGCGCGCCCTCGGAGCTCGCGAAGCTCGCGCTCGCGCAGCACGTCGACGGCCATGCGCCCGGCGTGCTCGGCCGCTCGCTCCAGGCATACGCGGCGGCGGGGATCCGCTCCGACCACGAGGCGTACAGCGTCGAGGAGGGCCGTGAGCGGCTCCGCGCGGGAATGTGGCTGCTGATTCGCGAAGGTTCGGCCGCGCGAAACCTTCAGGCGCTGCTGCCGCTGCTCGCCGAATACGGGCCGGGACGCATCGCGTTCTGCACTGACGACCGCGAGCCCGAGCACATCGCCGACGACGGCCACATCAACTCGATGGTGCGAGACGCGGTCGCCTTCGGCATCGCCGCGGAGGACGCCCTGGTCGCAGCGACCCACAGCGCGGCGACCTGGCACGGCCTCGAGCAGATCGGGGCCGTCGCACCCGGCTACCGCGCCGATCTCCTCGTCCTCCCCGACCTCGTGACGTTCCTGCCGGAGCTTGTTCTCAAGGCCGGTCGTCCCGCGGCGGACATCCCACAGGCGCACGTGCCCGACTGGGTGCGCCACACGGTCCGGATCGGCGCTCTCGGCCCGGAGATGTTCCGGATCCCGTGGAGCGGCGGCAACGCCCGCGTGATCGGCATCGTGCCCGGACAGATCGTGACGGACTCGCTCGTCGACGAGCCGCTCGTCCACGCCGGCGAGGCACTGGCCGAGCACGGGCGCGACCTCGCGAAGATCGCCGTGATCGAGCGGCATCTCGGTACGGGACGTGTCGGCCTCGGATTCGTACGCGGCTTCGGTCTCGAGCGCGGCGCGATCGCGTCGACCGTCGCGCACGACGCACACAACATCGTCGTCGTCGGCATGAACGACGCTTCGATGGCCGCGGCGGTGCGGCGGCTCGCGAACAGGGGCGGCGGAATCGTCGTCGTCGACGGCGCCGACGTGCTCGCCGAGTTGCCGCTGCCCGTTGCAGGGCTGCTCTCGGACGCACCGCTCGACGAGGTCGTCGCCGCCTCGCGCGCCGTCGTCGCGGCGGCCCGCTCGCTGGGCTGCCAACTCGAGGCGCCGTTCCAGCATCTCGCGTTCCTCGCACTCTCGGTGATTCCAAGCCTGAAGCTGACCGATCGAGGCCTCGTCGACGTCGATCGTTTCGAGCTCGTTCCCCTCGAGGTCGCGTGATCCTCTCGAACTGCTGGCTCGTCACGATGGACGACGCGGGCACCGAGCACGAACGCGGCTGGATCCGGATCGAGGACGGCCTCGTCGCCGAGGTCGGGTCTCGGCGACGCGCCGGCTGCGAGCGACGACCTCGGCGGCGCGGTCGTCACGCCGGGGCTCGTGAACACCCATCACCACCTGTACCAGACGCTGACGCGCGCGCGTGCACAGCAGGCCGACCTCTTCACGTGGCTGCAGACGCTTTACCCGACATGGGCCCGTCTCGACGACGAGATGGAGTACGCCGCTGCGCGATGCGGGCTGGCCGAGCTTGCCCTCTCGGGCTGCACGACGGTCTTCGACCATCACTACGTGTTCCCGCGGGGCGTCTCGGGCCTCATCGAGGCCGAGTTGCGCGCCGCGCAGGAGTTGGGTCTGCGCATGGTCGCCGCGCGCGGGTCGATGGATCTCGGCGAGTCCGACGGAGGCCTCCCGCCCGACTCTCTCGTCGAGGACCTCGACGCGATTCTCGCGGACACCGAGCGCCTCGCCGGGCTCGTCGACGGCGTGATGGCGCAGATCGCAGTTGCACCATGCTCGCCGTTCTCGGTGACAACCCGATTGATGGAGGAGTCGGCTGCGCTCGCGCGACGACTCGATCTCCAGCTGCACACGCACCTCGCGGAGACCGTCGAAGAGGACGCGTACTGCCGCGAGCTCTACGGCTGCTCGCCCGTCGAGTACCTCGAGCGTGTCGGCTGGATCGCGTCCGACGTCTGGTGCGCGCACTGTGTCCACCTGTCGGCAGGCGAGGTACGCGCATTTGGTGAGCAGGGCGTCGGCGTCGCGCACTGCCCGACGTCGAACCTGCGCCTCGGCGCGGGCGTTGCGCCGGTGCGCGAACTGCTCGACGCGCACGTACGCGTCGGCCTCGGCGTCGACGGGTCGGCGTCGAACGAGCGCAGCGATCTCTTCGCCGAGGTGAAGCAGGCAATGCTCGTCGCGCGCGGACGCGATGGTGGCGACGCGCTGACGGCGCGCGAGGCGCTGCGCCTCGGGACCCGTGGCGGCGCCGAGGTGCTGCGACGCGTCGACATCGGCTCACTCGAGGCCGGCAAGCGCGCCGATCTTGCGATCTGGCGCACCGACGGCCTTGAGTTCGGGGGCGCCGAGGATCTCGTCGCGAACCTCGTGCTCTCCGGGCCGCATCGGGTCGACCGGTTGATCGTCGGCGGCGAGGACGTCGTTCGCGGGGGCTCGCTCGTGCACGCCGACGAGCAGGAAATCGCCCGTGAGCACCGCAAACAGGCTGCGAGGATCTGGCAATGACGGTCTCGACCCATGTGCTCGATACCGAGCGCGGCCTCGCGGCCTCGGGCGTTCGCGTCGAGCTGTACGCGAGTGACGGCTCGTTGGCCGGCGAGGGCGTGACCGACGGCGACGGCCGCATTCGCGACCTGGCCGACACGACGCCCGGGATCTACCGCCTCGTCTTCCACCCTCCCTCGCCATTCTTCAAGCGCGTCGACCTGACGATCGAGCTCGGCGAGGGCCACCACCACGTCCCGCTCCTGATCTCGTCGTACGGATGCGCGAGCTACCGCGGCAGCTGAGCGTCGACGAGCTCGCCGAGCTGTTCGAGGGACGCACGGCTCTCGTCGAACGGCTGGCCGCGCTCGACGATCCTCTCGGCCGTGCGCGTGAGATCGCAGGCGGCCTCACCGAGGCCGAGCAGAAAGAGATGCTCGACTCGCATCCGGCGATCGGCGGCAAGCCGACCTCGGCGCGCTCCGCCGCCGAGCAGGGAACCGACGACGACCCGGCCGTCCTCGCCGAGCTGGCCGAGCTCAACCGAGCGTACGAGTCGAAGTTCGGTTTCCGCTTCGTCGTCTTCGTGAACGGCCGCGAGCGTCGCGAGATCATCCCGATCCTGCGCGGGCGGCTCGGCCGCACGCGCGACGAGGAGCTGGCGACGGGCGTCGATGAGCTCGTGCAGATCGCGGTGGCTCGATGGCAAGCGTCGTAGCGCTCTCGGACTACTGGTGGGGCTGGGGTGACCTGCTCTTCCGGTGGCTCCATGTGATCGCCGCCATGGCGTGGATCGGAGCGTCGTTCTACTTCATCGCGCTCGACAACCACCTGGAGCCGCCGAAGGATCCCGAGGACTCGAAGCGCGGCGTCGGCGGCGAGGCGTGGGAGGTGCACGGCGGCGGCTTCTACCGCGTGGAGAAGTTCCGCGTCGCTCCGCACCGCCTGCCCGAACCGCTGCACTGGTTCAAGTGGGAGGCGTACACGACGTGGCTCTCGGGGTTCGCGCTGTTCGTCATCGTCTTCTACTCGCACGCGACGTCGTACCTCATCGACCCTGGCATCGCCGACCTCACGGCCTGGGAGGCGATCTCGATCTCGATCGGCGGGCTCGTGCTCGCGTGGGTCGTCTACGACGGGCTGTGCCGCGCATTCGAGAACGACGAGGCCGTGCTCGCCGTGCTCGTCTTCGCGTTCATCTGCGCATCGGCGTGGGCTGCGTTCAACCTGTTCGCGCCGCGCGCCGCGTATCTGCAGGTCGGGGCGATGATCGGGACGATGATGGTCGGCAACGTCTTCTTCGTGATCATCCCGGCGCACTGGGAGTTGATTCGCGCGAAGGAAGCGGGGCGCGAGCCCGACCCGCGCTGGGGCCTGCGCGGCAAGACGCGCTCGGTGCACAACAACTACTTCACGTTGCCCGTCGTCTTCGCGATGCTCTCGGGGCACTTCCCGTTCACGTACGGACATGCGCACGGGTGGCTGATCCTCGTCGCGCTGATGGCGCTCGGGGCGTTGATCCGCCACTACTTCAACCTGCGACACCGCGGCCTCAACGTGTGGCCGATCCTCGTCCTCGCAGCGGCGGGGTTCGTCGCGATCGCGCTGCTGATTCGTTAGACCGACACGCCGAACCGGTGCGAGATCGACCATGGTCTGAGTCATGGCGACAGGGGTGCAGGTACGTTTCTCACCGTGCTCGAGATCGTTGCAGCCGGGATGCGTCTCGTGGCGCAGTGGGAGGACGAGCTCGCGCCGCACACCGTCGCGGCGTTCAAGGCGAGTCTTGCCTCTCGACGACCGGATCATTCACTGCCGCTGGAGCGGCGAGTCGAACTGGATCCCGTGGGGCGACCGTGACTTCGGGCTCGGTCCGGAGAACGCGACGTCTTACCCGCATCCCGGCGAGCTCGCCCTCTACCCGGGCGGGCAGAGCGAGACCGAGCTGCTGTTCCCGTACGGCTACTGCTCCTTCGCGTCGAAGGCGGGCCACCTGTGGGCGAACCACTTCGCGACGGTGGTCGAGGGGCAGGAGCAGCTGAAGGAGCTCGGCCGCCTGACCCTGTGGGAAGGCGCGCAGCAGATCACCTTCCGCGAGGTCTAGCGGCAGGACTAGCGGCACGGCCGACACCGGCCTGGCGAAAACAGACACGTCTCGGGGACTGTCCCCAAGCCATGTCTCGAAACGGCAGGCATCGCAACCGGCGTCAAGGCGCAGCGCGCACGTCCGGCGAGCCGCAGCGCGCCCGCGACCGGACTGGCGGAAACAGACATGGCTCGGGGACTGTCCCCCGGACATGTCTCGGAAGGACAGGTGCTAGCGCTCTTCGCGCACGTACGGCGTGCCGAGCGCGGCGGGGGCGCCGAGGCGGCGACGGGCTCCGGCGCTCGAGACCAGCACCAGGACGATCACCGTCATCACGTACGGCAACGCCTGAAACAGCTCCGGCGGCACGCCGCTCAGGATCCCGCGCGCCTGAAACGTGAACGGGATGCCGGAGAACGCGCCGAAGAAGTACGCGCCCACGAGACACAGCGTCGGCCGCCAGAACGCGAAGATGACGAGCGCGATCGCGATCCAGCCCGCGCCCGCGGTGAGGCCGTCGACCCACTGCGGCGTGATCGCGAGCGAGAAGCAGGCACCGCCGACCCCCGCAAACGCCCCGCCGAGAACGGTGTGCGCGTACCGGTAGGAGGTGACGTTGATGCCCATCGCGTCCGCGGCCGCCGGTGCGTCGCCGACCGCGCGAACATTGAGGCCGAGGCGTGTGCGGTTGAGATAGAGCGCGACGAGCGCGACGCAGATCCAGGATGCATAGACGATCGCGGGCTGGTCGAGCAGGATGGGCCCGACCACTCTCGCGGTGCGCCACGAGTGGGGCAGGAACGGGGTGAACGACCGGCGGGCCGGCTGATCGGCCAGGTTCAGGTCGTTGCCGAGATACGACGACAGCCCTGCGGCGCCCGCGAAGATCGTCAGCGCGAGTCCCGAGACGATCTGATTCGCGCGGAGCGTGACGACGAGGAACGCGAAGATCAACGCCATAGCCGCTCCCGCCACGGCCGCGGCGAGGATCCCGAGTGACAGCGAGCCCGTGCGCTGCACGGCCCAGAAACCCATGACCGCACCGACGAGCATCATCCCCTCGACGCCGAGGTTGAGCACGCCCGAGCGCTCAGCGAGCAACTCGCCGAGCGCGGCGTAGAGCAGGGGCGTGCCGTAGATCACCGCGGACGCGAGGATCACGACGACCACCGAGTTGTTGCTCACGCGGCCGCTTCCGCCGCACGCGAGCCGCGGGTGAACCTGACCCGGTAACGAATCAGGAGCTCACCGCCGAGCGCACAGAAGAGAATGAGCCCCTGCATCACGCCCACGAGTCCCGAAGGGAAGTCGACCCCTTGCAACGCAAAGCCTGCGTTCTGGATGCCGCCGAGCAGGAACGCGACGAGCACGACGGCGAACGGGTTGTACCGCGCGAGCGCGGCGATGACGATGCCCGCGTAGCCGTAACCGGCCGCGGTGAGGCCCCGCGGGTCGAGCGTGTGCCGGAAGTCGCCGGTCTGGCTTGCGCCCCCGATGCCCGCGATCGCGCCGGACAACGCCATCACGGCCAGGATCTTCCGGCGCGTCCGCATGCCGGCGTACGACGCGGCGCGAGGCGAGTCGCCGATCACCTGCACCTCGAAGCCGAACCGCGTTCGCGTGTAGAGCACCCAGACGAGGAGCGCGATCACCGCCGCCGACGAGGAGGCCGAACGGCAGCTCGAGCGACCCGACGTGGATCACCGGCCAGCTCGCCGAATCCGGCAGGTTCTTACCCTGCGGAAACACCTTCGCAGTCGCGCTCGACGTGTCGCGCCAGTACGACTCCGAGTCGAAGATCAGATACGTGATGACGAGCGCCGCGACATAGTTCAGCATCAGCGACGTGATGATCTCGTTGGTGGAGAGAAACGCTCGGAGGAACGCCGGGATGAGCGCGAGCGCGGCACCGCCGACCGCTCCCGCGGCGATCATCGCGGGGATCGACACCCAGCCCGAGTGGTTGCCGATCGCGATGCCGGCGGCCGCGCCGGTCGCGGCACCGACGTAGAGCTGGCCCTCACCGCCGACGTTGAAGAGCTGCATGCGAAACGCGACGGCCGCGCAGAGCCCGGTGAAGATCAGCGGCGTCGCGGAGATGAACGTGGCGTTGAGGGACTGGCTGCCGACGAACCCCGTGTCGAAGATCCGGCGAAAGGTGGTACCCGGAGAGTGATGGGTGATCAGAAGGACGACGGACATCACCCCGAACGCGACGATCACCGATCCGATCGGGACCGCCACCGAGAGCCACTTCGGCTGCGCGAGCCGCCGCTCGATCCGCATCAGGAAGCGCTCCCGCCCGCCATGAGCAGGCCGATCTCCTCGACCGTGGCGGACGCCGCGTCGAGCTCACCGACGATCGCGCCCTCGTACATGACCGCGATGCGATCGGCGAGCGCCCGGATCTCGTCGAGATCCTCGGAGATGAGGAGCACGCCGACGCCGTCCGCTGCCGCCGCGCGCAGGTAGCCGTGCACGGTCTCGATCGCCGCGACGTCGAGGCCCCGCGTCGGCGACGCGACGACGAGCACCCTGGGAGCGCCGTCGAACTCCCGCGCGAGCACGACTTTCTGGAGATTCCCGCCGGAAAGCTGCCGCGCCGGCAGCTCGGGACCGCCCCCGCGCACGTCGTAGCGCCTGATCAGGTGCGCCGCATGCTCCCGGATCGCACCCAACCGGAGCAGCGGGCCGCGAGTGACCGTGGTGCCCCGGTACGACTTCAGGACGATGTTCGACGCGATCGAGAGCGACGGCGCGACACCGGTGTGCAGGCGGTCCTCCGGAACGTGGGCGACGCCGAGGCGAATCGCCTCGCGTGCATCCCCGCCGTGCAACCGCGTGCCGGCAACGATGACCTCGCCGCGAGCCGTCGGTCGCATTCCGGTGACGGTCTCGGCGAGCTCGCGCTGGCCGTTCCCGGCGACACCGGCGATCGCCACGATCTCGCCGCCGCGCACGGTCAGCGAGACGCCGCGCAGCGCGTCGCCTCCACGGTCGCCGTGCCCCCACAGATCGCGCACCTCGAGCACCGGCTCCCCGAGCTCCGCGGTACGCTCGACCCGCTCGGCGAGCGCCACCTCGCGGCCGACCATCAGCGCAGCCAGCGATCGCGGCGTCGCCGATGCCGTTTCGACGGTCTCGACGTTCTTGCCCCCGCGGAGGACGGTGACGCGATCGGAGACGGCCTTCACCTCGTGGAGCTTGTGCGAGATGAAGATGATCGTTCGCCCTTCCTCGGCCATCACACGCACCGTCTCGAACAGCGAGCTTGCCTCCTGCGGCGTGAGCACCGCCGTCGGCTCGTCGAGAATCAGGATGCGCGCTTCGCGGTAGAGCGCCTTCAGGATCTCGACCCGCTGCTGCTCGCCGAGCGACAGTTGCCAGATGCGGGCGCGGGGATCGACCGCGATGCGGTACCGCTTACCGAGTTCCGCGACGCGCGACTCGATGCGCCGCGGGTGCACCATGAACTTCCTTCCCGCGCCGCGGTGGTCGCCGAGGATCACATTCTCGGCGACGGTGAACGGCGGCACGAGCCGGAAGTGCTGGTGCACCATGCAGATGCCCGCGTCGAGCGCCTCGCGCGGCGAGGCGAACGAGACGGGCGCGCCGCGCAGCGAGATCTCGCCCTCGTCGGGCCGGTAGAGGCCGGTCAGGATGTTCGAGAGCGTCGACTTGCCGGCGCCGTTCTCACCGAGCAGCGCGTGCACCTCGCCCTCGGCCGCCTCGAAGTCGACGGCGTCGTTCGCGACGACGCCCGGGAACCGCTTCGTGATCCCGCGGAGGGTGACGGCGGCAGGCATAAGGAGAGGGTGGGCGAGGCCGAAGCCCCGCCCACCCACCGTTCGGTCAGCCCTTCGGGCTCCCGATGACGCCCTTCACCAGGTAGTTCATCGAGTACAGATCGTTGAACGTCGGGCGATGGCCCGGCTTGATCCGTAGCGTTCCCTTCTGGTCGTAGATCGGGCCTGAGAACTCGTTCCACTTGCCGCTCTCGATCAGCGCCTTCTGCTGGGCGATCAGCTTCTTCGTCGCAGCGGAGACACCCTTGCCGTAGGGGGCGAGCTTCGTGAACCCGTCCTTCAGGCTCCCGTAGTAGTTGCCCGTCTTCCAGGTCCCGTTCATCGCGGCCATCGTCCGCTTGAGGTAGTACGGGCCCCAGTTGTAGACGGCTCCGGTGAGCCACGAGGTCTTCGCGAACTTCTGTGCATTCGAGTCGTACCCGACCCACGGCACGCCTGCCGTCTGGGCGTACTGGCCCGCGGCAGGGCTGTCGACGTTCTGGCCGATCACATCCGCACCTGCGGAATGCAGATTCTCGGCCGCCTTCTTCTCCTTGTCCGGTGCGAACCAGGAGTTCGTCCAGATGATCTTCACCTTCGCGCCAGGATGCGCCTTCTGCACGCCGAGCGTGAACGCGTTCGTGTGCCGGATCACCTCGGGGATCGCGAACGGGACGACGTAGCCGACCGTGCCGCTCTTCGACGCCGCACCTGCGGCGATGCCCGAGAGGTAGATCGCATCCTCACCCGCGCCGTAGTACTCGGCCATGTTCTTGTTGATGATCGTGCCCGTCGCCATCTCGAACTTCACGTCCGGGTACTTCTTCGACGCCGCGGCCATCGCGGGCTGGAACCCGAACGAGGTGGCGAAGATGATCTTGTTCCCGTCGCGGACGAGCTGGTCGATCACCTGTGCGACCTGCGGGCCTTCCGGGACGTTCTCCTTATAGGTCGTCTGCACCTTCGAGCCGAGTTTGCTCTGCACGTACAGCCGTCCCTGGTCGTGCGCCTGCGACCAGCCGCCGTCGTTGTGGGGGCCAACGTAGATCCAGGCTGCCTTGAACGCCTGGCTCGACTTCGCCGAGCCGGCAGACGTGCCGACAGCCAGGACGGCCGCCGCGGCCAGGATCGCCAGAGCGATCGCGGCGAGCGCGAGCTTCCTTGTGGTCAATGTGCTCCTCTCCTCCTCAGAAAACCGGGTGGAACCGGGGGGTGGGAGCGACGATATCCGACGCTGCGGCGAGCGCCTAGCGCGACTTGGAAAGAGCCTGCAAGACGGGCTCTTCGGCGCTCCACGGGAACGTGATCCACCGGTCCGTTCGCCGCCAGACGTATTCGCAGTGGACGGCCGAGCGCGGCTTCTCGTAGAGGACTGCGCACCGGACTTCGGCGACCTTGCCGGCACAGAACTCCTGGACGAGCTGCAGCGTCGCACCGGTGTCGGCGACGTCGTCGGCGATCAGCACGCGCGTCTCGCCGAAGTCGACCAGGTCGGGAACCGGCGGCAGGATCATCGGGATCTCGAGCCGCTCATCGATCCCGGTATAGAACTCGACGTTCATCGTGAAGGTGTTCTTCACGCCGAGTGCGTACCCGAGGCCGCCTGCGACGAGCAACCCGCCGCGCGCGATGCCGAGGATCATGTCGGGCCGGTAACCGTCGGCGGCGACGGCCTCCGCGAGCTCGCGCGAGCCGCGGCCGAGGTCGTCCCACGTCATCACCTCGCGCTCGGTCATCGGCAGAGGCTAGCGAGCGCCGCGGTGAGCGCAGCGACAGCGAGCTCGATGTCGTCGGCGCTCGACAGCTCGTTTGGATGATGACTGACGCCGCCGTTCAGGCTGCGCACGAAGAGCATGGCCGTCGGGACGCCTGCGAGCGCCAGCACCATTGCGTCATGTCCGGCGCCGGAGATGAGCTCTGGCGCGTCGGGCAGCACGGCGCGTAGTGCCGCGAGTGGCGCGCCGCTCATCGGCGCCGGCGCGAGCCGATGGACGGGCTCGAAGCCGATCGCCGCAACGAGCTCGTCGAGCTGTTCGGCGCGAGGGGCGCGCGCGTCCACACTGACCGTGACGCGTGCGGGGACGACATTGACCGCGTTCGGCTCGACTTCGACGAGACCGACAGTTGCGACCGCCCCGTCGTGCGGGCAGTCGCGGACGTGCAGGATGAACCGTGCGGCGTCGACGAGTGCATCCGCGCGCGCAGCCATCGGTGTCGTGCCGGCGTGGTCGGCGCGGCCCTCGAACGTGACGGCGCCGCGCGCCTGGCCCGCGATCGACGTCACGATTCCCAGCGGCTCGTCCGCCAGGGCGAGCACAGGGCCTTGCTCGATGTGCACCTCGACGAAAGCAGTCCGGCAACTCGGCGAGCCGCTTGCTCCCCATCGGCCCGGTCTCCTCCGCGCGGAACGCGACGGCGCCGAGCTCCGCGTCGGGAAGCCGCTCCGCCGCCTCGATCGCGGCGACCACCCCGAGTGCGCCGTCGAACCGCCCGCCCGTCGGGACGCTGTCGAGGTGCGAGCCCGCCCAGACGCGAGCGGCACCTCGACGCCCGAAGAGATTCCCGGCCTCGTCGCGCGAGACGTCGAGCCCGGCGTCGCGCATCCAGCCGGCCGCCAGCTCGTGCGCGGCATCCTCCTCCGCCGAGTACCCGCCGCGATGCTGCGCGATGGCGTAGATCTCGTCGAGTCGCTGGAGCACACGGCTCATGCGGGCAATGGTCGCAGCACCTGCCAGCCGAGGAGCGGGAACACGGCGAGGATCGCGAATCCGATGTACCACGACGACGCGGCGACGACCACGCCGAAGAGCCCCGGATACAGCGCGCCGGGACCGTTCAGGAGCGTCTGCTGGAGCCCGATCGCCGAGCCGCTTCGGCCGTGGCCGGCGAGCTCGACCGCCGCGGCGAACGACAGGCTGTTCCAGCTCATCGAGACGACACCCGCCGCCACGAGCACCGGCACGAGCACGGTGAGTGGGGCGTCGAGCAGCACCGTCGTGACCGCGACGAGAACGCACGCAGTGAGCGCGATCACGCGGAGGGGGCGGAGCCTGCTCGCGGTGAGATCGGACCAGCGCCCGGCGCCGATCCGCCCCGCGACCGCGAGTGCCTGCATCACGGCCAGCACGACCGCGGCGGCAGCGGCCGACATGCCACGGCGTTCGTGCAGATAGAGCACCGTGAAGCCCGTGACGCAGAGCTGGGGGGCGATCAGCAGGGCGCTCCCGACGGAGAGTTGCCAGATGCGCCGGTCGCGGATCGGTTGCCGCCCGAGCGGCGTCCCGGCCGGGGCGTCGTCGAGCGGCCCCTCGCGCAGCACGAGCCCGCCGATGGCGGCGCCCGCGAGGCACGCGATGCCGACCGTCATGAAGCCCCACCGCACGCCCCCGGCGCGCACGATCGCGGGCAGGGCGAGCGCCGTCATGAACCCGCTCAGCGGGATCGCCGTCTGCCTGATCGCGAGCGCCAGGCCGCGCTGCTCAGGTACGAACCAGTGCGCGACCGCACGACCGCTCGCCGACTGCACACTTGCCCCCGCTGCGCCGGCGAACGCGAGCAGGCCGGCGAGCGGCCAGAAGCCGTGCACCTGGCCGGCTACGAGCAGCGAAGCGCCGCAGAGGGACAGACCGACGACGATGACGGGTCGCTCACCGATCCGATCCGTCGCGACGCCCCAGAGCAGGAGCGTCGCGAGCGAGCCGACGAGCGAGCTCGAGATCAGCAGGCCCGTCTGCGCGAGCGACAGGTTCTCCTGGTCGCGGAGCGACGGCGCCATCACCGCGACGGAGAACCAGATCGCCGAGTAGGTCGTCTGCGCCGCCGTGCCGGCGGCCAGGACGGCCCAGCGATACCGCATGCCTGGGCTTACAACCCGAACGGGTTCGTCGGCCGCGAGCCCGTGTACGTGACGACCGATTTCGTCTCGAGATAGAGGTCGAGCGTCTCGACCCCGAGCTCCCGGCCGAAGCCCGACTGCTTGTAGCCGCCGAACGGGATGCCGGGGAAGGCGGTGTACGGCATGTTGATCCCGACGGTCCCGGACTTGATCCTGGCTGCGACGCGATGCCCTCGGCCGGGATCGCCGGTCCACACCGTCGCCATCAGCCCGTACTTGACGTCGTTCGCGATCCGTACAGCATCGTTCTCGTCCTCGAACGGGATCACTGTGACGACTGGGCCGAAGATCTCCTCCTGCGCGGCGCGGATCGCATTGCCCGGACTCGCGATCACGGTCGGTGGGTAGAACGCGCCCGGCCCGTCACCGATCGCAGCCGCCCGCCGTCACCTCGGCGCCCTCGCTACGTGCGCCTTCGACGAAACCGTGCACCTTCTCCCGGTGCGCCGTCGAGATGAGCGATCCCATCTGGGTCTCCGCGGCGAGCGGGTCGCCCACCTTGACGCGGCCGGACAGCTCCGTCACCTGCGCGACGACGTCGTCGTAGATCGACGACTCGACGAGCAGCCGCGAACGTGCCTCGCACGACTGGCCGGCCGAGGCGTAGATCGCCCACACGCTGGCCGGGACCGCGTCGGCGAGGTCCGCATCCGCGAAGAGGAGGTTCGGGCTCTTGCCGCCGAGCTCGAGCGTGAGCCGCTTGATCGGGTCGGAGCAGAGACGCATGATCTCGCCGCCGGTCCTCGTCGAGCCGGTGAACGCGACCTTGTCGACCCCCGGATGCCGGACGAGATACGACCCGGTGGTCGGCCCGTCGCCCGGGACGATGTTGATCGCGCCTGCCGGGAACCCGACCTCGCTCGCGAGCTCCGCGAGGCGAAGGACGGAGAGCGGCGTCTGCGGATCGGGCTTCAGGACGACCGGGCAGCCCGCCGCAAGCGCGGGCGCAAGCTTCCAGGTCGCCATCAGCAGCGGGTAGTTCCACGGCACGATCTGCGCCGCGACACCGACGGGCTCCTTCAGGGAGTAGAAGAGCAGTGAGCCGCCGACGGGAGCCGACCGCCCGGCGATCGTCGCGATCGCCGAGGCGTAGAAGCGGAAGTTCTCGGCTGCACCCGCGATCTCTGCCTTCACCGACGAGATCGCCTTGCCGACGTTGCGACTCTCGAGCTCGGCGAGCTCCTTGCGGTTCGCGACGATCGCGTCGGCGAGGGCGTGCAGGAGGCGCGACCGCTCCGTGCCCGGAGTCTTCCCCCACGCACCGTCGAGGGCCGAGCGAGCTGCCGCAACGGCGCGGTCGACGTCTGCCTCGCCGGCCATCGCGGCGCTCGCGAGCAGCGTCGCCGGTCGCAGGCTCGCGCAACTCACGGAGCTCGCCCGAGGCAGGCTCGGCAAAGGTGCCGTCGATGAACAGGCCGTACTGCTTCTCGATCGCGACCGCCATCACGTCACATTACCGAGCCGCGGCCAGCAGGTCGCCGATGCGCACGTGCTCGGTGAGGAGCGTCCGGAGGCGGGCCGGATCGCCGTCGATGTAGGCGCGGCAGAGATCGCGCCCGGCCGAGTAGGTGATCACGTAGGCCCGCCAGGTCGGGTCGGTGATGAAGCTGACGCTGTGCTTCGCCTGGTCGGCCGTGACGAGGTTCCACTTCTCCAGGAAGGCCCTTGCGTCCTCGACCGACGCTCCTTCCTCGTGGATCATCAGGGCCGCGTCGACTCCGAGCGTCCGGAGCGGCTCGGAGGCGCGCGAGATCTGCTCGGAGAGCGCCGGGATCGACCAGTTCGACGCCGTGGCTGCGCAGGATCGCGTAGGCCTCCTCCTTGCCGGCGTCGTCGAGCACGAGGTCGATGCCGGCTTCGGCGATGCCCTCGCTGAGCACTGCCTGCGGCGTCGGCACGAGCTGGATGCCCTCCTCGATGCACCCCTGCTCGACGATCAAGCGCTGTTCCTTGACGGCGTGCTCGGTGTGGTGGCCCGGATAGACCTCATGGCCCGCCAGATGAACGAGGTCGAGCCCCGTCGTCGGAACGTCGGTGTTCAGGACGACGCGGCTCGCGAGCTTGCCGAGGTAGTAGTTGAACGCCCACCACGGCTCGTCCGAGACCGGATCGATCGTCACCTGCTCGCCGGCCGGCAGGTCGAGGAGCGCCGCGGTGCGCGACCGCAGGACGGGCAGCAGCTCGATGCAGCACCGCCGACTGCGACCTCACCCGTGACGAGGTGCCGCTCGCGCCAGGCAAGACGGCGCTCGAAGAGGCCGCCGTCGCCGGGCAGCAGCTCGTCGAGCTCGGCGTGCACGGCGACGAAGACGTCCTCGGGCGTTCGCACCGGCCGCACGCCGTAGCAGCGCTCGACCTCGTCGCTGTAGGAGATCTCGACGCCCGCGAGTACCTGCGCGTAGGTCGCGCAACCCTGCACCTGGTCGCCGAGCCAGCTGTCGCCCACCTCGGCGCGGAGCGCCTCGCCGTCGGCTGCGAGCGTCGCCGGGTCGATCGTGTCCTCGGCATCGACGCGCTCCTTCAGCTCAGGCGGGCCGTAGTAGGCATCGACGAGGCCGTCGACGTGCTTGCCGAGACGCAGCCCGAGCTCGAGGTAGCGCTCCGCGTGCGTCACGCGACCGATTCGAAGAGCGCCGCCTGTCCCTGTCCGACCCCGACACACATGGTCGCGACACCGTAACGGCCGCCACGACGGCGCAGCTCATGCAGCAAGGTGACCGCGAGGCGCGCGCCGCTCATTCCGAGTGGGTGCCCGATCGCGATCGCGCCGCCGTTCACGTTCACACGTCGCCTCGTCGATTCCGAGCTCGCGCACGACCGCGAGCGATTGCGACGCGAAGGCCTCGTTCAGCTCGACGAGGTCGAGGTCGGCGACGCCGATCCCGGTGCGCTCGAGCAGCTTGCGCACGGCGGGCACCGGCCCGATGCCCATGACCCGCGGGTCGACGCCCGCGACCGCCGAGCCGACGAACGCGCCGAGCGGCTGGATGCCCAGCGCCCGCGCCTTCTCCTCGGACGCGATCACGAGCGCGGCGGCACCGTCGTTCAAGCCCGACGAGTTGCCTGCCGTCACCGACCCGCCGGCGCGAAACGCGGGCTTCAGAGTCGCGAGCTTCTCGGCCGATGTCTCGGGGCGCGGGTGCTCGTCGCGGACGACCTCACCGACAGGGACGAGCTCGTCGTCGAAGCGTCCAGCGCCGGCCGCTGCGGCCCAGCGCTGCTGCGACCGCAGCGCAAACGCATCCTGCTCCTCGCGGGAGACGTGCCACCGCTCGGCGACGTTCTCGCCCGTCTCGCCCATCGTCTCGAGCGGGAAGCGCTCTGCGAGCTTCGGGTTCGGGAACCGCCAGCCGAGCGTCGAGTCGTAGAGCGTTCGGTCGCCGCGCGGGAACGCACTCTCGGCCTTCGCGGTCACGAGCGGCGCCCGCGACATCGACTCGACACCGCCGGCGACGAAGAGATCGCCGTCACCTGCAACGACCGCGTGGCACGCGCCGACGATTGCGGCAAGCCCGGAGGCACACAGCCGGTTGACCGTGACGCCTCCGACCGACTCCGGCAGGCCCGCCAGCAGCACCGCCATGCGGGCGACGTTCCGGTTGTCCTCACCCGCCTGGTTCGCGCAGCCGAGCCAGACGTCCTCGAGGTCCGCCTCCGGAACGCCCGCACGGTCGACGGCGGCGCGAACCGCAAGCGCCGCCAGGTCGTCGGGGCGCACGCCGCTGAGCGCGCCGCCGTACCGGCCTACCGGCGTGCGCACGGCAGAGAGGATGACCGCGCGCGTCAGGAGACGAATTCCGGTTCGGTGCCGAGCAGCAGCGAGATCGCCTCGCGACCTCGCTCGCCCATGTCGAGCGTCAAGTCGTTGACGTACATCGCGACGAACTCGTCCGCGGTCGCGGCATCGATGCCGCGCCCGAAGCCCATCGCGTAGCGCATCGCCTCGTCCCGGTTGGCGAGCCCGACGTCGATCGCCTCGCGGATCGACTGCGGAGACGTCCTCCACGCGCTCCACGTCTCGCCTTGCGACGACCACTCCGAGCGGCAGAGGCAGACCGGTCTCGTCGCGCCACCAGACGCCGAGGTCGAGCAGCTTGTGGAGTCCATGCTCGGCGTAGGTCAGTTGTCCTTCGTGGATCAGGAGGCCCGCGCGCGCCCGGCCCGAGACGACCTCGTCGAGGATCGCATCGAACGGGAGGTCGCGCGTGACGACATCGCCGAGCGCTCGCTTCAAGACCCGGTTCGCGGTCGTGAGCGCCCCGGGCGTGACGATCTCGAGGTCGCGCAGCTCGTCGAGCGACAACTCCTCACGCGAGACGACGATCGGCCCGTAGCCCTCGCCGAACGACGCGCCGTGCGGAAGCAGGACGTAGCGGTCGGCGACCGCCGGATAGGCGCCGGCCGAGAGCGCGGTTACCTCGAGGCGGCCTGCGACGGCCCACTGATTCAGCGTCTGGATGTCAGCGGCGACGAGCTCGAACTGCAGGCCGCGCGTCTCGACCTTCCCCGCCTCGAATGCCCACGCCATGAACGCGTCATCGGGGTCGGCCGAGTGACCTACGCGGATCGCCACGGCAGCCACGTTACCCTGCTCCCCATGAGCAAGGCCGGCCTGTCAGAGTCGATCCAGGACTACCTGAAGAGCGTCTACAAGCTCGAGGCCGAGCATGGGCGCGTGACGATCGGTGCGATCGCGAAGGATCAGTCCGTCTCGCCCGCATCTGCGTCGTCGATGGTGAAGAAACTCGCTGCGCTGCAGCTCCTCGAGCACGAGCCCTACCGCGGCGCCGCACCTGACCCCCGCCGGCGAGCGAGTGGCGCTCGAGGTGATCCGGCATCACCGTTTGCTCGAGCTCTATCTCGCAGAGACGCTCGGCCTCGACGTCGATGCGGTCCATGACGAGGCCGATCGACTGGAGCACGTCATCTCCGAGGAGCTCGAAGCGAGGATCGATCGCGCGCTCGGCTTTCCGACCCATGACCCGCACGGCGACCCGATTCCGAACGCCAACCTCGAGTGGCCGAGAGAGCCTGCCTGAAATCGCCGTCTATAATCGCCCCCGCAGTGGGGATGATGGATTCGATCCGCGGGGCCTTCTCGTTTCTCTCGTCTCGCACGCGGAGCGAGGATCGGATGGCCGAGTACGTGATCCGGGAGCATCAACGCGGACGCCCTCTGCACGACATCCTCGACGACAACTACGTCACGAATCGCTGCTCGCCGGAGCAGATCAAGCGGCTGCTCGACCGGCCGGAGGTCGTGCACGCGCTCGGCGACGATCTGATCACCGCAGCGCGCAGTGAGATCTAAAGGTCGCGTCCCTGCCCAGCGACACGTGCGAGCTCGACGACGCGGGCCGCGGCCGCGAGGTCCCAGGCGGCAATCCCGTTCGACTTGAAGATCACGACGTCGGCGTCGCTCGCGCGACCTCCGAGCTCACCCGAGACGACGGCCTGGAGCTCATGTACGTCGTCCCAGCCGAGGATTCCCTGGTCGACCGGCCCGATGAGATCGCCGGACTCACCCGCCGCCTGCTCGCGGGAGTCGCAGCAGACGAACGCCGCCCGGTCGACAACGGCGTCGTCGAGCTCGCGTGCATCCGGCTCGCTCGCTCCGACCGCACAGACGAGCGCACCCTCGCGTAGCCACTCGCCGCGCACGACCGGCTCGCGAGAGGTCGTCACCGTGACCACGATGTCGCACGCCGCGGCGGCAGCCGCCGAGGCGGCGACCTCGCACTTGTGCTCCGTACAGAATGTGCGAAGCCGATCGTCGTTTCGGCAGTAGACAAGGACGCGCTCGAGACGAGGTGAGGCTGCACGAAGGGCAGCGACGTGGGACGCAGCCTGACGGCCGCAGCCGATCACTCCGAGCGTCGTCGCGCCGGGCCGCGCCAGGTGCTTCGCCGCGACGGCCGAGGCCGCGGCGGTACGCAACTGGCCGAGCAGGTCGGCTTCGACGATCGCGTCGATCCGCGCTTCGGCGAGCGAGAACAGCACGATCAGGAACGGCGTCCCGCCGGGCAACCACGCGAACGTCTTCAGGCCGGCAATGCCGAGCTCGTGGTCGACACAGGGCATGACGGCGAAGTCGCCGCCAGGGAGCGCCGCCCGGACGCGAGGCGGGTTGTCGACGCGGCCGCGCGCGAGCCTGCCGAACGACGCCTCGACGGCTGCGAGCGCTTCGGCCGGCGTCAGGAGCGCCGCCACGTCCGACTCGGTGAGATAGAGGGGCACCGGCTCGGTTCCGAGCTACTGCTTGCTGACGCGCACCGCGGTCCCGTACGCGCAGATCTCGGTCCAGGTGTCGCCCATCTCGGACGTGTCGAAGCGCATCGCGACGATTGCGTTCGCACCCTTCGCCTCGGCCTCCTCGACCATCCGCTGAATCACATCCTGGCGGCTGTCCACGAGTGCCTTCGTCATGCCCTTCAGCTCTCCGCCGAGCATCGACTTGAAGCCAGCGCCCAGCTGCGAGAACGCATTCCGCGAGCGAACGGTGAGACCGAAGACCTCGCCGAAGACATCCGTGATCTCGTAGCCCGGAAGGTCGTTCATCGTCGTGATCAGCATCGTTCGTTGTACCTCCGGAAGCTCGCGGATAGGACGGAGGATCGACCATCCCACATCCGGCAGCGGCGGTCCGCCGTGAGACTGCGACCTGGAACGTGCGCCGTCAACCGTCGGAACGTGAGAAGCTCGTCCCGGCATGCCTCGCCTTCGTACCATCGCAGTCGCCGCAGTGGTCGTTCTGGTGACCGACGTCACGTGGGACGGGACGTCATTGCGCATCTCGGTCGGCTGGCCGGGACGAAAGCCGATCGCCTCGTTCGTGCTCCCATAGACCGATCAGCGAAGGACCAGTCGGCGAAGAGACCAGTCACCGAAGGACTAGTCAACGAAGGACGAGGAGGTCCAGCCAGTTGCTCCTGGTGTCCGGGCTCGCCGTGTCCTCGGCATGCTCGCACGGCACGGCGGAGACGTTCTTTACCGCGGAGGAACTCGTCCTCGCTGAGTTTGCGCATCGTGGTGTCGGCGTGGCGGAAGGTGTCCACCTGCGCGAGGAACTCCGCGAGGCTGGTCGGGTACGTCTCACGAACCTGCTCGAGAGCGTCCCGGTGGAATCCTGCAGCCGCGAACGCCTTGCACGTCTCCCCGACGGACGGGAAGGTATCGATCGTCCGAGCGGTCTCGGGGAACCAGCGAACGAGCTCGATCGTGTCGAGCTTCAGGTTCCCCGAGGGCTCGTATCTGTCCGGAAAGCCCTGTCGGATGAGGACGGGCGCACCCGGGACGGAGGACGCGGCGGATCTCCTGTGCGGCGACCCGAGGTCTGGGATGTGGTGAATGACCAGGGAGAGCCAGGCGGCATCTGCCGATTGATCTGGCAGCGGTAGCGCACCCGCATCTCCCTCGAGCACCTGGATGGCCGGTGTCCGCGGGATCTGATCTCGCATCGCGGCCGACGGCTCGACTGCGAGGACGCTGAGGTCGAACCAGTCGCTGAACGCAGACGGCGAACGCGCCGGTCCCCGCGCCGATGTCCACCAGAGTCATTCCCGGCGACGGGTGCAGGTGACGTCGTACCGCCTCGCGCCACTCAGAGAGTCCGTCGCGTGGGACCTCGCCGGACCGCCTTGAACGCTGCAGCGGTCTGCTCGTCGTAGTTGATCCTGGCCAAGTCGTACCTCCTCGCTCTGGCTTTCGTCGCTTCGCCCGACTCGTCGTCTTCGTCACGCCTGCACCCTGCGCGCGCCACCGGACTCGGTCAAACGGTGCTCTGTGAACGGCGGAGAACCCTCGACGAACGGCGAGCCGGCACTCGCCTGAGCACAACCTGGCTCGGGTCAGTTCCGGAATGGAGCCGGAGCCGGACGCCATAGGATTTGCGCAGTGCCGTTCACCGTCAGGAACATCAAGGAAGATCTCGAGGACGTTGGCTCGAGGTTCGACGGCGCGCCGGACTTGGAGTTCCGCGCTGCGACCAAGGCGCTCGAGCTCGAGGAATCCGCCCTCAGCTACCAGCGCGTCCCGTCCGGCTATCGCTTTCCGTACGGCCACACGCACACGAAGCAAGAGGAGGTGTACGTGGTCGTGCGCGGGAGCGGGCGGATGAAGGTCGATGACGAGATCGTCGAGCTCAAGGAATGGGACGCGGTGCGCGTCCCGCCCGGTGCGTGGCGAGGCTACGAGGCCGGGCCGGACGGCCTGGAGATCCTCGTCATCGGCGCGCCGAATCTCGGCGAGGATCCGCGCGAAGACGTCGACGGCCGGCGCGACTGGTGGGCTGACTAGGAGCCGGTTCTGTCGCGAGCCGCCGACAAGTGATCTGCCCGCTGCCGACGAGCGAGCGCTGGGACTGGTTGGTTTTTCGTTGTTTCCGCACCTGGACCACGAGAGATCTCCGCAGAATTTCCTGGCCAACGCAGAAACATGGGCCGCCGGAAGACCAGTGCCGACATACGCGATTGATGACCAGGGCGCCGTCAAGGTGACCGATGGCGCAGTCGAAGTCATCACCGAGGGGCACTCGAGCTCTTCACCCCAGTCCTGGTAGCAAGCGAAACGGGTTAGCGGACCACGCCCGCTCGGCTGGGCATGCGTCTCAAGAGCCGAATGACCGAACCGGCGCGCAGAATCCGAGGCCGGCAACGGTTCAACGAGGTGCGCCCGGCAGGATTTGAACCTGCGACCCCCGGCTCCGCAAGCCGGTGCTCTATCCCCTGAGCTACGGGCGCGAGGGAGCGGTCAGTGTAGCCGCGCCGCGGAACCACCGACGTCGAGCGCGGCGTCTTCGGGCACCTCGACGCGCACGTATGCGAGGGCCAGCCCACGCACCGCGCTCGTCACCCGTCCGACCTCCTTCGCGCCGTAGACGATCGGCGTCTCGGGGACCGCAGCGTCACCATCGACTTCGAGCACGCGCAGCCGGCGATTCACCTTCCCACGGAAATGCTGGCGCGCGACGGGCTCCTGCCCGGGATAGCACCCTTTGCTGAACGAGATCGCACGCTCCTCGAGCCCGGCCTCGGCCGGCAGCACCCGGTCGTCGAGCTCGGCGCCGAAGCGGGGAGTGACCGCCTCGATGCGCAGGCGCTCGAGCTCGTCGTCGGCCAGCGTCGGCTCGAGGGAGGCGTCGAGCACCTCCGACGCCGGCACGCCGTAGTCGCGATTCGCGATGCCCGCACCGACCTCGAAGACGATCGTCGACGTGTGTTGCTCCACCGCGATCTCGCACTTCGCGGCGAAGCGCATGCGCGAAAGATGCGAGGCGACGACGTCGCCGAGCTCGGGCTCGGTGAGGAGCAGGAAATCGTCGTCGCCGCGACGCCAGACGAGGATGGGCGCAATCACCTTCGCCTTGGCCGTCAGCAGGAGCGCGTCGACCGATTCGGCGGCGAGCACGTCGTTCGAGACCATCCGCTGCAGGAAGTCGGCCGCGTCCGGGCCCTGCACCCGTACGTAGGAGCGGGGACG
This sequence comes from uncultured Thermoleophilia bacterium, assembly GCA_963817765.1. Classification (GTDB taxonomy): domain Bacteria; phylum Actinomycetota; class Thermoleophilia; order Gaiellales; family Gaiellaceae; genus PALSA-600. Next base: position 218,311 of record CAWFPX010000006.1, on the reverse strand, counting down.
GCGCGCGACGTGCCGGGTAACGGTTGCCATCGACTTCTAGACTAGAGGTCGTGTTCAGGTCGAAGGCGGAAAAGAAGGTCGCGGATGCTGGCTATGACCCGGCGCGCCTGCCGCCGGGCCAGTACCTGACCGCGAAGTGGCCGGTTCTGCATGCAGGCTCGGTCGCGCGCTACGACGATCTCTCCACCTGGACGCTGCGCGTCTTCGGCGACGTGGAGCAGGAGGTCGAGCTCTCGTGGGAGCAGTTCACGCAGCTTCCGCGAAGCTCGAACGTGCAGGACATCCACTGCGTCACCCGCTGGTCGAAGTTCGACACCTCGTTCGAAGGCGTGCACTGGAGCGAGCTCGCCAAGCTCGCGCGACCGCACCCGACCGCGCGGTTCGCGATTGCGCACGCGGAGGCCGGCTTCACGTCGAACGTCCCGCTCTCCTTCCTCGATGACCCGAGCGCAATCCTCGCGACGCACGGCGACGGGGAGCAACTGACCCCCGACCACGGCTACCCGCTCCGCCTCGTCGTCCCCGGGAAGTACTTCTGGAAGAGCGCCAAGTGGCTGCGCGGTATCGAGCTCTCGTCGGTCGACAAGCCCGGCTTCTGGGAGCGCTACGGCTACAACAACAACGCCGACCCCTGGGCCGAGCAGCGCTACGGCTTCTAGAACTGGGGGCATCGTGTTTCCCTCATTGGAGGGATCAGGGCCGGGTGCGACAAGCCGATGAAGGCAGTGCACCTCCCCTCCCCAGAACACCTCGAAGACCCGCGCCCAGCGGGTCTTCGCGTTTCCTGAGATCGTTCGGCAGCTGACGAACGGGGGCGACCCGAAGGCCGCCCCCAGTTCTTCCTAGGACTTCGCCCGAGGCGAAGTCCTTACATCATCCCGCCCATGTCCGGCATGCCTGCGCCCATTCCGGCGCCTGCCTTCTCCGGAGCCTCGGCGACGATCGCCTCGGTGGTGAGGATGTTCTTCGCAATCGACGCCGCGTTCTGGAGCGCCGAGCGAGTGACCATCGTCGGGTCGGTGATGCCGGCCTTCACGAGGTCGGTCACCTCGCCGGTGTCGACGTTCAGGCCCTCGCCCGTCTTCGCGGAGCGAACCTGCTGCACGACGACCGAGCCCTCGAGGCCCGCGTTCGTCGCCAGCTGGCGGAGCGGCTCCTCGAGCGACTTGATGATGATCTGCGCACCCGTGCGCTCGTCACCCTCGAGACCGCCGAGGACCTTCTCCCGGACTGCGTCCGATGCGTTCAGCAGCGCAACGCCACCACCCGGCACGACGCCCTCTTCGAGCGCGGCGCGGGCAGCCTGCAACGCGTCCTCGACGCGATGCTTGGTCTCCTTCATCTCCGTCTCGGTGGCTGCGCCGACCTTGACGACGGCGACACCGCCGGACAGCTTCGCGAGGCGCTCCTGGAGCTTCTCGCGATCGAAGTCGGAGTCGGTGTTCTCGATCTCGGCCTTGATCTGCTTGATGCGGGCCTTGATCCCGTCCGACTCGCCTGCGCCGTCGATGATCGTCGTCGTGTCCTTCGTGACGACCACGCGGCGGGCGTTCCCGAGCTGCGAGACCTTCGTGTTCTCGAGCTTGAGACCCATCTCCTCGGTGATCACCTCGGCGCCCGTGAGCGTCGCGATGTCCTCGAGCATCCGCTTGCGGCGGTCACCGAAGCCCGGCGCCTTGACGGCGACGGCCTGGAAGGTGCCGCGCAGCTTGTTGACGACGATCGTCGCGAGCGACTCGCCCTCGACGTCCTCGGCAACGATCAGCAGCGGGCGGCCGGCCTGGATGACCTGCTCGAGCACCGGCAGCACGTCCTTGACAGCACCGATCTTCTGGTTCGCGACCAGGATGTACGGGTTGTCGAGCACGGCCTCCATGCGCTCGGCGTCGGTCACCATGTACGGCGACAGATAGCCCTTGTCGAACTGCATGCCCTCCGTGAACTCGAGCTCGAGGCCGAAGGTCTGGCCCTCCTCGACGTTCACGACGCCGTCCTTGCCGACCTTCTCGATCGCCTCGGACAGGACCTCGCCGATCTCGGTCGAGCGCGACGAGACGGTCGCGACGCGCGCGATGTCTTCCTTGCCCGAGATCTCGACGGACTGCGACTTGAGGTTCTCGACGACGGCCTCGACGGCATTCTCGATGCCGCGCTTCAGCCCCATCGGGTTCGCACCGGCCGAGACGTTCTTCAGGCCTTCGCGAACGATCGCCTGCGCGAGAACGGTGGCCGTCGTGGTGCCGTCGCCGGCAACGTCGTTCGTCGCCGTGGCGACTTCACGCACGAGCTGAGCGCCCTGGTTCTCGAAGACGTCCTCGACGTCGATCTCGCGCGCGATGGTGACACCGTCGTTCGTGATCGTCGGGGCGCCGAACTTCTTGTCGAGGACGACGTAGCGGCCCTTCGGGCCGAGCGTGACCTTGACTGCATCGGCCAGGATGTCGACGCCGCGTTGAAGCGAGCGGCGGGCTTCCTCGCCGAACTTGAGCTCCTTGTGAGCCATGTGGTTTCTCTCCTCTTCCTTTAAACGGCTGCGCGGTCGCCGACGACCTTGGCCAGGACGTCCGACTCGCGGAGAATCAGGACCTCGTCGGCACCGAGCTTGATCTCGGTCCCGCCGTACTTGCTGAAGATGATCTCGTCGCCCTCTTCGAGATCCATGGCGATGTGCTCGCCATCCTCGTCGCGGGCGCCGGGGCCGACTGCGAGGACGCGGCCGCGCTGCGGCTTCTCCTTCGCGGTGTCCGGCAGGACGATGCCGCTGACCGTCGTCTCCTCTTCCTCGAGGACCTCGACGATCAAGCGATCGCCAAGCGGCTGTAGATTCATTGAAAGACCTCCACCCCTGTGACAGGCTTGACGTTGGGCTGATACACGAACGTTGGCACTCTACCCATGTGAGTGCCAGCGAGGCAAGTGTAGCGGACGAATCTAAGTCGAATAGACTAAGATCGCGATGGGGGGCGAACGGGCGATGCAGCGTGAATTCTCGGCTGGTGGGGTGCTCGTACGACGGCTGCGCGGACGCTGGATGATGGCGGCGATCCGTCCCGGCGGCAGGCCCGTCGGCCTCTGGGCGCTGCCCAAGGGCCGGATCGACGCGGGCGAACGAGGCCGAGCAGACCGCGCTGCGCGAGGTGGCCGAGGAGACGGGCGCCCACGGCCGCTCGCTCGGCAAGCTCGGCGATGTGCGCTACGTCTTCACGTGGGACGGTGAGCGGATCTTCAAGATCGTGTCGTTCTTCCTCATCCGCTACGAGGGCGGCCGGCTCGGTGACGTGCCCGAGGAGTTCCGGCACGAGGTCGCCGAGGTGCGCTGGCTGCCGCTCGCCGAGGCGCCGAAGCTGCTGGCCTACGGCGGCGAACGGGACATGGCGAAGAAGGCGTTGGTCGCGCTCGGCAACGACGACGTATGATCGGCGGCCGGTGGCCTCCTTCGCGCTGAACTTCTACTCGCCAATCGTCGAGGCCCAGCTCAAGTCGCATCGGAAGTCCGCGACCATCCGGCTGGGGGACAAGTCGCGCAAGTACCAGAAGGGCATGATCGTCTCCGTGCTCGTCGGCGCGCGGTTCGGGCCGCGGCAACACGTCTTCGACGCGGTCATCGACAAGGTCGAGGTGAAGACGATCGGCGACCTGTCACCGAACGAGATCGAGCACGACAACCCGGAGATCCGGCACACCGACGAGCTCTGCCGGTTCCTCGGGCAGCTCTACAACCGCGAGGTCACCGTCGCCGACACCGTCACGGTGATCCGCTTCTCGGCGATCAGGCCGAGTTACGGTTTCTAGCCGCGCCGGCGCGGCTCGCGGAGGATGACCGGATTGTTCTTCAGGCTGACGGAGTGGGAGCTCACCGCCGTCCTCTGTGCCGCGATCTTCGGCGCGACCGCTGTGGGGCTCGGAGCAGGCTTGTATCTCCGCAAGCACTCGGAGACCCTGAAGGAGCCCTTCGGCGTCCTCCAGGCGGCCCTGCTCGGCCTCGTCGGGCTCATCCTCGCGTTCGGGCTGTCGCTTGCAGTCGGCCGCTATGAGTCGCGTCGTGCTGCCGTCGTCGACGACGCGAACGCGATCGGCACGGCGTATCTGCGCGCCCAGACTCTCAGCGAGCCGATGCGGAGCCGCTCGCTCGCGCTGTACCTGCCCTACACCGACGCGAGCCTCCGGCTCTCGAACGCGATTCCCGGCAGCGCAAAGCAGCGCCGGGCGATCGCCGACGGCAGCGCGCTGCAACGACAACTCTGGCGGCTCGGCGGGCAGGCGCTCGCCGCGGCGCCGGTCGCGAGCGCGCCCCGCCTGTACATCGACAGTCTGAACACGATGATCGACATGCAAACGGTGCGGGTGTCGGCACAGAACAACCGCGTGCCTGGCCCCGTGCTGGCCGTGGAGGTGATCAGCGCCGCCACCGCGCTCGGACTGCTCGCCCTCTACCTGGCGATGCTCGGGCGAGGTGTCTCGACCGTTCTTCTGGCCGCCGGCCTCATCACCCTGCTGTTGCTCGTCACGTTCGACCTCGACCGGCCGACCCGCGGACTCATCCGGATTCCCTCCGCGCCGCTCGTCTCGCTGCGCGCGTCGATGCAACTGCCGCCCGCGGCCAACGCGCCGCCCTAGCCAGTCGCCCTATTCGGCCGCCGGCAGCTCCTGCGCGACCTCCCAGATGTGCCCGGCGGGATCCATGAAGCTCGCGGTGCGCATCCCCCAAACGCGATCGATCGGGCCGTTCAGCAGCGTCACGCCTCGCGACGCGAGCTCCGCGCACACGGCATCCGCATCCTCGACCCAGATCGACAGCTGGAAGCGCGCCCCGGCCTCGCGGGCAGCGACGACGCCGGGATCGATGAGGCCGTGCGCGGCCGTGACCTTCAGCAGATTCACGATCATGTTCTCGAACTTGAACACCGCGGAGTTCTCGTCCTCGTAGACCAGCGGAGCGTCGAAGACGGCCTCGTAGAACTCCTTCGACGGCTGCAAGTCCTCGACGAAGAGGCTGATTGCCCCGACGCTCTGCAGCGACTCACTCATTTCTCACACCTCTTTCCGCTCGCTTGACCGCAGCCTCTGAATGCCGCGCTGGACTCCCCTAGACTGCACAGCCTGCATGAATGTCGTCGTCACCAATCTCAAAGGCGGGGTCGGGAAGACGACCATGGCGGTCTATCTGGCGGCGGTCGCGGCGGCAAAGGGCTACGACCCGGTGCTGCTGATCGACGCCGACCGGCAGGCTTCTTCGGCCGAGTGGCTCGAGGAGCGGCCGATCGAAGGCGTGACGGTCGTCGAAGCGCCGTCCGAGCGGACGCTCGCCCGTGCGATGGGACGCCACGAGGGCGTCGCGATCGTCGACACGCCTCCGGGCGACGAACGGCTCGTCCAATCGGCGATCAACTCCGCCGACGCCGTCCTGATCCCGACGCGCGCGGGAGGGGTCGAGTACCCACGCGTGGTCGTGACGCTCGGGATGATCCCGGCCGGCACGCCGCGTGGGATCGTTATCTCGGCGGCCAGGCTCGGCACGAACGATCTCGCCGAGACGATCGACTGGTGGAAGCAGGAGAAGGTCCCGGTCTGGGGTGTGATCCCCGAACGCGTCGGGATCGCGGCCGGACCCGAGGCACGCCTCTACCGGCAGGGCCTCGAGGAATACGAGGCTGTTCTACGGCGCGTTCTGCGCAGCCGCTGAGCGCCCGGCCCTGAGCGACTGAGCAAACTGGGAGACTGGGCGAGACTCAGACGGAGGAGGGCCTGTCCGGCCGGCGGATACGCATGCCGAGCAGCTCCGGCTCGCGCAGCGCGGCGCCGCACTCCTCGCACGCGATCGCGAAGGTCGATGAGAAGGGCGCGTGACAGGCCGGGCAGCGGTGGAGCATCTTCCCGCCGCAGGTCGCGCACTCGGGGGAGAGATCAGCCTCGGAGTCCTCGAACCACCGGCGGGCCGATCCACACTGGAGGCAGAAGGCACTCCAGTGGCCGAGAACGTTCCGCCGCTCCTCCCGGAGCCAGTCTGCCGCCTTCCCCATCCTGCGAGACTACCGTCGTCGTTACGATTGGGCCGGTTCTTCCACCTTTCGATACTCGAGGACGGTGCAGTGGCAATCGCGCGCGTGGCCGAGCCAAGCGGCTCGCTCCAGGAGGTGAGGGAACAGGGCCTCGACCGCGAGGACCTGCTCCAGATCTACCGCAACATGTTGATCACCCGCGGCGTCGAAGAGCGCGGCCACATCCTCTACCGCCAGGGGAAGATCCCGGGCTCGTTCTACACCGGCCGCGGCAACGAGGCATCCTCGGTCGGCGTCGCGACGGCGATGGGGCCCGACGACGTCGGCACACCGCTGCACCGCGACATGGGGGTGCACATCACCCGCGGCGTCGAGCCGTGGCGCATCTTCGCCCAGTACATGGGCCGCGCCGATGGGCCGACGAAGGGAAAGGACGGCAACGTCCATATGGCCGACCAGCGACTGGGCCTGCTGGCGATGGTGAGCCATCTGCCCGCGATGCTGCCGGTCGCCGTCGGCTGCGCGCTCGCCTTTCGCATCCGCGAGGAGAAGCGGGTCGCGATCGCCTGGTCGGGCGAAGGCGCGATGGGCCGTGGCGATGCGCACGAGGGCATGAACTTCGCAGGCGTGCGCAAGCTGCCCGTGGTCTTCATCTGCGACAACAACCAGTGGGCGTATTCGACACCGACCCACCTCGGCTACGCCGTCGAGCATCTCGCCGACCGGGCGCAGGCCTACGGCTTCGACGGCGTCGTCGTCGACGGCACCGATGTGCTCGCCGTGTATCGCGAGACGAAGGCCGCGGTCGAGAAGGCACGCGAGGGCGGAGGACCGACGCTGATCGAGTGCCAGACGCTCCGGATGGAAGGGCACGCCGTGCACGACGACGCGTTCTACGTGCCGAAGGAGCTCTTCGAACGCTGGGCCGAGCGCGATCCGATCGAGCGCTACCGCACCTGGCTCCGCGACAACGTCGACATGAGCGACGACGAGGAGAGCGAGATGACGGTCGCGGTGAAGAAGCTGCTCGGTGATTCGCTCCAGCGCGCGGACGAGTCGCCGCAACCGGATCCGGCGACGCTGCTCGACGGCGTCTACGCGACGCCGGAAGACCTCGACACGCCCCACCACAAGTAGAGGCTGCCATGGCTGAGAAGACATATCTCCAGGCAATCTCGGACGGTCTCCGACAGGAAATGCGCCGCGACAAGCGCGTCTTCGTGCTCGGCGAGGACGTCGGCGTCTACGGCGGCGCGTTCAAGGTCACGCTCGGCTTCCAGGAGGAGTTCGGCGCGTGGCGCGTGATCGACACCCCGCTCTCCGAGACCGCGATCATGGGCGGCGCGACCGGTGCCGCGCTCATGGGCATGCGCCCAGTCGCCGAGATGCAGTTCGCCGACTTCGTCTCGTGCGCGTGGGACCACCTCGTCACCGTCGCGGCGAAGCAGCGCTGGCGCGCCGGCACACCCGTGCCGTTCGTGCTGCGGCTGCCGTCCGGCGGCGGCTTCTCGGGCGGCCCGTTCCACTCGCAGAACCCGGAATCGTCGTTCGCGCACATTCCCGGCCTCAAGTGCGTCTGCCCGGCGACGCCGGAGGATGCGAAGGGACTGCTCGTGGCCGCGATCGAGGACCCGAACCCGGTGCTCTTCTTCGAGCACAAGCATCTGTACCGGCGGATCAAGGGCGAGGTGCCGGATGAGCGCTACGTGACGCCGATCGGCAAGGCGCGCATCCACGCCGAGGGCGAGGATGTGACCGTGATCACGTGGGGCGCGATGGTCTACACCGCCGAGGAGGCTGCGAAGCTCCTGCCCGACTCGTCGATCGAGATCGTCGACCTGCGCACCGTCATGCCGTGGGACAAGGAGGCGGTGCTCGCGTCGGCCCGGAAGACCTCGAAGGTGCTCGTGCTGCACGAGGACACCCGCACCGGCGGCTTCGGCGCCGAGATCGCGGCGACGATCGCCGAGGAGGCGTTCGAGGATCTGGATGCACCGGTGAAGCGCATCGCAGCACCGGACTGCCCCGCACCGTTCTCGCCCGTGCTGGAAAAGGCGTATATCCCTCAGGTCGACGATGTCGTCGCCGGACTCAAGGAGCTCGTGAGTTACTGATGTCAAGCACAGGAACCGCAGTCGACGTCGTCATGCCCCAGATGGGCGTCTCCGTCTCGGAGGGCACGATCACGAAGTGGTCGAAGCAGGTGGGGGAGCAGATCGAGGCCGACGAGACGCTGCTCGAGATCTCGACCGACAAGGTCGACACCGAGGTTCCGAGCCCGGCCACCGGCACCGTCACCGAGATCCTCGTACAGGAAGGCGAAACGGTCGAGGTCGGCACCTTGCTCGCACGCATCGGCGGCGAAGGCAGTGCGGCCGCTCCGCCTGCGCCCGAGGCACCTGCGGCTCCGGCCCCTGAGGCAGCGCCCCCCGCGCCCGAAGCTGCGCCTGCTCCACCCGCAGCGCCGGCACCGGAGCCCGTAGCAGCGGCGCCGACCCAGCCGGCAGCTGATGCCGCCGCGGCCTCGGCCACCGAAGGCACGACACCCGCGGTAGAACCGGAGCAGCTCGACCGAGGTGCACCCGCGGGCGACAACGGCCGGTCGTTCGTCTCGCCGGTGGTGGCACGAATCGCCTCCGAGCACGGCATCGATCCAGCCCAGGTTCCGGGCACGGGCAACGGCGGACGGGTGACCAAGAAGGACATTCAGGCCTTTATCGATGCCGAAAAGCAGGCACCGATAAGGGCGAGTGAAGTGCCCGCTCCGCCGGCAGCGGCGCCGACTGCTCCTGCACCGGCGGCGGCACCTGCTCCAGCAGCACCTGCCCCGACATCCGCAGCGGTGCCCACGCCGGCGGTTGCCAGCCCGGAGCCGCAAGCTCCGGGCGAGAGCTTCGAGCCGCTCTCCGCGATGCGCCGGGGGATCGCCGAGCACATGCGCCGCTCGCTCGACACGTCGGCGCACGTCACGAGCGCGATCGAGGTCGACATGTCGAAGGTCGTGACGATCCGCGAGAAGCTGAAGAAGGAGTACCAGGCGGCCTACGGCGTCAACCCGACGTACCTCGCGTTCATCGCCCGCGCAACGGCCGCGACGCTCGCGGAGTACCCCTGGGTGAACGGCGAGCTGCGCGGCGACAAGATCGTCACGCGCAGCTACGTCAACCTCGGTTTCGCGGTCGAGCTCGCGGACGGCAAGGGCTTGATCGTTCCCGTCGTGAAGAACGCCGAGACACTGAATCTCCTCGGCATGGCAAAGGGCATCGCCGAGATCGCAAAACGGGCACGCGAGAAGCAGCTGACGCCCGACGACGTCGTCGGCGGCACCTTCACGATCACGAATCCCGGCGGCTACGGCACGTTCCACGGCACGCCGGTAATCAGCCAGCCTCAGGCCGGCATTCTCGGCACCTATGCGATCGTGAAGCGGCCGTGGGTGATCACCGACGACAACGGCGCCGACGCAATCGCGATCCGCTCGATGATGAATCTGACGCTGACGTACGACCACCGTCTCGTCGACGGCGCGCTTGCGGGGCGCTTCCTCCGCGACCTGCGTGAGCGCCTCCAGACCTGGGGCGAGAGCGACTACTAAGCAGCACTCGCATAACCAGCGGTCGCAGCAGAGCGTCCTCATCACCGGTTGCTCGACCGGCATCGGTCGAGCGACGGCGATCCGACTCGCTGGAGCCGGTTGGCGCGTGTACGCGAGCGCGCGCCGGCTGGAGTCGATCGAGGAGCTGCGCGACCGGGGCTGTGAGGTGCTCGAGCTCGACGTGACCGACGACGCATCGAGGCGTGCTGCCGTCGCGACCATCGAGGCTCGGGACGGGATCGTGGCCGCGCTCGTGAACAACGCCGGCTACAGCCAGTCGGGCGCGGTGGAGTCGGTGCCGCTCGAGCGGGTCCGGCGGCAATTCGAGACGAACTTCTTCGGGCCGCTCGAGCTTTGCCGGCTGGTGCTGCCCGGCATGCGCCGCGAGCGGCGAGGCCGCATCGTCAACGTCAGCTCGATGGGCGGCCGGCTGTCCTTTCCGGGAGCGGCGGCGTATCACGCGTCCAAGTACGCGCTGGAGGCACTCTCGGACGGCCTGCGCTTCGAGGTCGCCGGCTTCGGGATCCGCGTGGTCCTGATCGAGCCTGGGATCATCCGCACCGAGTTCTCGGCGACCGCAGCGGGCGAGCTCGCCGAGGTCTCGCCGGACGACGGGCCGTACGCCGCCTTCGACGCGTCCGTCGCCGCGACGACCGTGAACGCGTACGAGCGTGGCCCGATGGCGAGGCTCGGCGGAGAGCCAAAGAGCGTCGCCAGCGCGATCGAGAAGGCGCTTCGGGCCCGCAACCCACGACCGCGCTACCTCGTGACGCCGTCGGCGCGCCTACTCGTCGGCCTGCACGGGCTTCTGCCTGACCGCATGTGGGATCAGCTGGTCGCGTCGAGCTATCCGCGCCCAGGCGCGGGCTGAGTGACGGGGTCTAGAGTGGCCGCATGGCGACGAGAGCACAGCTCGTGAACCTCGGCATCATCGACTACCGCGAAGCGCTCGCGCTGCAGCGCTCACTCGCCTCCGCCGTCGCCGACGGCACGAGCCCCGACACGGTGCTCCTGCTCGAGCATCCGCCGACGATCACGCTCGGCCGCCGCACCGAGGAAGGGGAGGTGCACGTGCCGGAGGGCGCCGAGGTGGAGGTCGTCGAGGTCGACCGCGGCGGCAAGTCGACCTATCACGCCCCGGGCCAGCTCGTCTGCTACCCGATCCTCGACCTCACACGGCATGGCCAGGATGTGAGGCGCTACTGCCGCGATCTGGAGGAGGCGCTGATCCGAACGATCGGCGCGTTCGGCGTCTCAGCCACCCGCATCGACGGGCTGACAGGGGTGTGGCTCGAGCGCCCACCCCGCAAGATCGCGTCGATCGGCATCCACCTGACGAAATGGATCTCGACGCACGGCTACGCGCTGAATGTCGACCTCGACCCGACGCCGTTCACCGACTGGATCACGGCCTGCGGCCTCGACGGCTACGCGTTCACGTCGCTCGCACGCGAGGCTGGGCGTCCCGTCGCCGTCGACGACGTACGCCCCGTCGCCGCGCAGGCGCTGGCCGACGTCTTCGGGCTCGCCTTCGAGGAACAGATGCCCCTGGACGCCGGAGGGGCTCAACCCGCCGGCGCACGGTGTAAGACAGCCTCAAGTCCGTCCGGCTGCGAGCCGACGATCCTCCCATGGAAGAAACGCTGCAGGTCATCGCCTGGGCGGGCGTCATCGCCGCCGCGGCCGTCACCGCCGCACTCGTCATCGGGCTGCTCGTCTAGCGCTCCCTCCCGTTACGGCGCCGGCGGCTTGGCCCACTGCTTTCCCCCTTGGCCGTGGCCGTTCGCTGCGCGTCAGGCGCTCGAGCCTGTCGAGCAGGCCGTCGGCGTCGCCGCCGACGGCAATGGCGGCGAGATCCGACTCGCGCACGAAGCCTTCCTCGGTCGCATGGCGCGCGAGAGCGATCAACGGCCGCCAGTAGTCCTCGACGTCGAAGAGGCCGACCGGCTTCGTGTGCAGCCCGAGCTGCGACCAGGTCAGCTGCTCGAGCAGCTCGTCGAGCGTGCCGAACCCGCCCGGAAGCGCGATGAAGCCGTCGGCCAGCTCCGCCATGCGCGCCTTGCGCTCGTGGAGCGAGCCGACCACGTGCAGCTCCGTGAGCCCCGCGTGCGCAAGCTCACGGTTGACGAGCTCCTGTGGGATCACGCCGATCACCTCGCCGCCGCCGGCAAGCGCAGCGTCCGCGACGGCGCCCATCAGCCCCACACGGCCACCTCCGTAGACGAGGCCGAGGTCGCGGCCTGCCAGCGTTGCGCCCAGCGAGCGTGCTGCTGCGGCGTACGCCGGCAGCCGCCCGCTCGATGCGCCACAAAAGACACAGATCCGCCGCACCCGCGCGAGACTAGCGGCGTTCTCTACCTTGAGGACATGTTCGGCGGCATGCACCGTGGAGTTCGCGAGATACCGACCCGTCCGGCCGACCCGGCGGTGCGGCGCGCGAACCTGAAGCGCATCGCGGGTCTCTTCCGCTCGTACCGGCGCCGCCTGGGTGTCGTGCTCGTGCTGATCGTCATCTCCGCGGGGCTCGGAGTGGTCCCGGCCTTCCTCCTGCGCGGCGCCCTGCAGGCGATCGAGGACGCAGACACGAAGCGGCTGTCGCTGCTGGCAATCGGGATGATCGTGATCGCGGTCGTCACGGGCGCGCTCGGTGTGTGGCAGACATTGCTCTCGAACCAGGTGGGCCAGCGCGTGATGCACGACCTGCGGGCCGCCGTCTTCCGCCACCTGCAGCGGCTCTCGCTCGCGTTCTTCACGCGAACGCGCACCGGTGAGATCCAATCGCGGATCTCGAACGACATCGGCGGTGTGCAGAGCGTCGTCACGAGCACGGCCACTTCGATCGTCTCGAACGCGACGACCGTCCTCGCGACGATGATCGGGATGCTCTTCCTCAGCTGGGAGCTGGCGCTCTTCGCCTTCGCGCTGATCCCGATCTTCGTCCTGCTGACGCGGCGCGTCGGCAACGAGCGCCGTCGGATCGCCTCGTCGACGCAGGAGACGCTCGCCGACATCTCGAGCCTCGTCCAGGAGTCCCTGTCGGTCTCGGGCATCCTGCTGGGGAAGACGATGGGGCGCTCGGGCGAGCTGGCCGACCGGTTCGAGGGCGAGTCGCGCACGCTCGCAGACCTCGAGGTGCGCCAGCGCATGGCCGGGCGCTGGGTGATGGCGACGATCCAGACGAGCTTCGCGGTCATGCCGGCAGCGGTGTACTGGTTCGGCGGGCTCGCGCTCGCCCACGGGTCGTCGGCGATCACCGTGCCGACCCTCGTCGCCTTCACCACACTTCAGACCCGCCTTTTCTTTCCCGTCGGCTCGCTGCTCGGCGTCGGGCTCGACGTGCAGACCTCCCTCGCGCTCTTCGACCGCATCTTCGAGTACCTCGACCAGCCCGTGGACATCGACGAGCGGCCCGGCGCGCGAGTCCTCGACACCGCCGGCGACGTCGAGTTCGACCACGTGTGGTTCCGTTACGGCACGGGCGACTGGACGCTCGAGGACGTCTCGTTCACCGTGCCTGCGGGAACAACGACCGCGCTCGTCGGCGAGACAGGAGCGGGCAAGACGACGCTGGGCTATCTCGCCGCGCGACTCTACGAGGTCAACGAGGGCGCCGTCCTGATCGACGGCGTCGACGTCCGTGACCTATCGTTCGCCTCGCTGTCGAGCCTCGTCGGCGTCGTCTCGCAGGAGACCTACCTGTTCCACGCCACCGTGCGCGAGAACCTCCGCTTCGCGAAGCCGGACGCGACCGACGAGGAGCTGGAGCTGGCAGCGCGGGCCGCTCGCATCCACGATCAGATCGTGTCGCTGCCCGAGGGGTACGACACGACGGTCGGCGAACGCGGCTACCGCTTCTCGGGCGGCGAGAAACAGCGGATCGCCATCGCGCGCACCATCCTCCGCAACCCGCCGATCCTGGTGCTCGACGAGGCGACGAGCTCGCTCGACACCGAGACCGAGCGCCAGGTCCAGGATGCACTCGACCGGCTCGCCGAGGGGCGGACGACGATCGCGATCGCCCACCGCCTCTCGACGGTGCAGGACGCCGACCAGATCGTCGTCCTGGACGGCGGTCATATCGTCGAGCGCGGCACGCACGACGAACTGCTCTCACTCGGCGGCCGCTACGCGGAGCTGGTCGGCCGGACGGCTGTCGGCATCTAAACTGCCCGCGTGGAGAGCTCGCTTCCCGTGGCCGACCGGCCGCGTCGCCCGGAATGGATGAAGGTGCGCGCGCCGTCGACCAACGGCAGCTACTTCGACGTGAAGAAACTGATCCACGGCGCCGGCCTCAACACGATCTGTGAGGAAGCGCGCTGCCCGAACATCGCCGAGTGCTGGGGACGCGGGACCGCGACGTTCCAGATCCTCGGCGAGACCTGCACGCGCGCCTGCCGCTACTGCTACGTCAACTCCGGTCGGCCGAGCGAGCCGGTCGACCCGCTCGAGCCGCTGCGGCTGGCACAGACGGCGAAGCAGATGGGGCTCAAGCACGTCGTCGTCACCTCGGTCGACCGCGACGACGTACCCGACAAGGGCGCCGGCCACTACGCCGCGACGATTCGCGCGATCAAGTCGAAACTCCCGGACGCGACGGTCGAAGTGCTGACGCCGGATTTCCTCGGCGTCGAGGAGGCAGCGCTGCAGACGGTGATCGGCGCGCGCCCCGACGTCTTCAACCACAACATCGAGACGGTTCGGCGCCTGCACCGCAAGATGCGCGGCGGCAAAGCGAGCTACGACGGCGCGCTGGAACTGCTGCGCCGCGGCAAGGAGATCGCCGACTACAACGTGCTGACGAAATCGGGGATCATCGTCGGCCTCGGAGAGACGAACGACGAGGTGGTCGAGACACTCCGCGACCTGCGCGCGCACGGCATCGACGTCGTGACGATCGGCCAGTACCTCCAACCGAGCGCCAGACACGCGACGATCGACCGCTGGGTCCATCCCGACGAGTTCCGCTGGTTCCGCGAGCAGGGCGAGGCACTCGGCTTCGGCTCGGTCTTCTCAGGGCCGCTCGTACGCTCGAGCTACCGCGCCGACGAGCAGCGGCACGCAGCCGAGACCGGCCGCGGCGCCGTCGCGTATTAGCTCCTCTCGCTTAGGGGCTCTTGCAGTCGGGAGCGGCCCGCGAGGCGCTCGCCTTTGAGCCGAGTGCGCCGGTCGCCCTGACGAAGACCTCCGCGCAGCGCAGGCGCGGAACGCCGATGTGCTGGGCGAAGCGGCCTGACGCATCGGCGGTCCCGACACTCGAGAAAGCCCAGCTGCCGGCCCGACCGGAGACCTGAACGCGCTCATAGGGCACGAAGTTCTGCCCGCGCACGGTGTCAGCTGACTCGAAACCGTAGAGAAGACGCGGCGCGGCCGACGCGCACGGCGGGACTCTGAGCACGGCATCGCCGGCACCTGCGGTCGCGCCGGCGCACCGCACGAACCTGAGCGCGAAGCCGACGCGGAAGCTTCCGGCGCGCGTCGTCACCGCGACCGCCCTGTGCGTGCCGTAGGTGACGGTCACCCGTTTGAGCGGTGCGAAACCGGCGCCGGTCAGGACGACCGGATCCGCCCGAACGAGCCGTAGAACGGGCACGTCGGCCGCCCCGCCTGCGGCGGAGACGATGGCGAGCGAAACGACTGCTACGGCGACACCGAGCGAACGCATGACTCAACCCCCTCGCGAACGATTCTAGCTCCCGGAGAAAGTGCAGCGAGGGCCGCCCGAAGGCGGCCCTCGCAAGTCGGCTCCGCCAGGGCCGTTACGGCCCGACGGCTCCGTTGATCGTGATCGGCACGGTGACCGCGGTCGGAGCGACGTCCGGCCCGAGCAGCAGCTCGGCCTCGAACGGATCGCTCGACCCCGTGGCGTTCGCGTAGGTCACGTGCAGGTTGATCGGCGTGTTCGCCGCAACCGCTCCACTGGGCAGGCCCGTAATGGTCAGGTCGTTGCCCTGGACGATGTCGACGCCGACCGTGTTCCCGGCCGCTGCGTCGGCAGCACTCACCTGGTAGCCGTAGACCCAGACCTCGTAGGTGCCGGCAGCCGGAGCCGTGAGCGTCACCGACTCGGTGTTGCCCGCGGGGCCGGTCGACGACCCGACGACCTGGAAGTGGCCGCCGCCCGTGTCGTAGGCGACGAACAGGTCGAGGTCCTCTGCGGCCGTCACGTCAGGCAGCGTGAAGGTGGCACGCGATGCGTGGTCACCGATCACGATGTTGTGGATCTTGGCGGACGCAGTGCTCGGATCGGCCTCGGACTGGTCGTCCTGAGCCGCGTGGACCGTGAAGCTCTTCGGCTGGCTCAGACCGAACGCGTCGGCCTTGAGACCGCCCGGGAGGTCCAGGCTCGACTTCACGGCCACGTCGAACGAGCCCGTACCGTCGGCCGCCGCGGTCGACGTGACCGCCGTCGGGTTGACCGACAGCGCGCCGACGGTTGTCGTGAACGGCACGTTGAACTTGTCGCCGTTGAAGCCGACACCGTGCTGGACGACCGCGTGCAGGCCTTGGGCAGCCGGTGCCGCCACGACCTCTTCGTTCTTGCCCGTCGAGGTGTTGAAGCCCCACGTGCCGCTTCCGAGGTAGGCGTTCTGACTGCCGCCCACGGTGTCGAAGGAGCTGAACGCCAACGAGCCGAAGAGGAACGACTCATCGAACGGCAGCACCGTCGGGCCGAACATCAGCGTGTCCAGGTCGGTGACCGTCGGGTCGTCCCACTTCGTGTCCGAGAGGAAGAGCGTCCCATCGGGCACGGGGTTGGCGACGTTGAACCAGTAGAACCGCCAGTCGCCCGACTCCTCACGCCACGTCCAGTCGTTGGCCCCGAAGATCGAGCCGTTGTTGTACAGCTGGCTTGCCTGCGCGGTCGCGACATCGTTCCCACCGAAGGTAAGAGCGGACGAGAGCGAGCCGTCAGCCGCCTGTGCAGCCGTTGCGGCAACCGTCACCGCGACCGGGACGATCATCGACGTCGAGCCGTTGCTCGCGACGATCGACGCTTCGTACATCCCGAACGGCGTGTTGGCCGGGACGTTCACCGTCGACGAGAAGGCCCCGCCGGACGGCTGGGTCTCGGTCGCCCACGGCCAGTCGACGTTCTTGTAGTAGTCGATCTCGATCTTGAAGTCGGTCTTGTCGATCGCAGGATTCGACGCCGAATGCTGCAGGCCGAGATAGATCCCGTTGGCCATCCGCTGGTTGGGATGGTTGATGAAGCCCATCAGCACGTTCGAGCCCGGGCGATGGTAGAAGAACCGCTCGTACTCGCCCTGCTCGACTTCCGAATGCTTGAAGTCGATGTCGGGGAACCCATCGATGTTCGAGCTCGACGACTTGTCGCTGTGGTTCACGACTCCGTTGCCGTTCGAGTCGGTCCACAGCTTCCCGTCGTGGTTGACGTCGGTCCAGTTGTAGGCGAGCAGGCGCCACGCCTGGTCCGACTTGTAGTCGGTGTTCCCGTCGAACTCGCTGTGCGGGTAGGTCGCCCGGATCACGACGAGGTCGGCATCGGGGTGCGCCTTGATGTTGCTCGTGATGTTCATCAGGTAGTCGGGCGCGTTGAAGTTCGGCGCCGACTCCTGCGAGAGCGATGCGCTCGTGAACGTGATCGGATCGGATGCGTACTGCTGCAGCATGCGGTCCGAGACGTGCCAGTTCCCCGGTCCCGAGAGCGAGAAGCTCTGGGTCGCCGACTGGCCGGGTGCGATCGTCTGCGCGAAGCGGGGATTCGTCCCCGCCGTGTGCGGGCGCCATTCGTCGGGTGAGACGAGCGAGCCGGTGCCGGCGGCGGCCGCGACGGCCTTGCCGGCGTCGATCGAGCCCGACCCCTGGGTGAAGTTGTCGTAGCCGAGATCGTTCGCCGACGACTTCATGATCGTCTTCACGGCGGGCTCGGCGGGGAAGGCCCCACCGTGCGTCGCCGCATAGGCCTGCTCGACGAGCGCCGCTTCGCCGACAGCGACCGGCGTCGAGCGGCTCGTACCGCCCCACGTCGTCCAGGCGTTGCGACCGTCGATGATCGTGTTCAGGGTTGCGTCACCCGGCGCGTACGACCCATCGGCGACGACATCGACGCCGTTCCGGCCGTTCGAGCCGGGACCGCGGTTCGACCACTCGATCACGTCGTTGTCCGTGACCTGCGAGTAGTTCGTGATCGAGTCCCAGCCGCTGGAGCCGAAGTTCGTCGACGCGCCGACCTGGATCCCACCGACCGGTGCCGGAGCGGTGACGGTGCCGTAGCCGGGCGCACCGTTGCCGGTCGAGAAGATCGGCGTCGTCGCATTGCCGAAGCCCGAGGCGATGAAGTCCGCCTCGCGGCTCCCTGCATCCATCCCGTCGTTGTCCAGCGTCGACGTCCCATATGAGTTGGAGGTCACGTTGATCCCCCACTCGTTGGTCAGCAGATACGCGAACTGCTTCGAGAAGTCGAACGAGAAGTAGATGTCGCCCATCGGCGCGAGCCTGGCGGTCGGAGCCCCGCCGATCACCATGCCGGGGATCGTGCCGTCCTTCGGCAGGTCCTTGAAGCTCGGAGCCTTGCCGTTGATCACGCCCTGGCCGACGACGTTCGACGCCGTCAGCGTGCCGTGTCCCTCGATGCCGGGATCGAAGTCACCGCTCCAGGCGAGGAAGTCACCGGACGCGGGCGTGTCGGTGTCACCGAAGTCGGTCGGACCGCCCGGGATCGTCGTTTGACCATCCGAGATGTAGTAGAGAAGGCCGCCGGACAGATCGGTGTACCCGTCGCCGTTCAGGTCGCGGTAGGAGACCGGCGAGCTCTTGGTGACGGGCTTCTCATCGGAGAAGTCGTAGTCGTCGTTCAGGTCGACGTACGCCGTGTCGTACTGGCCGGAGACACCCGGATCGGTGACCAGCACCGCGGGGCGCTCCCCGTAGAGCTCGAGCAGGTACTCGTCGGGGTGACTGGTCAGCTTGACGGTGCCCGACTTCGTCCAGCTCGCAGGCAGGGTGTACGTGTGGGTGTTGGTACCCGCCGGCGAAGAGAAGTTCCGGGCCGGGCCGGTCTGCGTTGCGAAGCTGACCGAGCACAGCGTGCTCTTGTCGACCTTCTTCGCGGGCCTGCCGTGCTTGTCGACATACGAGCACGTCGCCGACTGGGTCTCGGTGTACCACGAGAGACCCTGCGAGACCGTGTCCGGCGCTGCAAGCAGCACGAGCGTGCTGTAGGGGTCGAACGCCTTCGGCCAGCCCACCCAGCCCGGGTCGGCGCCGTTCGCGACATCCGCCTGGCTCCAGGTCTGCCAGGTCCCGATGAGGTCGGGGTGACCCCAGTCCGTGCCGCCGTCGAGGACGGAGGCGGTGACGCCGGTGCCGGTGTAGCCGGCTTTCCAGGCGCCGGTGAAATCGTGGGTCTTCGCGTCGAGCACGTTCAGCTTCTTCAGCTGGTCGAAGTTCGATGTCTGCAACGGCGGCGCCTTGTCGTAGGGCACCGAGTTCTTCTGGAACGCGCGGAGCGCATCGTTCCGTGTCTTCTTGGAGGGCTGATTGCCGATTTCGGGATCGTTGCCCGTCGGCGACGCGGTCTGCTTGAAGTCGACCGAGGTGACGCTGACGACGC
The DNA here is from genome assembly GCA_963817765.1 of uncultured Thermoleophilia bacterium. Classification (GTDB taxonomy): domain Bacteria; phylum Actinomycetota; class Thermoleophilia; order Gaiellales; family Gaiellaceae; genus PALSA-600. The sequence goes on along the minus strand of CAWFPX010000006.1, from coordinate 199,143 downwards.
CCTTCACGCCCGCGAGCTTCGCGAGCTTCGTGGCGTTCATGCTGCCGATCACCAGCGCGACGCCGTTCTTCGACGCGACGTGCGTGTCCTCGAGCAGGTTCTTCGCCTGCGCGACGTCGCTGCTCTGCATCGAGACGACCACCGTGACGCGTGCCGTCGAATCGCTCGCGACCTTGCTCTGGAGGTCGGGCGAGAGTTTGCTGACCGCGCCGTCGTCCTTCGACTTGACGTGGCCGGCCTTCTTGTGCCCGTCTCCTGCGGCCGCGCCGGCGACCGACACAGTGATCGCGAGCGCAGCAAATGCGAGAACGATCGGCGCAAGCCGACCGTGAACCTTGATTTTCATCCCTCTCCCTTGTGTTCGTGGCCGCCCACGAAGCGCCTGACCGATGCTCAGACCTCTTGCTTCGTCCCCGGGCTCGGGCAGGTTCTAGCGGCGTAATATCGAAATGTCAACCAACAACCCGCTGCGAGCGTGGCCGGTGGAGCGAAGTCGAGGTGCCTATGGACCCGGTGCAGCGGGCCCGGATGCGCACTCGAGACCGGCGACCTTGAAGGTCGCAACCGAGCCGCGGTTCCCGACCGCCCGGATCGAGACAGTGAGGCAGCCGTCCTTCCGCACCGGCGTCCCGGTCCAGGTCGCCGTCAGGGCGCCCCGCGGGCTCGCGACCAGCATGCGCGGCGCGAAGCGGTGCCCGGCGGTCAGCGTCACCGATACCTTCTCACCCGCCTTGAAGCCCGATCCCTTCACGGTCAGCGGGCTGGTGTCGGACAACCAGACGCGGAGATGGGGGACAGCGGCCGGAGCGAGCGCCGGGGTGAGAGCGGCGAGCGCAAGGAGAAGTGCCAGAACTCGCCTCATGCCTCCATCATGCCCTCGAACGAGGAGCCGAAAACCGGTTTTACAAACGGCGAAGGGCCGCCCGGAGGCGGCCCTTCGTGTTCATGCGGTCCTGGTTCAGGCGGTGCTCAGGAGCCGACCTTGCCGAGGTTCAGCTTCCAGGCGCCGAGGCCGTGCGTCGCCGCGTAGAGAACGCGATCCTTCGACACGATCGTCAGGCCTGCGACCTCGACCTGCGGCATCCCGGACGCGGCCACGGTCCACGTCGTGGCACCGGCAGCGAGCTTCATGACGGCGAAGTCGCTCGACGCGTAGAGGTCGCCGGTCAGGTCATCACGGACGAGACCCGTGATCGGGAGATCGGCCAGGTCGTAGGTCCGGTCGACCCAGGTCGCCGTCGAGCCCGTGCGAGTTACCTCGAACACGTGACCGGGGAGACCGGGCGTGTTGATGGCGTAACCCGAGTACGAGATCCACGCGTGATTCGGGTTCGCCGGATCGATGACGATCGAGCTGACGAACCGAGGCGGCGCATTCGCGGCGGACGTGTCGAGGCGCGTCCAGTGGACCGCGGTTGCCGTCGGGTCGTTTGCGTTGTCGGTGATGAACACGCGGCCCGTCGACGTGGCGGCCCACATCGTCCCCGAGTTGCTCGCCGTCCGCGCGACGGCCGCGACGGTCCCGAGGTTGAGGGTGGTGCCGAACGTCGTCGACGGATCGACGCCGTTCGGGGCCGTGAGGTCACGGGCACCGACCGGGCCGAGCCGAACGAAGTCGCCGCAGTTGGGATTCGCGGCACTCGTCGTGAACTCGGGGCAGTTCGCCTCGAGGAACGCCTGGTTGCCGGCCCAGTCCTGTGTCCGCCAGACGGACTGCGAGCCCTGGAAGATCGAGCCCGCATTGGCGGGATTCGGGTCGGCGATGATCGGCGGGTAGAACGCCGAGCCCTCGGGGCTCGCGTCGATCGGGCCCGTCGCGATCACCCAGGAAGACGGATCGCCGTTGCGGAAGTTCACGTCACTGGCTTCGCCCGTGAACGTGTTGAACCGCAGATTGCTGTTCGTTGCGTTCCAGCCGGACTGGCCGCCGTCGCCGTAGATGATCTGCGGCCAGACGTCGGTCGAGCCGGTGAACTCGAACGTGCCGTTGTCCTGCGTGCCACCCATCAGCTGGTTCGAGTTCTGCGGGTTGACCGACAGGCTCTGGAACTGGAGCGTCGAGAGTCCTTGGTTCAGGACCGCGAGCTGGTTCGGGATCCGGTTCAGCAACGACTTGCAGAACGCGGTCGAATTGGGGCCGAGGCCGCGCGTGTCGCACTGCGCGGAGCCGTCGACGTACTTCCCGTCCGACATCACGACACCACCGTCGTCGCCCGCGATGAACTGCAGCGGGTTCCCCGGGATCGTGACGAGTGCGTGCTGGTCGGGATGGATCCACCCCGCGTTGTCCTTGTCACGCGTCATGTCGCTCCACGTGGAGCCGCCGTCTGTCGACAGGAGCACCGCGCGGCCGTTCGTCGAGGCGTTGACCGTGTTGTAGTCGAACGACCCGCCGAGATAGACGATGTTCGGGTTGTCGGGCGACGTGACGACGTAGTTGTCGTACCAGCACTGCGTCGTGCAGTAGTTGTCGACCTGCAGGCCGCCCATCTGGGTGAACGTCGGCGTGGTGCCGTTCGCATTGTCGCTGCGCCAGAAGTTGGCGGTATGGCCCGCGCCGCCGCCCTGGCCCTCGCCGACGTACATGCGCGTGGCGCCGTTCGGAAGAGTCGTGACGTCGAACTCGCTGCGGTCGGTACGCCCCGCGGCCGTCCCGGCCGAGTCGTCCTGCTCGACGAAGATCTGCGAGAACGTCGCGCCGTTGTCGAGTGATCGCCAGATACCGTGCTGGAAGGCGTTCACGTAGATGATGTTCGAGTGGGTCGGATCGACCTTGACGGTCGTCGAGCCGCGAGCCGGCAGCGGTGACGGCCAGATGAGCGTAAAGGTGCTCCCCGTCTGACGCCAGAGGCCGCGGGTGACGAGCGGGTGCGTCGCCGAGCCGCTCGACGAGGCGCCGCCGCTGACCGAGCTGACGCCGCGGACACCACTGCCGATGGGAACGAGCAGGTTGCCGGCGTTGTCGAGCGCCATTTTCCCGATCGACCGCTGGTAGAAGATGTCGCTGCCCGGGACGAGCGACCAGCTGCCGCCGCCGTCGGTGGACTTGTAGATGCCGACGCCGGCCTCGGAATCGCCGGAGGCATTCTCTTCGCCGGTTGCTGCATAGACCGTGTTGCCCGACGAGTCGTTCGGGTCGACGAGCAGCGAGCCGATCGCGTTCAGGCCGAACGCCCCCGACGAGAACTGCCACTTGATCTTGCCGTTGTCGTGGGTGCCGACCTTGGCGACCCAGACGCCGCCGCCGGCCGCGCCCAGGTAGATCACACACTTGTTGTTGTTGCCCTTGCAACCACCGACCGCGAGCGCGGTGACGCGACCTGAGGCCACGTACGGCTTGCCGCCGGCGAGGAACTGGTCGAGCACCGCCGGATACTGAGCCGTGGTCGGCCCGATCGACTGCCAGTCGCCCTTCCCGTTGCCATGCTTCTTGAGCGCCGCGAACGTCGCCTGCGAGTTCTCTGCGGCGACAGCGGGGACCGAGGCGGCGGGATACGCGCGGTCGGCCTCCTCCTGTGCTTCGTAGGTCGCGCTCGGGCCTTCGTTCGGAATGCCTGCCTTCAACGCCTGCGAGCCGTCCGAGTCGCCCTTCACGAACCGATGGTGCGACACCGAATTCGATCTCGACGTCGCAAAGACTCCAACGATGACCGCGGTGATCGCGACGAGCGCAGCCACGACGGCGATGCGGCCAAGCCGCATAGACCTTCCTCTCATGCTTCTCCCCTGACTCGTTGCATGGCTTTGCGTTGCCTGAGCCGGCGGCGCGAGACTCTCCTCGAGCCGCTCGACGATCTCTGTGTTGAGGCTCCGCCCCGCCGCTTCCGCGGTCTCCCTCAGCCTGTCGCGCAGCTCTTCGGGCATGCGAAGCAAAAACCGGTACGGGTTTCCCATCGCGCGAGAGTATATGCCTGATCGCGGTCTTGATATCAACACTGCGTCGATATCAGCACAGCTTCGATATCAAGGAGGGCCGACTATCGGGCCGGCAGTGTTGATATCGCGCTCAGCCGTGCGGATTGGCCATCTTGCGGTAGTCGAGAGCCTCGTCGAGCACCTCGTCCGAGACCCCCTCCTCCCGTGCGACCTCGCGAAGCGGCCGTCCCGATGCGGCGGCCTTCTTCACGATCTCGCCGACCCTGTCGTACCCGATGTACGGATTCAGCGCGGCCGCCGCCGAGAGCGTCAACTCGGCGTAGTGCTCGTTCTGCTCCCGGTTCGCCTCGATCCCCGTCACGCACTTCTCGTCGAGAAGGCGCGCGGCGGCGGCGAGGAGCTTGATCGACTGCAGGAGGTTGCGGGCCAGCAGCGGCACGAAGACGTTCAGCTCGAAGTGGCCCTGCATGCCGCCGATCGTGATCGCGGCGTCGTTGCCGATCACCTGGGCTGCAACCTGCGTCACGACCTCCGGGATGACCGGGTTGACCTTGCCGGGCATGATCGACGAACCCTTCTGCAACTCCGGCAGGAAGATCTCGCCGAGGCCCGCGCGAGGGCCGGAGCCCATGAAGCGAAGGTCGTTCGCGATCTTCGTCAGGCTCACCGCGAGTGTCTTCAGCGCACCTGAGGCCTCGACGAGCCCGTCGCGAGCCGCCTGCGACTCGAAGGGATCCGCCGGCGGAGAGATCTGAAGTCCGGAGTCGGCGATCAGACGGGCGCGCACCCGCTCGGCGAACTCAGGATGCGTGTTCATGCCGGTGCCGACCGCCGTGCCGCCGAGCGGCACCTGGCCGAGGCGCTGCAGTGTCGATTCGACGCGCAGCTTGCCCTCACGCACCTGGGCGGCGTAGCCGCCGAATTCCTGGCCGAGCGTGACCGGAGTGGCGTCCATCCAGTGGGTGCGTCCGGACTTCACGACGTCGGCGAACTCCTCGGCCTTCGCCTGCAGCGCGTCGCCGAGCTGCTCGAGCGCCGGCAGCAGGTCGTTCACCGTCTCGTCGAGCGCCGCCAGATGGACGGCCGACGGGAAGACGTCGTTCGAGCTCTGGCCCATGTTCACGTCGTCATTCGCGTGCACGTCGTCGCCCGCGATGGTCGCGATCACCTCGTTCGCGTTCATGTTCGAGGAGGTGCCCGAGCCGGTCTGGAAGACGTCGATGGGGAACTGGTCGTCGAGCTCACCGTTTGCGATCCGGTCACCTGCGGCCGCAATCCGGTCGGCCTTCGCCTGCTCGAGGAGGCCGAGCTCGGCGTTCACACGGGCCGCGGCGGCCTTGATCCGACCGAGCCAGCGGGCGACGGGCACCGGGATCGGCTCGCCGGAGACCGGGAAGTTCCCGATCGCCTTCCGGGTCTCGCCGCCCCAGAGCTCCTGCCTGTCGAGCGCCGTGTCAGCCACGGCTCTGAGGTTAGCTTGCGACGCGAATGCGGCGGTCGGCGAGCGTGCGGTCGCGCAGCAAACGGCGCAGCGCCTCGTCGAGCTCCTCGACGAAGGCCCACCCGACATAGAGAGCACCGGGGGCACTCCTCCTCGGGCAGCTCACGCCGCTTACCGCAATTCAGGCACTCGACCATTGCTGCACCATCGGCCGGTCAGGGTTTGTGCATGTCCCCCGGGTGAGTGATCCGGCTCCCTACCTCGAGGAGATGCGCCCAGGTGCCGAGCTTCACGCGCGGCCTGCCGAGCGGCTCCCCGGCGGAGCGTTCGGCCGCATCGATCGCCTGCCAGCCCTCGTACTCGACGAAGCCGATATCGCGTGCCTCGAGGAGGGCTTCCAGGGCCTCTCCCGACGCGTCATGTGCACGCGCCAGTCGGCCGGCGCGCGCGTCCTCGAGCAGCAACTCGACCGTCTCCGTCGCGTCCTTCTTGTTCGTGCCGATCACGCCGCTCGGGCCACGCTTGATCCAGCCGGCGGCATAGGTGCGGTCGGCGCCGACGACGCGGCCGCGGTCGTTCGGGATCGTGCCCGTCGCCTCGTCGAACGGGATGCCGGCGAGCGGAACGCCCTTGTAGCCGACGCTGCGCAGGACGATGCCGCACTCGATCGTCTCGGTCTCGCCGGAGGGCCGTGCGACGATCCGCCCGTTCTGCTCCACGAGCTCGTTCCGCACGACCTCCACCGCCTCGACCCGGTCGACGCCGCGAATCGCAACCGGCGAGGCGAGGAACCGAAGGACGATCCGCCTCGGCTTGCCCGCCGGCTCGCGTGCCGCGTACTCACGGAGCAGATCGAGGTTCCGGCGCGCGCGCTCACGGTCTTCCTCGAGCTCCCGTTCGCTCGCCGCGTCGAGCTCGAGATCGCGCGGGTCGACGAGCACGTCGGCGCCTTCGAGCTCGCCGAGCTCCTTCAGCTCCGGTGGGGTGAACGCTGCCTGCACCGGCCCGCGGCGGCCGAGCATCACGATCTCGCTCAGCCCGGACCCGACGATCCCCTCGACGGCCGCGTCGGTCGTGTCGGTCGGGGCGAGCTCCTCGGCCGTCAGCGCGAGCATGCGCACGCAGTCGACTGCCACGTTTCCGTTCCCGATCACGACAGCCCGCTCGTGGGAGAGGTCGAACTCGAGATCCTGAAAATCGGGGTGGCCGTTGTACCAGGCGACGAAGGCCGTGGCCGGCCACGAGCCGGGCAGGTCCTCACCGGCGATGCCGAGCCGGCGGTCGGTCTGGGCGCCGACCGAGTAGACGACCGCGTCGTAGAGCCCGACGAGTTCCTCGTGGGTGACGTCCTGTCCCACTTCGACGTTGCCGAAGAAGCGGAACCCCGGCCTCGCGGCGGTCTTTTCGAAGGCGCGCGAGACCGCCTTGATGTTCTCGTGGTCCGGCGCAACGCCGAGGCGGACGAGGCCCCACGGCGTCGGCAGGCGATCGAGCAGGTCGACCTCGACCGGTGGGTCCTCGCTCTTCAGAAGGGCGTCGGCGGTGTAGAACCCTGCTGGGCCCGAGCCGACGACCGCGACGCGGAGTTTCTGCGAGCTCACGCGCCGATCGTAGTCAGGCGCGCGATTCATCCCCGAAGGATGAGGCAGCGCGGCGGGCGATCGACGATACTTGGCGGCGATGAAATTGCTGGCGGTCAAGTTCGCGAACCGCGACCAGGGCGAATGGGGGATTGCGGCGCTCCATGACTCCGCTGAGTCGAGGCGGTTCCCTCTGGACGACGTCGTTCTCGTCTGCCGCGACGCCTCGGGCGAGCCCGAGCTGCACCGGACCAAAAGCCGGTTTCACCGTCACGGCTTGCCGGGTCCGCTGCTCGAGGGGATCGCCGGGCAGCTCGAACCGGGCGGGGCGGCAGTCGTCGCGCGCGGCGAGGACGCGGTCATCGATTCTCTCGGGGCAACGGTCCGGTCGGTGAGCAAGGGCGACTTCAAGACGTTCGATGTCGTCGACGGCAAGCTGCAAGAGGTGACCGGCGGCGAGAATGTCGTGATCCAGCGGGACGACGACGAAAGCTTCCTGCGCGAGGCCTCGGACGCGATCCCCCTGCAGACCGGGCTGCTCGTCAAGGCACCTTTCTCCTAGAAAGGTGCTAATAACCCGCGCGGCTCAGTGCGAGTGGCCGCAGCCCGAGCCGCAACCGGCAGCGCCCTCGGCAGGCGCTCCGCCCTCAACTGCTTCGCCCTCTTCCACCTGGAAGCTGTGGCCGCAGCCGCACGCCGACGTGGCGTTCGGATTCTCGATCTTGAAGCCGGATTCCTGAAGACCCTCGAGGAAGTCGATCGTCGAGCCCTGGAGGTACGGCGCACTGAACGGGTCGACAACGACGGTGACTCCGTGGAACTCGAGCTCGAGGTCGCCAGTCTGCGCGCCGCGGTCGAAGCCGAGCGCGTATTCGAACCCGCTGCAACCGCCGCCCTGGATCGCGACCCGGAGCACCTCGGCCTCACCGGCCGGCTCGGCAGCCATCAAGCCGCGGACCTTCTCGGCGGCGCCCGCGGTCAACGTGACGAGGGTCGTGTCGGTGGTCTCGGTTTGCTCGATCGCAGCCATCGCCCACAGTGTAGCCGGAGGGGTCGAGGTTGCACGGTCCGAGCGAAGTTCGTGACACTCGCAACGCGCATCGTTCCACCGGTTCGGGTTCCGTTCGTGTCACGCGAACGAAGGTGCTAGCGTCCGCGCCGGGCAGTCCCCGGAGGAGTCCCGGAGAAGGAGCGCAGGTTGTTCAACGATTGGTTGCCGTTCGCGATCTATGCGATCTTCGCGCTTGCGATTCCGGTGACGATGATGGTCGGAAGCTTCGTCTTCGCGCAGCGGCCGCATCGGCGCGTCCGCGCCCGCACGATTCCGTTCGAGTCAGGCGTCTCGCAGGGACCGCCGCAGCGGCAGCGATTCACGGTCTCGTTCTACTTGACCGCGATGCTCTTCATCCTCTTCGACATCGAGATCGTCTTTCTCTATCCCCTCGCCGTCATCCTCCACGAGCTGTCGTGGTTCGGGTTCTTCGAGTTCCTCACATTCATCATCATCCTGCTCGTCGCCTACGTCTACATCTGGCGGAAGGGCGCGCTCGAATGGCGCTAGACAAGCGTCTCAACCAGATGGGCCTGAAGTCGGAGCGCCTGCTCTGGCCGACGAAAGGCCCCGGACGCTTCGAGGACGAGGTCGCGGACCTCGAACAGAAAGTCGGCTTGACGACGCTTGCGAAAGCGGTCGCGTGGGCGCAGACGAACTCGATGTGGCCCGACACGTTCGGCCTTGCCTGCTGCGCGATCGAGATGATGTCGATCGTCTCGAGCCGCTACGACATCGCTCGCTTCGGGATGGAGCCGTTCCGAGGGTCGCCGCGCCAAGCCGACCTGCTGATCGTCTCGGGCCGCGTCTCGCACAAGATGGCCGCGCCGCTGCGCCAGATCTACGACCAGATGTTGGAGCCGAAATGGGTGATCGCGATGGGCGCCTGCGCATCATCGGGCGGCATGTTCAACAACTACGCGATCGTGCAGTCGGTCGACAAGATCGTGCCGGTCGACATGTACGTGCCAGGGTGCCCGCCACGGCCCGAGCAGCTGATCGAAGGCATCGTTCGCCTGCACGAAGCAGTGCGGGCCGGCGTGCCGCCTGCCTACGAGCTGCGAAGTGTTGCCTCATGAAGCGGCAGCTGTCGTGAGCGACTGGGACGAAGTTCCTGGGCTCGTCGAGGTCAGAGAGGCGCATGAGGAGACGACGGTGGTCGTCACCGTCGACCGCCTGATCGAGGCGTGCACGCATCTGCGCGACGAGGAGGGCTTCAACTTCCTCTCGGACATCACTCCGGTCGACTATCTGGGCTGGGGCGAGGCCGGTGTCTCCGGGTACATCGGAACGCCTCGTGGCCGCGACCTGAACCGGCCGATGACCCAGGGCTACCAGGCCGTTCCACTCGCGAAACCGAAGCGCTTCGCCGTCAACTACCACCTCCTCTCGGTCAGCAGCCGGCCGCGACGGCTACGCGTCCAGACCTGGGTCGACGAGGGCGAAGCGGTGCCGACGGTGATTCCGATCTGGCCTACCGCCGACTGGCACGAGCGCGAGGCATGGGACCTGATGGGAATCGCGATCGACGGCCACCCGAACCTGAAGCGCATCCTGCTGGACGACGACTGGGACGGCCATCCACTCCGCAAGGACTACCCACTCGGCGGCGAGCCCGTGCGCTTCTCGGGAGAGGCATGACCGCGCCTACACCGACTCGCAGGCGCGCGCCGCTCTACGAGGGCTCGCGGATTCCGCAGCCCTGCCCGACGGTGCTCGTGACGCCGTCCGAGCTGACGCAGACCGGCGACGTGATGACGGTGAACTTCGGCCCGAACCATCCCTCGACGCACGGCGTGCTGCGTCTGATCGTCGACCTCTACGGCGAGGATGTGACCGGGTTGGAGGCGGTGGTCGGCTACCTCCACACCGGCTTCGAGAAGAACATGGAAGCGAAGACGTGGTGGAAGTGCGTCACGTACCCGGAGCGCATCGACTACGTCTCGTTCCAGAACAACGAGTACGTCTTCGTCGCAGCGGTCGAGAAGCTGCTCGGCCTGCCGATTCCGCGGAAGGCCGTCTGGATGCGCACCCTCATGTGCGAGCTGAACCGCATCCACTCGCACCTCGTCTGGCTCGGTACGTCGGCGCTCGAGCTGGGCGCGATCTCGATGTTCTGGTACGCGTTCCGCGAGCGCGACACGATCCTCGACCTGTTCGAGCTCGTGACCGGGTACCGGATGCACACGCGCTACTTCCAGATCGGCGGCCTCGCAGAGGACATCCCGCGTGGCTTCTACCCCGAGGCGCGCAAGTTCTGCGACATCATGCCGAAGGCAGTCGACGATTACGAGACGCTCCTGACGCGCAACAAGATCTGGCTCGAGCGCACCGAAGGGCTCGGGCTGCTGACAGCCGCGGACGCGATCGCGCTCGGCCAGTCCGGGCCCGTACTGCGCGGATCGGGCGTCGACTGGGACCTGCGCAAGGTCGAGCCGTACCTCGCCTATCACCAGGTCGACTTCCGCGTCCCGGTCTATCCGGAGGGCGACGTCTATGCGCGCTACCGGGTGCACATGGACGAGATGCGCGAATCGGTGCGCATCGTCGAACAGTGCCTCGACCGCCTCGAGAACATGGAGGGCGAGCCGTGGATCGCCGACGACCGCAAGGTCGTGCTGCCGCCGCGGAGCGAGCTGCACACGTCGATGGAGTCGTTGATCCACCACTTCAAGATCGTGACCGAGGGATTCCGTGTCCCCGAGGGCGAGGCGTACGTCGCGATCGAGTCGCCGCGCGGCGAGCTCGGCTGTTACATCGCGTCCGACGGCGGGCCGAAGCCGTGGCGCGTGAAGTTCCGCGCGCCGTCCTTCGTCGCGCTGCAGGCGACCGCGACGTGCATGCACGAAGCGCTGATCGCCGACATGATCGCGATCGTCGGCTCGCTCGACACGGTGATGGGCGAGGTCGACCGGTGACCGACGTAGGCCGACGAGTCTCCACGCTCCATGACCGGATTCAGGAAGAGCGTGCGAAGTACCCGCCCGAGTCGGAGAGCGCGGTGCTGCCGGCGCTCCGGCTCGCCCAGGCCGAGCACGGCTGGCTCTCGCCCGAGGTGATCCGAGAGGTTGCCGACGCGCTCGACGCGACTCCCGCGTACGTGAAGTCGATCGCGTCGTTCTACGACCAGTTTCACCTCGCACCGGTCGGCGAGCACCTCGTCGAGGTCTGCACCAACGTCTCGTGCGCGGTCGTCGGCGCGCAGCGCGTCGTCGAGGCGTTCGAGTCCGAGCTCGGCTGCCGGGCCGGCGAGACGAGCGCCGACGGCAAGGTGACGCTGCGCACCGTCGAGTGCCTCGGCGGCTGCGGCTGGGCGACGATCGTCTCGGTCGATCACCACTACCGCACGCACGTCGACGCAGCCGGCGTGCCCGCGATCGTGGAGGAGCTCCGTGCCGGCTCCTAGCATCGTCCTCGCGAACGCGACCACGAGCCTTGCGGAGTACGAGGCGAGCGGAGGCTACGGCGCGCTGGCGAAAGCGCGCGCGATGACGCCTGAGGCGGTGACCGAGGAGCTGATCACGTCGGAGCTCCGCGGCCGCGGCGGCGCGTTCTTCCCGTCCGGCCGCAAGTGGTCCTTCGTCCCAGCGAAGGATCAGCTGCCCAAGCCGCACTACCTCGTGGTCAACGCCGACGAGTCGGAGCCCGGCAGCTTCAAGGACAACGAGATCCTCTCGCGTGTCCCACATCGCTTCGTCGAGGGCTGCCTCATCACCGCGCATGCGATCGACTCGCAGCACGTCTTCGTCTACATCCGCGGGGAGTACAGCGGCCCCTACGAGATCCTTGTCGCCGCGCTCGAGGAGCTGAAAGACCGCCCGGAGATCCGGGGCGACGTGACGATCGTCGTGCACCGCGGCGCCGGCGCGTACATCTGCGGGGAGGAGACGGCCCTCCTCGAATCGCTCGAGGGCAAGCGCGGCCAGCCGCGCTCGAAGCCGCCGTTCCCCGCGATCTCGGGCCTGTACGCCTCCCCGACCGTCGTCAACAACGTCGAGACGATTGCCACCGTCGCGCCCGTGATCTCGATGGGGGGCGCGGAGTACGCGAAGCTCGGCGTCCCGAACACGCGCGGCTCGCGCGTCGTCTCGCTCTCGGGCAACGTCGTGAACGGGGGCAACTACGAGATCGAGCCTGGGATGACGATCAAGGACATCGTCTACGAGCTCGGCGGCGGCATTCCGGACGGACGCGAGCTGAAGGCTGTCGTGCCGGGCGGCTCGTCGACGGTGATCCTTACGAAGAACGAGATCGACGTCGGTTACGACTTCGACTCGCTCGCCCAACTGGGGACCGCGATGGGCTCGGCCGGGATCGTCGTGCTCGACGACCGCTGCTGCATCGTCCAGCTCGGGATTCGCTGGTCGGAGTTCTACGAGCACGAGTCGTGCGGCAAGTGCACGCCGTGCCGTGAGGGCACGCGCTGGCTGACGGCGATCCTGCGCAAGCTCGAGGACGGCCGCGCCACGCAGGGCGACCTCGATCTGCTGCTCGACGTCTGCGACCGCATCAACGGCAAGTGCCTGTGCCCGCTCGGCGACTCCGACGCCATCATCATCGCCTCGTACGTCGCGAAGTTCAGAGCCGAGTTCCAGGCGCACATCGACGAGGGGGCCTGCCCCTTCGGCGGCGCATCGTCGCTCGAAGGCGTCCTGGCGCCGATCCAGATGCACACGCATGCCCCGACCGCCGAGGTGCCCGCATGAACATGTCCCCGACCCTGATCCACGTGCCTCGGACGAGGGCCGAAGACGTGCCCCAATCAGCCAACAGCAGGATCGCCGTCACCGCTCCAGGCCTAGCTTCGCCCGAACGTGACAGCGCTCGTGGGGCCAACACCTGTGGTCAGACCAAAAACGCCCCGCCGGACGCGTTCGAAAAGGACACGGCGTGACCCAAACGGCCGCGGATCTCGTCACCGTCACGATCGACGAACGGACCGTGCAGGTGCCGAAGGGGACCGGGATGGTCGAGACCGCGGCTGCTGCGGGGCTCGAGATCCCCGTCTTCTGTTACGAGCCGCGCCTCGGGGCGCCGGTCGGCGCCTGTCGGATGTGCCTCGTCGAAGTCGAAGGGCTACCGAAGCTCCAAGCCGGGTGCACCCTGACCGCACAGGACGGGATGATCGTGCGAACGGCGCGCAGCTCCGAGAAGGCGGCTGACGGTCAGAACTCGACACTCGAGTTCATCCTCGTCAACCACCCGCTCGACTGCCCGGTCTGCGACAAGGGTGGCGAATGCCCGCTGCAGGACCTGACGTTCCGCTATGGCCCGGGCAACACGCGCATGCAGTTCCCCAAGCGCACGTTCGAGAAGCCGATCCCGATCTCGCCGCTGATCGCGCTCGACCGCGAGCGCTGCATCCTCTGCTACCGGTGCACGCGCTTCAGCGAGTCGGTTGCCGAAGACGGACAGCTCGTCGCGATCAACCGAGGCTCGCAGTCGGTGATCGCGACCTTCGAAGACGAGCCGTACAAGGGTCACTTCTCCGGGAACGTCACCGAGCTGTGCCCGGTGGGTGCGCTCACCTCGACGCAGTACCGCTTCGAAGCGCGGCCCTGGGAGATCCAGAACGTCCCCTCGGTCTGTGGCCTCTGCGCCGTCGGCTGCAACATCAGCGCGACCACGCGCGAAGGCAAGGTGAAGCGAATCCAGTCGCGCAACCATCCGCAGATCGACGAGGGCTGGTTGTGCGACAAGGGCCGATTTGCCTTCGCGCACCTGGACGCTGCCGATCGGATCACCGCCCCGCTGCGCAAGAGCGGCCACCGCTTCAAGTCGATCTCGTGGGATGACGCACTCGACGAGGCCGAGCGCCTGCTCCGCGACGGCGGCGCTTCCACCGTCACCGCGCTCTCGGGTGGAGAGTCCGTCGAAGAGGCCTATGGGCTCGCGAAGCTCCTGCGCCAGGGCCTCGACGCGCACGCCGCCGTGCTGCCCGAGCCGGTTCCAGACTCGCTCGATGCCTGGCGCGCGCCGCTCTCGGCGATCCGCGACGCAAAGACCGTCGTCGTCCTTTCGGACGTGCCCGTGGCAGAACGTGCACCGATCGCCGAGCTGTGGATCAAGGCTGCGCGCCGGGCCGGGGCGACCATTTCCTACGACGTCCCGGACGGGCCGGTCGACGTGCTGATCACCGACGACGAGGCGAACGCGGCGCGTGTGACGGCGGAGAGCATCTACTACCTACCGCTCACCCCGAACGGCCGCGGCGTCACCGACGCCTGGAGCGCTGCCGGCGACGGCGAGCCAGGCGATGCGAAGCCTCGCGTGCTGCTGATCTCGGGCGACGAAGCCGCGACCGACCCGAGCGTGCGCGCGCTCGCCGCCGACGCCGAGCTCGTGATCGGGATCGGGATGTTCGAGGAGAGCTTCCGCGATCTCGCCGATCTCGTCATTCCGGGGACCAGCTACCTCGAGCGGGACGGCACGACGATCAACCTCGAAGGCCGCCTGCAGCGCCAGCGCCGCACCGTGCTCGCGCCGGTGCCCGACACGCTCGCCTGGATCGCGAAGCTCGCGGAGCGCTTCGGCGTCGAGCTCTCGCCGCACGCGTCGGTCGTATTCGACGAGGTCTCCGAGGAGTGCTTCGGAGGCATCAGCTTCGGCGAGATCGGCGAGCAGGCCGACCTGCCGCCCCGCCCGGACCGTCCGGCCGCGGGCGAAACCCCCGCCGAGCGTCGCTCCCGCCGCCGCAGCGGCGGGGCTGCGGCTGATCGCGTACCGGCCGCTGTTCTCCGGCGCGGCGGTCAGCCGGACGAAGGAGCTCGCATTTCAGACACCGGACGCGGAGGTGGAGATCTCGGCAGTCGACGCGAAGGCGCGCGGCATCCGCAACGGCGCGACCGTGACCGTCTCCTCGAACGGGACGATCGCTCGAGCTGCGCGCCCGCATCGCGCGCGACATCGCAGCCGGCACGGTGCGGATCGCGCGCGACCACGCCGGCGACCTCCATCCGACCGTCGAGGTGGCCGCTCCGTGATGCACCACGAGGCCTGGTGGATCACGATCCCGAAGGCATTCATCGTGATCAACGTCGTGATGGTGTTCTTCGCCTTCACGACCTGGCTCGAGCGAAAGCTGCTCGGCCGCATGCAGCAGCGCTTCGGCCCGAACCGCGCCGGCCCCAAGGGCTTGCTCGTCCCGATCGCCGACCTCCTGAAGCTGATCCGCAAGGAGGCGTTCGCGCCGATGGCGGCCAGGGAGCCGCTCTACATCCTCGCGCCCATCGTCTCGATGTTCACGGCGCTGCTCGCCTTCAGCGTGCTGCCGTTCGGCGCCGGCTGGGACGTCTGGGGGTACCACATCAACGGGGCCGTCGTGAACGTCCCCATCTCGCTGATTCTCATCTTCGCGCTCGGCTCGCTCGGGATCTACGGCTTCATCGTCGGCGGCTGGGCGTCGGAATCGAAATACTCGATCCTCGGCTCGATGCGCACGTGCGCACAGCTCGTCTCCTACGAGGTCTCGCTCGCGTTGAGCGTGCTCGGGGTCGTGTTGATGGGTCAGTCGCTGAACCTGCAGCTGATCGTCGACAAGCAGCAGGCGACGCTTTGGTTCGTGATCCCGCAATTCGTCGGCTTCGTCGTCTTCCTGATCGGCGGCGTCGCCGAGACGTCACGGCCGCCGTTCGACCTGCCCGAAGCCGACACGGAGCTCGTCGCCGGCTACCACACCGAATACTCGGGCATGCGCTGGGGGCTGTTCCAGGCGGCCGAGTACATCAACCTGATCACGCTCTCCGGCCTCTGCGTGACGCTCTTCTTCGACGGCTACCACTTCCCCTGGGTGCCCGCGCTCGACCGGTTCGGCCCGATCTGGTTCGTGCTGAAGCTGTTCACGCTCGTCGCGATGTTCATCTGGCTGCGCGCGACGCAGCCGCGTCTGCGTTACGACCAGTTGATGCGCTTCGGCTGGAAGGTGCTGCTTCCCGGTCGCGACCGTCAACGCGCTCGTGACCGCGTTCCTGGTGGTGCTGATCAAGTGAGTTTCGTCGTCCCGAACACGTTGAAGGGCTTCGGCGTGACGCTGAAGCAGGTGTTCAAGAAGCCGATCACGCAGCAGTACCCCGAGTACAAACGGCCGGTCTATCCGCGCTACCGCGGCCGTCACCGCCTGCACCGGCACGAGAACGGCCTCGAGAAGTGCGTCGGCTGCTCGCTCTGCGCGGCCGCCTGCCCGGCGGATTGCATTCGCGTCATTCCGGCCGAGAACACGGCGGAGAACCGCGTGTCGCCCGGCGAGCGGTATGCGCGCATCTACGAGATCAACCTCTCGCGCTGCATCTTCTGCGGCTATTGCGAGCTGGCCTGCCCGTTCGACGCGATCACGCTCGGGAACGAGTTCGAGATCTCCGAGTACAACCGCGACGACCTGATCTACACGAAGGACATGCTGCTCGCGCCGCCGATCAAGACCGTGCCCGTCGCGGATCGCGACCTCTACGACACGCCGATCCCCTACTACAAGGACAATTCGTGACCTTCGGCCACGAATTGCCTAGCAAGTGCGGCGCTAGCCATTTCTTCGCTGCGAAGGCAATCTGCGGCTGCGTCCTCGACGGGAAATGGCATGGCTAACTTCCTCGTCTGGGTCGTGTGGTTCGGGGCCGCATTCGCGTGTCTCGCGAGCGCGCTCGCTGTCGTGAGCTTCCGCAACCCGTTCTATTCGGCGCTCGCCCTGATCGGGAATCTCGCCTCGCTCGCGGTGCTCTTCCTGCTCCTGTCCGGCGAGTTCGTCGCCGCGGGCCAGGTGCTCGTCTACGGCGGCGCAGTGATGGTGATGTTCCTGTTCGTGATCGCCTACCTCGGCGACCGCAGCGAGAGCTCGCCCTGGTCGGGCGGGCCGAGCTGGCAGGTCGTCGGCGCGGTGCTGGCGGGTGGCGCGATTCTCGCCGAGGTCGTGGTCGTCGTCGGGTTGAAAGCCGGGGGCTTCCTCGGCACGTCGCAGCCGGTCGAGCCGCGACTTCGGCTCGCCCGAGGCGATCGGGCGACTGTTCCTCACCGACCATCTGCTCGCATTCGAGGTCACGTCGATCGTGCTGGTCGTCGCGGCGGTGGGCGGAGTCGTGCTCGGCTCGCACGCCCGCACCTTCGAGACTCCCGCGGAGCACGATGCACGGACCTGACATCCGCTGGTACGTGATCCTCGCCGCACTGCTCTTCACGACGGGCGCGCTCGGCGTGATGATCCGCCGCTCGCCACTCATCATCCTGCTGTCCGTCGAGATCATGCTGAACTCGGCGAACCTGCTCCTGATCGCGTTCTCGCGGCTGCACGGCCGCGAGGACGGTCAGGTCTTCGCGATCTCGGTGATGGCGGTCGCTGCGTCGGAGGTGGTCGTCGGTCTCGGCCTGATCGTCGCGATGGGCCGCCGCAACCTGGAGCTCGACGTCGACAAGCTCCGGACCTTGCGAGGCTAGACGTGGCAGCCGCGATCTGGATCTGCCTGCTCCTGCCGCTCGCCTCGGCAGTCGCGATCACGCTCGGCGGGACGCGGATCTCGCGGCGCCTCGCGGGCTACATCTCGACCGTCACGACGTTCGGCGCGTTCGCCGCAGCGCTCGTCGTCTTCATCGGCATGCTCGGCGAGAGCGCCTCGAGTCGGGCACACCTCACGACCTCCTGGACGTGGCTCTCCGCCGGGCCGTACCACTTCGGCTTCACGCTGCTTGCCGACCAGCTGAGCGTGATGATGATGCTGATCGTCGCCGGCGTCGGCGGGTTGATCGTCGCCTACTCGGTCGGCTACATGGACGGCGAGGACGAGGAACGACGTTACTTCGCCTACATCTCGCTGTTCGTCTTCTCGATGCTGCTGCTCGTCGAAGGCGGCAACCTGCTGCTGCTGCTCGCCGGCTGGGGCATGGTCGGGCTCTCGAGCTACCTCCTGATCGGTTTCCACCAGGAGCGCCCGGCCGCCATTGCGGCTGCGAAGAAAGCATTCGTGATGAACGCGTTCGGCGACGCGACCATGGCGCTGTCGCTCTTCCTGCTGATCCAGCACACCGGCCACCTCGACTACGCGACGGTGTTCGCCACGTCCCCGCACGGCGGCACGGTGGCGAACCTGATCGCACTGGGCCTGCTCGGCGGCGCGCTCGCGAAGTCCGCGCAGATCCCGCTGCACACCTGGCTGCCGGACGCAATGGAAGGCCCGACGCCGGTCAGCGCGCTGATCCACGCCGCAACGATGGTGACCGCAGGCGTCTACCTCATCGTTCGCACGCACGTCTTGTTCCAGAACGCGTACGTGATCCAGGACCTGGCGGCCGGCCTCGGCGCGGCGACCCTTCTGATGGCCGGACTGATCGCACTCGTGCAGACGGACATCAAGCGCGTGATCGCGTACTCGACGATGTCCCAGATCGGCTACATGTTCGTCGCCGCGGGCCTCGGCACCTATCCGAACGCGATGTTCCACCTGATGACGCACGCGTTCTTCAAGGCGCTGCTCTTCCTCGCGGCCGGCATCGTGATCCACGCAGTCGTCGGCGAGCAGGACATCCGCAAGCTCGCGGGCGTCGGCAAGCTGCTACCGCAGACGAAGATCGCGTTCCTCGTCGGGTCGCTCGCGCTGGCCGGGATCTTTCCGTTCGCGGGCTTCTTCTCCAAGGACTCGATCCTCGCCGCGGCACTCGACCATGGCTGGTACGGGGCCGTCATCTGGGTGATCGGGATGGTCGGCGCCTTCCTCACCGGCCTCTACGCGTTCCGCCTCTTCTTCATCGTCTTCACGGGCGAGCCGAGCGCCTTCGCGCGCGAGCACTTCCATGCCCATCACGGGAAGGAAGCGCCGCTGTCGATGCGCTGGCCGGTCGCCATCCTTGCGGTGCTCTCGACGATCGGCGGCCTCATCCAGTTCGCACCGCTCTGGACTCCGCTCACGAGATGGCTCGAGCCGGTCGCCCCGCCGACGATCGAGGCGACGAACCTGCAGGAGTGGCTGTCGTCGGCGATCGGGATGGCGTGTCGGCCTGGCGGGGATCGCCGTCGCGTGGGCGATCTACTCCGCGAAGCGCGCCCACGCCCCGGCGCCGGTGACGCTCTTCCTGAAGAAGTTCTACTGGGATGAGGCCTACGAGGTGCTTTGGTACCGGCCCGCCGACCTCATCTCGCGCGGCCTCTACGCGGTCGTCGAGCAGCCTCTGATCGGCGGCTCGCTGAGCGCGCTCGCCGGCGGTTTCGGCCTCGGGTCGCGTGAGCTTGGTCGCGCCCAGAACGGCCTCGTTCGCACCTATGCGCTCGCGCTTGCGGGCGGCCTCGCCGTCCTCGCCGTCGTCTTCCTCGCCGCCCGCTGATGCAGCACTGGCTCACGACGATCTTGATCTTGCTGCCGGTCGCCGGAGCGTTCGTCATCGCGGTGGCGCCCCTCCCCGCGTACTGGCTCGGCTCACTTGCAGCGCTGGTCTCGCTGATCGAGGTCGGGTTCTGGGTGACGGCCGCCGCCAAGTTCGACTTCGGGTCGCCGACGCTCCAGTTCTCACAGCGACATGCCTGGTTCAGCGATCTCGGCGTCAGCTACTACGTGGGTCAGTACGCCTTCTCGCTCTGGTTGGTCGGGATGACCGTCGTCGTGATGGCAGCGTGCACGATCTACGGCTGGTGGCTGAGTCGCGAGCGGGCGCGCGCCTACTTCGCGCTGATGCTGCTGACGACCGGAGCGATCGTCGGAGTCTTCACCGCGCAGGACCTGCTCCTCTTCTACGCGTTCTTCGAGGCGATGCTGATCCCGCTCTACGTGCTGATCGGCGTCTGGGGCGGGCCGAACCGGATGCGCGCGACGATGACGTTCGTCGTCTACACCGTCGTCGGCTCGCTGCTGATGCTCGCCGCGATCATCGCCTACGGCCTGCAGCAAGGCACGTTCAACCTGACCGAGATGAGGCCGAGCACCTCGACCTGGCTCTTCCTCGGCTTCACGATCGCATTCGTGATCAAGTCGCCGCTCTTCCCGTTCCACGGCTGGCTGCCGATCACCTACCGCGAATCGCCACCCGAGGTTGCGGCGGTGCTCTCGGGCGTCGTCTCGAAGGCCGGCCTCTACGGCCTGCTGCGCATCGTGCTCCCGAAATTCCCGACGGTCGTCGCCGACTGGCGCGTCGTGCTGCTCGTCCTGGCGGCGATCTCACTCGTCTACGGCTCGCTGCTCGCGTTCCGCGCGCCCGACTTCCGCGGCGTCGTTCTCTACTCGTCGCTCGCACAGTCGGGGCTGATCGTGCTCGGGCTGCTCGCCAACAACGACCTGGGCTTCGACGGCGCGGTGCTGCAGATGGTCAACCACGGCCTGATCTCGGCGACGCTGTTCCTGATCGCCGGGATGGTCGAGCGGCGAACGTCGACCGGCGAGTTCGCACGGCTCGGCGGGATGGCGCGCGGGCGCCCGGCACTCGCGACGGCGCTGATGACGATCGGGATCATCACCCTGGCGGTTCCGCTCTCGAGCTCGTTCGCGGGCGAGTTCCTGATCCTGGCCGGCGTGCTCGATCAGGGCTGGGCCTGGGCGGTCATCGGCGCGGGCGCGATGGTGCTCGCCGCGATGTACGCGCTGCGCCTCGTCTCGGCGGTTCTGCATCGCGAGGTCGGATCGGCCGTCTCGGACTCTGCGCTCGACCTCCGTCTCGGCGAGCTGGCCGTCGTCGTGCCGCTCCTCCTCTGCCTGCTCGGGCTCTCCGCCTGGCCGAACCTGATCTCCGGGCACGCATTCGGCGGCAACCACGCGACCGCGCAGATCACTGCGCCGGGTGGCGCCTACTCATCGGTCGCAATCGACGGAGCGGGCACGCCGAAGTGATCGTGAAGCCTCACATCGGCTGGTTCGACCTCGCGCCTTCGCTTGCCCTTGTCGCGGCCGCGGGATTGCTGCTGATGGTTGCGGTCTTCGTCCCACGCCGTCCACGCGCAGCGGTCGCCGCCTCCGTCGCCTTCGCCGGCTTCATCGCCTCGCTCGTGTGGGCGGTGTTGCTCGATGACAAGAGCCCGCACCCGACGACACTCGTACACGACGCGGTCTACCGCGACCGGTGGTCGGCGTTCGCTCAGATCTTGATCGCGGGCTGCGGCGCCGCTGCCGTGCTGGTCTCCGCGCGGGAACGCTGGCGCGAGGAGCACGTGGCCGAGTACTACGCGCTCCTCGCCTTCGCAGGCGCGGGGATGGCGTTCTTCGTGCAGGCGGCGAACCTGATGACGCTCTTTCTCGGGCTCGAGTGGTTCTCGATCGCGCTCTACGTGATGTGCGCGATCGACATCGACCTGATCGGGTCGCTCGAGGCCGGGCTCAAGTACCTGATCGTCGGCGCGGTCGGCTCCGCGACGCTGCTCTTCGGCTCGGCGCTCGTCTACGGCGAGACCGGCCAGCTGAGCTTCGACAAGATCGCCGCCGCGGGCCACGGACACGATGCGATGCTCGTAGTCGGGCTCGCGATGATCATCGCCGGCCTCGCGTTCAAGTCATCCGCCGCGCCGTTTCACATGTGGACGCCCGATGCCTACCAGGGCGCGCCGACGCCGGTGACGGCGTTCATGTCGTCCGCGACGAAGATCGCAGCGCTCGTCGTCACCTATCGGGTGCTCACGACCGCGTTCCCGCACGACCAGAACCTCTGGCGATACGCGATCGCGGTGATCGCGTGCATCTCGCTCGCGTGGGGCAACATCGGCGCGCTCGTCCAGAGAAACGTGAAGCGGATCCTGGCGTACTCGTCGATCTCGCACGCGGGCTTCATGCTGATCGCAATCGCGGCAGCGAGCCAGCTGGGAGCGCGCGCGCTGCTCTTCTACCTGATCCCGTACGCGGCGATGTCACTCGGCGCCTTCGCGATCATCGCGGCGCGCGAGCGGGAGCTCGGTGTGCCGGTGACGCTCGAGAACCTGGCCGGCTTCGGCTGGGAGCGGCCGTTCCTGGGCGTCGCGATGTGGGTGTTCATGCTCGGCTTCCTCGGCTTCCCGCTGACCGGCGGCTTCATCGGCAAGTTCTACGTCTTCGCCGCCGCCTACGACAGCGGCATGTGGTGGCTGATCGTCGCCGGCGTGATCGCGACGATGATCTCGGTCTACTACTACCTCGGCATCGTCCGCGCGATGTACTTCCGCGACGCCGCGGAGCTGCAGCTCGCACCGGCCGGCGGGTCGCCGCCCCGGGAGCTCGTGCTCTCGATCGCCGTCGCGGCCTGCCTCGTCGTGACCGTCGGCTCGTTCTTCGCGGTACAGCCGCTGATCGACGTCGCGGCCCGCGCCGCGCTCTCACTGCCGATCTAGGGCCGGGGGTGGCCTGTTACAGGCTACGGCTTGGCGGTCTGCGCGAGCGCAAGGCGGCGCAGGAACGGGGCGACGGCGACCGTCACCTTGATCGCGAAAACGCCCAGGCAGGCGACGAGCGCCGACCAGCCGAGGGGCGGCAGCGTACTCGACTGGGTCACCGGGGAGCGGGCGGCGCAGGAGAGGACGAGCAGGCCGAGCGCGAGCGTCCAGAGCAAGGCCTGAACGCCGCCGACGGCGTTCTCGCGGTGCTCGAGATAGGCGCCGAACGCCTCGAGTGCGGCGACCGCCGCGAAGGGGATTGCCCCGAGCAGCGCGTCGAAGGCAAGGCCGTGCGCCCCGTGCGTGTCCGCCACAGCGGCCAGGAGAGCGAGTAGGGCCGGAAGCACTCGGCGTCCCATGTGTGAACCTTCGCTCCCGGACCGGACGGTCCTTCTATGCTCACTCGATTCCCGAGGGCGAAAGGACTTCGAATGGCAACGCTCACCTGGCTCGGCCACGCATCGTTCCGCATCGACACGGACGGTGGCAAGCGCATCTACGTCGACCCGTTCCTCCAGAACAATCCAAAGACACCGGACTCGGAGCGTAAGCCGGAGCGCGTCGACATCATCGCCGTCACGCACGGCCATTCCGACCACGCGGGCGAAACCGCTGTCCTCTCGAAGTCGTTTCCCGACGCGGCCATCGTCGCGCAGGTCGAGTTGAAGGGTTGGCTCGGGAAGCAGGGTGCGAACGTAGGCGAGTTGCCCGGCATCAACAAAGGAGGGACGCAGGAGATCGACGGCATCCGCTTCACGCTCACGAACGCCTTCCACTCCTCGAGCTCCGACCAGGGGGAGTACCTCGGCGAGTCGTGCGGGATCGTCATCCGGTTCGACGGCCGATCGATCTACTTCGCCGGCGACACCTGCGTCTTCGGCGACATGCAGTTGATTGCGCGGCTGTACAAGCCCGACGTCGTCGTCCTTCCGATCGGCGACTGGTTCACCATGGGCCCCGAGGAGGCCGCGCTCGCCCTCGAGCTGCTCGGGAACCCGCGCTGCGTGCCGTGCCACTGGGGCACCTTCGGCCTCCTCACCGGCACGCCTGACGCGCTCGCGAAACTGACGAGCGCCAAGGTCGAACGGGTCGAGCCGGGAGAGTCGATCGAGCTGTGAGAGAGAGATGGTTCGGTGCGACCGGCCGACGCGTCCCCGAGATCGCGCTCGACGGCGCAGTCGACCTCGACGGCGCGCTCATCCTCGAGCAGCTCGATGTCGAGCAGCTCGTTGCGGCGCACGCGCAGGGCCGGCCGGTCGTTGTGCGCGCGCACACCGCCGCCGAGGTGAAGACGGCGCTCGCGCGCCCCGAGGTGGCAACCGCGCTCGTCAGCGACCCAGCGCTCCTCGACCTCGACCTGACCGAGCTCACCTATGGCTGAGCACGTCGTCGCGACGTACTCGATCGCCGCGTGCGACCTCGACGCGGGACAGTGGGGCGTTGCCACGCAGTCGAAGTTCCTCGCCGTCGGCTCGGTCGTCCCCTGGGCCGAGCCGCACGTAGGCGCAATCGCAACCCAGGCCTACGCCAACCCACGGTATGGGCGCGACGGCCTCGAGTTGCTCCGCGAAGGCCTCGGTGCAGCCGAGGTCGTGGAGCGGCTGACCGATGCCGACGACGGTCGCGACCACCGCCAGCTCGGCGTCGTCGACGCCGATGGAGGCAGCGCGACCTACACCGGAACCGCCTGCATGGACTGGGCGGGTGGCGTCGCCGGCCCGGGATTCGCCGCCCAAGGGAACATCCTCGTCGGCGAGGAGACCGTGGCGGCGCTCGCGACGACGTTCGCCGCGACCGAGGGACGACCCCTCGCTGAGAGACTGCTCGACTGCCTGGCGGCCGCCCAGGCCGCCGGCGGCGACCGGCGCGGACAGCAGTCGGCCGCACTGCTCGTGGTCGAGCGCGACGGCGGCTACGCGAGCCTCAGCGACGTCCTCGTCGACCTTCGCGTCGACGATCACGCCGAGCCCGTCGTCGAGCTCGCGCGCTTGCACGGCCTGCACTCGCTCCTGTTCGGCAAGACTCCTCGCGCGGACTGGATCGCCGTCGACGATCCCCTCCGCAGCGAGCTGAGCGACCGGCTCGCCGCGCTCGGCTACAGCGGAGACCTCGAAGAGGCGCTCGGCGCCTGGTCAGGGAACGGAGAACCTCGAGGAGCGCGTCGACGGCGTCGAGCAACTCGATCCGGTCGTGCTCGAGGAGCTGCGCAAGCGATGAGCGACGCCGGCTACGAGATTCTCTCGATCGACGACCTCGACCGGTTTCCGGGTGCGACGGACGATGCACCGATTCTGCTGCCCGTGCGCCGCCGCGTCGGCTTCCGGCCGTTCGGCGTCAACTGCTGGACAGCGCCCGCCGTCGGCAGCCATGTCATCGAGCGCCACTTCGAGCAGGACGGCGTCGAGGAGCTCTACGTCGTCCTCCGGGGCCGTGCGACGTTCACCGTCGGCGACGAGACGTTCGACGCGCCGGCCGGGACGCTCGTCCATGTGCCTCCCAGGACGCTGCGCGAGGCTTTCGTCGCCGAAGAGGGAACCGATTGTGCTGGCCGTCGGCGCGAAGGCGGGCGAGGCCTGGGAACCCGCGCCATGGGAGGACTTCCACGTCGCCTTCGCAACCCGGCGAGCCGGCGACGCGCCAACGGCCCGTGCGGCGATCGCAGAGGTCCTCGCGCGCTATCCCAACGCGTGGCAGGGGCAGTACAACGCGGCGTGCTTCGAAGCGCTCGAAGGCGAGACCGACGCCGCGTTCGCCCATCTGCAACGCGCGGTCGAGCTCGGCCCTCCGGAGGTCCGGGAGTGGGTGCGCGACGACGACGACTTCGCGGGCCTCCGAGCCGACCCGCGCTTCATCGAGGCCGTCGCGATGAGCAGCACGCATGTCGACGAGCTCGACCGCATCGAGATGCCCGACGGCTTCGTGTGGCGTCCGATCCGCCGTCACTTCGGGATCCGCGCATTCGGCGTGAATGCGTACACCGCTCGCGAGGCCGGCGGCCAGGTGCTCGAGGAGCACACGGAGAACCAGTACGAGCACGAGGAGATCTACCTCGTGCTTCGCGGCCGCGCCCGCTTCACGATCGACGGCGCGGAGCACGACCTCGCAGCCGGTCGAGCTCGTCTTTGTGCGCGACCCGGGTTTGAAGCGCGGCGCAGTGGCGCTCGACGAGGAGACAACGGTGCTCGCGCTCGGCGGCAAGCCCGGGCAGGCGCACGTCGTCTCTGGCTGGGAGGCCATGTTCGCCGCCTTGCCGGCGGCGCAGGCGGAGCGGTGGGACGAGGCGATCGCGATCCACGAAGAGGCGCTCGCCGAGCAGCCCGACAGCGCACCGCTGCTCTACAACCTCGCCTGCATGGAGTCGCTCGCAGGACGCCATCTCGACGCGCTGCTGCACCTGAAGCGCGCGGTCGCGCTCGACCCGAAGTGGATCGCCTACGCGCGCACCGACTCGGACTTCGACGCGATCCGGCGCGAGCCCGGCTTCCCCGCCTAGCTGCTGCTCCCGTCCCCCGGCAGTCGTGCGCCCGCCGCGAGCGCGCGCAGCGCCGGCACCGGATCGGACTCCGGTTGTGCGACGACGAGCACGGCGCCGAAACCGTCCTGCGGATTCAGAGCGTCGACGACGAGCTGCAACCCGACCGCGAGCGCGAAGGCCTTGTGAGACTGTGGACCGCCGAACGGAACGAGATCCTCCGGACGGGCGCGCCCCGCGAGCACGTCGCCGTGCGTGACCGCGCCCATCGACACGTCGGACACGATCGGGCGACCGTCGGACGAGGGCACCGCGATCGCGAGCGGGTTCGTGCCGGTGAGCTCGGCTCCCCCGGCCGGCGGAGCGAGGCGTCTCGGCGAGGTGGCCGTGAGCATGGCGACGAGGCCGCCTGCAGCGAGCGCACGCACCCAGTAACCGAGTGAGCCGGTGGGGAACGTGCGCGAGCAGACGATCACGCGCGCGTGCTCCGGGGGGCTCGCGAGCTGGGCGGCAACGACGGCTGCCAGCGTCAGGTAGCCGAGAGCCCCGCCTCCGTCCCAGCGCTCGTAACCGGGCGCCGAGAGCACACGCGAGGGGCGCGCCTCGGGCGCGAGGTCGTCCCACGTCTCCAGCCATTCGATCCGGGACAGCCCGTGGCCGAGCTGGCCGCGGCCTTCCGCATCGAGAAAGTGCGCTGCCAGCGTCTCGACGTCCTCAGGCCGGAACCCGAGCGCAGCGAGCCGTGGGCGTGCCTCGTCAGCGCGCACGACGGCGGGCCGCGAGCCCGAAGCCGGCGGCGAAGACGAGGGCGACGAGGACGCGCGGACCGAGGCGGCGGGCCGGCGACGGGAAAAGCCGCTCGGAGAACTCGAGCACCGGCCAGCCGCGCTCGCGCGCCACCTTGCGCAGTGCGGTGTCGGGATTGACTGCGACGGGATGGCCGACGGCCTCGAGGAACGGCACGTCGCTGTGCGAGTCCGAGTAGGCGGTGCACTCGTCCAGGTCAAGCCCCTCCGACGAGGCGAGCTCACGCACGGCGTGCGCCTTGCCTGCCCCGTGAGCGCCCCGCAGCGGCTTGCCCGTGTAGACCCCGTCGGCGATCTCGCAGGTCGAGCCGACGGCGCCGTCGAAGCCGAGGTCGTCGGCGATGTGCTGAACGATCTCCTGCAACGTCGCCGAGACGATGTAGACGCGCTCGCCGCGCTCGCGGTGCTGTTGCACGAGCCGCAGCGGCTCGGCGTAGACGAGCGGTCGCAGCACCGGCTCCATCGCGTCGCCGAGGAGGTGCTGCAGGTCGGCGACCGAGAATCCGGCGAGCAGCCTCATCCCGTCCTCTGCCGCGAAGCGCACGCGTTCGTCGCTCGCCCCGCGGGCCGCGAAGAGCAGCTGCAACCATGCCGACCTCAGGAGGTCGAGGCGCGAGATCAAACCGCGCTCGCGAAACGTGCCGGCGAGCGCGAGCACCGACGAGCGACGGATCAGCGTGCGATCGAGATCGAAGAACGCGGCGGAGCTCACGACACGAGCGGCAGTGTGCGGGTGAATCCACCCGCGCGACTCACGTCGATCGCCCGTGCGAGCTCGAAGATCACCTCGGCGGGCTCCGACTCGGGATCGCTGATCACGAGCGGCACCCCGGCGTCGGCGGAAGCGCGCAGACGTGCATCGAGCGGAACGTGCCCGAGCATCGGCACACCGAGCTCTGCGGCCAGCCGTTCTCCACCACCGCTGCCGAACATCTCGGAGGTCATGTTCTCGATCACGCCGATGACACGCATGCCCGTCTTCTGCGCCATCGTCGCCGCGCGCGACGCAACGTCCTGCGCAAGCGGCTGCGGCGTCGTGACGACGACAGCCTCTGCACGCGGCAGCAGCTGGCCGAGCGAGATCGAGACATCGCCCGTGCCGGGAGGCATGTCGACGACCAGCACGTCGATCTCGCCCCAATGGACGTCCTGGAGAAATTGCTCGAGGGCGCGATGCAGCATCGGCCCTCGCCACATGACCGGCGCATTGTCATCGAGGAAGAAACCGATCGACATCAGCTTCAAGTCGTGCGCGACCGGGGGGACGATCATCTTGTCGACGACCACCGGCTTCTGCTGAATCCCGAGCATGTGCGGGATCGAATGGCCGTAGATGTCTGCGTCGAGGACACCGACCTCATGACCGAGCGATGCGAAGGCAGCCGCGAGATTGACCGCGAGCGACGACTTGCCCACTCCCCCCTTGCCCGACGCGACGGCGATCACACGAGTGGTCGCAGGAAGCTGCACGCCTTTTGGCTCGGCGCCTCCGCGCAGCCTGGTCGTGAGGGCGGCCCGCTCGTCGGGTGTCATCACATCGAAGAGCAGGCGCACCGACGCGACGCTCGGCAGCGTTCCGACGTGGCGGGCGACCTGCTCCTCGAAGCTCGACCGGAGAGGGCAGCCGACGACGGTGAGCGCGATGGTGACTGCGACATCGGCGCCGTCGATCTGGATCTCGCGAACCATGTCGAGCTCGGTGACGGGTCGGCGCAGCTCAGGATCGATGACCAGGCCGAGCGCAGCCATGATTTCGTCGCGGGTAGGCACGAGGTCAGGCTAGATGAATTGGGCGGCCGGCTGAATCAATGCGGATGTACGCATCGTCGTCTCGGACAAACGGTGGACGCTACACCCTCGAGTCCACGTACCCGCTGGAATCCGTCAGGCCGCGAGCGCGGTCGCAAGCCTCGCGCAGAGCGCTTCGGTTCCGGCGGCGACGACGCGTGAACGTCCCTCGAGGTCGAGTGGGGCCGAGCCGAACGGCGGCGCGTCCGGGAAGCTCGATCGCAAAACCCCGTTCCCGCACGAGAAGCTGCGCTGCGGCGATGTCGACCGATCGGGCGCCCTTCAGCGAGACCACCCCGTCCAGCCGGCCCGCAGCGAGCTGGCAGAGCGAGATGGCAAGCGATCCCATGATGCGCAGCCGGTGCGCGACCCCGGTGAAACGAGCGGCGTGCTCGGTCACGTACGCCAGCGTGGTCGCTTCGAAGGCGAGGATCTCGAGCTCGTCCTTCGGACGCTCGCTGAGCGGAGCGCCCGCGAGGAAGGCGCCGCCGCCCTTCGTCGCTGTCCACTCCTCGTTCGCGCCGAAGTCGTAGACGTAGCCGAAGAAGACGTCGTCCATGGTGTCGCCGTCGGCGACGGCGATCGAGATGGAGAAGAACGGGATGCCGCGTTTCGCGTTCAGCGAGCCGTCGATCGGATCCACGACGACGGTGAAACGGCCCTCGCCGGCGATTCCCACCTCTTCGCTGACGATCCGCACGTCCTCGTCGCGAAAGCGCTCGAGGATCACCGCCTCGGCGGCCGCGTCGATCGCAGTCGTCTCGTCGCCGCCCTCACCCGCGCCGACCACCGGCTCCCGCTCGGCGCGCCCCGGCATCGCGCCGAGCACGGCTCGCACGTCGTCACGCGCGCCGCGACAGAGTGACAACCAGTCCGGTGTCACGCGTCCAGCGGGTAGAGAAGCAGGCCGGAGGTCAGCTTCGGAGAGAAGAAGGTCGACTTCTGCGGCATCGTCTCGCCTTCGTGCGCGAAGGCGGCGACCTGTTCGATCGTGACCGGTTCGAGCAGGAATGCCGCGGCGGCGTCGCCTCGGTCGACCATCGCGATCGCCTCGTCTACAGACGCCGTGTACGTGACACCTTCGGGTGCGAACGACTCGACGACGCGCGGGCCGAAATCGTCCCCGGTCTCGACGCGCACGTACCGGCCGTCCCGGTAGAGCGTCACCCCCGGTCCAGGGCCGTCGACCTCCTCGCCCGGCACGGCGCCAAGGCGCTGAACGACCCGATGGGTCGGGAAGATCTGGAGGCCGGGCGCGCGCGACGAGACGAGGATCGCGAGCGTATGGGTAGCGCTCGGGTCCTCCTCGCGAAACGCCACCGCCGTCTCGTAGCGGTGGTGCCCATCGGCGATCAGGAGCGGCGTCACGATCTCAACGGCGGGCGCCTCGATCCGCCACATCCGCGTACGTACACCACCCTCACTGACCTCGAGCAGCGGCTCGTCGGCGGGACGGCGCAACGGCTCGTCGGCGTCGTAGATCAAGAAGATCGGCTCGAGTTGCGTCCGAGTGGCGCGCAACAGGCGCAGACGATCCTCCTTCGGCCCCTCGTGCGTCCGCTCATGTGGCAGCACCTGCCCCGCCTCGTAGGGAGTCGCCTCGACCGACGCCGCGAAACCCTCCCGCGTGCGTGCAACCCCATCGGGGCCGGTGTAGTCCTGTGCGACCCACCAGAACGCCTCGTCGTCGCGGGCGAGCGCGCCGGCAACCTGCCAGGCCGCCAGCGCGGCAGCCGCCTGCTCGGGCGAGTCCGGCAGTGTCAGGTGGACGATGTTGTACGGGCTGCGCGCGAGGTAGTCGGCACGCTCGCTCTCGGAGATCACGTCGTACGGGGGAGCGACGAGCGCGGCCAGCGGGCCGGCGACCTCAGGCTCGTAACGAAGCGCGCGAAACGGCGTCACCGTAGGCACGCCGCAGCCTAGTCTCCCGGCGATGGCACGCGTCCGCACAGTCGAGCAGGCGACGGCCTGGGTGGATCGCGTCGGGCCTCGCGCTGCTCTTCCCGAAGTCGAACATCACCCTGCCTTCGCTGTGGGAGCAGGTGAACGGCAGCCCGGAGCGCACGGGGACGGTGCGCGACGAGCAAGGTCGGTTTCTCGAGTGGACGGAGGAGATGGGAATCCTCTGGAGGCTGAAGGACGAGCTGCCGGCGCTCAACCTCGTCTGCGTCGGCAAGCACCTCGCGCGCATGGTCGCGCTCATTGCTCCGCCGGTGCTCCCCGCCCTCGTCGCGGCTCGCCCCGTGCCGGAGCTCGAGTCGGCCGAGTCCGAGGTGCTCGAGGCAGTCTCGAGCGCCGGCGAGCCCCTGACCGGCCCCGACCTCCGCCGGCTGCTCGGACGCGACAAGAAGACCGTCGACCGGGCGATCTCCGTCCTGCACCGGCACCTGTTGCTGACGAACGGCCATCTCGAGACGGGCGAGGGCACGGGCACGTGGGGAGCACTCGCCCATGATCTGCTCGCGCGGAAGTGGAAACTGCCGAAGAAGGCACCACCGTGCGAGCAGGCACGCTGCGAGCTCGCGCGCCTCGTGCTCGCAAGCACGGGGGAGCTGACCGCGGCCGACCTGGGCGGCGCGCTCGGCTGGCGGCGCGCCGAGGCGGCCGCCGTGCTGGACGAGATCGCGGAGAGCAGTCAGGAGAACGGTTTCCGTGTCTGGATCCGACCGTAGACTGACCCCGTGACGATTGCGGAGCTCGCGGAGGACCGGGTCGTCGAGGCCGTCTATGCCGTCAAGACGAAGCGCAAGCTTCGCACCAAGTCGGGCGCGTCGTACCTCGCTCTCGAGCTCGTCGACTCGACCGGGCGCATCGAAGCGCGCGTATGGAAAGACGTCGAGCTCCTCGACGGGCGCTTCGCCGAGGGAGACGCTGTCCGCGTGCTCGGGCGCGTCGAGCGGTTCCGCGACCGGCTGCAGCTCGACGTACGCTCGCTCGAAGCAACGGACGTCGATCCTGCGTCGCTCACGCCGGCGCTACGTCGGGACGGCGACGAGCTGGCCGGCTTCGTCGAGTTCCTCGTCGCCGAGATCTCGCACCCCGGCCTGGCGGCGACCGTGAATGCAGTCCTCGCCGACTGCGACCTGCGTGCCTACCCCGCCACGCCCGACGATCACCATTCCTACGCCGGCGGCCTGCTCGAGCACTCGGTCGGCGTTGCGACACTCTGCCGCGAGACCGCGCAGCTGCACCCGCGCCTGCGTCCCGACCTGCTGCTCGCAGCAGCCCTCGTTCACGACGTCGGGCGAACCCGCGAGCTTGGCCGCGGGCCCGCGTTCACCGCCACCGACGAGGGCCGATTGCTCGGTCACGTGCACCTCGGCCTGCGCCTGATCGAGGAGCACCTGCAAGGCCTCACGGCGGCGCAGGCCGCAGAGCTCCTGCACTGCGTCGCCGTCCACCACGATGCGCGCGCCGCCCGCTCGGCCGAGGCCGCGGTGCTGTACCACGCGAATCAGCTCGACGCGATCGCCGCAACTCGCAGAGTCGATTGAACGCGCTCGCACTGGCGCTCGGCGCGAGCCTCGCGTGGGGCATCGCCGACTTCGTCGGGCCGCTCGTCGCACGGACGCTCGGTGCGTTGCGGGTGCTCTTCTGGGCGCAGGTCGGCGGCCTCGCCGCGATCGCGATCGCCGTGGCGGTTCGCGGCCACGGCCCAGACGACTGGCTCATATTGCTCGCGGTGCCGGCGGCGCTCGCGGGCACGCTCGGCCTGTGGGCGTACTACCGCGGCATCGCCGCGGGAGCGATCAGCGTCGTCGCTCCGATCGCCGGTGCTTCAGCCGTCATCCCCGTGATCTTCGGCATCGCGACGGGCGACAGCCCATCCGCGACCCAGATCGCAGGCATCGCCTTCGCGCTCGTCGGCGTCGTGCTCGCGTCGCTCGAGCCGCAGGAAGGGAGCCGTCGGGTCGCCGCAGGCGTCGGGCTCGCGCTACTCGCCGCACTCGGTTTCGGTTGCTACTTCCCGCCGATGCACGTCGCCGGCAAAGCAGACTTCTGGTGGGCCTCGCTGCTCTTTCGCACGACGGCGCTGCTCATCATCGCCACTGCCGTTGCGCTGCAACGACCCGACCTACGCGTGCGTGGTCGCGAGCTCTGGATCGTGCTCGGCGTCGGCATCGGCGACACGATCGGGAACGTGCTCTTCGCGGCATCGTCCGGGCACGGGCTCGTCAGCCTGACTGCCGTGCTCGCGTCGCTCTACCCGATCGTGACCGTCCTCCTTGCCGCGGCGGTCCTGCACGAGCACACCGCACCCGCACAGAGGGCCGGGATCGCGCTGACGCTCGCAGGCGTCGTGCTGATCGCGTTCTAGCGACACTCCGTATGTCGCACCCAACGATTGCCCCCCGCGTTCCGCCGAGCTGGTCGACGGGGCTGGTCGCCGCCCTGATCTACGTCGGTGGCTGCATCGGCGCGCTCGCACGGGCCGCCCTGGCGCAGGCGCTGCCGCCCGGCGACGGCTGGCCGTGGGCGATCTTCATCGTCAACATCGTCGGCGTTGCGCTGCTTGCGTACTTCGCGACGAAGCTGCGCGAGCGTCAGCGTCCCTCGACCTATCGTCGCCGGTTCGTCGAGACCGGGGTCTGCGGTTCACTGACGACGTTCTCTGCGCTCCCGATCGAGGTGATCGGCCTGAGCCGTCATGGCCACGCAGCCCTCGCCGTCGCGTACCTCGGCGTGACGATCGTGACGGGCCTCATCGTCATGCAAGCGGTGACACGTCTCGCGCGCCGGCGGCTCGAGCCCTGGGCGGGGCCGGAATGACACTCGTCGACTGGATCGGGCTGGCGCTCCTCGGCGGTGTCGGGGCGGTGCTGCGCTACGCGGTCGACGACTGGGTCGACCGTCGCTTCACAACCCTGTTCCCGCTCGGCACCTTCTCGATCAACGTCGTCGGGTCGTTCGCCCTCGGCCTGCTCACCGGCGCACACCCGGCGAGCGACGTGCTGTTTCTCGTCGGTACCGGTCTGATCGGGTCCTTCACGACCTTCTCGACCTGGATCTTCGAGAGCACAGCGGCTCGGCGAGCAAGGCGAAGTCGCGGTCGCGTGGTGGAACATCGCCGGGACCGTCGCCGCCGGCCTGGCAGCCGGCGGAGCGGGCTGGGCGCTCGCCGCGCTCGCCTGACGCAAACCGGCCAGACGGGCCACGAATCGATCTGCCGTGGCCGGTGCCAGGCACCGTCACGGGGACGTGACAAGTTGCCCACAGAGGCCGGTAGCGCGCTCGCGAAACGGCATGAATGCGCGCCAATCCGCCTCGGGACGCGGCGAATCCTGACGCGTCGGCCGGAGCCACGGCCGGTGCCAGGCACCGTTACGGGGGCGTGACAATTCGTCCCCGGGCCTCGTCGAGCCGCGCCGTCTCAGGCGTCGTCGGGAACCTCGCCGCTCCCGCGAACGGCGGTGCGAACCGCGCTAGACGTTGAAGCGGATGTTCAGCACGTCGCCGTCGCGGACGACGTAGGTCTTGCCCTCGAGGCCCTGCTTTCCGCGCTTTGCGACCTCCGCGTGCGAGCCTGCGTCGACGAGGTCCTGCCACTGCACGACCTCGCAGCGGATGAAGCCGCGCGCGATGTCGGAATGGATCGACTCGGCCGCGTCGAGCGCGGTCTCGCCGTTGCGCAGCGTCCACGCGCGCGTCTCCTTCTCGCCGGCGGTGAAGAACGTGATCAGGTCGAGCGCGTCGCGCAGGCGCCCCGCGATCTCGTCGAGTGCGCTTGCACCGCCCTCGCGATAGGCGGCCGCCTCCTCATCGGGCAGCTCCGCGAGCTCGGCCTCGAGCTTCAGGTCGATGCCGCCAGGCCCGTTCTCGACGGCGATGAGCGGCTTCGTGGTCAGCGGCTCGAGGGCCGGCGGCAACTCACCCGCATAGTCCGAGAGCGCGCCGCCCGCATCGACATGCGCGAGTACCTTCGCGAGCTCCTCCAACTCGGCGCGAAGCTTCGCGTCCCCGGACTTCGCCTGCTTCTCGACTCGTTCGAGCCGGCGCTCGACGTGATCGCGATCGGCGACGAGCAACTCGAGCCGAAACGTCTCGAGGTCGCCGCCCGGATCGGCGTCCGGCCCAAAGCCCTTCAGGACGACGAGCAGAGCATCGACCTGGCGCAGGTTTCCGAGCTGAGCCTCGCCGGCGCCGGGGACGTCCTGCACGCGGATCGTCGCCGTCGTGATCTTCTTTGCATGCACAACGTCGGCAAGCGCCTCGAGGCGCGGGTCGGCGATCGGCGCCATGCCGACATTCGTCTTTCCGTACTCGCCTCCGCCCGTCTTGGTCAGCGCCGTGAAGAGCGACGTCTTCCCGCTACCGGACGGGCCGACGATGCCGACCTCGAGTGCCACGGCGGGCAGCGTAGCTCGCTGGACTGCGTCACTAGGACGACTGCCCGGCCTCGCGCTGCTCGAGTTGCTTCTGCAAGGACGCAAGCGCGCGGTGCTGCAGCGACTTGATCGCGCCCTCGGTCTTGCCGAGGATCGTCGCCGCCTCGGCGTTCCCGAAGTTGAAGACGAACTTCAGAGTCAGCACCTGCTGCTGCTCGGGCGAGAGGTCCTCGATCAACTCGAGCATCGACTTGCGGCCGATCGACTCGAGCGCACCGTGCTCCGCGGAGGTGTGCTCGTCGGGATCAGGCTCAGGCGGAGTCTCCTCGGGCTGCCAGCGCTTCGTCGCGCGGAAGTGATCCATCGCCAGGTTGTGCGCGATGCGGAAGAGCCAGGCCGAGAACGGCGCCGACTGCCACCGGAACCTCCCGATCGCCTCCAGCATCTTCAGGAACGTCTGCGTCGTCAGGTCTTCCGCGTCGTGTCGGTTGCCGACACTGACGTGCAGGTAGCTGTAGATCCGGTCGAAATGGATGAGGTAGAGCTCCTCGAGCGCGTCGCGGTCGCCCTTCTGCGCGCGTTCGACGAGCGCCCGGACGCGCTTCGTCTCGCTCTCCTTCTTCTGGATCGCCGCTTCGCTCATCGGCCTAGTCGTGCCCCGGGCGGCGCGGCCCGTAACGTGGCCAGGAGTTGGCCTAGCCGGTTGCGCCGAAACCGACGCGGCTTTCACGGGCCAGGCGCTTCATGTAGACGACCTTGCGCATATGCACGGTGTACCGGCCGTCCTCGGCTTCGAAGCTGAGGCTCTCCTGGTCGCCGGCAAGCGCGCGGTCGAGGTCGTCGGCCGTCGCGGACGGCACATAGACGCTCAAGACCTGGTTGCCGTCGAAGGCAATCTCGACTCTGACGCGGTCGTTGCTACTCATCACTCACCAACTCTGCCAGAACTCCACCGGTCGCCTCGGGGTGGATGAACGCCACCTGGAGCCCGAAGAGCCCCCGTGTCGGGGTTTCGTCGATCAGCGTGACGCCGGCGCCGCGCAATCGGACGAGCTCGGCGCCGAGATCGTCGACCTCGAACGCGACGTGGTGCAGCCCCGGGCCGCGCTTGGCGAGAAACCTCCCGACGGGCGTCTCGGGCCCGAGCGCGCTCAGCAACTCGAGCCGCCCGTCGCCCGTGCGCAGCGACGCCGCCTCGACGCCCTGCTGTTCGACGACCTCGCGATGCTCGAGCCGCGCATCGAACAACTGCGCATAGGTCGCGATCGCCTCGTCGAGGTCGGCAACGGCGATGCCGATGTGATGTACGCCCCCGGCCGCCATCGCGGCTGAAGGCTACCCGTCACCGGGTGCTACCCCGACGGATCGGCGGCGAACGCGCGCACGACCCCGACGGAGTCCGACGAGCGCGAGTCCGGCGAGACCTCGGCGAACACCTCGGCCAGCTCCTCGCGGACGAGGGTCTCCTTGTCCAACAACGCGGCGGCGATCCTGTCGAGCGCGACGCGGTGCTGGGAGAGCAGCCGCATCGCCTCGGCGTACGCGTGGTCGGTGAGCATTCCCTGCTCGCTGTCACGCAGCCGCTTCGTCTCCTCCGAGAGCGCGTAGTTGTCGGCGCGCATCGTCCGTGAGGTGACCGACTCGCCCATGCCCCATTCGAAGACCATCGCGCGCGCGATCTCGGTCACCTTCTCGAGATCATTCGCGGCGCCGTTCGTGACCCGTCCGAACACGAGCTGCTCGGCGGCGCGACCCGCGAGCGCCATCACCATCCAGTCGAGCAACTCCTCCTTCGTCTCGAGGTAACGCTCCTCTTCCGGCAGATGCAGCACGTAGCCGAGCGCGGAGCCTCGCGCGATGATCGTCGCCTTCTCGGGCTGCTTGCCGACGAGATGGGCGACCAGCGCATGCCCGCCCTCGTGGTAGGCAAGGATGCGCTTCTCCTTGTCGGTGACGACGCGGCGCTGCTGGAGGCCCGCGACGACACGCTCGAGCGCCCAGTCGAAGTCGTCCTGCGCCAGTTCGGTGTGGTCGTTCCGGCCCGCCGCAATCGCGGCCTCGTTGCAGATGTTCTGGAGGTCGGCGCCGGTGAGCCCGGCGGTCTGGCGTGCGATCCCGTCGAGATCGACAGCTTCGCCGAGCGGCTTGCCGCGCGTGTGCACGTCGAGAATCGCCCGGCGACCCTTCAGATCGGGCGGGCTGATCAGCACCTGCCGGTCGAACCGGCCGGGCCGGAGGAGCGCCGGATCAAGATCCTGCAAGCGATTCGAGGCGCCCATCACGACGACCTGGTCGCGCGGGCCGAAGCCGTCGAGCTCCACGAGCAGCTGGTTGAGTGTCTGATCCTGCTCGCGGTTGACCGACGAGCCGCTGCGCGCCTGGCCGACGGCGTCGAGCTCGTCGATGAAGACGATCGCCGGCGCGTTCTTGCGAGCCTCTGCGAAGAGCTTGCGGATGCGTGCCGCGCCGAGGCCGGCGAACATCTCGACGAACGCCGAGGCGCTCTGGGCGTAGAAGTGCGCACCCGATTCGTTCGCCACCGCCTTCGCGGCAAGCGTCTTCCCGGTGCCGGGCGGGCCGTGGAAGAGAATCCCTTTCGGCACGCGCGCACCGAGCGCCTCGAAGCGCGCGGGGTCACGCAGGAAGTCGACGATCTCCTGCAGGTCCTCCTTCGCCTCGTCGAGGCCGGCGACATCGTCCCAGGTGACCGCGGAGGCCGAGCCCGGGGTGATCTCGGTCGGGCTGACGCGCGGCATCAACTTCACCGTCTTCCAGAGCAGGAAGACGACGGCGCACATCAGGACGAAGAACGCGATCGGCAAGCCACGTCAGGGCGACGTTCGACATGAACCCGGCGGCGAGAGCCATCGAGCACCCATCGACACCTACCCGCGTCGCCCTAAAGCCCTGAGACGACCTCTTCGGGGGAGGCGAAGCGGACACCCTCCTCCCGCCAGGACGCGGTGCAGGCGAGCGTCCGCCGCTCGTCGAGGCCGCGCGAGGCTTCCTCGACGAATGTAACGGCGCGTCCTCGGGCGAGGAGGCCGCGCACGGCCGCGTCGTTGCAGACGTCGGTGGCGACCCCGAAGAGAATCACCTCGTCCGGATCGAGCAGGGCGAGGAGCCGGTCGGCGTTCGGGTTCGTGAAGACGTCGAAGCTCTTCTTGAGGAGCAGGAACTCTCGCCCGCGGAGCCACCGCTCGGGCACCTCGGTCAGCGCGAGTGGCACCGGGTCGACCTGCTCGGTCTCGGCGATCTTCGTCGCACCGTGGGTGCCGCGCAGACAGTGCGGCGGATAGGTGGTCGCGTAGTCCGGCTCCGGCGAGATCTCGGCATCGGTCAGCTCGTGGTCGTCGGCCGACGCGATGTGCACGATCCCGGCCGCGCGCGCCGCGGCGACGAGGCGCGCCATCACGGGCACGACGCTCTCCGCGTCGGGCACGGCGAGCTTGCCGTCGGCGTGCACGAAGTCGACCTGCGTGTCGACGTCCCAGAGAACGCGTGTCACGAGACGAGCTCGAGCCGAGGGTTCGGGCGATACTGCCGCCCGACCTTCGCGGACGGCAAGCCGTCGGTGAGGACGATGTCGCCAGTGAAGTCGTTCGAGCCGCGAATGAGTGACGAGCCCACTCCGTAGGCGTCGACCGGCACTCCTGCCTCCTCGAACTCGCGGATCTTGTCGGCGGTGAACCCGCCGGAGACGACGATCTTCACCTCTCCGAAGCCGCGCGCGTCGAGTGCCTCTCGCACCTTCCACGCGAGCCGGGGGTTGACGCCGGTCGGCTGGAAATCGCCCATCTCCTCCCAGAGCGACCGGTCGACGAGCGACTCGGACGTGTCGAGGCGGACACCCCAGAGGCGCGGCCCGAGCGCATCCGCCACGTCCAACGCCGTGCGGACCGAATCGTTCTCGAAGTCGACGAGCACGGTGACGCTCATGTCGTCCGGAGCCCAGTCTGCGAAGTGCTTCGCCGCGACGACGGTGTCGCCGCCGTATGCAGCGATGAGCGCGTGCGGCACGGTGCCGATGCCGATGCCGCCCCACCACGACGCCTGCTCTTCGGTCGTGACGCCGACGGGGGCGCCCACGATCTGACCGGCGACATACGCCGCATAGCCGTCGCCCGTCTGCACACGGTGATGGTCGTGCCGCGCGGGCATGAAGATGACCGGCTTGCCGTTCGCAGCTTCGAGCACGTCGACGACGTTCGTCGTGATCAGCGT
Source organism: uncultured Thermoleophilia bacterium (assembly GCA_963817765.1). Lineage (GTDB taxonomy): Bacteria > Actinomycetota > Thermoleophilia > Gaiellales > Gaiellaceae > PALSA-600. Next base: position 160,280 of record CAWFPX010000006.1, on the reverse strand, counting down.
GCGCCGCGCGAGCGTTCCGAGGTACACCGTCTCGAGATGAGCGAAGCTCGTGTAGTCGCCCTCGATCGTCAGCACAGTCTCGTGCGGCTCGATCACGTCGCCGTCGTAGAGGGCATGCACAGTGAGCGCATCCCAGTCGTCAGCGCAGAGCTTCAGGATGGCGAGCGCCTCGTCCATGCCGCCGAGGTACGCGTGCCGCTTCTGGAACACCTGCATGATGACGCTCGGGTTGCGCCCGTCGTAGCGAAGCGTCGCGCGAGTGTGGTTGAAGTAGGCGTCCGTGTACCAGCCGGCGCGCATCTTCTCGAGCGGGAGATCGAAGATCTCCGGGTCGAGCCGACGCCGGGTGCTGGTCATTCCTCGGTTTCCAGCGCCAGACACGCGTGCAGCGCGGCCTCGGCGACCTCGAGCTGCTCGGCGGTCGGCTCGCGCGTGCCGAGGCGGTGCTGCAGCTCGTGGCCTGGCTTCGCGAGAGCGCGCGAGAGCGGATGGGCCGGGTGCCGCGCCATCCAGCCGAAGATCTCCGTCGACGCGGCGAGCGCCCCGAGTGCGGCCGCCGCCTTCGCGGCGGGTCGTGCGCGCTCGGGCGCGCGTTCGGCGATCAGATTGCCGGCCGCGGTTGTCAGCAAGATCGGCCCGATCAGATGCGAGCCGCAGCGTTCGTGCTCCTTCGGGCGCGACTCCCCGTGCTCGTATCCGCCGATCGACATGTGCTCCGCGCCGTGGTACGCGGCGAGGTCGCCGCCGCGCAACGCCAGGGCCGCGGGCGCGATCGAGAGGAGCCCGGTGACGAGCTCGCGCACGGCCGGCTGCAGGCGTGAGTGGCGGAGCCTCTGCAGCACGAGAGCGCTGCCGAGCATCGAGGCAAGGACGCGCGGCCGCTCCATCGGCAGCTGGGCGTCGGGCAGCGCGCGCTTCACCTGAGGCAGGAGCGCGAACACCTCAGCGAGCCTCGCCGGCCCGCGCAGCAGCGGGTTCGTCACGTCGGAGGCGCGCAGGCGCTTTCGGCGCGCGACCACCCTCAGCTCACCGTCCTGCGTGCGGACGGCGCAGGCCCACGCGCGCGGGCCGTGCACGAGCACGCCGTTCGCGAGTGCCATTCCGCCGAGCCGCACCTTGTCCTCGCTCACGACATGGAGCGTAGCCGCAGCGCGGCCTGCAGCCGCGCGGCTGCGGGGCCGGGGCGGCCCGAGCCGATCGGCTTTCCGTCGAGGGAGACGACGGGCATCACCTCGCGGATCGAGGAGGTCGTGAACGCCTCGTCGGCGCTCGAGCAAGGCGTCGATCGTGAAGGCCCCCTCCCTGGCGCCCTCGAGCTCGAGGAGCAAGCTGCGCGTGACGCCCGCAAGCACGCCGGGCCCGGTGGCCGGCGTGAACAACCTGCCTTCGGTGCACCACCAGATGTTCGCGGTCGAGCAGTCGAGCACGGTGCCGTTTGCCACGAAGAGCGCGTCATCGGCGCCGCCGCGCGCGGCCTCCCCGCGTGCGGCGAGCGCCTGGTCATAGCTCGTCGACTTCACTCCGACGAGGAGTGCCGGCGGATGGTGCTCGAACGAGGTCAGCGCAAGGCCGCGCGCGCGAAGCTCGTCCAGACCGGGCGGCAACGCATCGGCGGTCGCGACCAGTGCGTCACTCGAGCGAAAGAGGCGCAGGACGTGGTCGGGTGGACCGGCCGCCACGGCGAGCTCTGCGAGCTCGCCCGCTCCCTCGGTCGACGGCAGGCCGAGTGCGACAGCCGAGCTCATCAGGCGGTCGAGGTGGCGGTCGAGGAGAAACGGCCGGCCGTTGTAGACGCGCGTCGTCTCGAAGGCGGCGGAGCCCCGGAGCAGCGCCTCATCGCCGGCGCTGAAGACCGGCTCGCCGGGCGCAACGAGCCCGCGTCCGTGCACGGCGACCGCGAGGAGCGTCATGCGCCCACGAGCGAGCCTGCCGCCGCACGGCCAGCCACGCCGCGCCGCGCCGCTGTGAGCAACGGCCGCGCCTTCACCCAGGACTCCTCGATCTCCGAGGCCGGGTTCGAGTCCCAGACGATGCCGCCACCGGCCCACAGGTGCACCTGGCCGTCCGCGATCGCAAAGGTCCTGATCGTCAGCGCAAGGTCGAAGTCACCGTTCGGCTGAATCGTCCCGAGCGCGCCCATCGCTGCCCCGCGCCCGACCGGCTCGAGCCGTGCGATCTGGTCGATCGCAGCGATCTTCGGTGCCCCCGTGATCGAACCGCCGGGGAACGTCGCGTGCAGGATCTCTGCGAGCGACACCCCGCTGCGCAGGCGACCCTCGACCGTCGAGACGAGGTGCGTTACGCCCGCAAGCTCACGCTGCACCATCAGCTCGGGCCAGGCAACCGTCCCTGGCTCGCACACCCGCGAGAGATCGTTGCGCTCGAGGTCGACGATCATCACGTGCTCGGCAGCGTCCTTGCTGCCCGCGACGTCCTCTCCGAGCGGCCGCGTGCCCTTGATCGGCATGGTGAAGAGCCGATCGCCACGGCGGGCGAGGAAGAGCTCGGGTGAAGCCGAGACGATCGCCCAGCCCGGACCCGCGAGCACCCGCGGATGGAGAGGCCTGAGCGGTGCGAGCGCAGCTGCGAGCCCACGCGGGTCGCCGGCGAACGGCGCGGCCAGATGCTGCACGAGGTTCACCTGGTACACGTCGCCCCGCCGGATCGCCTCGCGTACGGCCTCGACTGCGCGTGCATAGTCGGGCGGCTCCCAGGTCGCAGCCCACTCGCCGACCCTGGAACGGGCCCGGCGCGCGTTCCTCGGACGGGTCGGCACCGCGAACCGCGCAGGCAACGAGCGGCAGGGCGCACGGCTCCGGCGGCGGACGCGAGGGGGTCGCGCCGCAACTGCTCGGCGAGGCCGTAGCCGAGGAACACGTCGGCGACGGTCCCCGGCCGGAGGAACTCGTCGAGATAGGCCTCGAGACGCTCGAACGCCCCTGCCGCGGCATCGAGCTCGAGCATCAGGCGCAGACGGCTTGCGCGACGTGGCGCATGAACCGAACGCCGAGATCGAGATCGGCGACCGGGATGCGTTCGTTCGCCGAGTGGATGAGCCGCGCCGCGGTCTCCGAATCGAGCTCGCGCGCCGGGAAGAAGCCGTAGGCCACGGTGCCGAACGCCTCACGCATCCAGTGCGAGTCGGTGAAGCCCGCGACGCACGTCGGTGCCGCCAGCGCCCCGGGCTCCTCCGCGGAGACGAACGCCTGCACCGCATCCCAGAGCAGGCCGCCGATCGGCGAGCGCGTCCCGCCCTGCCGCTCGTAGTTCTCGAGCTCGTACGCACCGTCGCCGAGCCAGGCTCGCAGCTCGGCCTCCGCCTCCGCGGGCGTCTGGTCGGGGAGCAGCCGCACGTCGACCGTGACCTCGCACACTGCGGGGATGACGTTCCGCTTGTCGGAGGCGTGCACCATCGTCGGCGCCACGGTCATCGAGAGCAGTGGCTCGATCAACTCGGCCGCGAGCTGGTCGATCTCGTGCGCCGCAGCGAGGGCGTGCGGCGCCGAAGGGACATCGGGCAGAAGCGTCGCGAGGAACGCCTCGACTTCGGGGATCAGCCGGGGCGCGGTGGCGAACGTGCCGAGTCGTTCCACGTAGGGCGCCGCCTTGACGAGCGCGTTGTCGGCGATGCCTGGCATCGACGCATGGCCGCTGCGTCCGAGGACGCGCAGCCGAAACGGCGCGCTCATCTTCTCGGCCGTCGAACACAGGTAGAGGACTTTTCCGCCGAGCTCCACACGGTCGCCGGCGCCCTCGTTGACCGAGAAGTCGGCGCGCACCGCGTCGGGATGCGCTCCGACGAGCCACTGCAGGCCGAAGCCGTCGCCGACCTCTTCGTCGGCCGCGGCGATGAAGATCAGGTCGCCCGAGCCACGCCACCCTTCGCGTGCGAGCGTGGCAAGCGCGACGGCACTCGCCACCACTTCGCCCTTCATGTCGAGCGTGCCGCGACCCCAGACCTCGCCGTCCACGAGCTCGCCGCCGAACGGATCGCGCTCCCACTCCGACGCGTCCGCGAGCACGACATCCGTGTGCGAGAGGAGGGCGAGCGACGGTCCGTCACCGCGGCCGCGAATCCGCGCGACGAGATTCGCGCGTTCAGGGACGCGGGCGTAGAGCTCGCATTCGACGCCCGCCGCTTCGAGGTAGTCACGCAGCACCTCGGCCGCCGCGGTCTCGTTGCCCGGCGGGTTCGTCGTGTCGATGCGGATCAGCTCCTGCAGGAGCCCGACGGCTTCACTCAACGCCGCGTGCCCTCGACGAGGATGTACGCGCGGTGCTGCAGCACGGCCCGTCGGCGAAGAGGTCGAGCCACGCACGATGAAGCTCCTCACGCCGGTCCGCGTCGAGCGACTCCGCGAGTGTCTTCGTCGGGCCGTAGGAGGTGGAGAAGAGCTCCCAGTACGCCTCGCCCGACTCGAGCTCGAGCGGCGAGTCATGCTCGGAGATCTCGAGCTCGAAGCTTCCTCCGAGCAGCTCGCGCACCCGCGACTCGCTCCCCCAGTCGAACGGGCTCGAGGGCGGCTTCGCCGCCTGAAACGGCCCCATGACCCGGAAGAGATCACCGACGCCGCTCTCGGGCGTCCAGTTCGCGAGCCCGATCCGGCCGCCCGGCTTGACGACGCGCGCGATCTCGCCCGCGGTCGCCTCGTGATCCGGCGCGAACATGATCCCGACGGTCGAGGAGAGCACGTCGAACGACGCGTCCTCGACACCTTCAAGGTTCTCGCAGTCGCCGACGCGATAGTCGATCGAGAGGCCGCGCTCGGCCGCGAGGGCACGCGCGGTGTCGATCAGTCCGGGCGACAGGTCGATGCCGACGACCGAGGCTCCCGCGGCTGCGGCCAGCTCGCTCACCGCGCCGGTCCCGCAGGCGAGGTCGAGCCACCGCTCGCCCGGTTGGTGGACCGAGCCGCTCGATCACGAGCTCATGGATGTCGCCCAGGGTGTCGCTGACCTTCTCGTAAGGGCCGTTTGCCCACATCACGCTCTGCCGTTGCTTCAGCTCTTCGTTCGCCATCACTTTCTCCTTCCGAGCACGAGCAGGTAACGGCGCGGCGCGCGGATGCCTCCGTCGCCTGACCGGTAGCTCTCGTACAGCTCGACGAACGCGCGATGGAACTCCTCCGCGCGCTCTGCGTCGAGCCGCTCGACCAGCGCAATCACCGGCGGAGCCGACTCGGAGAAGAGCTTCCAGATCTCCTCGCCGGACGACGCCTCGAGCCAGAGCGTGCCATCCTCGAACTCGAGCTCGAAATCCTCGCCGAGCATGTCCTCCACGTGATCCTCGCGACCCCATTCGTACGCCTCGCGGCCGACGATCGGCTCATCCGTGAAGCGCCGGTACAACTCGGACAGCTTGGGGTTCGGTTTCCAGGCGGTGAAGCCGAGCCGGCCGCCGGCGCGGCTGACGCGGGCGAGCTCGGAGGCGACGTTCGCGTGGTCGGGCGCGAAGACGAGGCCGAAGGCCGATGCGAGCACGTCGAAGGAGGCGTCGTCGTAGGGCAGGTACTCGACGTCACCGAGGTCGAACGACACTTCGAGCCCCTCCTCCTCCGCCTTGCGCCGCGCCTTTTCGATCATCGGCTCGGCAAGGTCGATCGCTGTCACCGTGGCACCCGCACGGGCGGCGCGAAAGGCGACCTCGCCGGTGCCGCTCGCGAGGTCGAGCACCCGGTCGCCTGGGGCGATCGCGAGCAGGTCCGCCAGCTGGTCGTGCACCGGGGCAAAGCGGGCGGCAATACGCTCGTAGCTCCCGACGCTCCAGATCTCGCTCATCGTCTCAGAGCATACTTTCGGGGTGGGTGACCTCTTCAGCGAGGCCGCGGGGCGGCGGCTCGGTGCCTCCGCGCCGCTCGCGCAACGCCTGCGGCCGGCGACGCTCGACGAGTTCGTCGGCCAGGAGCACGTGATCGGGCCCGGCCGGGCGCTCAGGCTCGCGATCGAGCACGACCGCGTACCGTCGATGATCCTCTACGGCCCGCCTGGCTCGGGAAAGACAACGCTCGCCCGCATCGTCGCGCAGACGACCGGCAGCGAGTTCGAGGAGCTTTCGGCCGTCTCCGCGACGGTCGCGAACGTGCGGGCAGTGCTCGCCGCGGCGCGCGAGCGCCTCGGCACGAGCGGGCGGCGCACGATCCTCTTCCTCGACGAGATCCACCGCTTCAACAAGGCGCAGCAGGACGCGCTGCTGCCCGGCGTCGAGGAGGGGCTGCTCACCCTGATCGGGGCGACGACGGAGAACCCGTACTTCGAGGTCAACTCCGCCCTCCTGTCGCGCTCGCAGGTGTACGAGCTCGAGCCGCATTCCGAGGAGACGCTGCGCGAGGTGGTCCGGCGAGGCGCGGCCGCGCTCGGGACCGAGGTTCCCGACGACGTCGAGGAGCTGATCGCGCGGCGTGCGGGCGGCGATGCGCGCAACGCGCTGAACATCCTCGAGCTCGCGACACAGACGGCCGACGCGGAAGGCGTCGGGCTCGCGACACGCCACGTCGACGACGCTGCGCGCAAGCGACCGCTCGTCTACGACAAGGGCGGAGACGCGCACTACGACTTCATCTCCGCCTGGATCAAGTCGACCCGGGCCGGAGACGTGCAGGCGTCCGTGTACTACCTCGCGGCGATGCTCGAAGGGGGCGAGGACGGTCGCTTCATCGCGCGGCGGATGATCGTGCTCGCATCCGAGGACATCGGGAACGCCGATCCGCAGGCGCTCCTTGTCGCCGTCGCGGCCGCGCAGGCCGTCGAGCACGTCGGCCTACCCGAGGCCCGCCTTTCGCTCGCCCAGGCCGCGGTCTATCTCGCGCGCGCGCCCAAGTCGAATGCCTCGTATCGCGCCCTGGGCAAGGCGACGGAGGACGTGCGCGAACGCGGGCACCTCAGGCCGCCCGACGCCCTCCGGTCGGCGGCGTACCCCGGCGCGCGAAAGCTCGGGCGCGGCCACGGCTATCTCTATCCCCACGACGATCCGCGTGGCTTCGAGGTCGATTGCCTGCCCGACGAGCTCGCCGGGACGATCTACTACGAGCCGTCGGGGCACGGCGCCGAGCTCGAGGTCGAGCGATCGGCGGATGCGCCGCCGGCCGACGCGCGGCCTGCAGAGCCCGCCGGCTAGAGGATGCGAGCGCCGAGTGCGCTTGCGACGAGCTCGACCGCCAGCTTGCCGGTCTCGTTCTCGCGGTCGAGGATCGGATTCACCTCGACCACGTCGAGGGAGTCGAGGAGGCCGGACTCGGAGACCATCTCGAGCGCGAGGTGGGCTTCGCGATAGGAGAGACCGCCGCGCACGGGCGTGCCGACGCCGGGGGCGAACATTGGATCGACCGCGTCGAGATCGAGGCTGACGTGCAGGAACGGCAGGTCGCGGAGAAACTCGAGCGCTTCGCTGAGGACGACCTGCAGACCGCGCTTGTCGATCTCGCTCATCGTGTACACCCGGACGTCGAGCTCGGAGATCAACGCCCGTTCGCCCGGATCGAGCGACCTGATGCCGACCAGTGCGGCACGCAGCACGGAAGGAGTCGGGAAGGCGGCGCTCGAGAACTCATCGCCACCCGCGCCGAACGCCGCGGCGAGCGGCATTCCGTGCACGTTGCCGCTCGGCGAGCTGCTCGGCCGGTTCAGGTCGCCGTGGGCGTCGATCCACAGCGCTGCGCCCGCACCGCGTGCCCTCGCCATCCCACCGAGCGTGCCCATCGCGATCGAGTGGTCGCCGCCGAGCACGAGCGGGATCGCGCCGTCGATCGTCGCCTTCTCGACGAGCGCGGCCACCCACTCGCACACCTGCAGGATCGGCCCGAGATAGCGGGCGCTGGCGCTGCCCTCCTCGGTTGCCTCCGGAACGTGCGAACGAACATCACCCCAGTCCGCCACCTCACGTCCGAGGGCGCGGATCCGGGTCTCGAGGCCCGCGTAGCGAATCGCCGACGGCCCCATGTCGACACCACGCCTGCCCGCACCGCAGATCGAGCCCGGCGCCGATGATCGCAACGGGTGCCTGCGGCCCTTCGGCACTGCCGGCAGTCATCAGCTGACAGTCATGAGGTCGCAGTCATGACGGTGGCGATCAGCAAATGGCAGGCCGGTCAATGGCAATCCGGTCAATGGCGAGGGCCGGACTTGAACCGGCGACACCACGGTTTTCAGCCGTGTGCTCTACCAACTGAGCTACCTCGCCGCGCGGCAAGAGTGTAGTTCGAGCCGCACGAAAAGAGACGTCCGGACCGGTGCTACCGCGTCGCGAACGTCTCCGTGCAGCGAACACTACGACCCGTCGGCCCGGCGGGCAAGGAGCGAGACCCCGGGGGCGACCGAGAAGTCCGCAATATGCGTGAACCCTCGCAGCTCCAACTCATGCCGCACGCGGTCGAGCGGCACGTAGATCGGGGTCGCTGCTCCGAGCGAGAAGGCGATCGCGGTGTGACCGCCGGGGGCGACAACGCGGGCGAGCTCGTCGAAGAACGGGATCATGTTGTTGAGCGTGACCAGATCGAACGCACCGTCCGGAAACGGCAGCGCAGCGGCGTCGGCCTGGACGTAATGCTCGCCGGTCCGTCACGGCGCGCGACTCGGCTTCACGCACCATCCCTTCCGAGACGTCCGCACCTGTCACTTCGGCAGCCATGAAGCGCCCGGCAGCGAGCCGCGCGACGCGGCCGCTGCCCGTCCCCAGGTCGAGCACCTGCGTCGGCGGTGCCGGCAACGCGTCGAGCGCCGCGGCGATCGGCAGCAGCCGCTCGGGACTGACCCGCGTGGTGTCCCACTCGGGCGCGAGCCGGTCGAAGTTGCGCGTCATCCGGCCGCGAAACAGCGGCCACAGTGACGGCCGACGCACGACGACGGTGGTCACGAGCCGGGCGAAACGCTGGCCGGCGGTCACGTGCGCGCGATCCGCAGCTCATCGCCGGGCGAGACGCCGGTGAGCCGCGCCGCGTCGCCGTTGCTGATCGCGAGCGTGACGAGGCCGAACGGATCTTCGTAGAGGATCAGCTCCCCGGGCGGCGCATCGGCGAACGCGCCGGCAACGATCGCGTAGTAGCGGTCGAGTGACAGGCGGATCTCGACTTTGTCGCCGGCCGCAACGCCGAGTTCCTCGACGTGCCCACGCCGGACATTGGTGGCGACGTTTCCGAAGCGGTCGACCGACAGGACGGTCGCGCCGAGCTGGGCGCGACCGATCTCGGGCTCCGGCACCGCGATGCGAACGAGACCCGCAGGATCGAGCGCCGGCCCGAGCCGCTCGATCGGCACCCCGCTCGCCAGGTGCGCCGCCGCCGGCGCGAAGACATCGCGTCCATGAAACGTGCGCGACACGTCCGGCAGGCGATAGCGCGCATCGGTGAGCTCATGGACGGCGTCGACGCCGGCGTCGTCTGCCGCGAGCAGCAGGAGCCCGTTGTCGGGACCGACGAAGGTCCGGCCGTCGCGCGTTCGAACCGCCACCGCGCGGCGCTTCCCGCCGACATCGGGATCAACGACCGCGAGATGCACGCCGACGGGCAGGTACGGAATCGTGTTGCGAAGAACGACCGCGCCCTGGAGCACCGCCCGTGGCGGAATCCCGTGAGCGACGTCGATCACCCGCACGTCGGGAGCGATCCCGGCGATCACGCCGTGGCAGGTGCCGACGAACTCGTCCTGCAGGCCGAAGTCGGTGAGGAATGTCACCACCGTCACTCGGGGGACTCCATCAGATCTCGCACCGCGCCGACGAGGCCATCGAGATCGTGCGATGACGCCTCGACGGCGACGGTCAGACCGACCGACCGCGCGACGCGCGAGGTCTCCGGCCCGATCGTGATCGCAGGCGCGTCGCCACCGACGCCGGCGTACGCGCGCGCCGCCGAGCCGGAGGCGAGCACGACCGCGTCGCCGGTGGGCGGGCGCGGCGTGAGCAGACGCGTGCGGTAGAGCGGGACGAAGTCGGCCCCGAGCTCGTCGATCGGACGCCGCCGGGCGCCCTCCGCCGCAGCGAAGAGGACCCGGCCGGCGGGCCGCGGGAACTCACGCAGCAAACCGTCCTGCGACGACTCCGACGGCACGAACGCGGGCTCGATCCCGCGCGCGCGCAGCACCTCGGCGGTGCCGGGCCCGACGGCCGCGATCGGCGGTAGGTTCCGCCCACGACGAGCGATCTCCTCGGCGCCGTTCGGGCTCGTGACGACGAGCCAGTCGTACCCCGACCCGTCGATCGCCTCGTCGGACGTGCGCTCGATCTCGATGAGCGGGCACTCGACGATCTCAGCCCCGAGGGCCTCGAGTCGCTCGACGAGCGGCCCTGCCTGTGCTCGGGCGCGCGTGACGATCACCCGCACCGCTGCGTCCTTGCCGAAAGCGCCCCGAGCGAGCTACGCACGCGTCTCGACCGACGCGGCCCCGCTTCCGTCATGGGCGCCGGCTCGGCCGAGCAACTCCTCGGCAAGTGACTTCGGGATCGTCGCCGGACCGGCGCTCGATCCATGCACCATCCTCCGCCGCGATCAGCGCGTGCAGTCGCTCGCCGTCGTGATGCGCCGCAACCGGCGCCAGGCAGCCACCGCCGATCGCCGCAACGAAGCGGCGCTCGGGCTCGACACGCCGGCGTGTCTCCGCGTGATCGGCCCGCGCGACGAGACCCTCCTCGCCGGTGCGCACCTGAAGTGCCAGCGCGCCCTGCGCCGCCTCCGGCAGCATCCGAGCAGGATCGAGCCGCGCGCCGATCTCGGCGCCGAGCCCGAGCCGGTCGAGGCCGCAGGCGGCAAGCACGATCGCGTCGAGCCCGCGTTCCTGCATCTTCCGCAGGCGCGTCTCGACATTGCCGCGCAGCGGCTCGACGATGATCGACGGCTCGAGCGCGAGCAACTGTGCGCGGCGCCGGGCCGACGCAGTGCCGATTCGCATTCCAGGGCGAAGCTCGGCGGCGCCGATCAAGGCGTCGCGCGGATCGTCGCGCTCGAGGAAGGCACCCACCACGAGGCCATCGGTGTCCGTCGAGGTCATGTCCTTCGCCGAGTGCACGGCGATGTCGATCCGCCCGGCCAGGAGCGCCTCCTCGATCTCCTTCACGAAGACCCCACGCGCGCCGATCTCCCCGAAGGCGCTCATACGGTCGCGGTCGCCCGCGGTCGTGATCGGGACGAACGCGATCTCGACGCCCTGGCCGCGCAAGGCGGCCGCGGCCTGCTCGGCCTGCGTGAGGGCGAGCTTAGATCCGCGGGACCCGATACGAACGAGCACAGCGCGACCTTCCCCCGCGGTTGCTCCGGCCGCACGCAGGCTGGCCGATTCGCACCCGCAGAAACGCCGAGGGTGCAACGACCGGCAGCGGGCGTTCGTTCCGCCGCGCCGGATCCGGCTTCACCGCTCCTCCTCGAGGCCGAAGAGATGCCGAACCGCGTCGGCGTACACGGCGCCGTCGGCGTCGATCGCCGCCTCCTTCATCCGAACCGTCGGCAGGTGCAGGAGCTTGTTCAGGATCTGCGCCGTCACGGACTCGAGGGTGCGCCGTTCGGCATCGCTCACCCGTCCGTCGAGCTTCGCGAGCTCCGCCGAGCGAATCTCCTCGGCGCGGGCGCGCAGCGATGCGATCGCCGGCACGACGTCGAGCGAAGCGCGCCACGAACGGAAGCGCTCCGCCTCCTCGGCCACGAGCTCCTCCCCCCGGGCGGCTTCCGCGCGCCGACCCGCCAGCGTCTCGGCCACGACCGCCTCGAGATCGTCGATGTCGTAGAGAAAGCAGCCGTCGAGCAAGTGGATCGCCGGGTCGAGGTCGCGCGGCACGGCGATGTCGATGAAGAACAGCGGGCTGTGCCGGCGCGCGGGAACGTCGGCGGCGTGAAGCACCGGCTCCGGCGCACTCGTCGACGAGACGACGACATCGACGTCGCCGAGATGCGCGGCGAGGTCGTCGAGCGAGATCGCCGAGCCGCCGAAGCGCTCCGCGAGCGCACGGGCCGTATCGACCGTGCGATTCGCGACGTAGGCGATCGTCGCGCCGCGCGAGGCGAGATTCGACGCGGCGAGCTCGCCGATGCGGCCTGCGCCGACGAGGAGGACGCGCCGCCCGCCGAGGTCGCCGAAGACCTGCGCCGCCAGGGCAGCAGCGGCCGAGGACACCGAGGCCGGGCTCTCGCCGATCGCCGTCTCGGTCCGAACGCGCTTGCCGACGCCGAGCGCCTGCCGGAAGACGCGGTCGAGCAGCGGGCCGGTCGTCGCGGAGTCGTAGGCGGCGCGCACCTGGCCGAGGATCTCGCCCTCGCCGGGGACGAGGGAGTCGAGCCCTGCCGCGACGCGAAACAGGTGCAGCGCGGCTGCGTCGTCGCGCAGTCGATACAGGACGCCGTCGAGCGATTCGCCGGCGAGGGCCTCGAGCGCCTCGACCGCCGCGGCGTCGTCCCCGGCGTCAAGGTAGAGCTCCGTGCGATTGCACGTCGAGAGGCAGACCGCGTCTCCGAGCGACGACGCAAGCGCCGCCGACGCGTCGAGGTTCAGCGTCACGCGCTCGCGCAGCTCGACCGGTGCGACGTGATGTGACAGTCCCACGAGGGCGAGCGTCATGCGAAGTGGCTCCCTGCAAGCGCGAGCCGGGCCACGATCACGAGCACGAAGCCGCCGAGCGCGAGGTATGCCGCCCGGTTGCCCGTCGGCCTCGCGACGACGAAGCCCCCGTACACGAGCCAGGTCAGAACGGTGAGCGCTTCGAGCGCGTCGACGGACCCTCGGTCTTCGCGCAGGCGCACGACGCCGGCGATCAGGCCGAGCGTCAGCAGCGGCAACGACACCACGATCGTGCGGAACGCGAGCCGCTCGAGTGCCGCGAGCGGTGGCAGTCGCAGCCGCAGGATGTCCGGAGCACGCCGCTTCAGCCGGCGCTCCTCCCAGAGATAGAGCGCCGCGAGGGCCGCCGCGAGCGTGAAGCCCGCGAAGGCCGCAAGGACGAGCCCGACGTGCAAAACCAGGAAGAGGCTGCCGTAGTGCGACCGGGCACCGGTGCCGGTGCCGCCGCCCACGCGCGCCACGACGAACAGGATCGCCGCGAGGGGCATGACGGCGAGCCCGAGCAGGCGAAACCGCGGGCGGCAGCCCCAGATCAGATAGGCGCCGACGACGAACCAGACGAAGAGGTTCAGTGAGCCGGCCCAGCTCGACCATGGAAAGCCGTCCGACCGCGCCGCCTGGGCGGCGAGGAGCGCAGTCTGCGCGAGCCATCCGACCCTGACACCCCAGGTCGCGGCACGCGAAGTGCGCGCCGAGGAGTAGGCGATCGCCGCCTCGCCGTAGGCAAGGAGCGCCGGCCAGAAGAGCACCTCAACCATTCGGCAGACGCTCCTTCGCGAGCTCGACGAGACGCGCGACCTCACGCTCCAGGCGTTGCAGCTTCGACGCGATGATCACCACGTAGAGCATGACCGCGACGAACACGACGAGATACGCGGCCGCCGTGTAGCGCTCGGACGGGCTCACGTGAGCAACTCCCGCAGCTCGCGCAGCGACGCGTCCAGGCGCTTGCCCGAGAGCTCGAGCGCGTAGAGCGTCGCAAAGAGGCCGAGCATCGCCGCCAGGCACACACAGAACGTCAGAAACTGGGCGCCTGTCATCTGGTACCCGTGCGCGGTGAAGACGACCGGATGGATGAACTTGTGCGAGAGACGAATCGCGAGGAACGAGACCGGGATCAGAACGACGCCGAACAGCGCGTAGACCGCGCACATGTTCGCGCGCGCCGGGCCCGGATCGACCGAGTAGCGCAGCATGAAATACGCGCAGTAGAAAAGAAAGAGCACGAGAAAGAGGACGAGCTGATCCTCGCTCCACGACCACCAGACGCCCCACGAGATCCGGGCCCAGATCGACCCGGTCAGGAGCGTCAGCGAGCCGAAGATCACCCCCTGGTGGATCGCGACGTAGCTCTCGAGGTCGGCCCCGGGATCCCGTTTCCAGAGATGGCGGAGCGCCTTCCAGGCACCCCAGCCGAAACACGCGTACGAGGTGAGCGCGAGCGGAACGTGGAAGTAGAAGATCCGCTGAGAAAGACCCTGGTCGGCGTCGGTCTGCGCGTAGAAGAACGCGAGCGCGATCGCGAGCCCGAGGAGGGCCGTCGAGACGGCCGCAAGGACGGGAAGCTTCACGAGCGGCATGGTAGTCCGGACCCTCAAGCCTCAGCGACGACGTACTCGAAGGCGGCCCAGGCGAGCAGCGCGAACAGCGCGTCGTAGAGCGCGAGGAACCACAGGTAGCCTCCCACGCCGCCGACGACGATCGGGATCGCCATCGGAAGGAACAGGAGCGGCAGGAGCAGCTCGCGGGCGCGTCCGGCGACGGCCATCGCCCCGAAAAGAGTGCCGACGGTGCAGATCCCGACATTCGCGAGCGCCACCGCAGCGACGGTGCGCCCGTCGACGGCGGAGAAGAAGGCACCGAATGCGGGCAGCGCAACGATCTCGGCGCAGACGAGGAACACGAACACGGCGATCGACTTCCCGAGCCAGATCGCGCTCCGATCGCAGGGTGCGAGGACGAGTGCGTCGAACATCCCCTGCTCTCGCTCTGGACGAACGCGCGCGTCAGGCCGAGGAGCGCGGTGAAGATGAGGGACACCCAGAGGAGCCCGATCGCCGCATCGTGGCCAGCGCCACGCGGCAGCGCAAAGTGGAAGATCGCGAGCGCCGAGATGACGAAGAGCAACATCGACGGGAGCGTCTCCTTTGCCCGCAGCTCGAGCAGGAGGTCCTTGCGCGCAAGGGCCGCCACGTCGTCCAGGTAGGTCATGCGAACGCGAGCCGGTCCGTTGCGAGGTGCTCGACGCGTGCAGGATCGTGGGTCGCGACGACCCACGTGCGACCTGCCTCGGCGAAGACAGCGTCGAGCAGCGCGAGACCTTCGGCGTCGAGCGCGTTCGTCGGCTCATCGAGCAGCATCAGCGACGGCGAGTGCAGGAGCACGCGGCACAGCCCGAGTCGTTGCTGCATACCGCGCGAGAACGACGCTACACGTTCATGACGAACGTCCCAGAGCCCGAACCGCTCGAGCAGCATCCCGATCCGCTCGCCGCGCTCGGGCAGGCGGTACAGCCGGCCGAAGAGCGTCAGGTTCTCGACGGGCGTCAGCTCGCGGTACACGAGCGGCTCGTGACCGAGGTACCCGATCGTCTGGCGCTCCGGCAGCTCGAGCTCCCCGGCGCTCGGCGCGGCGAGCCGAGCGAGCACGCGCAGGAGCGTCGTCTTCCCGGAGCCGTTCGGCCCGGTGACGAGCAGGAAGCCACCGTCGGGAAGATCGACGTCGAGGCCCGCAAAGACGCGCTTGTCGCCGAACCGCTTGGCCAGGCCGCGGGCAACGATCACGCGCGATACACCTCGGCGGCGGCGCGGTGGAACCCCTCGGGCTCCCCGGCGGCCGCGAAGGTGTCGGCGATCTCCTCCATCTCGCCGACCCAGCGCCAACCCTTCGCCGCGGCCGAGCGCTCCGCGCGCTCCAGGCGCTCGAGCAGCTCGGGCACCGCGAGCCGCCACTCCTCCTCGACGTCGAAGTGCCGCGCGACCTCGCGGATCGCAAGCAGCATCGCCGCCGTGCCCTTCGACCACGCGGCGTAGACCATCTTCACGGCCGACGCGTCCGCCACGACCCGGGCCTGCAGGATCGAGCCGGCGAAGAGGGCCGCGACGGCCACGGCACCGTCGCCGGAGAGATACAGGGTGGTGCCGGGCTCGGTGGGAGGCCCACCGACGATCCCGCCGTCGACGAAGCGCGGCTGGAGCTCGGCGACCTCCCGCGCTCGCATCGGCGAGATCGCGTTCGCATCAACGTAGGTCCCGGCGAATCCCTCGACCGCTCGCGCGACCTCGAGAGCCGCGTGCGGGGGGCAGATCGAGAGGATCAGCTCGGCCTGCTCGCCGAGGGCTGCCGCCGTCCCGACGTCCCGAAAGCTCTCGGCGCGTTCGCGGGTCGCGTCGCTTCTCCCGGCCGACGCCCACAGCACCTCGTGCCCGTTCCCCTGGAGCACGCGGCCGACCGCGGCGCCCATCTCGCCCGGGTGCATGAGGCCGACGATCACAGGACGTCCGCGAGGACGAACGCGAAGAACGCCACCGAGATGACGCCGTTCATGGTGAAGAACGCGGCGTCGAGGCGACGCAGGTCGCCGGGGCGGACGAGCGTGTGCTCGTAGAGAAGCAGCAGTGCGACGCACGCGACGCCGGCCCAGTAGAGGAAGCCCACGTCGAGGCCGGCGCCGGCGGCCGCGAGGAAGACGACGGTCGCGAGGTGGAGGGCCCGCGCCCCGGCGAACGCGCCCTTCTCCCCGAAGCGCGTCGCCCAGGAATGCAATCCCTGCTCGCGATCGACGTCGATGTCGAACAGCGCGTAGAAGAGGTCGAACCCCGCGACCCAGGTGGCGACGGCCGCACCCAGCGCCCACGCCTCCCAGGTGAGTGTTCCCGTGACCGCGATCCACGCTCCCACCGGCGCCAGGCCGTCGATCGCGCCGAGCCAGAGGTGGCACAGCCACGTCCAGCGCTTCAGATACGGGTAGATGACGAACATGATCACCGGGATCGGAGCGAGCCACCGGACGATCGGGGCGAGTTGCCAGACGGCCACGGCGTAAAGCGCGAGTGCCGCGAAGCAGAAGCCCACGACACCGGCGACGCTCACCGCACCGGACGGCAACTCGCGCGTTGCCGTGCGCGGATTCGCAGCGTCGATGCGCGCGTCGATCAGGCGGTTCAGCGCCATCGCCAGCGAGCGAGCGCCGACCATGGCCAGCGTGATCCACAGGAGGTCGTGCGCGGGCGGGACTCCCTCGACGGACAGGAATGCCCCGACGTAGGCAAACGGGAGCGCGAAGATCGTGTGCTCGAACTTGACGAGCCGGTAGTAAAGGCGGGTTGCTCTCACGTCTGGCGGTGCCGGGTGGGCTCGTCGGCAAGCAGCGACACCGCGTGGCCGAGAGCGGGCTGCAGGATCGCGTACCCGTCACGGCAGCCGCCGGGCGAACCGGGAAGGTTGACGACGAGCGCACCGGAGACGACGCCGGCGACACCACGCGAGAGCAGGCCGTGCGGCGTCTTCGCAATCGAGTCGGCGCGGAGCGCCTCGGCGATGCCGGGAGCTTCCCGCTGGAGGACCGTGCGCGTGGCCTCGGGCGTGACGTCCCGCGGCGCGAGCCCGGTGCCCCCCGTCGTCAGCACGATCTCCGCGGCGGCTGCGAGCTCCTCGATCGTCGCGGCGATCTGCGCGGCTTCGTCTGCGACGACCCGGCGCTCGACGCGATAGCCGTCGGCCGCGAGCAACTCGGCGAGGAGATCGCCGCTCGTGTCGTCCGCCTCGCCACGGGAGACACGGTCGGAGACGGTCAGCACCGCCGCGTTCACTCCTTCACCTTCTCGACGAGCTCGACCGAGAAGGTCATCCCCTTGTCGATCGCCTTCGCCATGTCGTAGACGGTGAGCGCTGCCACCGCGGCGGCCGTGAGCGCCTCCATCTCGACGCCGGTCTGCGCGGTCGTCTCGGCCGACGCGGTGATCTCGACACCCGAGCCGACGACCGTCGAGCGTCACGGCAACGTGCGACAGCGCCAGCGGGTGGCAGAGCGGGATCAGCTCCGAGGTGCGCTTCGCGGCCATGATTCCCGCGAGCTGGGCCGTCGTCAGCGCGTCGCCCTTCGGGAGGTCGCGCAGCCTGGCCGCCGTCCCGGGCGACATCTGCACGATCGCGCGCGCGACCGCGCGCCGCCGCTGCGAGGGCTTTCCGCCGACATCGACCATCTTCACCGCGCCAGACTCGTCGACGTGCGACAGCTCGCTCAGCGGCGGTCCCTCCGAGCAATCGCGGCGTCAGCCATGCGCGAAGGTTACGCCGACAGGGACTCCAGGTCGCCGAGCAGCGCCTCGAGCCAGCGGGCGACATCGTTCTCGCGCACCTGGGCGCGCAGCGCCTCCGCCCGCCGCCGCCGCTCCTCGCGGGGAAGTGAGAGGGCAGCGTGCAGTGCCTCGGCCTGCCCGAGCACGTCGAAGGGATTCACGCTGGTCGCCCACTCCCCGAGCTCGGCGTGCGCGCCGGCATTCTCCGACAGCACGAGGACCCCGTCGCGGCCGTTGACGAGTGGTCCTTCCTTCGCAACCAGATTCAGGCCGTCGTAGACGGCGTTCACGAGCAGCACGTCGTACTGCTTGTACGCGGCCACCGACTGGGCGAAATCATCCGCAATCCGGAGGTCGACAGGGAGCCAGCGGTCGTCGCCATGACGCTCGTTCACCACGCGTGCGGCGCGCTCGATCTCGTCGCGATACGCCACGTACTCGGGGATCGCCTCGCGCGACGGATCGAGGAGCGCGAGCATCGACACTCGCCCGCGCCACTCTGCGTGCAGGTCGAGCAGCAACTCGAATGCGTGCAAGCCGCGCACGATGTTCTTCGACGGATCCACCCGGTCGACCCGGACGATCAACTGTTCCGGGTGCGCCGCGCGCAGTTCCGTCTCGCGCTCCACCACCGCGGCGCTCGCCGCCAGCTCCTCGAACTCGGCCACGTCGATCGAGATCGGATGGTGGACGACGCGCGGCCGGCGGCCTGGGCCGAGGACGTCGTCGCAGCTGCGGAGGAAGTTCCGCGCCCAGCGCTCGGTGTGAAAGCCCACCACGTCGTTCGCGAGCAGCCCCTCGTGGATCGCAACGCGCCAGGCCGGCGGCAGCACCGACCAGTCGGCCGGCCAGGGGATATGGACGAAGTGCGCAAGCGTCGCGTCAGGACGGGCCGCGCGCACGAACCCGGGCGCGAGATAGAGGTGGTAGTCGTGAAAGAACACGGTCGCATCGGGCCTCGAGTCAAGTTGGGCGACAACGGCGTCGGCGAAGCCCCGGTTGACGCGAACGTAGCCGTCGAGCCAGGCTCGATGACTTGTTTGGCCGAGCTCCGGCGACGTGCCGAGGCTCCACAGCGAGTGCTGCACGAACCAGAGGAGTGGATTCGCGATCGTGTTGTAGTAGCCGTCGTAGGCCGCCGGGTCGTGCGCGACGAGCACGACCCCTGGCCGCCGCCCTCGGCGGCGACGCGCCTGTCCTCCTCCGTGATCGCACTCGCGATCCACGTCACGTCGTGATGGGCGACGAGCCCGCGCAGAGCGGTCACGAGGCCGCCGGCGCCGCGCCGCTCGACCCGGGCTCCGGCGGCATCGCGTGCGTACGACACCGGCCCTCGGTTCGAGACCACGATCAGCGGGCGGCGGGCGGCCATCAGATGATCGTGATCTCGCTCCCCCCGGTGTCGTTGCCGGCGAGACGGTTGAAGAGCACAAGCCAGTCGCGCAGAAGCCGAGGCGTCAGGAAGTGCCGGCGCACGTACTCCTTGCCGCGCAGGGCTCGCCGGTGCCCCTCGGTCGGGTCGCGCAGGATCTCGATGCACGCGTCGGCGCACTCATCGGGGCTCGTGACGAGCCAGCCGCTCTCACCGTCCTCGATCTGCGCGACGATCCCGCCGACCCGGCCGGCGACCATCGGGCGCCCCTTCCAGAGGGCCTCCGTGACCGTCAGCCCGAACCCTTCCTTCGTCGACTTCTGCACGAGTGCGTCGGAGTGAACCTGAAACGCATTCGACCTCGACCGCACCGACGTTGTTCATGTTGCTCAGAATGTAAACATCGGGATCGCCGTCCGCGTGCTCGACCGTCCGGTTGTAGTACTCCCAGCCTTCGGGATCGTCGTGCGCCATCGAACCGACGAGCGCGAGTTGCACCTCGGGGAACCGCTCCTTGACGAGGCGGTAGGCATCGATCACGCCGAGCGGGTCCTTCCACGGATCGAAGCGCGAGACCTGGGTGAGGAGCGGCCGCTCGACATCGATCCCGAACTGGTCGACGATGTACGCCGCGTCCTCCGGGGAGAGCGCCATGTTCTTCGGCATCAGCGGATCGATGGCCGGCGGCCAGATCACCACCTGCTCGAGGCGGTCGTCGGCCGGCGCGTACTCGCGCATGTGGAAGATCGCCGCGTCGTATTGCCGGATCGCGGGCAGGAGCGCCGCGAGCACGTCCGGGTTCGGGGTCGAGAAATCGATGTGGGCGCGCCAGATCCACTTCGCTCGCCGCTCGGGGAACGCATCGATCATCGCAACCGGCTGCGGGTCGTGGATGATCACGTAGTCGTACTCGTCAGCGTCGAAGACGGCGGCGTTCTCGGCGTTGTACCGCGCGAAGATCTCGCGCTCGTCCGCCGTCAGGTCGCGCGGGTCGCCCTGCAGGCTGTTGTGGATCGTTTTCGTGACGTTGTAGAACTCGTCCGCACCACGCATGACCCGCCACTCGACGTCGAGGCCGGCATCGGCCATCAACGGCACGAGCGTGTAGTTGATCTCGGCGACGCCGCCACCGAACGCCGTTGCCGAGACGTGCACGACGCGCTTGCCCTGCAGCGGTACTGCGAGCCGTTCGATCTCGGCCATCAGGCCGCGGGAGACGAGGGTCGCGTAGTCAGCGAGGGACTTGCGGCCGACGTTGACGAGCTGGAGCAAGCCTCTTTTAAGCCAGACGCTTCACGAAGCGGACGTGCGAGCCGCCGTCGGGCCGTTCGTTGATCTCGACCTCGTCCGCGAGGGCCTCGATGATCGCGATCCCCAGGCCACCCTCTGCGAGCTCCTCGCCCGTGAGCGGCGGCTCCGGCCGCGCGGGCGGGTCGAAGCCCTCGCCATGGTCGGACACCTCGACCACGAGGTGGTCGGGGTGCAGCTCGTAGTGGATCTCGACCGTGCCCTCGCCGCCCGCGTAGGCATGCCTGACCGAGTTGGTGCACGCCTCGGTCAGGGCGAGCTTCAGGTCGCCGAGCACCTCCTGAGGGAACGGCTCGGCGCGCAGGCGCGCGATGCCCGTCAGGGCGAGGCGACCGAGCGTGATGTACTCGGCCTTGGCCGGGATCGTCAACGTGATCGCGTGGGCGTACCCGTTTTCATCCATGGGTGTGCTCATCGGGTGGTCATGGCGTGGTCGCTCACGTGATGCTTCGTTCCGCCGACTGGGAAACTCTAAACCTTGCGGCGGTTAACCCGCCGAAATCTGAGCAAAGCTACTCAGTAGTCGCCAGTTCGACGCTGCAGAGCAATTCCCTCTCGCGCGCCTTCCCTAACGCGGTCGCGCGCTGAGCGTTACGGGGACGACCCGACGCTGCTTGCCGTCCACGACCGTGAAGCGGGCGACTTCACCCGGAAGCAGCCGCTCGGCCACGATCCGCACGACGTCCTCGGCGCTCATGACGGGAATCCCGTTGATCGCGACGATCGCATCACCGCCCACGCGCACTGCCAGGCCCTCGTAGAGCTCGTCGCGATTCCCTGCGCGCAGGCCGGCGCGGCGGCCGGCGGAATCACCGGTCGCGAAGGAGTCGATCAACGCGCCTCGCTTGGCCGCGTACCCGTACTTCTTCGCGATCGCCGGGGTCAAGTCCTCCGTCGTGATCCCGACGTAGGCGTAGCGAACGGGGCTCCCGCTCGCGAGCGCCTGCATCGAGCGGCGCGCGGAGTTGATCGGCACGGCGAAGCCCACGCCCTCGAAGCCCGACCCGGTGCCGCTGGAGCGGATCTGAGCGTTGATCCCGATCACCCGACCGCGCGCGTCGAAGAGCGGGCCGCCCGAGTTGCCATGGTTGATCGGTGCGTCGGTCTGGATCGCGTCGACGAGGTTGTAGCGGCTCGTGAGCGAGGGGATCGAGCGGCGGATCGCCGAGACGACGCCGACCGAGAGCGAGTCGACATTGCCGAACGGGCTGCCGATCGCGGCAACGGGCTGACCGACGACGACCCGATCCGAGTTCCCGAGCGGGACAGGATCGAGGGCGTGCTGGGCAGGATCGACCTTGATCACCCCGACGTCGTCGAACAGGTCGTAGCCGACCACACGCGCCGACACCCGGTCGCCGTCGGAGAACTCGACGTAGACGGTGCCGGCCGGCTTGATCGTCCCGGTCCCGCCCTGGCCGGCGGTCGTGATCACGTGCGCGCTCGTGAGAATCGTCCCGGCCGGCGAGACGACGAAGCCGGATCCCTGCCCGGCGCTCGCCGCCGGCGAGCTGGGCGAGCCGAAGTACGAGATGATCGTCACCACCCCGACGGAGCGTCGCGCGAAGATCTGGGCGGGCTGGAAGCCGTTGCCGACGAGCGGCCGGGCGGCGACCACCGGGGCGCTCTCGCCCGCGCTCGGCGGCGCCTGCCGGACGACCACCGTCGTCGTCGTTCCGCCGTGCAACCAGCCGCCGGCCTTCGCGACGACGAGCACAAGGCCGCCACCGACCACGGCGGCGACGAGGGCGAGGGCTGCAACCGAGCTCGAGCGCACCGCCGGCCACTGTAGCCGGGCGCAGGGCCCATGGCCGAGATTTGGCTCAGGCAGCGGGATACAGCGTTTTCACGGGGAATGCGGGCCGTCGGCGCTCAGCACCAGCGTGAAGAGCGTCCAGCCGTTCTGCGAATCGAGCTCGATCCGGCCGCCCATCAGCTCGGCCAGTTCGCGGGCGATCGCGAGGCCGAGGCCCGAGCCCGAGGCGCGCGTGCCGTCCAGGCGGTAGAAGCGCTCGAAGATCTGCTGCTGCGCGTCCGTGGGGATCGGGGGCCCGTCGTTTGCGACGGTCAGGGTCGCGCGGCCGCCGTCGAGGGCGGTCGAGATCCGCACGGTCGTGCCCGCCGGCGTGTGCACGAGCGCGTTCTCGACGAGGATCCTGGCGATCTGCACGACCCGCTCGGCATCGCCGACGGCGAGCACGAACGGCTCGGTTGTGACCTCGAACGGGTGCGCGGCGGCGGTCGCGCGCGGCGCCAGCTCGAGCCGAGACCTCGGTCGCGAGCTCGGACAGGTCGACGGCCTCCTGCGCCACGGCGAGCCGGCCGGCGTCGACCCGCGAGAGGTCGAGCAGATCGGTCGCGAGCTTCGTCAGCCGCGTCACCTGCTCGCGCATCTGCGCGACGAACTCGTCGCGGGTGGCCGCGTCGATCGTCGGGTCGTCCAGCAGCTCGAGGAAGCCGCCGAGCGAGAAGAGCGGCGTGCGGAGCTCGTGCGAGGCATTCGCGATGAACTCGCCACGAGCGCGGTCGAGGCGCGCGAGTCGTAGGCGCATGCGTTCGAACGTGCGTGCGAGCTGTCCCAACTCGTCCGAGCGCGAATCGATCACCGCCTCATCGAACCGGCCGGCGGCGATCCGATCTGCGGCTGCCTCGAGGCGCTTGATCCGGCGTGCGAAAAGGCTGGCGCCCGCGTAGGCGAGCGCGACGGCGAAGGCAAGCGCGAGGGCGCCGGCGACGAAGACGCGCTCGCGGACGACCGACACGGTCTGGAGCTGGTCGTGCAGTGGTGCCGTCAGCAGGACGACGGCCGAGCCGAGCGGATACGCCACCTCGGCGTACGTCTGGCCATGTCGGTTGACGGTGCCGCTCGCGAGGGTCTGGTGCCGTGCCGCGTCGAAGACGACGGGATCGTTCTCGACATCCGAGCTGAATCCGTCCAGGTTCGAGTCGGCGGCAGGCTCGGGCAGAGCCGGGGCTGAGCTCAACAGGTCGAAGACCACAACGCGTGCGTTCACCCGTGACGCGATCGTCGAGGCGAATTGCTGCTGCAGGTAGGGCTCGGCCGGGAAGTTCGGAACGGCAACCGAGCGGACCGAGGCCTCGAGGCTCGAGAGCTTCGTGTTCACGAGGGCGTTGCGGTACGACGGGACGACGATCAGGTAGACGATCGCGAGCACGCCCGCGACCACGAAGAGGAGTCCGAGCGCGAGCCTGCCGGCGACGCTCCGAAGCGGGCTCACCGGTCGCGGAAGCGGTAGCCGACGCCGCGCACGGTCAGGATGTACTCGGGCGTCCGGGGCTCCGCCTCGAGCTTCTCGCGCAGATGCCGCACGTGGACGTCGATCGTGCGCGGGTCACGGTAGTCGGCGCTCTTCCAGAGCGCCTCGAGCAGCATCCGGCGGCTGAAGACGCGCCCGGGCGTCGCCGCGAGCGTCCGCAGGAGCTCGAATTCCACATACGTGAGCTGAACCGGGACGCCACGCGCCAGCACCTGACGGCGGGGAATGTCGATCACGAGCCCGTCGTGCTCGATCAGCTCGGCGGCGGCATCGGTTCCAGGCGTCGTCCGGGAGCGGCGCAGCAGCGCGCGGACGCGGGAGCGGAACTCGCGGATCGAGAACGGCTTGGTGATGTAGTCGTCTGCCCCGAGCTCGAGGCCGATCACCTTGTCGAGCTCGTCGTCGCGGGCAGTCAGCATGATGATCGGCACGCTCGACGTGGCCCGAAGCCGTTTGCAGACCTCGAGCCCGTCGAGCTTCGGGAGCATGATGTCGAGGACGACCAGGTCGATCCGCTCGGCGGCGAAACGATCCAGGGCCTCCTCGCCGTCGGCGGCCTGGACGACGATGTAGCCGTCGCGCTCGAGCGGGAACGCGAGCACCTTGCGAACGGAGTCCTCGTCGTCGACCAGCAGGATCGTGGGGGAGGAGTCGGGCATGGGATTCCGGCGCCTGCAGAGGCTCGTCTCCAGACGGCTGTGGCCCCGGCTCCTACTATAGCCCTCGGTATGACGGCAACCTCTCGCCCGGGGCGGCGCCGCGAGCGGCGGCGCGGCTCCCTCGAGCGCCCCGTCAACGGCCGCCTCTACCGCAGTGCCTTTCTCGTGCTCTCGCTGCCGCTGCTCATCCTCGCGTTCAGCGTCGTCCGGGCGGCGCCGCTCCCGGCGCCGCTCCTGCCGCCGAACTTCGACGGGCCGGCGACTGCGACGCTCGCCACCGACTTCGCGAAGCTCTACCCTGACCGTGTCCCCGGCAGCGCCGGCTCGATCGGCGCGGCCAACTGGTTCCGCGACGCGTTGCGTCCGTACGGCTTGCCGGTCACGACCGACACCTGGCGTCAGAGCGTGCCGGGGCTCGGGCTCGTGCGCCTCCAAAATCTCTGGGCCGTCGCCGCCGGACAGTCGACGGACGCGATCGTCGTCATGGCCCACCGGGACGATGTCGGCACCGGGCCAGGGGTGAACGACAACGCGACGGGCACGGCAGCCCTCGTCGAGCTCGCGCGGGGCTACGGCCAGGCCAGCACCCCGGCCGCCCAGCGGGTACGCCCGGCGCACACGATCGTCTTCCTCTCGACCGACGCCGGCTCGTTCGGCGGCCTCGGCGCGGTGCGGTTCGCCGAGCGCATGCCGTTCCACGTGGTCGCGACCGTCAACCTGACCGCGATCGGCGGCCCGGGGGCGCCCCGGCTCGTGATCACGGGCGATACGCCACGCTCGCCGGCGCCGACCCTCGTCGAGACCGCCGCGAAACGCATCCTCGAGCAGTCGGGCGACCGGGCGAGGCGGGCGGGGTTCCTGGCCCAGTTGATCGACCTCGGATTCCCGTACACGCCCTACGAGCAAGGCCCGTTCGTGGCGCGAGGGATTCCCGCCGTCACGCTCACGACCGCCGGCGAACGACCGCCCGCAGCCTTCACCGACCGTGCGTCGGGCCTCCGCGCCGGCCGGCTCGCCGCCCTCGGTCGCTCCGCGCAGGAGCTCCTCGGCTCGCTCGACGGGGGTCTCGACCTGGGGCAGGGACCGACGAGCTTCGTCTGGGTGGGCGATCGCATCATCCGCGGTTGGGCGGTCGAGCTGCTGCTCTTCGCGCTGCTCCTGCCCGCGTTCGTCGTGGCGATCGACCTCTTCGCCCATTGCCGGCGGCGTCGGATCCCGCTCCTGCCCGCGGCCCGCAGCCTCCGGACACGGCTCGCGTTCTGGCTCTTCCTCGGCTTCGCCTTCTACCTCTTCGCGGCGCTCGGCGCCTGGCCCCGCGGAGCGCCTCGCCCGCCGAACCCCGCCACGGCGGCGTCAGGCGACTGGCCGGTGCTCGCACTGTGTCTGCTTGCCGCGCTCGCGTTCGCAGCCTGGCTCATCGCGCGCCAGCGACTCGTCCCCCGGCGACGCGTCGGCGCGGACGAGCGGCTCGCCGGGGAGACCGCGGCGTTGCTCGCACTTGCGTCGTCTCGTTGCTCATTTTGGCAACGAACCCCTTCGCACTCATCTTCATCCTGCCCGCGCTGCACGCGTGGATCTGGCTACCCCAGGTCCGGAGCGGTCGTCCTCCCGCCCGCGCGATCTTCTTTCTCATCGGTCTCATCGGGCCCTTGCTCCTCGTCGGGTCGCTGGCGATCCGGTACGAGCTCGGCTTCGACGCGCCGTGGTACCTGCTCGAGCTGGTGTCGCTCGGCTACGTGCGAGTTCCGGCGGTCGCGATCGCACTCGCGGCCGCCGCCTGTGCCGCCCAGCTCGCGGCCGTCGCCGCCGGCCGGTACGCGCCCTACCCCGCTGCCGGCGAGCGGCCCGCACGCGGTCCCTTCCGGGAGCTGATTCGCACGGTCGTCCTCACAGTGCGCGCACACAGGAGCGTCGCGGACGAGCGGCGGCGCGCCGTCGGGCCGTAGATCGTTGTGCCCTAGACCGCGAGGTACATGACCGGCGCGCCCGGTTGCAATTCGCCGCCGCCGCGCGGCACACGGACCAGCGCATCCGCCGCCGAGGCGTGGACGATCATGTGCGATTCCTGACCGGAAAGGGGCTCGAGCACGACGCCGGCCGGATCGACGCGCGTCCGTGCGCGCACGAGCTCGTCGCGCTCGTCGCTCGACCGCAGCGGCGAGGCAAGGCGACCGGGTAGAAAGGGCGGGCCTGGATCGGCCGCTCCCTGCAGCGCCAGGATCGCGGGGCGCACGAAGAGCTCGCAGCCGACGAGCGCCGACACCGGGTTGCCCGGCAGCCCGAAGACGAGTGTCGCTCCGCGCGTCCCGAACGCGACCGGCTTGCCGGGGCGTACCGCGACACGCCAGAAGACCTCCTCGACGCCGAGATCGGCGAGAGCGGCTCGTACGAGGTCGTGCTCGCCGACCGAAACACCACCCGACGTGATCAAGACATCGGCTTCGAGCCCTGCAGCGAGCGCTGCACGTGTGGCAGCCGCGTCATCGGCAACGGCTTGGTGGACGATGACCTCGGCACCGGCCGACTCGAGCTGGGCGCGGAGGAGCAGTGTGTTCGACTCGTAGATCTCGCCGGGGCCGAGCGGGTCGCCCGGCGCGCGTAGCTCCGTCCCGGTCGCGAGCACGACCGCTCTCGGCCGACGGCCGCACCGCACACTCGCCACGCCGACCGCCGCGAGCGCACCGACCTGCGGCGGTCCGAGACGCACGCCCACGGGAACCACCACATCTCCCGTGCGGACGTCTCCGCCGCGCAGCCGTCTGTTGTCTCCCTCGCCAACACGCTCGACCGTGACCTCGCCGCCCGTGAGCGTCGCATGCTCGACGGGCACGACCGCATCGGCGCCCGAAGGCACGACGGCACCGGTCGAGATCGCGACCGCCTCACCGCTCCCGAGCGACTGCGAAGCCGGGCGGCCCGCGGCCGACTGGCCTACCACCGTCAGCCGCCCGGGCGTCTCGGCCGCGCGCACTGCGAAGCCGTCCATCGCCGAACTGTCGAACGGCGGCAGGTCGACCTCGGCGACAGCGGCTTCCGCCAGCACCCGGCCGGCCGCGCCGCCGATCGGGACGCCCTCGGCCGAGAGCGGTCGCACCGCTGCGAGCACGAGTGCGAGTGCTTGATCAATGCTCGGGAGACCTGTCACCGACGATCACGATAATCAGCCGGACATGAGCGACGAGCTGATCGCAGGGCGGTACCGGCTGATCGAGCCGCTCGGGCGCGGGGCGATGAGCTCCGTGTGGCTTGCCGAAGACTCCGAGCTCGGCCGCCGCGTCGCCGTGAAGCTGCTCTCTCCGACGGCCGACCGGGCGCGCTTCGAGCGCGAGGCGCGCGCGGCCGCATCGCTCTCACACCCGAACCTCTGCTCGCTCTATGACTACGGCGAGGCGGACGGCAAGCCGTACATGGTGCTCGAGTATCTGCCGAACGGGTCGTTGGAAGAGCGGCTCCACGGACGGGAGCCGCTCGCGGACGCGGAGACGCTGCGGATCGCGACCGAGATGGCGGCAGGACTCGCGCACGCGCATGGTCGCGGCCTCGTTCATCGCGACCTGAAGCCGGCGAACGTGCTCTTCGACAGCGAGGGACGCGCGAAGATCGCCGACTTCGGCATCGCGCGCATGGGCACGTCGGGCACGCTCACCGAGGCGGGGACCGTGCTCGGCACGGCGTCCTACATCTCGCCCGAGCAGGCCGCCGGCCTGCCCGCGGGCCCCGCGAGTGACGTCTACTCGTTCGGAGTCATCCTCTTCCGGATGCTCACCGGCCGGCTGCCGTTCGTCGCGCCGAACGCGATGGAGGTCGTCCGCATGCATCGCGACGACGCACCGCCGCAGGTCGCCGACTTCCGGCCGGACGCGCCCAGACAGCTCGAGGCGCTGACGACGTCGCGCTCGCGAAGCGGCCGGCTGATCGGCCCGCCGACGGGGCGGCTCTTGCTGCGCGAGCTTCGGCGCCGGTTGGAGACGCAGCGGAAGACGCGACGATCGTCGTGGCTCCAGACGCCCTCGCGACTGCGGCCACTCAGGTGGTGCGGCCGGAATCTGCCGGCCGTCCGGACGACGGCGGCGGCTCTCTCTGCTGGCGATCGCCCTCGCCGCGGCCGCCCTGCTCGCCGGCGGCGTGGCGCTTGCGCTCGCGCTGAACGGGGGCGACTCCGACGCCGGCAACACCGCGTCCCTGCCGGGCTTGAGCCTGCCGACGGTCGCGACCCTCGCGCCGACGACGAGCGCGGCGACCGACCACCGCGCCGACGACGACGGCCGCCACGACCACCGCGCAGACGACCACCGCCCGACCACGACCGCGCAGACCACCACTGCGCCGACGACCACCGCGCAGACGACGACGGCCCCGACCACGACGTCGCCGGCGACCGTCGCCGACAACGACTGTCGCTCCGCCGACAACGACCGTTGCGCCCCCGACCACGACTGCACCGGTGACAACCGACACGGCGCCGACGACCACCGCGCCACCGGCCCTCCCTGGCACTCCGACCACGACGAGCAGCGAGTGAGGGCGCTGTATTTCGGGACGTACGACAGGGCGCACCCGCGCAACGTCAATGCGATCGCAGCCCTGCGCGCGACCGGCGTCGAGATCGCGGAACGACAGGCGGACGTGCGAGGCAACGGCGCGCGAGGCACGCTCAGCGTCCTCGGTGCAGAGACGAAATTGCTTGCACCGAGACGCCGCGACTTCGATGTTCTCATCGTCGGCTACCCGGGTCACTTCGACGTGCCCCGCGCACGCCGGGTCGCGGGGCGCGCACCGCTCGTGTTCGACGCTGTTCTCTCACTCGAGGACGAGCTGGTGACCGTCCGCCGCCGGTTTCGCGACCGTTCCATGGCGGCGACCGTTCTCCGAGCCGTCGACTTTCGCGCGCTGCGCCTCCCCGATCTCGTCGTCTGCGGGACCTCGGCCGAGGCCGCGTATCTACACGGAATGGGCGCGCGCCGTACGGAGGCCGTCTTCCTCGGCGCCGACGAAGAGCTCTTCTCGGAAACCTGGTCCCCGACGTATCCGTTCTCGGCACTGCAATTCGCCGACGCGTCGACGGAGGTGGTCGAGGCCGCGGCGGTCCTGGCGCCCGACGTTCCGCTTCGACTCGTCGGCCGAGACCAGATCCCACCAGACGAGCTTGGGATCGCCGTCGCGCACGCCGGGATCGTCCTCGGCAGCTTCCGCGAGTCGCGCGCGATTCCACCCGTCGTCTTCGAAGCATTGGCGACGGGAGCGCCCGTCGTGACCGCCGACACCGACGCGGCGCGCGAGCTCCTCACCGACGGCGAGTCGGCGCTGCTCGTCGCGCCCGCCGACCCCGCTGCACTTGCCGTCGCGATGCAACGCCTGGTGAGCGACGAGCCCCTGCGCACGCGGATCGCCGCGCGCGGCCGCGAGGTCTACCTCGAACGTGCGTCGCGCCGCGTGCTCGGTGAGCGCTGGCTGTCGCTGCTCGAATCGGTGCTGTGACCGAGAACGCAGTGACTAAAACGCAATGACTAAAACGCAATGCCCTGCGGCAGGAGATATGCGCACAGCGCAAGCGTGAGCGCGATCGCGGTGCGATCGTCGTCGTGCGCCGAGAGGGCGAGCGGCCACAGCACGTACCAGGCGGCGAGGTACGGAAGCGCGAGCAGGAGCAGCGCGAGTGCGAGCCCCGACCGCGCCCGACCGCGGAGCGCCGTCCGCAGCAGCCACACGTAGGCGACGCCGTATGCAGCGGCGAAGAACCACGGCGAAAGGTGCGTGCGATGCGGCAACGCGTATGCGGTCTCTCGCGCGGCGTCGTGGGCCAGCGGCGCGAGCGCGTGCAGCCAGTGGAATCGCCAGAGAATCGTCGCGACGCCAAGCGCGGCGACGGTCGCGACCGCGAATCCCCAGTGCCCGACCCGGCGACCGGTCGCGCGCGCCTCGAGCGCGCGCAAGGGCAGCACGACGAGTGGTACCCACTTCACGAGCACCCCCACTGACCACGCTGCGCCCGCCCACTGCACGCGGCCGGCCTCGCCGAGCGCCAGCGCCGCCGCGAGGAGCGCAACCATCAATGCGTCGTTGTGGCCGCCGCCGCCGAAGTGCACCGCCACGATCGGGTTCCAGCCGACGAGCGCCGCCGCGAATGCCCGGCGGCGCGCGACGAGCCACGTGGCTGCGAGCACGGCGAGCGCGGCCACCGTCTTGTAGAGCCAGGCGACCGCGTCCGGGGAGTGAACGAACGCCGTCGGCTTCGCAGCCAGGCTGAACGCCGGCCCGTACACGGACGTGGTGTGCAGATACGCCGCCCCGGCATGGGGAGCCGAGAGGCGATCGTCGGACGGAGTCTGCCGGTACGGGTCGTGCAGGCGTGCATAGCTCCAATACGTCCACGCGTCGCTCGAGATCAGAAGCGGCGCCGCGAGGGGCGCGAGCTGGATCGCGCACGCCAGCCCGAACACGAGTCGGAACCGTGCGCCACGGCGAACGAAGAGAAGCCCGGCGAGGTAGCAGACGAACGCGGCGGCGAGCAGGCACGCGAAGAGAACGCCGAGCTCGTGCCGGCCGTGCGTGCGACCGCCGTTCATGACGCGGAGCGGCGAGTCGGGAATCCATGCGACGACGACGCACGCGAGGACGAACGCCAGTGTCAGGGCGCCGGCGACGAGGGGCTTGCGGTTATTGACCAGAGGGCGGCGCGGTCGTCACGGTCGCCGGCGGCGGCTCGGCCGTGGTTGTCGGCGTCGCAGGCGGGATCACAGGTCGAGATCCTTCAGCCGCGCCGCGAGTGAGATTCGCAGATCGCTCTCTGCGCGCTCGGCGACGGCCTCGCCCGGAACCCATGTGCGGACCACGATGCTCGCCTTGTCCTCAGCGAGGTCGGTCACATACACCTCTTGCCCTTCGCCCTGCAGCGACTCGACCACGTGGCGAAGATCTGCGCTCGCCGGCACCTGCACGGTCACCTCGACGAGAGTCAACGGGCTGCGGATCGTCGAGTTGCGGATCGTGTCCGACGCCAGCTTCTCGTTCGGGACGACGAGCCGATCGTTGTCACGAGTGCGGATCCAGGTGTAGGTGAGGCCGATCTCCTCGACAACACCCTTCACGCCGGCCACCTCGACCTGATCGCCGAGCCGAAGCGGCTGGCTGAACGCGATCAGGATCCCGGCAACGAAGTTTCCGATCGTGCGCTGGCTGGCGAAGCCGATCACGATCCCCAGCACGGCCGACGAGGCGAGGATCGCGCCGGCAACCGCCCGCACCTGGGGAATCACGAGCAACGCAGACATGACGCCGACGAAGACGATCGTCGCGAAGATCGTGCGCCGGAGGACGCGGTAGCGCGTCGCCGCCTCGGGTGCGAGGTTGCGGCGCGACATACGGGCGTCCACGAGCTTCGCCACGAAGAACGCGACGATGAGCACGCCGAGGGCGATCAGCGCGTGTTCCCAGGCCGTCGACATCGGGACCTATTCGCCCCAGTCGATCGGTTTCCGGCCTGCATACCCCTCGCCGAGGCCGTGCCAGTAGCGGACCGCCTCCTCGCCGACATGCCAGCAGAGCTCCACCTCGACCCCGTCGCGCCACGCAGGGAAGTCGAGCAGGCCGAGATCGAGATCCTTCACTCGCACCCCGAGCTCCTCGAGCTTCTCGACGCACGCGATCGCGGCGTCTGTGAGCCCGCCGAGCTCGGCTGCCGCCGCGCCGAGGTCGCTCGCCGCATACCCGCCGCCGTTCCCGTCGATCGCCGACGCGAGCTCGCCCTGCGAGCGCTCGAGGTCACGCATGCGCTCGCGCACGGCGGCGAGTCGTTCGGCGACCGGACGCACCTCGAAGAGGGCGCTGTTAGCCTCGGCTGGAGTGAAGGTCACGGGCACGGCGCCGCCGTATCGTAGGGACGGGACCCCGCGGCTCGCGCTGTGGCTCCTGCTCGTGGCCGCGATGATCGCCCTCAGCTACTGGGGTCGCGCCACCGAGGGCAAGCCTGACCCGCAGGTGCTCTACGAGTGGTCGACGGCGATCGGCGGCCTCATCCAGGACGGGATCCTGCTCGCGCTCGTGCTGGCGATCGCCGGCTCGCGTCGCGACCTGCTTGCGCTGCGACGGCCGCGCTCGATTCCGGCCGCAGTGCTGTGGCTCGGGGTCGGGCTCGTCCTCATCTACGTCTTCGAAGTCGTCTACAGCCACCTGGCGCACCCTGGAAACGAACAGGGACTGACACCGGCGCGCTGGGAGCCACACCACGCGCTCGCCTACCTCGTGAACGGCCTCGTGATCTGCACGTTCGTGCCGTTCGTCGAGGAGCTGACCTACCGCGGGCTCGGGTACTCGCTCCTCGAGCGGTTCGGCCGCTGGCCGGCGATCCTCGCGGTCGGCGTTCTCTTCGGCCTCGCGCACGGGCTCATCGTCTCGCTGCCGATCATCGCCGCGTTCGGCTGTGTGCTCGCCTGGATTCGCGCGCGCACCGACAGCGTGTACCCGGGGATGTTCCTGCATGCGACCTTCAACCTGATCGCGCTGGTGGCTGCCGTCACGATCGGCGGGTAGGTTCCCGACGATGCGCCGCATCTTCGTCGTTGCGCCTGCCTTTCTCGCGCCGGCCTTGCTCGCGATTGCGTGCCTCGCCTACGCACCGGCCGCGCGAGCCGACAACTGCGGCGTGACGTCGACGCCGGTCGTCGGATCCTCGCCGCTCACGGTCACCTTCACCGCGACGTGTCAATCGGCGAGCTACGCCTGGGACTTCGGCGACGGCGCCCAGGCAGAGGGCGGCAGCGTCCAGCACATCTACACCTCAGGCGCGTGGCGGCCGACGCTCACGACCGATGGCGGCACCCAGGCCGCGGCAACGGTGACGGCGATCTCGCTGAAACTCGCGGCGCCACACGTTGCCCGGTACGCGCAGTGGGTGACACTGCGCGCGACCGTCACACCGCGCGTCCCGGTGACGCTGCGCGGCCGGCGTTTCGTCGGCGGGAAGCTGCGCGTTCGCGTGCTTGGAACAGCCCCGTGGGTCGCGCACGCGCTCGGCGTCACATCGGTGCCGGCGCGCATCCTCGTCACGCCGAAGATCGTCGTCTCGTTCTCGGGAGAGCCGCTCGTCGGCTCGCCGCTCCGGGTCGTCGCAACGCTGCACCCAGCCGCCGCAGGGACGATCGCCGGCCCGACACGCGTCGACACGCGCAGCGTCCACCTTGCGCACGTGCGCCTCGCGAGCCGGCCCGCGCGCGGGTGGGCGGCGGTTCGGACGTCTGCGACAGTCGCGATCGTCGCACCGGAGCTCTCACTCGGCGCACGCGGCCCCAGCGTGCGTGCGCTCGAAGCGCGGCTCGCCGAACTGCACTACGCGGTCCGGCGCGACGGCTACTTCGGCAGCGAAGACCTCGAGGCGGTCTACGCGTTCCAGAAGGTCGAGGGGCTCGAACGCACCGGCACGGTCACGCCGGCGCTCTGGGGCCGCCTGTTGACGGCCAAGACTCCGCGTGCCCGCTACGGCGGCCCGGCGCACGTCGAGATCGACAAGACCCGGCAAGTCCTGTTCCTCGTGCGCGACGGTCAGGTCGCGCTCGTTGTCGCAACCTCCACGGGGGCGACCGGCAACACGCCCGTGGGCGAGTTCCACGTCTACCGCAAGGTGGGCGGCTACGACTGGGTTCTCTACTACCCGAGCTACTTCCTGCGCGGCTTCGCCGTGCACGGCTACCCCGACGTGCCGCCGTATCCCGCCTCGCACGGCTGTGCGCGCATCCCGATGTGGATCGCACAGACCGTCTACGCGCAGATCGCCTATGACAGCGCGATCTACGTCTACTCGTAGGGGTCGCGCTAGTCGTCGTCTTCGGTCTCGGCTTCGGCTTCCTCGTCGGACTCGAGGAGATCGCCCTCGACTTCCGCCTCGATGAAGTCCTCCGCCGAGACCTTGTCGAGGAACTTGCGGAACTCGTCGACGACTTCTTCCTCATTGATCTCGTCGCCTTCCATCTCGATCGCCGACTCCTCGATCACGTCGTCGGCCGCGAAGATCGGGGCCTGCGCGCGCACGGCCACGGCGATCGCGTCCGACGAGCGCGAGTCGATCTCGAGCTCGGTGCCGTTCTGCGCGACCGTGATCGACGCGTGGAAGGTGTTTTCTCGCAACTCCGTGACGGTGACACGCACCACTTCGACGTCGAGCTCGCCGAGGATGTTCACGAGCAGGTCGTGTGTGAGAGGCCGGGGCGCCGGCTGACCCTGGAGCTTCATCAGGATCGCGGCCGCCTCGGGATGCCCGATCCAGATCGGGAGATACCGGTTTCCGTCCGCGGTCTTCAAGAGCACGATCGGCTGCTTTCCGACCAGGTCGAACGAGACTCCGTAGATCGTCATCTCGACCATCGACTCCTAGGTTACCCCCGGCCTTGGGGCCAAACGCGGGCGCTATCACTCACGCCGCGCGGGCGATTAGCTCAGTTGGTTAGAGCGCCGCTCTGATAAGGCGGAGGTCCCTGGTTCGAATCCAGGATCGCCCATCTCACTCCGCGCCGCCTCAGTGCAGCGCGCGTGTGCGACGGACGTAGTCCTCGACGGCATGGAGGAAGCTCTTGTCCGTGGCGAGCTCGGCAAGCGTTCCCTTCGTCACGTCATCCAGGTCGCCGTCGCGCTCCAGCTCGTCGAGGAACGGGGCGAGCCGCCCGGATTGCGACATCTGCGCCATCCGCAGGAACAGATCGCGTGTCTGTTCGTCCCCTGAGATCGCCTCGAGGGCCTCGATATCGTGCAACCAAAGACTGGTCATAGGGATGCAACGGGGCTGCACCCCGTGGGGGTACGGCGCTCTGCTAGTCGCCCGTCGAGCCGTTCAAGGGCCTCGGCGAGCTCCTCGAGCTGCACCTCGCCGTCGAGCGGAACGTTCATGCCCGCAGTCCCGACCTTGGCGTCGAAGCCGGTGACCCGCTTGAAGGCGGTCCTCGACGCGGCGCGCGAGCTCCGGGTCGACCGTCGTGACGCGCCGCTCCTTCGTCTTCGCGCCGGCCCAGCGAGCAGCCCGCTCGGCCGCGCGCACCGACAACCCTTCGCGCACGATTCGCTTCGCGAGCTTGCGCCGCTCGTCGTGATCCGGGACGGCCAGTACAGCGCGTGCGTGCCCCTCGGTCAGCTCCCGGCGCGCGATCATCGCGAGCACGTCCTCGGGCAGCTCGAGCAGACGGATGCGGTTCGAGACCGTCGGCTTCGACTTGCCGACCCGCTCGGCGACGTCGCCGAGTGAGAGGCTGAACTCGTCGATCAGGACCGCGTATCCCCGCGCCTCCTCGACCGGGGAGAGATCCTCGCGGGCGACGTTCTCGACGAGCGCGAGCAGGAGCGAATCGCGGTCGTCGGCCTCGCGCACGAGAGCCGGCACCGTCGCGAGGCCCGCTTCGCGCGCCGCCCGCCAGCGGCGCTCGCCGGCGATCAGCTCGAAGCCGCCTTGGAGGCGGGGACGGAGGACGACCGGCTGGAGGAGGCCTTGCGCCTTGATCGATTCGGCGAGACCGGTGGCCGCCTCGCCCTCGAAGCGCCTGCGCGGCTGCTTGGGGTTCGGGTGGATCTGATCGACCGCGATCTGCCCGAGCTCGGGCTCCGCACCGCCGATCAGCACCTCGAAGCCGCGGCCGAGACCGCGTCTAGGGACGCTCGACAAGCTCCATCGCCACCTTCCAGTAGGCCTCGGCGCCCGCTGAGCGCCGGTCGTAGTGGGTCACCGGCAGACCGTGGCTCGGCGCCTCGGCGACACGCACCGAGCGGGGCACGACCGCCTTGAAGACGAGCTCGCCGAAATGCCTGCGGACCTCGGACTCGACCTCGGCAGAGAGCCGTGTGCGGCCGTCGGTCATCGTCAGCAGCACGCCGGCGATCGAGAGACCGGGATTCAGCCGGGACTTGATCAGGTTGATCGACTGCACGACCTGCGCCAGCCCTTCGAGCGCGTAGTACTCGGTCTGCACCGGCACGATCACCCGGTCGGCTGCGGCGAGGGCGTTCACTGTCAGCGGCCCGAGTGACGGCGGGCAGTCGAGGAGCACGAAGTCGAATCCGTCGGCATGCTGGAGCGCGTCGGCGAGGTAGCGCTCGCCGTCCTCGCGTTGCGAGAGCTCCACCGCAGCGCCGGCCAACTCGGGTCGCGAGGGAACGAGAAAGAGGTTCTCGAAGCGCGTCGGCTTGGCGAGCTCGGAGAGCGGCGCCCCGTCCAGCAGGTCGTAGCTCGAGGTCCCGTTCGCGCGCATCCCGAGACCGGACGTCGCATTCGCCTGCGGGTCGAGATCGACGACGAGCGCCCGCTCGCCGGCCTCGGCGAGGCAGGCGGCGAGGTTGATCGCGGTCGTCGTCTTGCCGACGCCGCCCTTCTGGTTCGCAAACGCGTAGACCTTGCCGGGCACGACCCCAATCTAGCCGCGCGGCCGGACACCGGAACCCGCATGAAATAGCGCTTCCCCAGGAGTCTGGCCACACTTCTGAAACCGTTCTTTGGCGACTGGCCACGCCCCTCGCGGACGATCCGCCGACTGGCTTGAGCCCTTTCGCGCGGTGGGTATGTGGACGAAAAGTCTGAGTCTTGTCACCCTCGTTTGGCGACCTGACATGGCCGCCCGGGACGGTCAGGCGAGTGGGCGCTTCTTCGCCACGCCCGTGCGGCGCGGAAAGCCCGGCGGGGTCGGCCCCGTCTTGCGCAGGAGCAACAGGCCCTCGGGGGCAGCCTCGAGCTCGCCGGCCAGTCGCGCCGCGACGGAGGCCACCGGCGCCGGGTCGACCGACGGGCCGACCCAGAGGATCACCACGCCGCCCGGGCGGACAAGCGGTAGGCACCACTCCGCAGCGGTCGGCGGATGCGCGAGCGCCTTCGCCACGGCGACGCCCGCCCAATCGGTTGCCTGCTCCTCCGCGCGGCCCCAGACGACGCGGGCATTCGGCGGCGCCCACTGCTCGAGAAACTCGCACTTGCGCCGTTCGGCGTCGAGCAGGACAACCTCGCGGTCGGGAAGCGCAAGCGCAAGCGGAATGCCGGGCGCTCCGCCGCCTGACCCGACGTCGACGATCGCGCCGCCGTTTTCAGTGACGAGCCCGGTCGCGCGGAGCGAATCCTCGGCAAGCCACCGCTGCGCTTCGCCGAGATCCCGGATCGCCGTCAGGCCGGGCGTCGCGACGACTGCCGCGAGCCATGCATCCAAGTGCGGCGCCTCCAACCGCGCCTCAAGCGGGGAGGACGACGACGTAGCGATTGGGCTCCGTCCCCTCGCTGGAGGTCTGCACGCCTTCGACATCCTTCAGCCGCTCGTGCACGACCTTCCGCTCGCCCGAGGTCATCGGCTCGAGCAGCACCCGCTCCCCGCGGGCCGCTCGCTCCGCTCCGCGCAACGCGATCGACTCGAGCGTCGATCGGCGGCGGTCGCGGTAGCCGGCGGCATCAACGGTCACCGACTTCGCCTCGCCGCCGCCGCGATGAAGCGCTGCGTTCGCGACATGCTGGAGGGCGTCGATCGTCTGCCCGTGCTTGCCGATGAGCAGGCCGAGGTCGCCACCGGTGCACGTGACGAGCACCTCGTCGTCGGTCTCGTGGACGGAGACCTGAGCGTCGATGCCCATCGCGTCGACGACACGTTCCACCAGTGCGCGGACTCGTTCCTCGGTCTCCGACTCGTCGCCCACCGCACGAGAAGGGACGGGCGCAGCGGCTGCATCCACCGAGGCGATCACGCGAGCCGGTGTGTAGCCGACCCCGAGCAAGCCGCGCTCACCCTCGGACACGACCTGAAACGTAACCGCCGCCTTGTCGAGCCCGGGCGCGGCGCGTTCGAGATCGCGCAGCGCCTTCCACTTCGCCTCGCCGACGGTCTCCCCGGTCGCTTCCACGGAGACCAGGTCGCTCACCGGCGCGCGCCGCCCTTTTTGCGCTTCACCCGGCGAGGCGGCCCGGAGGGCTTGGGCTTCGGCTCCTCCTGAGCGGCCGGTTTGTCGCCGGACCCGTTGCTGTCGTCACGCGGAGCCGTACGCGACGAGCGCTTCGGGCCTGCCGGAACGGCGGCCGCGGCACCCGGCTTCGCCTTCGGCACGAGTCGCCGTGTGACGAGCCCCTGACCGACCGTCCAGAGGTTGGTCGTCATCCAGTAGATGACGAGGCCGACCGGGAAGCGCGAGACGACGGTGATGAACGCGAGCGGGAGCACCATCATGATGTTGCGCTGCGTCTTGTCCATCGTCGCGCCCATGAAGTACGTGGACGAGATCTGGGAGCCGGCATAGACGGCGAGCAGGATGTACCCCGACCAGTGCGCCGTCGTCTTGGCCGAGATGTCCGGCACCACGTACAGCCACGAACCGGTGATGTGGTGCGAGTAGTGCTTGAGCGTCAGGTAGAGAGCGATGAAGACCGGGAACTGCGCGACGAGCGGAAGACACGACGCAGCTGGGTTGATGTGGTTCTCCTTGTAGAACTTCATCAGCTCTTCGTTCAGCTTCGCGCGGTCGCCCTTGTAGCGCTGCTGAAGCGCCTTCATCTCGGGGGCATGCCGCTGCAGCGACTGCATTGAATGGATCTGCTTCACCGTGAGCGGCACGAGCACGATCCGCACGAGGACGGTGAGAGCGACGATCGACCACGCCCACGGCAACCCGACGCTCGTGTGGAAGAAGTCGAGAATCGACTTCATCACGTTCTCGAGCGCCGCGAGACCCGGGAAGGAGAAGCCGAGCATCACGGGTAATCCACCCCGCCGTGCGACCAGGGGTTGCAGCGCAGCAGGCGCCAGGCGGCAAGCGCCCCGCCGCGCAGGACGCCGTGCTTGCCGATCGCGAGCGCCGCGTACTCCGAGCAACTCGGGTGGTACTTGCACGTGTTGGCCGGCACGAACGGCGAGATGAGGAGCTGGTAGAGCCGGATCGGCAGGATCGCCGCGCGTCTGGCGATGACGCTCATGCCGCCGCCTTGCCGAGCACCTCGTCGACGCGGGCCTCGAGCCAGTCGTGCCCGTTCGACTCCGCGGCCTCCGGGAGCCCCGGACGCACGACGAGGACGTAGTCGTTCAGCGGCGGCACACCGTCGAGGCGACCTCGGACGATCTCGCGTAGCTGCCGCTTGATTCGATTACGGACGACCGCGTTCCCGACGGCCTTCGGTACGGCGAAGCCGAGCCGGGCGTCGCCGAGCGACTCGTCGCGTTCGAACCAATAGAGCGTCAGGAAGCGGGTCGAGACCGACCGGCCGTGGCGATAGACGGCGTCGAAGTCGCGGGAGCGAGAGAGACGATTCCGGCGCTGCAACGACTCACGCCGAAAGGCGCTTGCGTCCCTTGGTGCGACGGCGCTTGAGGATGAGGCGCCCGGCACGCGTCGACATGCGATTGCGGAAGCCGTGCTTCCGTTTGCGCCTGCGTACATTCGGCTGATAGGTCCGTTTCATGGCGTCGAAAGATGGCGCGGGGCTGCACGTCGTCGTGCTCGAACCCTGCCGGCGGCGAGTATAGCCGGACCGATTCGGCCGTCGGCTCGCGGATGGTTGTCCACAGGGTCCGGCCGAGCGAAAAGCCGTGGAAAGCGCGGGCAAGGAGCCGTCCCCGCCGCAACTGTCCACACCTGTGGAGAGTCGTGTGGAGCGTCGAAAAAGTCCTGCAAAACGCCTATATCCGCTCGACCGGACAGGGCCCGAAATCCTCATTGAGCCGGCGCTTGGACGCTGCTATGCTCGCCAACCCCGAAGGTCAAGAAACGAAGGAGTGTTCACCCGAGTGGAGCGTCAAATCGAGCTGACGGCGGAAGGCCTCTGGAACGACGTCTCGGCTCGGCTTCGCGAAGCGCTCAACGACACCACCTTCCAGACCTGGTTCGGCGAGGTGAGCGGCGCGTCGCTCGAGAACGACACCTTCGCGATCGTCTGCCCCAATGACTTCACGCGCGAGTGGATCGAGGGTCATTTCCTCGACCTGATCCGTGCGGCAGTGCGCGATTCGAGCGGCGATTCGCTCCGTGTCCAGCTCCAGGTCGCCGAGCTGCCTCCTCCCGTCGCGGGACCTTCCCCGACCGCAGACGTCTCGACGCTGCCGTCCGCCGTGCGGCCGCTGCCCATTGAGATCGTCCCGCGAGCAGAAGCGGTCGGCATCAACCCGAAGTACACCTTCGACTCGTTCGTGATCGGCTCGTCGAACCGTTTCGCGCATGCGGCCGCGCTCGCTGTGGCCGAAGCGCCGGCGCAGGCCTATAACCCGCTCTTCATCTACGGCCACACCGGCCTCGGCAAGACGCATCTGCTGCACGCGGTCGCGAACTTCGTCACCGACCACGGCGGCGGGCTCACCTGCCGGTACGTGACCTCCGAGACATTCATGAACGACTTCATCAACAGCCTGCGCGACAAGCGGATCGAGGGGTTCAAGCAGCGCTACCGCACCTATGACGTCCTCCTGATCGACGACGTCCAGTTCTTCGAGCACAAGGAGCGGATCCAGGAGGAGTTCTTCCACACGTTCAACTCGCTCTACGAGGCCGGCCGGCAGATCATCATGTCGAGCGACCGCCCGCCTCGCGAGATCTCGACGCTGGAGGAGCGGTTGCGCTCACGCTTCGAGTGGGGACTGATCACCGACATCCAGCCGCCCGACCTCGAGACGCGAATCGCGATCCTCCGCAAGAAGGTGAAGAGCGACCAGATCGAGATCCGCGACCCTGAGATCCTCACGTTCATCGCATCTCGCATCTCGACGAACATCCGAGAGCTCGAGGGCGCGCTCACACGTGTCGTCGCGTTCTCATCGCTCACGGGTAGGGCGCTCTCGGTGGAGCTCGCCCAGGACGTTCTCAAGGACTCGTTCCCGCAGGGCGAAGGGACACAGATCTCGATCGAGCGGATCCAGGAGCTGATCTGCGAGCGGTTCGGCGTCACGCACGCCGAGCTGACAGGAGAGCGCCGCTCGCAGAACATCGTCTACCCGAGGCAGGTCGCGATGTACCTCTCACGCGAGCTCACCGACTCCTCGCTCCCGAAGATCGGCAAGGAATTCGGGGGTCGCGATCACACGACTGTCATCCACGCGACGTCGAAGATCGCGCGTCTGATTCGTGAGGACAGGTCTGTGTACAACCTCGTCCAGGAACTCACAGCCCGCGTCCGTCAGGTCAGGTAGTCGCATGGGCCTGTGCACGACACCGGGTTGTCCCCCGTCCGCCCCCACAGGGAAAATGGCTGCTGACCGTCCCTCGAAGGGCTTTTCCCGCCTTCCACAGGGCTTATCACTACAACGAGGTTTTATTTAAATGATTGACTCAGAAATCGTAGTGGGCACCGGCCTGAGGATTACCGTCCCGAAGGACGAGTTGGCGAGCCGCCTGGCGATCGTCGCTCGTGGCGTTTCGTCGCGCACGGCCGTGCTCGTTCTCGGCGGCATCCAGCTGCGCGCGCAGGACGGCCGGCTGCATCTCGCTGCCACCGACATGGAGGTCTCGCTGCGCACCGAGCTCGAGTGCACCGTCGAAGGAGAGGGCAGCGTCGTCGTGCCGGGTCGCCTGCTGCTCGACATCTCGCGCTCGCTCCCCGACAGCGACGTCACGATCGAGCACAAGCCTGAGGAGGCGGTTGTCGTCGTCGCCTCGGGTGGTGCCAACTACCGCCTGCACACCTACTCGGCCGAGGACTTCCCCCGGCTGCCTGACATCGAGCTGTCATCGCTCCACACGGTCGAGCGTGACGCGTTGATCGAGACGGTCGCCCGCGTGGGGCGCAGCGCTTCGCGTGATGAGAGCCGGCCCGTGCTGACGGGAATTCTCGTCCGCTTCGAGCCGGGCAAGATCGTGATGGCCGCCACCGACTCGTACCGGCTCGCCGTGAAGGAGACGCCGGTCGAGGGGACGCTTCCCGACCTCGAGGCGATCATCCCGGCCCGCGCGCTGCAGGAGCTCGCGCGCATCGCCGCCGCCACCGACGAGTTGCAGCTCGGCCTGCAGGAGAACCATGTCGTGTTCGGTGCCGACGGCACCTGGCTGACAACACGCCGCATCGACGGCCAGTTCCCGAACTACCGCCAACTGTTGCCGGAGCAGTTCGACCACGAGCTCGTGCTTCCACGCGACGAGCTGCTCGAGGTCGTGCGCCGCGTCTCGCTGATGGCGCAGCGCAACTCGCCGCTGAGGCTCCGCTTCGCCGACGGCGAGGTGACCGTCTCCGCCGTCACCCAGGATGTCGGCGAGGCGCGTGAGTCGCTGCCGGCGCCGTACAACGGCGACGCGATGGAGATCGGGTTCAACGCGGAGTTCCTGCGCGATGGCCTCGAGTCGGTGGATTCGGACTCGATCAAGTTCAAGCTCGATCAGCCCGCTCCGCCCGGCCGTGCTCGAAGGCGACACGGACGACTACGTCTACCTGATCATGCCGATCCGGCTCGCGGGCTAGCGGGCCTCCGGTAAACTGGTCGTTCGGCAGGTCACGCTCCGCAACTACCGCTCGTACGCGTCGCTCGATCTCTCGCTCGAGCCGGGGCTCGTGCTCGTCGTCGGCCGGAACGGTGTCGGCAAGACGAACCTGCTGGAGTCGTTGCACCTCGCCACGCAGGGTTTCTCCCCGCGGACGCGACAGGACGCACAGCTGATCCGCTTCGGTGAGAAGCGCGGCGCGGGTCGTCGTGACCGGAACGAGAGGCGCCTCGCCGATCGAGCTCTCGCTGACGCTTCGCGAAGGTCAGCGCACGCGAGTTGCGGCTGAACGGCGCGCCGCTTCCGTCGGCCGAGTCGCTCCGTCGCGAGGTCGCGACGCTCGTCTTCACCCCCGATCGGCTCGCGGTGGTCAAGGGCGGTCCCGCTGCCCGGCGCGCCTACTTCGACCGCGTGCTCGCACGACTCGCGCCGGCGCGCGCCGGCGTGCCTCAGGAGTATCTCGCGACGCTTGCTCAGCGCAACGCCGCGTTGCGTCGTGTGCAGCTCGGCGTCGCCGGCCGCGATTCGCTCGCGCCGTGGACGGAACGGATCGCGGCGCTCGGGGCAGCGCTCGTTGCCGAGCGGCACACGATGCTCGAATCGCTCGGTCCGGGATTCGCCGCGCGGGCTGCCGAGCTGGGGCTTGCGGATGCACGGCTCTGCTACGAGGCGGTCGCGCCGAGCGTCGAGCAGTTGGACGCCCGGCTTCCCCGTGATCTCGAGCGCGGCGCGACGGGGCTCGGCCCGC
Organism: uncultured Thermoleophilia bacterium; assembly: GCA_963817765.1. Classification (GTDB taxonomy): domain Bacteria; phylum Actinomycetota; class Thermoleophilia; order Gaiellales; family Gaiellaceae; genus PALSA-600. The sequence goes on along the minus strand of CAWFPX010000006.1, from coordinate 116,688 downwards.
ATCTCGACGACGTGCTGATTGCAAGCGGCGACCGAGACCTGCGTCAATTCGGCTCACAGGGAGAACAGCGACTCGCTGTGCTGTCGCTCCTCCTCGCCGAAGCGGAGTTGCTGCCGACGCCGCCGCTACTGCTGCTCGACGACGTGCTGTCGGAGCTCGACCTCGGCCGCCGCGAGGTTCTCGCCGCGCGCGTCGCGGGCATGGGACAGACCGTGATCACCGCGACGCACCGTTCTGCGCTGCCGGCCGAGCCGGCTCAGCTCGTGGAGGTGGAGAGTGGATCCGCTCGGTAACGAGATCCGCGCCGAGCTCTCGCGGCACGGTCCGCAGGCCGGGATGGCGGAGCTCGTCGAGCGATGGCCCGCGGCGGTCGGCGAGTCGATCGCACGCAACGCTTGGCCTGCGCGGATCGCCCGCGACGGCACCGTGCATGCGTCGACGGCCGATTCCGTTTGGGCATTCGAGCTCGGCCAGCGGGCGGCCGAGATCGCCGCGCGACTGAGGGTGGCGAAGGTGCGGTTCGCCCCCGGGCCGCTGCCGGAACCGGCCGCCGAGCCGCGCCGGGCGACGCCGCTCGAGGTGACGCCGGAGGAGGCCGAACTGGCCCGCGCGATCGCGTCCTCGGTCGAGGACGAAAAGCTGCGCGAAAGTGTGCAAAAAGCGGTCAGTTTCAGCCTCGCGCGGAGGCGTTCCGACACCCAAATCTGATACACTGATCGTGCCTCGCAAAACTGCCGTTTTGCAGGCCTTTCTTACGTATGGCGAAGACAACCGCAAAGGCCGGCTACTCGGCCAAGGACATCACCGTGCTCGAAGGACTCGAGCCGGTCCGTCTGCGCCCCGGGATGTACATCGGCTCGACCGGTCTCCGGGGCCTCCACCACCTTGTCTACGAGATCGTCGACAACGCGGTCGACGAGGCGCTCGCGGGCTACAACGACTCGGTCTCGATCACGATTCATCCCGACAACTCGATCACGATTACCGACCGCGGCCGCGGGATCCCGGTGGACGAGATCGAGGGGACGGGCACCTCCGCGCTCGAGGTCGTGCTCACGAAGCTGCACTCCGGCGGCAAGTTCGGCGGCGACGGCTACAAGGTCTCCGGCGGCCTGCACGGCGTCGGCCTGTCCGTCGTGAACGCGCTCTCCGAATGGCTCGTCGCGACCGTCGAGGCGCCGGACGGCAAGGTCTACCGCCAGGCGTTCACGCGAGGCGTGCCGCAGGGGCCGATGGAAGTGGTCGCCGAGACGAAGGAGACCGGAACCACGATCTCGTTCCTCGCCGACGCGGAGATCTTCGACGAGTCCGTCTACGACGCGACCACGCTGCTCTCGCGCTTCCGTGAGACCGCGTTCCTGACCCGCGGCCTGCAGGTGACGTTCACCGACGAGCGTGCCGACGGCGGCGCCCCGGTCGAGTTCCACTACGAGGGCGGCATCAGGGACTTCGTCGGCTACGTCAACGAGTCGAAGGACGTCGTGCATCGTCACATCGTCTACTTCTCGAGCGCCACCGACCAGGGCGAGGTCGAGGTCGCGATGCAGTGGAACTCCTCCTACCAGGAGTCGGTCTTCACGTTCGCGAACAACGTCAACACCCACGAGGGCGGGTCGCATCTTTCGGGCTTCCGCTCGGCGCTGACCTCGACGATCAACAAGTACGCGCGCGAGAAGGGACTGCTGAAGGAGAAGGAGGACAATCTCGAGGGCGAGGACGTGCGCGAGGGCCTCGCCGCCGTCATCTCCGTGAAGCTGCAGGACCCGCAGTTCGAGGGGCAGACCAAGACGAAGCTCGGGAACCCGTGGGTCAGCGGTCTCGTCTCGACGTCGGTCAACCAGAAGCTTTCCGAGTTCTTCGAGGAGAACCCGACAGACGCGCGCCAGATCGTCAGCAAGGCGATCGCAGCGCAGCGCGCCCGGCAGGCAGCCCGCAAGGCACGCGAGCTGACACGCCGCAAGTCGGCGCTCGAGTCGATGTCGCTGCCGGGCAAGCTCGCCGACTGCTCGATCAAGGACCCGACCGCCGCCGAGCTCTTCATCGTCGAGGGCGACTCCGCCGGCGGCTCGGCGAAGATGGGCCGCGACCGCACCTACCAGGCGATCCTGCCCCTCCGCGGAAAGATCATCAACTCCGAGAAGAACCGCATCAACAAGGTCCTCTCGAACAACGAGATCCAGGCGATGATCACCGCGATCGGCACCGGGCTCGGCGATGAGTTCGACCTCGAGAAGCTGCGGTATCACCGGGTGATCGTGATGACGGACGCCGACGTCGACGGCTCGCACATCCGCACCCTGATCCTGACGTTCCTCTACCGGCAGATGCCGGACCTGATCGAGCAAGGCCACATCTACATCGCTGTGCCGCCGCTCTACAAGGTGAAGCTCGGCAGTCAGGAGTTCTACTTCGAGAAGGACGCGCAACTCGAGGACCTGCTCGCGCGCGAGCGCATTCCGAACGTCGAGATCAGCTCCCGCGGCGGCGCCTCGGTGAAGCTCTCCGAGGCGAAGTGGAACCGCTTCACGAAGGACCTGCAGCAGTACGAGGGGTACTACGCCCGGCTGCGCTCCGACTTCGGCGCGGCCGCGACGGAGCTGATGATCCTGCACCGCCTCGTCGAGCACGAGATCGAAGGGCCGGCCGACCTGCCGCGCGCGATCGCCGCGATGTCGGAGAACGGCTACGCCCTCTCGGTGCTCGAGCACGCCGACGAGGAGTTCCGCGTGCGCGTCGTCGAGACCGAGACGTCGGCCGGCCGCAACATCACCGTCCCCGTCGAGCTGCTCGCGTCGCCGATGTACCACGGGCTGCGCGCGGCCTACCAGAAGCTCGTCGATCAGCTCGGCCCGCCCCCGTTCACGGTGCTCGTGGGCAAGGAGCCTGTCGTTGCCGAGACGTTCGACCTCCTGCGCGACCGTGTCCTCGACGCGGCGAAGCAGGGCATCCAGGTCTCGCGCTTCAAGGGGCTCGGCGAGATGAACGCCGAGCAGCTCTGGGAGACGACGATGGATCCGGCGAAGCGACTGCTGATGCGGGTGGACGTCGAAGATGCCTCGGCCGCAGACCGCGCCTTCTCGATGCTGATGGGCGACCAGGTCGAGCCGCGGCGGCTCTTCATCGAGCAGAACGCAAAGGACGTCAAGTTCCTTGACGTTTAGCCGCGCGCTAAACGTCTAGAGAAGAGATCGAATGTCTGAGCTAGAAACAGGAGCGCTCGGTCCCGGTCGCATTGAGTCGCGCGAGCTCGAGCAGGAGATGCGCTCGAGCTTCCTCGGGTACGCGATGCACGTCATCGTGTCGCGCGCGCTGCCCGATGTCCGCGACGGGTTGAAGCCGGTGCACCGCCGCGTCCTCTACTCGATGTGGTCGAACGGCAACCGGCCCGGCCGCCCGTACGTGAAGAGCGCGAACATCGTCGGCTACGTGATGGGGAACCATCACCCGCACGGCGACGCATCGATCTACGACACGCTCGTCCGCATGGCGCAGCCGTTCTCGCTGCGCTATCCGCTGGTCGACGGCCAAGGCAACTTCGGCTCGATCGACGACGATCCGCCGGCCGCCATGAGGTACTGCTTGTCAGCCGACGCGCGCGTGGCAACGGCACGCGGGACACAACGGATCGGCGACATCGTCGCCGACGCGGCACCCGAATCCGACACCGACGTCGACCTCGAGGTGCTCGACCGCCTTGGCCGCCCGGTTCACGTGTCGAAGCTCTTCCACTCGGGCGAGCACCCGACCCTGCGGGTCCGTTCGCGCGAGGGCTACGAGCTCACCGGCACGCACAACCACCCCGTCCTTTGCCTTGTCGACATCGCCGGCGTGCCGATGCTGCTGTGGAAGCTGCTCGAGGAGATCGCGCCCGGCGACCGGGTCGCCCTCTCGCGCACTCCGCGGTCGATCGAGCCCGCGCTCGGAGACCGCGATCGCAAGACGGCGCTGCTGCTCGGCGCATTTGTGGCCGAGGGCTTCGTCAGCAGGACGCGGGCCGGCTTCAACAACGTCGACCACGACTTCTTCGACACCGTGCTTGACGCCTATGACGAGGTGGTCGGGGGACGACGGTACGTCTACGACCGCACAATCGCCTCCGGCAGCACCCTGTACGAGCTCGACATCCAGGATCTCTCGCAGCTCTCGCCCAGCCCGCTCGGCGCGCTCGCCGGCGCTCGGAGCGCTGCCAAACGCATCCCCGAAAGCGTCTGGAACGGCACCCAAGGCTTCAAGCGTGCCTTCCTGCAAGCGCTTTTCACCGGCGACGGCTCTTCCTCGCTCTTGCCCCGGAAGACCATCCAGGTCTCGTACTCGACCTACAGCGAGCAACTTGCGAAGGACGTGCAGCTCCTGCTGCTCGAGTTCGGCGTCGTCAGTCGTCTCTGTCGGTACGCGAAGGGCGAAACGAAGGTCGTGATCACGAACCGCCGCGATGCGCGCCTGTTTGCGCGCAACGTCGGGTTCCTCGGTGCAAAGCAGGCGAAGCTCGACCGCGAGCTCGCGCACGTTCCGCAGACGAGCACTGCTCTGAGCCACGACCACGTTCCCGGCGTCGCCGCCTACATCCGCAGCGACTGCGGTTCGCGTTGGGTCGACAAGGACTGGCTGCGCCGCCACAACGTCGACCGCATCGAGCGCTGGGAGCAGGGCGGCACCGCAATTCTCGAGCGCATCGCCTCCGACGAGGTGAAGGCGGTTGTCGAGCCCCTTGTGACCGGCGATTACTACTACGCCGAGGTGGCGTCCGTCGAGGACGCCGGCGTGCAGCCCGTCTACTCGCTGCGTGTCGATACCGATGACCACTCGTTCCTGACGAACGGGTTCGTCAGCCACAACACCGAAGCACGTCTCGCGAAGCTCGCCGAGGAGATGCTGCGCGAGCTCGACTCCGACACTGTCGAGTTCGGGCCGAACTACGACGAGTCGAAGCGTGAGCCGCTCGTCCTGCCGGCGCGCTTCCCGAATCTGCTCGTGAACGGCAGCGCCGGCATCGCCGTCGGCATGGCGACGAACATCCCGCCGCACAACCTCGGCGAAGTCGTCGACGCGATCGTGACGCTGATCGACAACCCGGCCGCGAACGTCGAGGACCTGATGAAGCACGTGAAGGGCCCCGACTTCCCGACCGGCGCGATCATCGTCGGCCGGTCAGGCATTCGCGATGCGTATCGCTCCGGCCGCGGCCGCGTGGTCATGCGCGCACGCGCGCACATCGAGGAGCTGCGCGGCGGCAAGAGCGCGATCATCATCACCGAGCTTCCCTACGGCGTGAAGAAGGGCGGCGACAGCGGCGTGATCGCCAAGATCGCGGAGCTCGTCAACGACAAGGTGCTGACCGAGATCTCGGACCTTCAGGATCACTCCGACCGGTCGGGGATGCGCATCCAGGTCGAGCTGAAGCGTGACGCCGTCCCGCAGGTCGCACTGAACAAGCTCTTCAAGCACACGCCGCTGCAGTCCACCTTCGGCGTCAACACGGTCGCGCTCGTGAACGGCGTGCCGCGCACGCTCTCGCTGCTCGAGCTCCTCACGCACTACCTCGACTTCCAGCGCGAGATCGTCACGCGCCGCTCGAAGCACGAACTGCGGCAGAAGGAGAAGCGCGCTCACATCCTGCAGGGCTACCTGATCGCGCTCGACAATCTCGACGCAGTGATCGCGCTCATCCGCGGCGCCGCCGACACCGACGCCGCGAAGACCGGCCTGATGGCCGAGTTCGAGCTCTCCGAGGTGCAGGCGGTCGCGATCCTCGAGCTGCGCCTGCGCGCCCTCACCGCGCTCGAGCGCCAGGGCGTCGAGAACGAGTTCAAGGACATCCAGGAGCGCATCACCGAGCTGCGCGACCTGCTCGGCTCCGAAGAGAAGATCGATGCGCTGATCAAGGAGGAGCTGCTCGAGCTCCGCGGCATCTACTCGCGCCACGACGACCGGCGCACCGAGATCGTCGCGGCCGAGGAAGAGCTCGAGCTCGAGGATCTGATCGCGGAAGAGGACATGGTGATCGCGATCACCCGTTCCGGCTACATCAAGCGCCTGCCCGTGACCGCCTACCGCGAGCAGCGGCGTGGCGGGATCGGCGTGATGGGGATGGACCTGAAGGACGAGGACTACATCGAGCACCTCTTCGTCGCCTCGACCCACGACTACATCCTCTTCTTCACGAGCGTCGGCAAGGTCTATCGCCTGAAGGTGCACGAGCTGCCGCTCGGCTCACGCCAGTCGAAGGGACGCGCGATCGTCAACCTGCTGCCGTTCCGTCAGGGCGAGAACGTGCGGGCGGTCGTACAGACGCGCAACTTCGAGGAGGCGAAGTTCCTCCTCTTCGCCACGAAGAAGGGCGTCGTGAAGAAGACGCAACTCGGCGCGTACAACACGAACCTGAAGGCCGACGGGATCATCGCGATCAAGATGCGCGAAGGCGACGAGCTCGTCGGCGTTCGCCACAGCTCGGGCGAGGACGATGTGCTGATGGTCTCGCGCCTCGGCCAGGCGATCCGCTTCTCAGAGGGAGACGTGCGCCCGATGGGCCGCGACGCATCCGGTGTGCAAGGCATGCGCCTCCGCGGCGACGACGAGGTGATCTCCGTCGCGATCGCCGCGGACGACTCGGATCTGCTCGTCGTCACCGAGAACGGCTACGGCAAGCGGACACGTGTCTCGGACTACCCGAAGAAGGGCCGCGGCGGTATGGGCGTCAAGACGGTGCAGCTGACCGCAGCGCGCGGCCACCTCGCCGGCGCCCGTGTCGTGCGCGACGGCTACCAGGTGATGCTGATCTCCACCGGCGGCACGGTGATCAAGATGCCCGTCGAGGACGTCAAGCGGCTCGGCCGGTCGACCCAGGGCGTGATCGTCATGCGGCTGCGCGAAGGCGAGCAGGTCTCGTCGCTGGCGCCTGTCGTCGAGGCGGCGGACGACGACGCGGTCGTCGCCGGATTCGAGCCCGAAGCGCTGAACGGGGCGAGTGGGGAACTGGACGCGAGCGAGCAAGTCGATGGCGCCGACGGCGCCGACGGCGACAGCCTGACGCCTGACCACCCCGCCGTCTGAACCGCTCGTGCGTCGATATCACGTCGCCTGATTTCGGCTCTGCCCCTTCCTTTTTGCAAGTTGTCGGGTTATAAGTGCTAAAGCAAGGTCGAGAGCAAGCGACGAAAGGTTCCCCGGCGTGGCGTATTCAAAGCAGCTCGACCTGCTGGAGCCGATCGACATGGCGGCGCATCTCGACAAGATCGAGCTCTACCTCGGACAGGTGTGCGCAATCGCGGGCATCTCGAAGATGCAGCTCGATTACTGGACGAACAAGGCGCAGATTCCGACGAAGGGGAAGAAGCAGCGGATCTACGACATGCAGGCGGTCGAGACCGTCATGCTGATCAAGCAGGCGAAGGACAAGGGCCTGAACCTCGGCGCGGCGATCGATGCCGCCCACCGGTTCCGCGACCACCAGCCCGACTGAGAGCCGGCCCAGGCGGCAGTCACCGCGCAGGTTCGCCGCCGCCGCCTCGGGCGCGACGGGGTTCACGTAGACGCCCGCGCCGAGCTCGAGGCCGGCCAGACGGGTGGTCCGCGGGACCAGCTCCAGGTGCCAGCTCGGCCCATCGTGGAGCCAGGCGTTCAGAGGCACGAGAGGGACACCCTCGATCGCCTGCAGCCTGCGAACGAGCTCGGCCAGCAGGCGCAGCGCGGGCGCGAGCAGGTCGCTGCGGAGACCGGTGGGCTGGGGCCTCGCCGGCGCGATCAGCACCTCGTAGGGCACGCGGCTCGCGACGGGGCAACCCGCGGTGACGCCGTCCCGTTCGAGCACCGCCACGACCTCGGGGAGCCCACGTTCCGCGACGACGGCCGGCGCAGCCGCCGGCAGCCACGCGAGCTGCGAGTGCGAGTGCGGCAGCGATGCTCCAGCCTCGCGGCCCTCGTTCAGGATCGCGAAGCAGAAGCCACCCGCGTCGCGCGCACGCCGTTGCCAGGCCTCGGCGATCAGATCGATGGTCGTGTCGGGCAGCTCACCGATCGAGTGCACGTGTCGCGGTCCGTGAATCACGACCTCCTGTCGCTCGAGCGCCGGGTACAGATTCGGCACCACGCGTACCTGCCAGCCTGTCGGCCCGTCACCGAGTCGTAGCGTCTCGGGCGGTGTCGCATCCTCGTGGCCCGCGCAGAACGGGCAGTCGGCCTCGTCGTCGGTTACAGGCCGGGACGACCCGCCGGGCCGCGCTGCGCGTGCCGGGGCGATCGCAACCCACCGGCCCGTCGCCGGATCATGGCGGAGGTCGGTCAAAGGCCCCTAGATCTAACTGTCGTTGCCGCCGAGGCCGCCGAAGGCCCGGAGCATCTCGATCGGGACTGGGAAGGCGATCGTCGTCGACGCCGACGAGCCGAGCTCGAGCAGCGTCTGCAGGTAGCGCAACTGCAGCGCGATCGGGTGAGTTTCCATCACTGTGGCGGCGTCCCTCAGCCGTTCCGACGCCTGGAACTCGCCCTCGGCGTTGATCACCTTCGCCCGCCGCTCCCGCTCGGCCTCGGCCTGACGCGCCATCGCACGCTGCATGCCCTGCGGGATCTCGACGTCCTTCACCTCGACGACCGAGACCTTGATCCCCCACGGGGCGGTCTGCTCGTCGATGATCGTCTGGAGGATCGCGTTGATCTTCTCGCGTTCCGACAGGAGCTCGTCGAGCTGGTGCTGCCCGAGCACCGACCGAAGAGTCGTCTGTGCGATCTGAGAGGTCGCGTTCATGAAGTTCTCCACCTGCACGATCGCATCCTTCGGCGCCACGATTCGGAAATAGGCGACTGCGTTGACACGCACCGGCACGTTGTCCTTCGTGATCACTTCCTGCGGTGGGACGTTCAGCGTGATCGTCCGCAGGTCGACGCGCACCATCCGGTCGACGATCGGGATCAGGATGAAGAGCCCCGGTCCCTTTGGCTCGGGCAGTAGCCGGCCGAGCCGAAAGATGATCCCGCGCTCGTACTCGCGCGCGACCTTGATCGCACTGACCGCAAAGATCACGATCAGGAAGACGACGATCGCGAAGACGATGAGAGCCGCTGTCATGCGTGCAGACTAGACCGCCCGGACCCTCAGTGCGACGCCGTCCAGCGACTCGACGCGCACGTGCTGCCCCGTTCGCAGCGGGCCGTCGGCCTTCGCGCGCCACAGTTCGCCGCGGACGAACACGAGGCCGCCTTCGCGAACGATCGCCCTCCATCCCGATGATCTCCTCCGGCCCGACGCTGACCGGTTGCCGCCGAACGGCGATCGCCTTCGACATCGCGACCGCCCAGAGCCCGCCGAGGAGCAGAGTGAACGTGAGGACGATGGGAATCGACGTGTGGTACGGCGCCGGCGCCTTGTGGAAGAGCGTGATGAAGCCGATGGCCATCGCGACGAGCCCGGACAACGTCAACGCGCCGTGCGACGTCACGTGTGCGTCGACGATCAGCAGCACGACGCCGAGCATGACGAGAACGAAGCCGCCCCACGAGAGCGGCAGCACGGAAAAGCCGAACAGCGCGCACACCATGCAGATCGCCCCGAACGCGCCAGGGATGATCGCGCCCGGATGGAAGAGCTCGAAGCCGAGCCCTGCGATGCCCGCCAGGAAGAGGAGCGAGACGATGTTCGGGTCGATCAGCGTCGAGAGAAAGCGCGTGAAGAAGCCTGGCTGCACATCGACGATCTCGGCATTTGCAGTGTGCGGTGTCAGCCGGCGCGGGACCGTCATGTGCCCGTCGATCGTCCGCAGCAGCGCCGGCAGGGTCGGGGAGATGTAGTCGATCACGTTCATTCGCAGCGCCTCGCTCGCGGTGAGATTCGAAGCTTTGCGCACCGCCGCGTCCGCCCAAGCGGCGTTGCGGCCATGGCTCATCGCGAGGCCGCGCAGCGAGGCCGCCGCGTCGTTGACGACCTTGCGGCGCAGGTCGCTGCCGATGTTCTGGCCGTTCCCGTTGATCGGCGTCGACGAGCCGATGTTCGTCTCCGGGGCCATCGCGAGCACGTCGGCGGCCTCCGAGATCCACACCCCGGCGGACGCCGCGCGTGCGCCGGCAGGTGCGACGTACACGATCACCGGGATCCGAAGCGTCAGCTCGCGCTGCACGATCTTGCGCATCGAGTCCTCGAGGCCGCCGGGTGTGTCGAGGACGATCACTGCTGCGGAGTAGCCGTCCGACTGCGCGCGGTCGAGCTCGTGGTTCACCCAATCCTGCGTGACGGGGTTCACATCGGTGTTGAAGTGGATGGCGAGGACGCGTGGCCGGGCGGCAGCCGCTCCCGCGGGCAGTGCCGACGAGAGCAGCGCCAGTACGAGCAGCCCGAGGACGATCAGCAGGCGTTTCACGGTTGTAAGGATTGTATGCGCGAGAGGGTCGTTGCCCTTGAGCGCGAAGGCTGCCTGCGGCACCGTTCGTAGGCCACCGCCATGCAGAAGCTCGCCATCGCCGTTGTCGTCGCCGCGGCTCTTGCGCTGCCCGCGCTCGCACACGCGGGTGATGTCGCCATGCGCGTTTCGGACGTCCCTCTCGGCGGCCGCTCGCTCGCCGCCGTCGCCGGCCGGGATGAACTTCAACATGCTCGCAGAGCACTGGACGGGGGCGGCACCGTTTCCTACCGGGTGCACCGGCTACACGGCCGCTGGAGCGCCTGGGTCAGCGCCGACGCCGACTCCGCACCCGACGGCGGCACGGGCAGCTGGCACGACGGCAACCTCGACTGGACGGGCGCCTCAGATGCGGTGCAGTACCGGACGAAGGGCGAGGTGTCCCGGCTGCGATCCTATGAGCTCTGGTCGCGCGTCACGCGCGCGCCGGTGCGGCGGCTGAGTGAAGCCGGCTCGCCGTCGATCGTCCCGCGGTCGGGTTGGGGAGCCGATGAGGAGATCGTGCGCGCAAAGCCGACGTTCGCACCCGCGGTGCGACTGCTCGTCATCCATCACACGGCTGGAACAAACGCCTACACACCGGCGCAGTCCGCCGCGATCGTGCGAGGCATCGAGGTGTACCACGTGAAGGGAAACGGCTGGAACGACATTGGCTACAACTACCTCGTCGATCGCTTCGGCACCGTCTACGAGGGTCGCGGCGGCGGCATCGACCGGAACGTCGTCGGTGCGCACGCGCAAGGCTTCAACACCGGCACGTCGGGGATTGCGCTGATGGGGAACTTCTCGACGGCGAAGCCGCCGAAGGCACAGCAGGACGCGCTCGTCGCGCTCGCCGCGTGGCGACTCGACCTCGCCCACGTTGATCCACTCGCCACGGTCGTGTACACCTCCGGCGGCAACGCGAAGTACAAGTCGGGGAAGCTCGTGACGCTGCGAGCGATCTCGGGGCACCGCGACACGGGGCCGAGTGAGTGCCCGGGCACGGCCGCCTACAAGCTCCTCCCGGCGATCGCGAAGCGTGTCGCGCTCACCGGGCTCCCCAAGCTGTACTCGCCCACCGTCTCGGGGGCGCTCGGCGGCCCGATCCGCTTCCAGGCGCGCCTCTCGTCAGCGTTGCCGTGGACGGTGACCGTCGTCGACCAGCTGGGCCACACGGTTGCGTCCGGCGCCGGCACGAGTACGACGGTCGACTGGACCTGGGGCTCGCTCGTGGCGGGGAAGGGGCTCTTCAAGTGGACGATCAGCGCGCCGGGGGTCCTCGAGGCGTCGGGCACACTCGGCGTCGGGAAGGCGCCCCCGGCACCGAAGGTGTTCTCGCTCACGAACCTCGCAGCGACACCGAATGTGATCACGCCGAACGCGGACGGCTCGGCGGACTCCGCCACGGTGAGCTTCACGCTCGGCACGGCGGCCAAGGTGACCGCGCAAGTGCTGGACACCGATGGTGCGCCGCTGCTGACGCTCCTCAACGAGCAGCGCCTCGCGGGCAACAACTCGTTCGAGTGGGGAGCGAGTGTGCTGCCTGACGGCCGCTACCGCCTGGTCGTCACGGCGACTGCGCTCAGCGGCGCGAAGTCGGTGTCGAAGTCGGTCGACATCGTCGTAGACCGCACGCTCGCCGCGCTCGACGCGGAGCCGCGCACGATCTCGCCCAACGGCGACGGCGTCGCGGACACCACGACGTTCTCATTCATGCTCGCGCAGAACGTGCCCGTCCGCCTCGACATCGAGCAGAACGCCGCGGTGGTCGCGACGGCATTCGAGGGACAGTTGGGAATCGGCCCACATACGCTCACCTGGGACGGCACCTCGAACGGCGCGCCGTTGCCGGACGGCAACTATGTCGCTGTCGTGACGGTGACGGATCAACTCGGCGACGTCCAGCTGTCGTTGCCGCTGACGATCGATACGACGGCGCCCGTGCTCACGATTGTGAACGCGCAGACGTTGAAGTTCACGCTCGACGAGCCGGCGACCGTGACGATTCTCGTCAATCAAAAGAAGCGGATCGTGCACGGCGAGGGTAAGGGCACCTTCACGATCGCGACGCAGGGTGCTGTCCATCAGTTGTCGGCCGAGGCGGAAGACCTCGCCGGCAACATCTCCGCGGTCGTCAGTGCTCCTTGAGCCAGTCGTCGTAGCCGCGCTCGAGCCGGACGAGAACGTCGGTCAGAAGCTCGAGCCGGTCGCGCTCGACGAAACCGGCACCGGGCCACCCGGCAGCGCCGACGTTGATACCGATGCCGAGGACGACGCGCTCGGTCGCCTCCGCGAGGACTCCGGCGACCTTGCGTCCCTCGACGAGAACGTCGTTCGGATCCTTGATGGCAGCGGCCGGGCCGATCGCGTCGGCGACGGCGTGGGCTGCGACGAGCGTCAGCCCGGGCCATTCGGCGACCGGCTGCGGCGGGTAGAGCGCAACCGAGAGCATCAACCCGGAGTCCGCCCAGGTGCGGCCGAGTCGGCCACGCCCCTCGGTCTGGCGCTCCGCCAGCGCGACCGCGCCGTGTGCGGCGGCCTCGGGCAGCATCCGCTGGGTCGTCGCCGTCTCCTCCGCCCAGTGGTACTCGTGGCCGTAGGAACCGCGCAGCGCCGGCAGGACGACGTCAGGCGTCAGGCGCATGGGCACTAGAGTAGGCCCGTCGTGCAACCTCCCGCCCGCCGATCCCGTCCAACAGTGCGTGACCTGCGGTCCGATGGGCCGCTCGTCTACGAGAGGCTTTCGGACCCGATCCTCGTGCGCCGCGCCAAAGACGGAGACTCACTGGCACTTGCCGCACTCTGCGAGCGGCACGCCGAACGCGTGAACCGGATCGCTCTGCATATCCTGCGCGACCCGGACGATGCGCGCGACGCCGCCCAGGAGTCGCTGGTGAAGCTCGTGCAGCGGGTCGGGCAGTTTCGGGGCCAGTCGCAGTTCTCCACGTGGCTGCACCGCCTGACCGTCAATACCTGCAAGGACGTCGCCCAGGCCCGGTGGGCGGCGCAGCGGCGCACCCAGCCGCTGCTCGAGGACACACGCGTCGCGCGCGACGGCGACCCCGCCGGTGAGCTGGCGGCGTCAGAGACCCGGCGCGAGCTCGGCCGCTGCCTGGCCGAGCTCCCTGTCGCGCAGGCCACGGTCGTGGCGCTGAAGGACGCGTTCGACGTCTCGTTCGACGACATCTCGGCCGCAACGGGCCTGCCGGTCGGCACCGCCAAGTGCTACGCGCACCGCGGGCGCAACGCGCTCGCAGAGCAGCTTTCAGCATGACCGACGTGGTGCTCGACCGGGCCGCGATCGAGGCGGTCATCCCTCACCGCTACCCGATGCTGCTGATCGACGACGTGATCGAGCTCATTCCGGGCGAGCGAGTCGTCGCTCGAAAGGCCGTCACCGAGGAGGACTGCGCCGGCCATTTCCCGGGCAATCCGATCATGCCGGGCGTGAAGATGGTCGAGGCGCTCGCGCAGTGCGGCGCAGTCGCCGTGCTCTCGCAGCCCGAGAATCGTGGCAAGCTCGCGCTCTTCGCGGGTATCGACGGCGTCCGGTTCAAGCGGATCGTTCGGCCGGGGGACGTCTTGACGCTCGAATGCCAGGTCGAGACCGTTCGCGGGCCGGTCGGCCGCGGCAAGGCACGCGCGACCGTCGACGGCGAGCTCGCGGTTCGCGGGACGCTCACCTTCGCGGTCGGTTCTGAGGAATCGAGTGCCGCCGAATGATCGCGCAGACGAGCGGGCGGAGGATCTCGATCACCGGCCTCGGCTGTCACGTGCCCGAGCGCGTCGTGACGAACGACGACCTCGCCACGATGGTCGACACGAACGATGAGTGGATTCGCGAGCGCACCGGGATCCGCGAGCGCCGGGTGGCAGCCGACGACGAGGCATTGACCGACATCGCGCTGCCCGCGGCCCGTCGTGCGCTCGAGATGGCCGGGCTCGAGGCCGCATCGATCGATCTGCTGATTGTCGCCACCGTGACGCCGGACATGGCGTTTCCTTCAGCTGCCGCCCTGCTTGCGGACACGCTCGGGATGCCGGATGCCGCCGCCTACGATCTCTCGGCCGGCTGCACCGGCTTCGTCTATGCGGTCGCGCAAGCCCACGCCATGCTCGCATCCGGCCTCTCGAAGCGCGCGCTCGTCGTCGGCGGTGACGTGCTGTCGAAGATCCTCGACTGGACGGACCGCTCGACGGTCGTGCTCTTCGGCGACGGCGCGGGCGCCGTCGTGCTGGAGGCCGTCGAGGGCGGCGGCTTTCTCGGTTTCGAGCTCGGCGCCGACGGTGCGGGCGGTGAGAGCCTCTGGCTTCCGGGCAGCGGCTCACGCCACTTCGACGAGCCCGAGAAGTTCGTGAAGATGAACGGCCGCGAGGTGTTCAAGTTCGCGACTCGGGTAATGGTCAGCTCGGGAGAGGCGATTCTGGCCGAGTGCGGCAAGACGATCGACGATGTCGATGTCTATGTGCCGCATCAGGCAAATGTCCGGATCATCGATCACGCTGTTCGCAAACTTGGCATCGCCGAGGAGAAAACGGTGGTCAATGTCGAACGGTACGGAAACACTTCATCCGGCTCGATCCCGCTCGCCCTCGCGGACGCGGCGGACGACGGAAGGCTCGAACCGGGCAAGCTGGTGCTTCTGACAGGAATGGGCGCGGGCCTCACATGGGGATCGGCGTTGATCGAATGGACACATCCGACGACTGGAGCTGCTGCATGACGAAGATCGCGTTCATGTTCCCGGGCCAGGGCTCGTTCGCGGCCGGCATGGGCCGCGACGTCGCCCTGGCCGTGCCCGAAGCGATGACCGTGTACGACGAGGGGAGCGCCGCTTCGGGGCTCGACCTGAAGGAGCTGTGCTTCGAGCGCCCGGTCGAGGATCTCGTCGACACCCAGGTCCAGCAGCCGGCGCTCGTCGCGACCTCGCTCGCACTCGACGCTGCGCTTCGTAGTCGTGGGATCCGCCCTGACGTCGTCGTCGGGCACTCGGTCGGCGAGTTCGCGGCGCTCGGCTCCGCCGCCGCGCTCACGTCACGCGACGCGATCGGGCTGGTCCGCGAACGCGGTCTGGCCATGGCGGAGGCTGCGCACGCGCACCCCGGCTCGATGGCGGCGATCCTCGGCCTCGCCGACGAGGCCGTCGAGGCGCTCTGCCGGAAGATCTCGAACGTCTGGCCGGCGAACTACAACTGCCCCGGCCAGCTTGTCATCTCCGGCGAGACGCCCGCGGTGGACGAGGCGTGCCTCGAGGCGACGCGTGAAGGCGCGCGCCGGGCGATCCGCCTGCGCGTCTCGGGCGCGTTCCATTCGCCGCTCGTCGCGCGTGCTGCCGACCGTCTTCGGCCGGCGATCGATCGCGTGACGTTCCACGATCCGCGTACCGTCTTCATGTCGACGGTGACCGCGACCATCGAAGACGCTCAGCGCTACGGCGAGTTGCTCGTCGACCAGCTGACCGCCCCGGTGAAGTTCACGCAGGCGGCCGGCGAGCTGATCGCCCAGGGCGTCACGACCTTCGTGGAGGTGGGGCCGGGCAACGTGCTGAGCGGTTTACTGAAGAGGATCGACAGGTCGGTGCGCGTGTTGTCGGTCAACGATCTCGAGTCGCTCGACGCGGCGACGGAGGCTCTTGGCTAGCGCCGAGGCTTTCTGCACGCTCTCAGGGAAGCTCGCGCTCGTCACCGGCGCATCGCGTGGAATCGGCCGTGCGATCGCCGAGGAGCTTGCGAGTGCCGGTGCGGACGTCGTCGTCGGGTATCGCTCGGGGAAGGACGAAGCCGAGGAGCTGGCCGCCGCAATCGGTGGCAGGGCTGTTCAGGCTGACGTCTCGACGGCCGAGGGCGCGAAGCGACTCGTCGACGAGGCGGGCGACGTCGACGTGCTCGTGAACAACGCGGGCCTCACCCGCGACGGCTTGCTCGCCCGCATGTCGGACGACGATTGGCGCACGGTGATCGACACGAACCTCAGCTCGGTCTTCTACACGTGCCGGGCCGTGACGCGACCGATGATGAAGAAGCGCGGCGGCGCGATCGTCAACATCAGCTCCATCGTCGGTGTGCACGGCAACTGGGGTCAGACGAACTACGCGGCGTCGAAGGCTGGGATCATCGGTTTCACGAAGTCGATCGCGCGCGAGCTCGGTTCCCGCGGCGTGCGCGCGAACGTCGTCGCGCCGGGCTACGTGAAGACGCAACTGACCGACGTCCTGCCGCCGGAGGCAACGGCCGCAATGGTGGAGGCGACGCCGCTCGGCCGTGTTGCGGAAGCTCACGAGATCGCGGGCGCGGTACGCTTCCTCGCGTCCGACGCGGCCTCGTTCATCACGGGCGAAGTGCTGCTCGTCGACGGCGGACTGGGGATGTAGTGGCTTACGGCAACGGACGAAACGACATGCGGCGCGTGGTGATCACAGGCCTTGGCATGGTCAGCTCCCTTGGCAACGACGTCGACTCGTCATGGTCGGCACTCGTTGCGGGTCAATCCGGCGCCGGCGAGATCACGACGTTCGACCATTCGGGGTACAACGTGCATTTCGCCTGCGAGCTGAAGGACTTCGACCCGACCGTCTGGATCAATCAGAAGGCGGCGCGCCGCATGGACCGTTTCGCCCAGATGATCATCGCCTCGGCCCGTCAGGCAGAAGCCGACTCGGGTGTCGAGGTGGCGAAGGACGCGGCTCGCGCTGGGGCGTCGATCGCGACCGGCATCGGCGGCTTGCAGTCGTATCAGGACTGCTACCACGTGCTCCTGACGCGCGGCCCCGACCGCGTGAGCCCGTTCTCGATCCCGTCGATCATCCCGAACATGGGCGCCGGCTGGGTCTCGATCGAGCTCGGCACGAAGGGGCCGTTGATGAGCCAGTGCACGGCCTGCGCGGCGTCGAACATGGCAATCGGTGACGCGATGGACGAGATCCGCATCGGTCGCGCCGACGTGATGTTCGCGGGAGGGACCGAGGCGCCCATCACCGAGGTCGGGATTGCCGGCTTCGACGCGATGCGTGCGCTTTCGCGCCGCAACGACGACCCGCAGGCCGCGTCTCGTCCGTTCGACAAGGAGCGCGACGGTCTCGTCATGGGCGAGGCGGCCGCGGTGCTGGTGCTCGAGGAGCTCGAGCATGCGCTGGCACGCGGCGCCAAGATCTACGCCGAGCTCGCCGGTTACGGCGTGTCGTCGGACGCGTCACACATGACCGAGCCGGATCCGACGGGTGAGAATCCGGCGCGCGCGATGACGATGGCGCTGGCCGATGCGGGGGTTGAGCCGACCGAGGTCGGCTACGTGAACGCTCACGCCACGTCGACCCCGCTCGGCGACTCCGCCGAGACCCGCGTGATCAAGCTCGCGTTCGGTGAGGAGCACGCGAAGAAGCTCGCGGTCTCCTCGACGAAGGGCGCCACCGGCCATTGCTTCGGCGCCGCCGGTGCCGTGGAGGCGGTCTTCACCGTGCAGGCCCTGGCGGACAAGAAGGCGCCCCCGACGATCAACTACGACGAGCCCGATCCCGACTGCGATCTCGACTACGTCCCGAACGTCGCGCGCGACCTGCCCGATCTGACCGTCGCGGTCTCGAACTCGTTCGGCTTCGGCGGCCACAACGCCTCGCTCGTCGTCCGCACGTTCGACGAGTAGCGCCTTCCGAACGCGACCGCGCGAATCGGTGGGCCCCTCACCGCCGCCGGCTTCCTGTGCAACGTTCGTGGCACTTCGAACACCTTTGGTCTGACCACAGGTGTCGGCCCGAGGGGCGCTGTCTGTTTTCGCAAGACCTGCAAATCAGGCGGTCAGGATTGAGGCACGAGTCCTTTTAGGGCCTGTCTCTCGATCCGGACGGAGCCGACGGAGGGACAGGCCGTCGGGCGGTTGTCACAACCGTTGCCGTCCGAGGCGACTCCTACCGTTTGGCCATGCGCCTTGTGGACGTAGGCGGTCGCTTGGTCGAGTTGCACATACGCCGGTCGCCCCGCGTCCGGGGCCACCGCATCGTCGTGCGGTACGGGCTCCCGCCGGAGCTCGTCGTCCGCCCCCGCGCGACGGACGCCGACATCGACGCCGCGATCCAGGAGCATCTGCCGTGGCTCGAGAAGCAGCTCGCGAACGTTGCCGAGCCCAGCCTCGGCCTCGACCGGCTGACCCTCACGGCCGAGCAGGGCCGCCGCGAGGCCCGGGCGCGAATCTTGCTCCTCGTCCAGTCGGAGGCGGCGGCGCTCGGTGTCGCCTACCTCCGCATCACGGTCCGCGATCAGATCAGCCGCTGGGGATCGTGCTCCGCGAGCGGCGCGCTCAGCTTCAACTGGCGCCTCGTGCTCGCCCCGCACGACGTGCTCGACTACGTCGTCGTGCACGAGGTGTGTCACCTGATCGAGCACAACCACGGTCCATCGTTCTGGCGTCTCGTCGAGTCGCGCCGGCCGGCGTACCGCGACTCGCGCGCGTGGCTCGACGCGCACGGCTGGGAGATCCTGGCCTACCGGCCACCACAGGAGGAAGCCGCCGCGTAACGTACGAGCGATGGATCGCTGGGCGAGCTTTGACTGCTACGGCACGCTGATCGACTGGAACGGTGGCATTCGCGCCGAGCTCGCACGCGTCTTCGGCGAGGATCGCGCCGACGCGCAACTCGCCCGCTACCACGAGATCGAACCGGAGCTCGAGCGCGATGGGACGTCGAGCTATCGACGCGTGCTGACGGATGCGATGCGCCGGCTCGGTGCACCGGCCGGCGCCGAGCACGGGCTCGCGGAATCGCTTCCGGGCTGGCAGCCGTTCCCCGAGACTCACGAAGCCCTCTGCGGCGGCGCGGGATGCGGGCTGGAAGCTCGCGATCCTGTCGAATACCGACGACGACTACATTGCCGCCTCGCAGGTGCAGATCGGCGTGCCGTTCGACGAGGTGGTCGTCGCGCAGGAGATCGGCTCCTACAAGCCCGCGCACCGGCACTGGGACGAGTTCTTCCTGCGCACCGGCGCGCCGCGCGAGGGACACGTGCACGTCGGCGCATCGCTCTTCCACGACATCGCCCCGAGCAACGAGCTCGGGCTGCGGAGCATCTGGATCAACCGGCTCGGCGAGCGCGCGGACGCCATGGCCCCGACCCGCGAGCTGGCCGACCTGACGCTCCTCCCCGAGACGCTCGCCGAGCTCGTGCCGGCCTAGATGAGCGAGCTCCGTGAGCTGCGCGAGCAGGACGCCGACGCGGTCGCGGAGCTCTTCGTGGACGCGTTCGGCGAGTCGCGCCGCATGGACGGCGGCGAGATCCGCGAGTGGCTCCGCAACGAGGCCCTGAAGCCGGAGAACCTCCGCGTGCTCGAAGAGGACGGAGCAGTGGTGGGCTATGTGGATATCTGGGTCGAGCCGCCGACAATGGACGTCGACGCGGCCTCGATCGACCGCTGGGCTGAGCTCTTCGACTGGGCGGAAGGACGCGCGCCCGGGCTCGGAGTCGAGCGCGTCCGGACATTCTTCGTGGAGGCCCACCCGCTCGAGCAGATCGTGCGTGCGCGTGGTTACCGTAACGTTCGCGCGTCGTACACGATGGAGATCGAGCTCGGGGAAGCGTCGCCGGACGCGACGGGCACGGTCGCGGGCATCGCCCTCCGGCCGTATCGCGCCGGCATCGATGAACGTGCCACCTACGAGGCGCAGGAGGAGGCGTTCGAGGACCACTGGGATCACACGCCTCAGACGTTCGAGACGTGGCGCGAGTTCGGCGTCAAGCAGACGAACTTCGACCCGTCGCTCTGGTTCCTCGCCTGGGACGGCGAAGACGTCGTCGGCCTGTCGCTCAACTTCCTCGAGCGCTCGGGCGACCCGGGTTACGGTTGGGTCGGGACAGTCGGCGTCCGCCGTGCGTGGCGCCGCCGCGGGATCGGCGAAGCGCTGCTAAGGCTCTCCTTCAACGCGCTGCATGCGCGTGGGCAGCGCCGCGTGCGCCTCTCGGTCGACGCGGAGAGCATCACCGGCGCGACGCGCCTGTACGAGCGCGTCGGCATGCGCACCATCCGCCAGTCGAACACGTGGGAGTTGAGCCTATGAGCGCGCTTCGCGCGCGCTGCCCCGACTGCCGCACGCTCACGGCCGTTGCGATCGGGCGGGAGTATCAGTGCCACTCGTGCGGGCGCGAATTTGCCGCCGGCCTCGTACGCGTCCCGCGGGCGTGGGGCGCCGGCGGCGACGCGATGGTCGAGGCGGCGGCACATGGCGCTGCCGTGGCCCGAGGCAGCAATCGTCGCCGAGGAGACCCTCGACGCACAGATCGTCGCGATCGGCCGCGAGCTGCCGGGACGACCGCTCCTGCTCGGTGGCTGTTGCTGCGCGCATGTCGGGGCGGTCCGCGAGCTGGCTCGCCGGCACGGCCGCGTCGCGCTTGTGTGGATCGACGCGCACGGCGACCTGAACACCCCTCAGTCGTCGCCCTCCGGGAACACCTGGGGGATGCCGCTACGGATACTGATCGATGCAGGCGACGTCACAGCCGCCGACGTCACCCTGCTCGACGCGCGCAGCCTCGACCCGCCCGAGGAGGAGTTCATCGCGGCGGCGGGCATTCAACGTGAGCTCGGTGACCTGCCGGACACGGTGTATGTCGCGGTCGACGGTGACGTCACCGAGCCGGGCGAGCTCGACGTGTTCATGCCCGAGCCCGGCGGGATGCCGCTCGCGCGCCTGGAGGAGCTGCTCGCCCGGCTTCCGGCCCCAGCGGGGGCGGGATTCGCGGGCTTCACGCGCTCGCCGCGGAACGAAGCCGCGCTGGCGAGGCTCGGCCATGCGCTCGGCCTTTGATGTAACCGTCCGGGGCGAGCGCGCGGTCTAAGCTCTGCCAATGTCCGAGGCCCGGATCGACGTCCAGGTCGAGCACAAGCACGCTCCACCTCCGGTCGAGAAGAAACACCCGAACACCTGCCCGAAGTGCGGGTCGCACTATCGCGACGATGAACTCGAGGAGACGTTGTGGGTCTGTGGCCAGTGCGGCCACCACTTCCCGATGAGCGCCCAGGCTCGGATCGACTGGTACGCGGACACCGGCTCGTTCCTCGAGGAGGCGACCGAGATCCGGTCGGACGATCCACTCGAGTTCTTCGACTTGCGCCCGTACGCCGAGCGGCTGGCGGAAGCGGAGCTCAACACGGGGCTCGGTGAGGCGATGGTGGTCGGGCAGGCGTCGATCGACGGCCATCAGGTCGAGCTTGCCGTCATGGACTTCAGCTTCATGGGCGGCTCGATGGGGAGTGCGGTCGGCGAGAAGTTCTCGAGAGCCTGCGATTCGGCCATCGATCGATCGGTGCCGCTCATCACCGTCACCTCGTCGGGAGGCGCACGGATGCAGGAAGGGATCCTCTCGCTCATGCAATTGCCGAAGACGGTGTGCGCTGTCGAGGACCTGCACGACGCCCACTTGCCGATGCTGACGGTGATGGCACACCCGACGACTGCCGGGGTGCTCGCGTCGTTCGCATCGCTCGGCGACGTGACGATCGCCGAGCCTGGCGCGCTGATCGCGTTCACCGGCCCGCGCGTCGTGCAACAGACGACCCGCGAGAAGCTTCCCGAGGACTTCGGTCTCGCCGAGCAGAACCTGCGATTCGGCCATCTCGATGCGATCGTGCCGCGCTCGGGGCAGCGCGAGCACCTGTCCCGTCTCCTGAGGCTGTTCGCTTGACCGACCAGGACCAGAGCTCTCGCTTCGCCGGCGGCTCTCGGGCCTCTCGCGGCTGCCGCTTCTACGCGGCGCCCGCGTTGCGGGTGAGGCCGAGCGGCTGCGAACGCAGCTCGACCGCCTGAACGCGGACACGACTGACGAGACGATCTGGCACTCCGTCGAGCTGGCGCGGCACGCCGACCGGCCGTACACGATGGATTACGTCGCTCGCATGCTCGACGACTGGGTCGAGCTGCATGGTGACCGTGGTCGCGCCGACGACGGCGCGCTCGTGACGGGGATCGCGAAGCTCGACGATCGGACCGTTGTGGTGATCGGCCATCAGAAGGGCCGCGACGTGAAGGAGCGCGTTGACCGGCAGTTCGGCATGGCCTACCCCGAGGGCTACCACAAGGCGATGCGTGTGATGGAGATCGCCGAGCGTTTCGGCTTCCCTGTCGTGTCGCTCGTGGACACGCCCGGCGCCTACCCTGGCGTCGCTGCCGAGCAGCATGGACAAGGGGGTGCGATCGCGCGCTCGCAGGCCGAGATGGCGCGACTCACAGTCCCGACCGTCGCGTGCATCATCGGCGAGGGCGGCTCGGGGGGCGCCATCGCGATCGCGGTCTCCGACCGGGTGCTCATGCAGGAGAACGCGATCTACTCGGTGATCACTCCCGAGGGTTGTGCGGCGATCCTCTGGCGCGACGCCGGCGAGGCGAAGAAGGCCGCAGCGGCGTTCAAGCCCGACGCGCTCCACTGCCTCGAGCTCGGCGTGATCGACGCGATCGTCGTCGAGCCGGAGGGCGGCGCCCAGCTCGACCACGACGAGGCCGCCAGCCTGCTGAAGGCGGCCCTGGTCGCCTCGCTGGAGGAGCTCGAGGACACCCCCGGGGTCGAGCTTCGCCGCCGGCGGCGCGCGAAGTTTCGTGGGATGGGAGTCTTCGCCTAGGAAATTCCCGGCAAAATCCCCCGCTTTCGGGGTCTTTTCCACATCATCCACAGGGTTTTCAACGGCGGAAAAGACGCTTCTGAACGCGTCGAGGCCCGCCAATTGCGGGCCTCGAGCGCCTAACCCCCCGTCAGGTGATCAAGCTCTGCGAAATGTGTCCCCGGTGGCCGCGGTGTTAAACATGGCGATTTCAGTCTGCGGTTTTCCACCCCCGTTTTCACCCTGCGGTTCTGTGGAAAGAATACGGGTCATGCCCCGCTCGATCTGGTCCGGCTCCATCTCGTTCGGCCTCGTCTCGGTGCCCGTTCGCAGCTCTTCACGGCGACCGAGTCGAAGGAGCTGAAGTTCCACTTCCTCGACCGCCGGGACATGAGCCCGATCGGCTACGACAAGGTCAACCGGACACCGGCAAGCAGGTCGACGCCGACGAGATCGTCCGCGGCTTCGAGTTCGAGAAAGGGCCGCTTCGTCGAGCTGACGCGACGACGACATCGACCGGCTCGACGTCGAGCTGACGCACTCGATCGACATCTGCGACTTCGTCTCGATCGACGAGATCGATCCGCTCTACTTTCGCAAGAGCTACTACCTCCTGCCACAGGACGGAGCGCGAGAAGCCGTACCGGCTGCTCGTGAAGGCGCAGGAGCGAGACGGGTCGCGTGGCGATCGCGAAGGTCGTGATCCGCGAACAAGCAGCACCTCGCCGCGTGCGGCCGCGCGACGGCGTGCTCGTGCTCGAGACGATGTACTACGCGGACGAGGTGCGGAAGCCCGAGGACGTGCCGGCGCCGGCAGGTCGGGATGGCCGAGGTCGACATGGCGAAGACGCTGATCGAGAACCTCGCTGGCCGAGTGGGACCCGGAGCGCTATCACGACCAGTACCGCAACGAGCTGCTCGACCTGCTCGCGCAAGAAGGCCGAGGGCGAGCCGCTGCCGGAGCCTCAGGTCGAGCAGGGCGGCGAGGTCGTCGACCTGATGGAGGCGCTTCGCCAGTCCGTCGCGGCGACGAAGAAGAAGCAGAAGCGCAAGCTTCAGCAAGCTGGCGCTCGACTCGACGTATCACCGGAAGGAAGCGCGATCCGAAGCAGACGCCGGAGCCGTTCGGCGGGCGCCGGCGCGGTAAGCAGCCGATCTTCGTCGTGCAGCGCCACGACGCGCGCGCCTGCACTACGACTTCCGGCTCGAGCGCGACGGGGTGCTCGCTGTCGTGGGCGGTGCCGAAGGGCGTGCCGCTCGAGCCGGCGCTCAGCGCGCTCGCCGTCCACGTCGAGGATCACCCGCTCGAGTACGCGTCCTTTCACGGCGAGATCCCGAAGGGCGAGTACGGCGGCGGCAGCGTCGAGATCTGGGACCACGGCACCTACGAGCTGGTCGAGGAGAAGCCGAACGGGCAGCTGACCGTCCGCCTGCACGGCACGCGGCTCAACGGCACGTGGACGCTCGTGCCCGCGCACCTGGACGGCAAGGAGACAGAACTGGTGCTGATCAACCGGAGCCACGACGAAGGCGACGCCGAGCGTCTGCGAGCACGCGCCGCTACACGCCGATGCTCGCGACGCTCGACACGCGCATCCCGCGCGGCGACGACTGGACGCACGAGGTGAAGTTCGACGGCTTCCGCGCGCTCGCGTACGTGCGCGGCGGTGACTGCAAGCTCGTCTCCCGCAACGGCAATGACCTCAACGGCCGCTTCGCCGAGGTTGCGAAGGCGATCGTGAAGGCGGTGAAGAGCGCCGAACGCCGTCGTCGACGGCGAGATCTGCCGTCTCGACCCCTCCGGCAAGTCGAGCTTCTCCGAGCTGCAGCAGGGCTCGGGGCCGCTCGTCTACTACGCCTTCGACCTGCTCGAGCTCGACGGCGTACCGCGCGTTCCGCTGCCGCTGCACGAACGGAAGGAGCTCCTGCGCGGCCTGCTCGACCGGCGCGTGACGTCGGTCGGCTTCTCCGACGACTTCGACGACGGCGCAGCCCTGTTCGAGGTGGCGAAGGAGCGCGGGCTCGAGGGAGTCATCTCGAAGCGCATCGCGAGCGCCTACCAGCAGGGCAAGCGCTCGCGCGACTGGCTGAAGGTCAAGACCGAGAACAATGAGGAGTTCGTCGTCGCCGGCTACACGCGCGGCTCGGGCAGGCGCGCCGGCACGTTCGGCTCGCTCGTGCTCGCGGTCAACGAAGGAAACGAGCTGCGCTACGTCGGCAACGTCGGCACCGGCTTCGACGACGCCGAGATCTCGAAGCTGCTGAAGCTCCTCAGGCCCCTGCACCGGGAGTCAGCACCATTTCGCGGTCGTGCCGAAGACTGCCGAAGGTGCGCAAGGACGACGTCCAATGGGTCGAGCCGCAACTCGTGGCGCAGGTGCGGTTCGGGGAGTGGACGCACGACCGGCATCTGCGGCATCCCTCCTATCTCGGCATCCGTGAGGACAAGAGCGCGGCGGAAGTGACCGAGGAACGGCCGATCTCCGAGACGATTCGCAAGGGCAAGCGCGAGCTGCGGCTCTCGAACCTCGACAAGGTGTTCTGGCCTGCGGAGGGGATCACGAAGGGCGATCTGCTCGCCTACTACCAGGCGGTCGCGCCGGTGCTCGTGCCGCATCTGAAGGGTCGTCCCTTCACCATGCGCCGGTACCCCGACGGCGCGGAGGGCAAGGCGTTCTTCCAGAAGGACGCGCCGTCCCACATGCCCGACTGGATCCCGCGGTTTCGCGCGCTCGTGTCGACCCGCGAGAAGTCGGGTGCGAAGAAGTGGGTCGAGTTCCCGGTCGTCGACGACGAGCTCGCGCTCCTCTGGATGGTGAACATGGGCTGCATCGACATGAACTCCTGGTACTCGCGGATCGACCGGCCGGACCGACCGGACTTCGTGCTCTTCGACCTCGACCCGACACCCGAGGTGCCGTGGTCGCAGACCGTCGAGGTGGCGCTGATCCTGAAGGAGCTGCTCGACGCGCTCGGGCTCGAGTCGTTCCCGAAGACGTCGGGCGGCAAGGGCTTCCACGTGCTCGTGCCGCTCGATCGTCGGTCGACCTACGAGGACACGCGACGCTTTTCCGAGCACGTCGCAGGCGCGATCGCCCGCATGCATCCCAAGCTTGCAACGACGGAGTGGGCGAAGGCGCGCCGCCGCGGGGTCCTGATCGACGCGAACCAGAACGGTGAAGGCAAGACGATCGCCTCCGCGTACTCAGTGCGACCTAGGCCGAACGCGCCGGTCTCGACGCCGCTCGCGTGGAACGAGGTGAACGAGAAGCTGAACCCGTCGATCTACACGATGCCCGTCGTGCTCGAGCGCGTCCGGGCGCACGGCGATCTCCACGGCGGCCTCCTCACGACGAGGCAGTCGCTGTCGAAGGCGCTGAAGTCGCTCTCATGACGGCTTGACGGGGTGGGTCCGTGACGCCTCCTTCGCGACACTCAGCTCCTTCCCGTCGATGACCGCGTAGCGCAACGCGATCGCGCTGAGCTCGTCCGAGGCCTCCTTCGCTGCGTGGCCGAGCTTCGCGTCGAGCGTCGCCGGATCGTCGAGGTAGAGCAGCCTCGTCCAGAACGTCGTGAGGACGATCGACACCCACGGCATGAAGATCGCGTTCCGCTCGAGCGCCGCGGAGGGCCGCTGCACGAAGAACGCCGCGAAGATGCCGACCGTCAGGCCCGCGAGCCCGATCGCCGCAGCGGCCTGGCCCATTGAGGTCGCCGTCAGGCCCTTCGCGAACGCGGCAGCGGTCGCGGCGACTCCGAACACCATCATCGCGATGTAGCCGATGAACACGACTCGATACGACCGGCGCAGGTATGCCGTCGTCCGCGCGAGTGTCTGGACGTCGTCCTGCAAGACCGCTGCCGCGAGCTCCCGCAGTTCCTGCGTTGTTTCAATCGGATTCCCGTGCCGCGGGCGGGACAGCCGCATCGTCATGGCATGTCCTCCTCGTCGATTTGGCGGCGAGCCTACGTCACGCCGCGCACGCCGTCTACTACGAGCGCGACTGCGACTGCCGCCGAACGCGCGCCGGCAGGCGAGCAGTGCACCTCGGCTTACCCGTCGAGATCGTCGGCGGCGACGTCCTCCGCCGCCTCGCCCCTGAAGCTGCTGCCCGCTGCGAGGTCCTCCTTCTTCCCCTCGAAGTCCTCCTGGTCGACGTCCCGTTCGTGCGGCGTCATTCCCGTCTCCGCCTCGGCCCGCTCGACCGCGCGTGCGTCCTCGCTCTTCGTCCAGCGCTGGAAGAACTGTTTGAGTCCCATCACGCGAGTCTGTCGATCACGAGGAACGAGCGCAAGCCTTGCGTCAGACATCTCCGAGCTCGACGACGTCGCGGCGAAAGACGAGCGCGACCGTCCAGTCGGCGACGACGCGCAGTTTGCGGGTGGCGAGCGGCAGTTGATAGAGGTGATACGTCCGCGCGACGAACCAGCCGGGAAAGCCTCGCAGGCGCAGCCCGAGGACGTCGGCGATTCCCTTGTAGCGCCCGAGCGTCGCCACCTGGCCGAGCATCCGGTAGCTGTAGGGCTGCACGTCCCCCTGCAGGTTCTTGGCGAGGCGCCGCGCCTGGCGTAGGGCGTGCTGGCACGTCGGCGGATCGAAGACGCCCGGCGTCCTCGCGTTCGGAACCCGCGCGCAATCGCCGAGCGCCCAGAGGTGCTCCCGGCCTTCGACGTGAAGCGTGCCGTCGACGACAACTCGGCCGCGCTCGTCGAGCGGCAGCCCGAGCTCGCCGAGGAGCGGGTTCGGTTTCACGCCCGCCGTCCAGACGAGCGTCGCAGTTGGAATCCGCTCGCCGTTCGACAGGACAGCCTCGTTGGCATCGACCGAGTCGAGTGTGGTGCCCGTGCGGATCTCGACCCCGCGACGCGAGAGCTCGTGCGCGGCGTAGTCACCGAGCCGTGGCGGGATCTCCGCCAGGATCTTCGGCGCGGCGTCGACGAGCACCCACCGCTGCGGAACGTCACGCAGGCTCGGGTAGTAGCGGAGCGCATCTCGCACCAGATCGGCAAGCTCCGCGAGCGCTTCGACACCGGCGTACCCCGCCCCGACGAAGACGAACGTCAGCTGTCGCTCCGCATCGCCGGCAGTGGCGAGCTCGAGGCGGCGCAGGACGTGGTTGCGGAGCCGGATCGCGTCTTCGAGCGACTTGAAGAGCAAGGCGTGCTCGGCGAGTCCGGGCACGGGCAGCGTGCGGGTGGTTGCGCCGAGCGCGACGACCAGCCGCTCGTACGAGACGGTCGCCGGGCCGGCTTCGGTCTCGACCTGCACGGTCCGGGACTCCTCGTCGAGCCCGGCGACATGTCCGAGCAGGAGCTCGGCGTGGGGGCACATGACGCGCAACGGCACGACGACGTGTCGCGGTTCGAGCGTTCCCGAGGCGGCCTCCGGGAGGATCGGCGTGTAGAGCATGAAGTTCTCGCTGCTGACGATCGTCGCGCCCGAGCCACCGAGCAGCTTCGCCACGTACGCGCCCGCGAAGCCGCCGCCGAGGATCAGCGTTCCTGCCCGAGCACTGCGCGCCGTCATCTCGCGTGTTCTACGACAGTTCGCTCAGCCGCCGCTGGAGGAACCGCCGTTCGGGCTCGCCCTCGGTGAGGGCCAGGGCGCGCTCGTACTCGCTCCGTGCCTCGCCCGCGCGACCGAGGCGCCGCAGCAGGTCGGCGCGCGTCGAGTGGAGATAGCGATAGCCGTCGAGGTCGAGCGTATCGACGAGCGCGAGCCCGGCCTCCGGGCCGGCTGCCTCTGCCACCGCGACGGCGCGGTTCAGCTCGACCACCGGCGATCCCGTCAATCGCATCAGCTCGCCGTAAAGCACGGCGATCTGGCGCCAGTCGGGAGTGTCTTCGGCATGGAGCGCCGCGACCGCCGCCTGGATCACGTAGCGGCCCGATCGCCGCACCGCAATTCCCTGCAGTGCCATTCCCTGGAGTGCGATGGCGCGGTCGAGTGTCGCCTTGCCCTCCTCGATCAGGCCGTCATCCCAGAGCGCGTGATCCTGGTCGGCGAGCAGCACGAGCTCGCCGTCCACGCGGCGAGCGTTCCGCCGCGAGTCGTGCAGCAGCATCAGCGCGAGCAGTCCCTGGGCCTCCGACTCGTCGGGCATCAGGCTCGCGAGCGCGCGGCCGAGCCGGATCGCTTCCGCCGCCAAATCGACGCGACCGCCGTAGCCTTCGTTGAAGATCAGATAGACGACCGCAAGCACCGCGGCCAGTCGGTCCGGCAGCAGATGCGCCGGCGGCACGCGGAACGGGATGCCCGCATCCCGGATCTTGCGCTTTGCGCGCACGAGGCGCTGCGCCATCGTCGCCTCCGGAACGAGGAACGCTCGCGCGATCTCGTCGGTCGAAAGGCCGCCGAGGGTCCACAGCGTCAGCGCGACCTGCGCGTCGATTGCGAGCGCCGGATGGCAGCACGTGAAGATGAGCTCCAGGCGCTCGTCGGGGAACGTCGTCTCGTCCATCGTCTCCTCCACGGCCTCCTCGACCGTCTCCTCGACCGCGAGCAGATGCGTCTTCGCCACCAGCGTCCGGTCGCGTCGGATGCGGTCGATCGCCCGGTTGCGGGCGGTCGTGACGAGCCAGGCGCCCGGGCTCGCCGGCACCCCGTCGCGTGGCCAGCGCTCTGCGGCGATCGCGAATGCCTCCTGTGCGGCTTCCTCGGCCAGGTCGAAGTCACCGAGGAAGCCGATCAGAGCGGCCAGGACGCGCCCCCACTCGTCGCGAAACGCCCGTTGCAGAGCGTCGCTCTTCTGCGCCTCGGGGCTCCGTTGGGCTGAAGGGCTCAGCGCTCGACCACCGGCCTGACCTCGACGGCGCCGCCGCGGCGCGCAGCCGGGATGCGGGCGGCCAGCTCGAGCGCCGCGTCGAGGTCGTCCGCCTCGAACAGGTAGAAGCCGCCGAGCGCCTCCTTGGTCTCCGGGAAAGGCCCGTCCGTCGTCAGGTTCTGGCCGTTCTGGACGCGAACGGTCGTCGCCGATTCTGCGGGTTGCAACTCGGAGCCGCCGTAGACGCCTTTCGTCTCGGAGATCGCGAAGTACTCGCCGTAGATCGCGGTGCGCTCGTCCTCGGTCAGGTTGTCCCATTCCGCGTCGTTCGAGTAGATGAGCAGTGCGTATTTCACGAGCCCCTCCTTCAAGTGTTGTCTCTCCTACGACGAACGGGACGACCCGAAATCGACAAGTCGCGTCAGAGAACGTGAGAGCGCCGTCCTTGTCGAGCATGTCATTCAGGTTGCCGCACTTCGGGCTCTGCACACACGACGGGCAACCGCTCGAGCACGGACAGCCGCGCAGCAGCGCTGCCGTGTCCGCGACCCAACCCTCGAATTGCTCGAAGCCGCGCTCGGTGATCCCGACCCCGCCTGGGTGGCCGTCGTAGATGAAGACCGTTGGCCGGCCGGTCTCGGGGTGGATGTTCGTCGAGAGCCCGCCGATGTCCCACCGGTCGCACATCGCCC
Organism: uncultured Thermoleophilia bacterium; assembly: GCA_963817765.1. Taxonomy (GTDB): domain Bacteria; phylum Actinomycetota; class Thermoleophilia; order Gaiellales; family Gaiellaceae; genus PALSA-600. The sequence continues at coordinate 86,288 of CAWFPX010000006.1, read as the reverse complement.
AGAGCGGCAACAGGGAGATCAGCGCATGCTCTGCGGCATGCAGGGTGCCGAGCAGCTTCGGCATCTCGAGGAGGTCGGCGAGCTGCCAGCTCTCCGGCATGAACCAGATCGCTTCCGTGGCAAAGGTCGTCGGAGGGAGCTCGAGCGGCACGAGCTCGATGCGCTCCTGCGAGCTCATCGTCTTGCGCTCGTAGCCGACGATCTGCTCGGTCACCTCGATCTCGCCGAAGTGCAGGTCGAGCCCGAGCCGCGACTCGACGCGCCGCGACTCGACGATCTGCGTCATCGTGTCTTTCTTCGCCTGTGTGTACCAGTCGCCCTTGAACGGCTCCACCACGGCATGCAGCGTGGTCAGGTTCAGCTCGCGAACGAGATACGACTCGCCGAGGTGCAGGTAGATCGCCCCGTCGTGGACGGTCGAGTACGCACGCGAACGCTCGACGAGGCCGAGGACGGAACCGCTCGCCGCGTCGACGATCGTGATCGAGTCGGCGTCGGTCGAGCGCAACGGCACCTGCGACGCGGGATGCTCCGTGCCGGCCCAGACGACCCCCGCGGGCGTCTGTTTCAGCTTCGGGTCGACCTGCGCAGCCGCCAGCGCAGTCGCGCCGAGCAGATCCGCATCGTCATCGGTGAGCGGCGCCTCGTAGGCGGCGGCACGAAGGTGGCCGGCGAGCACGCGTGGGTTCGCGTGGTCGAGGATCGCCGCCTCGACCCGTCGCCCGAGCAGCTTGTCGGGCTCGCGCATGAAGAACTGATCGAGCCCGTCTTCGCCGGCGATGAGCACGGCAAGCCCGCTTCCCGCGTCGGCCCGCTCGGCCCCATTGCTGACGCAGCGAGGCGACCGTGCCGGGGAAGCCGACCGAGATGACGGCGTCGAGCAGACCCACATCGATCCCGAGCTCGAGCGCGTTCGTCGCCGAGACGCCGAGCAGGTCGCCCGCCGAGAGCCGGCGTTCGATCTCGCGCCGCTGCGCCGCGGTGTAGCCGGCCCTGTAGGGCGAGAGTTGACGGTCGTCACCGAGCCGTTCGGCGGTGAACCGGTGGATCAGCTCGGCTGCCTTGCGGCTCTTCGCAAAGGTCAGTGTGCGCAGGCCGCGCTCGACGAAGCTCGCCTGCAGTCTGGCCGCCTCGGCGAGCGCCGAGCCCCGCAACGCGAACTCGGCGTCGATGAGCGGTGGGTTCCAGAAGACGACCGTCCGCTCGGCCCGGGGCGCCGCGTCGTCACCGACGACGGTGACGCGATCACCGATGAGGGACGTGCCCAGCTCGCCGGGATTCGAGATCGTCGCTGTCGCGAGGATGAACTGCGGCTCGGCGCCGTAGATGCGAGCAAGCCGCCGCAGGCGACGCAACACGTTCGCCACGTGCGAGCCGAAGACTCCGCGGTAGACGTGCGCCTCATCGACGATCACGTAGCGCAGATTCGACAGCACGTCGCCCCAGCGATCGTGATTCGGCAGGAGCCCGACGTGCACCATGTCCGGGTTCGAGAGGATCAGGTTCGACCACCTGCGGACCTGCAGGCGCTGCTCGGTCGGCGTGTCGCCGTCGTAGATCGCAGGCTTCAAACGAGGGATTCGGTAGCTCGAGAGGGTCTTGAACTGATCCTGTGCCAGCGCCTTCGTCGGGTAGAGGTAGAGCGCACGACTCTTCGGCTGCACGGCCAGCGCGTCGAGGACGGGGAGGTTGAACGCGAGCGTCTTCCCCGACGCGGTGCCCGTCGTGACGACGACGTGCTCGCCACGGGCAGCGGCATCCCAGACGTCCCGTTGATGCGCGTAGAGACGCGAGACGCCGATCGCCGTGCGCACGCGCGAATCGAGCGCTTCGGGAAGCTCCGCGAAGCGAGCGCCGCGCTCGGGCTCGCCGCCCAGGTACGCGACCTCTTCGCCGTGGAGAAGATCCTCCCAGCCGAGGACCTCGCTGCTCAGCGGCGCCACCGCAATGCGACCCAGTACGGATACTCCCGGTCGGTCGGCTCCTCGAAGCACTCGAGCTGGAAGCCGGCGTCGATGAACGCATGCAGGAAGAGCCCGAGCGGCAGGTGGGTCGCGCCGACCTTCGCCCGGATGCCTTCCACGGTGACGCCTGGCCCCTCGTCGTACCACCCGGTCTCGCGGTAACCGGGGTGAAGCTCCGGCAGTCCCATGCCGCCCACGAACCGTGAGTGCGGCCCGACGAAGCAGGGGTGCGCGCCCACGTAGACGAACGGCGCGCCGGGCCGCAGGACGCGCGCCACCTCGCCGAGGACTGCCCCGAAATCGTCCACGTCGGTGTGTGTCCACGTCGACACTGCGCCGGCGAACGTCGCGTCGTCGAACGGTAGCGCGCTCGCGTCAGCCCGCACGACCTCGACACCGCGGCCGCGGGCCAGCCGCAACTGATCCTCCGAGACGTCCACGCCGGTCACCTTCCAGCCGCGCTCCGCTATCGCGGCGCTGAAGGCGCCCGTGCCGCAGCCGACATCGATGAGTCGGCCTCGGCCGGCGCCGATCAGCCGGAGTGTCGCCTCGAGCGGCCGAGCTGCGCGCGGGCCGGTCGCGAATTCGCGGTCGAACCATTCGGCGAGCCCGTCATATCGCGCCTCAATCATCCTGCCGATGCTAGCCTCGCGCCACCGGGGTGCCCGTCCGTGGGCTGAGATCACACCCGTCGAACCTGATCCGGGTCATGCCGGCGAAGGGAGACCGCCTGACCATTCCGCGCCTACTGACGATCGCCGGCTCCGACAGCGGAGGCGGTGCCGGCATCCAGGCCGACCTCAAGGCGTTTGCCGCCGCGGGCGGCTACGGCATGTCCGCGATCGTCGCGCTGACCGCCCAGAACACGCTCGGCGTCAGCGCTGTGCACGAGGTCCCGCCTGCCTTCGTCGTCGATCAGCTCGAAGCGGTGTTCTCCGACCTCGGCGTTGACGCTGCCAAGACCGGGATGCTCTTCTCGCGCCGCGTGATCGAGGCGGTCGCGGCGTTCCTGACCGCCAATCCCGTGCCGCTCGTCGTCGACCCCGTCATGGTCGCGTCGTCGGGCGCAACGCTGCTCGAGCCCGAGGCGATCGAGGCGCTCGTGGCTCAGCTCTTCCCGCTCGCGACCGTGGTGACACCCAACCTGGCCGAGGCGCGCGCCATCTGTGGCGATCCGTCCGGGAGGCTGAGTCGTCGTGAGCTCGGCGAGGGCCTGGTCGAGCTCGGGGCGTCGGCGGCGATCGTGACCGGCGGCCACGGCGATCCGGTCGACCATCTGTTCGACGGCACCCGACATGTCGAGATCGCGGTCGAGCGCCTCGGCATCGCCGCAACCCACGGCGCCGGCTGCACGCACTCCGCGACCCTGACCGCGATGCTCGGACGGGGGTCGACGCTCGTTGAGGCAGCGCGGGTGGCCTCGGTCGCAGCGACGGCTGCAGTGCGCAACGGACTGGCCGAGTTCGGCGGTGGCGACGGTCCCGTCGACATCTTCAACCTGAAAGGAAGGCTGTGACGATCACTCCCGGCGCGTCACTCGCGCGGCTTCGTGAATCGAAACCGCTCGTTCACCAGATCACCAACTACGTCGTCATGAACGAGACGGCGAACGCAACGCTTGCGCTCGGCGCGCTGCCCGTGATGGCCCACGCTGCGGAAGAGGTCGAGGAGATGGTCGGCTTTGCCGGCGCACTCGTCCTCAACATCGGCACGCTCTCTCCGCATTGGGTGGACGCGATGGTCATTGCGGGAACCGCCGCAAACGTACGCGGGATCCCCGTCGTCCTCGACCCTGTCGGCGCGGGCGCGACGACCTATCGGACCCAGACGGCGAAGCGCATCCTCGACAGCGTGCGGGTGACGGTGCTCCGTGGGAACGCGGGCGAGATCGCGACGCTCGTCGGCGTCGCGGCCGAGGTGCGGGGGGTCGAGTCGATCGGCGCCGGTGGCGATCCCGCCGAGCTCGCTCGCCGTGCCGGCCAGATGCTCGGGCTCGTCGCGTCGGTCACCGGCGTGGTCGACCACGTGTCCGACGGCGAACAAGTCGTCGCGATCGAGAACGGCAATGCGCTGATGGCATCGATCACCGGCACGGGCTGCATGTCGAGCGCGCTCACGGGCTGCTTCCTCGCCGTCAATCACGATCGCCCGCTCGAGGCGGCCGCCGAGGCGCTCGTCGCCTTCGGCGTTGCGGGCGAGGATGCCGCCCTCGCCGCCCGTGGCCCTGGATCGTTCCACGTCGAGCTCTACGACGCACTCGCCGCGCTCGATCCCGCAACGCTCGACGCCAGAGCGAAGCTCGGATGATCGTGCACGCGCTGGTCGGCGACCTCGAATCCGCTCGTCGCGCGGTCGACGCAGGCGCCACTGTCGTCCAGCTGCGGGTCAAGGCCAGCCGACGGAAGCGATCGTCGAGCGTGGGCGAGGCTTTCGCGACCTCGGCGTGACCTTCGTCGTCAACGACGACGTCGACGCCGCGCTGACGCTCGAGTGCGGACGGCGTCCACCTGGGCCAGGCCGACGAGGGCGCCGACCGAGTGTGGGAGGCAGGCCTGCTGCTCGGGCGCTCTGCCTCGACCCTCGCCGAGGCGCTTGCGACCGATGCCGACTACCTGGGTGTCGGGCCGGTTTGGCCGACACCGTCCAAGACCGACGCCGAACGGCCGATCGGGCTCGAAGGGCTCGCAGCCATCTGCGCCGCGGTCGACGTCCCGGTGGTCGCGATCGGCGGCATCGATGCAGGGAATGCCGGCGCGTGCATCCAGGCGGGAGCGACCGGCGTTGCGGCGATTCGCGCCGCCGCTGACCCGGCCCTGAGGGAGGCCGTCGATGAAGCTCTCCGAGCTCGGTGAGCTGGCGCTCCTCGCCGAGCTCGAGCAGCGCGGTCTGATCGTCGGCGTCGCCGATGACGCCGCTCGCCTGCGGGGCGATCTGATCGCGACGCAGGACGCGCTCGTCGAGAACGTCCACTTCAGGCTCGATTGGCTGACGTGGCGCGAGCTCGGCTGGCGCGCCGCAGCGGTCAACCTCAGCGATCTCGCGGCGTCGGGCGCGGAACCAGAGGCGCTGCTCGTGACGCTGGCAGCGCCGCCGCAGACAAGGGAGGCGGACGTCATCGACCTCTACGAGGGGATCGCCGAAACGGGCGTCCCCGTGGTCGGTGGCGACACGACCTCCGCGGCGATCGTCGTGATCTCGGTGACCGCGCTCGGGCACAGCCCGCGCGTGCCCGGCCGGGCCGGGGCGCGCCCGGGCGACCTGCTCGTCGTCACGGGGCCGCTCGGCGCCGCCGGCGCGGCATTCCGGCGCCAGGCCTACGTCCGGCCTCCGCTGCGGGTCGAGGAGGGCCGGCGGCTTGCCGCGACGGCGCATGCACTCATCGACATCTCCGATGGGCTCGCGGTCGACGCCGCCCACCTGGCGAAGCGCTCCGGCGTGCGCGTGGTCATCGATCTCGACTACGTGCCGCTCGCCGCCGGTGCGACGCGCGCGGACCTGGGGTTCGGAGAGGACTTCGAGCTGCTGGCGGCCGTCGACGTTGCCACCGGCTTCGCGGTGATCGGGCGAGTCGAGCAAGGCGAGGGTCTCGAGCTGCTCCTGAACGGCACTCCTCAGTCGCTCCCGGGCTGGGAGCACTTCGTCTAGAGAGCGAACCTAGAGCGTCTTGCGCGGGTAGCAGAAGTCGACGAGCCAGTTGCCGTGCACTTCGTGCAACTCGCACTCGTAGACCTGCTGGCCGGCTTCGGCACCGGCCCTCGTCTGCTTCGGCAGCACGAGGACGTCATAGCCGAGCACGTGCGCGTACGAGTACTTCAGTGTCAGTCCGAACGTTCGGAACGCGTTCGCCGGATAGGGGACGACCGGCAGGTCGCCCGCGAGCCAGTCGGCGTGTGACGTGCCGATCTTCATATGCGCGGTCGCCAATGGCCACGACGACGCGAGATCGCGCCGAATGAATGCGCTGCGGACGAACGCATCGAGCGTCGTCTGCGCGGCGGCTCGCGCCTCGGGCGTCTGCTTCACGGTCTTCGGTGTTCGCACCACGACCGCCGGCTTGCTGAGGTCGATCGGGGTCGCGGTCGAGTGACCGCTGTTACGGTCGAAGATGATCAGCAACGCGACGACGACCACGACTGTCGCAGCGATCGATCTTCGAAGCAGGCGCATTCGCGCCCGGTGAGACGCCGGGAGCCTGAGCACCCCGCCAGGGTAGCGGCGTCCCCGCCGTGATCAGGTCCCGGTGGTGTAGGTCGGCTCGGAGGAGACGACCGCGGTCGCGGCTTTGTCCGCCGGCAGTGCCGTGAAGCCCGACTGCGCTGCGAAGACGATCCGAGCGCCCGACGGAATCGCGGCAAAGGTGACGCCCGTGCCGCCGCCGATCACATTTCCCGCGCCGTCGAACACCACGATCGAAAGCCGTGTGCTCGTGAGCGTCAGCCCGGTGGCGGCGTTCACGACCTCGCCGTCGACCTCGCCGACCCACCCGGTGTCGTAAGGGGATGCCAGGGGCCGGACGTTCGTGAACTCCGGTGTCGGGTGTGCGGTCTTCGGCAAGTGGGCGCCGACGCGAATCGTGATCTCGAGATGATCGACCGACGTCTGAGTCCGAAGCTCGAGCGAATTGCCGTAGGCGAACGTTCCGGCGGCGCCGATCAGTGGGACGGTGTCCGACGCCGTGCCGACGAGCGCTCCACTCGCATCGACCATGTTCACGAGGACGTAGACCGAGGTCGCGTCCTCCGCCGCCGACGTGTTGCGCAGCATGAGCCCGTAGCTGACGAGGCTCCCGGTTCCGTAGGTGTCCGGCCGTTGCGTGAACCCCTGCTTGTCGATCACGACCTTCGGCGCGGCCGCCGAGCCTCCCGGGTTCGTCGAGCGTGGGCCGACGACGACGAACGCTCCCTGGCGGTGGGCGGCGCTTCCGCACGACACGGTCCAGTGGGCGACACCCAGTGCGGCGCCGCTGGGCACGGACACCTTCCACGTGACGGCGCGATTCGCGGGCGCGCGGGCTCCCAGAACGCTGCGGCGCGCCCGTCGCGTAACGGATCGTCAGCGAGCAGGAGCGCGCCTTGGCGACCGGAACGCGGAAGATCGCCGTGTCGCCCTGATGCACGAGGCCGGGCGCCTGCAGGCGAGGCGCGGCGCCTTCGGCGGTGGCGGCGCCGGCCGCGAGGGCGACGACGATGAAAAACAGTGAGCTGGCGCGAAGCGGCACGCGTCCCCCTCGGAGAGGTAGGGCCGGCCGCCCCCGGTCGGTTGACAGACGGATCGTGCGCCGACGGCACCCGCGGTGCGTCCCCCGTTGTGGTGATTACAAGTACGCCGAGAACGACTTCTCGAAATGCTTCTTCGACCGGGCGCCGAAGACGCTCTGCCGTGGCTCGCCACCGGCGAAGAGGATCACCGTGGGGATCGACAGCACTCCGAAGCGGTCGGCCGTCTCGGGGTTGGCGTCGATGTCGAGCTTCACGAACTCGATCTTGTCGGTTGTCGCGGCGAGCTCCTCCAGGGCCGGCGCGATCGCCTTGCACGGCCCGCACCACGGTGCCCAGAAGTCGACGACGACTGTCTTCTCGGAGCGGAGGACGTCGGCCTCGAAACTGGTGTCAGTCACGTCCCGCATGCGCGCAGGTTAGCCGCGCAGGCGTAGGAGCGGCACGCGCCAGATCGCCTCGAGGACGACAGCACGGCTCATCTTCGACTGACCGGCTACGCGGTCCGAGAAGGTGATCGGGATCTCGACGACCCGGAAGCCGGCTTGCTTTGCGCGGTACGTCGTCTCGATCTGGAAGGCGTAGCCGCGAGGCGTGATCGCGTCCAGGTCGAGCCCTTCGAGCACCGCGCGGCGGAAGCACTTGAACCCGCCCGTCGGGTCCTTCACCCCCATGCGGAGGAAGAGCGCCGTGTAGACGGAGCCGCCGCGGGAGATCAACTGCCGCACGAGCCCCCAGTTGCGAACGCCGCCTCCAGGGACGTAGCGCGACCCCAGCACGACGTCGGCCCCGTCCTCGGCCGCTGCGATCAGCCGAGGCACGTCCTGCGGGTCATGTGAAAAGTCACAGTCCATCTCGAGCACGAGCTCTGCGTCCCCGGCGAGGACGCGTCGGAATCCGTCGATGTAGGCGCGGCCGAGGCCTTCTTTCCGTTCGCGGTGCAGGACGCTGACGAAGGGGTGCTTCGCGGCGAGCTCATCTGCGATCGCGCCCGTTCCGTCCGGCGAGTTGTCGTCGATCACGAGTACGCGGTCGCCGTCGCGGAGCACCCCGGCGAGGGCCTCGATCATCCGCGCGAGGTTCTCTCGCTCGTTGTAGGTCGGAAGGCAGAGGGTGGCCCGCATCGCCGCGCCTATGATCGCTACGTGGCCGATCTCCCGCGCAACAACGAGCTCGCTGACCAGTTGGAGCTGCTCGGGGACCTGATGGAGCTCGAGGGAGCCGACTCGTTCCGCGTCGGCTCGTACCGGCGTGCTGCGGCGAGAATTCGCGATACCCCGTCGTCGGTGGCCGAGCTCGCGCTGAAGGGCAAGGCGAAGGAGCTGCAGGACATCGGCAAGACGATCGAGGCGAAGATCGTCGAGGTCGTCGACGACGGCGAGATCCATGCGTTGACGAAACGGAAGGCCGTCGTCCCGGCCGAAGTCGCGGCCTTCATGCGCCTTCCGGGCCTCGGGCCGAAGACCGCGCGGCGCATCTGGCAAGAGCTCGGGATCACGACAGTCGCCGGGCTGAAGGCGGCGGCTGAGGCCGGCGAGCTCCGCGGCCACGCCGGGATCGGGCCGGGCACCGAAGAGAAGATCGCGATCGCGCTCGCCCAACCGCAGGCCGCGGAGGGACCACGCCGGGCGCTGCTCGGCACGACCCTGCCGAAGCTGCGCGCCCTCGTCGCGGTGCTCCGCGAGCATCCGTCGGCGGTGGAGGTCTCGATCGCCGGCTCGGCCCGGCGTATGCGCGAATCCGTTCGCGACCTCGACATCATCGCCACGGCGACCGACCCAGAGGCGCTCGTCGACTACTTCTGCTCGTTCGACTGGGTGGTCGACGTGGCGGCCAAGGGCACGACGAAGGCCACCGTAGTCTCGAACGACGGGCTGCGCTTCGACCTGCGCGTCGTCCCTCCTGAGAGTTACGGCAACCTCCTGCAGCACTTCACCGGGTCGAAGAACCACAACGTCGCATTGCGCGAGGATGCGGTCCGGCGCGGCTTCTCCGTGTCCGAGTATTCGGTTACCGTCGTCGAGGCCGGCGAGGAGCACCGCTTCGCGCGCGAGGAGGAGGTCTACCGTTTCCTCGGCTACGACTGGATCCCGCCCGAGCTGCGTGAGGACGGCGGTGAGCTCGCGGCGGCGCGGCGCGGGGAGCTCCCGGTCCTGGTCGAGCTCGCCGATCTGCGCGGTGACCTGCACACGCACACCAGCTGGTCGGACGGGAAGGACTCGCTCGAGGAGATGGTGGCGGCGGCCAAGCTGCGTGGGTACGCGTACTACGCGATCTGCGATCACTCGCAGCGGCTGCGCGGCGATCTGCTCAGGCAGCAGTCGGAGCAGATCGACGCGCTGAACGAGCTCGTCGCGCCGCTGCGGATCCTGAAGGGGATCGAGGTGAACATCCGCCCCGACGGCTCGCTCGACGTCTCCGACGAGGAGCTCGCAACACGTGACTGGGTGGTTGCATCGGTGCATTCGCGCTTCGACCACGACCCGACGGGTCGCGTGCTGGCCGCGATGGACAACCCGTACGTCGACTGCATCGGGCATCTGACCGGTCGCAAGATCGGCAAGCGCGAACCGTCGCTCGTCGACGTCGAACGCGTGGTCGAGCACGCGCTCGCAACGGGGACCTTCCTCGAGATCAACTCGCAACCCGACCGGCTCGACCTCTCGGACGTCCACGCCCGGGCCGCCCGCGAAGCCGGTCTGAAGCTCGTGATCGACTCCGACGGCCACCAGATCGGCGCGCTCGATTACGTTGAGCTCGGTGTCGGGCTCGCGCGGCGCGCGTGGCTCGAGCGCGATGACGTGCTCAACACGCGCACCTGGAAGCAGATCGAGAAGTTGCGGAAAACGCGTCCGTGACGTTTCGCGAAGACCTCGACCTCGCCGCCGACTGGGCCGACGCGTACCTCGCGCGGGTCAGCGAGCTGCCCGTCGCCGCGGACGTCGAGCCGGGTGCCGTCCGCGCGTTGCTTCCGGCGGTGCCGCCCGAGCAGGGTGAGCCGTTCGCGGCGTTGCTGCGCGATCTCGACGAGGTGATCCTGCCGGGGCTCACGCACTGGAACCACCCGCGCTTCTTCGCCTGGTTCGCGAACACCGGCTCGGAGCCGGGGATCCTGGCCGAGCTCCTGATCGCGACGTTGAACGTGAACGCCATGACGTGGCTCTCGTCCCCGGCTGCCACGGAGCTCGAAGTGACGGTGCTGGACTGGCTCGGCGCAGCTACTCGGGTTGCCGCGCGGCTGGCACGGTCACATCGAGGACACCGCATCGACTGCGACGATCGCGGCGCTCGCAGCGGCACGCACGCTGAAGCCGGGCGGGGTCGTCTATGCGTCCGAGCAGGCGAACTTCAGCGTCGAAAAGGCAGCGCGGCTCGTCGGGTTGGAGTTCCGGACGGTGGAGGTCGATGACGAGTTCCGCATGCGCCCTGACGTCTCGTTCGACGACGCGACGGCGGTCGTCGCAACCGTCGGCACCACCGGGACGACCTCCGTCGATCCCGTGCCGGAGCTCGCCCACCGCTGCCGGGAGATCGGTGCCTGGCTGCATGTCGACGCTGCCTATGCCGGCTCGGCCGCCGTCTGCCCCGAGCTGCGCTGGTGTCTCGCGGGCGTCGAGGAGGCGGACTCGATCGTCGTCAACCCGCACAAGTGGCTCTTCACCCAGATGGACTGCGCCGCGCTGTGGACGCGACGCCCGGAGGTGTTCCGCGAGACGTTCGCCCTCGCGCCGGAGTATCTGGCGTCGACCGACGCAGCCGTCGATCTGAAGGACTACGGTCCTGCGCTCGGCCGCCGGTTCCGCGCGCTGAAGCTGTGGGCAGTGCTCCGCCACTACGGCGCGGAGGGCTTGCGTGACCTGATCCGCGAGCACGTCCGCCTGGCACAGCTCTTCGCGTCGTGGGTCGAGGCGGAGCCGGGATGGGCGGTCACGGCGCCGCATCCGTTCTCGACCGTCTGCTTCCGCCACCTGGCGAGCGACAACTTCGAGCTCGCGCGTGCTGCGACCGCGACGGGCGAGCTCTTCGTCGCGGCGACTCGGTTGCGAGGCGAGGACGTCATCCGTCTCGCGATCGGCAACGCACGCACGACCGAGGCTGACGTCCGCCGCTCGTGGGAGGTGCTCCGCGCGTGCGCGCAGTGATCTTCGATCTCTGGGAGACGCTGATCGACTGGGACCCCGAAGCAGCCGCGCAGATGCTGGCAGATGTCTCCGCCGTCGTCGCCGACGAAGGCTTTGCCGAGCGCTGGGATCGCGCGAAGACGCGTTACACGACTCCGATCAGGGACGCGCTGACCGAAGCAGGCGTTCGTCCGGAGTCACTCGACGAGATCTGCTCGCTCCGCCTCGAGTACGTGCGGCGCGCGTTGCGGCCGCGGCCCGGTGTGGTCGACACCTTGCGCGCGCTTCGCGGCCGAGGGCCAGCTCGTCGGTTTGATCACGGTGTGCACGGAGGATGTCGAGACGCTCTGGGACGACTCGGAGCTCGCCGGGCTGTTCGATGCGGAGATCTTCTCGTCGCGGCTCGGCGTGTCCAAGCCCGAGCCGAGGATCTACCTCGCGTGCTGCGAGGCGCTCGGTGTCGAGCCGCGTGATGCCGTCTTCGTCGGCGACGGTGCGAACGACGAGCTCGCGGGCGCCCGCCGCGTCGGGATGGAGGCGATCCTGATCCACCGGCCCGGCGAGGGGCCGCTGTGGCCCGAGTTGGGCGACTGGGACGGGCCGCGCATCACCTCGATCCCCGAGGTGCTCGACCTCACCGCGCCGTGAGGCTGACGATTCTGCACACGAACGACATTCACGGTCGCGAGGAGCGGATCGCGCAGATCGCGACGCTCGTACGCCGCGCCAGGGCGGAGTCGCCGCACCCCGTTCTGTATCTCGATGCCGGTGACGTCGAGGAGACGACGAACCGTCTCTCGAGCATGACGAAGGGCGTCGCGATGCATCGGTTGCTCGCACAGACGACGTGCGACGCGGCCACCGTCGGCAACGCCACCTGGCTCCGGTACGGGCCGGGCGTGATCGCCGAGCAGGCGCGAGCTGCGTCCTACCCGCTGTTGCTCGCCAACTTCGCGCCGGTCGGCGGCGTCGTTCCGTCGGTGCTGCTCGGCAACGTCGGCGTCTTCGGGCTGACGGCGCCGTTTCGGACGCTGTTCGCGGACACCGATTGGGGATTCGACAAGCTCGATGAGCTCGAGGTCGCCCGTCGCTGCGCGCGCGAGTTGCGCGAGCAAGGCGCCGAGCTCGTCGTCTTCCTCTCGCACCTCGGGCTCGCTGAGCCGGCCGAGAGCTGGGACGACCGCCGGATTGCGGCAGCGCTCCAGGAGGAGCTCGACGTGATCGTCGGCGCGCACACCCACGACCTATTGCCGGAGGGTGAATGGATCGGCAATGTGCTCGTGACGCAGGCAGGCGCGTACGGCGACCATGTCGGGCGGATCGAGGTCGACGGAGCGACGCTCTCCGCGACGGTCGACCCGGTACCGGACGACACGGCGCCGTGGCCCGGTGTCGCCGCCGAGACGGCCGCGATCGAGGCCGAGGTACAGGTGACGCTGGCCGAGGTGCTGGGTCGGGTCGACGAGCCCCTCGATGCAGCCTGGATCGCAGCGATGCTCCGTCGCCGCATGAACGCGGACGTCGGGCTCTTCACCGAGGGGATGTGCCTCGCCGACCTACCGTCCGGCGTCGTCACGCGCGGCGCCTTGTGGGAGGCATCGGAGTCGCCCGCGAACCCGGGTGTCGCAGCGATCCTGGGTGCGCAGCTCGCCGACATGATCGCGCGCGGAAACGATCCGCGGGTTCGCGGCGGAGACGCCCCGGCCCCTGCGCGGTCGTGCGCGCGGAAGACTGGCAGTCGCAGGCATCGATCCGGCTTCGATCGACCCCGACCGCACGTATCGGGTTGCCGGGACCGACTGGGAGCTCGATCCGTTCAGCGGCCTCGCGCTCGCGGAGTGGCGGCTGAAGCCGCAGTACGACTTCCCGACGATCGTCCGTGAGGCAATCGAAGAGGATCTTCGCTGATGCCGCGCGTCCGCCGCCCCAGGCGGCAGACACCGGTGCTCGAGCTCCTCGCAGCGACCCTGCCTGAGCTTCGCCGCGGGTTGACCGAGAGCGCAGCGCGCACCGTCGCGTACGAGCTGTTCGAGAAGCTCGGGTACGGCGCCGTCGCGGTCACCGACACCCATCACGTCCTCGCCTTTGTGGGCGCCGGTGCCGATCACCACGCGGCCGGCGACCAGCCGATCCGTCCCGTCTACGAGGTGCTCTCGCAGAGGCGGCCGTTGCTCGCACCGCTCGGGATCCGCACGGAGTGCGTCCATCCGGCCTGCCCCCTCGGTGCGGCGGCCGTCGTGCCGCTGCTCTTCTCGAACGGCCCTGCAGGCGCCGTCGTCGCCTACGCGACGGGCGGCTCGCCCCTCGACGAGACGGCTGTCGCGACCCTCGACGGGCTCGGCGAGCAACTCTCGGCGCAGCTCCAGCTCTCCGAGCTGACCACTGCGACTACGACGGCGCTGCAGGCGCAGATGGAGCCGCACTTCGTCTTCAACGCGCTGAACACGATCGCGTCATTCATCCGCACGGATCCCGAGCAGGCGCGCAAGCTCGTGCTCGCGTTCGCCGACCACCTGCGAGGACGCTTCGCGAATCCCGGCGAGTTCGTGACCCTGGAGGAGGAGCTGCGGCATGTGCGCAGCTACCTCGACCTCGAGCAGGCGCGCTTCGGCTCGCAGCTCGAGGTGACGGTCGACGCAGCGCCCGCAGCGCTCGGAGTGCGCCTGCCGCCCCTGCTCGTGCAGCCACTCGTCGAGAACGCGGTCAAGCACGGGAAGACCGACCGGCCGCTCCATCTGCTCGTCCGTGCGCGCGTGCGGCGCGGGAAGCTGCGCGTGACGGTGCGCGACGACGGCCGCGGCATCGCGCGCGAGGCAATCGATCGAGTGCTCGAGCAGGGGGTCGGCGAGGGAACGGGGCTCGGTCTCGCGAGCGTCAACCTGCGGCTCACAGCGCACTACGGTGCGGGGGTACGACTCCGGTCGTTCCCGTTCGGCACCGTGGTGCGACTCGAGGTTCCGGTGGGCGAGTGATTCGCGCTCTGATCGTCGACGACGAGGCCCCGGCGCGGTCGGAGCTGCGCTATCTGCTCGCAACGCATCCCGAGGTGAGCGTTGCCGGCGAAGCCGCCGGCGCGGCGGAGGCGCTCGAGCTCGCCCGCGAGCTCGCTGTCGACGTCGTCTTCCTCGATGTCGAGATGCCGGGGCTGACGGGAGTCGAGGCGGCGCCACTCGTGCGCGAGCGGCGCAACCCGCCCGCCGTCGTGTTCGTCACCGCGCACGAGCGCTATGCCGTCGACGCGTTCGCGATCGAGGCGTTCGACTACCTGCTGAAACCCGTCGATCCGGACCGACTCGCACGCGTGATCGAGCGCCTGCGGGAGCGGTCGACGGAGAATGCGCTGCCGGTCGAGAAGATTCCCGTCGTCGCAGGCAGCGGCACCGAGCTACTCGACTTCGACCATGTGCACTACGTACAGGCCGACGGTGACTACAGCCGGGTCCATACCTACGACCACTCGTATCTGTGCACGGCGTCGCTCGGCGAGCTCGAGGAGCGCCTGTCCGGCGGTCGCTTCGCGCGTATCCACCGGTCGTATCTCGTCAACCTGAGCAAGGTCGCGGGCGTGCGCCGCGCCGCACCCGATCGGTTCAGGCTGCAGCTCGCCGACGCCGAGCGCACGGAGCTCGACGTGGCGCGCCGCCAGTCGCGCCAGCTGCGCGAGCGCCTCGGCTTATAGCCGCCGGAGCAGCTCGAGGAACGCGGCGGGATCGCCGACCAGCAGGTCTGCCCGGCGCCCGAGCTCCGATGGGCCCTCGGCCGAGACGACGGCGACGCGCACAGCGACGTCGAGCCCATCGAGCGCCGCGAACCCGTCGAGATCGGTCGTGTCGTCACCCGCGTAGAGCGCCCGGCGCAGCCCAGTTTCATGCAGGAGGGTCTTGACCGCGGTCCCCTTCGAGGCATCGAGCGGAGGCAGCACCTCGAGCACCATGCGTCCCCAACGGGTGCGGAACCCCTCGGCGAGCGCACGTGCTGCGACCGTCTCGAGTGTCGCGCGCGCGGCCTCCTGATCAGTCGCCGTCCGGTAGTGGAACGCCACGCTCAACGGCTTGAGCTCGGCCGGCCACGGCGCCGTCGCCGCGAAGGCGTGGATCCGTGGGCCGAACTCGTGTGCGCGCGGGTCGAGCTCGAGACCGTGCTCTCCCACGTACGTCAACTCGGGCACCCCAACGATCTCGCGCGCGACGCTCGATTCGCGCCCGGTGACACACGCAACCAGCCGGTAACGGGCCGCGAGCCGGTGCAGCTCGGCGCGCGCCTCCGGCGGCACGAGCGCCTCCTCGGGCTGCGGGACGATCGGGGCGAGGACGCCGTCGATGTCGAGGAACAGACCGGCCTCGAGCGGCTCGGCCGCGATCGAAGCCAGCGCGTCCACGGCGCGTAGAGTAGGCACGTCGTGCCGAAGCTCGTCGGGATCGGGTTGCTCGCGGGCTTCTTCGGTGCGCTCTTCGGCGTCGGCGGCGGCATCGTGATCGTCCCGCTGCTCGTGCTCTTTCTTGCCTTCGACCAGCGCCGAGCATCGGCGACGTCGCTCGCCGCGATTCTGGTCTCGTCGACCGCGGGCGCAGCCGTCTATGCGCTGCTCGGGGAGGTGAAGCCGGGCGCTGCGGCACTCGTCGGGATCCCGGCCGTCGCCGGCGTGCTGCTCGGCGCGTCCCTGCAACAGCGTATCCCGGTCGAGCGCCTGACCATCGGCTTCGCGGTTCTGCTCACGGCGGTCGGGGTGAGGCTCCTCGCATGACGCTCGTGCTGATCGCGTTCGTCGGTCTGCTCGCGGGCTTGCTTGCCGGACTGTTCGGCGTGGGCGGAGGGATCCTGTTCGTGCCGACACTTGTGCTGGGTCTCGGTCTCACCCAGCTGCACGCCGAAGCCTCGTCGTTGCTCGCGATCCTGCCGACCGCGTTCGTCGGCACCTTGAGCCAACGGCGTTATGGGAACGTCGATTTCCGGGTCGCCGCGACCGTCGGAGTCGCCTCGATCGCGGGTGTCGTGGGCGGTGCGCTCGTCGCCGAGTCGTTGCCGGGGAGCGTGCTGCGGCGCCTCTTCGGGTTGCTTCTGATCGGCACGGCAGGACAGATCGTCTGGCGGGCGAGGCGTGGATCGTGAACACTTCCGGGATGTCCGAGACAGACGAGATCTGGATCCCGCTCGTCGACGAGCCGATCGGCTCGATCGTCGCGCAGGTGCAGGCCGACCATCCCGACATCGACCGATTGATCGCGAGCCCGCACAAGATCCTCGCGTTCCGCACGTTCGCGTATATCCGGGTAGGCCTTCTCCTCGGCCAGATGCTCGTCGACAACGACGTCCCGTCCTACGACGGCACGGAGACCTGGATCGACGCGCTGCTGCGCGACCCGAAGCACGCCGCCGCGGTCACTGCGGAGGTGCGAGCGGTCGCAGAAGAGGTCGCCGCCGATCCGCGGTATGCCGGCGACGAGGCGATGGGCCCGGACGACGACGCGCGCGAGCGCTTCCGCCAGTTCGCGAAGAAGCAACTCGGCTGACGCCGGCTCGAGGCCCGACACCATCCGGACGCCGAGGCGCCGAACCAGCCACCGGCCACGTCCCATGGGGCCGGGTCCGAAGCCCCCACGTCCGGTGCCAGGCACCGTTACGGGAGGGTGACGATTCGTCCACAGACGGGCGAAATCCGTGCAGTCGAGCCGTTCGCGCCGGGACATGGCCGGTGCCTGACACCGTTACGAAACGCGAAAATCTTCGCGCGTCGCCGCCTGCTCAGCGCGTGGCGACGAACGCGATGCCCGCGGTCGCCGCGAAGCCTGCGACCGTCAGCAGGACGCGCCGGAACGACGGGTGGGCATGCGCCTCCGGCAGCAGGTCGGTCGCTCCCATGAAGAGGAAGAACCCCGCGTAGACGGCGAGCAGGTAGCCCAGGTGCTGCTCGTTGATCGACAGGGTCGAGCCGACGATCGCTCCCAGCACCGGCGCGAGCGCATCGAGTGCGAGCCAGCGCACCGCGGCCTTCACCTCGCCGCTCTGGCGGAGGATGAAGGACACCGTGTTCATCCCATCCGCGAAGTCGTGCGAGATCACGGCGATGAACACGAGCAGGCCCGTCCCAGAGTTCAGCTGGAACGCAAGCCCGATCCCAAGTCCGTCGATGAAGCTGTGCACCGAGAGCGCGGACGCGCCGAGCATGCCGATGTGCGGGTGCGCTTGTGCGTGCTCCGCGTCATCGCGGTGATGGAGAACGAGCGCGCGCTCGGCGAGGAAGAAGCCGAGGAACCCCGCCCCGATGAGCCACGTGACCTGGCGGCTGTTGCCGACGGCGTCGATCGCCTCGGGCAGCACGTCGAACAGCGCAACGGCGACGACTACGCCACCCGTCAGCGCGATCAGCGCGGTGAGGTCCTTGCGCACCCGCAGCGCCACGAGGCCGCCGAGGAACGTCGAGCACGCGGTCAGTCCCGCGAGCGGAATGGCGATCCAGGTGCTCATCCGCAGCGCTCGCAGAGCCCGTAGATGTCGACCTGGTGCTCCTGGGCGCGGAACCCATGACGCTTCCGGAGCTCCGCAGCCGACGGCGCCGCGCAGAGCTCGGTCTCCTCGACCACGCCACAGGACGTGCAGATCAGATGGTGGTGGTGGCCGGCGTGGCAGCGCACGTAGGTCTGCCGGCCGTCGCGAACGAGTTGGCGCAACGAGCCGGTCTGGCGCAGAAGCTCGACGGTGCGATAGATCGTTGCGAGGCCGAGGTGCGGATCCAGCTCGCGCGCGCGGTCGAAGAGCTCGATCGGCGTGAACGCGGCGTCGAGCCCGGCGACGGCATCGAGCACCGCCTGGCGCTGCGGCGTCACCCGAGCGCGAGCCGGTAGCGCGAGCTCGTGGTCGCCGGGAGGCCTCATCCGACTCCAGCTCTATCTGAGAATGATTCTCACTGTCAGTAGTCCGCAGGAAGGTGTTCCCGCAGGACTGGCAGAATCTGCAGGACGGTGTTTCGGCGCCTCGCCCTGCTCATCCCGCTTTCTCTGCTCGTCCTCGGCCCGGCCGGGGCCGAGGGGCCGGCGCGCGCGCCGGGTGCGGGTGCGACCGCCTGGGCGATCACCGTCTCGGTTCCGTCGAGCGCCGGCGCCAGCACCCCTACCGTCACCTCGCCGCCCGATGCGACGCCTGTTGCCGGTGGTTCGTTTGCGTATCCCGCGGACGCCTCGATCGTCTCGGCGCAGTCGACGACCGCGACGGCCACGACGAGCGTGCTGGCCAACGCGTCGGCGAAGGCCGAGAGCGACGCCTCTGCGATTTCACTCTTCGGCGGCGAGATCACCGCAGACGCTGTCACTGCGCGCGCCTCGGCGGGCACCGGCTACTCCGGCGCGGGCGGCAACACGATCGGCAGTGCGGTCACGAACCTGATCGCCGACGGCCAGCCCGTCACCGGCTCCCACGTGGCACTCGGTGACTGGGGGCAGCTGAGTACTGGAGTGGTCAGCGTCGATCGCAGCGCACCCGATGGTGTGCGCGGCTATCGGAGCTTCGTGACGGAGCTGGATGTCCATCTGACCGCCGACCACGGCGGGTTGCCGGCGGGGAGCGATATCCAGATCGGCTACGCCGAGGCTGCAGCGCAGACCGCACCGCCGGCGGCTCCGACCGACACGACGCCCACGGGGCCGACGACGACCGATTCCACTTCTACCGACGAGGCGCCCGTCGGGGACCTCCCGAGCCTCCGTCCGAGGGCCGACTCGACTCCGACCGTCTCACCGCTCCGGCTGCACCCGAAACTGACGGCCGGGCACTACGTCTTTCCTGTCTACGGCCCGGTGTCGTACATCGACTCGTACGGGTCGGCGCGCTCCGATGTCACCTATCACCACGGCGACGACATCTTCGGGCAACTCGGCCAACCCCTCGTGGCGGTCGCCTCGGGCACCGTCTTCTCGGTCGGCTGGAACAAGATCGGCGGCAACCGGCTCTGGATCCTCGACGAGCAGGGGAACCAGTTCTACTACGCCCATCTCTCTGCCTTCTCGACCGCCGCGGTGAACGGCGCGCGCGTCAAGGCCGGGCAGGTCGTCGGCTTCATGGGGAACACCGGCGACGCGGAAGGCACGCCGTTCCACCTGCACTTCGAGGTGCACCCGGTGTCGCTGTTGTACCTCGGCTACGACGGTGCGGTCGACCCGACGCCCTACCTCGATGCCTGGCAGCACCAGAAGGATCTGCCGTTCCCGATCGCGGCCGGCTGGGCTCCTGCGATCGCCGGTGCATCGGCTGCACCCGAGCCCGGAGCGATCCTGCTCGGCATGAGCGACATCTCGACCGCGGACGGGCTCGACCCGTCATCGCTCGAGCGTGCGCTGACGCCCCTGAAGGCGTCAGCGCTGATGCAGACTCTCGTGCCGACGATCCCCGCGCCGAAAACCGATCTCGGCCGGGGTTAGCAGTCCGACGAGCCCCGCCGTTCGAGTTGCCGGACGAGTAGTCCCCGCCGAACTCGTCCCCGCCGCCGATCGCGTCCTTCAGCCACTTGCGCGTCTCGGGGCCGGTGATCGGGTTGAAGAGGATGCCGAGTGCGATGCCGACGATCAGCAGCGTCGCATTGCGGCTGCTCCGCTCCTTCTTTCCCTGCACCCGGTTCGCAGCACTGCGCAGGTCGTCGATTGCGTCTCTGAGCTTCAGCCGGACGTCGTCGTCCGTCGCCACCCGCGTCGCGAGCGTGACCGCACCACGACCTCCGAGCAGCTCGTTGTACAGATCCTTCGCGATGGCGAACGCACTCAGTACGTCGTCGCGGAGTTTCTCGTCGTTCATCGCCCGCTCAACGTAGGGTTTGACGTTCCCGGCCGCGTCATAGACCTTGTCTCTCGTCTTGACCATGCTTTTCGAATCCTTTCGCCTCGTTACGTCACGTCTGATACCCCGCCACCCGGCGCGCAAACAGACGATCGTTGTGGCCGCGATCATTCTCGCAGGCTGCGGCGGGTCGGGCGCGGCCAACGCGCAGTTCGTGACCGGGCCGGGTTTCCGTTTCACCGCGCCGGGTGGCTGGAAGGTCGTGCATGCGCGCCGGCAGGCCTCCGCCACCCATGGCTCGGACCTCGTTCAGGTCGCGACCTTCCCGCTTTTGAAGCCCTACAGCGCGGCGCTCTTCCAGCCCGTCGCGAAAGAGCTGACGGCGCGCATGAGCCAGGTTGCGCAGCAGTCGCACGGAACGGTCTCGGGCACCAGCACCGTCACCGCCGGAGGAATTCGCTCGCACAGCTACACCGTTCGTGTCGGGGATCACATCGACGAGTACACGTTCGTCCTGCGCGGCATGCAGGAGGTGCAGCTGCTCTGCCGCCGCGACGCGAAGAGCTCTGACGCTGCGTGCAAGCAACTGATCGCCGGCTTGGTCCTCAAGCCGCTGAATTTCGCCTACTAGATCAGCCGTCCTAGCGCTGAAGCGGTAGCGCCGCCGCCCGCTCGACGGCCCGCGGTCGGTGCGACGGCGTCGCGGCGCCGCGCACCGGCGAACGCGTTCGCGAACACGTCCTCGATCGTGTCCGCCGGGATGAACACGAGCGCCTTGCGCGCCTCGGGAGGCAGGTCATCGAGATCGGGGGTGTTCTCGCGGGGGAAGATGATGCGCTTCAACCCTGCGCGCTGCGCGGCGAGCGATTTCTCGCGCAACCCGCCGATCGGCAAGACCTGGCCCGACAGCGTGATCTCTCCCGTCATGCCCACGTCGGATGCGACCGGTTCGCCGCGCACGAGCGAGGCGATCGCCGTCGCCATCGTGACGCCCGCGGACGGGCCGTCCTTCGGCACGGCGCCGGCGGGCACGTGCACGTGCACGTCGTGCTCCTCGAACCAGCTTTCAGGCAACCCGACCTCCGCGGCATGTGAGCGGACCCACGAGTGGGCTGTCTGCGCCGACTCCTGCATCACCTCGCCGAGCTGGCCGGTCACGGTGAGGCGGCCCTTGCCCGGGTACGCGGCGGCCTCGATGAACAGGACGTCGCCGCCGGCGACCGTGTAGGCGAGGCCCGTCGCGACCCCGGGAACCGACGTCCGCTTGCGCACCTCGCCGGAAAAACGGCGCGCGCCGAGCCATTCGCGGAGGAGCTTGTCGTCGAGGCGCGGCTTCCGTGCGCGTCCCTTCGCGACCTGCGTCGCCGCCTTGCGGCAGATATCGGCGAGCCGGCGCTCGAGATTGCGGACCCCGGCCTCGCGCGTGTACTCGCGGATCACCGTGCGGAGCATCGTGTCCGACAGCGCGAGCTGCGACTTGCGCAGCCCATGCTGGCGGATCTGCTTCGGCAGCAGATAGCGCTTCGCGATCCCGAGCTTCTCGTCCTCGGTGTAGCCGGAGAGCTGAATGACGTCCATCCGGTCGAGCAGCGGCCCCGGGAATCGTGTCGAGTGTGTTCGCCGTGCAGATGAACAGCGTCTTCGACAGATCGAACGGCAGGTCGAGATAATGATCGCGGAACGTCGAGTTCTGCTCGGGGTCGAGCACCTCGAGCATCGCGCTCGCAGGATCGCCGCGCCAGTCGCTGCCGAGCTTGTCGATCTCGTCGATCAGCAGGAGTGGATTTGCCGACTCGGCGTCACGAAGCGAGCGAATGATCGAGCCCGGCATCGCGCCGATGTACGTGCGTCGATGGCCCCGGATCTCGGACTCGTCGTGCACACCGCCGACCGACAGGCGCACGAACTTGCGGCCGAGCGCATTCGCGATCGAGTGCCCGAGCGAGGTCTTGCCGACTCCGGGCGGCCCGACGAAGCAGAGGATCTGCCCCGAGATCTCGTTCCGCAGCTTCGCGACGGCGAGGTACTCGATGATCCGATCCTTCACCTTCTCGAGGTCGAAGTGATCGGCGTCGAGCACCAGCCGAGCATGCTCGAGATCGAGGTTGTCCTCCGTGAACGACGTCCACGGCAGCGTGATGATCCATTCGAGGTAGGTGCGGATGACGCCGTACTCGGCGGCGGCCGACGGCAGCTTCTCGAGACGGCCGAGCTCGCGGTCGACTGCCTTGCGTACCTCCGCCGGGCAGCTCGCCGAGCTCGTCGACCCGGCCGCGGAGCTCGGCGATCTCCGCCTGCTCCGGGTCGTTCTCGCCGAGTTCCTGCTGGATCGCCTTCAGCTGCTGGCGCAGGAAGTACTCGCGCTGCCCCTTCTCCATCTCCGACTGCACCTGCGACTGGATCTTCGAGCCGAGCTCGAAGACCTCGAGCTCGCGGTTCAGGATCGCGGAGACCAGCCGCAGCCGGGCCTCGACGTCGATCTCCTCGAGGATCTCCTGGCGTTCCTCGGTCTTGATCGTGCGGAGTGTCGAGGCCACGAGGTGGCAGAGCGCGCTCGGGTCATCGACATTCGCGGCCGCAAGCTGCAGCTCCTCGGGCAGGTACGGCGCGAGCCCGATGATCCGGGCGAACAGACCCTGCACGTTGCGGGTCAACGCCTCGACTTCGGGGGTCTCGAGCAGCACGTCGGGCAGTGCACCGAACTCGCCGAGCAGATACGGCTCGGTATCGAGCTTGTTCAGGAGGTGCACGCGCTCGAGGCCCTGGACGAGGATCCGCAGTGTCCCGTCGGGGACCTTGATCATCTTGTGAACCAGTGCGACCGTTCCCACGTCGTAGAGGTCGCTCCAGCCCGGCGACTCGATCGAGCCGTCGCGGGCCGTCACGAGCGCAAGCAGACGATCGCCCGCGACGACATCGTCGATCAGGCGCACGGATCGCTCCTGTCCGATCGCAAGCGGCGACATCGACTGCGGGAAGACAACCGTCTCCTTCAGCGGCAGGATCGGCAGGGCAGCCGGGAACTTGAGGTCGTGCTCCGGCGGCGCCTCGAAGGTGTCGCTCATACGCGTTCCACCACGATCGCGATTCGCCCGGCCGCCGGCGGATGCTCGACGACCGGCAGCTCGATCGTCAGCACACCCTGTTCGAAGCGCGCGTGCGCGTGCTCGGGATCGACGTCCTCGAGCAGGCGGACGTGCCGCTCGAACGCGCCGTACTCGATCTCCATCTGCTGGTAGACGCGGCCGGGGACCTTCGGCCGCACGCGCTCACCGGCGATCGCGATCACGCGCTCGCCGACGACGACGCGGACGGTCTCGGGTGAGACGCCCGGCAGCTCGACGACCACCGTCAGCGAATGCGGATCATCGGTGTGGAAGCAATCGAGATTCGGCCGGAACCCGTGACGCAATCCCGAGAAGCGCGGAACCTGCCAGAGGTCGGCGAAGAGCTCCTCGATCTCCTCCTGCAGCTTGTCGACGTCGCGGCGGGCCATCGTCCTTGGAACGGTACCCAGTAGAGCCCACCGGCAACCGACTGCGCTCGCCGGCTGTTGCGAAACGGCCACGTCCGATCTCTCGCAGAAGATCAACCCGATGGACATCGCCCTTCCCCGCTGGTCGCCGACGGCCTTCCTCGTCTACGCGGGCGGCTTCATGACCCTGGGCGCCGCGGGCGGCTGGCTCGGCTACTTCTCGCTGCGCTACGGAGCCGCCGCCTACGCCGGCTGGGCATTCGTCGTCTACGTGCTGCTCGGCGCAACGGCTTACGGGCTCCTGCGGCGAGGGCACCAGATCGCGGCGGGTGTCTTTGCATTCGCGGCGGTCATCGGCTTCGCGGCGTTTCTCGCGGCGCTCTTCAACTGGTTCGGGTGGCTGGGCCACCAGGGATCGGGCTCGACGTTCGCCGGGTTCCACGCCGGCCGGCTCGTCGTGGAGCTCGCGACGCTCGGCGCCGCGGCGAAGGCGCTCCGGATCTTCCGTCACCCGCTCCTGATGCTGCCGGTCGTGCTCCTCGCGTGGCTCCTCGTCACTGATTTTCTCTCCGGCGGCGGCACCTGGTCGGCGATCGTGACCCTCGCGGTCGGACTCGTCTTCTTTGCATCGGCCCTCTCGGCCGACGCCGGCCCGCGCCGGCCGTATGGCTTCTGGCTGCACCTCGCCGCCGGGCTGACGATCGGCGGCAGCCTCCTGTTCTTCTGGCACTCGGGGACGTTCGACTGGATCCTGGTCGCCTTCGCGTCGCTCGTCTACATCCGGCTCGCCGGGGCGCTCGGTCGCGCGAGCTGGGCCGTTCTCGGATCCCTCGGGCTCACGTTTGCTGCGGTCTACTTCACGCTCAAGTGGTCGTCGGTCACCATTCCGATCTTCGGATCAGGCCGGGCACTCGGCGCGCGGCTGGGTGCCGCCGCTCGTCTTCGCCGTCACCGGCGCGCTCCTCGTCGCGCTCGGATTGCTGCTCGGGCGCCGTCAGCCCGTTGTCTCGTAAGCCACTCTGACGTAGGCCGCGCTCACGGCTCGTCCGCCCGGGCCAGGATCGACTTTGCCATACGTCGGTTCGCCTCGTCCACCATCTCGCCGTCGACGCGCCCGACTCCTTCGACCTCGAGGATGCGCCGCGCGCGCTCGAGCTCGACCTCGGTGGGGGCGAAGACCTCGTTGACCACCGCGATCTGTGCTGGATGGATGCACCACTTGCCGTCGTAGCCGAAGCCGCGAGCGCGCTCGGCCGACGAGCGCAATCCCGCCGCGTCGTCGAGCGCGACGAACGGCCCGTCGACCGCTGCGACGCCGAATGCGCGGGCCGCGACGACGACGCGCGCGAGTGCGTACTCGACGTGCGCGCCCGCGCCGATCGTCAGCTCGGGCACGCCGAGTGACGCGGCAAGGTCGCCGGGGCCGAGGACCAGCGCCTCGAGGCCGGTCGCAGCGGCGATCCGCTCGCACTCGACGAGGCCACGGGCGGTCTCGATCTGCGCTTCCGCCGGAACCGGAAGGCCCGCGAGCTCGTCGGGCGATTCGACCTTGGGCAAGACGACGAGATCCGGACGCACCTCGCGGACGAGGGCGAGGTCGGCCTCGGAGCCCGCGGTTGACCCTGATCGCGACCGTCGTCGCCCGCCAGTCGTGGTCGCGGAGTGCCCGGGCGACGAGCTCGCGCGCCTCGTCCTTCCGTCCAGGCGCGACCGCGTCCTCGAGATCGAGGATCACTTCGTCGGCGGCGAACCCGGCGGCCTTCTCCAGCTTGCGCGCGTCGTCACCGGGAACGGTCAGGCATGAGCGCCGGCGCCGTGAAGTCATGGGTCGAAGCTAGACGAATTTCCGGCGCCGTGACAACGCCCGATGGCTGACCCACCAGTACCGTGGCCGCATGCACGCAGCGCCCGTCTTGCGCGGCGGGCGGGTCGCGCGCTCGGCCTGGCTCGTCGGCGGCCTCTTTCTGTGCGCGTGCGGCATCATTGCGTTTCTTGAATCGCGGCTCGGGCTACCGCCATGGGATGTGCTGCATCAGGGCATTGCCAAGCAGACGCCGCTCTCCTTCGGGCTTGCGAACGAGGTAGTGGCGATCGTGATTCTCTTTCTCGCGTGGCGGCTCGGCTCCCGGCCGGGTCTCGGCACGGTGGCGAACGCCGCGCTGATCGGCCTCTTCGTCGTCCTCGTCCAGCCGCTCGGGGTCGTGCAGCACCTTGCCTCGTGGCCCCTCGCTGCGCGGATCGCGCTGCTCGCGCTCGGGCTCGGGCTCTTCGGTCTCGGGACGGCGTTCTACATCGGCGCCGCGGTCGGAGCAGGCCCACGCGACTCGCTGATGCTCGTCGCCGCGCTGCGATCCGGCGTACGGATCGGCGGTGCTCGCGCCGCCCTCGAGGGGACGGTGCTCGTGGCGGGCGTGGCGCTCGGCGGCACCGTCGGCGTCGGCACGCTCCTCTTCGCGCTCCTGATCGGGCCTGCCGTCGAGGGGTCGTTCTGGCTCGTGACCCGGCTCGGATTCGCGACCTGATGCTCTTCGGGCGACTCTTTCGCCTGGTCTGGGGCGGCGATGTCGACCGCGCGATCCGTCCGGTGCTCGTGGTCAGCCTCGTCGGCTCGATCGCGGGCTCCTCGGCCTACCCGTTCATGGGGATCTGGGCGATCAAGTATCTCCATGCACCGCAGTCGCATCTCGCGTTCGCGTACCTGATCGGCGCGGTGCTGGCGGGCGTCATGGGCTACGCGGCGGGCCACTGGTCGGACCGGGTCGGGCGCAGGCCGATGATCCTCGCCGGCTGGGGGTTCCAGGCGATCGTGCCGCTGCTCCTGCTCGCCGTCGGCCAGCACGTCAACGCCGGGCTCGCCCTGCTCGCGTTGCTGCCGGTGTTCGGCTCGCTCGGCGGCGCGGCCGATCAGGCGATGGTCGCGGATCTCGTCGCCCCGGAACGGCAGGAGGTCGCCTACGCATCGGTCCGGGTCGCGTCGAACCTCGGCGTCACGATCGGCCCGCCGCTCGGCGGGCTCCTGCTGATCGGCGGCGACTGGAATCGCCTCTGGATCGGCACGTTCGTTCTCTCACTCGTGGGCTTCGGAATCGCCCTCCGCTACATCCCACGCGGCGGCGCCTATGCCCCCGAAGGCCCGCCGGAGAGGGGATCGTTCGGCGTCATCATCCGCGACTCGCCGTTCCTGCTCTTCATGCTCGCGTCGGTCTTCGCGACGATGACGTACATCGCGACCGAGACGCTCCTGCCGATCTCGTTGACGACGACGCATCACCTGGCGCCCGCCGCGTGGGGCGCACTGCTGATCCTGAACCCGATCGCCGTGACGCTCTTCCAGTTGCGGCTCACCCGTTGGACGTCGTCGGTGCCGGCCTGGCTGAAGCTCGGCGTCGCAATGCCGCTGATGGGCGTGCCGTTCCTGCTCCTGAACGTGAACGGCTCCGTGCCCGTGATCGCCGTCGTGATCGTGCTGTTCGTGATCGGCGAGATGCTCTGGGTGCCGACCTCGCAAGCCGTCGTCGCCGGCCTTGCACCGTCGGACCTTCGTGGTGCCTACATGGGCGCGTACGGTGGAACGTGGTCGGTGGGCTGGGCGCTGACTCCGTTCCTCGGGCTCCAGGTGCGCAATGCCTACGGGGACGCGACGATGTGGATGTGCGTCGCGGCGGTCGGGGTGCTCGCCGGGGCGCTCGGCCTGGTCGCCGCACGCGGGCATGACCCGGAAGCCGCGATAGCATCGCCAGCATGAAGGGCCTGATCGCCGCCGGCGGCAACGCGACCCGGCTCGAGGAGCTGACACGCGTCACCAACAAGCACCTGCTGCCGGTCGGGCGCTGGCCGATGGTCTATTACCCGCTGCAGCTGCTTCAGCGCGCCGGCGTGCGCGAGGTGCTGATCGTGACCGGTCAGCAGCACGCGGGACAGTTCATCGACCTGCTCGGCAACGGTCAGGTGCGCACCCGGTCGGGCGACGAGCTGCTCTTCGATCTCGACCTGTCGTACAAGGTGCAG
Organism: uncultured Thermoleophilia bacterium; assembly: GCA_963817765.1. Taxonomy (GTDB): domain Bacteria; phylum Actinomycetota; class Thermoleophilia; order Gaiellales; family Gaiellaceae; genus PALSA-600. Next base: position 58,741 of record CAWFPX010000006.1, on the reverse strand, counting down.
ACCGAGGCCGGCGGGATCGCGCAGGTGGTCGGCATGGCCCGCGACTTCGCGGGCGGCGAGCAGCTCGTGGTGTGCCTCGGGGACAACATCTTCGAGCGCAGCCACTCGGAGGCGATCAAGGAGTGGCGCGACGGGGCGATGGTGTTCGTGAAGACCGTGCCGGACCCCGAGAACTTCGGCGTAATCGCCTACGACGAGTCCGGCGGCGTCGCCGACATCGTCGAGAAGGCGGGGCGGGTCGATACTCGGTACGACGCGCCGCCGTCGAACGACGCCGTCGTGGGCTTGTACTGCTATCCCCCGGACGTCTTCGAGATCATCGACGGCCTCGCTCCTTCGAACCGCGGGGAGCTCGAGATCACCGACGTGAACCGTGTCTACGCGCAGCGCGGCGATCTCGCGGTCCACGAGGTCGAAGGTTGGTGGCACGACGGCGGGAAGCACTGGGCCGACCTTGCCGACGTCGGCCGCCTGATCGAGGAGACCGACGCCAACAAATGATCGTGTCGCGCTTCCCGCTGACGCGGCACGAGGACGATCGTGGCTGGTTCGCCGAGCTGATGCGCGCGAGCGACCTTCCGAAGCCCGTGCGACAGGCGAACCTCGCGCGGTCGCGGCAGGGAGTGATCCGGGCGCTGCACTATCACGAGCGCGGGCAGGACGACCTCTTCGTCTGCCTGCACGGGATGGTGCGCGTGGTCGTGCTCGATCGCGAGACGGGCGAGACGTTCACCGAGGACATCGGCGACGACAATCCCGTCGCGATCTACGTTCCTGGCCACCACGCGCACGGCTACGAGGCGCTGTCGGACTGCCTCTTCTGTTACTTCGTCACCGAGGAGTACGACCCGTCGAGCCCGGACGAGCACGGAGTGCCGTGGAACGACCCGCGCGTCGTCGATCTTTGGAGCACGCGGTCGCCCATCCTGTCGGAACGGGATCTACGAGCCACGCGGTAATCACCGGCGTGTCCGGGCAGCTCGGTCATGCGCTCGCCGAGGAGTTTCCCGGCGCTCGCGGGCTGACGCGCGCCGACTGGGACGTGACGCACCCGGCGCCTGCCGGGCTCGAGCGCTCGGAGCTCGTGCTGCACACGGCCGCCTGGACGGACGTCGACGGGGCCGAAGACGACCCGCAGAGCGCCGCAGCGGTGAACGTCGGCGGTGTGCAGAACGCTGCGGCACTCGGCGTGCCGCTCGTCGTCTGGTCGAGCGACTACGTGTTCGACGGCGCCAAGCGGACGCCATACGTCGAATCCGATGCGCCTGGCCCGCTCGGCGCGTACGGCCGGACGAAGCTGCACGGCGAGGCTGCTGCCGGCGACCAGGCGTGGATCGTCCGCAGCTCGTGGCTCTTCGGCCCGACCTCGAAGAACTTCGTGCGTACGATGCTGCGCCTCGGCGCGGAACGCGATGAGGTCGCCGTTGTCGGCGATCAGCATGGCTCGCCGACCTACGTCGGCCATCTCGCCGCCGCGACGAGGCAGGTGCTCGAGCTGCCGTACGGCGTCTACCACGTAGCCGCAGCGGGCGAATGCACTTGGGCCGAGTTCGCGGAGGCGATCTTCGAGGAGGCGGGGCTCTCGACCCGCGTGCGGCGCATCACCACGCAGGAGTTCGGCGCGCGCGCGCCTCGGCCGGCCTACTCGGTGCTGCGCAGCGAGCGCGGTGCGCCGGAGCTCCCACACTGGCGCGAGGGCCTTCGCGCGTGTATCAGCCGACTCGGCGGAGCTTCCTGACGGCGCGGGCGACCTGCGCGCGATTCACTCCGCTCACCCGGCCGCGATCGACCCGCACCCATGTGCACGGCAGCACGTGGGGCTTGCCCGGCAAGCAGTCGCTGTAGAGAAACGGTCGCACGGTGCGGAGCGGCAACCCCTCGAACGGCATGCCCGAGGTACAGGCTGCCGCGTACGCCCTGCAACTGCTTGACCACGTCGGGCGATGCGTGCACCCGTGGTGCGGCAGCCCACTCCCAGCTGAAGAGCGAGAGGCATGCGACGACGGCTGCGAGCGTGGTCCAACGCCTTCTCGACACGACGGGACGGTAGCCTGTCGCCCATGCGCGTGCTCGTGACCGGTGGCGCGGGCTTCATCGGCTCGCAGTTCGCACGGCGCCTCGCCGACTCCGGCGATCAGATCGTCGTCCTCGACAAGCTCACCTACGCGGGGAATCGCGCGAATCTGGAAGGGGTGGAGCACGAGTTCCACCACGGCGACATCACCGATCCCGGTGCGGTTGCCGCGGCCGCCGACGGTTGCGAGGCGATCGTGAACTTCGCCGCCGAGACGCATGTCGACCGTTCGATCATGGGCCCCGCGGAGTTCATCCTCACCGATGTGCTCGGCACGCAGGTGCTGCTCGACTACGCGCGCCGGCACGAGCTTCGCCACCTGCAGGTGTCGACCGACGAGGTCTACGGCGACATTCCTCCCGACGGCGATCCCTGCACCGAGGATGCGCCGGTTCGCGCGTCGAGCCCGTACTCGGCCTCGAAGGCGGGCGGCGACCTGCAGGTGCTCGCGTACGTACGGACGTACGGAGTCGACGCGCTTGTCACGCGCGGTGCGAACACGTACGGGCCGCGGCAGTACCCCGAGAAGTTCCTGCCGCTCTTCATCACGAATGCGTTCGTGGGCGAGCAGCTCCCGGTCTACGGAGACGGCAAGCAAAGCCGGGAGTGGCTGCATGTCGCCGATCACTGCGCGGCGATCGAGCTCGTGCTGCGCAAGGGCGAGCGCGGGAATGTCTACAACATCGGCGGCCAGGAACGCCAGAACATGGAGGTCGTGCGCCGGATCCTGACGCTCACGGGAGCAAGCCCCGACCTCGTGCGCCACGTTGCCGACCGCCCCGGCCATGACCGTCGCTATTCGGTCGACTCGACGAAGCTGCGCGACCTCGGCTGGACGCCGCGGCATTCGTTCGATGCCGGTGGTCTCGAGGAGACGGTCGAGTGGTACCGCGACAATCGTGACTGGTGGGAGCCGATCAAGTCTGGCGACTACAAGCGCTACTACGACGAGCAATACGCCGCGCGCCTCACGCAATCGACAGTCGGCGGTTCGGTCGCATGATCGTCGAGCGGACGGATTTCATCGCGCTGCCGGTCACCGACATGGAGTGCTCGAAGCGCTTCTACGGCGACACGCTCGGCCTCGTGCCGGTCGACGAGCGCGGCTTCCCCGAGTATCAGCTGGGCGAGAACGTCAGCGTCTATCTGCTCGACATGGAGGCGATTGGCTCGACCTTCACCGGGCCACACATCGCGTCGATCGCGTTACGCGTCGCGGATGTCGAGGCGGCGCGCAAGGAACTCGAGGCGAAAGGCGTCGCGTTCGCCGGCGAGACGCTCGACACCGGGGTCTGCCACATGGCGCACTTCACCGATCCGGACGGCAACGTCCTCATGCTGCACCGCCGTTACGCGCCGCCGAACGAAGTCCCCTAACCGTCTCCGTCCGACTGACCGTGCCTCCCGTGCCCGCGAGGTGGCGAGCACGTGTGCCCAGCCTGCTTACGGAGGTCGTTGATGGGCTTGAGATCGCCCTCGATCGCGGCTGCCTGGTCGAGCAGCGCGATGACGTCGGTGCACTGGCCGAGCGCGAGGCGCGTGTACGCGAGGTTGTACTTCGCATAGGCCTCGTTGAGCGATCCGCTGCCGCCGAGCGCGTGCACGGCCTGGTCGAGCAGCGGCAGTGCTCCGGCGAAGTCGCCGGCACGCATCTTCGCGAAGCCCGTGTTGTTGAGCGACGCTCCGTCGGACGAGCTCGGCGCGGCCGTCGGGGGCGATGTGGTTGCCGGGACGGTGGTGATGGTCTCCTGCACGGTACGGCCGGGGCTCGTCACCGTTCGCACGACCGTCACGGGAGCCTGTGACGCCGAGCTGCCCGAGTCGCGCAACGCCAGCACCGCTGCTGCGGCGCCGGCAGCGAGGAGAAGCACGGCGAGTGCCGGAATCCACCAGCGGGGGGAGTGGCCGGCGTGGTCGAGAGCGACCTGCGTCGCGGCGGTCTGCGTCACAGCGGTCGGCCGGCGCGGCTCGATCCACGTGTCGCCGGCAGCGTCGTCGAGGGCGCGGCGAAGATCGCCGACGAACTCCGCGGCAGTCGGGTAACGGTCGTCGGGGCTCTTCGCGAGCGCGCGCTCGAAGATCGGATCGAGTTGGCGCGGCAGCGCGGGATTGGCAGCCGACGGTGACGGGACGGGCGCGTTGACGTGCGCGAGCGCCTCGGTGGTCGGCGAAGCCGCGGCGAACGGCCGCCTGCCGGTGAGGAGCTCCCATGCGACCACCGCAAGCGAGTAGAGGTCCGTGGCCGCCGTCGCGCGCCGGCCCTGGGCCTGCTCGGGCGACAGGTACCCCGCGGTCCCGAGAATCGTCCCGGTCTGCGTGAAGGAATCGAGCCCCGCCGCGCTTGCGACGCCGAAGTCCGCGACCTGCAACTCGCCACGGCCGTCGAGCAGGAGGTTCGCGGGCTTCACATCGCGGTGCACGATGCCCGCCGCGTGCGCGGCGTCCAGTGCACCCGCCGCCTCCTCGAGCCAGCGGAGAGCCTGTGGCGCCGAGCACGGTGTGCCGGCGATCTGCGCCTCGAGCGAGCCCCCGGAGAGGTACTCCATGACGATGATCGGACGCCCGTTGTGCTCGGTGACGTCGAAGATGGTGACGATGTTGGGCGTACCGGAGAGGCGTGCAGCGGCGAGTGCTTCACGCTCGAAGCGCGCCCGGAGCGGCTGGTCGGCCGCGTAGCGGGCGGCAAGCACCTTCAGAGCCACTTCACGCCCGAGCTCACGATCGGTGGCGCAGAAGATCTCGCCCATGCCGCCGCGCCCGATCGGACGGGCGTCGCGGTAACGGGGGGGAAGCGTGTCGGTGATGGCAGGCATGGCTGAGTCGACCACGAAGAAGGTTGCCGGTCTCGACGCTATGGAAACGTTCGGTAAAGGTGGCCTGAAGCTGCGGAAACCTCGGCTACCGTGATTCGGATGGGGCCGATGCGTTTCTTCCTGCGGCTGGGCGTGATCGGTGCGCTCCTCCTCGGCGGCCTCGCCTCGGCGATCCTCGCAACCCGGCAGGCTTCGGCCGGAGCCGCCGACGGCACCACGACCGCGGCGACCACGACCACGCCGGCCTCGTCGACGACGACCGGGCTCACGAGCACGGCTCCGACGGTACTCGCAGTGAGCGGCCACGGCTGGGGGCACGGTCTCGGCCTCAGCCAGTGGGGCGCGTACGGCTACGCGAGGCACGGGTGGCGGTACGACGCGATCCTCGCCCACTACTACTCGGGCACGACGCTCGGCCCTGCGAAGGTGGCGACCGTACGGGTGTTGCTCGCCGCCGAGAAGAAAACGACGTTGAACTCGGTCGTCGCCTGGAACGTGACCGATTCCGCCGGTACAAAGGTTCAACTCACACCCAGCATCCTCACCCTCAAGCCCAAGCTCGCGGTCGCGGGACACCCGGACCTGCAACCGCCGTTCACGTTCGCCGGCGCGCAGCCGCTCGTTGTCGACGGCAAGCCGTATCGCGGGAAGGTCGTCGTCTCGAGCGACGGGAAGCAGCTTCAGGTGATCGACACCGTTGCGATCGAGGCGTATCTGAAAGGCGTCGTCCCCTCGGAGATGCCGTCCGGCTGGTCGCCCGAGGCGCTGAAAGCGCAGGCGGTCGCGGCGCGCTCCTACGCGCTCGCGAACCTCACGAAGGGCCGTGGCTTCGACCTGTACTCCGACACGCGCAGCCAGGTCTACGGTGGGGTCGACGCCGAGGCCTCGTCGACGAATGACGCGATCGATGCGACCAAGGGACAGGTCGTCCTGTACAACGGCAAGGTCGCGGACACGCTCTTCTTCTCGACGTCCGGCGGCCGCACCGCGTCGGCTGCCGAGTCGACCGGCGTCGCCGTTCCATACCTCGTTCCTGTCGCCGATCCGTACGACACCCTTTCGCCCGTGCACACGTGGGGGCCCGTGCTCTTCGACGCCGCGCAGGTCGCGAAGCAGTTGAAGCTGGCGGCGCCGATGGCGGACCTGCGGGCGGAGAACGGCACGGACGGGCGCGTCAAGACCGTGACGGTCGTCTCGGACGACGACTCGCAGGTGACGCTCACCGGCTCGCAATTGCGCGGCCAGCTGGAGCTCCGCTCGACCTGGTTCACGCCCGCGCTCCTGCAATTGCTGCCGACGGCGAAGACGATGATCTTCGGCGGCGCCGTGACGCTCGGCGGTTTTGCACGCGGCGCGGCCACCGTTTCGCTCGAGGCGCGGCCGACAGGGGTCGACTGGGCGCCCGCGGGCGAGCTGATTCTCGGCGCCGACGGGGCGTTCTCGACGATCGTGAAGCCGCAGACGACCACGCAGTACCGACTCGCCTGGGGCGCGGCTCGCATCGGTCTCGCGCGGGTCTCGGTCGCACCGCGCGTGACCGCGCAATCGACCGCCTCGGGCGTGCAGGGAACCGTCAAACCCGCTCTCGCCGGGGCTGCGGTGCAGTTGCAGCGGCAGGACGCCCCTGCCTGGACGGTGGTCTCCTCGACGGTGACCGGCAGCACGGGCGCCTGGAGCTTCGGCGGGGCGTTGCAGCCCGGCACGTATCGCATCCGGTGCGCACCCGGCCACGGGCTCGTCCCGGGCGTGTCGGCCACGATCATCGTCCAGTGAGCAGGTCCCTCATGCTCGCGGCGGCGGCGCTCGTCGTGGCGCTCGCCGTTCCCGCCGCTGCGCTTGCCTTCGACAACCTCGAGCCTCTGGCGGCGAAGCAGTGGTACCTCACCCAGGATCAGGCATGGACGTTCTGGCCGACCCAGCCGAAGCTCTATCCGGTCAAGGTCGCGGTGATCGACTCCGGCATCGACGGCACGCATCCGGAATTCGCGGGCCGCGTTGTCGCGGCGCGGTCGTTCGTCGGTGGCTCGCCCTTTCGGGACGACGAGGGTCACGGCACGTTCGTCGCTGGTGAGATCGCTGCCAATCCGTTCAACGGCATTGGGATGGCGGGCCTTGCCTTCAACGCTCAGCTGATGATTGCGAAGGTCGTCGGCGCAGACGGGAACGTGTCGCTCGCGGGCGAGGTCGCGGCCATCCACTGGGCTGTCGACAACGGGGCGCGCGTGATCAACCTCAGTCTCGGCGGGGTGCGCGATCCGCTCGACTCGAGCCTCGACACCTACTCGCCGCTCGAGCAGGCCGCCGTTGAATACGCGTATTCCAAGGGCGCCGTCGTGGTTGCAGCGGTCGGGAACGGGCCGCAGTCACCGGCGACCCCTTGGAACTTCGCGCACTACCCGTCGGCTCTGCCGCACGTCATCGGCGTCAGCGCGATCCGCCAGAACGGCTCGGTGCCCGACTACTCGAATCGCGACACGGTCTACAACGACATCGCCGCGCCGGGTGACGGGATGTTCTCGACGATCCCGCAGCAACTCGTCGAATCGGCGACCCCGGGCTGTGCCGATCATCCGTACTCGGATTGCGGTCCGTTCGAGTTCCGCGACGCGATCGGGACGTCGTTCGCGGCGCCGCAGGTCTCGGCCGCCGCTGCGCTTCTGCTCGGGGAGGACCCGACGCTTCGCCCCGAACAGGTCGCCTGGCTCCTCGAGCGCAGCGCCGACGACGCGAGGCCGGCAACGGGCTGCGCGATCTGCCTCGACGGACGTGACCGCTTCACCGGCTGGGGAACGCTCGACATCAACGCCGCGCTCTCCGAGTTGATGAACGCTCCGCTGCCCGCGCCCGACCGGTACGAGCCGAACGACGATGCCGGCCCGTGGGCGCACGCCCTACCGCCCCTCCCGAGGACGATCGACGCCACGCTCGACTACTGGGACGACAACATCGACGTCTACCGGGTGCACCTCACGAAGGGCCACCGTCTCTTCGCCCGCGTCACCCCTGACCTGCGCGGGTCGGTCCGCATGGCGCTGTGGGCGCCCGGCACGGCCCGAGTCGAGGGCCTCGACGCGCAGGATGCGCGACTTTCCCAATCCCATCAGGTCGCGGGCCAGACGCGGCTCGCCTACCGGGCGGCGCAGACCGGCATCTACTACCTCGAGTTGAAGCTCGTACGGAAGAACACCCAGCCGGTCTCGTATCGGCTTGCGCTGAGCCGCGGCCGGCAGTCGTAAAGGCCTGCTCAGCCGCCGTTTTCGCGCAGCTCGGCCGGGTCGACGTCGCGCAGGACGCGCGCCGGCGAGCCGACGACGAGCTTGCGTGCGGGAACGTCCTTCGTCACGACGGCGCCCGCACCGACGAACGCCTCCTCGCCGATCTCGACCGCGGGGCAGAGGATCGCGCCGCCGCCGATCCGCGCGCCGCGCCGGATCGTCGGGCCTTTCATCAACGCCCGCCGCTGCTCCGTGCGCCCCATGAAGTTGTCGTTCGTCGTGACGACGCATGGGGCGATGAAGACGTCGTCCTCGAGGGTCGAGTAGGCGGTGATGTAGGCGCCGGCCTGAATGCGGGTTCCGGTGCCGACCGTCGTGTCGTTCTCGATCAGCGACCCACGGCCGAGGATGCAATCGTCTGCAAACTCGACGCGCTCGCGGATGCACGACTGGTCGCCGACGATGCAGTTCGCTCCGACCGTCGCTCCCGCGAAGACGATCGCTCCCGTCGAGACGACGGTCCCTGCGCCGATCCGGGCGGCCGGGAGCGGCTCGCGCTTCGCCGTCGAGCTCGCGCCGAGGGTCGGCTGCTTGCCCACGACCGCGTACTCGAGCACCCGCACGCCGTCGCCGAGGATCGTGCCCTCGTGGACAACCGCCGTCGGGTGGATCTCAGCGGCCACCAAGCGACTCCGTCAGCATCTCGAGCGCGCGCACGACACGGGCTCCGTCGCGCGCGACCTTGCTCGCGTCGTGCTGCCCGTCGATCAGCTCGAGGAAGTACGCGCACTCGAGGCGGAGCGGCTCGGCCGTCGAGATCTTCGGAATGTGGATGTCGCCGGTGTGAAGCTCGCCGCCGCTTCCTGCACGCTTCTCGTAGACCGTCACCTTCCGCTCCGGCTCCATGTCGTCGAACACCACCATCTTCTCGCGGCCGACGACGGTCATCTTCCGCATCTTGTGCGGGTCGAGCCACGACAGATGCATGTGCGCGATCTTGCCGCTCGGGAAGCGCATGAAGCAGAAGACGACATCCTCCACATCCTTGGTGATCGACGCGCTGCCTTGAGCAGTCGCCAGCTCTGGGTCCTCGTCGACGAGGTAGAGGATCACGGAAAGGTCGTGCACGCCGAGCGACCAGAGCGCATTCTCGTTCGTGCGCACGATCCCGAGGTTGACGCGGTTGCCGTAGACGCAGAGAACGTCGCCGAGGTCGCCCGCGTCGACCAGCTCCTTCAGCTTCAGCACGCCAGGGTGATAGAGCAGGAGGTGACCGGGCATCAGCACGAGGCCGCGGTCTTCGGCGATGCGGACGAGCTCGTCCATCTCTGCAGCGTGCATGGCCGGCGGCTTCTCGACGAACACGTGCTTTCCGGCCTCGAGGCCCTGCTTCGCGAGCTCGTAGTGCGTTGGCACCGGCGTCGCGATCACGATCGCGTCGAGCGACTCGTCCGAGAGGAGGTCGTCGTAGCTCTCGGTTGCCTTGGCGTTCGGGTAACGCGCGGCGATCGGGCGCAGATGCTCGGGGTCGACGTCGCAGACCCAGGCGAGATCGGCGAGGTCGTCGAAGTTGCGGACGAGATTCGGCCCCCAGTAGTTGAGGCCGACGACGCCGACCTTCGTCAAAGCTTCCAGACTTTGCCGTCGATCTCGTGGCCCTTGGTAGCGTTGCGGAAGTCGACGATCACGTGGCCGCGCGCGACGACGTCGGCGTAGTCGATGCCGGAGTGGTTGGTCACGATCGCGACGCAGTCGTAGTCCTCGGGGGCGAGTGGCGCCGAGCGCATGCCGTCGAACTCCGGCACGAACGGGTCGTGATAGGCGACGTCGGCGCCCGCCGTCTGCAACAGCTGGATCAGCTTCTCGGCCGGTGTCTCGCGCATGTCGCCGATGTCGGGCTTGTAGGCGACGCCGATGATCAGGATCTTGGCGCCCTTCACCGATTTCTGCGCGCCGTGGTTCAGGGCCTGTGAGATGAGCGAGCGGCAGAAGTACGGCATGTTGTTGTTCACCTCGCCCGCGAGCTCGATGAATCGCGTCGAGAAGTCGAATTCGCGCGCCTTCCACGTGAGGTAGAAGGGGTCGATCGGGATGCAGTGGCCGCCGAGCCCAGGGCCGGGCTTGAACGACGCGAACCCGAACGGCTTCGTGGCCGCGGCGTCGATTACCTCCCAGACGTCGATCTCCATGCGGTCGCAGAGTTGCGCGAGCTCGTTCACGAGCGCGATGTTCACGGCGCGGTAGATGTTCTCGAGCAGCTTCGTCAGCTCCGCTGCGTCAGGCGTCGACACTTCGTGCACCGTGTCGATGGCGCTGCGGTAGACGTCGGCGGCCGCGGTCGTGCACGCCTGAGAGATGCCGCCGACGACCTTCGGCGTCGTCTTCGTCGTCCAATCCTCTCGGCCGGGGTCGACGCGCTCGGGCGACATGGCGAGGTGGAAGTCGGCGCCGGCCTTCAGGCCCGATCCTTCTTCGAGGATCGGCTGAAGAATCTCGCGGGTGGTGCCCGGCCACGTCGTCGACTCGAGCACGACCACCTGGCCGCGCTGAAGGACAGGAGCGAGGCTCCGCGCGGCGCCTTCGATGTACGAGAGGTCGGGCTCGCGCTGCTGAGAGAGCGGGGTCGGGAGTGCAATCAGCACGGCGTGTGCCTGCTTCACGACCTCGTAGTCCGCGGTGGCGACGACGAGACCCCTCTCCGTGAGCGCTGTGAGGCGCTCGTTGCTGACGTCCTCGATATGGCTCTCGCCGCGGTTCAGGGCTGCAACGACGTGCGGCTGGACGTCGACGAGGAGGACGCGTTGGCCGGCTTCGCCGAACGTTGCCGCGAGCGGAACGCCGACGTAACCGGCGCCGATGACTGCAACGTCGTAGACGGTCGACTCGGGCACGGCGGTCAAGCGTACAGCGCGGCGGCGATGCGTCCGGCAGCATGGCCGTCGCCGTAGAGCGGCGGCGCGTCGGCCGGGAAGTGCGCGCGTTCGAGGGCGTCGGCGAGTCCCTCCGGCTCGACCAGCGTGTTTGCGCCCGCGGCCACCGTGTCGACCCATTCGGTGCTCGGGCGGACGGTGATGCACGGGACGCTGAGCCAGTACGCCTCCTTCTGCAAGCCGCCGGAGTCGGTGACCATTGCATGCGCGCCCGTCACGAGCGCCAGCATCTCGAGGTAGCCGAGCGGCTCGACGGGCTCGATCGCCGGGCCGAGCGCGATTCGCTCGGCGTCGATGACGCGACGCGTCCGCGGGTGCACCGGGAAGATGAACCGTGCACCGGTCGCGTTCACCGCGGCGACGATCCGGCGGAGTCGGTCGGGTTCCGTGTTCGCGGCCCGGTGGACCGTCAACACGTGGTACGTCCCTGCGGGCGGGCTTGCTCGGCGGGCGGCGACCGGGACGAAGAGCCGCGTCGCGTCTGCCATCACATCTCCGACCACCTCGATCCGCCCGGCGACGCCTTCGGACGTCAGCTGGCGCTCGGAGCGATCGTCGGGTGCAAGTAGGAGCGCCGAGAGCCCGTCGACTTCGATGCGGTTTCGCTCCTCCGGCATCTCGAGGTCGAAGCTGCGGAGCCCGGCCTCGACGTGGGCGACGGGAACACTTCCGGCGGCGTGGGCGCCGGCCACAGTCGTGTTCGTGTCGCCGTAGACGAGCACCCAGTCCGGCTGCTCCCGCTCGACGACCTCACGGATCGGCACGGTCATCGCTGCGGCGTCCGCGGTGCGGAGGTCGAGGCGGAAGGCGGGCTCGGGCAGCCCGAGCTCGTCGAAGAACACTTGCGACATCTCCGGGTCCCAGTGCTGCCCAGAGTGAAGCACGACCTCGTCGATCCCACGCTCTCGCAGCGCCAGGGACATGGGCGCCGACTTGATGAACTGGGGGCGGTTGCCCACGACCGAGAGGACGCGCATTTCGCCGCTACGATACGCGGCGCTTCACGGGCCGTTAGCTCAGCTGGTAGAGCAGGGGACTCTTAATCCCAAGGTCGAAGGTTCGATCCCTTCACGGCCCATAGACGAGACGGCGTCAGTTCTCGGATCACGAGTGCGGCAATTCTCCCGCGCTCGACGAACGACGGTGACGGCAACTCAGAGGGCAACTCGACGCGCCGTCCTAGCACGGCCGGTCGGGGACTCATGACGGGGAGCGCGGCCGCGTGCTCAGCGGACCCAGAGCTGGTCGGGAAGCACGGCCCCAGAACGGGTTGAACTGGTAGTTGCCGACGCGCCGGGAGATCAGGTCGACCTCCGCACCGTTTGCGATCGGAACCCACGGGGCTTCCTGCATGACGTCGTGGTCGATTCTGCTCCATGCGACCGCCGCCGCCTGGGACCCGGTCGCGAGCGTGCTCGCGTGATCGATTTCCCGGTCGATCCTCTGGTCGCAGAACGCTGCACGGTTCAGGGCTGGGCTGCGAGCCGTCACGCACATCAGTAGCTGTGCGAAGAAGACGGAGGGTGCGGGGAAGTCGGCGCCCGAGCTCGCCGGGCCGATCTCGACCTGTCCCCGACCACGGACGGCGTGAAATGCGTCGACGGTCTTGTATGCCTTGAGACGGGCGTTGTAGCCGAGGCTGTCGAGCACCGAGACGAGATAGCCGCTTGCCTTGAGTCCGGGCGGCCCGGTCGAAACGGTCACTGTGCGTCCGGTCGTGCCGGACTCGGCGACGAGTCTCTTCGCTTTGGCAAGGTCGGACGGGTAGAGACACGAGCGAACGTAGCCGACGGTATCGGGTGCGAGGATCTGGCAGGTCGACTGAGCTGTCAGGCCTGACCCGGCCGCGTAGAGTCGAGCGAGCCGATCACGGTCGACGGCATAGTTGACGGCGCGACGAACGTCGACGCGGTTGAAGGGCGGCATCGTCGTGTTGAGGAAGAAGTAGTAGATGGCGAGCTCCGGGTTGCTGTGTACCTGGCTGCCGTAGCCGCTGCGTCGGAGTGCGGCCGTTGCGTCGGGATCCTCGAGCGTGGTGTAGTCGCCGAGGCCGTGCTCGACCGCGCTGACGCTCGCCTGTTCCGGCTTGTTGAACGTGTAGACGATCTTGGCCGGGTAGCCCAGCGGCTGAGCGGAAGCGGACCACTCGTGGAAGCTGGGGTTGCGGACGAGCGTGGCTCCGCGCTTGGCGTCGTAGGAGGCGATCATGTACGGGCCGGTGGCGGGCAAAGGCAGGCGTGCCTGGAACGGAGTGTTCGCCGGAACAGCGTCGGCGGTGGGCAGTGCCAACTTGTCGAGGAAGTCCGAGTCGGGATGGGTCAGATGGAAGGTGACGGTCCACAGCGAGGGATCGGTCGCGATGCCCTTGCGGAGATCGCAAAACCTTCAGCTGTACCGCGCTAGCCATTCTCTTGCCGCGCATCTTGCCTTGATTCGGGGCGCTCTCCTGCTTTTCGGCTAGCGGGTCACTGTCGCCTGCAGGTTCTACTTAACGTCTCGACGACCCCACCGGCCGCGCCCCGCGCACGCGAGAAGGCCCGCCGGAGCGGGCCTTCGCGCAGCTGCGTTCTGCGGCAGCGTTGCTCTAGAAGGGCGAGATCCGCTGGGGCTTGTCCCAGGCGATCCGGATCAGATCCGCTTCCTCGGCGACGAGGCCATCCTCGTCGCGGGGCTGCGGGTTCGTCCGCTCGCGGCTCGGGCGGCGCGGGGCCGTCGTATCCCACGAAAGGCGGTTCATGCGTGCACCTCCTGGTCGGTCTGGGACGGGGCTTCGGTCGTGGCGGCAGCAGGTGCTGCGGGTGCGCGGGTGATCTTGATGTCGCCGCTGACGGTCTTCGCGCGGATCTCGACGAGCGGGCCCTCGCCGGTGGCGGCGTCATCGGTCAGTTCCAGGTCGGAGCTCGTGTCGCCGCTGACCGTGTTGCAGTCGAGGAACACGCGGGAGCCCCGGCGGACGCCGACCCGGACGTCGCCCGACACGGAGTGCGCAGCGACATGGCCGGTCATGACCGCTCCGTGATCCTGGTCGCCGCTGACCGTGTTCGCGCTCACGTCGTCGTAGGCCTCGGCGATCGCTCACGTCGCCCGAGGCGGTGGCGATGTTCACCGGCCCGTGCACGACCTCGATCTGAACGTCGCCCGACGCGGTCTGCACGCTGACGCCGCCCTTCACCTCGCGCGCCTCGAGGTCGCCGCTCGCGCTCTTCACGTTGACGCTGCCGAGCACGCGGTCGACCTCGATGTCGCCCGAGGCGGTCTGGACGTTCAGTCCGCCGATCGTGCCGCGGGCGAGCACGTCCGCCGACTTGCTCTTCACGTTCACGAGCGAGCCTTCCGGGCAGCGCACGCGGCACGTGACGCCGCTGCGGCCGAAGACGACGCCGAAGCTGAATCCGGTGCCGCGCCGGCGTGGGACATCGACGATCACCCGCTGCTGCTCTGCATGGTCCTGGAGCTCGACGCGCGCTTCATCGACCAGCCGCTGTGACTCCTCGTCGTGCGCGGTCAGCTCGATCTCGACGCGGCCGGTCAGGCTCGGATCGATCTCGATCTCGCCGCTCGCGAGCCGGAGCTCGAGCTCGACTGGACCTGTCACTTCGAACGTCTTCTGCATCTTTGGGTCCTCCTCGCTAGCTTCTCTAGCTCTGGGCGTAGCCGGACAGGCGCTTGCCGCCGACGTGGGTCGGGCGCGACTCGGCTGCGCGTGCGATCGAGCGCACGAGCCACGCGTTGGTGGAGACGCCCTCGCGGGCGGCGGCCTTCTCGACCGCTTGCTTCAGGGATTCGGGCAGGCGCAGGCTGATCCGCGCCGAGAGCTCCTCGCCGGCGCCGGCGGAGTCGCCGCCGGGAGCGTCGACGAACACGAGCTCGGGCTCCAGGCCCGCGAGGCGCACCTCGACGTGGCCGGACGGAAGTTTTGACGAGAGCTCGACCGCAGCCTGCGAGAGGAGGTCGAGCAATTTCAGCCGGAGGTTCGACGCGAGGGCCTCCCCGAGGCGCCGGGCGATCTGGGCCGACCGCTCGTCGCCGAGATCCGCGAGGCCTTGTAGGTCGTCCAGGAGCCCATCGAGCACGATTGTCAGATTCATGATGACATCACTATGACATCACTACCGCTGTCTGTCAAATGTCAAGCGCGCAGCGCCCCACGCAGCCGCCTGTTTCTCCCGCAGAGCCAGGCAGACACCCACCAGTCGGCGCAGTAGCCTTGCCGGCGCCGCCGGAGTACGCTGAGCGCGGCAGTTCCAGCGCGGCAGAGACGAGGGGTTGATGAGCCAGACGGCCGAGAGCACGTCCTCCACCCTCGCGGGCTCGCGCGAGTTGCTCGAGACGATCCTTCGCCACCTGCGCGACGGCATCGTCGTGACCGCCGCCGGGGGCGAGCGCCTGTATGCGAACGACGAGGCCGCGCGCCTGACCGGCTACCCGACGGCAGAGGCGCTGGTCGAGGCAGGGCTCGAGCGAGCCATCCGCCGCTTCGAGATCCTACGTCCGGACGGACGGCCGCTCGAGCCCTCCGAACTGCCCGCGCAGAGGGCGCTCGCCGGTGAGAATCCCGAGCCGATGCTCGTCCGCTTCCGGGCGACCGCGGGTGGGCCCGACCGGCTGTCGCTCGTCCGCGCGGTCCCGGTGCGCGGCGAGGGCGGCGAGTTGCTCTACGTGATCAGCATCTTCCGCGAGGTGACCGAGGAGCACGTGCTTGCCGAGCGTGAGCGCGTCTCCGCCGGCGCCGCCGAGGTGCTGAATGCGACGCTGGACTACGAAGGGATTCTCTCCGCGATCGTCGGTTTCGCCGTGCCCGAGCTCGCCGACGGGTGCGCCGTCGACGTGCTCGAGGGCGGTCGCCTGCGCCGCGCGGCGGTGGCCGGAAGCGTGACGCCTTCGTCGTCCCTCGTGGGCCGGGTCGTCGAGCAAGGCGAGCCGTTGCTCGGGACGTCGTCGATGTGCGTGCCGCTTGGCTCCGGTGAGCGCATCCTCGGAGCGATTCTTTTCGAGGCGCAGGAGCGGAGCTATGACGACAACGACCTGCGGATCGCCGGCGAGATCGCCGGCCGAGCCGTCGCGGCGATCGAGAATGCGCTGCTCTATCTGGAGGCACGCCGCACCTCGGCGCTCCTCGACTCGCTCCACGGCAGCGCCCCGATCGGTCTTGGGTTCTGGGACTGCAACCTTCGCTACGTCCGCGTGAACGAGGCCCTCGCGCGGATCAACAACCGTCCGGCCGACGAGCACGTCGGTCGCACGCTCGCGGAGGTGATTCCGCAGCTCGCCCACGTGATCGAGCCGATCGCACGCCGCGTGCTCGAGACACGGAAGCCGGTCGTCGCGCTCGAGATGACGGGTGGGACACCCGACGCGGTCGATGCGATCCGGCACTGGCGCGCGAGCTACTACCCGGTGCTCGCGTCCGACGGCGAGCCACTCGGTGTGGGCGCGATCGTCGAGGAGGTGACCGAGCGCCGTCGCGCCGAACAGCGGGCGGAGCTGCAGTACGCGGTCACCCGGATCCTCGCGGACGCCGAGACGTCCGAGGGTGCGGTGCCGCGCGTTCTCGAGACGCTGTGCTTGGCGCTGGGGTGGGACGTTGCCGCCTACTGGCCGGTCGACCAGGAGCGGCACCGGGTCGTCTGGTCGCGGCCGGGCGAGCAGCTCGCCGGCTTCACGGCCATGACCGAGCGGGTGCCGATGACGCCGGCGACGCTACCGGGGAGGGTCGCCGGCTCGGGATCTGCCGAGTGGCTCGAACGGCTCACGCCCGATTGGTTCGCGCGAGCCTCGATCGCGGCGGCCGAGGGGCTCGTGTCGGGCGTCGCCTTCCCGATCCTCGTCGGAGGTCAGGTCGTCGGCGTGCTGGAGGCGTTCTCGAGCGCACACCGCGAGCGCGACGATGAGCTCCTGCAGCTTCTGAGCGCCCTCGGCGGGCAACTCGGGCAATTCCTGAGCAGGAAGCGAGCCGAGGACGAGCGGGCCGCGTTGCTCACGCGTGAGCGGCTCGCTCGTTCGGAGGCCGAAGGGGCGGCGGCCACCCTGCGGAAGCTCGAGCGGGTCTCGGAAGCGGCCGTGGAGCACCTGACACTCGACGACCTATTGCACGCCGTGCTCGCGCGGATCGTCGAGGTCCTCGACGCCGACACGTCGGCCATCCTGCTCGTCGGGAGCGACGGCCTGCTCACCGTCTCGGCCGAGATCGGGCTCGGTGCGCAGCTTCCCCGTGCCGTCGCGATCCCCATCGGCGCGGGTCTCGCCGGTCGCGTGGCCGCAAATCGCACGCCACTTCTCGTGCCCGACCTCGCGCAGGTCGAGCTCGTGAGCCCCGTGCTGCGCGACCGAGGCGTCAACTCGCTTGCCGCGATTCCGCTCGTCGTCGACGATCGCGTGATCGGTGTCCTACACGTCGGCTCGGAGGCGTACGCGCAGTTCGACGAGTCGGCGGTGCGGCTGCTCGAGCTGATTGCGGACCGGATCGCGCTCGCGATCAGCCGGGCTTCGCTCTATGAGGCCGAGCGTGCTGCGCAGGAGCGGCTCCGGTTCCTCAGTGACGCCAGCATGGTGCTTGCCTCGTCGCTCGATCTCGAGATGACCCTGCAGCGCGCGGCCGAGCTTGCCGTCACCCGCTTTGCCGATGCTGCGATCGTCGATCTGCTCGACGGCCAGGCCATCAAACGCGTCGCGATCGACGTCGCCGACCCGGGCATCTCCGGTGTGATCCGGCAGGGGCTGCTCGCGAACCCGCCGGCGCCGGGCGACACGGGCGGCTCGGCCAAGGTGATCAGGACGGGCGAGCCCGAGATCCTGCTCGACCTCGACGCCGACCCGACCCCGTTGCAGGACGTGACGCGCGGACGACCGGGGATCAATCCGACCGTCGACCTGCTGCGGCCGCGCTCGCTCGTCTACATGCCGCTGATCGCCCGTGGCCATACGCTCGGCGTGCTGGCGCTCATCCGGACGACGAAGCGCTTCGACGAGCGCGATGTCGAGACGGTCCGCGAGCTCGCAGCCCGCGTCGCCGTCGCGGTCGACAACGCACAGCTCTACCGTGCAGCCGAGGAGCGCGCGCAGGCCGCGCGCGTGCTCGCATCGGTCGGCGACGGCGTGTTCCTGGTCGACCGGCACGGTCTCGTGCGCACCTGGAACCGTGCCGCCGCCACGGCGACCGGAATCGCCGAGGAGGCCGTGATCGACCGTCCCGCGGTCGAGGCGATCCCTGGTTGGTCGACGGTGGTGGCGAGCATCCCGCTCGCGTCGGACGGCGGTGGCGCACCCCGCCCCGAGTCACTGCCCCTGGATCTCGGCGAGCGCGAGCTCTGGCTCTCGATCCATGGCGTGGCCGTACCCGACGGGATCGTCTACGCCTTCCGGGACCTGACCGAAGACCGGGCGCTCGAGGTCATGCGCACCGAGTTCGTGTCGACCGTCTCGCACGAGTTGCGCACACCGCTTGCGGCGATCTACGGCGCCGCCATGACGCTTCGCCGGAGTGATGTCACGCTCGCGGACGAGCAGCGTGCGAACCTGCTCGAGGTCGTCTCGGCCGAGGCCGACCGGCTCGCGCGGACGGTCAACGACATCCTCTGGGCGTCGAGGCTCGATACAGACTCCCTGCACGTCTCGATCGAGAACTGCGACCCGTTGGCGCTCGCGCGCGACGTCGTCGAGGCGCAGCGCGCGCACTTGGACAGCGCGCATCAGCTCGTCCTGCTCGCCGATCCTGGGCTGCCGGCGGTTGCAGGTGACCCGGACAAGGTCGGTCGCGTATTGATCAACCTCGTCGACAACGCCGTGAAGTACTCGCCCGACGGCGGCGCGGTCACGGTCGTCGTCGCGGCCGCAGGCGCACACGTTCGCTTCTGCGTCACGGACGAGGGACTCGGTGTGCCGCTGTCCGAGCAGCGCCGGATCTTCGACAAGTTCTACCGCCTCGATCCGAACATGAACCGCGGAGTTGGCGGCACCGGCCTGGGGCTCTACATCTGCCGTGAGCTCGTCCGGCGCATGGAGGGCCGCGTCTGGGTCGAGTCGGCCGGTCTCGGCGCAGGCTCGACCTTCACGGTCGAGCTGCCTGCCGCCGGTGACTTCACCGCCCACATGTTTTAGGGCCAACGATCTTCAGGGCAACGCAGAAGGGCGGCCGATCGGCCGCCCTTCCGTGTGCGTCCTGCGCGTTCTCCGCTGACCTTCGACGAACGACTCAGGCAGGCTTAGTAGCCGGCCGGCGGGCCGTCGTCGACGACGGTCGTGCGGCGACGAGTCGTGCCACCGACGCCGCCCCAGCTCGACCAGAACATCAGCGAGAGGACGAGGCCGACCACTCCGACGACCATGAGAATGATGCCGACCGTGTTGATGTCCAGGCCACTGACGGTCGCGTTGACCGCCCAGGTGAGGATCGCACCGACGGCGATCAGAATAAGGCTGACTCCAATACCCATTTTGTAAAACCTCCTGACTCGTGTCTCCCGACAGACGTGTGGTGCTCGCGGGTCACGGGTTCAACGTCCGATCGTCCGAATCGGTTACGGCTCACGAACCACTGCGTTGCACTAGGCTTGCCCCGGGTGCGCAGGGGCTCTCTCATTCAGCTCACCGCGATCGCACTGGTCGCCGGTGCGATCTGCACCGTCGTGGCGCTCGCAGTGCCATGGCTGCCGCTCGATGCCGGTGAGGAAGCGGGACGGATTCACTTCGTCTTCTGGTTCGTGACGGCCATCTGCATCGGCGTCTTCGCCGTTGTCGCCGCCGTCCTCGTCTACACGATCTGGAAATTCCGCGCCGGTCCGGACGACGATTCCGACGGGCCGCCCATCCACGGTCACACCGGCATCGAGATCGCCTGGACGGCTGTCCCTGCCGTGCTCGTGACCGCGATCTCGATCGTCAGCGCGATCGTGCTCGCCCAGAACGGCAACGCCGGCTCGAACCCGCTCGAGATCAAGGTGGTCGCCCAGCAGTTCGCGTGGGAGTTCACCTATCCGGACGGCAAGACCTACGGCTCCTTGACGTTGCCAAAAGGCCGGCACACGAAGCTCGACATCACGGCGAAAGACGTCATCCACTCCTTCTGGGTCCCGCAGTTCTCACAGAAGCAGGACGCGGTCCCCGGCGAGCACAACTCCCTCGTCATCACGCCGACCCGGGTCGGCACGTACCCCGTCATCTGCACCGAGCTCTGCGGCCTGGGGCACGCTCTCATGCGCAGCCACGTCACGGTCATGAGCCCCGCGGACTTCGCGACGTGGCAGAAGTCGGGCGGCACCACCGGGGGCGGCCCGCCCGGCCTCGCCGTCTTCCAGCAGAGCGGCTGCGGCGGCTGCCACACCTTGAAGTCGGCCGGCGCGACCGGCAAGGTCGGGCCCGACCTGGACAACCTGGCGCAGTACGCGACCCAGGCGAAGCGGGGCTCGCTCACCGCCTTCATCAGAGAGTCGATCTTGAACCCGGCGGCCTATCTCCAGCCCGGCTTCCCCGATGCGATGCCGCACATCTACGCGAGTCAGCTCTCGACTGACCAGGTGAATCAGCTCGTGCAGTATTTGGCCGGGGCCCCGAAGTGATCGCACACGCCGACCAGCACGCCGCACCGCCCAAGCCGTCGGGCCTGCACCGCCTCACCGCCCCCGGCTGGCTGCGTGTCCTCTGGGTGACTCCGATCTTCTTCGGGATCGGCATCGCCATCCCCGTCGTGCTGCGCTGGCTCGCCGGCTGGGATCCGATCTGGAAGGGCTCGGTGATCGTCACCGTCGAGCTCGTGACGACGCCGATCGGCTTCCTCGTGGGGATCGGCGGCTTCGACTACTGGGCCCACTACGCGAGCGGCCGCCCGACCCGGATCGACGACCACTCGAGCCACGGCGCGCGCTCGTGGCGCGACTACTTCCGCATCAACACCGACCACAAGGTGATCGGCGTCCAGTACCTCGTCACGACGATCATCTTCTTCTGCATCGGCGGCCTCTTCGCGATGCTCTTCCGCGCCGAGCTCGCGCAGCCGGGCGATCAGTACTTCAGCCCGCAGACGTTCAACGTGCTGATCTCGAACCACGCGGCGCTGATGATCTTCCTGTTCGTGATCCCGGCGTTCGCCGGCCTCGGCAACTACGTCATCCCGCTGATGATCGGCGCCGCCGACATGGCGTTCCCACGGCTGAACGCCCTGTCGTTCTGGCTCCTCCCGATCGCCGGCGTGATGCTGCTTGCCGGCATGGCGGCTCCGGGCGGCGGCCCGTCCGCGGGCTGGACGTGTTACGCGCCGCTCTGCTCGCACCAGCCGTTCGGCCAGGTGTTCTTCAACATGGGCGTCCAGTGGGCGGGCGCGAGCTCGATCATGACCGCGCTCAACTTCCTCGTCACGATCATCACGATGCGCGCGCCGGGCATGACGTTCTGGCGGATGCCGCTGCTCGTCTGGGCGAACTTCACGACGTCGATGCTCGTCGTGATCGCAACGCCGTTCATCGCCGGGTCGCAGTTCTTCGTGCTGTTCGACCGCGTGCTGCACATGAACTTCTTCGAGCCCGCAGGCGGCGGTTACGTCCTCGGGTACCAGCACATCTTCTGGTTCTACTCGCACCCGGCCGTCTACATCATGATGCTGCCCGGGTTCGGGATCATCAGCGAGGTGATCGCGGTGATGAGCCGCAAGCCGATCTTCGGCTACCGGCTGATGGCGCTGTCGCTGATGGCGATCCTCGTGCTCGGGTTCTCGGTCTGGGCGCACCACATGTTCGTCGCGGGCATGGCGGGCTGGTTGCGCGTGCCGATGATGGTCACGTCGATGGTGATCGCCGTGCCGACGGGGATCAAGATCTTCTCGTGGTTAGCGACGATGTGGGAAGGGCGCATCCGGTTCACGACGCCCATGCTCTTCGCGCTCGGGTTCCTGTCGATGTTCGTGATCGGCGGTCTCTCGGGCATCTATCTCGCGTCGGTGCCGATCGACATCCACGCCAGCGACACGTACTTCATCGTCGCGCACATCCACTACGTGCTGTTCGGCGGCTCGGTGTTCACGATCTTCTGCGGGATCTACTACTGGTTCCCGAAGATGACCGGGCGGATGTACGACGAGCGCCTCGGCAAGCTCCACTTCTGGCTCACGTTCATCGGGTTCAACCTGACGTTCTTCCCGATGCACTACATCGGCCTCCAGGGGATGCCACGTCGCGTCGCGGACTACGCAACGCGCTTCGCCGACATCAACCTTTTCATCTCGATCGCCTCGTTCGGCCTGGGCGCGTCGACGCTCGTCTTCCTCTACAACATGATCCGCTCCTGGGCGCACGGGCCGGCCGCGCCGGCGAACCCCTGGCGCGCGATGACGCTCGAATGGCAGGTGTCCTCGCCTCCGCCGATCTTCAACTTCGACGAGATCCCACAGGTCGTCGGCGGCCCGTACGAGTACGGGGTCCCTGGCGCGCGGCACGCGATCTTCGGCGCTCCGACGCCGGTCCCGGAGCCGGTCGGGACGGACTAGTGAGGGCCTGGTGACCCACTTCCTCGTGATCGCCAACGAGACGGCCGCATCGGAGACGTTGCTCGCTGCCGTGCGCGGCGAGGCGCGCGACGACGATCGCGTGACGGTCATCGCCCCCGTCAACGAGCCGGTGCAGGGCTACGTCGTCTACGAGGACACTCGCCGGGCTGCCGCGGGACGGCGCCTTGAAAGCGTGCTCAAGGCGCTACGTGGTGGCAGTGTGGCCGCGCAGGGGTTCGTGGTCGAGACGGGCCCGGTCCAGGCGGTCAGGGATGCGCTGGCGCAGCTCGAGCCGCCGGTGGACGAGATCATCGTCTCGACGCACGGCGTCGAGCGGTCCGGCTGGTTGCGGCGCGACGTCGTCGGCGACGTCGAGCGCGTCGCAGCGCCGATCCCGGTGCGGCATGTCGTCGTCGAAGGCGCGCATGGCGAGACCGGCACGAACGTGCTCGTGATCGCAAACCAGACGGTGCTCTCCGACGAGCTGCTGGGCCGGATCCGCGAGCGGGCGGCCGCGGGGCCTGCGAGCTTCCTGATCGTGGCTCCAGAGAACGACGCGGAAGAGCCCGTGGAGGCCGATCGACGTCTGCGGCTCGCGTTGACCCAGCTCCGTGGCGAAGGAATCGACGCGCACGGTCAGGTGGTGCACCCGGACCCGTACACCGCGGCGCGCCAGGTGGTGAATGACGAGCGGGTCGACGAGATCATCGTCTCGACGTTCCCGGGCGAACGGAGTGGCTGGTTGCGGCGCGATCTCGTCCGGCGGTTGACCAAGGACACGGGGTTGCCGGTCGACCATGTCGTCTCACCGCTGCCGTCGTCGGCGGTGGCAGCGCGATGAGCGCGCACGCCGAGGGCGAGCTCGGCGGCTTCGAGCACCACCACGGGCCGCCGCCGATCCACTACAGCTCGCGCGTGTCACCCGCGCTCCTCGGGATGTTCCTCTTCATCGCGTCCGAGATCATGCTCTTCGGCTCGTTCTTCACGGTGTACTTCTTCGACCGGGTCGTCAACAACGGCGTCAACGGCGTCTGGCCGCCCGAGCCCTACCACCGGCCGGTCTTCCTCGCGGGGATCAACACCCTCGTCCTCGTCACGTCGAGCGTCACGATGCACTGGGCCGACTCGTCGGTGAAGAGAGGCAACCGGGCCGGGCTGCAGGCGGGGCTCGTGCTCACCTTCCTCCTCGGCCTCACGTTCCTCGTCACCCAGCTGATCGAATACAGCCGCATCGGTTTCAACACCAGCGACACCTCGTTCGCCGCGACGTTCTTCGGGTTGACGGGCCTGCACGGTGTGCACGTCTTCGTCGGCCTGATGATCCTGCTCGTGATGACGATCAGGGCCTTCCGAGGGCACTTCTCTCCCGAGCACCATCACGGCGTCGAGATCGGCGGCATCTACTGGCACTTCGTCGACGTGATGTGGATCGTCGTGTACGTCACCGTCTACATCCTCTAAAGGACACGCGTGCGCAACCCCTTCCGGAGCGAGGCAGATGCGTTTCGGCTGGTCTGGCTGACGATCGGCTACTTCGGCCTGATCCTGATCGGGTCCCTGATCAACACCTGGGTCGGCGTGGCGGTGTTCGTTGTCCTGACCGGCATCGTCCTCTGGCGGATCTTCGGCCGGAGCGAGCGCGAGCAACCACCGGTGCGGCAGGCGCCGGCAGCCAGCCCCGTCGGCGAGCACCGGATCCTCGTCGTCGCCAACGAGACCGTCGGAGGGCCGGAGCTCCTCCACGAGATCCGTGGGCGCTCGAGCGGCGAGCACACGCGTGTGCTCGTGGTCTGCCCCGCTCTCAACTCTCCGATCCGTCACTGGGCCTCGGATGAGGACGGCGCGCGGGACGCGGCGCAGTCTCGGCTCGACGCGAGCCTGGCATCGATGCGTGGCGTCGGGCTCGACGTCGCGGGCGAGATCGGCGACGGCGACCCGATCCAGGCCCTCGAAGACGCGGTGCGCACCTTCCGGCCCGACGAGCTGATCATCTCGACCCATCCGCCCGGACGGTCGCACTGGCTGGAACGCGGCGTCGTCGAGAGGGCACGCACCAGGTTCGACGTCCCGCTCACACACGTCGTCGTCGACCTCGACGCAGATCACGACGCTCGAGACCAGCCGCGCCCATAATCGAGCCAGTCGATCCGCTCCCTCTCGCCGTCGAGCTGCGCGAGATCCACCGTGCCGCGCTCGGCGCGGGGGCGCTCTCGGACGACTGGGCGCGCGAGCGCCTGCCGCTCCACGCGACGCGCGACGACTTCGTTTTCCTCGTCGCCCGCGAGCACGGCGAGATCGCGGCGTTCGGCTACGGGTACACGGGCTCCTACGGCCAGTGGTGGACCGAGTGCGTCGCTCGATCACTCACCGCCGCGCAGCGGGTGGAGTGGCTCGACCCGCCTCACTTCGAGATCGTCGAGCTGCACGTTCGGCCCGCGTCGCAGCGCCGCGGGCTCGGCAGTGCCGTGCTCGCGCAGTTGCTGACGCGGCAGCCGCACGACCGGGCGCTGCTTTCGACGCAGCTCGGCTCGCGCAAGGCGCGCGGGTTCTATGCGAAGAACGGCTGGAGCGAGCTGGCGAACATCGACTTCGGTGCCGGCTACCCGCCGTACATCGCGCTCGGGAAGCGGCTCACGTTAGCCCCTTCAGGCTACTTGCCGGCGACGCTCGAGACGTAGGCCGCGACCGCGTTGATCTGCGCGGGGCTCAGCGAGCCCTTGAAGGGCGGCATGGCGCCGCCGCCGTTCGTGACCTGCTTCACGACGGTCGCCTGCGACGGCTTCAGCTGGTCGAGATTCGGGCCGACGTTGCCGCTCGAGCCCGCATCCTTCAGCGTGTGACAGCCGCCGCAGCCGGCCGAGGCGAAGACCAGCTTGCCGGCGGGCGCGGCGGTCCCGCCGCCGCCGGTCGAGCCGGTCGTCGGCGTCGTCGTCGTGCTTGCCGCCGGCGGCCTCGACGCGGTCACCCCGCAGGCGGGCTCGGCGGCGCATTTCGCGACGTAGCTCGCGACGTCGTTCGCGTCCTGACCGCGGTAGAGGTTCGCCGGCATCGGCTCCTCGGGGTAGGCGATCTGGCCTCGAATGACGTCAGCGATCGTCTGGTCCGAGAAGCCCTGTGCCTTGTCAGATGCGAAGGCGTCGTCGAGGTTCGGCCCGACGGTTCCTTGTGACCGTGCGTTGGCGAGCGTATGACAGGACCCGCAGGTCGGATTCGACGGGCTCGCCGCCGTCAGGAACAGCTGCTTGCCGTGGCTCGGATCGCCCGTCGTGTCGCGGCCGACGGCGCCGCAGCCCGACACGGCCAGCACGGCGAGCAGGCAGACGGTTGGGACGAGAGCTCTGCGCAACCGGGCTTACGACGGTTGGGAGACGCCGTCGAGCTTCGAGATCGCTTCGTCACGAGTCTCATAGATCGCAAAGACGCGGTCGAGGCCGGTGATCTCGAAGATCTTCGTGATGTTCCGATCGCTGCAGACCAGCGAGAGCTGCCCCTCGTTCGTGCGGAGGCGCTTCACACCGCCCACGAGCACGCCGAGCGTCGTCGAGTCGATGAACGTCGTCGACGAGAAGTCGACGATCACCTGCTTGCCACCCTGGCCGATCACCTCGAGTAGCTGCTGCTTGAACTCAGGGGCCGTGTAGAGGTCGACTTCACCGGCAAGCGAGATCACGTAGGCGTCGTCGGAGAGCTGCTCGGTCTTGATGTCGAAGTTCATGTATCCCCTGTCTCGGATTGAACGGCGAACCGCGGCGTGAGTCTAACCACCCGTGGTCGTCGAGGCGCCGGTGGCGGTGAGGCTCTTCAGCACCCGCCTGACCTGTGCGGCGAGCGGATCGTTCGGCGCGAGCTTGAGGAAGGTCGTGTACGCAGCGATCGCCACCTTGGTGTCGTTCGCGGCCTGCGCGGCCTGTCCGAGCTGGATCTTTGTCGTCGCATCGCTCGGATTCAAGGCGCTCAGTTTCTTGTACGCGGCCTCCGCCTTGCGCTGTGCGGTCTCGTAGGCCGTGAGCGCCACCTGCTGCTTCGCAGACACGAGAGCCTGCACCGCGGCCGCGATCGGATCCTGCAGTGCGGCCGGGTCGTTGAACGCCTTCCCGAGCGGCGTCGTCGCGGCAGGCGCGAATGCCGCGCCCGGCGATGACTGGCCCGCGGCTTCGAGCTGGGCGTTGGAGTAGTCGTTCGAGGCGTTCGTGGCAAGCGTTCCATATTCGGACGCGAGCTCGGCCAGCGCGCCCTGATCCTTCGGACGCAACGCGCTGTAGCGCTCGAGTGCGTTGACGGCATCTTGCGCACGCTGCTTCTGCTCGTAGGCCGTGGCGAGGTCACGCCACGCGGTCGCATCCTGCGGATGCTTCTCGGTCTTGTGCTGGAGGCTCGAGATCGACGTGCCGCTGCCCGAGCCGAAGTTGAGCGCGTTCTGGAGGATGTCCGAGATACCGGTCGACCCCGAGCCGACCCCGAAGAAGACGAACCCGATCGCGAACGCGAACGCGAGCAGCGACGAACATCCACTTCGCGTGGTTGCGCAGCCGCTGGAAGAACAGCTGCTCCTGCCACTCGGGCGGCTTGTGCTTCCGCGGAGGGCCTACTCCCGCGGTGCGAGCATTTGCCGCCGGGCGGCGCTTGCGGTGCTGCGTACCTCTCGCCACTTGTTGGATTCCTCGCTCGTGTACCGGGTCTGACCGTCGACGACCGTTTCGACGACTCGTTCGGGCGAGCCGCCGAAGACGACTGCCGCTGCTGGGTCCTCGACCGGATGGTAGGGGCTCCCTGCGAGCGACACGACCGCCAGGTCGGCGCGCTTGCCGGGCGTCAGGGTACCCACCTCCGCGTCCAGTCGCAGTGCGCGGGCTGCGTCGATGGTCGCCAGGGCCAACGCTTCGGCCGCGAGCAGGGCGTCGGCTCGCCGCTCGCGACCCCGCGCGGCGTAGATCGCTGCCCGCATCTCCTCGAAGACGTCGAAGGACGGTGCCGAGGCCGGCGAATCGGTTCCGAGGCCGACGACCACGCCGGCCGCGCGCAGACCGGCGAGCGGGGCGATGCCGCACCCGAGGAGCGCGTTCGACCTTGGGCAATGCGCGACCGGCACGCGCCGCTCCGCGAGCAACGCGATCTCGGAGTCGTCGACCTCGACGCAATGCGCGCAGAGCAGATCGGGCCCGAGCACCGGCTCGAGCGTCGCCACGGCGCGCAGACCGCTCGGCGGCTGCAGGATCGGGGCGATCGCCGACAGTGGCCCGGCTCCGTGCTCGAGCCAGTCGTTCTCGTTCGCGCTCTCTGCGAGATGGGTGCCGACGGGGATGCCGAGCGACAGGCACCAGGCGTAGACCTCGAGTGAGACCGAATAGGGAGCGTGGGGGGAGACACCGATCTGCACCAGGGGGCTCGGGGAGATCGCCGCGCGCATCCCGTCGAGCCGTTCCTGCGCCGCGTCCGGATCGCCGCCGAACACCTCGAGGTAGACGATCGCGCGCAGGCCGGCGTCGGCGGCCGCGGTTGCCGCGGCGCCCGAGAAGGAGTAGTCGGCCGTCGTCGTGATGCCGGAGGCGAGGGAATCGAGGACACCGCGCCGCGCGACGGCCAGCATCTCCTCCGCGCTGAGCCGGCCCTTGCGCTCCATGTGCGTCTCGATCCACGGGCCGAACGGGAAGCCGTCGCCGAAGCCGGCGTAGACCGAGTACTCGAGATGCGAGTGGGCGTTCACGAAGCCGGGCACGATCACGGCGTCGGCGAAATGGCGCTCCGCCCGCCCGGGCCCGACCTCAACCAGCCTGCCATCTTCGAAGCGCACGCGGCCGCTCTCGATCGGCGGCCCGTCGACGGGTAGGACCCAATCGGCCGACAGTTCGGTCACGTGCCGGCCGCTGCGGCACCGGCGCGTGCCGCACGGCGGTCGAGCAAGACCGAGAGCCAGATGGAGATCTCGTAGAGAATCGCGAGCGGAATCGCCTCGAACAGCGTCGTGATCGGATCGACGCCGGGAAGCGCGACGGCGACACAGGCCACGATGAAGTAGCCGATGCGGCGCTTCGTCCGCAACGTCGTCGTCGAGATCACGCCGAGCCGGGTGAGGCCGATGACGAAGATCGGCAACTCGAAGACGATCGCCATGCCGACCAGGACCTTGACCGCGAACGAGAGATAGTCCTTCGCGCGGATCTGGATGTTGTAGATCGAGTCGTCGTAGTTCGTGAGGAAGCTCGTCGCGCTCGGCAGTGCGACGAAGTAGCCGAACGCCACCCCGGCGGTGAGGAGCAGAGTCGCCAGCAGCACGAAGTACTTCAGCAACCGCTCGTGGCCGGGATCGAACGCCGGGATGAAGAACCCCCAGAGCTGCCAAAGGATCACCGGCAACGCGATGAGGAAGCCCGCGTAAAGGCTCACCCACATCGACGTCATGAAGGGCTCGCCCGGGCTGAGGGTCACGAGCTGCCGATGGTCGCTCGGGAGGGCGAGGATCAACCAGTGGATGACCCGCTCGTGGAAGATGAAGCCGATGATCGCCCCGGCGATCAGCGCCGCGAGGCAGACGAACAAGCGCTGGCGGAGCTCTTCGAGATGCTCGACGAGCGTCGCCTCGTCGCCGTGGTTCAGGCGGCGCGGCAGCAGCACGGGCGGTCCCTAGAGAACGGTTTCGTTCTCGCGGGACGGCGCGGGGGCAGGCGTGTCCTGCGTCGCCACCGGGAGCTCATGCGTGTGGACGTCGTGTATGTGGACTTGGGTCGGCGGCTCGTCGTCGTCGGACTTCGTCATCCCGCTGACCGAGTCCTTGAACTCGCGCATGCCCGATCCGAGCGAGCGCCCGATCTCCGGCAGTCGTTTCGCCCCGAAGAGCAGGAGGGCGAGCAGCAGAAGGCCGATGATCTCCGGTGCGCCGATGTTTCCCATCGAGGTCAAGCGTAGCAGCGGATTGACCGCCGCTTCGACCGGGAAGGCTGCGAATGTGACCGCCTCGAAGCCGTGTCCTCGCGGCGTTTCCCGCGACTACGATGGGAGAGGTCGTTCGTTCCTCCGTCGCCTCGTCCGTGGGGCTACGGTGGCCGAAGTCGGCTTGGCTACGATGGGTATCACGAACTTGTGCGAGAAGCCGCTTGTTCGCTAGCAAGAAGCTGTCACAAAGGAGTGGTTGATCAGTTGGCGACGCTGGAGCTCAAGAACCTGCACGTCGCGCTCGAGGACGGCACCGAGATCGTGAAAGGCGTCGATCTTGCCGTCTCGTCGGGCGAAGTGCACGCGATCATGGGGCCGAACGGCTCAGGCAAGTCCACGCTCGCGTACGCGATCGCCGGCCACCCCGCCTACGTGATCACCGAGGGGCAGATCCTGCTCGACGGCGCGGACATCACCGAAGCCGGCGCCGATGAGCGTGCGCAGGCCGGGCTCTTCCTGGCGTTCCAGTATCCGCACGCGATCGCGGGCGTCACCGTCACGAACTTTCTCCGCCAGGCGATCAACGCCGTCCGCAAGGCGCGCAACGGCGGCATCGACGATCCGATGCCGATTCCGGCGTTCCGCAAGGAGTTCCTCGCGCAGATGGATCATCTGAAGGTCAGCCGCGAGCTCGCGTCGCGCTACCTGAACGACGGTTTCTCGGGCGGCGAGAAGAAGCGCGTCGAGATCCTGCAGATGGCGATGCTCCAGCCGAAGATCGCCGTGCTCGACGAGACCGACTCGGGTCTCGACATCGACGCGCTGAAGATCGTCGCGGAGGGCGTCCAGAAGCTGGTCGGCCCGGACATGGGCGCACTCGTGATCACGCACTACCAGCGGATCCTGAACTACATCAAGCCGGACTTCGTGCACGTCTTCGTCGACGGCAAGATCGTCGAGGAGGGCGGCGCCGAGCTGGCGCAGAAGCTCGAGGTCTCCGGCTACGAGCAGTGGGAGAAGGAAGAGGTGAAGGCGTAATGGCGCAGACCGAGACGGAAATCGTCCAGGGGATCGGTTCGGACTACGAGGTCAAGTACGGCTTCAACGTTCCCGAGGATTACTTCTTCAAGTCGGGCCGCGGCCTGTCGCACGAGCTCGTCGACGCCATCTCGTCGCACAAGAACGAGCCTGACTGGATGCGGAAGTTCCGCCACAAGTCGCTCGACTACTTCCTCGCGCGCCCGATGCCTACGTGGGGCGGCGGTCAGACGCTGCAGGACATCGACTTCGACAACATCTTCTACTACATCAAGCCGACCGAGAATCAGGCCGATTCGTGGGCCGACCTGCCCGCCGACATCAAGGACACCTGGGACAAGCTCGGGATCCCCGAGGCGGAGAAGAAGTACCTCGCGGGCGTCGGCGCTCAGTACGAGAGCGAGGTCGTCTACCACAAGCTGCAGGAGTCGCTCGAGCGCAAGGGCGTCATCTTCCTCGACATGGACTCGGCGCTCCGCGATCACGAGGACATCGTCAAGCAGTACATGGGGACGATCATCCCGCAGAACGACAACAAGTTCGCGGCGTTGAACAGCGCGGTGTGGTCGGGCGGCTCGTTCATCTACGTGCCGCCGGGAGTCCACATCGACCTGCCGCTCCAGGCCTACTTCCGGATCAACGCGGAGAACATGGGCCAGTTCGAGCGCACGCTGATCATCGTCGACGAGGACGCCTACGTGCACTACGTCGAAGGCTGCACCGCCCCGATCTACTCGTCCGACTCGCTGCACTCGGCGGTCGTCGAGATCGTCGTGAAGAAGGGCGGCCGCTGCCGCTACACGACGATCCAGAACTGGTCGACGAACGTCTACAACCTCGTCACGAAGCGCGCGGTCGCAGAGCAGAACGCGACGATGGAATGGGTCGACGGGAACCTCGGGTCGAAGCTGACCATGAAGTACCCGGCGATCTGGCTGCTCGGTGACGGTGCGCACGGCGAGGTGCTGTCGATCGCGTTCGCCGGCAAGGGCCAGCATCAGGACGCCGGCGGTAAGTGCGTGCACGCGGCGCCGAACACGACGAGCGTCATCACGTCGAAGTCGATCTCGAAGAACGGTGGCCGCGCGGGCTACCGCGGGCTGTTGCAGGTGGCGAAGGGCGCGCACGGCTCGAAGTCGAAGGTCGTGTGCGACGCGCTGATTCTCGACGACGAGTCGCGCAGCGACACGTATCCGTACATCCAGATCGATGAGAACGACGTCGACATCGGGCACGAGGCGACCGTCTCGAAGATCGGCGAGGAGCAGCTCTTCTACCTCATGTCGCGTGGCCTGAACGAGGCCGAGGCGTCGGCGATGGTGGTCAGCGGCTTCGTCGAGCCGATCACCAAGGAGCTGCCGCTCGAGTACGCGGTCGAGATGAACCGCCTGATCCAGCTTCAGATGGAGGGCAGTGTTGGCTAGGGGCGGCGTCGGTTGATCGAGGTCGAGCGGGTCGACTTCGTGTCGCTCCCGTCCCGCAACATCCAGCGCGCACGCCGGTTCTACCTCGAGACGCTCGGCCTCCCGCTCGAGACCGACACGCCCGTCGGCTTCGAGGTGAAGGCCGGCCAGGTGACGCTCTCGATCTGGGAGCCGGAGAAGGTCGGCGCGCCGTTCGCGCCGAACCCGAACGACGTCGCGTTCCGCGTCAAGGACGTGGAGGCGTCGCGGAAGGCGCTCGAGCAGAAGGGCGTCAAGTTCAACGACGAGACGCTCGACTCGGGTGTCTGCCACATGGCGCACTTCAGAGATCCCGACGGCAACGCCCTCATGCTGCACCGCCGGTATGCGCCCCATGACTGAGCTCGTGGCCGTCCCACGCAGCGGTGTGCTGACCCGCGCCGAGGCGAAGGAGCGCTACGACGCGCTGCCGATGCCCTCGACCTCCGACGAGCACTGGCGGTTCACGAACCTGCGCGGGTTCGACCCGGCTGCCTTCGGCCACGACCCGGCACGGCCTTCAGACGTGCCGCGTGAGGCGACGCTGGAGCTGGACGTCTCCGGGAAGGCAGTCGTCACCGAGGCCGGGATCGAGATCCTCTCCGCCCCCGAAGGCGTCACGTTCGCGCCGCTTCCCGCCGACTACGACTCGAAGTTGATTCCCGACGACGACAAGTTCGCGATGCAGAACCTCGCAGAGTGGGAGCACGGCCTCCTCGTCCACGTGCCCGAAGGGCGTCGAGCTCGACAAGCCGCTCTACGTCCAGGTCACCTCCACGGGCGGGACGCTGCACTGGCGCATGGTCGTGATCGCAGACGAGGGCGCACGGTTCTCGCTGATCGAAGACCTCTCATCCGCGTCGCCCGACCTCGCGGCGTACTCGAACACCGTCGTCGAGCTCTTCGTCGGCGAGCACGCGAAGATCGAGTACGTCTCGCTGCAGAACCTCTCGACGGAGACCTGGCACTTCGCGCGCCACAAGGCATGGCTCGAGCGCGACAGCGAGCTCGACTGGGTGATCGGCGGGTTCGGCTCCAAGCGCGGCAAGGTGTGGATCGAGAACGACCTCGCCGGTGAGGGCGCCACCTCGCGTGTCACGGGCGCCTACTTCGCCGACGGAACGCAGCACCTCGACTACGACACCTTCCAGGAGCACATCGCGCCGAACACCGAGAGCGACTTCGCGTTCAAGGGCGCGCTGCGCGAGAACGCGTCGGCGGTCTGGCGCGGCATGATCCGCGTCGAGGAAGACGCGCAGAAGACGAACGCCTACCAGGAGAACCGGAACCTGCTGCTCTCCGACTCGGCGCACGCGGACTCGATCCCGGGCCTCGAGATCATGGCGAACGACGTGCGGTGCACCCACGGGGCGACGCTCGGACGTGTCAACCGCGAGGAGCTCTTCTATCTGATGGCGCGCGGTCTCTCACGGGCCGAAGCCGAGCGCCTGATCGTGCGCGGTTTCTTCCAGGACGTGCTCGACCGCATCGAGCTCGAGCCGGTACGCGAAGCACTCGGCGCCGCGCTCGAAGCCCGCATCCCGCAGGCCTGACGCGGGCTCAGCCGGGCGCCGGCAGGCCGAGCAGCGGCAGCAGTGCGTCTTCGCGGGCGTAGTGCCCGACCGGGTCGAACCACGCCCGCGTTCGGAGGCCGGCCCGGAGGTCGCAGTCGGCGACGACCATTCCCTCCTCGCCGTAGAGCGGGCCTGCGAGCAGCTCGCCGCGCGGGCCGACGACGACGGCGCCGCCGCGCATGAACACGTCGTCGTCCGGCATCGTCGATCGGGAAGTCGGCCGGGAATGCGGAGCGGTCGACGAACTGCGGCGCGCCGATCACGTGCGCTCCCGACTCGATCGCGATCGTCTGCAGCAGCGCGATCCAGCCGTCGCTCGAGTCGGCCGTCGGTGCGACCCAGATCTGTGGGCCGCCGCGGTAGACGAGGTAGCGCGCGAGCGGCATCCGGTTCTCCCAGCAGATCAGGCCGCCGACGCGGCCGAAGGGCGTTTCGACGACCCGCAGGTCGTCGCCCGTGCCCTGGCCGTGGAACATGCGCTCGTGCTTGGTGGGCATCAGCTTGCGGTGCACGTGGAGCACGCCGCCCGGGCCGATGACGACGAACGAGTTGTAGAGGGTGAAGGAGCCGCCCGACTCGCGCTCGTTGACGCCGACCACGCAGTGGAGGCCCGTGCGGGCGCAGGCCTCGACGAGCCGGTCGATCCGCGGGCCCGGGATCGTCACGGCCTCCTCCCACATGCGTGCGTAGAGCTCATCGAACGCCGTGCGGTCGGCGCAGGCCGCGGCGGTCCAGGACCAGTCGGGGTACAGCGACACGAAGCACTCGGGCAGCACCGCCAGCTGAGCGCCGGCCTCTGCCGCCTCGTCCAGCAGGCCGATCGCCTTCTCGATCGTCGCGTCGGCGTCGAGCGCGACCGAGGCGGCCTGGATCGCCGCGACGCGGACGGTTTCGAACGTCGTCATCGGCCGAGCGTACGCGTGCGGGTTCAGTCCAGCAACCCGCGCTCGGCGAGCCGCCGCTCCAGCTCGGCGAGGCGATCCTCGAGCTGTTGCACCCGCCGGGCGAGCGGCGTGGGCTCCTCGGGCGCACCGGCCGTCTCGACTTCGCGCGTCGCGCTGTCCGTCTCGACCTCGCCCGTCGGCGTCTCCGAGAGCAGATGCGTCCAGCGTTCCTCGCGCTGGCCGGGGCGCTTCGGCAGGAGGTGCACGAGCTCGCTCTCGTCGAGGCGCGCGAGTGTGGCCTCGACCTCGGCGGCGTCGGCGAAGTGGTGCAAGCGCTCACATCGTGTCTTCAGCTCAGCGACCGTCTGCGGCCCGCGAAGCATCAGCACGCCCAGGATCGAGATCTGTGACGGCAGCAGGTCGAGCGCCTCGCCGAACAGCTGGCGGTACTTCGCCGTGCGCGAGCCGGGGCCGGTTGCGAGCCGTGCGTAACCACGGGTGCCGAGGCTCTGCGCTGCGGAGCGCACCTGCGACTCGTCGAGCTCCATGACGGGGTCACGATTCGTCGCCTGGTTGCAGGCGAGGCGGAGCGCGTTCAGCGTCAACGGATACTGCTCCGGGGTCGTGCGCTGCTTCTCGATCAGGCAGCCGAGCACCCGCAGCTCCACTGGGTCGAGGCGATGGATCGTCACCGCCTGAAGCTTAGAACCTGCGAGCATTGCGCCATGACACACGCACACCCAAACGTCAGCGGCGTCGATTTCGTGACCGTGTTCGTCGCCGACTTCGCCGCCGCGAGCGAGTTCTACGGCACGACGCTCGGCCTCCCGTGCTCGGTCCGGTACGAGCGGATTCCGGGCGCCGAGTTCGAGACCGGGAACCTGACGCTTCAGGTCATGGACGCCGCGGCGATCGGCCGCGAGTTCCAGCCGAACACGCACCCGATTGCGCTGCACGTCGACGACGTCGAGGTCGCGCGCGCCGCGCTCGAATCGAGCGGCGTGACATTTTTCGGCGACACGCTGGACAGCGGCGTCTGCCGGATGGCGTTCTTCGCCGACCCGGACGGGAACACGCTGATGTTCCACAACCGCTACGCCCCACGGACCACGAGCTAAGCCTCTCAACTGCCGCCCGACGCTCACGCGAGGGCACATGTCCGCGGCGCACGACCTGTGGTCAGACCAAGTGCCGACGGAAGCGCGACGAACGATCCACAGCTTTCCGCCGGACGAGCGCCGGCGCCAGCAATCCGCGTACGTCGGGCCCGAACCGGTCGGCGGTCGCCGGACACGCCCGCCGTCGGACAGCTTGTGGTCTGACCAAGACCACGGCTTGAACGGTCTACGCGCGCCTGGCCCGCAGCGGCTTGTACTTGATGCGGTGCGGCTCGAGCGCCTCTGGGCCGCGGGTCTCCTTCACCCACTCGGCGTACTCGGCCCAGTCGCCTTCGAACCAGGTCACCTCCGAGTCGCCCTCGAACGCCAGGATGTGCGTGGCGACGCGGTCGAGGAACCAGCGATCATGCGTGATCACGACGGCACAGCCGGCGAAGTCGAGAAGCGCATCCTCGAGCGCGCGCAACGTGTCGACGTCGAGGTCGTTGGTCGGCTCGTCGAGGAGGAGCACGTTGCCGCCGCTCTTCAGCATCTTCGCGAGGTGCACGCGGTTGCGCTCGCCGCCCGACAACTGGCCCACCGGCTTCTGCTGATCGCCGCCTCGGAAGTTGAACCACGAGGTGTACTGGCGCGAGTTGATCTCCTTCTTGCCGAGGAGGATCAGATCCTGGCCGCCGGAGATCTCCTTCCACACCGTGCTCTTCGGGTCGAGGTCAGCGCGCGACTGGTCGACGTACCCGAGCTGCACCGTGTCGCCGAGCCGCAGCTCGCCCGAGTCTGGCGTCTCCTGGCCGGCGATCATGCGGAAGAGCGTCGTCTTGCCGGCGCCGTTCGGCCCGATCACGCCGACGATGCCCGCCGGTGGCAGGGAGAAGGTCAGGTCGTCGAAGAGCAGGCGGTCGCCGAACGCCTTCGAGACGCCTTTCGCGTCGATCACCAGGTCGCCGAGACGCGGGCCGGGCGGGATGTGGATCTCGACCTTGTCGAGCGACACCGAATCCTCGCTCGCGAGCAGCTTCTCGTAGGCGCCGAGCCGCGCCTTTGACTTCGCCTGACGTGCCTTCGGCGCCATGCGCACCCATTCGAGCTCGCGCGCGAGCGTGCGCTGTCGCGCCGACGCGGTCTTCTCCTCGATCAGCAGGCGCTGCTGCTTCTGCTCGAGCCAACCGGAGTAGTTCCCCTGATAGGGAATCCCGCGGCCGCGGTCGAGCTCCAGGATCCAACCGGCGACGTTGTCGAGGAAGTACCGGTCATGGGTGACCGCGACGACGGTGCCTTTGTAGTCGCGCGAGGAACCGCTCGAGCCAGTAGACGGATTCGGCGTCGAGGTGGTTCGTCGGCTCATCGAGGAGCAGCAGATCGGGTGACGAGAGCAGCAGCCGGCACAGAGCGACTCGGCGCCGCTCGCCACCCGAGAGCGTGGTCACGTCACGATCGCCCTCCGGCAGCCGCAGCGCATCCATCGCGTGGTCGAGCTGCGATTCGAGCTCCCACGCGCCGCGTCGGTCGATCTGATCCTGCACCTTCGACTGCTCGGCGAGCAACGCGTCGAAGTCGGCGTCGGGCTCGGCGAACTGCGCGGAGATCAGGTTGAAGCGGTCGAGCAGGTCGCGGACCTCGCGCACCCCGTCTTCGACGTTCTCGCGCACGTTCTTCTTGGGATCGAGCTCCGGCTCCTGCTCCAACAGGCCCACCGTTGCGTTCGGAGCCAGGTCGGCTGCGCCCGAGGACGGCTCCTCCTTGCCCGCCATGATCTTCAGGACGGTCGACTTACCCGCGCCGTTCGCGCCGAGAACGCCGATCTTCGCACCGGGCAGGAACGACAAAGAGATGTTCGCCAGCACCTGTCGGTCGGCGCCGTAGAACTTGTCGACCTTGTACATGGTGAAGATGTACTCAGAGCTCACAGGAGGGCCACGATACCTTCACAACCGCGACCTACCGTTGCGCCATGAGGCGGCTGCTTCTCGTCGGCGCACTGCTTGTCGTCGCTCTCCCCGCATCGGCCGCGCGTCTGCCGGTGCTCGCGTCGCACGACTGGTGGCCGGTGTTCTCCCCGGACAGCACGCAGGTCGCGTTCACGAACGTGAACGGCCAGAGCCGCGTGTTCACCTCGAGGTCGTCGACGTCGCGACCAAGAAGGCGATCAAGCTCGCACAGGCGAGCTCCCAGCTGTTGCCGAGCTGGTCACCCGATTCGAAGTCGATCGCCTACCAGTCCGGCGGTCGCATCTGGACGGTCGCGATCGACGGGAGCGACAGGCGCGCGCTGCACGCCGGGCTCTACCCCGCCTGGGCGCCCGACGGCCCGAGGATCGCGTACGTCCACGACGAGTCCCTCTACGTGGATGCGACCAAGGTCGCCGGCGGTGACGTGATCGGCATGCCGGCGTGGTCGCCCGACGGGAATGCGATCGCGTTTACGCGCAGCGACGGCATCTACCTCGTGTCAGCCGGTGCAGAGGTCGACGTCGCGGCGCCACCCGAGCGAGGTGCGCTCGGTGGTCTGGTCGCCCGACGGGACGAAGCTTGCGTACTCGATGAAGGGCTACGTCTACGTGGTAGCGCCGCGCGCCGCGTCCAAGCCGCAGCGCGTCGCCGGCCCGTTCGCGGACATCGGTCCGCTGGCCTGGGCGCCGCCGAGCGACGAGCTCGCGTACACGGTCCGGGGCGGCGTCGAGCTGTCGACCAACGAGCCGACGTGGCATTCGGAGCTCCTTGCGAAGGGCGCCGCCGTCGGAGCGTCGTTTGCCCCCGGCAACCCGCACGGCGATCTGCTCGTGTACTCGGGACCGAACCTGCGCTGCCCGGGCCAGGACGCGATTCGCCTCTACGAGACGCGGCAGCTGGCGGGCAGCTGCGAGATCGACGGCACGGCGGGGGCCGACACGATCGAGGGTACGAACGGCGGCGGCGACGTGATCGCAGCCGGTGCGGGGAACGACACGATTCGCGTGCAGGATCACCACACCGACCGGGTCGACTGCGGGCCGGGCCGGGATGTCGTCTGGGCCGACCGCACTGACAAGGTCGCGCACTGCGAAACCGTCCATCGCTGAGCTTCGGCCTCGTCGAGACGTCCCTCGCTACTGTTCCCTTGTGGCCGTAACGACTGCTTCCAAGCTGGATGCCGAGCGGCTGCGCGCCGACTTCGCCGTCTTCGACGACCTCGTCAACGGTAAGCCGGTCGCGTATCTCGACTCCGCCTCTTCGACGCAGAAGCCGCGCCAGGTGCTCGACGCGATGCGCGAGTTCTACGAGCACTCGTACGCAAACGTGCATCGCGGCGTCTACACGCTCGCCGAGAATGCGACCGCCGGCTACGAAGGTGCTCGCGAAAAAGTGCGCGCGTACATCAACGCGCCGTCGAATCGCGAGGTCATCTTCACGCGCAGCGCGACCGAAGCCCTGAACCTGATTGCGTACTCGTGGGGGCTCGAGAACCTCGGCCGCGGCGACGTCGTCGTGATCACGGAGCTCGAGCATCATGCGAACTTCGTGCCGTGGCAGTTCATCGCAAAGAAGACGGGTGCACAGTTCGCGCACATCCCGATCGACGACTACGGCGAGCTGCAGCTCGACGCGCTCGACGAGATCGCGTCGCGCGGCAATGTGAAGGTCGTCGCGAACAACCTCGTCTCGAACACGCTCGGCACGATCAACCCGGTCGAGAAGCTCGCTGCCTGGGCGCACGAGCAGGGCGCGATCATGGTCGTCGACGCCGCGCAGGCCGCGCCGCACAAGCCGATCGACGTGCAGGCGCTCGGTTGTGACTTCCTCGCGTTCTCATCACACAAGCTGTGCGGCCCGAGCGGTGTCGGCGCGCTCTGGGGCAAGCGCGAGCTGCTCGAGGCGATGCAGCCGTTCAACCTCGGCGGCGAGATGATCCGTTCGGTCGCCCTCGACCGCACCAGCTGGAACGAGCTGCCGTACAAGTTCGAGGCGGGCACGCCGGCGATCGCCGAGGCCTACGGCTTCGGTGTCGCGCTCGACTATGTGAGCGAGGTCGGCCTCGATGCGATCGAGCATCACGAGCACGAATTGACCGTGCAGACGATGGAGCGCCTGGCCGAGATCCCCGACGTGCGCGTCTTCGGCCCGCCCGCCGATCGCCGCACGGGCATCGTCAGCTTCGAGCTCGCGAACGTGCATCCGCACGACGTCGCGCAGATCCTCAACTGGGAGAACGTGGCCGTCCGCGCCGGGCATCACTGCACGCAGCCGCTGATGACCCGACTCGGAGTCGCCGCGACGACACGCGCGAGCTTCTACCTCTACTCCGTCCCCGACGACGTCGACCGCCTGATCGCCGGCCTGCTGAAGGTGAAGGCGACGTTCGCGTGAGCGAGGCGCGGCGTAGGCTCGACGGAGCCGCTGAAAATAGCGAGCTCGCTCGTGCGGGAAAATGTGTCTGGGGTAACGCATGAGCGAACTCGACCAGATGTATCGCGAGGTGATCCTCGATCACTACAAGAGCCCGCGCGGGCACGGGCTGATCGAGAATGCCGACGCTCAGGCCGAGGGCCTCAACCCGCTCTGCGGTGACGAAGTGACGATCTCCGTCAAGTTCGCCGCCGACGGCGAGACGATCGAGCGTCTCGGCTTCGAGGGTCGCGGCTGTGCGATCTCGCAGGCCGCGACGTCGATGCTGAGCGAGCTCGTCGTCGGTCGCAAGGCCGCCGACGTCGCGGTACTGCCGAAGGAAGAGCTGCTGGAGGAGATCGGGATCCCCCTGTCGCCGATCAGGCTCAAGTGCGCGATCCTCGGTCTCGGCGTGCTGAAGGTGGCACTGAACAAGGCAAAGGGCACGCCGCTCCCCGACGAGTGGCAGAGCCTCGCGAACGAGCTCCGGCTCGACGCGGACTGACGTTGCTCGTCGACGTTGCGCCGCTCGCCGAGTTCGGGCCCGGTTCCGTGAAGCTCGTCACGGTGGGCTGGACGTCGGTCGGGGTCTACAACTGCAACGGCGAGCTCTACGCGCTCGAGGACCGCTGTTCGCACGACGACGGCCCGCTCTGCGAGGGCGTCTGGGAGGAGGACGAGTGTCGGGTCATCTGCCCGCGCCACGGTTCGGCTTTCGACCTGCGCACTGGCCGGCCGCTCTCGCTGCCTGCGTTCGAGCCCGTCGATACTTACCCGGTCACGGTCGAGGAGGGGATGGTCAAGGTCGACGTTCCGGGGGCCTTGTAGCGCTTGGCGTCACGCCTTCTCCCAGACGGACACGTGCCGGGTGCTGTCGCTCGTGAACGGCTCGCGGTTCCAGCCGCCGTAGCGCTCGCGCAGGGTCATCCCGGCGAGCCGTGCCATGAGGTCGAGCTCCGACGGCCACACGTAGCGAAACGGCACCGACACCACCTCGAGCGCGCCGTCCGTGACGAGGTAGTGATGGGAGACGAGTCCCTGCCTGGCGACGTCGTACTCGTCGAACCCGAGCCGCGTCGCCGTGACCGTGAACGGCTGGAAGATCTCTCCGGGTGGGAGTCGTTGGAGGCCGGGAACCCCCACTTCGATCACGAAGCAGCCGCCGGGCTCGAGGTGTGCGGCGACGTTCTGAAAGCACGCCACCTGCTCGTCCTGCGTCGTCAGATTCATGATCGTGTTGAAGACGAGGTAGGCGACCGAGAACGTCCCGTCGACCGTCGTCGAGGCGAAGTCGCCGATCGTCACGCCGATCGCGTCGCCACCCGGCTTCGCTTGCAATCTCGCGACCATCGCCTCGGAGAGGTCGATGCCGTGCACCTCGACGCCGCGACGGGCGAGCGGCAGAGCGATGCGACCTGTACCGATGCCGAGCTCGAGCGCCGCGCCGTTCCCGGCGAGGTCGGCGACGAAGTCGACTGCGGGATCGACGACCGCAGGGGCGAACATCACCGGGTCGTCGTCGTACCGTGCAGCGACTCGCTCGCCGAAATGGTTCTCGCGCATGGGCGCACTCTGCCAAATGCCTCTCGCTCCCGAGGGGGCCCTTCGATGACCGAGCTTCGTGCGTTGCTGGGAGACGTCCGACCCGGGCTACAACGCCTACCACGACGAGGAGTGGGGCCGCCCCGTGGCCGACGAGCGCGGCGTCTACGAGCGGCTGTGCCTGGAGGGATTCCAGTCGGGCCTCTCCTGGCTGACGATCCTGCGGAAGCGCGAGGCCTTTCGCGCGGCGTTCGAGGGGTTCGTGCCCGAGCGCGTCGCCGAGTTCGGCGAACGCGACGTGCAGCGGCTCCTGGCGGACGCGTCGATCGTGCGCCACCGCGGGAAAATCGAGGCGACGATTGCCAACGCCCGTGCGACGCTCGCTCTGCGCGAGCAGACCCCGCTGCACGAGCTCTTCTGGCAGCACGGCCCGGCGAACCACAGGCCGCCTTCGTCGCATGCCGACTGGGCCGCGTCGACACCCGAGTCGGCGGCCCTCACGAAGCTGCTCCGAGCCGCCGGGTTCCGGTTCGTGGGGCCGACCACGCTCTATGCCGCCCAGCAGGCCTGCGGTGTCGTGAACGACCATCTAGCCGAGTGCTGGGTGCGCGAATCGGTCGAGGCCGAGCGCGTCGAGGCGGCCCGCCAGAGGGTCGCCGGGTGACCGTGCTCGTCCACGGTCTCGGCCTCAGCCACCGTTATTTCACCCACCTGCAGCCGCTGTTGCCGGGATCTCGCGCCGTCGATCTCCAGGGGGTCTCCCTGGAGGAGATGACCGACTCGCTCGAGCAGTTCGTGGAGCCAGAGACGGTGCTGATCGCGAACTCGCTCGGCGCGCAGGTCGCGACCGAGCTCGCCGTGCGTTCGCCGGCAAGCGTCCGGGCGCTCGTCCTTACCGGGCCGACCTGGGACCCTGCGGCTCCGGGAGTTCCTTCGCACCTCGCGCGCCTGCTTGCCGACAGTCTCCGCGAGCAGCGTTCGCTCGTCTGCGTTGCTCTGGCCGACTATTTCAGGCACGGACCACGGCACCTCCTCGACGCGGCGCGCGCCATGTTGCGCCATCCGATGTCCCTTCGGCTGGCCGAGGTCTCAGTGCCCGTCGTGGTCGTGCGTGGCAGCCGTGATCCGATCTGCGGGGAGGCCTGGGCGAGCCGGCTGGCGGGAGCTCCGCCGAACGGGCGCCTCGTGAGCGTCCCCGGCGCGGCGCATGCCGTCGACTGGTCACATCCCGCCTCCGTTGCCCAGGTCGTCGAGGACGTGCGGGAGGCCCTCGGCGAACGGTGAGGGCCGCCAGATCGGGCATTGGTGCGCTGTCGGCCGCGTTTCGCCGACGTCCGTCCTGTCCCATCAGATAGATTTCGGCTAACCGCGGAAAGGAGGTGGTCCGGCGTTGGAGACTTCAAGTACGGGCAGTGGAGGTACCAGCTCGTAGAGGTGTGTCCCCGGGACCTGACCCGGGAATCGCCTAGCCAGCGTGGGGGACTCGCGTAAACGCGCCGCAGGATCGCCCGCAAGGGTCGATCGGCCGGAAACGCCTCTACGAAATCCAAGCTGGTTACTGGTTGAGGGCCGTCCCATGGGGCGGCCCTCTTCTTTTTCGGCCGTCCCCGCTGCGACGAACGTAACCGTTCGCGGGATCGGGGCCGCACGGTTTGGGAGCCTTGCCGCTTCAGTCCGCTCAGCCGCTCAGCCGCTCAGCCGCTCCGCGGACGTGGCCGCGGAGGGCCGTCTGTGGTCAGACCAACGTCGACGGAAGGGTGACGAACGATCCACACTTTTCTGCTTCGGCGAGCATCTATGCCGCAATCCAGTCATCCACGGCGAGATCACGCCGCGGACGCCGGACATGTCCGAGGCGGGTGGTGCTTGGTCAGACCAAAATCGGCCCGCTCAGGGCATGTAGCGCCAGATGTCGGTGCCCTTCCAGCTCGGCACCCAAGCGTCCCCGCCGATCTCGCTGACCACGAACGGGCCGGCGCCTGCCTTCAGGGTCCTCGTCACGGCGTTGGTCGCCGGATCGACGACGGCGATCGCGTTCTGGCGGATGAGCGGCACCCAGACCTGGCCGCCGACGACTCCTGGATCGCCGATCGTCGCCGACGCGAGCTTCACCGTCGCAACCACGGTGTTGGTTGCCGGATCGATGCGCACAAGTGAGCTCGAGGTGGTGATCCAGACCGCGTCGGCCGAGGCGGCCGTCCAGCTTGCGCCCGCGACGGCGATCGTCGCGAGCACTCTGTTCGACCCGGGGTCGATGCGCAGCACCCCTTCCTGCCCGGTCGCCCAGATCGACCCGAATGCGCCGACGATGCCGATCGACGAGCCGAGCTTGAAGCGCTTCACGACCCTGTTCTCCTTCGGGTCGATCCGATCGACCTCGCCGCTCCCATACGACGTCGCCCAGTCGGCGCCGAAGGCGAAGGTCGAGTCGTAGGGCTGGAAGCCCACCTTCACGGCCGCCGTCCGCTTGCCGGTCGTCGCGGAGACGCGGCTGATCGTGTTCGAGGTTGTGTCCTCGACCCACAGCGAGCCTGCGCCGAACCCGAGCCCGCACGAGCCGTTGCCGATCCCGATCTTCTTCACGACCTTGTTCGTCTTCGGGTTGATCTTCAGGAGGTAAGGGGCGGAGTACTCGCTGACCCAGACGAAACCGCCGCCGCCGGCCGCGGCGCAGGGCGACGTCGCCGGAGCGACGCGGATCTTCGCCAGAACCGTTGGCGCCTCGGCCGCGCCGGCGGCGGCTGACGCGATCACGCCGGCCGCGACAAGGGCAATCAAAAGGCTGCGCATTCATCCGACGATAGTCCGGCGTCGGAGCAACTGCTACGGAGCCGTATTAACTGTCGGTTAACGCCGACGCGAACGACTCACCGAGCAGGTCGAGCGCATCGCGGACGCTCTCCTCCTCGTCGCCGAGCCGCTCGTGCAGCAGCGCGCTGATTCGCTGCAGCCCACCCCAGCCGCGTCGCCATTCGCGATCACCTGCTGCACTGAGCGAGAAG
Source organism: uncultured Thermoleophilia bacterium (assembly GCA_963817765.1). Lineage (GTDB taxonomy): Bacteria > Actinomycetota > Thermoleophilia > Gaiellales > Gaiellaceae > PALSA-600. The sequence goes on along the minus strand of CAWFPX010000006.1, from coordinate 14,405 downwards.
AGGAACGATCGACCGTCCTCGGGATTCGGCGACCGCCGGACGAGCCGCCGCGCCTCGAGCCGGCGCACGACGTCGGATGCGGTCGTGAGCGGCATCCCGAGCTCGGCTGCGACCTCGGTGAGGCGCACGGGCTCGCGCACGCCGATCAGCGAGAGCGTTGCGTAGCCGTCGGCGTCGACACCGTCCGCCGCGAGCTCGCGTTCGACGAGCTGCGCCATGCGCTGGTGCGCTGCGACGAGCTGGAGGAGAAGCGAGAGGCGCCGTTCAGGCGGAGCGGCGGATCTGCTCTTCGAGCCCGAGGAGCGGGAGCTGGAAGGTGTCGACGGCATCGGTGTTCGAGACGACGTTATCGGCCCCCTGGAGCATCGCCACCTGATCGGTCGACAGTGGCGCTTTCGGCAGCCATTGCGTGAGTCGAGCGCCCGCGCGCGCGACGGTGAACGGCACGTGGACGAGCCGCCTCCGCTTGCCGAGCACGCGTGCGATCGTTAGGTAGAGCTCGTTCCAGTCGACCGTGTCGGGGCCGCCCAGCTCGAAGGTGCGGTTCGCGGCCCGCGCGTTGCCGACCGCCTCGGCGAAGATCGCCGCCACGTCCTCGATCCAGATCGGTTGCGAGCGCTGCAGTCCGTTGCCGATCACCGACACCACCGGCGAATAGCGCACCTGCTTGATGAAGAGCCGCAGCGCCCCGCCGCGGCCGAAGATGAAGCTCGGACGGAAGATCGTGTACTCGAGTCCAGACTCGATCACCTCGCGTTCCTCGGCCCACTTCGCCGCGTAATACGGGACGACCGTGCCAATGGCAGGGTCACTCGTGCCGAGCGCGCTCATCAGGACGAATTGCTCGACGCCCTCTGCCTTCGCCGCGGCCACGAGCGACTTCGTCCCCTGCGTCATCACCCGCTCGAACTCAGTTGCGCTGCCCGTCAGGATCGCGACGAGATGGACGACGTGCGTGCAGCCCGCCAGCGCGGTGTGGAGGCTCGCCGGGTCGGTCATGTCCCCCGTCGCGAGCTCGGCGCCCCAGGCGGCGAGCTGCGCCGCTCCCTCGGGACGGCGAACCAGGACGCGCACCTCGCAATCGCGTGCGCGCAGGGCATGCACGACCCTTGGGCCGATGAAGCCGGTCCCGCCGGTGACGAGGACCCTCACCGAGCCTTCGCGTTCTCCGTGAAGTTCTGCCAGTAGCGGGACGGCGTCGGCCCGCGCTGGCCCTGATACTTCGAGCCGAGCGAGGAGCTGCCGTACGGCGTCGAGGTCGGCTCGGACAGCTGCATGAACGAGATCTGCCCGATCTTCATCCCGTGGTAGATCGTGATGGGAAGATTCGCGACGTTCGAGAGCTCGAGCGTCACGTGCCCGTCCCAGCCCGGATCGATGAACCCGGCCGTCGAGTGGATCAGGAGGCCGAGTCTGCCGAGCGAGCTCTTGCCTTCCAGCCGTGCAACGAGGTCGTCGGGCAACGTGACCCGCTCGAGCGTCGAGCCGAGCACGAACTCGCCGGGATGGAGGATGAAAGGCCGCTCGTCGTCGATCGTGACCTCTTCGGTCAGCTCCTCCTGCGGTTGCTTGACGTCGATGAATGCGTAGCGCGCGTTGTGGAACACGCGAAAGTAGCGGTCGACGCGCACGTCGACGCTCGACGGCTGGAGCAGCGCCTCGTCATACGGGTCGATGCCGATGCGGCCCTCGCCCATGAGCCTTGCGATGGTGACGTCCGAGAGGACCACGTCCTGATTCTTCCATCAGCGCGTCGGCGAGCGCGCGCATCCCCTTCAGGAATGCCTGCCGCTCCTCGGCGGTGAGCGTCGCGAGCGCATCCTCGAGGGGCTGATTGCGGTGGCCGAGCCAGCCGAGCACTTCCTTCGAGGTCGCGGGGTCGAGACGAACGACGGTGCGCCGCCGGTCGTCCGGGTCCTCGCGGCGACTGACGAGTGTGTGGTCCTCGAGCTCGCCGACGAGCTTGCTGGCCGCCGGCAGCGAGAGGCCGAGCTCGCTCGCGATCTCGCCGACCGACCGTTCGCCCTCGGCCGCGACGTGTGCCAGCACGCCGACGTGCCTGCGCCCGAGCGGCGGGTCGCCCCCGACGAGCTCGAGCAGCTCGGGCGTCGGACGGCGGTGAGACCACGCGCCGCGGAGCAGGCGCCGGAGCAGCCGGCGAAGCTCGACGAGCTCGTCGGCGGGAATATCTGTCATCTGATAAAAGTTATACTGTGATAACTATTGTCGAACGATCAAGGAATGGAAGGAGGTGGAGAGACTATGTGTGAAGGACACCATCATGAGGGACGCGGCCACGGCCGTGGTTACGGCTTCCGCGGCTTTGGCCGCCGGGGCTTCCCGAACCGCGAGCAGCTCGTCGAGCGCCTGCAGGGCTACCAGCAGCATCTCGAGGGCGAGCTGACAAACGTCCAGGAACTGCTCGAGCGGCTCGGCGACAACCCCGAGCAGCCGGCGAGCATCTAGGCGTAAGCGCCTCCAGCGAACGCATCTGCGGAGGCCCCGGCGCCCCGGGGCTTCCGCCCGTTGCCTCTCCAGTTGTCCTGCTAGGCGGTCCGCGGCCTACCGGCCGCGTGGAACGCGTCGAGTGCAGATTCCGCGGTCTCGAAGACCTGAGACGCGCCGTCGCCGGCGGTCACGCCGAAACGGTCGAGCTCCGTGCGGACCGAGTCACGCAGGTCCGCGAACACCAGCTCGACTCCGAGCTTGCGCAATTCGGCGACGACCTCTCCGAGGGTCTTGCCGCCGGTGTAGTCGATGTCGTCGATGCTCCCCGCTTCGAGGACGATCCAGCGCGGCGGAGTCGTGCCGCCGGCGAGCTCGAGCACCTCGTCGGACAGTCGTTGCGCGTTCGCGTAGAAGATGCCCGCGCCGAAGCGGTAGATCGACGAGGCCCGGCTCGCTCACCACGCCCGGGCCTGGGCGGCAGAGCTCGCACGTGGCCGTTCGCGTCCCGGGCGATCACGACGTCGAGCGGCGCGTAGTGGCGGCGCACGTGGAGGAGGAGCGAGAGCACGATCGCGAGGATGATCCCCTGCTCGACGCCGACCACGACGACGACGACGGCGGTCGCGACGGCGACGCAGAACTCGTCCTTGCCGCAGCCGCAGGATCTCGCGCATGCCGGCGATGTCGATGAGCTTGACGCCGATCAGGAAGACGACCGCAGCGAGCAGCACGCGTTCGGCAGGTACTGCAGCGGCTTCGTGAGGAAGAGGAGCACGATCGCGACGACGACGGCCGTCGTCAGCTGCGCGACCTGGGTGTGGCTCTTGCGCCTCGTCGACCATCTCGGTCTTCGTCGGGCTGCCGTTCACGACGAACGTGCTGCTGAGGCCGGCCGCGAGGTTCGCGAGGCCGAGCCCGACGAGGTCGTCGTTCTCGTCGAAGTGCTCGCCGTACTTGACGGCGTACGCGCGCGAGGTCGCCGCGCTCTGCGCGAGGATCACGAGGAACAGCGAGACGCGCGGTCGCGAGCAAGCCGCGCGGCGTCGCTCCACGTCGACGCCCTGCGGGAAGCCGATGTGCGGCAGCCCGCTCGGGACCGGCCCGAGGATCGAGACGTCGTGCGCTGCGAAGTCGAAGATCCAGCTCAGCGGCGATCATCCCGACGACGGCGACGAGGCCGCCGGGGATCGCCTTGATCCAGCGCCCGAAGACGACGAGGATCGCGAGCACCGACAGCGGACACGAGCGTCGTCTGCCAGGACGCCTCCCCGATGTGCCCGAGCGTGTCGCCAGAACTTGACGGAGCGTCGCCGCTGAGTGCGTTGGCCGAGACGTTCGGCGACGGGACGCCGAGCATCCCGCCGACCTGGCCGATCGCGACCTGGACGCCGACGCCGGTGAGGAAGCCGACCAGCACCGTGCGCGAGAGGAAGTTGGCGAGGAAGCCGAGCCGGGCGATCCGCGCGAGCAGGAGGAACGCCGCCGCGAGCAGCGCGCTCAGGCCCGCGAGCGCCGACCCACTGCGGCGAGTCCGGCTGCAGCCCGGCGATGCCCGAGGCCGGCGATGCCCGCGTACATGATCGCCGCCGTCGCCGAGTCGGCGCCGACGACGAGGTGCCGCGACGAGCCGAAGACCGCGAACGCGACGATCGGGATCAGGATCGTGTAGAGCCCGGTGATCACCGGCATCCCGGCGATCTTCGTGTAGCCCATCACCTCCGGGATCGCGAGCGCCGCCAGCGTGACGCCGGCGACGACGTCGTGCGAGAGCCAGCCGCGCTCGTACGGACGGATGCCCTCGAGGATCGAGACGGATCCGCGAAGTCCCTTCAGAAGTGCCGCAGCACGCATCGGCCGTCCCCTCAGCCTGCAGAGGAGACGCGAGGTCGTGCGGCTGCAGGCAGGTAGTACTTCTCGGTGTACTCGATTACGGCCCGCTGCATCGAGAAGCGCGGCCCGAGGACCGCGATCGAGCTCTTCATCATGCGCGTCCAGTCCTCGCGGGAATCGAACGCCGGCACGACCTGATGCTCGAGCACGCGGTAGAGCTCGGCGGCGTCGGCCTCGTCGGACGCGCCCTCGAGCGCCCAGCCAAGCGCCGGCTCGTAGGCCTCGGCCCACCAGCCGTCGAGGACCGAGAGGTTCAGCACACCGTTCACCGCAGCCTTCATCCCACTCGTGCCCGATGCTTCGTGGGGACGGCGTGGCGTGTTCAACCAGATGTCACAGCCCGGGATGATGGTGCGCGCGAGTTCCAGATCGTAGTTCTCGAGGAACACGACACGACCGGCGACGTGGGGGTCGCGGGAGAGCTCGACGATGCGCTGCATGACGTCCTTGCCTTGCGCGTCCTGCGGGTGCGCCTTGCCCGCGACGACGATCTGGACCGGGAGCGCGAGCAGACGCTCGAGGTCGGAGAACGACGAGCCCGGCGCGCTTGTAGGTCGCGAAGCGGCGCGCGAAGCCGATCGTCAGCCGCTCGCTGTCGAGTCCCGTCATGGCGGCGAGCCGTTGCTTCAGCGTCGCGTGTGCGGCCCAGAGCTCGTTCGAACCGAGCTCGTGCACTGCCTCCCAGTTCCCTTCGTCGGGCGGGGCATCGGGACGGGTCCCGACGCTGCGGACGAGAGCGTCCAGCTCCGGTGCGAGCCACGTGCCCAGGTGGACGCCGTTCGTCACGTGTCCGATCCGCGGCTGCTCGCCGGGCCAGAGGGTGCTCCACATCTCGCGTGCCACCTCACCGTGCAATTCGGAAACGCCGTTCGCCGCGGTCGAGAGCCTCAACGCGAGTGGGGTCAGCCCGAACCCGTCGGTGCCGTCGGCGCGGCCGAGTGCCAGGAGCTCCGCGTTCGAGAGGCCGGCGCGCGTCGCGAGGTCGCCGGCGTAGCGAACGACGAGCTCGTCGCCGAACACCTCGTTGCCCGCGGGCACCGGCGTATGCGTCGTGAAGATGGTCGAGGAGCGGACGCGCTCGAGTGCGCTCGAAGGCTCCTCGCCCGCCTCGACGAGCTCGCGCATCCGCTCGATCGCGAGGAGCGCGGAGTGGCCCTCGTTCACGTGGAAGACGGTTGGTGCGAGGCCGAGCGCGGTCAGGGCGCGCACGCCGCCGACGCCGAGCAGCAGCTCCTGTCTGATCCGGTGCTCACGGTCGCCGCTGTAGAGCGCATCGGTCAACAGGTCGACGTCGAGCAGGTAGAGCGGGACCGTGCGCCCGGCGGCGGTTCCGACGTCGTAGCGCCACACCGCGGCGGTCACCGTCTCGTCGTCGAGCTCGACCTCGACCGACACCGGCTCGCGCTGCAGGCCGGCGGCCACCGGGTCGACCGGCAGGTAGTCCTCGGTCTGCCGGCCGCGGGCGTCGAGGCCTTGCTTGAAGTATCCGCCGCGATAGAAGAGGCCGACGCCGACGAGCGGCAGGCCGAGGTCGGCTGCGGCCTTCAGATGGTCGCCGGCCAGCACCCCGAGACCACCCGAGTAGATCGGCAGTCCGGGATCGACGGCGAATTCCATGCTGAAGTACGCGACGAGCAGGTCGCGGTCCGGGGCTGTCGCATCCTGATGCGTGCGCGCCCACCAGCTGGCTTCGTGGGGGGTGTCGGGAGAGGTCAGAGCGGGATTCGAGTCGTGGAGGGCCGGGCCGCGGAACGCTACCGAAGAGCAAGGCCCGAACGTCTTGCAACTTGACTCTGCGGGCATCCCGGCCCTCCAGCCGGCTGCGCTAATCTCGGGCCATGGCCGTCACGCGCACGATCCGCCTCGACACCGCAGTCCCGGGGCCGCGCTCGCGTGAGGTGCTCGACCGGCTGGCGGCGAGCGTCGCCTCGCCGCTCGCGATCACGTTTCCCGTCGTCGCGGCCGAGGCCCACGGGGTCACCATCACCGACGTCGACGGCAATGTCTTCATCGACTTCGCCGGCGGCGTCGGCTGCCTGAACGTCGGCCATTCGCATCCGCACGTCGTCGCCGCCGCTCAGGAGCAGCTCGAGAAGTTCTCGCACACAGATTTCACGGTCGTGCCGTACGAGGTGTACGCGGAGCTGTCCGAGCGGCTGCTCGCGCTCGCGCCGTTCTCCGGCCCCGCCAAGGCGGCGTTCTTCAACGCAGGCGCCGAGGCCGTCGAGAACGCCGTCAAGTTCGCGCGCGCGTACACCGGGCGTCACGCGGTGATCGCATTCGAGGGCGCGTTCCACGGCCGGACGATGCTCTCGCTGGCGCTGACGTCGAAGACCCATCCCTACAAGGCCGGTCTCGGCCCCTTTGCGCCCGAGGTCTATCGCGTCCCGTTCCCGAACGCCTACCGCGGCCCTTCGGCGGCCGACGCGCTCGCTGCGCTTCGCCGCGCGTTCCTGACGCTGGTCGCAGCCGAGGACGTCGCTGCGATCGTCTTCGAGCCCGTCCAGGGCGAGGGCGGCTTCATCCCGGCCACCCGCGAGTTCGTTGTCGGGCTGCGCGAGATCTGCGACGAGCACGGGATCGTCCTCGTCTCCGACGAGGTGCAGTCGGGCTTCGCGCGTACAGGCCGGTTCTTCGGGATCGAGCACTTCGACGTCGAGCCGGACCTGATCACCGTCGCGAAGTCGATCGCGATGGGGCTGCCGCTCTCAGGCGTGCTGGGGAAGGCCGCGATCATGGACGCTCCCGCCGAGGGCGGCGTCGGCGGCACCTTCGTCGGGAATCCGGTCGCCCAGGCCGCCGCGCTCGCCGTCCTGGACGTGATCGCCGACGAGAACTTGATCGAGCGCTCGGCCGCACTCGGCGAGACCATGCGGGCGCGGATGGAGTCGTGGCAGAGCCGCTTCCCGCAGGTCGGCGACGTTCGCGGGCTCGGCTCGATGCTCGCGCTCGAGCTCGTGGAGGATCCGGCGTCGAAGCTGCCTGCGACCGAGCTCGCCTCCCGCGTTGTCGGCGAGGCGCTCGCCCACGGGCTCCTGCTCCTGAAGTCGGGAGTGCACGGGAACTGCATTCGTGTGCTCGTGCCGCTCGTCATCTCGGACACGGAGCTCGACGAGGCGCTCCAGGTCTGGGAAGACGCGCTTGTTGCAGGGCTTTAGAAGTTCTCACTGAGTGAGTTCGTCGAGCCGGGCGTGATCGGCGAGTGCGATGCAAGGACGCAGGGAGACCCGATAGCGGTGTTCTATCGGGTCGACCGAGGACGCAGCAGCGCGCCGTCGAGCGCGGCCGGGCGACACAACGCGCATTCGGTGAGAGCTTCTTAATCCCTGACGGTTGGGGGTACCCTCACCGTCGGGGAAGTCCTGGCCGGTATGAGCTCGAAGAGCTGATCGGCGCGGGTGGGATGTCGAGCGTCTACCGTGCGCACGACCAGCTGCTCGACCGCAAGGTCGCGCTGAAAGTCCTCCACCAGCAGTACACAGGTGACGAGGAATACGTCGAGCGCTTTCGTCGCGAGGCGCGCTCCGTTGCAACGCTCTCGCACCCGAACATCGTCACTGTGATCGACCGGGGGGAGCACGGCGACCGGCAGTTCATCGTGTTCGAGTACGTCGAGGGCGAGAACCTGAAGCGGCTGATCGAGCGGCGCGGGCCTGCTCCCGTCTCGACCGCCCTCGAGCTTGCGATGCAGATCGCCCGCGGTCTCTCCTTCGCGCATCAGCAAGGGCTGATCCATCGCGACGTCAAGCCGCAGAACGTGCTCATGAACGGGGACGGTCAAGCCAAGGTCACCGACTTCGGGATCGCACGCTCGCTCGACGTGAAGCATGGGATGACGCAGACGGGGACCGTGCTCGGGACGTCCGACTACATCGCGCCCGAGCAGGCGCAAGGCCAGCGTGTCGACGAGCACACGGACGTGTACTCGCTGGGCGTCGTGCTCTACGAGATGCTCTTGAACGAGGTGCCGTTCCCGGGCGAGAACTTCGTTGCCGTTGCGATGCGCCACATCAACGAGGAGCCGCCGTCGATTCGCGACAAGCGGCCCGATGTGCCGGTGCGGGTCGAGGCCGCCGTGCACCGTGCGATGGCGAAGGATCCCGAGGCTCGCTTCCAGACGATGGCCGAGTTCTGCGCGGAGCTCGAGGCGTGCCTGGCCGAGGAACAGGGAACGCAGGGCACGCAGGTGATCGCTCCCGCCCCGCCGCCGCGCAGGCCGGCGCGCGCCCGCCGCCGCGGGATGTCGCCGTGGCCGCTCATCCTGGTGCTGCTCGCCCTGATCGCGATCGGCGGTGCCGTCGCCTACTTCTCCGTGCACGGCGCCCCGAACTGGGCCTCCTCCGGCGGCGGCACGACCGGCGGCGGCGCGAGCGCTTTGCCGCACCTGAAGGCGGTCACTGCCTACGATCCCGTGAGCACCGGGGGGGATGGCCATGAGCACGACGCCGACGCGCCGAAGGCGACCGATTCGAGCGTCGGCACGTACTGGCAGACCGAGGACTACCACTCGAGCTTCGCCGCGATCGGCAAGCAGGGTGTCGGGCTCGTGCTCGATGCGGGCCACCCCGTGCAGCTTCAGGAGCTTGGCCTCGTCACCCAAACTCCAGGGTTCACCGCCGTGATCCGCGCCGGCGACTCCGCGGGGGGGCCGTTCGAGGACGTGAGCGCGTCACAGCTTGCGAGCGGCCAGACCAAGTTCATCGTGCACGGCGGCAAGCACCGGTACTACGTGATCTGGATCACGCAACTCCCGCCCGGGAACGGCACCGTGCGGATCAACGACGTGAAGGCAACCTGAGCACCTCGAGCAGGCGAAGGGTCAGTACCGCAGCTGTGAGCGGCGCTCGAACCGCTCGACCGCGAGCCCGGCGAGGCGCTCCAGCAGGTCGCCGTACGGGATGCCGGAGGCTTCGAAGAGCCGTGCGTAGACGCTCGTCGACGTGAACCCGGGGATCGTGTTCAGCTCGTTCACGAGCACTTCGCCGTCGGCGCGCACGAAGAGATCGGCGCGTGCCATGCCCTCGCAATCGGTCGCGACGAACGCGCGAACGGCGAGCTCCTGCGCGCGCTCGAGCTGCTCGTCGGTAAGCCGCGCCGGGACGATGAGGTCCATCTCGCCTTCGTCGTACTTCGCCTCGTAGTCGTACCATTCGTTCGCGGTCACGACGATCTCGCCGGGGAGCGACGCCGTCGGCCGCAGATTCCCGAGCACGCCGACCTCCACCTCGACCCCCGAGACGAACTGCTCGACGAGCACCTTCTCGTCGTGCTGGAACGCGAGCGCGACGCCCGCACGCAACTCGCCGTCGTCGTGCGCCTTCGTGATCCCGACGCTCGACCCGAGGCGGGCGGGCTTCACGAAGCACGGAAAGCCGAACGGGTTGCGCGGCTCGTCGCCGAGCCGCAACGTGATGTTCGCAGTCACCGGAATGTCGTGGTCCCGGAGGACCGCCTTGAAGACGTCCTTGTCCATGCAGAGCGCCGACGCGAGCACGCCCGCGCCGACATACGGGACACCGGCGAGCTCGAGCAGGCCCTGCACCGTGCCGTCCTCACCGAAGGGGCCGTGCAAGACGGGAAAGACCACATCGACGTCCGCCAGCGTCGTCGCCACATCCTTTCCCGGCAGCCGCATCACGGCGGACCCGGGCTCGCTGGTGCCGGGCTCGCTCGTGCCGGGCTCGATCTGCGGGAGCGGCCCGCGAGTTTCGAGCTGCCAGCCGCCCGAACGGTCGATCTCGACGGTGACCACCTCGTTGCCGGTGCGCTCGAGAGCGTCGACGACGCTTGCCGCGGACGCGAGCGAGATCGCGTGCTCGCTCGAGCGGCCGCCCAGAATGACGGCGATTCGCCGGCTCACGGTGGGGGCGGCGCCGGCGTCGTCAACGTCGTCGTCGGCGCGGTCGTCGTGCCGCCGTCGCCACCGGGTGTCCCGTTTTGAAGCTGGCCGATCGTGATCGAGACCACCTCTTTCGGGGTCGCGTCCTGGCCGCCCACGGGATCCTGGCTGAGCACGATCCCGTCCTGCGAGGGATCGGTGACGGGTTGGTAGATCAGGGCCGGGGTCAGCCCGGCGCCGGTGAGCAGCGCCTCGGCGTTTGCCGCCGTCTGGTTCGTGACGTCCGGGACGGTCGTCGACGGGGGGCCCTTCGAGACCGAGAGGGTGATCTTCGCGCCCTTCGAGACCTCGGTGCCGGCCGTCGGGCTCTCGGCGACGACGACCCCCTGAGCGGCCGTGTCGGACTGGACGTCGACGCGTACGACGACAAAGCCTTGACCGCGCAGCGCCGACTCCGCGTTGGCGTACGGCTGGCCGGTGACGTCGGGCACGCCGATCGGCTTCGCGCCGCGCGAGACGTTGATGCGGACGTCCGTGCCCTTGACGGCGTGGTCGCCCGGTGCCGGATTCTGTCCCGTGACCGTGTCGGGCTGCTCGCTCGAGTACACGCGCGTGATCTTCGGGTTCAGTCCGAGTTGTGCGAGCGCGGTCACGGCGTCGGTGACGCTTCGCCCGCGCACATCGGGCACGATCACGACCGGCAAGCCTGTCGAGACCGTCAGGGTCACCGTCGACCCCTTGCCGATCTTTGCGCCGCCGCCCGGATCCTGAGCGGAGATCTGGCCTCGAGGCACGGTCTCGTCAGCCCTCCGGACGAGACGTGGCGTGAGCCCCGCCTGTTCGATCTTCAGCCGTGCGAGGTTCGCCTGGAGGAGAGTCACGTCGGGAACGGCCACCGGCCGGTTCGTGTTCAGCTGATCCTGGATCTTCGTGTAGAGGAACCAGCCGCCGATCCCGCCGGCGATGATCAGGCCCAGCGCGAGGAGCCACGGCCAGATCGACCGGCCGCCTGGAGGCTGGTCGTAGTCGTAGTAGGACGACGGTGAGCGGTAGACGGGCGGCGCGGGCGGCGCGGCGAGGGAGCGCGGCCTCGCCACCATCGTCTGGGCGGCGGCGATCCCGACGCCCGAGAGCACCTGCGTCATCGCATCCTCCGTCTCGCGCGAGACGGCCACCCCGCGCGCGACTCGCGCGAGATCGGCGTCCATCTCCTCGGCGGATGCATAGCGCTGATCCGGGTCCTTCGCGAGGGCACGCATGACGACGGCGTCGAGGTCGTGTGGCACGACGTCGGGGCGCAGCTTCGACGGTGGCTCCGGTACCTGCGACAGGTGCTTCATCGCGATCTCGACCGGTGTGTCGCCGGTGAACGGAACCTGTCCGGTGAGCATCTCGTAGAGCACGATCCCGAGCGAGTACAGATCTGACCGCGGGTCGACGGGGGCCCCTCGTGCCTGCTCCGGCGAGAGGTACTGGGCCGTGCCGACGATCGATCCCGCCTCCGTCATCTGCGATGCGCCTGAGCGCGCGATCCCGAAATCCGTCACTTTCAGACGGCCGTCGGGGCCGACGATGATGTTGTGCGGCTTGATGTCGCGGTGGATGATCCCGTTGCGGTGCGCGAACGAGAGCGCGCCGAGAATCTGGCGCGCGTAGTCGATCGCGATCGGGACCGGCGTCGGCCCGTTGCGGATCAGCAACTCCTTCAGCGTGCGCCCGTCCAGGTACTCCATCGCGATGTAGTAGGTGCCTTCGGCGCGGCCGCGATCGAAGATCGAGACGATGTTCGGATGGTTGAGGCCGGCGGCGCTCTGGGCCTCGCGCCGGAAGCGCTCCACGAACTGCTCGTCGGAGGCGTGTCGTTCGTCCAGGAGCTTCAGCGCGACGCGGCGTCCGAGCTCCTGGTCCTCGGCCAGATAGACGTCGGCCATTCCGCCCGAGCCGAGCTTGCGCCTGATCACGTAGCGCCGGTCGAACGTGCGGTCGATCAGGGTGTCTGACGTGGTCATACGAGGCCGGCTTTAACTCTTCGACGCCGCGGGCAGGATCGCCTGCATCAGCTGCTTGGCGATCGGGGCGGCAACCGAGCCCCCGAAGCCGTTCAACTGGTGCTCGAGCACGACTGCGCCGGCGACCACCGGGTCGTCGGCCGGGGCGAAGAAGATGAACCAGGCCGTGTAGACGTGGTTCTGACTCGTTTCGGCGGTGCCCGTCTTCCCCGCGACCTTGACCCCTGGGATCGCGGCTGCGCGGCCCGTGCCGCCGGTGACGACCGCTTGCATGAACTTGTTGAGGATCGCAGCGGTGTGGGGTTTCATCGCGTGCTTCCAGACCTGCGGGTGCACCCGCGTGACGAGCTTGCCCGTCGGGCTGCGGACAACCTTCAGCAGGTGAGGCTGCATGATCGTGCCCTTGTTCGCAACCGCGGCCGCGACCATCGCCATCTGCATCGGGGTCACGAGGAGATGCTCCTGCCCGAAGGCGAGCCGGCCGGGGTCGACGAGACCGGGCGTGTCGTAGAGCGTCGCGCCTTTCTTCGAGAAGTGGTAGAGCCCGCTCGGAGCAACCTCGCTCGAGGGCAGCTCGATCGGCGGCGTCGAGTAGAAGCCGAACTTCTTTGCGGCGTCGAGCACGCGCTTCGCGCCGAGCGTCTTCCCGATGTTGCAGAACACGGCGTTGATCGAGTGCTCGTAGGCCTCGAGGAAGCTGACGTTGCCGTAGCTCTCGGCCGTCTGATCCGGGTTGAGCGCGTTCGAGACCTTCTGCCCGTACTCGGTGCAGTAGCCGGGATCGTCGAAGCGCGAGCTTTCGGTGTACACGCCGTCGTCGAGCGCGGCGGCTGCCGTCACGGTCTTGAACGTCGAGCCGGGCGAGTAGAGGCCGGACGTCGCACGGTTCAGGAGCGGCGAGCTCGAGCCGGGGCAGGCGGCCGGCGAGTGGATGATCGACGCGTACCCGTTCGCCGACTCGATCTTGTTCGGGTTGTACGACGGTGACGACGCGGCGACATACACCTCACCCGTCTTCGGATTCATGACGAACGCTGCGCCGCACTTTCCGCGCAGCGCCGACTCGGCAATCCGCTGCGCGTTGACGTGCAGGTTGAGGACCAGGTCGTTGCCCTTGATCGTCGCGCCCTTCAACTGCTCGCCGAACTTGTCCCAGATGGTGCCGAGGTTCGCGTTCGACGCCGTCAGGTAGGCGTTCTCCTGGCGCTCGATGCCGGCGCGTGATCGGCCCTGTGTCGAGTAGCCGAGCGTCTGCGAGGCAAAGCCGTTCGTTGGATATGTCCGGAAGTAGAGGACCTGGCCGCCTGACTTCTTGATCACGTTCTTCGCCAGCACGGTCTTCCCGTCCGAGGCGTAGATCAGGCCGCGCTTGATCCTGAACTGCGCGACGCGCTCGATCGCGTTGTCCTGCCGCGCCGCCAGGCCGCCCGACGCCCAGACCTGCCAGTACGTCGTTGCGACGATCAGCGCCGAGAGCAGGAGCAGCGACACGAGCGCGATCCGGGAGATCTGCCTGTTCACGCGTTCGCCCGGTCCGAGACGAGCAGGAGCCCTGCGAGCAGCACGAAGTTCGCGATCACGGACGATCCTCCGTACGACACGAACGGCAACGTGATCCCGGTCAGCGGGATGATCCGCAGGACCCCGCCGACGATGATGAAGGTCTGGAACGCGAAACCGAACGTGAGCCCTGCGGCGAGGAGCTTCGAGAATCCGTCGTCAGCCTGCAGCGCGATTTTCATCCCGCGTGCGACGAACAGCATGATCACGAGGAGGAGCGCGGCGACGCCGATGAGGCCGAGCTCCTGGGCGAGCGCCGAGTAGATGAAGTCGCTGTTCACGAACGGGATGCACGATGCCCGTCGGTGCTCGTGAACGTGCCCTTGCCAAGGCCGGCGCCGCCGAATCCGCCGTTGCCGATCGAATACAGCGACTTCACGAGCTGGTAGCTCTCGCAATCCTGCCGTAGCGCGAGCCCGCCGGTCGACGGGCAGAACACTCTCTGCGTCGTCCACGGATGCAGCCAGATCGTGACCCGCTCGTGGACGTGACCGATCGCTCGTAGGCGGCGTAGCCGCCCACGAGGAAGAGCGCGACGCCGACCAGCACGAACGAGAGCCGAGCGGTCGCGATGTAGAGCATCGCCAGGAAGATCCCGAAGTAGAGGAGCCCCGAGCCGAGGTCGTTCGACGACGCGAGCACCAGCATCGTGCCGCCCC
>CAWFPX010000005.1:0-193287 GCA_963817765.1 uncultured Thermoleophilia bacterium | reverse complement strand
GAGTCACCCATGAAGATCCGCGCGGGATAGAAGTTGTGGCGCAGGAAGCCCAGGCAGGCGCCGCACACGATCGCCGAGAGCACCGCTGCGCCGATGCGTCCGTAGTCGAGCTCGATCACGCAGAACGTGAAGCCCGAGATCGCGCAGACGCCGGCGGCCAGACCGTCGAGGCCGTCGAGGAAGTTGACCATGTTCATCACGGCGACGATCCCGATCACGGTCAGCGGCACGCCCACGTACGCCGGCAGCTCGTGGACACCGATCACGGGGAACGTGAAGCTCTGTACCCACACCCCGAACGCGGTCGGGATCGCCGCGGCAAGGACCTGGCCGCCCAGCTTCTGCCACCAGTTCAGGCCGCGGAAGTCGTCGATCGCACCGATCGTCGTCGCCACGGTGGCACCGAGCAGCACTCCGCGCATCCCGCCCGCGAGCGGCAGGAAGGCGATCGACGGAACGATGACGCCGAGAAAGAGCGCGAGCCCACCGAGGCGCGGGATCGTCGGCCGGTCACGATCACCTTCCTTCGGACGTTCGACCAGTCGGAGGTAGCGCGCCGAGCGCCCGACTGCGGGCGTCAACACGAGCACGATCGCAAGAGCGACCAGCGCGCCCCAGAGGACCTCGGGGTGGTCTGTCAGCTGCTCCCAGACCATTGCCCCAGGTTACTTCGTGCCGTAGAGCCGGTCTCCCGCATCGCCGAGGCCGGGGACGATGTACCCGCGCTCGTTCAGCTTGCGGTCGATCGCAGCGACGACGATGCGCACGTCGGGGTGCTGTGCCTCGATGTTCGCGATGCCTTCCGGCGCGGCGATGATCGAGATCAAGCGAACGCTCGTCGCACCCGCGTCCTTGACGAGCTTCACCGCGTGCGCAGTGGAGTTACCGGTGGCGAGCATCGGATCGAGGAGGATCACGTCGCGGTCGGCGACGTCCTGGGGCAGCTTCACGTAGTACTCGACCGGGTGCAGCGTCTCCTCGTCGCGGTACAGGCCGATGAAGCCGACGCGCGCACCGGAGATCAGCAGGAGCACACCGTCGAGCATGCCGAGCCCGGCGCGGAGGATCGGGCAGACGGCGACCTTCTTCCCCGAGATGCGCGCGAACGGTGCACGCTCGAGCGGCGTCTCGATCTCCACCTCTTCCGTCGGCAGATCCTTCGTCGCCTCGTAGGTGAGCAGCAGCGTCACCTCCTCGACGAGCTTGCGGAAGTGCACTGTCGGCGTGTCCTTGTCGCGGAGGTACGACAGCTTGTGCTGGACGAGTGGGTGCTTGACCTCGGTGACCGGCATCGGCCGATCGTAGCCGCCTCTCAGGCCGCGTATGTCGTGTAGCCGCGGAAGCCCGGGTAGAGCGGCCTCGCGTCGCAGAGTGCGAGCGCGCGAGAGCGCAGCGCCTCGACATCGGCGCCATCGTCCAGCGAGTCGACGATGATCGAAGCGACCTCGCCGAAGTCGGCCACATCGAACCCGCGCATCGTCGCTGCGGGCGTGCCGAGCCGCACGCCGGACGCGACCATCGGCGGCCGCTCGTCGAACGGCACGGTGTTGCGGTTTGCGGTCAGCCTGCACTCCTCGAGCCGCTCCTGGGCGGCCAGCCCTGTCCACTCGGTGTTGCGCAGGTCGAGCTGGACGAGGTGCGTGTCGGTGCCGCCGGTGAGGATGTCGAAGCCGCCCGTCCATCAGACCTGCGCGAGCGCATCGGCGTTTGCGCGCACCTGGCGCTGGTAGTCCGCGAACGCGTCGGTCATCGCGATCCGGAAGCACGCGGCCTTCGCAGCGATCGTGTGCATCAGCGGGCCGCCCTGCATGCCCGGGAAGTTCGCACGATCGATCTTCGACGCATGCTCCTCGCGGCAGAGCACGAAGCCTGCGCGCGGCCCGGCGAGCGTCTTGTGGGTGGTCGAGGTGACGAAGTCGGAGTGCGGCACCGGGCTCGGGTGCAGCCCAGCCGCGACGAGCCCGGAGAAGTGCGCCATGTCGCACATCAGCAGCGCACCGACCTCATCGGCGATCTCGCGGAACTTGTCGGCTTCGACGGTGCGCGGGTACGCCGAGCCTCCGCACACGATCAGCTGCGGCCGCACCTCCTTCGCCTGCGCCAGCACCTCGTCGTAGTCGACGAGCATCGTCTCGCGCGACACGCCGTAGTGGTGGAACTCGTAGAGCTTGCCCGAGAAGTTGACCTTCAGCCCGTGCGTCAGGTGACCGCCGTGGTCGAGTGACAGCGCGAGCACGCGGTCGCCGGGTTTCAGCACGGCGAAGTACACGGCCATGTTCGCCTGCGCGCCCGCGTGCGGCTGCACGTTCGCGTGCTCGGCGCCGAAGAGCTCCGTGGCGCGGTTGCGAGCGAGTACCTCGATCTCGTCGACGACCTCGCAGCCGCCGTAGTAGCGCTTGCCCGGGTACCCCTCGGCGTACTTGTTCGTCGGCACCGAACCGACGGCCTCGAGCACGCTCGGCCAGGTGAAGTTCTCCGAGGCGATCAGCTCGATCTGGCCGCGCTGGCGGTCGAGCTCGCGGCCGAGCAGCTCGGCGATCTCGGGGTCGATTTCGGCGAGCCCGGCCGTCTTCAGCTGAGCGAATGTCTCCTGGGCGATAGCCATGTGCGGATCGTAGTGGGTCAGGCGGCGAGCGCCCGCCGCACCCGTGCGATCGCGTCCGCGGCCGGCGCGGCCCCGTCCCGGACGACGAAGGGCTCGGCCCGCGTGAAGTCGATCACGGTCGAGGAGCGCCCTGTCAGCCGCCCGAGGTCGATCTCGGCCGCGCACGCGTCGCGGATCCGGCGCGGCACTTCGTCGAGCGTCGCCGGGCTCGGTTCGCCCGGCTCGTTCGCACTCGTCGCGACGACGCAACAGACCCCGGCGACCACGCGCTCGGAGGCCGCGGGCAGGTCGGCGACGCGCACGCCGATCGCGTCGGTGCGCGTGCCCGTGAGCCACGGATAGCGCCGGGCGGGATTCGGCAGGATCAGCGTGTACGGCCCTGGCAAGAGCTCACGGATGATCACCTCCGCCAGCTCGCGAAGCTCCGGGACGCAGTCGAACAAGCGGTCGACACTCGCTGCGAGCAGCGCGGTCGGCTGCCGCTCGTCGCGTCCTTTGAGCTTGTACAGCCGGGTGGTGTACTCATCGCGCGACGACGAGGTGACGAGCCCGTAGACGGTGTCGGTCGGCAGCAGGACCGGCTGCCCCTGCCGGACCGCGTCTAGCGCTCTCTCGACATCGTCGCCGGCTCCCACCTTGCCTCCACGACTCGCTCACGGCCCCCGAGATCGAGACTGATCGTAGCTGCGGCATACCCCAGCATCGACAGCTGCTCGACCGTCTCTCCGGCAAGTCGATCATGCACTTCGAGGACGAGCCAGCCGGCGAGCACGCTGCGCGCGGCAGCGGCGAGGTCACTCGTCTGCCCCGCGTCGACGAGCGCCAGCTCGGGCTCCCAGTCGCGAACCTCCGGCTCGAGGCCGGGCAGCTCGCGGGCGAGCACGTACGGCGGATTCGACACAACGAGGTCGAACGGGCCGACGATCCCGGCGAGGAGATCGGTCTCGACGAAGCTCGACGTCCAGGCTGTTGCGATCAGCGTTCTCGCGCGCAAGCGCGAGCGCTGCTCCCGAGATATCGGTCGCCGTGACCCGCGCGTCGGGACGCTCGTGCTTCACGGCGAGCGCAATCGCACCGCTGCCGGTCCCGACATCGAGGACCCGCGGCGCATCGATGCCCTCGAGGAGCGCGAGGCACCGTTCGACGACCGTCTCCGTCTCTGGTCGAGGCACGAGTGCGCGCGCGTCGGTCAGCAGCGTCAACCGCCGGAAGTCCCAGTCGCCGAGCACATAGGCGAGCGGCTCACGTCTCCCCCGCCGCTGGACGAGCTCGCGGGCTGCGGAACGCTCGACCTCACTCAGGGGTCGATCGTGCTGGGTGTACAGCTCCATGCGAGTGAGGCCGAGGGCGCGTGCGAGCAGACGCTCGGCATCGAGGCGCGGATGCTCGACGCCCCGCGCCGCGAGATACTCGGTCGCGCCGCGGAGGACTTCGGCGAGGGTCACCCCTCGAGCGCGCGGCGCTGCTCGTCGGCGGTCAGCGCGTCGGTGAAGTCATCGAGCGAGCCTGCGAGCACCTGCTCGAGTGCCACGTTGACCTTCACGCGGTGGTCGGTGACGCGGCTCTGCGGGAAGTTATAGGTGCGGATCTTCTCGGCGCGTGCGCCGGTTCCGACCTGCGCGCTGCGGGCGGCCGCCTGCTCGGCTGCCTGCCGTTCGCGCTCAGCCTCGTAGACGCGAGCGCGCAGGACGCGCATCGCCTTCTCGCGGTTCTGCAGTTGTGAGCGCTCGTCCTGCATCGCGACGACGATCCCGGTCGGGAGATGGGTGATGCGGACCGCCGAGTCGGTGGTGTTGACCGACTGCCCGCCGGGGCCGGACGACCGATAGACGTCGATCTTGAGATCGCTGTCCTCGACCTCGACGTCGACGTCCTCTGCCTCGGGCATCACCGCGACCGTCGCCGTCGAGGTGTGAATGCGCCCTTGCGATTCCGTCTCCGGCACGCGCTGAACACGGTGCGTGCCGCCTTCATACTTGAACACCGAGTAGGCGCCGTCGCCCTTGATCGCGAACACGCCTTCCTTCAGGCCGCCCGAGTCGCTCGGCGTCACCTCGAGCTCCTCCCACTTGAACCCGCGCCGCTCGGCATACCGCTGCAGCACCTTCTGGAGGTCGCCGGCCCAGAGCTTTCCTTCCTCGCCGCCTTCGCCGCCGCGGATCTCGACGATCACGTCCTTGTCATCGGCCGGGTCTCGCTCGACCATCGAGAGCTTCAACTCCTCCTCGAGGCGCTCGACGTCCGCGGCGTAATCGGCCGCCATCTCGGCCAGCTCAGCGTCGTTGCGCGCCGCGTCGAGATCGGCTCGCGCCTGCTTCCACTGCTGCGCCAGCTTGTACGGGCCTTCGAGCTCCTTCAGCCTGCGGCCCGCGTCGGCAGCCGCACGATGGTCGTTGTAGACCGCAGGGTCAGACATCCGCGCCTGGGTGTCCAGGTACGAACGTTCGAGCTCAGCTACGAGATCGTCGAGTGCGGCCATCGCCGCACGAGGTTAGCTCGCGAGCTCGGCGTCCAGCGTGACCTCGGGGATTCCCGAGAGCGCCTTCGACACCGGGCAGTTCGCTTTCGCGTCGGCGGCGGCCGCCTGGAACGCGTCGGCGTCGAGTCCCGGAACGGTGCCGCGGACGGTCAGTGCGCCACGCGTGATCCCCTCGCCGGGCTGGAACGTGACGGTCGCCGACGACTCGAGCTTCTCGGGCGGAGTGCCCGCCTTCCCCAGCGCGGCAGAGAGCGCCATCGAGAAACATGCCGCCCAGGCGGCGGCGATCAGCTCCTCCGGGCTCGTCTTGCCGTTCGGCTCTTCTGCCCGCGACGCCCACGAGACATCAAGTGGCCCGAATGCGCCACTTGTCGGGGGCGCGATCGTGCCACCGCCGTGCACCAGGTCGCCGTGCCACACCACTTCAGCTCTGCGTTCGGTCGCCACTACGCCATCACCTCCACTCGCCGGTCAGTTGGCTGTTCTCCTCCTTCGAGGTCGAGAACTTCCCGGAGGGCGCGAATCGACACCTCGAGCTGGTCGAGCGACGGCTCGCGCGTCGTCAGCCGCTGCAGCCAAAGACCCGGCGCGAGCAGCATCATCAGGATGCGGTTGTCCGCGTGCTTGCCCGCGAAGCGAATCAGCTCGTAGGCGATGCCGGCGATCACCGGCAGGAGCGCGATGCGGCTGATGATCAGCCAGTACCAGACCGGGCGCCCGAAGAGCGCGAACACGAAGATGCCGACAACCATCACCCAGAGCAGGAATGCCGTGCCGCAACGGGGATGAATCAGCGAATAGCGCTGCGCGATCTCCGGCGTCAGCTCCTCGCCCGCCTCATACGCATTGATCGCTTTGTGCTCGGCCGCGTGGTACTGGAAGACACGACGGAGCGATGGGATGAACGACAACACGGTGAGGTACGCGACGAAGACCGCGACGCGGATGAGGCCCTCGACGAGCACGAAATACGTTCCGTCGGTGATCGGCAACGTGTCGGCGAGGAGCGCCGGGCCGACCTTGAAGATCATCACGGCGAACCCGATCGCAACCAGGAACGCGAACGCGATCGCCCAGCGCCCGATCTCCGCAGGCTCTCCGTCTCCCTCGGCCTCCTCGGCGGCCGCGTAGTTCGCGGACACGCTGAGCGCACGGAAGCCGATGGCAAGGCTCTCGCCGAGCGCGACGACGCCGCGTACGACGGGAAGGCGGAGCGCCCAGTGACGCGCCATCAGCGGGTCGATCGAACGCGAAACGTGCGCGATGACGCCGTCGGGCTTGCGCACGGCGACGGCCCAGGTACGCGGACCGCGCATCATGACGCCCTCGAGGACGGCCTGCCCTCCGACGTTTTGTGCCACGACGCTAGGAGCGCGCGGCGCGCTCGGCCTTTTCGAGACGCCGCTGGAAGCGCTCGACGCGACCACCTGTGTCGACGAGCTTCTGCTTGCCGGTGTAGAACGGGTGGCAGTTCGAGCAGATCTCGACGTGCAGGTCGGGCTTCGTGGAACGCGTGGTGAACGTGTTCCCGCAGCTGCAGTGCACGGTTGCGAGAACGTACTCGGGGTGAATGTCGGCCTTCATCGCCGGGCCAGGATAGCAGCGGCCGTATCTGTGGCGACGTTCCCGCCCGAGACGACGAGCACCGGATTTGCGGCGTCGATCTTGCCCGCCAGCCAGGCTGCTGTGGCGACCGCGCCGGCAGGCTCGCAGGCGAGTTTCGCCCGCTCGTAGAGGACGCGAAATGCGTGCTCGATCTCCTCCTCGGTCACGAGCACGCGCTCGATCTCCCGGCAGATCACGAGCGCCCTAGCACCCGCGAACGGCGCGTTGAGCCCGTCGGCCACCGAACGCGGGGTCACAGGCGTCGACTCACCGGCAGCGAGACCGGCGTGGAGGGCCTGGCTCATCTCGGGCTCGACCGCGATCACGCGCATGCGGCCGGCCAACGCGGTCTGCACGCCGGAGATGAGGCCGCCGCCACCGACCGGGACGACAACGGCGTCAGCGTCCGCCGCGTCGTCCTCGATCTCGAACCCGACCGTGCCGGCCCCCGCGATGACCAGCGGATCGTCGAACGGATGCACCAGGGTGCGGCCGGTTTCCAGCAGCAGCGTGTCGAGCCGCTCGAACGCCTCGGCCGGACCGGTCGCCTCGAGATCGACGGTCGCGCCGTAGCTCCGCGTCGCAGCGATCTTGAACTCGGACGCGCCCTGCCACATGACGACGAGCGCGTCCACGCTCTCCTCCGCCGCGGCGAACGCAACGGCCTGGGCGTGGTTTCCGGCGCTGATCGCGATCACACCCTTCTGCTTCTCGTCGCTTGAGAGGCTACTCATCTTGTTCAGCGCGCCGCGCGACTTGAACGAGCCGGTGCGCTGGAAGAGCTCGCACTTCAGCCGCGCGCCGATCGTCCGGCTCGAGAGCATGGGCGTCCGCGCGAGACGGTCGCCGATCGTCTCGCGAGCGCTGAAGACGTCGGCGCGGGTGGGCAGCTCAAGCACGTTGACGAAGAGTCTCATAGAGAAGGACGGCGGCCGCAGTTGACGCATTCAGGCTGTCGACCGTGCGACCTCGCATCGCGATTGCGACCTCGACATCGGCGACGCCACGCCACCGCGCGTCGAGGCCTGCGTCCTCGGGGCCGATCAGCAACGCGGTCGGCGGTCTCAGGTCGGCGTCCGTGTGACGAGTCGTGGCCGCGACGACGGCGGCGATTCTTTGCAGCGGCAGCCCGCGCACCTCCTCGAGCGTCGTCTCGAGCATCGGTAGCGTGAACACCGCGCCCGTCGACGCCCGGATCGCGTTCGGGCTCCAGGGATCGCAGGCCGCGTCGGCCACGAGCAGCCCGTCCGCGCCCGCCGCGTCCGCGGTCCGCGCCATGGCGCCGAGGTTGCCCGGCTTCTCGATCCCGACTGCGACGAGCACGAGCGTGGGGCTCGGCGGCAACTCGCGCTGCGGCACCTCGAAGACGGCAAGCACCCCTTCCGGGTCAGCCCGGTAGCTCATCTTCGCGAGCACGCGCGCGCTCACTTCCTCGCCGCCGTGCCGCCAGTCGGGCAGCAACTCCGGCGCGACGTAGGCGTGCAGGGCGACGAGCCCGGCGGCGAGCGCACGCTCCACCTCGCGCGGCCCCTCGGCCAAGAGCACCCCATCGCGCCGCCGCTCGCGCACCTTCCGCCAGCGAACCACGTCCTTCACGCGACGATTCTCGGTTGAGGTGATCACATGGCGAATCTAGCCAGGTCCGCTCTCGTTCCGACGGCAGCCGTCGATACGGAAGTGCAAAAAGAGTGCGCCGATTCGCACTCGAGACGATGCGCATCGAGACAGTCATGGTCACCATCTCGTCCATGGATCCGCTTCGGATCGAAATCCCCGGCGGCTACTACCACCTGTCTACACGGGGAAACAACCGTCGTGCGATCTTCGACGACGACATCGATCGCGAGAACTTCCTCAGCCTGCTCAGCCGCGCCACCGCGAAGTACCGGTGGACGCTCCTTGCGTATTGCTTGATGGACAACCACTACCACTTGATCGTCCAGCTCGGTGACCTGGGCATGTCAAGCGGGATGTGTGAGCTCAACGGCGGGTATGCACGGATGTACAACAAGCGGCACCGACGGACAAACCATCTCTTTGGCCGCCGCTACTGGGACGCGCTGATGGCCACGGATGAGCACCTCCTCGAGTGTTGCCGCTACGTCGTCTTGAACCCTGTTCGAGCCGGAATCTGCCAGCTGCCCGCCGAGTGGAGCTGGAGCAGTTACGCGGCGACCGTTGGACGTGCGTTCGCACCGTCATTCCTCTCGGCCGACGAGCTCCTGCAACTCTTCGGCCGGCGTCCCGACGTCGCGCGCGAGGCGTACAAGCGATTCGTCCGCGAGGGCCACGAAATACGGCAGCCGCCGTGGAGAAAGGCGCGCGACCGTGTTACGTGAGTGTGTACTCGGGGCCGCTGCCGCCTTCTGGCGGGGTTAGGCGGCCCCCTTTGGCGGTGATGGCGCCGCACTGGACGCAGTTCGACGGGGCGAGCTTGACCTCGACGGTGCCGTCTCCGTCGGCTGCGCCGACCTCGTAGACCTGCGCGGGGCACATGTGCTCCCAGAGCTCCGCCAGTTCACGCGGCACCTTCGTCTGCACGCGGATGTGATTCGGCTGATCATCGCGAGTGCGGTTGCCCGACGCAAACACGCTCGACAGCTTGTCGAACGTCAGTTTCCCATCGGCATCCGGATACGACTTGGCGCGATCGGTGGTGATCAGCGACTGATCCGCGTCCAGCTCGGTGTGCGCGTCACCGGGCGGGAACTTGCCCTTCGTTGCCGTCATCGCACCCGCCATCGCTCCGCCGAGATAGAAGCCGCGGCCGAACGCCTGGCGCATGTTGCGCACCTCCTTCAGATCGCGCCAGATGAACGACTCACGAAGCGACTCGTCGTAGGTCGCGAGTGCGGTCCGCGCCGACGCACCACGCTCGAGCGTGCGCCACGCGGCCTCGGCGGCGAGCCGACCCGACTCGATCGCATAGTGAACGCCCTTGAGAGCCGGTACGTTCACCAGGCCGACGCCGTCTCCGGTCAGGAGCAGCCCCGGCGCGTGGAAGCGCTTCGGCAGCGCGACGAACCCGCCCTCGGGGATCGTCTTCGCACCCCACTGGACACGCTCGCCGCCGTCCAGGATCTTCCGGATCCGCGGATGCGTCTTCAGCTCCTGCAACAGGTCGTGCACTGACAACTCCGTATCCCGATAGTCGAGCCCGACCACCATCCCGATCGTGACCATGTCGTCGCCCATCGGGTAGACGAACGACCCACCGAACTCGCGGAACTTTCGACCGGCGCGCAGCGGCCAACCCATCGTGTGCACGACCTCGCGCAACGGCTTCGGAACCTTCCAGATCTCCTTCACACCGAGAGCCCACACCTGCGGGTTCTCGCTCCGCAGCCCGAAGCGGTCGAGTGCCGCACCCGTGAGATGTCCCTGCGTCCCTTCGGAGAGAATCGTCACGCGAGCGGTCACGTCAGAGCCCGGCTCGAAGTTCCCGAGCTCCTCCCCCGCCCGTCCACGCCCGCGATCGCCCGTGCGGACACCGACAACGCGGCCCCCATCGACGAGCAAACGCTCCGCCCGACGTCTCCGGCAGGATCGTGGCGCCCAATGACTCGGCCTCCTCCGCGAGCCACCGGCCGAGCTGAGAGAGCGACGCGACGTAGTTGCGATGATTGACCATCGTCGGGGGCGTCGGAATGCGGACAGCGCGACGCTTCGTCATGAACAGCACCGACTCGCCGTGCACCGGCCCGTAGAACGGCATCTCGTCGATCCCCTTCCGGTCCTTGAACAGGCGTTGCAGCCCACGCGGATTCACCACGGCGCCCGAGAGGAGGTGCGAACCAGGCGCCTTCCCCTTCTCGAGCACTGCCACCGGCACCTCGCCGAGGCGCTCCGCCGTTTCGGGCTGCTCCTCGACCAACTGGCCGAGCCGGATCGCCGCGGCGAGACCGGCAGGCCCGGCGCCGACGATCAAGAAGCCGACCTCGATGCGCTCGTCGACCGGGTCGGTCGGCGCTCCGATCGCCTCGGCCGTCGTCCACGGCGCCGGATACTCGGACGGACGGACGCTCACACGGAGCTCCGCTAGCCCTTACGCGCGCGAACGAGCTCGGTGAGCTTCGGGACGATCGTGTGGAGGTCGCCCACGACGCCGAGGTCGGCGAACTCGAAGATGGGCGCGTTCGCATCCTTGTTGATCGCGACGATCACGTTCGAGCCCTGCATGCCCACCTTGTGCTGGATGGCGCCGGAGATCCCGAGCGCGACATAGAGCTTCGGCGACACCGTCTTGCCCGTCTGTCCGACCTGAGCCGAATACGGATACCAACCAGCGTCGACGACTGCACGGGTCGCTGCGACGGCACCACCGAGCGCCTGCGCAAGGTCCTCGGCGAGCGCGAACTTCTCAGGCTCGCCGAGGCCGCGGCCACCGGCGACGATGACATCCGCGTCCTCGATCGACGGGCCTTGCTGTTCCGCGTGCGCCTGCTCGACCATCTCGGCCTGCGTCGAGAAATCCTCCAGCTCGACCGCGGCGTCCTTCACCTCCGCATTGCCGCCGATCGGGCTCGCATCGAACGTCCCCGACCGGAAGATCGCAAGGTGCACCGCGCTCGACCAGCCGACGTCCACGTACACGGAGTCGGCGAGCGCCGGCCGTTTGCCCGTGCCGTCGGGAGCAAGGTCGGTGAGGTCCCAGTTGAGCCCCGCCTCCAGCCGCACGGCGAGCGCCGCGGCAATGTCGGCGGCAAGCACCGACTGCGCGAACAGCACGGTGTCGTATCCCTCGTCGCGAACGAGCTTCGCGAGCACGTCGACACGCGGCTGCGGCAACGGCGCCGCGAGGCGCTCGTCGTCCGCGACCCAGACGGTGGCGGCGCCGAACTCACCGGCGCCGGCGGCGACCTCGCGCACTCCCGAACCGATGAGGATTCCCGCCACGTCGCCGCCGAGTTGCGCAGCCTTCGTGAGCACGCCGAGCGAGCCTTTCTGAATCGCGTCCTCGTGGTGCTCGAGGAAGACGAGTGTCTTCGCCATCAGACGAGCCGCTTTTCGGAGAGGAACTCGACGATCTGCTCGGCCGCGCTGCCGTCGTCGTCGATCTTGCGCGCGTCACCGCGTGGCGGCGGGGCGTTCAAGCCCTGGACGGTCGTGCCGGGTTCCGCCGCGCCGCCGATGTCGGCTGCCGACAGCGAGTCCTGCGGCTTCTTCTTCGCTCCCATGATCCCCTTGAGCGACGGGTAGCGCGGCGTGTTGATCGCGTCGGAGACCGCGATCACGGCCGGCAGCGGCGCACGGATCGTGTCGTATCCGAACTCGGTCTGGCGCTTGCCCGTCAGCGCCGAGCCGTCAAGGGAGAGCTCGCTCACCTGTGAGATCACGGGACGGCGCAGATGCTCGGCCACCGCGGACCACAGACAGGCCCCGCCGCCGTCCGCGGACTGCTGGCCGAAGATCACGACTTCCGCGTTCTCCGTGGCCAGCGCACCGGCGAGCGCTTTCGCGGTGCCGAGCAGGTCCGATCCGGCGAGCGACTCGTCGGTCACGAGCACGGCGCGGTCGGCACCCATTGCGAGAGCCTTGCGGAGCGCATCCATGCGCGCGCTCCGGCCCCATCGACACGACCACGACCTCTCCCTCGCCGGTCGCCTCCTTCAGCTTCAGCCCTTCCTCGACGGCGTAGGTGTCGAAATCCGAGATCGTCAACTCACCCGAGCGGTCGAGCCGCTTCGTCGAGGCATCGATGCGCCGGCCTCCGGCCGCGTCGGGCACTGCTTTCACGCAAACGGCGATCTTCATGCGGGCGTGACTCTATCCACGACGCTCGAGTTGGCATCGGCCGAAGGTGCGGCTACGGTAATGACGGATGCGGCGTCTGATCCCCATGTTCGCCGTGGTCGCACTCGCGCTGCGCGAGCGCGTCGGCTGCAGCGACCGGCGTGCCGAGGCTGCTCTTTCCGGTGGTCGGCGCCGTGAACTACACGGACGACTTCGGTCAGCACGTGCCGGCGGGCCGCATCAGGGCAACGACCTGCTCGCGGACAAGCGCGCGCCTGCGATTGCAGTCGAGAGCGGGACGATCGAGTACTGGACGACGTCGGCGAGCGCCGGCTGCATGCTCTACCTGAAGGGCGAGAGTGGGACGATGTACGAGTACATCCACCTCAACAACGACCTGACGACGGGAAACGACAACAAAGGAAAGTGCGTTCAGGGTGTGTCGTACGCGGTCCCCGACGGAGCCCAGGTCGAGAGCGGTCAGACGATCGGTTACGTCGGCGACTCCGGCGATGCGAACGGGATCCACCCGCATCTGCACTTCGAAGTCCACCCTCACGGTGGCAAGGCGGTCGACCCGTTCCCGTATCTGAAGAAGGCCGCGCATCTCCTGGTCGCCGCACCGCCGGCGGGCACCGGGTTCACGCTGAAGCTCACGGGCACAGTCGTCGCCGCCGATGCAACGCAGTTGACGATGAACGTCGGTTCGCTTGCCGCCTGGCCGTCGCACCTGAAGCAGTCGAAGTTGAACCGGATGCTGCTGCTGACGCTGCCGACGGCGGACCCCGGGACGTGGACGTTCACCCCGGCGAGAAGATCGTGGCGTGGACGATGCCGGCCCAGGGCACGATCGCGGCGTTGACGGGCGCGCCGGGTGCACTCTGGGTCGACCGCACGCAACCGCGCTGAGTGAGAGAAGCTACGCGGCGACGCGCGACTGCAGGAACTCGACGATCTCGCTCGTCGGCGCGCCGGGCGTGAAGACCGCCGCGACACCTTGCCGCTTCAACTCGATCACGTCGTCGTTCGGGATCGTCCCGCCGACCACGACCAGCAGATCCTCGGCTCCCTGCTCACGCAGCAGCGCGAGAATCCGAGGGACGAGCGTCATGTGCGCGCCGGACAGGATCGAGATGCCGACGGCGTCCGCATCCTCCTGGATCGCCGTCTCGACGATCTGCTCGGGCGTCTGATGCAGCCCCGTGTAGATGACCTCCATGCCGGCGTCGCGAAGCGCCCGGGCGATGATCTTCGCGCCGCGGTCATGACCGTCCAGACCGGGCTTTGCGATCACCACTCTGATCTTGTGTGCCACGGTGGGGCAGTATAGGAACGTGAAGCTGACCGTCGTGGGCTGCTCACCCGCGTGGCCGAACCCCGGCGGCGCTCAATCCGGCTACCTCATCGAGAGCGCCGGGGGGCGGCTGCTGCTCGACTGCGGGCCGGGAGTGTTGCCGCGCCTGCGTACGACGGAGGGGTGGCCGGTCGTCGACGCGATCGCGATCACGCACTTTCACCTCGACCACTGGGGCGACATCGTCCCCTGGGTCTGGGGGCTGCAGTTCGGCCCGGCAGCCGACCTCGACCCGCCCGCGCTGTGGCTGCCCCCGGGTGGGCGCGAAACGCTCGCGCGGCTCGGCGGGAGCCTCGGGAAGCGCGACATGTTCGAGGTCGCGTTCCGGATCGATGAGTACGCGGACGGCGACGCCGTTCACCGCGGGAGGCTCGACCGTGACGGCGCGCCGCGTCCTCCACTACGACATGCTCGCCTTCGGCTTCCGGGTCTCGCAGAACGGAACGACGCTTGCCTACTCAGGAGACAGCGGCCCGAGCGACGCGCTGCCGGAGCTCGCGCGAGACGCCGACCTTTTTCTCTGCGAGGCGACGCTGCTCGCGCCGAACCCGGAAGGCGGGACGCGCGGCCACCTCGCCGCCGCCGAGGCTCGTGAGGCTGTTCGAGGCGTCGCATGCGAAGCGGCTGCTGCTGACTCATCGACCCGCCGAGCGCCCGCTCGAGCCCGGCTACGAACAGGTCTACGACGGGTTCGAGCTCGAGCTGTAGCCGAGCGCCTTGGCATAGCGCCGCGCGGCGCGGCGCCCGCGAATCGCACGGCCGATCCCCCACGCGGCCAGTGACCCGAACAGCAGCGCGAAGAAGCACGACCGGCGCCATCAACCAACGCGCCGAGAGCTTCGAATGGAACGGCGGCGGCGGCGGGCCGGCGCGGCGCGTCGGGCTCAACGTCCCACCGCCCCCGATCCCCTTCGGCACCCATGACTCGACGAGCCATTGATTGTGGTGGCTGGGGTAGCGCTTCAACTCGATCGTGAACGTCTTCGCAGACCACGCGCCTCCTTTGCCCGAGACGAGCCCCGTGTCGATCGCGACGTCGTTCTGGTAGGCGTAGAGGACGTTGAACATCCCGATCCCATCGGCGTTGAACGGCACCACGTTGTTGAAGCCGGTGTCCCAGGACTTGCGCGTCTGCCCGGCCTTCATGTCCGGCCCGAGCATTGCCCAGGCCTCTCCGAGGTGCTTGCGCCTGACGGCGGTCATCACGAATCTGCTCGTGACGGCGAAGAGCTCGTCGCGATCCTGCTTCGTGAGGTGCATCCGGGCCGGGACGCGATACACGGTCGCCGGCTTGTCGATGATCGGTGTGGCGTTCGACTTGCCGGTGTTCGAATACTTCGTGACCGCCACCGTCACGAGACCCGCCAGGAGGACGAGCAGAGCCAGCCACCCGAGCCGGCGGCGAAAGCGAGGCGACGACAAGCGGCCCCTCATGACGTAATCAGTATCGCCCCCTCGCGGCGGCGGCGTCAGCTGCCGGCGCCGTTGTTACTCGACCCGTTCGGCACCGCCGGCGAAGAGCGCGGCACCCACGAGTTGACGAGCCATTTGCCGTCGCGCTTGACGAGATCCATGATGAAGAGCTGTCCGTGGACCTTCGTTCCCGCCTTAGGAAGCAGCGCGACCTCGATCTGTGCCTCGTGCGGATACGAAAAGTCGATCTTCATCGGCGCGTACTTCACGTCGACGACGGGGAACGGAACGACCGCGATGTTCCCGGTCTTCCATGACTTCAGAGACTGACCCTGCTTGATCTCCTGGGTGACGATCGAGTAGGCGCTGGCGAGATTCTTTCGTGCGACGGCCGACTCGATGAAGTTGCGCGCGACCCTGGTCGCCCCCGGCGGGAGCTTCACCGTCGGCGGGACCTTCGAGACGTCGACCGCAGGCTTGTTGGTGAGCGGCGTCGCCGTCGAGCTTCCGGTGTTCGAGTACTTGACCGCGACGATCGCGATCACGCCGCCGACCACCAGCACGACGAGGACCCACGGCAGGGCCTTGCGCCAACCCGGCTTCCGGATCGGTTCGCGGTGCTCGAAGAGTGAGTCGGTGCTCATGTCCACGTCACACTAGACGGTGATTCGTGGGGCTCGTTAGGGACGTAGTGTTGAGCGACTGTTAACGGATCAAAAGACCGGGGTCTCGCGCCAGGTGCCCCAGACGGTGCGGAAGGCGTCGCACATTTCGCCCATCGTCGTGTAGGCGCGGGCTGCGTCGATGATCGGCTCCATCAGGTTGCGGCCTTCCTGGGAGGCGTCGTCTTTGAGGCGTGCGAGGGCTCCGTTCGACGGCGGCGGAGTCACGGCGGGCGCGCAGTGCCTGCACGCGGCCGATCTGCTCGCCTTCGAGTTTCGGGTCGACCTTCAGGATCTGCAGCTCCGGCTCGTCGTCGAGGACGTAGCGGTTGACGCCGACGACGACGCGCTGCTCCGCCTCGACCTCGGACTGATAGCGGAAAGCGGCATCGGCGATCTCCGACTGGAAGAAGTTCTCCTTGATCGCCGCGACCACCCCGCCGAGCGCGTCGATCCGCTCGAAATACTCGTAGGCCTGCCGCTCCAGCTCCCCCGTCAGGTGCTCGAGGTAGTACGACCCGCCGAGCGGATCGATCGTGTTCACCACGCCGGTCTCGTGCGCGATCACCTGCTGGGTGCGCAGCGCGATCCGCACCGCATCCTCGGTCGGCAACGCCAACGCCTCGTCGTAGCTGTTCGTGTGCAGCGACTGGGTGCCGCCCAAGACCGCCGCCAACGCCTCGATCGCCGTCCGCACGATGTTCACCTCCGGCTGCTGCGCCGTCAGCGAGACACCGGCCGTCTGCGTATGGAACCGCATCACCCAGGAACGCGGATCCTTCGCCCCGAACCGCTCACGCATCACCGTCGCCCAGATCCGCCGCGCCGCCCGGTACTTCGCGATCTCCTCGAAAAAGTCCAGATGCGCGTTGAAGAAGAACGACAACCGCGGCGCGAACGCGTCGACGTCGAGGCCGCGCTCGACCGCCCACTCCACGTACGTGAACCCATCCGCGAGCGTGAACGCCAACTCCTGCGCGGCCGTCGAGCCCGCCTCCCGGATGTGGTACCCCGAGATGCTGAGCGGATGCCACAGCGGCATCTCCGCCGAGCAGAACTCGACCATGTCGGTCACCAACCGCATCGACGGCTCCGGCGGGAAGATGTACTCCTTCTGCGCGATGTACTCCTTCAAGATGTCCGTCTGGATCGTCCCCCGCAGCCGGTCGCGCCCCACCCCCTGCTCCTCACCGACACAGAGGTAGTACGCCAGCAGGATCGCCGCCGGCGAATTGATCGTCATCGACGTCGACACCTCGCCCAGCGGAATCCCGGCGAACAACGTCTCCATGTCGGCGAGCGAATCGATCGCCACCCCCTCCCGGCCGACCTCACCCTCCGACCGCGGATGATCCGAGTCGTAGCCCATCAACGTCGGCATATCGAACGCCGTCGACAACCCCGTCTGCCCGTGCCCGAGCAGATACCGAAACCGCTCATTCGTCTCCGCCGCCGTCCCGAACCCCGCGAACTGCCGCATCGTCCACAAGCGACCCCGGTACATCGACGGATACACACCCCGCGTGAACGGAAACGCGCCCGGCAACCCGAGATCCCGCTCCGCGTCGACCTCCACCTGCTCCGCCGTATAGAGCGGCTCATTCTCGACACCCGAGATCGTCGAGAACAACTCACCCTGACGCTCCGGCGCCGCGCCGTACCGCTCCCGCCGCCACGCCTCGAGATCGGCGGTCCCCTGCGGTTCCTCGGTCGTCGCCACTGCCTTGATTCTGCCCGATTCAGACGCGCTGGTCGAAATCGATCGAATCTCTACCTCTGGTAGAGGTTTATGGATGGGCCACCGAACCCCGGCAGCGTCTCAGGTGGCACGACCTCGACCTCAAGTCGAGCCTGATGCATCGGGTCAGGCCGTCGTCGAGCGTTCGCCACCGGGCTTCCAGAGCGGCTCTCCACCGCCCGTGTTGGCCGCGCGCGCGAGAACGAAGAGCAGATCGCTGAGCCGGTTCAGGTAGACGGGGGCGAGCGGGTTCACGGGTCGCTCCTGATGGGCGGCGAGCACCTCTCGCTCGGCGCGGCGGCACTGCGAGCGTGCGATGTGGAGTCGGCCGGCGGCCTCCGATCCTCCGGGCAGGACGAAGCTGCGGAGCTCCGGCAGCGGCGCGTTGGCTGCGTCGCAGTCCGCCTCGAGCCGGTCGATGGCGGGTTGGTCGATTCGCAGCTTGCCGTCGCCCTCGACGTAGGGCACCGAGAGGTCGGCGCCGAGGTCGAACAGCTCGTTCTGGATCCGTTCGAGCTCCGGCGCATCGGCAGCGACCCGCGCCCAGCCGAGGACCGAGTTCAGCTCGTCGACCGCACCGTACGCGCGCACGAGCGGGTCGAGCTTCGAAGCACGCGACATGTCGCCGAGCGAGGTCAACCCGCCGTCGCCCCCACGCGTGTAGATCTTCGTGAGCCGGACGGGCTCGTCAACCTTCCGTGGGCTCAACGCGCGTCTTTCGTGCGTGTTCGCGCGTGTTTCGTGCGTGTGTCTGACACCGGACATGTCCACCCGGAGGCGTGGCTGCGCTTGGTCTCGGGGACCACCGTCACGCTCTCGTCACACCTCCTTGCGTGTTTCATGTGCGTGTCTGACACCGGACTTGTCCTGAAGGAGCGAGCGGGCGATCACGAGGCGCTGGATCTCGCTCGTTCCCTCGTAGATCTCGGTCACCTTCGCGTCTCGGTAGTAGCGCTCGACCGGGAATTCCTTCGTGTACCCGTAGCCGCCGAGCACCTGGATCGCCTCCGCGGTCTGGCGGCGCGCCATCTCCGACGCGAAGAGCTTTGCCTTCGCACCCGCCTCGGTATGCGGTCGCTGCTGGTCCTTCAGCCACGCGGCGCGATACGTGAGCAAGCGCGCGGCGTCGATCTCCATCGACATGTTGGCGAGCTTGTGCTGGATCGCCTGAAACTCGCTGATCGGATGGCCGAACGCCATGCGCTCCTTCGAGTACTGAAGCGCAACGTCGTACGCCGCCTGCGCGATGCCCACCGCCTGCGCGGCGATTCCGATCCGGCCGCCGTCGAGCGTCGCCATCGCGACACGGAACCCGTGACGCTCCTCGCCGATCAGCCGGTCGTCATCGACAACCGTGTCGAAGGAGATGTCGTTCGTGACCGAGGAGTTGAGACCGAGCTTCTCCTCCGTACGAGTGATCTCGACATCACCGCTGTCGACGATGAACGCCGACACGCCGCGCGCAGTCTTCGACGTCGCGTCGGTCCGCGCGAACAGCAGGATGGTGCCGCCGAACGACGCGTTCGTGATCCACTGCTTCGCCCCCGTCACGTGCCAGCCAGTCTCGACCCGCTCGGCCCGAGAGGTCATTGCACCCGCGTCCGAGCCCGAACCGGGCTCAGTCAACGCGAAGCACCCGATCCCGTCGCCGCGGGCGAGCGGAGGCACGAAACGCGCGATCTGCTCGTCGGTGCCGAACTGGAGAATCGGCAGCGTGCACGCCGATGTGTGCACGGCGACCGTCACCCCGACGCCCGCGTCTCCGCGCGAAAGCTCCTCGAGCACGAGGATGTACGACAGGAAGTCGGCGCCGGCCCCGCCGTAGGCCTCGGGGACACAGACTCCCAGCAACCCGAGCTGTGCGAGCCGGCCGAGCAACTCGCGGGGGAAGCCGTGGTTGCGATCCCACTCGGCGGCGTTCGGCTCGATCTCCGCACTCGCGAACTCACGTGCCAGCGACTGAATCTCGCGCTGCTCCGGGCTCAACTCGAAGTCCACGGCGGGCACACTATCCGGCATGGCCAGGACGACGATTCTCCTCACGGCTGTGGTCGTGACGCTCTTCGTCCTCACCGGCTGCGGCAGTCACAAGGCGCAGTCGCCGGAGCAGGTCGCACGCAGCTGGAGCGCCTCGCTCGACCGCGACGACAATCAATCCGCCGGACGCTTGTTCGCGGACGGCGCCCGCGTCGTGCAGAACACCGAGTTCGTCTTCGCGACTCACGCCGACGCGGTTCGCTGGAACGCGGAGCTGCCATGCGGCGGAAAGATCCTGTCGGTCTCCCGCGAGAGCGCAACCGACGTCCTCGTCGTCTTCAAGCTGCAGAGCCGGCCGCAACACGCCTGCGACGCTCCGGGTCAGAAGGCGGCTGCCCTCTTCCGGGTCCGCAACGGCAAGATCGTGCTGTGGCACCAGACCGACGTGCCGCCCCCGGCCGGGAACGGTCAGACGATCTAGGCCGGTCACGCGATCCAGGCCGTCGGCCAGCTTCCGCTCCGGTTCGAGCTTGTAGCCGACGCCGAAGCGCGTCTGGATGAAGGAATGCACCGAAGCCGGCCTGTCGATCTTCTGGCGGAGCCTCCGCACGAACACGTCGACCGTCCGGTCGCGATGCGTCTCCCTCCGTCCCCAGACCTTCTGCAGCAACTCGTCGCGCGTCACGACCCGGCCCCGGTCGAGGGCGAGCGTATAGAGGAGCCTGAACTCGGTCGGGGTCAGTGCCGCGCTCGTACCGTCGACGAATGCCTGGACCTCCCGCGGGTCGATGCGCAGCTCCTCGATCTCGATTGCGTCGCCCCGCTTTTCCTCCGCCGGGCGCACGCCACGACGGGCCGCGGCGCCGACGCGCGCGACGAGCTCACGCATCGAGAACGGCTTCACGAGATAGTCGTCGGCGCCGATCTCGAGCGCGTGGACTCGGTCGTGCTCGGTCCCGCGCGCCGAGACGACGACGATCGGCGTGCCGATGCCCTCGGCCCGCGCCGTCTCGATCAGCTTCCAGCCGTCCAGCTCGGGCAGCATGAGGTCAAGCACGCAGACGTCGGGATTCTCGAAACGCAGGCGCGCGAGCCCTAGCTCGCCCCGGCCGACCACGATCGGATCGAATCCGCCGGCCGCGAGATGCCGGGCCATGGCGTCCGCGATCACGTTGTCGTCCTCGACGATCAGGATCTTCGCCACATCCCTACGATAGACCGGAGGGAGGTTTTTCCCGGGTTTCGGGATGGTGACGATCTGGTGTACGACCGCAGCTTCGACGAGCTTCGTACGGGCTTCACTGCCGCCGTCTCGCACGAGCTGAGAACGCCGCTCGCTCGAATCCTCGCCCTGCTCGACTCGACCGAGCTACCGGGCGCCGACGTTCGCGCGCTGATCGATCAGGCGCGAGATGAGGTCGAGAACGCCGGCGCGTTGATCGACGAAGTCCTCTTCCTCTCCGAGCTCGAGAGCGGAGTCGAGATCGTGTCGCTCGGCCATACCGTGGCGCTGCCCGTCCTCGAGGAGGTGATCGACGACCTCGCCGACCGTGCGGGACGTGCTGGGGTCGAACTGAGTGCGGACGGTGATCCTCTTGTCGAGATCCCTCTTCGTCCGCGAATGTTGCGTGTGGTGGCCGAGAACCTCGCCGAAAACGCGATCCGATATGCGGGCCAGGGCTCCCAGCTTCTCGGTCTCAGTGCAGCGAGCGGGCGACTTCGCCGTGATGACGGCTGCCGATGACGGCATCGGCGTCGACGAAGCGAACCTCAACCGGCTCTTCGAGCGCTTCTATCGAGCGGACGCTGCTCGAACGTCGCGCGGCACGGGACTCGGGCTCGCGATCGTGAAGCACGTCGTCGCTGCGGCGGGAGGCGACATCGAAGCCGAGGGAGGCCCGGGCCGCGGCCTGCGCATCCGCTGCACATTTCCGGCGTAGAAAGAGCGAAGGCGCCCCTAGAGAGGCGCCTTCGCGGAGGAACGGATGCCGAAGCGACTTACGTATGAACCTGCTTCAGCGTCTTCTCGGCGGCGACGATGACAGCCTTTACCGTCGAGAGCGGAGCGAAGGTGAGTTTCGCCGCGTACTGCTTCGACTGCCCCTGAGTCAGTGCCCAGAAGATCAACTTGCGGATCTCAGCTGCGTGGGGGCTCGTCTTGTGGACGATCACGTAGGTGTACGTGCTGATCGGGTAGGCGAGCGCCGCCGACTTGGGCGGGTTGACGATGTGGAGCTCGTTGTTCGCCGGCACCTTCGGGAAGGCCTGGGCCGCTGCGGCAATTCGCCGGAGGCTCGGATACAGGAACTTGCCCGCACGGTTCTTCACCGCGGCAAAGTGGATGTGGTTGGTGATTGCGTACGCGATGTCGACGTAGCCGATCGCGCCATTCGTGCGGGAGATCAGGCCCGCAACTCCGGCTGACCCCTTCGCGCCCTGCCCGGCCGGGAACGCCGGCTGCGTGGAGACACCGACCTTCGTCTTCCAGGTGCCGCTGACGGACGAGAGGTAGTCGGTGAGGGCGTATGACGACCCCGAGCCATCCGAGCGGAAGACCGGGGTGATCTTCAGGTCGGGCAGGCTGGCGCCCTTGTTCAGCGCCTTGATCGCGGGATCGTTCCAGTTCGTGATCTGCCCGAGGAAGATCTTCGAGATCGTCGCACCGTCGAGATTGACGTGTGTGGGACCGCCTGGAACGTTGTACGCGATCGCCATCGCCGACAGGGCCCACGGGATCTGGACGCAGTCGCTGCACGCACTCTGCTGGTCGGGCGTCAGTGGTGCATCGGACGCGCCGAAGTCGACCTGGTGATTCGTGATCGCCGCGATGCCGGCACCGGAGCCGACGCCGCTGTACTGCACGGAATAGCCGAACGCCGAACCGAGCGCCGGTGTCCACGCGGAGACGAGCGGCTGTACGAACGTGCTGCCCGCGCCCGTGATCGACGTATCGTTGCTCTTGGCGCCTGCCGCGCCAACCGCAAGCAGTGCGGTCGCCGAAGCGGCGATGAGGGCCAGCCCTCTTTTCATGTGACGTTCTCTCCTTATCCCGGGGGGTGCATAGTCCTTGACGTCGCCAGACTGCCCCGAGAACCCCTGCGCGTGGGCTGACGCCGTGTGACGTGCGGGTGACGGAGTGGTGAACGGCGCTGGGGGCGAACTACGCCTAGTGCGACACGCCGAGCTTCCGGCGCGAGCGTTCCAGGAGGAGACGCGCCACGAGGCTCGTCACGAGCACGAACATGATCAGGACGAACGCAGCGGCCCAGGCCTGCTCGTGCAGGTTCGGATCGGCCGACTCGGAGTACTGGAAGATCGTCAGAGGAATCGACTGCACCGAGTGCGCGGGGTTCCAGTCGACGATCTCCCCGGCAATCGCACAGGTGAAGAGAAGCGGCGCGGTCTCGCCGGCCGCGCGCGCTACCGCCAGCGTCGTGCCGGTGAGGATGCCGCCGAACGAGGTCGGCAGCACGACCCGCAGCACGGTCTGCCACTTCGAGACGCCGAGCGCATAGCTCGCCTCCCGGAGCTGGCCCGGTACGAGCTGCAGCACCTCCATGGTCGAGCGGGCGACGAGCGGCAACATGATGATCGCGAGGGCAACAGCCACCCGCGATCGCGCTCTGGTGATGGCCCCACTCGACGACCGGCACCTTGACCTTGACGAGGATCGTGAAGACGAAGATGCCGATCACGATCGAGGGAAACCCGTTCAAGACGTCGAGCCAGAGACGGATCTGACGACCCACGCCCGGCGGGGCGAACTCGCTCACGTAGATGGCGGTGAGCACGCCGAACGGCAACGCGATCACCGTGGCGATGAAAACGAGGAGCAACGAACCGGCGATCGCCGGGGCGATGCCACCACCCGTTTGCCCGAAGAGCGGTGGGCCTTTCGTGAAGAAATCGACCGACAGGGCTCCGATTCCTCTGCTCCCCACCGACCAGACGACGATGGCGAGCGCGGCGATGGCGAGCGCGGCAGCGAGAAGCGCCGACGCCTCGGCAATGCGGTTCACGAGTAGACGGCGCTTCGAGCGCCCTGACGCTTTCAGGCTGAGCGGCGGCTCGGCCATCAGTCGCCTCCTCTCCGCTGGACCTCGAAGCGCTTCACGATTCGCTGCGCCGCAAAGTTCGAGAGGAAGGTGATCACGAGCAGGATCAATGCCAGGTAGATCAGCGCGGAGACCTGGATGTTGCTCACAGCTCCCTGGTACTGGTTCGCGACCCGGCTCGCGATCGTGTCGCCTGGCTGGAAGATCGATCGCTGGAGCGGGATGAAGTTGCCGATCACCTGGGTGACGGCGATCGCCTCGCCGAGCGCCCGACCGAGACCGAGGACGATCGCGGCGACGACACCGCCGCGCACAGACGGCACCACAACGGTCTTGACCATCTCCCAGCGCGTCGCGCCAAGCCCGATCGAACCTTCCTCGAGCTCGCTCGGAACACCCAGGAAGAGCTCACGACAGATCGACGACGTGATCGGGATGATCATGATCGTCAGCACGATGATGGCCGTGAAGACCGTCGACTCGGTCATGTCCTCGCCGCCGGAGAAGATCGGGATCCAGCCGAGGAAGCTGCTGATGAACGGCTGTACGTGTTGCGCGTTGAACGGCGCCAGGACGTAGATGCCCCAGAGCCCGATCACGACACTCGGCACTGCCGCCAGCATGTCGACGAGAGTGCCGATCGGTGTGCGTACGGCCGGCGGCGCGAGCTCGCTCAGAAAGAGGCCGATCGCCACCGAGAGCGGCGCGGCGAGGAGCACCGCGCCGAACGACGTCACGATCGTGCCGATCATCAGGTCGCGCGCGCCGTACTTGTTCAACGGGGCATTCCATTCGTTGTGCCAGATGAAGCTCAGATGGAAGAGCTTGATCGCGGGCCATGCCCCATCGGCGACGCGCCAGATGATCGCGAAGACA
The DNA here is from genome assembly GCA_963817765.1 of uncultured Thermoleophilia bacterium. Lineage (GTDB taxonomy): Bacteria > Actinomycetota > Thermoleophilia > Gaiellales > Gaiellaceae > PALSA-600. The sequence continues at coordinate 168,790 of CAWFPX010000005.1, read as the reverse complement.
ACAGCCACGCCGAGCAGTGCCGCGAACCCGGTGATGGTACGGAGGAGCCCGTCGCCGAGGCGATCGCCGAACCCGCGCGTCCGCGGCAGGGAGGGAGGGCTCTCGAGCGTTGCTTCCATCGCCGGTGGGCAGCATTCCAGTCGCACAAAGGGCCCGCCGGGGCCGTCACCACTTCGTCACACAACGTTCACGACGCATGTACCCCTAGACTTTGCGCCTCCCGGGAAACTCCGGCCGTGACCACCATGGATTCCCAACAAGACCAGCAACGGTCACCTGCAGTCGGCGTCGCGCGACCGCCTTCAGCCGCCAATATCAGCCGCGAGGTCGTCTTCGACATCGACGATCTGAGCGTCTACTACGGCAAGGCCCCTGCCGTGAAAGGGGTCTCGCTCGACATCCACAAGAACGCCATCACCGCGCTGATCGGCCCGTCGGGGTGCGGCAAATCGACCGTCCTACGCTGCTTGAACCGAATGAACGATCTCGTTCCGAGCGCGAAGGTCAATGGGAAACTGCTCTACCGGGGCGTCGATCTGTACGGCGCCGATGTCGACCCGATCGAGGTCCGCCGGCGGATCGGCATGGTCTTCCAGCGGCCGAATCCCTTTCCGAAGTCGATCTACGACAATGTGGCGTACGGCCTGCGGATCCTTGGCATGAAGGACAACCTCGACGACCGCGTCGAGCAGGCGCTTCGCGGCGCGGCGCTCTGGGAAGAGGTGAAGAGCCGGCTCAAGCGCTCGGCCCTCGGTCTGTCGGGCGGACAGCAGCAGCGACTGTGCATCGCTCGCGCAATTGCCGTGCAGCCCGACGTGATCCTGCTCGACGAGCCGGCCTCGGCACTCGACCCCATCTCGACCTCGGCGATCGAGGACCTGATGCACGAGTTGAAGAGCGAATACACCTTGGTCATCGTCACGCACAACATGCAGCAAGCCGCCCGCGTCGCTGAGATGACGGCGTTCTTCAGCCTCGACGTGAAGGACGACGGCTCGCGACACGGTGTCCTCGTGGAATATGACGCGACCGAGAAGATCTTCACGCAGCCTGGCGACGAACGCACCGAAGGCTACGTCACGGGGCGGTTCGGTTAAGTCATGCGCGTCTCCTTCACGGAAGAGTTGTCCCAGCTCGAGGCTTCGCTCCAGGAGGAAGGCGATCTTGTCCTGCGGGCTTTGCGGTCGTCGCTGAATGCGCTTGCTCGCGGCGATGAGGAGCTCGCCGACGAGGTGATCAGCTTCGACGACGAAGTCGATCGCCGGTACATCTCGATCGAAGAAGGAGTGCAGTCGCTCCTCGCGCGGCAGACGCCCGTCGCCGTCGACCTCAGGCTTGTGCTTGCCGTCCTGCGCGTGAACCTCCATCTCGAGCGGATGGCGGACTACTGCGTCACCGTGGCGAAGCTGACCAAGCTGATGGGGGATCTCAACGTCTCGGACGAGCGCATTGCGCGGTCGATCGAAGACATGGGCCAGCGCGCCGAGCAGATGATCAGAGTCGCACTCGATTCGTTCGCTTCGCGCGACGCCGAGAAGGCTCAGACGCTCGTCGATCTCGACGAGCTGATCGATCGTGCGAACCGGAACGCGACCGAGGATGTCCTCTCGCTGGGCGATTCGCCCGCGGAACGCGAGTACGGCCTGCGAATGCTCGTCGTCTCACGCTGTGTGGAGCGGATCGGCGACCATGCGGTCGATATCGGCGAGCAGGTCGCGTACCTGGTCACGGGTGAGTTCCGCGAATTCAGTGACGCTTCGCACCCGGCCTAACGAGCTTCACACTCGGCCTAGTTGACCGCAAACCAGATCGAGCACGCGATGCCGGCAACGAAGCAGTAGAGCGCGAAGGGCATCAGCGTCCGCGTCTCGAAGTAGCGCATCAGGAACTTGACGGCCACGAAGGCGGCGCCGGCAGAGCAGAGGGCGGCGACGAGCGCTGGGCCGCGCACGCCGTTGCCCGTCGGGCCGATGAGGTCGGGCAGCTTCAGGATCGCGGCGGCGCCGATGATCGGCGTCGCGAGCAGGAAGGCAAAGCGCGCTGCGTCCTTGTGCGAAAGACCGACGAGCAGGCCACCGGCCATCGTCGCGCCTGCGCGCGAGAATCCCGGGATGAGCGCGGTCGCCTGAGCGGCCCCGATGAAGACCGAATCGCGCCAGGAGACGGTGCGGGCGATGCGAACGTCATCCTCGTCCTCGGACACGGGGGCGCGGCGGCGGAGCAGCTCCGCTCCGTACAGCAGGATCCCGTTGAGCGTGAGGAAGACGGCTGCCGATGCCGGCGATGCGAAGACCTTGCGCAGCGAGTCCTGCAGCGCCAGGCCCAGGATCCCGGCCGGGATCGTCCCGACCACGAGCAGCCACCCCAGCTTCGCATCCGGGTCGTCGTCCGAGATCTCCCGGTCGCGCAACGACCGCCCGAGCCCCTTGACGATTCGAGCCCAGTCGCGGCGGAAGAAGAAAACCAGCACGATCGCCGTGGCGAGATGCGTGGCGACCAGGAACGTCAGGAAGTACTCGTCGTTCTGATGGATGTTCCACCCGACAAGCTTCGGGAAGATGACACTGTGCCCGAGGCTCGAGATGGGAAATAGCTCCGAGACGCCTTGGAGCAACCCGAGCACGATCGCCTGGGGATAGGTGATCAGCGCGGCGAGAATCACGTGGCGGTCGTCGTGCCGCGCTTCGGTCCCGAGCGGAACCATGCGAAGGCGAAGCAGGCGAGTCCGACCAGGAAAGCGGCGATCCCGTGCTTCACGTGGTGATGGTCGGAACCGGCCTCGTGCCCCGGGAAGAAGCCAGGAAGTGATTTCGCAGGCACCGCGAAGTAGACAATCGCGATTACGATCAGCACGATCCCCGCAAGAATCGCAAGCGCAACCAGTAGGCGATCGTTTCGCATGGCCGGAGCATACGGGTACCGTCCCCGGGCGTACCGGTAACCAAATCGCAACCGCTGTCCACCATGATTCCGGAATCCTTGAGACCCACGTGACGACCACCCAGCAGCGGCTGCAGGCCGATTCACCTGCGGCACCTCAGCTGAATCGCGAGCTGTCTCGGCTCGACGTCAACGCTCGCGTCCTCGACCTCGCAGCCGACCCGAACGAGCCGCTCCTCGAGCGCGTGAAGTTCTGCTCGATCTTCTCGTCGATGCTCGACGAGTTCTTCATGGTCCGCGTTGCCGGATTGCACGACCAGGTTGCGTCCGGGCTTTCGGTGCGTTCCCCGGACGGCCGCAGCCCGCAGCAGACGCTCGACGAGACACGCGCGCGCACGCTCGATCTGGTCACCGCCCAATCTCTTTTGTGGCGCGACGAGCTCCGCCCCGCCCTCGCGGCCGAAGGCATCGTCATCGGTGCGGTCGACGACGCGACCTCCGAGGAGTTGGCGCAACTCGAAGATCACTTCGCGCGGCAGATCTTCCCGGTGCTGACGCCGCTTGCCGTCGGCCCGGGCCAGCCGTTCCCGTACATCTCCGGGCTCTCGCTGAACCTCGGGGTGGTCGTCAGAGATCCCGAGTCGGGCGAGGAACGGTTCGCGCGCGTGAAGGTCCCCGAAGGGCTGCCGCGCTGGGTCGCCGTGGGGGACCGCGGGCTCTCGATCCCGTTGGAGTCGGTGATCGAGCACTTCCTGCCCTGGCTCTTCCCCGAGATGGAGCTCGTCGAGCGAACGGCATTCCGGCTGACACGTGACGGCGACACGGAGATCTCCGACGACGCAGACGATCTGCTCGAGGCCGTGGAAGAGGAATTGCGCAAGCGCCGTTTCGGGGCCGTCGTCCGCCTCGAAGTGTCGAGCTCGGTCTCGCGGGCGATGCTCGCCCGGCTCGAGGAGCGGCTGCTCGTAGGAGGTGAGAGCGTCTATCCGGTCACCGGCGTGCTCGACCTTGCCGACGTCGGCCAGCTCTACTCCGTCGACCGTCCGGAGTTGAAGTACGAGCCCTGGGTGCCCTTCACCCAGCGGCGACTCGCGAACCCGGCGAACAACGACATATTCGAGGACATCGCTCAACGTGATCTCGTCGTCCAGCACCCGTACGACTCGTTCGCGACGAGCGTCGAATCATTCGTGCGGGCCGCCGCACGGGACCCTCGCGTCGTGACGCTGAAGACCACGGTGTACCGCACCAGCCACGACTCGGCACTTGCACCGGCCCTGATCCAGGCGGCGGAGAACGGGAAGCAGAGCGTCTGCGTCGTGGAGCTGAAGGCCCGGTTCGACGAGCGACGCAACATCGAATGGGCGAGGTCGCTCGAACAGGCCGGCGTCCATGTCGTCTACGGCTTCCCCGACATGAAGATCCATGCGAAGACCACCCTCGTGATCCGCCAAGAAGGCGACGAGTTGCGCCGCTATGTCCACATCGGGACCGGCAACTATCACGCGACGACGGCGCGGATCTACGAGGATGTCGGCCTCTTCACCGCCGACGCGGACATCGTCGCCGACGTTGCCGACCTCTTCAATTTCGTCACCGGTTTTGGCCGGCCGCAGCGCTTCCGCAAGATCCTTGTCGCCCCGTTCAACCTTCGCCGGCAACTGATCGAGCACATCCGGAAAGTCGCGGATGCCGCGGCGCGGGGCAAGCGCGCCAAGATCCGGCTCAAGGCCAACAACCTGACCGACAGCGAGATCGTCGCCGAGCTGTACAAAGCGTCGCAGGCCGGGGTCGAGATCGACATCATCGTTCGCGCGATCTGCACGCTCATACCCGGCGTCGAGGGTCTGAGCGAGAACATCCGGGTCCGCAGCGTGCTCGGGCGCTTCCTGGAGCACAGTCGCCTCTACTGCTTCGAGGCTGACGAGGAGAAGACGTATCTGCTCGGCAGCGCCGACCTCATGTCGCGCAACCTCGACCACCGGATCGAGGTTGTCGTGCCGGTCGAGGATGCCCAGGTGCGGAACGAGATCGAGGCGAATCTTCAAAGCACTGCTCGCCGACAACTGCCAGGCCTGGGAGCTCGCACCCGACGGCGGCTGGGAACGCGTCAAACCGAAGAAGAACGAGCGCCGACGGCCGGCCCAGGCCGTGTTCATGCGCCGGCGCGAACGAGCCCGCCGCCTGGCGCGCCCGCACTGACGTCGTCATGTGGCGTCGTCACCATGGCCAGATGCCTGTCGGGGTGATCGATGTCGGCTCGAATACGGTTCGCCTGCTACTGGCGCGCCACGGCAGCCCGGTGCTCAACCTGCGCGAGCCGCTCGGGCTTGGCGAATGCGTCGAGCGACTCGGACGCATCCCCGACGCAAAGCTCGCCGACGCAGGCCTGATCGTGGCGAAGTTCGTCGACGCCGCGTGGGCCGAAGGCGCGACGCAGCTCGAGGTGCTGATCACGAGCCCGGGCCGTCAGGCGGCAAACGGTGACCAATTGCTCGCCGTCATCCGTGCTGCCTCCAGCGCGCCCGCTCGGACCCTGAGCGCCGAGGAGGAAGGGCGGCTCGCGTTTGCGGGTGCGCTCGCCGCGACGGGCGGCGCGCCGAACCGGCCTGTCGCGGTTGTCGATGTCGGCGGTGGTTCCGCCCAGGTTGCCGCCGGCACGCGCCGCAGCGGAGCGCACTGGCTGCGCTCGATCGATCTCGGCTCGCGACGGCTGACCAGCCGGCTCCTGTCCGACGATCCTCCCGGCGCCGCCGCGATCGCCGCAGCGCGCGCCGAGGTGGAGAGCTCGCTCAACGACTTTCTGCCACCGGCGACGCGAGCGGTGCTCGCCGTCGGAGGCAGTGCGCGTGCGCTCCGCCGAATCGTCGGGGGGCGACTGGGCGCCGACGAACTGGCCGAGGCGACGGCGATTCTCTCGGTGACCTCGCATCGCGAGCTGGTCGAGCGCTACGACCTGAACCCCGAACGCGCCACAACGCTCGCCGGGGGCGCCGTGATCATCTCCGTGCTCCAGCAGCATCTGGGCACACCGATGAAGGTCGTGCGCGCGGGCCTTCGCGACGGTGCGGTGCTTCAGCTCGAGGAACGCCGCGCAGCGGCCTAGAACCCAGGCTAAAACGCACGCTTGCCGCGCTCGAGCGCGCGGTCGAGGACGTCGGGATAGGCCGCGCGCGCCTCCCTGCGCCGCATGCGCTCGAACTCGATCAGCCGGCCTGCGGCCATCGCCGTTCGACCGCGCGCGACCGCCCGGAGTCGCTCCTCCGCGACGACCGCGTCCTGATGCTCGCCGATCGTGTCCTGCAGCTCCTTCAGCGCATCGACGTACCGTGCGACGGACTTTCGACCGTCGAGGGCCGCGAGCTCAGCCGCGTAGCGTGCGTGCTTCGCCTGCTTCCGTAGCGCATGCAAGCTGCTCGTCGTCCGGGTCGTTGCCAAGCTCGCCCGCGTCGCGCCGGAGAAGGCGAAGCTCGTCCGCCGCGATCGTCTCCGCGCCGGGCTCACCGTGCAGGCCGGCGAGGAGGGCGAGATCCTGGTCGAACCGCGTGAGCAGGGCCGCAAACCGCTCTGAGTCCAGGCCGGCGAGCAGTTTGTCGCGGTGGCGCCCGCGTTTCTGCTCGAGCGTGTCGATCAGCTCACTCGCCGCGTCGCGGTCGCCGTCGAGCTCCGCGCTGCGTCGACGGAGATGCGCGATCAGAACGTCGAGATCGCGCACCGGCCCGAGCAGCCCCGCAAGCCACTTGAGCTCGCCCGCAAGCTCGTCCAGGCTGTCGCCGAGCAAGGTGTGCGTCGCCCGGATCAACGCCCTCGATCGTCGTGTCGCCACGCGGTACTGGTGCAGATCCTCGGGGTAGTCACCGAGACGCACCCCCGGATCGTGGCGCTCGATCTCGTGCAATTGCTCCTCGAGCAGCACACGCAACTGCTCGAGCACCGAGGCTCCTTTCCCGATCCGGTGAGCGGGCGGAAGTGCGAGGAGCCGCATGAGCTTCGGCCGCCCGTCCGATTTGCGCGCACCCGCACGCCGGAGCTCCCGTGAGAGGCGGCGCAGATCGTCATCGCTCGCCGTCGATCAGCTCGACTTCGATCTCGGCGAAGGTCCCGGCGGAGCGCGCGTCGTCGAGCACCTCCACCACGTCCACCGTGACGTCGGCCAGCGATCGGTCCCCGTCGGCGACCCGCACTCCGGTTCGGCGCGTCCTCAACGTCGCGACCCGCTCGAGGTCACCGTGGCGCCGGTGCGCGACGAGGAGATCGGCAAGAGCTGCGGGCGCCCCGGCCGGGCCGCCGAGCGCCTCGATCTCCGCACGTGCCGTGCCGCCGCGCGGAAGCTTCAACTGCCACCGCGAGACGCCGTTCTCGAGGCGCCGGCGAAGCGTGATCCCGACCTGGGCGAGCGACCGCGCAGGCGTGTCGTAGTACGTGGAGGTGAAGACGCGCGCTTCGAGCGGGTCGCCGGGGAGCTCCGGAAGCTCGAACCCGTCGTCGAACTCCAACTTGAGCTCCCGCTCGAGGGTGGTCTGCATCGTGCGGATCGTAGAGCGGGCGGACGGCCACGTGTGGCAGACCGGTCCGAGGGCCTCCCCACGTGCCCCCGGGCCGCTCTGCACATTGCCCTGCGCAGAAGGCTAGGCCGAGGCGACGGGCACACGGGTTACGAACTCGGAAACGTTCGGACTCGACCTGGCCGCTACCCCTTCCCATCTCGGCGAGATCGGCTCGACCATGCCTGCCGTGAGTACGTTTGCCGTTGTCGCCCATCGCGTCACGCCGACGAACACCCGGCTCGGCCCCGTGTTCACGCCGGCCCAGGCGCTGAGCCGTCTCGGGCGCGGCGACATCGCGCTGGGCCGTCTGGACGTCCTCCCGTCACTCGACGGCGTCGAACCAGGCCTCTGGGCGCTCGATCGGCTCGAAGCGGCAGGGGTCACCGTTCTGAATGCGCGGCGGGCGCTCGTTGCCGCGCACGACAAGCTCGCCACCGCGTCCGCGATGTTCGCGGCCGGCGTCCCGCATCCGCGAACCGTTCATGTCGCACCGTGGCTGCCGCTGCCCGAGCTCGAGGCGCCGATCGTGTTCAAACCGCGCTTCGGCTCCTGGGGCCGGGACGTCATCCGCTGCGACGACGGCGAGACGATCGCTCGCACACTCGAGGAGCTTCCGGGCTCGCCGTGGTACCGGGCGACCGGAGCCGTGGCGCAGAAGCTCGTCGCTCCCCGTGGGTTCGATTTGCGCATCGTCGTGGCGCGCGGACAGATCGTCGGGGCCGTCAGGCGGATCGCCGCGCCCGGCGAATGGCGCACGAATGTCGCACTTGGGGCGCGCCGCGAGCCTGTCTCGCCCTCGCCCGAGGCGTCAGCGGTCGCGATCGCAGCCGCGGCGGCGATCGGCGGCGATCTCGTCGGCGTCGATCTCCTGCCCGCAGACGCCGGCACCTGGGTCGTGCTCGAAGTCAACGGCGCCGTCGATTTCACGAGCGCGTACTCCCTGGGCGACGACGTGTTCGCGGCCGCGTGCGCGCGCGCTCGCAGCGGAACGTCGCCACGAGACGGCGGGGCTGGACGCTCAGCGGTACTCGTAGAAGCCGCGGCCTGACTTGCGGCCGAGGCGCCCGGCTTGCACGTACTGGCGCAGGAGCGGGCACGGCGCGTATTTCGGATTGCCGAGACCCTCCTGCAGCACGTCCATGATCGCGACGCACGTGTCCAGACCGATCAGGTCGGCAAGCGCGAGCGGGCCTATTGGATGGGCGAAACCGAGTTTTGCGATCGTGTCGATCGCAGCCGGGTCGGCGACGCCCTCGAGCACCGCGTACGCGGCCTCGTTGATGAACGGCATCAGGATTCGGTTCGAGACGAAGCCCGGGAAGTCGCGCGCCTCCGCCGGCTCCTTGCCGAGATCGCGCGCAAGCGCGACGATCGCAGCAGCCGTCTCGTCGGAGGTCTGAACCGCGCGGATGACCTCGACGAGCTTCAGCACCGGAACGGGGTTGAAGAAATGCATGCCGACGACCCTGTCCGGTCGCTCGGTCACGGAGGCGAGCGACGTGATCGGGATCGAGCTCGTGTTCGACGCGAGGATCGCCTCGGCAGGCAGCAGCGCGTCGGCACGCCGGAAGACGTCTTCCTTCGCCTCCCGATCCTCGCTGATCGCTTCGATCAGCAGATCCGCCGGGACGAGATCGTCGACCGCCGCGACACGCGCGAGCGTCGCGTCAGCGTCGGGCCCGCCCTTCGCGGCGAGCTTGGCCAGGCTCTTCCCCATCGTCTCGAGCCCACGCTCGACCGCGCCTGGGAACGGGTCGTGGAGCGAGACGCGGCGACCCGATGCAGCGATCACCTGGGCGATTCCGCCGCCCATCTGCCCAGCCCCCACGACGAGTACGTGCTCGAACTCCACGGCGGCAGACCCTACCCTTCGCATCATGGAGGTCAGAGCCGCAACTGGAACGGACGCCTCGGGCATCGCTCGTGCGCAGGAACGCGCCTGGCAAACCGCCTATCGCCACGTGTTCCCCGTCGAGGAGCTCGAACGCGGCGGCTTCATCCGCGCCGGGCTCTGGCGTGAGCGCCTCGAGCACCCGCCGCCGGGGTGGACGACGTTCGTCGGCGCGGAGGACGGCGAGGTCGTCGGTTTCGTCTCGGTCGGCCCGAGTCGCGACGAACGTGGCGTCGGCGAGCTGTACGCGATCTATGTCCACCCCGATTGGTGGGGCACCGGCGCCGGTCGCGCGTTGATCGAGCGCGGGGAAACCGAGCTGCGCTCCCGGTATCGCGACGCGACGCTCTGGGTGCTCGAGGACAACCCGCGCGCACGGAGTTTCTACGCGCAGGCCGGCTGGACGCCCGACGGCGCCCGGAAAGCCGACGAACGCTGGGGCGTGCGAGCGCCTGAGGTTCGCTACCGAAAGAGCTTCGCGTGATCTAGGGCAGCTGACGCTCGTCGGCCCAGCCGGGCTCCCAGAGCCGAAAGCCACCGAGGAACGCGTTGGCGTTCTGGCCGCGGCGGCAGCGGGGAGGCAACTCGTCGAGCTCGGCGACGCCGCCGCCGCCGATGACGATGTAGTCGGGCTCCATCGCCGCGGTCAGGTGGCCGACGACCTCGAAGACCGTTCGCCTCCACTTCTTCTTGCCACACTGTTCGAGAGCCCGCTCGCCCACGTGCTCCTCGAGCGTGGTCTTACGGAACGGAAAGTGCGCGAACTCGAGCGGCACGACGATGCCCTCGACGATCAGCGCCGAGCCGAGACCGGTGCCGAAGCCGAGGAACAGCATGCGGCCACCCTCGTAGCTACCCGACCGCCTGCATCGCGGCGTCGTTCAGGAGCTTCGTCGGCTTGGCGAGCGCGGCTTCGTAGTCGAACCCCACCCAGCCTTTGCCGAGATTGGCCGGCTCGGCCATCGCCTTGTTGCCGCGCACCGGCATCGGAATGCCGATCGTCACGACGTCCCACGCCCAGCCGGCGGCTGCGTCTGCGACGCCGTCGACCATCTGCTGCGCAGTCAGACCCGGGCCGGACTCGAAGCGGCGCGGCTTGGTCTCGCCTGACACGAGCACCTTCACGTGCGACCCACCGACATCGACGGCGAGGACGGCAGGGCTGGCCGGAACGGACATGACCGGCGCTACGTCAGACGCGAACGAACTGCGAGCTCAGCCCGGCGGACCGAGTGGTGGCGCCGGACCCGGAGCCGCCGCCGGTGACGCTCGAGCGAACCGGCCCGGAGATCGACGTGTCGATGAATCTTGGTCGCGGTCATCGGGACCGCCATTCAACCATGCGGGGCGAGCACGCGCGCCCGGTCACCCGACCTTGTCGAGCAGCAGCCGGTCGTGCTCATAGGTGAGCAAGGCACGCGCCTCGGCGAACGGCAGCCAACGGACCTCGTCGACCTCGTTCTGCGCCCGCGCCTCGCCGTCGGCGCTCATCAGGAAGTAGCGGACCTCCTTCGGCTTCTCCTCGACGACGTAGTGCGTCCGTCCGATCTCCTCACCGAGCGTGCACACGAGCGCCGTCTCCTCCTCGACCTCACGGAGTGCCGCCCCTTCCCACGTCTCGCCCGCCTCGAGCTTGCCCTTCGGGAACGACCAGTCGTCCTGGCGCACACGGTGGACGAGCAGGATCCGACCGTCGCGCACGAGCAGACCGCCGGCTGCCCTGATCATGGCGTCGGACGGCTTCCCGGCGTCACCGTCTATACCTCGATCAGCAGCGCATCGCCCTGACCGCCGCCACTGCAGATGGCCGCGAGGCCCAGGCCGCCGCCCGAGCGGCGAAGCTCGTGCACCATCGTCCCGACGATGCGGCCGCCGGAGGCGCCGATCGGATGCCCGAGCGCGACCGCGCCACCGTTCACGTTCACCTGCGCCTCGTCCGCTCCGAGCAGCTTGGTCGAGTTCCACGCAACTGACGCAAAGGCCTCGTTGATCTCGACGCGGCTGACGTCGTCGATCGTCTTGCCGGCGCGTTCGAGCGCCATCGCTCCTGCGTTGGCCGGGGTCCGCGCGAGGTACGCGAAATCGTCGGCCACGTAGCCCTGCGCGAGGATCGTCGCGAGCGGCTCGAGCCCGCGCTTCGCGGCCCACTCTTCGGAGCAGACGATCACGCAGCTCGCACCATCGTTCACGCCGGGCGCGTTGCCGGCCGTGGTCGATCCCTCCGGGTCGAACACGGGCTTGAGCGACGCCAGCTTCTCGACGGTCGTGTCGCGCCGGATGCTCTCGTCGGCGTGACGCCGCCGACCGCGACGATCTCGTCGTCGAATCGACCCGCGTCCTGTGCCGCTGCGGCGCGTTCGTGCGAGCGTGCGGCCCAGGAGTCCTGCTGCTCTCGGCTGATGCCGAGCTCACGCGCGACGTTTGAATTCTGAACGACCATGTGCAGCTGGTCGAACGTCGATGTCAGGCCGTCGTAGACCATCGAGTCGAGGATCTCGCCGTGGCCGAGGCGGTAGCCGAAGCGCGCCTTCGGCAGGAGGTAGGGCGCATTCGACATCGACTCCATCCCTCCCGTCACGACGACGTCGACGTCGCCGGCGCGGATCATCGAGTCGGCGATCTCGATCGCGCGGATCGAAGACGCGCAGACCTTGTTGATCGTGTCAGCGGGCAGCTCCTTCGGCAGGCCGGCACCGATCGCCGCCTGGCGCGCGGGCGCCTGCCCCGCGCCTGCCTGCAGCACCTGTCCCATGATGGCGTACTGCGGTTCGTGCGGCTCGACGCCGATGCGCTCGAGCGCGGCTTTGATCGCAAGCGCGCCGAGCTCGGTCGCCTGGTAGCCCGCCAACCCGCCGCCGAGCTTTCCGAACGGGGTGCGGACGGCGCTGACGATGACGCTGCGAGCGGCCAACTAGCGGACGAACGACTGGTCGGGTGCGAGACGCGTCGCGAATGCGACGATCAGCTGGACGATCGCCTCGACGTCGGCGAGGTCACAGATCTCGTTCGGGCTGTGCAGGTACCGCGTCGGGATCGAGATGAGACCCGTCGGAATGCCTGCCCGGGCGAGATGGATCTCGTCGGCGTCGGTCGATGTCGTACGCGAGTAGACCTCGTACGCGTGCGCGATGCCTTCCGCCTCGGCCGCCTCGCCAAGGAGATTGGTGACGATCTTGTTCATCGTCGGCCCGCGGGCGATCATCGCGCCCATCCCGAGCTCGATCTTCCCGACACGGCGGGCGTCGCCGCCCGGGTAGTCGGTCGAAGGCGTCACGTCGATCGCAATCGCGATCTGCGGGTCGAGCCCGTACGCCGCGGCGTGCGCGCCGTAGAGGCCGATCTCCTCCTGGACGGCCGCGACCGCGACCACATCGACCATCGCCTCCTTCGATGCCGCGATGCGGCGTGCGGCCTCGAGAGCGATGTACGCCCCGAGGCGGTTGTCGAGTGCGCGCGAGAGCAGCCGGCCGTTCGGAAGCTCGACGGGGGGCCCGTTCCAGACGCCCGCGTCGCCTACGCGGACGAGACTCTCGGCTTCCGCTCGATCCTTCGCGCCGATGTCGAGGTGCAGATCGGTCAGCTCGGCCCGCGGACGATCTCGGATCTGCTCGGGCTGGATTCGCTTGCGCGCGACGGCGGCGACCACACGGCCGTTGCGCGTGAGCAGCTCGAAGCGCTGCCCCATCAGCATCTCCGGCGAGATGCCACCGACGGTCGTGAACGAGAGCAGCCCGCTGTCCTCGATGTTCGTGACGGCGATCCCGATCTCGTCGATATGTCCGACGAGTGCGAGCGTCGGCGCGCCGTCGGTGCCGCGGACGCGTGCGAACGACGTTCCGAGCGTGTCGGAGGTCACCTCGGCAAACGCCGCCGCCGCTTCGCGCCAGATTCGGGCCGGCTCCTCCTCGTGGCCCGACGGGCCATGAGCTGTCGAGGAGTGCCCTGAGAAGCTCTGGAGCGGCCACGGGTTGCGAATTGAAGCAGGCTCGCCTACCCTGCGAGCGAATGAGCTTCCCGGCCCCGATCATCTGGACCTGGCGCCATGGGCGGGGCGGGAGCGTGCGCTGAGACCGGCGCGCGACAACCCGAACCGCTCGACCTGCGACCCGATGAGGGTCGTTTTTCGTACTCCAGCAAGCGAATGACACACACCGTCCTCACCACCGATCTGCACACCCCACTCGGGGCCTACCTGCAGCTGCGCGGCGTCGGCCGGGCGTCGTTCCTGCTCGAGTCGGTCGATCAGGGTCGGCTCGGCAGGTACTCCTTCGTCGGCTGCGGCGACCGCCTCGTCACGATCGAGGAAGCCGAGGAGCTCGACGAGCCGGTCGTCGGCTATCTCGGCTACGACCACATCGCGAAGCTCGAGCCGACCGTGCCGCTCCCCGCCGAGGGGCCTGACGTCCCCGAGAGCCGCTTCGTCGTCGCGGATGTCTTCCTGCGCTTCGACCACGCCGCCGGTACCGCGGAGGTGATTCGAGGGGACGCGGAGACGATCGCCGCGCTCCTCGCCCGCCCGCTCGAGCAGCCGCCTGACGAGCCGGCGGCAGGCGGCCCGACCGTGCGCTTTCCCGACCGGGCCGAGCATGAGCGCCGCGTCGTCAGGGTGCAGGAGCACATTCGCTGCGGCGACGCGTTCCAGGTGGTGCTTTCGCAGCGGGCCGAGCGCCCCACTGCGGCCACACCGCTGGCCGTCTATCGCGCGCTCCGGCGCGTCAACCCGTCGCCGTATCTCTTCCTGCTCGAGCTCGACGACCTCGCCCTGGTGGGCTCATCGCCCGAGACGCACGTGAAGGTCGAGGGCACCCGCGCGAGCCTGAACCCCATCGCCGGGACGACCGCGCGCGGCCCGGGCGACGCCGAGCGGCTGCTCGCGTCGGGCAAGGATCGCGCCGAGCACGTGATGCTCGTCGACCTCGGCCGCAACGACCTGTCCCGCGTCTGCAAGCCTGGGAGCGTGCAGGTGGAGCGTTTCCTGGAGCCCGAGCGGTTCTCGCACGTCACGCACCTCGTCTCCGAGGTCGTAGGCGAGCTGCAAGACGGTGTGACTCCGTTCGACGTGCTGCGCGCGACCTTCCCGGCCGGAACCGTGTCCGGCGCGCCCAAGGTGCGTGCGATGCAGATCATCTCCGACCTCGAAGGCCACCGGCGCGGCACCTACGCAGGCGTCGTCGGCTACCACCTGCCGGGGGTGGCCCTCGACACGTGCATCGCGATCCGCACCGTGCGTCTCCAGGACGGGCGCGCCTATCTGCAGGCCGGCGGCGGCATCGTCGTCGATTCCGATCCCGGCGCGGAGCACGAGGAGTGCCTGAACAAGCTCGCGGCGCTCGAGACGGCACTGGAACTCGCCGAGGGAGGCTCGTGAGGAATCCCGCCGCGGCTCTCTCGGCTTCCTGGGGCGACGGCGGAGCCGGGCTTGCCCCGGCGGGAGCCGCCGCCGGCCAGGGAGGCGAGAGATGATTCTCCTGATCGACAACTATGACTCGTTCACGTACAACCTGGCCCACCTCTTCCAGGAGCTCGGTGCAGATGTTGTCGTCCGACGCAACAACGAGATTTCCCCTGACGAGGCGGAGACCCTCTCCCCCTCCCACCTCGTCGTTTCACCGGGACCCGGACGACCTGAGGAGGCAGGCGTCACACTGGAAATCCTGCGGCGGCTGTCCGTCCGGGTCCCGATTCTCGGTGTGTGCCTCGGGCACCAAGCGATCGTTCAGGCTTTCGGTGGGCACGTCGGCCAGGCGCGCGAGCTCGTGCACGGGAAGGCGAGCGCGGTTCGCCACGACGGCCGCGGCCTCTTCGCCGGGCTGCCGGAGGACTTCCTCGCCGGCCGCTACCACTCGCTCGCAGCCACAACGGTGCCCGAGTGCTTCGAAGTCTCCGCCACTGCAGCCGACGGCGAAGTAATGGCGGTTCGCCACCGCGAGCTGCCGATCGACGGCGTTCAGTTCCATCCCGAGTCGGTCCTGACGCCGCACGGGCGGGACCTCGCGCAGAATTTCCTCGGCCGATGATTCAGTCCGCGCTCGCCCACCTGCTCGACGGCCGCGACCTGACCCGCGACGAAGCGAGAGGTGTGATGGATGCGATCATGTCGGGGGAGACGACACCCGCGCAGATCGGCGGCTTCCTCGTCGCCCTGCGGCTGAAGGGCGAGACGGCCGACGAGATCGCCGGGTGCGCCGAGGCGATGCGTGCGCACGTCCTGGCGGTGTCGCCGAAGCGTGATGACCTCGTCGACACCGCCGGCACGGGAGGTGACGGCGGCCGGACGTTCAACATCTCGACGGCCGCCGCGCTCGTCGCCGCGGCGGCAGGCGCGGGAGTCGCGAAGCACGGGAACCGCTCGGTCTCTTCGGCGTCCGGCAGTGCCGACGTGCTCGAGGAGCTCGGCTTCGAGCTTGCGCTCGATCCGGATCGGATCGCGCAGTCGATCGACGAGCTGGGCTTCGGCTTCATGTTCGCACCCACCCATCATCCTGCGATGAAGCACGCGGGCCCCGTCCGCCACGAGCTCGCAGCGCGTACGGTCTTCAACGTGCTCGGGCCGCTCACGAACCCCGCCGGCGCACGCGCCCAGGTGGTCGGCGTCTATTCGCCGCAGCTCGTGCCGGTGATCGCCGATGTGCTCGCCAAGCTCGGCGCGCACCGGGCATTCGTGGTCCACGGTGCCGGCGGGATCGACGAGCTCTCGCCCGCCGGGCCGAACCTCGTCTGCGAGGTCGTCGACGGAGACGTGCGCCGCCGCGAAGTCGATCCGCTCGACCTCGGCATCCCGCGCTGCGATCCCGGTGAGCTGCGTGGCGGAACCCCCGCGGAGAACGCCCGCACGATCCGCGAGGTCTTCGCCGGGGCGGGCGGCGCGTGCCGCTCGGCGATCGTGCTGAATGCCGCGGGCGCAATCGCCGCGGGCGGGCATGCAGCCGATCTCGCGGAAGGCATTCCGCTGGCCGAAGCGGCGCTCGATTCGGGTGCGGCGGCCCAGCGGCTCGAAGAGCTCGCCGCGTTCTCGCGGGCACCGGTTGCCGCATGAGGTTCGCCGCAGCACTCGAACGCCCGGGGTTCGGTGCGATCGCCGAGTTCAAGCGCCGTTCGCCGTCTGCGGGTGACATCCGCCCGGGCGCCGACGTGGCGACGATCGCCCGCAGCTACGAGCAGTCCGGCGCGCGCGCGATGTCGGTGCTCGTCGACGACCGCTTCGGCGGCTCCTGGGACGATCTGCGGGCCGCCCACGAGGCGACGAGCTTGCCGCTCCTCGCGAAGGGCTTCTTCTCGACGCCCGACCAGCTCGGCACGGCCCGCGACGCGGGTGCGGATGCGGTGCTCCTGCTGCTCCGCGACCTGCCCGACGCGACGTGCGCTGCGCTCATGCGCACGGCGGCGTCGCTCGGCCTCGACACGCTCGTCGAAGCGCACGACGCTGACGAGATCGATCGCGCGATCGCACTCGGCGCGCCGGTGATCGGCGTCAACGCGCGCGACCTCACGAGCTTCCACGTCGATCGGCGCGCGCAGCTTCGACTGCTGGCACGCGTGCCACGCGACCGCACCGTGATTGCCGAGAGCGGCATCTCGACGCGCGCGCAGGCGGCAGCGGCGGAGCTCGCCGGCGCGCGCGCGATCCTCGTTGGCTCGACCTTGATGCGCGCCGCCGATCCGGGCGCCAAGCTGACCGAGTTGCTCTCGCGCCCGCTCGTCAAGGTCTGCGGACTGACGCGCCAGGACGATGTCGACGCAGCCGTCGCTGCGGGCGCAGACATGGTCGGGTTCATCCTCGCGCCCGAGAGCCCGCGCCAGGCCGATGCCCTCCTCGACGCACCCGACACCGTCCTGCGCGTCGCGGTCTTCGTGGGCGAGACCGAGGAAACCGAGGCGGATCTCGTGCAGTTCTACGGACGGGAGGATGGCCATCGTTCGCGGGACGCGGTGCTCCTGCAGGCAGGAGAGCACGTCGGTACCGTCGTCGATCTGCCCTGGGCCGCGACCGATGCGACCCACCTGGAGCGCGCCAGGCGGACCGAGGGACGGGTGATGCTCGCCGGAGGTCTCGACGCAGGCAACGTCGCCGCCGCCGTCGCGGCTGTCTCGCCGTGGGCCGTCGACTCGGCGCGCTCCACCGAGCAGTCGGCCGGCGTCAAGGACCACGACGCTCTCCGTGCCTGGGTAGAGGCGGCGCGATGAGCTCGACCTTCGGCGTCTACGGCGGCCGCTACGTCCCGGAGACGCTCATCCCGGCGCTCGACGAGCTCGAAGAAGCATGGCACTCGCTCGCCGGCGACGAGAGCTTCCGCGCCGAGCTCGGGCGAGCTCCTCGCAACGTACGCCGGCCGACCGACGCCGCTGACGCGCGTCGAGCGCTTCGCGCCCGACCGTCGCATGTACCTGAAGCGCGAAGACCTGTTGCACACCGGCGCGCACAAGCTGAACAACGCACTCGGCCAGGCGGTCGTCGCGCAACGCCTCGGCAAGCGCCGCATCGTCGCCGAGACCGGTGCAGGCCAGCACGGCGTGGCGACGGCGACGGTCTGTGCCCGCTTCGGTCTCGAGTGCATCGTCTATATGGGCAGCGAGGACATGCGGCGGCAAGCCCCGAACGTCGAGCGGATGAAGCTGCTCGGCGCCGAGGTGCGCGCCGTCGAGTTCGGCACCCGGACGCTCAAGGAAGCGACGAGCGAGGCAATCCGCGACTGGATCGCAAACGTTCGCGACACCTACTACCTGATCGGCTCGTGCGTGGGTCCCGCGCCGTACCCCGAGATGGTGCGCGAACTGCAGCGGGTGATCGGCAGTGAGGCGAGAGCCCAGATGCTCGCCGTCGAAGGTCGTCTCCCCGACGCGGTCGTGGCATGCGTCGGCGGTGGGTCGAATGCAATCGGCATGTTCTACGACTTCGTGCCCGACGCCGAGGTGCGCCTGATCGGCGTCGAGGCGGCCGGCGCGGCGTCGCTCGGCAGCGGTCGGGCGGGAGTGCTGCATGGTGCTCGCTCCTCGCTGCTCGCCGACGAAGACGGGCAGATCCTCGATGCCCACTCGATCTCGGCGGGGCTCGACTACCCGGGCGTCGGGCCCGAGCATGCGTTCCTGCGCGACTCGGGACGCGCGCAGTACGTCACCGCGACCGACGACGATGCGCTCGAGACGTTCCACCGGCTCTGCGAGACGGAGGGCATCGTCCCCGCGCTCGAATCGTCACACGCCCTGGCGCGCGCGCTCGACATCGAAGCGGAGCTCGTCCTGGTCTGCCTCTCGGGCCGCGGCGACAAGGATCTCGCCGAGGTACTCGCCCGTTGACGTACGCCACGCAGCAGAGGACGGCGTTCGCCCGACGAGTGCGGCGAGCGCGTGTGACCGAGTTCCCGTTCCCGCCGGAGGGCCTGCAGGTCGGCTCACTGCTGCTTCGACCACCGACGCCGGCGGATGTCCCGACGATCGCCCCCGCGTTCCTCGACAATTCAGTCGGCGGCGAAGCGGGCGTGCCGAGGTTGACGGAAGCGCGAGCTCCACGCGTTCATGGAGGAGCGGCTCGAGACCCTCCGGGCGAGTGGGCGGCTGTATCCACTGATGATCGTCGACGGCAACACGATCGCCGGCGGAGCCTCCCTCACGAACTACGACACACTCCGCGACCGGGTCGAGCTCGGCTACTGGCTGCACGTCGAGGGTCGTGGCCGCGGCATCGCGACGCGCACGGCGCGCGCACTCGCGCTGCATGCATTCAGCGTGGGCGTGATGCGGGTCGAAGCGGTCGTGCGGCCCGAGAACACGCCGTCGATCCGCGTGCTCGAGCGGGCGGGCTTCTCACGCGAAGGTCTGATGAGGTCGCTGCTTCGGCACGGCAGCGGCCGAGCCGATGCGATCCTCTTCTCACTCCTCCCCGGCGAATGAAGACGCTCGTCGTCTATCTCATGTCGATGCCGGAGACGCCGGCGCTCGCGCAAGCCGCGGTGGAAGCGGGCGCCGACGTCGTCGAGCTTGGCTTCCCGTTCTCCGATCCGCTCGCCGACGGACCGGTGATCCGCCGGGCAGGCGAGCGCGCCCTCGCCGCAGGCATGCGGACGCAGCGCTGCCTCGAGTGCCTTGCGGAGACACGCGACCTCGTCGACGTGCCGCTGATCCCGATGACGTATTCGTCGTTGCTCGATGCGTACGGCTGGGAGCGCTTCGAACGTAACGCACACGACGCTGGGGCAACGTCGCTGATCATCGCCGACCTCCCGTCTGACGTGCGCCCCGAGCTGCGGCGGGTGCAGCTCGTCGCGCCGACCTCGACAGACGAACGACTCAGACTCGCCGCCGACACCACTGACGGCTGGCTCTATCTCGTCACCGTCGCTGGGATCACCGGCGCGCGCAGAGAGCTCGCCCCCACGCTCGCGCCGCTCGCCGAGCGTGCACGCGCGGTCACGGACGCACCGTTGTATGCGGGCTTCGGGATCTCGACACCGGCGCACGCGCGCGCCGCCGGCGAGCTCGTCGACGGCATCGTGGTGGGGTCGCGGGCGGTCGAGGCCGCCGAGGTGAGCTCGACGGAGCTGTCGAGCCTCGTCAGCTCCCTGCGCTCGGCGCTGGACACGCCATGAGCAGCGCGACCGTCGTCGGCGCCGGGGTCTTCGGCGCCTCGACCGCACGTGAGCTCGCGCGGCGAGGGTGGGATGTCGACCTCGTGGAGCAATACGCACCCGGCACCGTCCGCTCGGCCTCCGGCGGCGACACGCGCCTGCTCCGCGCGGGGCACGGGCACGCCGACTGGTATGCCGACCTCGCGTGGCGCGCCCGCACAGCGTGGCTCGAGCTTCAGGAGGAGACCGGCACGCACATCTGGGAGCCGGTCGGCGTATCCTGGTTCACCCAACGTGCCGATGGATTCGAGGCGGCGAGCCGCGAATCGCTACGCCGCCTGGGGATCCCGTACGAATGGTTGTCGCCCGATGCGGCTCGTGACCTCTACCCGTCGCTCGGGGTCGACGATCTGCACGCCGTCCTCTTCGAGCCGGACGCCGGCGTGCTACACGCGCGGCGAGCCACGCAACTGCTCGTCTCGGACGGCGAGCGGTCGGGGGTTCGCCTGCAGAACGGCCGCCTGACACCTGCCGACGAGCCTCGCTCCGACATCGTCGTGTGGGCGTGCGGGGCCTGGCTGCCGGCACTCTTCCCGCGAGAAGTCGAGCTGAGGATCTTGCGCCGCGACGTCTTCTTCTTCGGGGGCGACGCCGCCTGGCGCGGAGCCCCTGGTTTCTGCGAGTACGACGCGTCGTTCTACGGCCACGGCGAGATCGGGGGCCTCGGCGTGAAGGTCTCGCCCGACTTCGGCGGCACCGAGATCGATCCCGACACGCTCGATCGGTTGCCGTCGCTCGACCTCGAGCGCGAAGCGCGTGCGTACGCCGCCCGACGGTTACCTGCGCTCGCCGAGACCGCGGTGGTCGGCGCGCGCGTCTGCCAGTACAGCCTCACAGTCGACACGCATTTCATCGTCGATCGTCACCCGTTGCACGACTCGTGGTGGCTGATCGGCGGCGGCTCGGGGCACGGGTTCAAGCACGGACCGGCGTTCGGTGCATACGTTGCCGACTGCATCGAGGGCAAGCGGACGCGGGAGACCTTTCACGCACTCGGCGAGCGCACCGGCGACGCCGGGCTGCGCACCGCCGCCGTCGACTAATTGCCGCCACCTTCGCCGGGGAAGCGCTCCTCCGGCACGGCCGCGTCCTGAGCCGCCACGGCCGGTGCCAGGCACCGTTGCGGAGGCGTGACAAGTTGTCCACAGACCCGGGCGCCCGCTCTCGCGAAACGGCCAACGCACGCGATCGGCGGCGGGACATGTCGATCACGGCCCTGCCGAACCGAGCCGCGTCCGGTGCCAGGCACCGTTACGGGAGCGTGACAAGTTGCGCACAGCCCGCCGCGCCGCGCACTCGTTGCTAGTGCTTGGTCTTTGCGCCCGGCTCGGCTTCGAACGCCAGCATCAGCTTGCGCAGCAGCGCGTTCAACTGCTGCTGCTCTCGCTTGCTGAGCGCAGACGCGAAGAACGCCTCGCGCCGGCCCTGCACCGACGCAGCCTGATCCCAGGCGGCCTTGCCCGCGTCGGTCAGTTCGACGACGACGCCGCGACGATCGGTCGGATCGGGGAGTCGTCGCACGAGTCCCGACTCTTCGAGCCGATCGAGCCGACTCGTCGTCGCGCCGCTCGAGAGCTCCATATCCGCGGCGAGCGCTCCCGGCGTGCTCCGCCCCTCGGGTCCCGCAAGTCGCAACGTCGACAGGACATGCCAGTCCGCAAGGGTCAGGCCGTGCTCGGCGAGCGTTCGCTCCATTCCCGACTTGATCCGGCGACTGATGCCGTTGACCCGATCGACGATTCCCTCGACCTCGAGATCGATCCCGACCTCGGCCAGCGGTTTGACCCGCTCCAGGAAGCGATCGATGTGGTCTTCGGTCGCCATCTGTTCACCACATCGTGCCAGAAATTGTCTTGACGTCAAGACTCTCCACTGCTAGTGTCTTGATATCGAGATATTCGAGGTCGAGAGAAGGGAGACGCGATGCGACCTTGGGATCAACAGGCGGTGAAGATCCTCACCGATGCACATGTCGAGGTGCTGCGCGGCGGAACGGTACGCCCGCCGGCGCGGCGCCTTCCCCGTCGCAACTAGCAGGAGGGAGTGGCGGAACGTCGTTCGTTCTCGGGGTGCGGTGGGTGTTCCGAGGCAAGGACGCAGGGAGCGTCGATAGCGGTGTTCTATCGATGCGACCGAGGACGCAGCATCGGGGCGCCCAACGCGGCCCGAGGGCACAACCTGATGTTTCGCCAATCCCTCCTACCAAGCTGGGGGCGCAGAACGGGTGCCCGGCGCCGAACTCAGGCGACGGGCACCCGCCTCAGACGGTCGTACCGCTCGCTCAGATTGGCCAGAAGTCCTCTGCCGACCGCTCCGTGTCCCCGGTCGGGTCGTCGATCTTCATCGACACGATCACGAGCTCCGCATCCTCCGGCTCGTCGTTCCACACGCCGCGCCAGGTTTCCGGCGGCACGCGGATCGCCTCGTTCTTGCCGACCTCGACGATCTCGTCGTTCAGCTTGAACTGCAGCTTGCCGGAGAGCACGAGATAGATCTCCTCCTGCGTCTTGTGCCGGTGGCCGTATGACCCCTTGCTGCCGGTGTGCTGGGGCATCCGCCGGTGCGTCAACGCCGCCTGCTCGGCGCCGATCGCATACGTGATGCCGCGCATCTCGCCCGGGTAGTCACCGAGCCAGTCGTCGACATCGTCGAGCTTGACGATCTGGTAGTCGCCCATCGTGAGCCTCCCTTGTTCTGCGAGTATCGAACACCTGCCGACGGCGTCACGCAACCAACTGATCCTCGTCGCCTGCATCCTCGGGTCGGTCATCGTGTTCGTCGACTCCTCGGTGGTAAACGTCGCGCTGCCTGCGATCCAGGATGACCTCGGAGGCGGGCTCGCGCTCCAGCAGTGGGTGGTCGACGCGTATCTGCTCACCCTCGGTTCGCTGCTCCTCGTCGGCGGCTCGCTCGGCGACCTCTTCGGCCCACGGCGGCTGTTCCTGATCGGGATCGTCAGCTTCGGATTGACGTCTCTTCTCTGTGCCGCGGCTCCCGACGGAACGCTGCTCATCGTCGGTCGAGGCCTTCAGGGCGCCGCCGGCGCGATTCTCACCCCCGCCGGCCTCGCGGTGATCGCGGGGACATTCAGCGGCGAGGCCCGCGGAGCGGCGATCGGGGCGTGGACGGCCTGGACCGGGATTGCGTTCGTGATCGGGCCGCTGATGGGAGGCTGGCTCGTGACCCACGCCTCGTGGCGCTGGGTCTTCATCGTCAACGTCCCGTTTGCGATCGCCACGGCGATACTCGTCGTCTACGCCGTGCCCGAGCTCCCACCCCGGTCGCACGGCCTCAGGTCGATTTCGTCGGCGGGGCGCTCTGCGTGCTCGGCCTCGGCGGGCCGGTGTTCGCGTTGATCGAAGAGCCTCGGCGCGGGTGGGGCGACCCGCTCATCCTGCTGTCGTTCTTCGGCGGTCTCGCGCTGCTCGCCGGATTCGTCTGGTGGGAGCACCGGGCCGCCCACCCCATGCTGCCGCTTCGGCTCTTCTCCAGGCGGAACTTCTCGTTCGCCAACATCGAGACGCTCGCGGTTTACGCGGGGCTCTCGACGTTGACATTCTTCCTGGTGCTCTTCTTGCAGCAACTCGCGGGATATTCGGCGTTGAAGAGCGGGCTGGCCCTCGTTCCGATCACGGTGGTGATGTTCGTCCTCTCGCCGCGCTTCGGCAGGTTGTCGATGCGCTTCGGGCCGCGCATCTTCATGGGTGTCGGGCCGCTCATCGCCGCGGTGGCGGTGCTCGGCCTGGTGCGGCTGGAGCCCGGCTTCTCGTACTGGGTCGAGTTGCTGCCGCCGCTGCTCGTCTTCTCGGTCGGGCTTTCGATGATCGTCGCGCCGCTGACGGCAACGGTGCTCGCGGACGTCGGCGAGCACGACGCCGGTATTGCGAGCGGCGTCAACAACGCCGTCGCGCGGGTCGCAGGGCTGCTCGGCATCGCCGTCGTCGGAGCGCTGGTCGCGGGCAACTCGAACGAGCTCGACATGGCCGGCTACCACCTCGCGATGCTCGTGACCGCCGGGCTCATCGGCGTCGGCGGCGTCATCGGACTCGCCGGGATCAGGAAAGCCACGTGAGCGACGCTGCCGAGATCGTCTTCGACCACGTGACGAAGCGCTACGCCGGTCGCGACACGGCCGCGGTCGACGACCTCTCGTTCGAGATCCCGGCCGGGGCGTTCTGCGTCCTCGTCGGCCCGTCCGGCGGCGGCAAGACGACGGCGTTGAAGATGGTCAACAGGCTGATCCCGTTCGACTCGGGCGAGATCCGTATCGACGGCCACAGCATCCTCGACCTGCCGGTCGTCGAGTTGCGGCGCGGGATCGGCTACGTGATCCAGCAGGTCGGCCTGTTTCCGCACCTGAGCGTCGGCGAGAACATCGGCACGGTGCCGCGCCTGCTCGGCTGGTCGAAAGCGAAGATCCGCGCGCGAACCGCCGAGCTGCTCGAGCTCGTGGGGCTCGATGCGACCGACGCCGGCCGTTATCCCTCCCAGCTGTCGGGCGGGCAGCGCCAGCGCGTCGGGCTCGCCCGCGCGCTCGCCGCCGACCCACCGTTGCTGCTGATGGACGAGCCGTTCGGCGCGCTCGACCCCATCACGCGGGCCCGCCTGCAGGCCGAGCTTCGGCGACTGCATCGAGAGGTGGGCAAGACCGTCATCTTCGTCACGCACGACATCGACGAGGCGATCCAGATGGGCGACCGCATCGCGATCCTCCGCGAAGGCGGCGTGCTGGCCCAGTACGACACGCCGGACGAGATCCTCGCGCACCCAACCGACGACTTCGTGAAGCAGTTCATCGGCGAGGATCGAGCGCTCCGCCGCCTCGCGCTGCGCACGCTCGAAACCGCTCCGCTCGCCGCTGCGTCGCGCGAGCGCGGACGGTGCCCGTATCCCGAAGGGAACCACGATTCGGAACGCCGTCTCGCAGATGCTCGAGACGAATGAAGATCAGATCGTCGTCGTCGACGACGACGGCTCCGAGCTCGGCGTGTTTCGCCTCGCCGATGCAGGAGGCTCTGCTGTGAGCGCTTCGCTCGCCGCCGGCCCGGTGATCCCGAACTTCGGCCAGGGCGACTCGTGTGTGACCGGCAACCACACGTTCTGCTGGGGCTGGGTGAAGGCACATTGGGGCGACACACTGCAGCCGGCGCTCATCCAGCACATCGAGCTGACCGCGATCGCGATCGGCATCGGCTTCGTCCTCGCCTTCGCACTCGCGCTCCTCGCTCATCGCTACCACCGCGCCGAGCAGCCGATCGGAGTGTCCTCCGCGCTGCTGTACACGATTCCGAGCCTCGCGCTCTTCCAGATCCTCGTGCCGTTCACCGGCATCACGCGGACGACGGTCGAGGTCGCACTCGTCGCGTACACGCTCGTGATCCTCTTCCCGAACATCATGGCCGGCCTGCGCAGCGCACCTGACGAGGTGCTCGAGGCGGCGCGAGGCATGGGACTCACGCGCCGGCAGATCCTGACGCGCGTCGAGCTCCCGCTGGCGGTGCCCGCGATCATCGGCGGCTTGCGCATCGCCGTCGTGTCGACGATCGCGATCGCCACGATCGCCGCATTCCTCCTGCCGCAGGGCCTCGGCTACCCGATCTTCAACGCGGTCAAGCTCCCGACGCCGTTCAAGACCGAGATCTACGCCGCAGGTGCGCTCGCGATCGCGCTCGCCTTGACGTGTGACGCCGCGCTCGTCGTGCTCAAGCGCTTTCTCGTGCCGTGGTCTCGGACGACGACATGACACTCGCCGACACCGCCAACCTGCACACCTTCGGCGACGCGTTTCGCTTCATCGCCGACAATCCAGCGCTCCTCCTCGGGAAGGCCTGGGAGCAGCTCGTGCTCTCGGGCGCTGCACTCGGTGTCGCACTCCTCGTCGCGCTGCCGCTCGGAATTGTCCTCGGGCACATGCACCGCGGCTCGGGATTCGCAATCGGCGCCTCGATCTTCGGACGCGGCCTGCCGAGCCTCGTGCTGATTGCTGCATTCCTGACTATCCTCGGCATCGGCTTCGTCAACAACATGGTCGCACTCGCGGTGCTCGCGACCGGGCCGATCCTCACGAACGCGTACGACAGCGTTGAAGGCGTCGATCGCGACGCGGTCGAGGCCGCACGCGGGATGGGCATGACGCGAAGCCAGATCCTGCGGCGGATCGAGCTGCCACTCGCAACTCCCCTGCTCTTTACCGGAATCCGGATCGCCGCAGTCACCGTGATCGCAACCGCCCCGATCGCGGCGATTGCGGGCGGCGGCGGTCTCGGCGACATCATCGTCAACCAGGCGAGCTACCGATTGTCCGGCGTGATCGGAGCGTCGATCTGCGTGATGGCGCTCTCCGCCGCGGTGTTCCTGGCCCTACTCGGGATTCAGATCGCAGTAACGCCCAGACCTCTTCGGCGTACTAGTGTCGAGGTCGACATTCCACGAAAGGAGCAGGTGTGATCAGGAAGCACACACGTCGCGCTGCCAAGGCGGCGTTCGCCATTTCCCTCGGGGTCGCGATTGTCATCGGCCTCGTTGCGGCGGCATTCACGCATCCCGCGCACGCACGCACAACGGCGGGCCCGACGATCATTCTCGGGACCAAGAACTTCCCCGAGGAGTTCATCCTCGGCCAGCTCTACAAGCAGGCACTCGAAGCGAAGGGCTTCACGGTCTCGTACAAGGAGAACATCGGCTCGACAGAGCTCATGCAGACCTCGCTGACGAGTGGAAAGCTGAACATGTACCCGGAGTACACGGGTGTGATCGTGCAGGACGTCTTCCACCGGAATCTCTCCGCCAAGACGGCCAGCGCCACGTACGCACTGGCGAAGAAGCTCGAGGCAGCCAAGGGCTACACGCTGCTGAAGGCAACGCCGTTCTTCGACACCGACGCGGTCGCTGTGACGAACGCGACGGCCAAGAAGTACGGCCTGAAGTCGATCGGCGACCTGAAGAAGGTCGGCGGCTTCAAGTTCGGTGCGTTCCCGGAGTGCAAGACGCGCAACACGTGTCTCGTGGGCTACAAGAAGCAGTACGGCCTCACGGACGTGTCGTTCGTGCCGCTGGCCGGCATCTCGGCGTATGCGGCTCTGGACGCGGGCAAGATCCTGGCGGCCGATGTGTTCTCGACCGACCCGCCGCTCGGCAAGGGATCGAAGTACACGGTGCTGGCGGACCCGAAGCACGTGACGGGCTTCCAGAACGTTGCGCCGATCGTCAAGACGTCGGTTGCAACTGCGCTCGGCTCGAAGTTCACGACGACCGTGAACGCCGTGTCGGCCACGCTGACCCAGGACGCGATCGTGGCGATGAACAAGGCCGTGATCGTGAACAAGCAGTCCGCCGCGAGTGTCGCGAAGGCGTTCCTCAAGGCGAACCACCTCCTGTAGTGCAGATCTAGTGCAGATCGTCGTCCTCGGTGGAGGGTCGTCCGGCGAGCATTTCGTCGGCGCCCTCCGCCGGCTCGACGGCGAGTCGAGAGTGACCGTCGTCGAACGTCGGCTCGTTGGAGGTGAGTGCTCGTACTGGGCGTGCATGCCGACGAAGACGATGTTGCGTGCGCCCGAGCTGCTTGCGTCGGCACGCCACTCGGAGGGAGCGATCTCGGGGTGCGCTCTCGATGTGCAGCGAATCTTCGCCTGGCGCGATCAGGTCGCGGAACGCGACGACTCGTCCCAGGTCGAATGGCTCGACTCGAAGAACGCGAAGCTCGTTCGCGGCGATGCGGTCGTCTCCGAGCCCGGTGTGGTCACCGTCGACGGTGCGGTCGCGCTCCCGTACGACCGCCTGGTGATCGCCACGGGCTCGCGGCCCGTCATCCCGCCGATCACGGGCCTCGAAAAAGTCGACTACTGGACGAACATCGACGCGACGGAGACACTGCGAGGTTCCTGCGCGGCTCATCGTGCTCGGCGGCGGGCCCGTCGGCTGCGAGCTTGCGCAGTTCTTCCAGCGGATCGGCTCGCAGGTGACGCTCGTGGAGGGCGATGCCCGGCTGCTCTCGCACGTCGATGCCGATGCCGCCGCACTCGTCGAAGAGGCGCTCCGTGAGGACGGCGTCGACGTTCGGCTCGCCGCTCGCGTCGAACGTGCAACGAGCAACGCGCTTGTCCTTGCAGACGGCTCCGAGATCCCGTTCGACCGTATCCTGCTCGCCACCGGACGCCGGCCGAACGTGGACGGCCTCGACGCGCTCGGGCTGGAGATCACCCGCCGCGGCATCGAGGTGAACGCGCAGATGCGCGCTGCCGAGAACGTCTGGGCGATCGGCGACGTCACCGGCATCGCACCGTTCACGCACGTCGGCAAGTATCACGCGCGAATCGCCGCGTACGACATCGACGGCCGGGACGTGCGCGCCGACCATCGCGCTGTTCCCGCGACGATCTTCACCGATCCACAGGTCGCAACGGTCGGCAACACCGAGGGCGGCGTCAGCTCGACCTGGCAACTCACGTCGGTTCCCCGCCTCGCCACCTACGAGCGCCCGAAACGCCCCGGCTTCGTGAAGGTCGTCGCGGATCCGGAGCGCCGCGTTCTGACCGGCGCCGTCGCCGTCGGCCCGGATTCCGGCGAATGGCTGCAACAACTGACCCTCGCGATCCGCGCGGAGACGCCGATCGACGTCCTCCTCGATGTGATCCCGCCCTACCCCACCTTCAGCGAGGGCGTCTTTCTCGCCCTGCGCGAGCTCAACCTCGATCTCTGAGCCTCCGCGAACCAAGAATTGCTTAACTCTCGTCGGAGTCTCACCCTGCGGCACCGACTGTCCCGACCTTGGAGGCACTGATGCCCGGCACTGCCGCGAAGACCGTCGTCGCCGACGACGCTGCTCTGCAGAACCTCGTCGCGAAGGTCGACCACATCGTGGTCTTGATGATGGAAAACCGCTCGTTCGATCACATGCTCGGCTTCCTGACGCTCGACGAGGGTCGCAC
Organism: uncultured Thermoleophilia bacterium; assembly: GCA_963817765.1. Lineage (GTDB taxonomy): Bacteria > Actinomycetota > Thermoleophilia > Gaiellales > Gaiellaceae > PALSA-600. The sequence continues at coordinate 139,923 of CAWFPX010000005.1, read as the reverse complement.
CGACGTCGAGGGGCCGACGCCGGGCCTCTCGAACTCCGTCCAGGGTGTGACCTATCCCGTGCAGCCGGCGACGAGCACGCAGCTCGTCAAGGCGCAGGATCCCAGCCACGGCAGCTTGAGCGTCGCCGCACAGATCGCCGGAGGCAAGATGAGCGGCTTCGCCAAGAACTACGTCGACACGCGCCCACATCCGCCCTACCGCGGTGACTCCCCCGGGGTAGTGATGCACTACCACACCGCCAAGCAGCTTCCGGCGTACGCGTACCTCGCCGATCAGTTCTGCGTCTGCGATCACTGGTTCTGCTCGGTCCCGGGCGAGACGATGCCGAACCGCTGCTACGCGGTCACGGGCGGCTCGGGCGGGCAGATCGATGCGCTGCGCCCGCCCAGGCCGTACAACCTCAAGTCGTTCTGCCGTCACCTCGACGACGCCAAGGTGCCCTGGCGCTGGTACTCACACGACTACGTCCCGATGCTCTGGCTGATCGACCCGCAGTACGGCCTCTCGGACGAGACGATCCCGGCGTACTTCGACCGCAAGGACGTGTTCGGCCACCGCAGCTTCCTCGAGCGCGCGGCCGCCGGCGACCTGCCGGCCGTCTCGTGGATCGATCCGAACTTCATCGACCTCTCGTTTGGGCCTGCTGGTTCCAACGACGACCACCCACCCTCGGACCTGCATGCCGGCCAGAAGCTCGTGCTCGAGCTGTTCGACGCAATCGCCCAGAGCCCAGCCTGGGAGAAAACGCTCTTGCTGATCACCTACGACGAGCACGGTGGCTTTCACGACCACGTTCAGCCACCCGCATGCAAGGACGACGCCCCGAACCTTCGGCACCTCGGTCCGCGGGTGCCCGCCATCGTCGTCTCGCCCTGGGTCGGCAAACGAGCGGTCGCAAAGACGGTCTTCGATCACACGTCGATCATCAAGACGATCCTCGCCCGCTTCTGTCGCGACAAGAACGGCACCGTGCCCGACATGGGCGCGCGCGTCCGCGCAGCCGACCACCTTGGCGGCCTGCTGACCGAAACCACCGCACGACCGGCGATCCCGAAAGCCGACTATCAGCACTTGATCGACCAGGCACGCGCCTGGGGCGAGAAGCTCGCAATGCACGCCATCCTGCCGACCGCCGACGGGATCCTCTCAGCTCCTCCGCATCTGACCGACTTCCAGGAAGAGTTCCTGGAGGCACGGCAGGCGATCCTCAGTCAACGTGCACCGCAACGAGGCGCACCGACGAATCCTTAGATTGTCGCTGCCGCGCGGCGCTCGTCGACGACGAGGCTCTCGCGGAAACCCGAGCAGAATGGAACAGATGAGCATCGAGACGCAAGAGCTGGCGGCCCGCTACGGCGCGGCCTGGGCGGCACACGACCTGGACGCGATCATGGCGCTCCACACCGACGACACGGTGTTCCACCTCCACGGAGGCGGCGAGCCCGCGGTCGGGCTCGTTGCAACGCGTGAGGCGTTTGCCGCTGCGTCAGCGCAGTGGCCGGACCTTCGCTTCGAGCGGCGCAGGGTCTACGTCGGCGACGGCCACTTCGTCAGCGAGTACCAGATGACTGGAAGCTCGGCAGGCAAGCGGTTCGCGTGCGACGGCGTCGACGTGATCGCCGTCACCGACGGTCTCGTTGCGCGCAAGGACACGTACCTCGATTGGCCTGCTGTTCAGCGCCAGCTCGCGCGACCCGACTGCGTCGACAGCGCCGTGACCTTCTCAGTCCTCTAAGTCGACGGATCGGGCTGGGCGTCGCCGTCGGCGAGTGCGCCCTCGATCTTGGCGACCGCTCCGCCCTCCGCCTCGTCTCCGCCGGGTGCCGCCGCGGCCACCGAGCGCGCCAGGTCGAGGACGAAGCTGCGGTAGGCATCGAGCTCGCCGGGTGCTTTTGCCTGCAACAGCTGCACGGAGGAGCGCAACGCCTCGAGCGTGCCTGACTCGATCTCGTCCGCCGAGCTCGTCAGCCCGAAACCGGTCTTGTGGCCCTCGGCGACGCGCCGCACGATGGCGCTGTCCGAGTTCGCGTGGGCGGCGGTGACGTGCTTCGCGAGTGCCCCGGTCTCCTTGAACGTGTCGAAGAAACCACGGTCGCTGACCGACACCAGAAGCCCCGCTCCCATCGCGCCCTTGCGCAGGGTCTCGATCTCGCTGTCTTCAACGTCAGCTCATTGCTCGGCTCGTCGGCCATCTCAGTCCTCCCTTGGTTCTCTGCTTCTCAAAGACAATCTGCTTCTCAGCGTGGTCTGGGTGCTAGAACAGTGAGTCGTCGGTCGGGTGCCGGTGCTGCTCCGCGCGCCATTCTTCCTGGTAGCGCTCGGACTCGGCGAACTCGCGCTCGATCTCGGCCCGCTCGGCGGCATCCTCTCCTGCCGGGTGCTCGGCGGCGGCTGTCCGCCGCCTGACCTTCATGACCGCCAGCACGAGAATGGGGATGGCGATGATCACGACGATGATGATCGGCAGCACGCGTTCACCCTAGTCGAAGTCACTGCACGGAATCACAGCGGAAGTCACTGCACGGAATCACAGCGAAGGCCGGCCGCGCTCCACTAGTGTCGGGCGATGGCCGTCACCCGACCCGATCGAGGTCCGCCGCCTGGACGGGCCCGAGCTCCGAGCGCAGCTGATCGCCCTGGCCGACGTCCTGGCCGATTGCGTCGCAGGCGGCGCGTCGGTGAGCTACCTGGCGCCGTTCTCGCAGGAGGAGGCGCGCGCTGCGTTCGCCGGGATGGTCGCCGAGGCGGAGGCGGGCCGGCGGTTGATTCTCGGCGCGTTCATCGAGGGTCGCCTCGTCGGCACCGTCCAGGTGATCCTCGCGCTGCCACCGAACCAGCCGCATCGTGCCGAGATCGCCAAGCTTCTCGTCCACAGCTCTGCACGCAGGCGCGGCGTCGCCGAACAGCTCATGTGGGCTGCCGAGGCAGAGGCTCGGGCCGAGGGAAAGTCACTGCTCGTCCTGGACGCGGTCACCGGCGACGACGCTGCACGGCTGTACGCGCGGCTCGGCTGGACGACGGTCGGCGTCATCCCCAACTACGCCCTCTACCCCGATGGGCGACCGTGCGACACGACCGTCTTCTGGAAGGCGATCTGATCGGCGCGCCCCGACGATCTGTAACGATCGCGGGCGCCGCGGGTCTACCCCACCGATGGAAGAAAAGGCGACATTTGCGGCAGGGTGCTTCTGGGGCGTCGAGGCGGCGTTTCGGCGGCTCGAGGGCGTGACGGCGACGCGGGTCGGCTATACCGGCAGCAGCGCCGAGAGCCCGACCTACAGGCAGGTGTGCAGCGGCCGGACCGGGCACGCGGAGGCAGTCGAGGTCACCTTCGACCCTGCGTCCATCTCGTACGAGCAGTTGCTCGACGTGTTCTGGTCGAGCCACAACCCCACCTCGCGCAACAGGCAAGGGTTGAACATCGGCTCGCAATACCGCTCGGCGATCTTCACCCACTCGCCGGCTCAGGAAGCCGCGGCCCGGGCGACACGGCGCGACGCAGGAGGCGAATCTGCGCTGGCCGCGACGCAAGATCGCGACGCAGGTCGAGCCGGCCGGGATGTTCCACGCCGCCGAGGAGTACCACCAGCGATACTTCGAGAAGTCCGGCCGCGCGAGCTGCACGGCACTGCTTCGCAGCGGCTAACTGCTTCGGACCGGCTGAGCCGTCCCCCGTGGCGGTCAGCTCATGCGGCCCTGCGCCACGGCCAAGCAGGCCTGGCAGACAGGGAAGCCTTGATCCCACGGGACGCCGGTCTGATCGATCCCGCAGAGAGCTGTGTCGGCGTCGTCGTCGCGCACGATGTGCTCGGATTCCTCGAACCCGAAGCCGTCATTGCCGGCCCATGGATCGTTCTTCGTGCCCGGAGTGGTCAAAGGATTGCTCATCGGCGGAATGGTAGCCGCCTCAACCAGCTCTATCTATGGCAGTCGTTCGCCGGTGAGGCGCGCCGCACCGAGGGAGCCCAGGAGCAAGAGAGCCGCGATGCCGACGAACCACGACGAGATCTCGCGGGTCGCGTGGCGACTGACGACACTCGACCCGAGTTCCTTGTAGACGTCGTTCACCTTCTGGGCCGACTCGGCGCGATAGGTCTTGCCGCCGGTCTCGCGCGAGATCGCCGCGAGCGTGACTGGGTCAGGCCGCACCGGGAAGCGCCGGCCGAAGCCACCGCCGAGGCCGTAGCCGCCGAACGGGCCGATTCCGAGCGACCCGTGGTCGGTTCCGAGCGCGACGGTGTAGACCCGAATCCCGGCATCGCGGGCGCGGTCGGCTCCCTGCAACGGCGCAAGCGTGCCACGTGTCTGTGCACCGTCCGAGAGCAGGATGATCGCGGCGGCCCGCTTGCCGTCGCGACCGCGAGGCGCTGCTCCGACCGACTGCTTCGCAACCTGCACGGCAAGCGCAAGCCCGTCGCCGATCGCGGTTCCGGCCTCGGGCGAGAGCAGGTCGATTCCCTCGCCGAGGACGGCCCTGTCCGTAGTCGGGATCACCAGCTCATTCGGGCCGGTGCTGAACGAAACGAGGCCCACCTTCACACGCTTCGGCACGCGTGCGATGAACTTCTGCATCGCCGCCTGCGCGGCACCGAGCCTCGACGGCTTCACGTCGGCGGCACGCATCGAGCCCGACACGTCGACGAGCAGGACGACCGTCGCCTGGTCGGCCGGCTTCGAGATGCTCGCCCGCGGCCTCGCAATCGCGGTCGACGCAAACGCGAGCGCGAGCAGGAAGAGCGCCAAGGGCAGCCAGCGCCACAGCGGACGACGCTTCGGCGCCACCGCAGCGAGCAGCTCGAGGTTCGTGAAGGCGACCGCGTAGCGCGAACGCCGTCGGTCGAACCACACGGCCAGGAGCGCCGCCGCCGGGACGATCAGCAGCAGGATCAGCAGGAACGGCGAACCGAAGCTCACGGCGCGCACTCCGCTCCGACCTGGACGATCGCATGCACGTCGATCGACAACCCGTCACTCGCTGCGGCGGTGACGACGACCTTCTTGCCGACCACGACACTCGACGCACGGACGCGGGCGGCGTCGGCGAGCTGCGGCGGCTGCTTCGTCCGGAACGCGATCGCATGCCACGAGCCAACGAGCTTCTCGTCCGGCTGGCACGCGACGCTCGCGAACCGGGCCTCGCCCGGACCGATCACCACGATGCGCGAACGAAGCTCGAGCGACGGGCCGACCGGCGTCACTCGCGCCGACACCGTGGATCGCCCGCCACCACCCTGGGTCGGGACGCAGCCGAGCAACGGCTGGAACGCCTGCACCTTTCCGACGGTCGAAACAGCGTGGAAGAGGGCGTACCGCGTCGTCGTCACACCGGGCTGAACGGGCGCACCGAGGCGCCCCACGAAACTGACTCGGACGGCGCGCGACGTCGCCTGCGCGTCGAGACCCCCGACGACGCTGCGGCCGCCAGGGCACGTGAGGAGGTAGTCGGCGTTGCCGCGCGGCGGGACCACGACCCACGGTCCCGGCACGCGAATGCACGCGGTGATCCCGCGGCACTCGCCCGTCGCGCCTCCCACCGGCGCCTGCACGGCCGCGAGCGCGAGCGCCCGACGAAGGCGATTCCGAGAATCTTCACGTCAGCCTCCTGAACCAGATACCCGAGAGCAACCCGCCCGCGACCATGAACGCGAGCGCGCCGCCGGCCACGGCCGAGGTCACCTCGACCGATTTCCGCTTGTGGCCCGCGCGCTCCTTGAGGCTCGCGTAGGTCGCGGGCACGTCGAGCGACTGGGCGCCCGCGACGAAGTGGCCGCCGCTTCCATGCGCGATCGTCTGCAGGGCGGCCGGCTTCACCGGCACCTGGAAGCGTTCCGTGAAGCCGCCCTTCAGCGGTTGCTCCACGACGCCGTCGGGTGTTCCGACCGCGACGGCAGTCACCGGCACGTGCGCCTTCGCTGCCTGCGCAGCCGCCTGCTGAGGCGTCGTTCTTCCCGACGTCTGACCGCCGTCGGAGAAGAGGACGATCTGTGCCGGCACGAGCTTCCCACGAGTCGAAGAATGCACCGAGACGGCGACGTCGACCGCCCGCGAGACCGCCGCCGCGAGCGCCGTGCCCTGCGGCCCCGATCGAGCCTGGTCGAGTACGTAGTGAAGCCGGGTCGTGTCGCGGGTTGGCGGCGAGACGACCGATGCGTGGTCCGAGAAGGTGACAATCGCCATCTGATAGCCGTTCGGCAGGCCGTCGACGAGCCGCTCCGCGGCGGCGCGCGCGGCGGCGAGTCGCGTCGGGTGAGTGTCGTTCGCCGCCATCGATCCCGAGACGTCAAGCACGACCACCAGCGTCGCCTCGTCGCGCTTGACGTTGAAGGTCGCCTGTGGTCGTGCGACGCCGACCAGGAGAAGCGCGACGCCGGCGAGCAGGAGCGCCGTCGGCAGATGCCGCCGCCAGGCGGGCGGCCGCTCGATCATGTTCGGCAGCAGCGCCGGCGCGGCCCACGCCGAGGCGCGCCGGTCGTGCTGCCGGTCGAACCAGAGGTACGCCGCGACGGCCAGCGGCACTGCGAGCAGCGAGAGCAGCAGGATCGGCGCCTCGAAGCTCATCTGATGCGATGCCCCCGCCGCAGGAACGCGGTGAGTGGGTGCAACCAATCACCGTCGGTCGAGAGCGCCACATGTCGCACGCCCGCGGAGCTCAAGGACGCGACGAGCGACCGGCGTTCCTCGCGCGCCGCAGCGGCGAAACGCTCGCGCAGCCGTCTGTCGCCGGTGTCGACGCGCAGCTGGCGTCCCGTCTCAGGGTCGACGAGCCGCAACTCGCCGACATCGGCGAGCTCCTGCTCGCGCGGATCTCGCACCTCGACGGCGAGCACGGCGTGACGTCCGGCGAGACGGAGCAGTGGCGCGCGCCAGTTGGGCGAGCCGCGGAAATCAGACACGACCACGACGAGCGCACGCTGCCGGGCGACGCGGTCGGTGAGCTCGAGCGCGTCGCTCAGCTTGCCGGTGCCGCCAGGAGGAAGCTCACGCAGCAGGTGCAGCGTGTCGAGCAGCGCACGCCGGCCCTGGCGAGGGCGCTCGATCGTCTGCTCGGTTCCGAACGCGACCGTGCCGAGCCGGTTGCCGCGTCGCGTCGCTGCGTAGCCGACCGCGACGGCAACGCCCTCGGCGACGTCGGCCTTCCGGCGGTCGCCGGTCCCGAACGCCATCGATGCCGACGCGTCGAGCACGAGCCACGTCACGAGCACGCGCTCGGCAAGCTCGACCCGAACGTGCGTCTCTCCCGTGCGAGCCGTGACGTTCCACTCGATGCGACGCACGTCGTCGCCGGGCTCGTACGGCCGCACCTGCCACAACTCGCTCCCGACCCCGGCGAACGCCGAGCGATAGTCGCCCGCCAGCAAACCATCGACCCGACGCCCGACCGAGAGCTCGAGCGCGCGCAGCGAAGCCGATGAGAGCGGCCCGGGACCCGGCGCCGCGGGCGTCCGGGTCGGTGCGAGCGGGTCGGTGGCGGTCGAGCTCACGCCGCGGCGTGCGTCCGACCGAGATCGATGTGCGGAGCAGGTACGGCCGCGAGCACCGTGTCGAGAATCGTGTCCGACGCCACCTCCTCGGCGAGCGCGCGGTACGAGAGCACGAGGCGGTGGCGGAACGCATCGCGGACGAGCGTCTCCAGGTCGCCGGGCGTGACGTAGTCGCGACCGCGGATCAACGCCAGCGCTCGCCCGGCCGACACGAGGCTGATCGGCCCGCGCGGGCTCGCTCCGAACGCGATGTAGTCGGCGATCTCGCCGAGGCCGTGGTTGCGCGGCGAACGAGTTGCCGTCGCGACGTCGACGGCCCAGCTGATGAGGGCCGGGTCGACGTAGATCTGCGCGGCGCGGGTCTGCAACTCCTTCAGCTCGTCGAGCGACAGCACCTGCTCCAGCGTGGGCGCATCCTCGAGCGAGCGCGAGACAACGGTCAGCTCTTCGTCGTGGGACGGGTAGTCCACGAGCACCTTCAGCATGAACCGGTCGACCTGCGCCTCCGGGAGTGGGTACGTCCCCTCCGACTCGATCGGGTTCTGGGTCGCGAGTACGAGGAACGGCTTCGGCACCGGATAGCTCGTGTGGCCGATCGTCACCTGTTGCTCCTGCATCACCTCGAGCAGCGCCGACTGGACCTTCGCAGGCGCGCGGTTGATCTCGTCGGCGAGCAGGAAGTTGCAGAAGACGGGGCCGAGCTCCGTTTCGAACTCGGTCCGGTCGGGGCGATAGACGCGCGTGCCGACGAGATCCGAGGGCACGAGGTCCGGGGTGAACTGGACGCGCTTGAACTCGCCGCCGAGCACGGCCGCGGTCGTCTTGATGGTCAGGGTCTTCGCGAGACCGGGCACGCCTTCGATCAGCAGATGGCCGCCCGAGAGCAAGCAGACGAGCACCCGCTCGAGCATTCCTTCCTGGCCGGCGATGACTCGCCGAATCTCGAACAGTGCTTGCTCGAGCTTTCCACCGACGTCTTCCACTCTCACGCCCTCCCTCGCTCGCGGATTTCCCCGAAGAATGCACCCGATTCCTAAGAGTGCGCTTGGAGTTCTGGTTAAGGAGCTGGACCGGTTTTAGCCAGTTCGAGCGCCGCGCGCCACTCCGACCGCCGCGCCGCGACCTGATCCGCCCCGAGCCGGGGCTCGTAGACGGCTCCGACGGGCACGCGCGCACCGTGTCCGACGGCCAAGGCGACAGCGCCGAGGGCCGTTGTCTCGCGTTCGGCCGCAACCTCGACGGGGATTCCGAGCAGGTCGGCCTGGAACTGCATCAGGAACGCGTTGGCGGTGCCGCCGCCGTCGGCCCGGAGCACGGTCGGGCGCTCCGGGAGCGCCTCGACCACGTCCGCGACCTGGTGCGCGGTCGCCTCGAGCGCGGCCCGGACGAGGTGTGCGCGAGTCGTGCCGCGCGTCAAGCCCGAGACGAGCCCGCGGGCGTCGGCGTCCCACCACGGCGACCCGAGCCCCGTCAGCGCGGGCACGAAGACCACACCGTCGGTCGACTGGACGCTGCGTGCGAGCTCGTCGCTTTCGGCTGCGTCTGCGAGCAGCCCGAGGCCGTCGCGAAGCCATTGAATCGCGGCGCCACTCACGAGCACCGCGCCTTCGAGTGCATAGCCGTCGGCCGCGGCAGTCTTCAGGAGGCCACGTGGCGGTGACGACGCATCGTCGCCCGTATGGACGAGGACGAAGCTGCCGGTGCCATACGTCGCCTTGCCTTCGCCCGGCTGATGGCACCCCTGGCCGTAGAGCGCAGCCTGCTGGTCTCCGGCGACTCCGCGGATCGTCACCGGAGCGCCGAGCAGTCGCCCTTCGCCGACGACGTCGGCCGAGCCGACGACCTGCGGCAACAGCTCGCGGTCGACTGCGAAGAGCTCCAGCAACTCGTCGTCCCAGTCGAGCGTGGCGAGCGACGCGAGCATCGTGCGTGATGCGTTCGTCACGTCGGTCGCGTGCACCGTTCCGCCGGTCAGTTTCCAGATCAGCCACGTGTCGACGGTTCCGAAGGCAAGCCCGCTTCGGCGATGCCCGCCGAGCAGCCACTCGAGCTTCGTCGCGGAGAAGTAGGGGTCGGGCACGAGCCCGGTCTTCCGGGTGATCAGCCCGGCGTCGAGCTCACGACAACGCTCGGCCGTGCGCCGGTCCTGCCAGACGATCGCGGGTGCCACCGGCGTGCCCGTGGCTCGATCCCAGAGGATGGTCGTCTCCCGCTGATTCGTGATCGCAACGGTCGTCAGATCGGCCGGGCGCGCACCCGCGGACTGAAGAGCGGCCTCTGCCGCCTCGAGCACGCCCTGCCAGATCTCCTCCGGGTCGTGCTCGACCCAGCCGGGACGTGGGAAATACTGCTGGAGCTCGCGGTAGCCGCGGCCCAGGACGCGCAACTCGTCGTCGACGGCAAGGCAGGTCGTCCCGGTCGTGCCCTGGTCGATCGCGAGGATCATTGCCAGGTCAGGGCTGCCCTGTTCAATGGGCAGCGATGAACGCGAGCGTGCGCCGCCAGGCGTCGGCTGACGCGTCGGCGAACTCTTCCTGCTTGCGATCGAAGAAGCTGTGCGGCGCCCCCTCGTAGGTCACGATCTCGTGCTCGACGCCGGCGTCGGTGAGCGCCTGCTCGAATGCTGCGTTGTCCTCGGCGGTGATCCCCTGATCGTCGCCCGCCTGCAGTGCGAGGATCGGGCAGGCGATCTGCCCGGCACGCTGCACGACGCTCGGGCCGCCGCGCTCACGCGTCGGCGAGCCGTAGAACCCGATCGCACCGGCGAGGCCGTGCCCCGACGAGGCCGCAACCCACGACGCGCGGCCGCCGAAGCAACACCCGAGCGTGAACACGGTCGTGCACCCGATGGAGCGCAGCTTTTCGACAGCGGCGCGCGTGTCGGCCTGCGTGGCCTCATCGGTGAGCTGATCGACATGCGGCCGGTACTCGAACGCATCGTCGCGCTTCGAGACGCCGGCCGTCCGCCCGAAGTAGTCGAGCGCCACCGCGGCGATCCCGCGTTCTGCAAATCGCAGCGCGAGCTCTTCGTAGAAGTGGTAGAGGCCGCGGACGTCGGGAAGGATCACGACCCCCGTCGTTGCCGGCTCCTCGGGCGTCGCGACGAACGCCGCGAACTCGTTGCCGTCCGCGGCGGTCAGGACGAGGTCATCGTGCGAAACGGATGCGCCGGCGATGACCGCGATCGGAGGCGAGCTGTCGAGGTCGAAGCACATCGTCTTCGGACGCTACCGCTTGTCCTCGGGGTACCGCGGCAGACCGTCATCGGGGATCGGCTCCCACGCGGCCGCATACGCGGTGAACTGGTGCCACTGTGGACGGATGCCCGGGTCGCCGTCGACGGTGCCGAGCCTGACGCTCCTCCGTTCATCGTCGTCGGGATCGCGACTCCAGAGCGCGCCCCCGCAAGCGGTGCAGTAACACTTCGGCCAGCCGCCCGCAGGGACGTGCTCGCCGACGAGCTCAGCGCCCGCGACGATCCGCAGGCTTCCCGGAACCGTTCGCGCCTGAGCCGATGCGGCGGTCCCAGTGCGTCGCTGACAGCGGGTGCAATGGCAATAGCTTGCGGAGACGAACGGCTGCGAGATCTCGTAACGAACGCCGCCGCAGAGGCAGCCGCCGGTCAGCGGAAGCTCCATGTGGACGGAGCTTAGCGAGCGGGCAAACGCTATGGGCGGACCGTCAGGCGAGCCTGAGAGGATTGATGTGAAATGCACGCGCACTCGCGGCTGGTGACTCAGACGCGGCGCATCTCGCCCGGGTCGGGCTAAGACGCAGCCACCGCTATGCACAGCTCTTCTAAAAATGCCTGCCCGACCCGAACGACCTACTTGGTCTGAGCCATCCCCGCAAGCACGCAATTCCACATCAACCCTCTACGCCGCGCGATTCCAGCTCGGCGCGAAGAACGGCGAGCGCTGCCTCGCCTCCAGCCGCGACAAGGGCCTCGACGACCGGCAGGAGGAGCCGCACATCGGAGATCGCGTGCCGCCCGAACTGCTGCTGGTCGAGCTCTGCCTGCTTCAACCGGCCGAAGTAGCTCTCCTGGCAGGCCGCGCATGGGTTGGTGTCGTGCACGCAGGTCGGGTTTGGGCACTCGGCGCGCCGCTCGGTCACAGCGGGCGGCGCGACGAGTGCGTCGAGCTGAGCGCGAAGCTCCGCGAGCGCGGCCAGGGAGGGCTGGGCCGCCTTGACAAGGGCAAGGTGCGACGGCCGCTCAGGCGGTGTCGTCGGCTCGATCTGGAAGCTGGCGGTCATGCCTGCTTCGACTCGCCGGGCGGGCCGGGGTTAGTGGAACTCGGGGCCTGATCCCGACCCGTTGAAAACCGAACCAGGTTCCTACCGTTCTCAACCTGGTTTCGCTCTCTGAACCAGGTTGACGAGCCTCGAACCGCCGCGCCGTCCGAGGAACTCGGCAACCTGGTTAAGACCGAACCAGGTTGCTGGCCCCTAGTACGGCAGTTCGACGCCGCTCACGTCGATGCCGAGCGACTCGGCCAGGCGTATGCCTTGCTCGAGGTCTTCCTTCAGCATGCGGATGTCGGCTTCACGCATGAGCCCGCCGATGAACTCACGCGCCTTCGGCCGCCAGAGCGTGTGCTGGGCGAACAGGGGCAGCATCCGGTTCGCCGCCGTGATCAGCCGGTTCGTGACCCGCTTGCCGGCTCCCTCGAGCAAAACCCGCTCGTAGGCCATGCCCGCGCCGTGGTGGATGCCGTCATCGATGGTCAGCCGGTTGCACAGATCCTCCAGGATCGTGCCGCGAGACGACCGCGCGATCATGCGGAAGCGCGGGATGATCAGCCGCTCGTAGAAAACCTGCATCAGGAACACCTTCTCCTCGAGTGTCTCGGCGTCGAGGGTCATGTGGGCCAGCTGGTCGAGATACGGATCGCGCTCGCCCATGCCGCCTGCCTGGTCGATCAGCTTCAGCCACGCCTCCGTGTGGCGCGACTCGTCCTGGACCATCGTCGTGTAGTAGAGCTTCGCCTCGTGGTCTGGGGCGATCGAGAAGAGCTGCGTCGCCATCTCGACGGCCAGCTCGTCGGCCTGGAGCTGCTGGGTGATCACTGAGCGCCAGATGTCCTGGCGGCGCGCGAGCTTCTGCGGCGAGCCTCGGTATTCGGGCGTCGGCGGTATCTCGCCCCAGGCGAGGTCCTTCACCTGCCATTCGGCCCGCTTTGCAAGCTCGTAGTAGCGATAGACGCCCGCGAGATCGCGCGCGCCACCGTCCGCCGCACCGTCTTCGACGAGCTCCTCGACATCCATGGCCGGAAGCCTAACGCCGCAAGGGCTTAGATACCGCGAGTGGTCTTCTCGGATGCGCGCTTATCGGCGCGCTTTTCCTTCAGCGTCTTCTGCGGGGCCTTTTTCTGGCCCTTCTTCGGCTTCTGCTGACCCTTCATTGTGCTGACTCTACCGCGGCGACCGGACCGCGCAACACGATCTCGTCGTAGAGCGGCCGGTAGCCGAGGCGCCGGTTCAGCGCGAGCATCCCGCCGAGGCGCGTCTCGTTGGCGGTTCTCAGGACGAGCAGACCGTGCTCCTTCGCCCACGAGATCTGGGCGTGCTTGATCGCGCTCGCGACTCCGCGCCCTCGCACGGCGCGGGCGACCGCGGTGAAGCTGTGGTGCCCCGTCGACCCGTCGAGGTCGAGCAGGCCGTAGCCCAGCACGGCGTCTCCGTCGAGTGCGATGAAGTACGCGTCGGGTGGGTGCCCGTCGAGGCCCCACTGGCGCCACGACTCGAAGCTCTCGATCAGTTGCTCGGAACGACCGGGTTGGTCGGGATAGGACTCGACCGCGATCTCGAAGAGCGCTGGGGCGAGATCGGGGCGCTCGGCGAGCGTGACGATCGTGATGCCGGGCGGGCCGGGATCGGACGCAGCCGAGACATCCAGCTCCGAGATGACGTAGCGGCGAACCTCCTCGTAGCCGTGCTGCTCGAAGAACGCGACGACCTCAGGCGTCTCCGTCGTCGTCCAGACCTCGAGGCCGCTCTTTCCAAGTGCGCGGGCGGCGGCCGAGGCCTGACGCCAGGCCGGGCCGTCGATCGAGCGAAACCAGACCTCCGCAAACGGAAGGTGCTCGAGCCCCGGCATCGGCTTCACGTCGAGCGTCACCTCGTGCCGATCCTATGGCCGAGTGGTTGATCAGGCGATAAGCGGTGCGATCAGCGCAGCGGCCCGCGCGGCCCCGTCGCGAGCGACCGGGAGATAATCGACGGGAGCCCCGAGGCGGGTCCGCATCAAGGCCGCAAGCTCGCCCGGCGTGGTGTCGTCGTACGACGTCGACTCCGGCGCTCCGTAGCGGCGTAGCCGGTGCGCGACATGGCCGTTCTGCTCGAAGTGACGGCGAAGCGGCACGGAGATGAAAGGCCTGCGGGCTGCCACGAGCTCCATCGTCGTCGTCAACCCACCCTGGACGACTGCGAGATCGCACGACGCGAGCACTCGATGCAGATCGTGGACGTACCCCGCGACCGTCATCCCCGGCTGCGGCGCGATCTCCCGCTGGTCGATCCGTGGCCCACAGACGAGCAGCAGCTCAGCGTCAGTGTCGACCCGCAGCTCCGCGAAGGCCGCGGCGATGCGACGAAGGAGGTGGATGCCGGTCGTCGATCCGCCGACTGCCGCGACAATCAGCGGCGGACCGCCGTCCACGCGGGGCGCGGGGTCCGCCGCCGGTGCAAGCACGTAGCCCGAGAAGTCGAAGTGCTCTGGCACCCAGTCGCCGATCGATGGGAGCCCCGGGCCGAACGACCCCGGTACGATGTCTTCAGGATCGCCGACGAAGATCGCGACGTCGCGCAGCCCCGGATTGCCTTCGACGTGGCCGATGTTCTCGGCGTTGTAATCGCTCGTCAGCCACGCCTCCGACTCGTCCACCGGCAGCCAGCCGACGAAGTCGGTGAGGAACGCGTACGGCGCGGTCTTCAGGCGCGGATTCTCGTGCAGGTAGTAGTCGACCTCCCACGACTCGTCCCCAAGCCAGAGGTCGTAGGCGCCGTCGCGCACGACGTCGTTGAACAGCATGAAGTTCGCGACGAGCACCTCATCGAGCTGTCGCCAGGCCTGGAACGCGTGCAGCTCATGTTCGCGTGCGTGCGCCTCGAACGCGGTCGACTCGCTTGCAAGGTGTCCCGATGCCGGGTGAATCCGCTCTCCTGCCGCTTCGAGCACCGCAGTGACGGGGTGCTGGGCAAGCCAGTCGACTTCGAGCTCCGGCCGCAGCTTCCGCAGCTCGTTCACGACGGCGAGATCGCGCTGCGCGTGGCCGAGCCCGATCGGGCTCGACACCACGAGCACGCGGGGAGGGCGCCCGGCGCTCACGCGACCGTTCACGCGGCGATCCTTTGGCCGCGGCTCGGCGAGGAACTCGTCGATCAACAGGTTGACCGACACCGGGTCGCGAGCCTGCGCGCAGTGTCCGGAACCGGCGAGCGAGACGAACGCGCCCCCCGTCGCGTCCGCCAGCCGCCGCCCGCGCTCCTGCGGGATCACGGCGTCCTCGTCACCGTGAATGACGAGCACCGGGCTCGTCACCCTCGCGCAGAGCTCGAGCACCGACTCCCGGTCGGGAATCCGCTCACCGTACTGGGCAATGACGATCGTCTCGCCGGTCGTGTCGAGCCCCCACTGCATGCAGTCCTCGACCTGCTTCGTGGAGTGCGGCTCGGTGAAGCACGCCGTCCCGAAGAACCACTTCAGGAAATCGGGCCAGTCGCTGCGCCAGTGGTTCGCGTTGTACTTGCCCCAACCCTCGTAGCTCGTCGTGGACGTCCTCGAAGGTGCCCGCCACGTTGACCGGGTCGCTGAGCGGGAGCGTCGGCGCAAGGAACACGAGCCCATCGACGCGGTCGGGATGCTCCGCCGCCAGCAGGAGAGCACGTTGGGCGCCGAGTGAGAGCGACACGATCGTCGCCTGCTCCGTGCCGGTTGCGTCGAGGATCGCGAGCGCGTCGGCGGCGAACTCGCGCTCGTCATACGCGGACGATTCCGCCGGCCGGTCCGAAAGTCCGTTGCCGCGCCCGTCGAAGGTCAGCACGCGGTGGTGACGCGCGAAGTACGGCACCTGAGCTTTCCAGTTGCGCGAATGGACCACCGACCACGTGGGGACGAAGAGAACGGTTCGGGCCCCATCCCCGAACCGTTCCCAGTGGACACGAACTCCGTCGCGTTCGACGAAGCCGTGCTCGTCCGGCTCGCGTGCGCGAATCAGAGCCGTGCCTCGAGCACCATGTTGAACGGCGTCTCCGCCGCCCGGCGAACCCGCTGGAAGCCGCCCGACGTGACGATGTCGCGTAGCCGCGCCTCGCCCGCCTGAGCCCCGAGCGCCAGCCCGACCTCCTGCGACAGCGACGCCGGTGTGCACAGCAGGGTCGAGAACCCGTAGTAGGCACGTCCGACCGGATTGAGGTTGTCCTCGACGCGATCGCCGGCGGCGGGCTCAACGATCATCCACGTGCCGTCGGCCGCGAGCGTGTCGCGAACGTGGCGTGCGGCTCCGATCGGGTCGCCCATGTCGTGCAGGCAGTCGAACATCGTCACGAGGTCGTAGCCTTTGCCGCTGTAGCCCGCGGCGGGAGCCACCTCGAACCGAACACGATCGGCGACGCCGGCCTCTTCGGCCCTCGCGCGAGCGGTCGCGATGCCCTCCTCGTGATAGTCCGCGCCGACGAACGTGGAGCTCGGAAACGCCTCCGCCATGAGAATCGTCGACGACCCGTGGCCGCAGCCGACGTCGGCGACGGTCGCACCCTGCTCGAGCTTCGCGACGACGCCGTCGAGCGCGGGCAGCCAGGAGCTGACGAGATTGGCGTTGTAGCCCGGGCGGAAGAACCGCTCGCAGCCGTCGTGCACGTCATGGACGTGGTCGTGCCAGCCGATTCCGTCGCCGCTCCGCGCCGCCTCGGTGATCCGCGGCGAATCGATCACGGAGCCGACCGCGATCTGGAAGAAGCCCGGCAGGTACGCGGGGCTGTCCTCGTCCGTGAGGGCGTTCGCCTGCTCGGGCGGCAGCGTGTAGCGGCCGCTCGCCGGGTCGTATTCGACGAACCCGCCGGCAGCCTGCGCGTTCAGCCACTCACGCACATACCGCTCCGACACTCCGGCCCGCCCTGCGATCTCGCTCGGGTCGAGCGGCCCTGCGCCCGCCATCGCGCGATAGAGACCGAGCTTGTCGCCCATCACGACGAGCGCTGCGTTGAGTGTCGCTCCGACCTCGTCCACGGCCCTGAAGACGAATGCCTCCAGCTTGGCCGGGTCGAGGGGTGCCTGTTCAATGGTGGCCATCTACTCCTCCTCCGTCGATGTCTCGAGCGACGGTAGGGAACGGCTCGCCAGGATCGCTTCCGGGGGCCACCTGGTCCTGAGCCGTAAAAATCGCATCGCAAGGCTCCTACAATCGATCAGGTGCTCCTCGGGCGCAACCCTGAGACCGCCGCTCTCGACGCGTTGCTGGCAAGCGCGCGGGAGGGACGGAGTGCGGTGCTGGCGATCACCGGCGAGTCCGGGATCGGCAAGACCGCCCTCCTCGAGCACGCGGCGACGGGGGCGACAGAAATGCGTGTGCTGCGGGCCCGCGGCATCGAGTCGGAGGCGCAGGTCCCGTTCGGGGGCCTGCTCGAGCTGCTCCGCCCGGCGCTCGGATCGCTCGAGGCGATTCCGAAGCCGCAGTCGGATGCGCTCGGCGGCGCGCTCGCTCTCCGCCCGCCGACGGCACAGGACCGCTTCGCCGTCGGCGCGGCGACCCTGAGCCTGCTCGCCGCCTACGCCGAAGACGTGCCGGTGCTCGTGCTCGTCGACGACGTCCATTGGCTCGACGGCTCGAGCGCCGAGGCGCTCCTGTTCGCGGTGAGGCGGCTGGTCGCCGACCCGATCGCAGTGATACGTCACTGCACGGGACGACGAGCCCTCGCTGCTCGACGGTGCCGGGCTCTCCCGTGCTGCATCTGGAGGGCCTTGACGAGCAGAGCGCCGCCGAGCTCGTGGCCAGCGTTGGTGGGCCGTGTTTCCGCCGAGATCACGGAGCGGCTCTATCGCTCGACCGCGCGGCAACCCGCTCGCACTCATTGAGTTGGCACCCGATGCCGCCCGCCTCGCCGAGCTGCCGTGGAGCGGTCCCGTTCCCGTCTCAGCAAGCATCACACGGGCGTTCATGCGCCAGTCATCAGCGCTCCCCGACGGCACACGCCAGCTGCTAGTCCTTGCGGCTGCGAACGACGACGGCGCGCTCGACGTGCTGCTTCGCGCCGCGGTCGGCGTCGGCCTGACCGTCGAGGAGCTCGCCGCGGCCGAACGCACCGGTCTTGTTCGGAGCGTAGGGCGCGACCCTCGAGTTCCGTCATCCGCTCGCGCGCTCGGCAGTCTACGGTGACGCCGCTCCCGCCGAGCGTCGTGCGGCCCATCGAGCTCTTGCCGACGCGCTGCCGGATCGTGACGTCGACCGTCGTGCGTGGCATCTCTCGTCGGCCGCGACCGGCCTCGACGACATCGCATCGCCAGCGCTCGAGCAGGCAGGTGCACGCGCACGTGCCCGAAGCGCCTACGTCGTCGCGGCAGCAGCCTTCGAGCGGTCGGCCCAGCTTGCGACGACGGACGACCGTCGCGGCCAGCTCTTGTACGACGCCGCAGACGCCGCCTGGCTGGCCGGCGACGGCGCCAGGGCGATCGCGCTGCTCGGCGAGGCTCACACCTCGTCGACCGACCACGACTCACGCTCCGGATCGATCACCTTCGCGCGCACGTCGGGATGCGGAGCGAACCGGTGATGCAGAGCTACGAGCTGCTGTCGGTCGGCGCGCTGAGCGTCGCCGACGACGATCCGGCGCTCGCGATCGCGATGCTCGCCGAGGCGGGCTACGCCTGCTTTTATGCGGGTGACGCAGACCACCTGCTCGAAACGGCGCGCCGCGCGGCGGCGATTGACGCGGGCGAGCGACGAACGCTCGGCGTTCTTCACGTCGATTCTCCTCGGGATGGCCGGGATCCTCGCCGGCCACGTCGACGGCAACGCCGACCATCTGCAACGGGCGGTCGACGTCTTCGAGAACTCAGACGAGATGCAGCGCGATCCTCTGCTGCTCGGCTGGGCCGCAATGCCGCATCTCTGGCTGCGTGAGGCCGACGCCGGGCGCGCGCTGATCGACCGGGCGATCGACGCCGCCCGCGCTCAGCACGGCACTCGGCGTGCTGCCGCGCCTTCTGCTGCACATCGCCCTGCACGAGATGTCGACCGGGCGAACGGCGGCGGCCGAGGCCGACTTTCACGAAGCGGCTCGGCACGCGCGCGAGACGGGCCAGCCATCCGAGCTCGCGGCGGCGCTCGCCGGCCTCGCACGTGTCGAGGCACGCCTCGGCAAGGCCGACGATTGCATCGCGAACGCGCGCGCTTCCCGTGAGATCAGCGCGGAGCTCGGGCTCGGCACGTCGGCTCTCTGGGCCATCGCCGCTCTCGGCGAGCTCGAGCTCGGGCGTGGCGACGCGGCAGATGCGGTCGGGCACTTCGAGGAGCAGCAGGCGTTCCTCGAGGAGCTCAGGGTCGCCGACGTCGACCTCTGGCCCGCGCCGGACCTGGTCGATGCGTATCTCCGGCTCGGTCGTCGAGACGATGCACTGGCGATCCTCCAGCCCTACGCCCGTCCGTGCGCATGAGAAGAACCGACCGTGGGCGCTCGCCCGCCTCCACCGCTCCCGCGGCCTACTGGCCGAGCCCAGCGAGATCGACGAGTGCTTCGAGGAAGCGCTGAGGCTCCACGAGCCGACCGATGACGTGTTTGAGATCGCGAGGACGCGACTCGCCTACGGTGCGCGGCTACGACGGGCCCGGCAGCGCGTTCGTGCACGGGGCGAGCTGCGCGCCGCGATCGAGCTGTTCGACCGTATCGGCGCCGAGCCATGGGCCGAACAGGCGAGCGCCGAGCTCGCGGCGACGGGCGAAACGGCGCGCCGTCGTGACGTGAGCACCGTTGACGCGCTCACCCCGCAGGAACTTCAGATTGGCCTCCTACTCGCCGAAGGGCGTACAACGCGCGAAGCCGCCGCGACGCTGTTCCTCAGTCCGAAGACCGTCGAGTACCACCTGCGCCATATCTATCGCAAGCTCGACATCAACTCGCGTGAAGCGCTCAGCGCCGCATTGAAGACGGCCGAGACGACAGCCGAGCCGCTGAGAACGTAACGGTGGGAGGCCGGCGAATGCGCCGACCTCCCGGACTGGTGATGGCTCAGCGCGTCTCGACGCTGACGAACGTGAAGTCCTTGTCGACGTACACCGTCACCGGCGATCCGTCGGCCTTCACCATGTGCGCCTCGTAGGCGGCATGGCCGTCGGCGTCGGTCTCGATCCGTACGATCGTTCCGCCGGGAACCTTGTCGAGCGCGATTCGCCTTCACTTTGGCGAGCGCGTCACCCGTGAGAACAGTCTCGTCGCTTCGCTGGTTGCCCCACGGATTCGAAGCGCTTGCACCCGGTGGTGCGCCGGGCGCCGTGTTGGTCTGTGCGGATGCCGAGCTTCGTCGTGGTGCTCGATCCCGACCCACTCGCTGCGCTCGCGATGCCATAACTGCCGAACGCGACGCCGAGTGCGACCGCAACGCTGACGAGCACGTGGCGGTATGAGCGCCGCTTGCCGTTCACCGAGGTAGTCATGTGGTGCTCCCTTCGTAGAGGTTGACGCCTCCACGGTCGCGGGCTGCGGATTGGAGCAAGGTGCGAGCGAGCAGAGAATTCGCTGAGAACGAGTTCGCCGAGAATCACGCCAGCGGGACGAGCCGCGTGCCGGTTGCCTTGAACGTCGCGAAAGCCGTGCCGCCCCGCGCGAGCTCGAGCGTGTCGGCAGACGATGCTGTCACCTCGGCGGTGATCGGCCCGACCCGTACACGAACTCGATTGCCGATCTCCACCACCGAGCGGATCTCTCCCTCGATCAGGTTCAGGGCTGAGTCCTTCGGTGCGGAGCCCCGCTGATGGAGCCGCCCGATCGAGACCTCCCACGGATAGACGACGACGCCCACGTCCCCTTCGCCCCGCTCGGTCGAGTAGACGAGCTCCCCCGTCTCGAGCTCCACGAGTGTCAGGCCGTTGTCGATCCGTCGGGCGCTGCCGCGGAGCAGGTTGGCTCCGGTGAACGAAGCGACGTAGGCATCGGTCGGCCTGTCGACCAGGTCGGCCGGAGTTGCGAACTGGCGCAGGCGTCCGTCGACGATCACGCCGACCTGGTCGGCGAGCGCGGCGGCGTCCTCGAAGTCGTGGGTGACGAGAATGGTCGGAAGCGCGAGCTCGCGCAGCAACTCCTGCAGCTCCGCACGAACAGTGCCTCTCGTGTGAGCGTCGAGCGCGGAGAGCGGCTCGTCGAGCAGGATCACTCCGGGTGCGCGCGCGAGCGCGCGAGCGAGGGCGACGCGCTGGCGCTCACCACCCGAGAGTGCGCCCGGATACGCAGCCGCGAGGTGCGAGATCCGAAAGCGCTCGAGGTACTCGTCCGCGCGTTGCTTACCCGCATACGCGACGTTCTGGCGCACGGTGAGGTGGGGAAAGAGCGCGTACTCCTGGAACACGAGCCCGACGCGGCGCTCGTCGGGCTTCCGGAAGAGCCGGCGCTCGGCGTCGAACCAGACGTCGTCGCCCAGCGCGATCCGTCCGCGGCGCGGCCGAACGAGTCCCGCGATCGCGCGCAACACCGAGGTCTTGCCGGCCCCTGAAGGCCCGACGAGCGCAACGGTGCCGTCGACCTCGAGCGCTAGCTCCAGCTCAAACGCGCGAAGCGGGAGCGTGAAGTCTGCGCTGAGGGTTGCCATAGGGAGCTGAGCTTGAGCGAGATCAGGATCGCACCGCTGATGATGACGAGCAGCGCGCTGATTGCGAGCGTGACGTCGAAGTTGACCTCGAACTCCGCGTAGATCGCGAGCGGGAGCGTCTGAGTCACCTTCTGCAGACTGCCGGCGAACATGATCGTCGCACCGAACTCGCCGAGGCCGCGCGCAAACGCCAGTGCCTCCCCAGCGGCAAGCCCTCCACGCGCGAGGGGAAGCACGACGCGGAAGAACGTACGCGCCGGTCCGGCCCCGAGAGTGCGGGAGGCAGCGACGAGATTCGGATCGACCGCTTCGAACGCCGCGATCGCCTGCCGGATGTAGAGCGGGCTCGCCACGAACGCGACCGCGAGCGTCACCGCGGTCTGCGTGAACGGGATCGTGATACCCGCCGCCTCGAACGTAGAGCCGAGCAGGCCGACGCGGCCGAACGCGACGAGCAGGCCGATACCGGCGACCGCGGGCGGCAGCACGAGCGGCAACTCGACGAGGGTGATCGCAAGCGCTCGACCGGGGAAGCGGCGGCTCGCCAGCAGGTATGCGGTCGGCGTGCCGAAGAGCAGCACCAGTGCCTGGGCGATCAGCGACGTCTTGAGGCTGACCACCAGCGCGTCGGTCACCACCGGGTTCGAGAGCTGGGCGATGAGCTCGCCGGGCGGAACGTGCACGAAGATCGCCACGATCGGCAACGCGAGGAACGCGAGCGTCACGGCCGCGGCGAGGAAGTAGGCGAAGGCGAGCAGGCCTCGACGGATGGCCTGCCCGCCCCCGCCCACGCTCAATAACCCGACTTGGTCGTCGGGATCGGCAGGAACCCGGCGGCGAGCATCTTCTTCTGCCCGGCCTTACTCAGCACCTCTTTGATGTACGCCTGCGCCGCTGCCTTGTTGGGGCTCGCGGACACGACCGCCATCTCGTAGGTCACCTTCGGCTGCGCCCAGGCGGGGATCTTGATCACGGTCACCTTGCCGGGCACGGTTTTTGCATCGGTCGAGTAGACGAACCCGGCATCCGCCTCGCCGAGCGCGACCTTCGAGAGCACGCTGCGTACGTCCGACTCGCGGCTGACGACATTCGAGAGCACGCTCGTCAGAGCCATCTGCTTCAAGACCTGCAGCGTGTAGCTGCCGACGGGGACGGCGGCGGCCGCGATGACCAGCTTCACGCCCGATTTCTTGAGGTCGTAGACGCTGTGGATCCCGGCGGGATTCGACGTCGGGACGACGAGCACGAGCCGATTGCGCGTGAAGATGACGGGCTTCTGCACGAGCCCCTTTGCGAACAACTGGTCGGGGATGGTCGTGTTTGCGGAAGCGAAGACATCGGCCGGCGCGCCCTGCGTGATCTGTGTGGCGAGCGTGCTCGATGCGCCGAACGAGTACTTCGGGCCTTTGTCGATCTGCGGGAAGACGTCGGTGAGCGACGACGCCGCGTAGACCGTGATCCCGCTGACCTTGGCCGATGCATTGCTGACTCGCTTGCGCAGTTGCCCCGCCGACGACAAGGAGCGACGTGATCAACGCCGCCGCGAACGCTGCGAACCTGCGCGGTGTGATGTGCTCGTTGGAGACGTGCACTGGGATGAACCCCTTTCTCAATGCTCGACCATGACAGAGGTGGATTTGATGACTGCGACAACGTGATTTCCGGGCTTGATTGCAAGTTCGTTGACCGCATCTGCCGTGACGATCGCGGTGAGCACGGTCGGCTCGGTGATGACCATCTCGACCTGCGCCATCAGCCCCTCGATCTTCACGTCGCGGACAATTCCGCTGAAGCGATTGCGTGCGCTGACCTGGTGCTCGGCTCGCGCGCCGCCCCGCAGCCGCTCGATCTCCTTCGCAGAGACGAGCCTGCGATTGCTCGGGTCACGGCGCGTCTTGATCCGACCCTGGCTGTCCCAACGGCGCAGCGTGTCGAGACTGATCCCGAGCGTGCGCGCCGCCTCGCTTGCACTGTAGAACTCGCGCGGCATTGCTCCCCTCTCTAGCTCGTGTAGCGGTCGAGTGCGTCTGATACGGCGTCGATCGAGAGCGCGTTCGGGAACGAGATTCCGATCGGTTCGCCCCCTGCCAATTCGGTGAAGACGCCGAGGTGCTGCGCCTCGCTCGCTGCGATGCGTGCGACCGGCAGCTTCAAGGTGTTTGTCTGCAGCGCGTCGACTGCTCCGAGGTAGGCCCCGAGGACCGTCGTCTCGAGGTCGACCGCGAGCTTCACGATCGACCCCTTGGAGTCGAACGTCTTCTCCGGGTAGACGAAGTCGAAGTCTGCCGGCGCCGCCGGGATCTGTGCGGCCCCCGTGAGGATCTCGGAGACAGCCGCATAGTGCTCCTGCTCGTTGAAGAACGCTCGCTTCAGCGCCTTGGTGGCATCCGCGCCGAATTGCTTCGCGGCGATAGCCTTCGTGTAGAAGTCGAGGGCGAGCAACTCGGCACCGACGAGCAGCCGTGCATAGGCAAGGTCGGCATCGGGAATCGTGGCGGCTGATGCCGAGCGGACGAAGGAGCCTGCGACCGATCCCGCGAGGATGAGTGCTGCGCCTCCTTTCGCACCTCGCGCAAACAACTGGCTCCTGCTGAGTGGGTCGGTCACGTGGTCAGTGCTCCTCTTCGCTGGATCGAATTTGCCTGTGAACTGCCTATGAGTCTCCGCGTGCGGCCGGAACCCTACCAGCCGATGGCCGGCTAGAGGGCGCGGCGATCGGCGGGCGTGACGAGCCCGCACTCGTAGGCATAGATCACCGTCTGGACGCGATCCCGGAGGCCGAGCTTCTGCAGGATGCGCGCCACGTGGGTCTTCGCGGTCGCGTCGCTGATCACGAGCCGCTCGCAGATCTCGGGATTCGAAAGCCCGCGGACGAGCAGGTCGAGCACCTCCCGTTCACGCGGCGTCAGGTCGGCAACGGCAGGCGGGGGTGATGGAGCGACGTCGACCGGCGGCCGCCGCGCGAACTCCTCGATCACCGAACGGGTGACGGCGGGCGCGAGCAGCGCGTCGCCACTTGCCACGATGCGGACGGCGGCAACGATCTCCTCCGGGGGTGCGTCCTTCAGCATGAATCCGCTCGCCCCGGCCCGCAGGGCGTCGTAGACGTACCCGTCGAGGCCGAACGTGGTGAGCATCAGAACGCGCGTGCTGGAATGAGTCGCGACAATGCGCCGCGTCGCCTCGATGCCGTCGAGCACCGGCATGCGGATGTCCATGAGAACGACGTCAGGCCTCAGCCGTCGTGCGGCTTCGACGGCGTCTTCGCCATCGCTCGCTTCGCCGGCCACCGACAGCTCGGGCTCGCTTTCGAGGATCTTACGCAGGCCGACGCGGACAAGCGCCTGGTCGTCGGCGATCAGGACACTCGTCATCGGATCGGGAGGAGCACACGGACACCGAAGCCGCCGCTTTGCCGGTGCCCGGCGTCGAGGCGGCCGCCATAGAGCGCGACCCGTTCTCGCATCCCCACCAGGCCGTGGCCGCCACTCACCACCTGCGCGGCCGAGCCTCGGCCGTCGTCGACGATCTCGAGCTCGAGGGTATCGGCGCCGTACCGGACATCGACCGTCGCGTGCGCGTCGCCGCCGTGCTTGAGCGCATTCGTCAGCGCCTCCTGGACGATCCGGTACGCCGAGAGCTCGATCCCCACCGGCAGCGGCCGGCGCTCGCCTTCGATCCGAAGCTCGACCGGCAGGCCCGCCTCACGCACCTGTGTGACGAGCGTCGAGAGGTCGTCGAGCCCCGGCTGGGGTGTGAGCGGGTCAACCGAGTCGCTGCGCAGCATCCCGACAAGGCGGCGCATCTCATTCAGCGCGCCCCTGCCGATCTGCTCGATCGTCTCGAGCACCTCGTGGGTGGTGCCCGCCGGCTCGTCGAGTGTCCGCCTCTCTGCCCCTGCTTGCACCACCATCATCGAGACGCTGTGGGCGATTGCGTCGTGCAACTCACGTGCGATTCGGGCCCGCTCCTCGACAACCGCTTCTCGCGCGACGAGGTCGCGCTCGCGCTCTGCGAGCCGCACTCGACGTTCGCGATCACCCAGCACACGGCGGACCAGCAGCATTACGACCAGCGTCACGACGGCGAACGGCATGGACTTGTGGAGCGTGCCGATCGGCCCGGCGATCGTTGCGACGTTGGTCCCGAAGACGAAGATGGCGCCGGCGACGAAGCGACGTTGCGTCGTCCAGACGGTGAGGCCGTAGAGCGCGCAGAACCACCCGATCGACGTACCGAGGATCTGGGTGTTGCCCCAGAATGTGAACGCGAGAGCCACGACCCCCTGCGCGACCACGCCCGCGCCCGCCGGATACGACCGGCGGACGGCGACGCAAGCGGCGACGACGGGCGAGATCAGCGCCGCGGCCAGTCGGTACCCACCCGCGTCGGCGGTGAGCCAGATCTCGAGTTGAGCCGCAATCAGGAGAACGACGGCAAGGAAACGGTCGCGCTGCTTCGGATCGACCCCGAGTCGACGTAGCTCTCGCAGTCTCGTCTG
Source organism: uncultured Thermoleophilia bacterium (assembly GCA_963817765.1). Classification (GTDB taxonomy): domain Bacteria; phylum Actinomycetota; class Thermoleophilia; order Gaiellales; family Gaiellaceae; genus PALSA-600. The sequence goes on along the minus strand of CAWFPX010000005.1, from coordinate 114,142 downwards.
CATGCACGGACGGTAAACCGCGCGAGGCCTCGTGTCATCAGCCGGTCGGCCGATCTCTGGGCTCGGAGAATTCAGCCGGTCGGCCGATCGCAAGATCGCCAAGGCGGCCGATGACGGAATCGCGCTCGTTCCTTAGCGTCGAGATCGTCAGCAATCGTGCAAAGGAGTGGAAGATGAACGAACGCATCTCCAACCGCGTCTTCGGTGCCTTCGGGATCGCATCGGTCGTGCTCATGTACGGAGCAGTGGCGATTGGCGCTCTCGGTGGCAGGCAATTCGCAACGATCTCGAGCTCGCCGGAGCACATCGCTCACGTCCTTGCGAAGCCCGCCGGAACGGCGGTCTGGGTCGGCGCGTACATCGAGCTACTGAGCTTCGGCTGCTTCCTGGCCTTCGCCGCCTGGGCGTGCGCCACGCTCGGCGGCGGGCTCCTCGGGCAGATCGGGCGCTCCGCCGCGACCGGCTACGTCACCATCAGCATGGTGTCGCTGGGCCTCATGGACGCCATCGCCTACCGCTCCGGCAAAGGGATGGACATCCAACTCGGAAGCACACTGATCACGTTGAACGAAGCGCTGTACGTCTGCACATGGTTCCTCGCGGTGTTCTTCCTGCTCGCGGTCGGAGCGCTCGCCCTGTCGGCCGGCCGGCCGGCCCTCGGCCGCAGCGCGATCGCGATCGCGCTCATCCAGCTCGTGACCACCGCGGCGTCGCTCGACAACCTCGGGCAGATGTCGTTCGCGCTCTTCACACTCTGGGTGGTGTGCGCGAGCATCGCACTCGCTCGCAACCCTCGCGCCCAGGTCACCCGGGCCGTCGCACAGCTCGCCTAGCAAGGCAGCTCCCCTCAGCGACTGACGGGCTTCGGCTTCGCCGGAGCCCGTCAGTTGGTCGGATCGGCGGCAGGCAACGTTCACGCCCTGTCGCGAGAGTGGCGCTACTCAGTGAGCGACGAGGACATCACAGTGGGACCGGCGAACGAGATCGCCCGCCGTGTCCAGCCCCAGCAAGCGTCCGAAGGCCGAGTGGTGATGCGTGCCGACGACGATCGCGCCCGCACCGTGCTCGTCGGCGACGCGGATGATCTCCGAGACGGGGTCGCCGAGCCCCCACACCGCCTCGCCCGTGATGCCGGCCTGATCGAGACGGTCGCGAGCATGCTTGAGAAACGGTTGCACCTCGAGTGGCCCCTCGGCCGGGATTGGGGCGATCGGCCCGGCCATCGTCGGCATTCCCGGGCCGTAGGGATCGACCACGTCGTACGGAATCGCCGCGACGACCACCACGACGACGGACGCCTTGCGGACCGCCGCCTCCTCGAACGCATAGTCGAGAGCACGCTCTGACTCCTCGCGCCCGTCGTAGCCGACAACGACTGGACCCGGCCGGCTGGTCTCGGGGGTCGACTCCGTCATCGGTTCGTTCTACCGTTTCGCGGAGCATTCGGGTTCACCCAAACCGGATGAACGACGACGGCGCCGCCCCCGACATCGTCCTGAGCGTGCAGTCAGCACCATCGAGATCAGCTCAACGTGCTGGCAACGGTCGGTCGCGGCGATGAAAGAGCTCGTCGTCCTCGTGCTGGGGATCGCTCTCGCGGACGGGCTGAATCCCTCCACGGTCGCTCCCGCACTCGTGCTCGCTGTGCGTCGGCGCGGCGCGCTCCTCGTCGCCATGTTCGCCGTGGGAGTCTTCGTCCCGTCATTCGCCGCCGGGGTGCTCGTTGTGATCGGGCCGGGTCGAGCCCTCCTCGCCCTGCTCCCGCACATCTCGCCGTCGACCAAGCACTTGCTCGAGATCCTGGGCGGACTGGCACTCGCTCTGCTCGCGGCGATCCTGTGGATCCACCGGGCGAAGGTGACGAGCGGCATGAAGCGCGACCCGCCCGGCGGAGCCCTTGGCGCCGCCGGGCTCGGCGCGGGGATCATGCTGGCCGAATTGCCGACCGCGGTTCCCTATTTCGCGGCGCTCGCCGCGATCGTCGGCTCGAGCGCGTCACTGCCCGTCCAACTCGAGCTGGTCGCTCTCTTCAACGTCGCCGTCATCCTCCCGCTCCTCGTGATCGTCGGCGTCCGCCTGCTCGCCGGCTCCCGGTCACAGAAGCTGCTCGACCGGGCGCGCGGCGCGCTCGATCGCTACATCGGCGTCGTCCTACCGTGTGCGGTCGGACTGCTGGCTGTGGCGCTCCTCGTGACCGGCGTCCTGGGTCTCGTCAGAAGCTGAGTCTTGTTCGAGGCTGAGCGTTTCTCAACGCGACTGCGGAACCACGAACAGGGTGAGTGAATCGACCCGCTCGACCCGAACCGAGGCCCCCTCGCCCGCGCCGGCGGGACACGTGGCCTCCCAGATCTCACCGCGGACCCGAACCTGTCCGTTGGGGCGACAGGGGGTCACCACCTCCGCCACGAGACCGACGAGCGCTTCCTCGGGGCTGACCGGCTTGTAGCGCCGCGTCAGGCGCTTCGACCACCGCCGCAGGAAGATGATCTCCGCCACCTCGGCAAGGGCGGCACCGCCGAGCAACACGAATGCCCAGGGACTCCCGACCTGCAGGACGAGAACGATGATCAGCGTCAGGATGAAGATCATCGGGAATACCTAGTCCGCGAAGCGACGAAGGGAGTGCCGGCGCGACTCCGTCGCCGGCACTCCCGGTGCACGTACCTCAGGTCTAGCTCTGGCGAAGCTTCGCGCCGCCGTAGACGGCAACTCCGTAGATGATGAAGATGTCGAGCGTGAACATCGCAAGCGCCCAGAACGGATAGGCCGGGATGAACATCAGCTGCCCGATTGCGTTCAGTCCGGCGACAGCGATGGCGAACCACTTTGCCCACTCGCTGCCGCTGAGGAGCGACATGCCCGCGATCAACTGGAGAATGCCGAGGAGCATGACGATCCAGCCCCACGTCTTGAGGTCACTGAACACGTAGTGGGCGTTCGCCGTGTAGACGTGGGAGGACGAGATCGCCAGGATCCCATCGATGAAGTTCCAGGTACCGGCGAGGAAGAGCAGGATGGCCGCGAATACGATCCAGCCGACTCCCCTCCCAGACACGTCGTCGTACCCGTCGTAGTCCCCCTTTAGCGCTGCGCTGCTCATCTGGTAAGTCCCTCCTGAGTCGATTCGGCGACCCTCTCTCGGGCCGTGCAGCGCGGACGAAAGCACCGGCGCCTGTCGCGCACATCCTCCTGTTGGGATGAGACGTCGCCAGGGAAGGCGTGGATACGCGCTGGTTCACCCCAACCGGACGAGGCTGTGCAACCGTCCAGTCGGAATCCTCCGACCGACGAAAGCAACCCTGCTCCACCGCACCTGCCGTTGGCCGGCGGCGGCGGAAACAAGAAGGAGGCATCACCATGGCTGACCTCATCGCCATCGCGTATCCCGATGAGACCACCGCCGCAGCCGCTCAAGCCGAGGCAGAGAAGCTTGCGGGTGAGCTGATCATCCAGACCGATGCGATCGCGTCGATCGTGCGGAACAAGGACGGCGACTTCAAGGTGTCGACGAACCATCACTCCGTGGCGGGCGGGACATCCTGGGGGATGTTCTGGGGCGTGCTCTTCGGCATGCTCTTCTTCGTCCCGTTCCTTGGATTGGCGATCGGTGCCGGCTTCGGCGCCTTGATGGGCAAGCTCCAGAAGGACACCGTCGACGAGGCCTTCATCGAGCAGGTTCGCGACGCGATGAAGCCGGGCACGTCAGCACTGTTCCTCGTCGTCGAGAAGGTGACGCCCGACAAGGCGATCGCAGCCTTGAGCAAGTACGGTGGCACGGTGCTCAAGTCGTCCCTCTCCGCGGACGTCGAGAAGGAACTGCAGGCCGAGCTCAACCCCTCGACGCCCGCCGGCGTCTAGCGAGAAGGGGAGGTAACACGATGTTCAGACGCAGGAGACCACTCGCCAGCTGACAAGTCGCTGGGTGGGCGGGCGATTCGCCTTCGGGCGAATCGCCCGGAGCGCCCGCTTGTCGTTCGCTCAGGTGCCGGCGAGGACGAGCACGACCGTCGCGAGCGCGAGCACGACCGTCGCGGCCGCGAGCGCGAACGCAACCCGCTCATCGATTGGCGCGTAGCTGCCTTTCGCAAGGGCCCGTTCGACGTTTCGATGGCGGATGAACGCGACGCACAGGACAGCAATGCCGAGCACCCCGAAGGCTGCGCCCAGCACGTGGTAGGGCCATTCGGTGCCTCCGGCCAAGCCGGGCGCGATGCGTCCGGTGCCAATGGCGACCGCGAGCGCGGTCAGGGCGCTGCGCCACCAGGCGAGGTACGTGCGCTCGTTCGCGAGATGCGTGCGCCGGAGCGCATCTGAAAGCTCGCCGCTGGGCGGTTCGAGGGTTGTCCACACTCATCGTCTGGAACGAGGATGCTCAGCCTAGACCTAGAGATGGTCATCCGGTTCGGATGATGCCCCGCGACGCACGGACGGCAAAGCTTCAGCCGAGATGGCAGTCAGCGTCCCAACAGCGTTCCATCTCCTGGCGAAACCGACGGGCGCGGTCTGCAACCTCGACTGCTCGTACTGCTTCTTCCTCTCGAAGGAGATGCTCTATCCGGGCTCGCGGTTCCGGATGGCAGATGAGTTGCTCGAGGCCTATCTGCGTCAGCTGATCGAGGCGCACGCCGGCCAGCCAGAGGTGACGATTGCCTGGCAGGGCGGCGAGCCGACGCTCATGGGCCTCGACTTCTTTCGCCGCTCCGTCGAGCTGACCGAGCAGTACCTGAGTCCCGGCCAGCGCGCGACGATCACGATCCAGACGAACGGCACCCTCGTCGACGAGGAGTGGGCCGCGTTCTTCAAGGAGAACGACGTGCTCGTCGGAATCTCGATCGACGGGCCGCGCGAGCTCCACGACGCCTACCGCGTGAACAAGGGGGGCAAGGGTTCGTTCGACGACGTGATGCGCGGGCTCGGGCACCTGCAGGCAGCCAAGGTGGACTGGAACGCGTTGACGACGGTGCACGCGCTGAACGGCGACCACGGCCGTGAGATCTATCGCTTCCTCCGTGACGACTGTGGCGCGTCGTTCATCCAGTTCATCCCGATCATCGAGCGCACGACCGAAGTCGCCGACCCCGCAGCCCCGCGGACCTCGTGGCGCGACCGGCCGCTGTACCTGCAGGAGGGATCGCAGGTCACCAATCGCAGCGTGGCTGCAGAGCAGTACGGCCGGTTCCTCATCGACGTGTTCGAGGAATGGGTTCGGCGGGATGTCGGCGAGGTCTACGTGCAGATGTTCGACGTCGCACTCGCGAACTGGGTGGGAGTCCCACCCAGCCTGTGCGTGCACTCGGAGACGTGCGGGTCGGCTCTCGCCCTCGAGCACACCGGCGACCTCTACTCCTGTGATCATTTCGTCGAGCCGCGGTACCGGCTTGGGAACATCAAGGAAGAGCACATGCTGAAGCTCGTCTCATCGCCGCAGCAGGTGCAGTTCGGCCTCGACAAGAGGGACACCCTTCCGCAGTACTGTGTCGACTGCGACGTTCGCTTCGCCTGTCACGGTGGGTGCCCGAAGGACCGCTTCATCACCACCCCGTCCGGCGACCCCGGACTGAACTTCCTGTGCGCCGGCTTCAAGTCGTTCTTCCACCATGTCGACCGGCCGATGCGGATCATGGGCGAGCTGCTGAGCCAGGACCGCGCTCCCTCCGAGATCGTCCAGCTCTATGCCGCCGAGGATGCCCGCCGTGGCCGAAACGATCCCTGCACGTGCGGCAGCGGCCGCAAGTGGAAGAACTGCCACGGCGACGCCGAGCGCCTCGTGCCGGCCGAGGGACGGATCGGATGACCGAGATCGCCTGGACCGACCCCGACCGCATCGACGCGCTCTTCATCCAGAACGGCGCGTCGTTCAGCGCGCACGACGACGAGATCACCCTGCACGGCGTCGGCGACGCGACGGTCTACTTCTCGAACAACCCGCGCCGGGAGGCCGGGCACATGGCCTCCGGCCGCTTCCTCGAGCTCTGGAACGACGACACTGCGAGCTTTGCGATCGCGCCCCCGCGAGCGGTGCTTTCCTTCCTTGATCAGCCTGCGGAAGCGCTCGCCGACGTCGTCCTCATGCTGCACGAGCCGCGCTTGAACGGACATGAGATGACCTACAGGGTCGACGTCGTCGACGGCACCCTTCCCGTCACCGGAGGCCCGTGCTCGTTGTTCATCGACGCCCTTCGCCGCCCGCTGGCGTCGGCATCCGTCGTCGGGGCTCGCCGCCGGCACGGCCGCCCCTGAGCCCAAAGGCGATGTAGATGCTCGAGCCCACGTAGATGCGGTCGCTCCGAGCTCATCCGGCCCTCCCGGCAGCCGCCGCGCTTGCGCTCTTCTGCGCCGGTCTGGTCGCGGCCTGCGGAGGCGGATCCGTGGCGGCGGGCACCGGCACGCTCGCGGTCACCCTCTCCCGAACGACCGTGACCGCGCCTACGCCCACCGTGCCGCAGGTGACGGTCACGACCACCGAGCAGGAAACGGTGCAGGAAACGGTCACGACCACGGAGACGACGACCACCCAGACCACGTCACACGTCCCCGGCGCGATCGTGATCACGCCGGCGACGACGACCACGGACTCGACGTCGTCGACCGAGACGCAGACGTGGGCGCTCGTTCTCATCGGCGCCGCTGTGATCGGGCTCGTGGGGCTCCTCATCTGGCTCGCGCGTCGTCACGGTCACAAGGAGATGCCCGCAGAGCGACGCAGGCAACTGCTCGCCGACGCAGTCGCAGCATGGGTCGCGCAAGGCTGGGCGCCTGAGAGCCAGACGGACACGACCGCCGTCCTGCGGCGCGGCGCGGAGCACATCGTGATCGCGGTCGACGGACAGGGGAACGTGAGCTCACAAGCCGTGGGTCCCCCCGGTCCCGACGCTCCGCCGCGCTAAACGATCGAATCAGCTGGAGACGAGGTGATCATGGCGCGCGATCGCAACTGCCTCGAGCCGGGAATGCACGCCGAGGGCCCGCAGGATGTGGCGAATGTGGTTGCGAACCGTCTCGACGCTCAAGTGCAACTCGCGCGCGATGTGCTCGGTCGACCGACCGTGCTCGAGCAGACGCAGCACTTCGGTCTGGCGCGGCGTCAGGTGCGGATGCGCCGGCCGCGGCGGCGTCATTTCGATGTCGGAGACCTGACCGAAGACGCCGACGACGCGGTCGCCTTCCATGAGCGGCACGGAACTCAACTCGACGCCGATCCGCTCGCCGTGAGCGCCCAGGACAACGACTTGCGAGTCGTTTGCGTGTCCCGGGCCGGCGATGTTTCGCGCGAACACCTCGCGTGATCGGCGGGTTTCCTCCGGCGCGACGACCGAGGTGAACTGGCGTCCGCGAACGTCGCCGACCAACCGCCGCGCACAGGGGTTGACCCAGCGGATCACGCCCGTCCGGTCGATCACATAGCTCGGGACGTTGATCGTTTCGAGGGCTGTCTCGAGGTCGCCACCGATCGAGCTCGGGTTCGCCACCCTTCCGATCTTGCGCCTCGTCGAGCCGGAATGGATCATCCCGAATGGATGACGAACTGACCTTTGCGGACCGGAGCGCGCCGGTTTGTCAGCCGACCGCAGCGCCGTCTGCGAGCGGCTCGTCGGCCGAGTCGATCGTGATGCCGGCCTGGGCGAGCAACGCCTGCACCTCTTCACGAGCGCTGTAGATCCGCCATTTGACGGTCGTCAGAGGAATCTCGAGCGTGTCTGCGATCTCGTTGTACGACAGGCCGACGACATCCCGGAGCAGCAGCGCCGTCTTCAGATCGAAGCCCAGCTGCTCGATCGCGACCCAGAGCGCGCCGATCAGCTCGGACTGCTCGATCGAAGTAGTTCTGGCCGCCGGCGCGATCTCCGGCACGAGCTCGATCGGCTGAACGCGAGTATTCCGCGCCCGGATGTCATCCAGGATGACGTTCTTCGCCACCTGGAAGAGCCACGTCGTGAGCTGCGCCCGAAAGCCGTAGCTGGGAAGCGATCGCCAGACCCGAAGGAAGACGTCTTGCGTGAGGTCTTCTGCCAGCTCGCGATTCCCGACGGAGCGGAGCACGTAGTTGAAGACTGCGGGCTGGTAGGTGCGAACGATGACCGAGTACGCGTCTTCGTCCCCGCGCTGTGCGCGCTTCACAACGCCGGGATCGAGCTTCGGAAGCATCGAGCCAGTGTTGTCGAGGCAGACGAGCTCCGAGGTAGCCAAAACAGGTCATTTGCAGTGCGGGCTTCGCTCCCTCTGGCCGGGCTTCATCCAATCCAGACGATGCCCCCGGCCGACGACTTGGTAGCTCTAGTGACTCCCCTAAGAAGCTCTCACAAAATGATGTTCGTCGATCCGGGTGTGATCGGTGAGTGCGGTGCAAGGACGCAGGGAGTCCCGATAGCGGTGTTCTATCGGGGCGACCGAGGACGCAGCAACGCGCCGCCGAGCACGGCCGGGCGACACAACGTTCATTCTGTGAGAGCTTCTAAGCCAGAATCGAGGGCGTCATGACCAGCTCCGATCCACCAGCATCGCCGTTGGCAGCCCGTCCCGACCCGGGCGAGCTTCTCCGCAGCCGGAACTATCTGGTGCTGCTCGTGTTCGGGGCGATCGTCGGCGTCGTCGTCGCGTTCGTCGCCTACTTCTTCCTCAAGGGAGTCTCGGAGGCCCAGCACTACGTCTTCGGGACGCTGCCGAAGGAGGTCGGGTTCAGCTCCGAGCCGGTCTGGTGGCCGCTGCCCTGGCTTCCGCTCGCAGGCCTGCTCGTCGCTCTGACGATTCGCTACCTGCCCGGCACCGCAGGGCACAAACCGGCCGAGGGATTCAAGACCGGCAGCCCCGTCATGCCGATCGAGCTACCCGGCATCGTGATCGCGTCTCTCGTGACCTTGTGTCTCGGGGTTGTGCTCGGGCCCGAGGCGCCCCTGATTGCGATCGGCAGCGGCATCGGCGTGCTGGCGGTGCACCTGGTCAAGAAGGATGCACCCGCGCAGGCGGTCGCGGTGGTCGGGGCTGCCGGCAGCTTCGCCGCGATCAGCACGTTGCTGGGCTCGCCGCTCGTCGGGGCATTCCTGCTGATGGAGGCGTCTGGGCTCGGCGGCCCGATGCTGGGGGTCGTGCTCGTGCCGGGCCTGCTCGCTGCCGGTGTCGGCGCGCTCGTCTTCGTCGGGCTGGACGCCTGGACCGGCTTTGGCACATTCTCGCTGGCGATCCCGAACATTCCGCCGTTCGGCACCCCCACGGGCGCCGAAGTGCTCTGGGCTGTCGTAATCGGCATCGCTGCCGCCATACTCGGCGCCGGCATTCGGCACCTGGGCCTCCTCCTGCAGCCGGTCGTCGAGCGGCGGATGGTGACGCTGACCCCGGTCGTCGGCCTGGCTGTCGCCGGGCTTGCGGTCGCGTTCGCCGAGGGAACGGGCAGAGAGACCTCAGAGGTGCTCTTCTCCGGCCAGGATCAGCTGCCTCAGCTCATCCAAACCGCCGGCGACTGGTCTGTGTGGGCGCTGCTCGCGCTCTTGGCGTGCAAGGGCCTTGCCTACGGCCTCTCGCTCAGCAGCTTCCGCGGCGGCCCCGTGTTTCCGGCCCTGTTCCTTGGAGCCACCGGCGGGATCGCGCTCTCCCACGCGCCTGGTCTGCCGATGATCGCGGGCGCGGGCATGGGCATCGGCGCGATGAGCGTGGCCATGCTCGGACTGCCGCTCACCTCCGTCCTCCTCGCCGCCGTCTTCCTCGAGGCGGACGCGATCCATCTCCTCCCGCTCATCATCATCGCCGTCGTCGTCAGCTACGTCGCCTCGGCCAGACTCACGCCGCGGAAGCCGCCCAGCCCAGCAAGCCCTGCCGGGGCTGCGTCGCCCGGCTGAAACGCGATCCCGTGTGAGCGGTTCACCCCGAGAGTAGGATGCGACCACCCAAATTGGCTGCAATCGTTCACCAGACCGACTCGCCGTCCTCGCGCAGGCCGGTACCCGCTCGCGTCACCGAAGGGAAACCATGAGCACAGAGACTCAGGAAACGGAAGAGCCGCAAGAGACTCCGCCCGTCGAGCAGGCCACGCCTGCACCACCGCCACCCAAGCAGCTTCCGCACCTCACCGCAGCTGCCCGCACGGCGCTCGGCAGAGCGGCGCGCGTCGAGTCGCCGCGCACAGGCCAGTCAGCGCTCGATTCTGCTTCGGAACGCGATCCGGTCGGACTGCTCGAGGAACAGGCGCCGTCGCGCGTGCAGGAGCTCCTGCCGATCCGCTACGGGCGGATGCTCGTCTCCCCGTTCACGTTCTACCGCGGGGCCGCGAACATCATGGCGAAGGACCTCGCAGCGACCCCGCACACCGGCCTCACGGTGCAGCTCTGCGGCGATGCGCACCTCTCGAACTTCGGCGGCTTTGCCTCGCCCGAGCGCTCGTTCATCTTCGACCTGAACGACTTCGACGAGACCCTTCCCGGCCCATTCGAGTGGGACGTGAAGCGACTTGCCGCCAGTTTCGAGGTGGCCGGCCGGGACCGAGGCTTCACTGACATCGAGCGCCGCAACACCGTGCTGACGGTCGTCCGCGCGTATCGCGAGGCCATGCGCACCTTTTCGGCCCAGACGAACCTCGAAGTCTGGTATGCGCGGCTCGACGCAGCGGCACTGCAGGCGGAGCTGCGCAACCAAGGCGCCGCAAAGCAGGCGAAGGCGATGTCCGCCGCGGAGGCGAAGGCCCGCACGAAGGACAGCATGAAGGCGTTCTCGCGTTTGACGGAGATCTCCGCCGGCGAGCGCCGCATCGTCTCCGACCCGCCGGTCGTCACTCCGATTCGCGATCTGGTCGCCAACGACATCGCCCGAGACGGCCAGGAGCACGAGGTGCACGAGCTCCTCCGCGCCTATCGCCGAACGCTGCAGGGAGATCGGCGCCACCTGCTCGAGGAGTTCCGTTACGTCGACCTCGCCATGAAGGTGGTGGGCGTCGGCAGCGTCGGCACGCGCTGCTGGATCGTCCTCCTACTCGGACGGGACGATTCCGACCCGTTGTTCCTGCAGGTCAAGGAGGCGGGGAAGTCGGTGCTCGAGCCGTGGCTCGGCAAGAGTAAGTTCGCAAACAGTGGCCAGCGCGTCGTCGAGGGTCAGCGCCTGATGCAGGCCTCCAGCGACATCTTCCTCGGCTGGATCCGCGTCAAGCAGGGGCTCGACGGCAAGCAACGTGACTTCTACGTGCGCCAGCTCTGGGACTGGAAGGCCTCGGTCGATCTCGACGTGATCCGGCCCCGCGGTCTCGCGCTCTACGCGGGGGCCTGCGGCTGGATGCTTGCCCGGGCACATGCGCGCTCCGGCGACCGCATCGCAATCGCGTCGTATCTCGGCAAGGCCGACGTCTTCGACCGTGCGATCGCGGACTTCGCGGACGGTTACGCGGATCTCAATGAGCGCGACTACAAGACGGTCGCGGACGCCGCCAAGGCCGGCAAGATCACGGCGAAGGAGGGGCTGTAGCCCTCCACGAGCCGACCGACCGGCGACGCGTAGCTTCCCGCCCTTCCCGGCGGCTCGCTCCCGCGCGGCCGACCGCGGCGCGGACCTCAATCGCGAGCTGTCGTGGATCGAGTTCGACCGGCGCGTGCTCGAGGTGGCCGCAGATCCGGGCGTGCCGCTGCTCGAGCGCGTCAAGCTGTGTGCGATCGTCTCGTCGAATCTCGACGAGTTCTTCGCCGTGCGCGTGGCGGGATTGCTCGCTCAGATCGAGTCGGCCGTGCGGCGTCGGTTCCCCGACGGCAGAACGCCCGCCGGGACGCTGGCCGACATCCGCCCGCAGGTCGTCGCGCTTCAAGAGGTGCAGGACACGCTGTGGCTCGAGGAGCTCCGCCCGGCGCTTGCTCGGGAAGGCATCCGGATCGTCTCGATCGACGAATGCAATCACCGCGAGCTCCGCTCACTGACGAAGTTGTTCCGGAAGGAGATCGCGCCGCTCCTGACCCCGATCGCCGTCGGCGCCGCAGCGCCGTTCCCGCTCGTGCCGTCGCTCGCGCTCAACGTCGGCATGATCGTGCGCGACCCGATCAGCGATACGCCGCGCTTCGTACGCGTCAACGTGCCCGATGACCTACCGCGGTTCATCGAGGTGGGTCGCGACGGGGCCAGGGTCGCGATCGAGGAGGTCATCCTGCAGTTTCTCCCGGCAGTCGTAGCTGGCAACGTCGTCGAGCGATCCGTCTTCCGAATCACTCGGGATGCCGACTTTTCCGTCTCCCGAGACGCGGATGACTTGCTCGAGGCCGTTGAGACCGAGTTGCTGCGCCGCCGTTTCGGTGACGTCGTTCGCCTCGAGGTCGCCGCCGATGCGCCCGCTGAGCTCGTCGATGTCCTCGTGCACGAGTTGCACATCGATGCCCAGCAGGTCTACAAGAAACGCGCGCCGCTCGGCCTGCGTGAGCTCTGGCAACTGATCGCCATCGACCGCCCGGAGCTGAAGGACGAGCCGTGGAAGCCGATCACGCGGCGGCCCTTCTTGAACCGCAGCCCGGACGACCTGTTCGCGCGGATTCGACGCCGCGACGTCCTCGTCCATCATCCGTACGACTCGTTCGACGCGAGCGTCGGCGCGCTTGCGAAGGCCGCTCGCGATCCAAAGGTCGGCGCATACAAGGCGACGGTCTACCGCACCGACGACTCGTCACCCACACTCTCGTCGCTCGTCAAGACTGCGGGCGAGGGCAAGCAGGCGGTCTGCCTGGTCGAGCTGACAGCTCGGTTCGATGAGCGGCGCAACATCGAGTGGTCACGGGCCTTGGAGCGTGCCGGCGTGGATGTCGTCTACGGAGTCCCTGACCTCAAAGTACACGCGAAGCTCGCGCTCCTCGTACGGCACGAGGGGCGCGGGCTCCGCCGGTACGTTCACATCGGTACCGGGAACTATCACGCATCGAACGCGTCGAATTACGAGGATCTCGGGCTGATCACCGCCGATGAAGAGATCGCGGCTGACGTCGCGGATGTCTTCAACGCCGTCACCGGCCTCTCAGAGCCGACGGTCTTCCGCAAGCTGCTCGTCGGCCCCTGGTTCCTTCGTGAGGGCATCCTTCAGGAGATCTCCCGAATCGCCCGCGCGGCGGCCGCAGGCGAGACAGCGCGTATCCGCATCAAGGTCAACTCTCTCGCCGACGAGGAGATCATCGAGGCTCTCTACGCTGCGTCGTCCGCGGGTGCGACCATCCAGATCGTCACACGCGGGATCTGCTGCCTCAAGCCGGGCATCCCGGGCTTGAGCGAAGGGATCACCGTCCGCAGCGTGCTCGGCCGCTTCCTCGAGCACAGTCGCATTTACTCCTTCCAGGCCGGCGACAAGACCGCGGTGTGGATCGGCAGTGCCGACCTGATGGCCAGGAACCTCGACCGCCGTGTCGAGGTGCTCGCCCCGATCGAGGACTCACGCCTGCGCGTCGAGATCGGCGCGGTACTCGACGCGCTCCTTGCCGATACCCGCTTCTCGTGGGAGCTTGGCTCCGACGGGACGTGGCAGCGAACAGCTCCCGCCCGCAACGAATCCGCAAAGTCGGCGCAGGAAGTACTGATGAAACGCGCCACGGGTCGCGCGAAGAAGGCGAGCTCTCGCCGCTGATTACCCAGCCGGCGGCAACGCGCCGAGAATGGCGATTACGTCGTCGTCGTCGATCTCCGAGGTAACGATCTCGCCCGCGAAGGGGGCGAGTCGCTGTCCGAGCAGAGCCCAGTCTGCGTCGGAGACGAGCGCGAAGAGCAGCGCGTGACCGGGCGCGAGTGTTGCGCCGAGCTTTCGCATGCGGTCGTTCGAGATTCCCCTGTCGAACGCCGCGTATCCCGCGCCACCGGCGAGACCGACAACGGCTCCGACAACGGGGACGGCCACTGCGAGCCCGAGGAGCAGGCCGATCGCCCCACCGCTTACAATGCCTTCTCCGACCGCGAGCTCACGACTCTGCCGGAGCTCGACTCTTCCGTCGTCGCGCTTGACCGCGATCGCGGCGTCGTGAATCACAAGCGCGTGTTCCTCGCCTAGGACTCGCACGATCTCGAGTGCGTGCTCGGCGCGCCCTGGGTCGTGGTAGGCGACGGCGACGAGATTCTTCGTCGCCACCTAGCCACCACCACATGCGGGGCGCCGATCGAGAGCGGCCATCGCAGCGATCGTCGTTCGATCTCGCTCCCGGCGCTTCACCCCATCAGGGCGATGAATGGGAAGAGCCCCGGCTATTTGCTCTGCGCCAGTGGATCCCGGAGCCGCCGACCCATTGTCCTGGCGAGACGAGGAGGTCGGGACGGCGCCGTCGAAGACATCGGAGATGCCGGACGAGCTCTCCCCTCGCAGCGCCGGGGCGGACGCGCAAAGGCGGGCGACCTTCGCCGCGCCACCGTGGTTGCGCGATCTCGGACTGACCTCCTGGTTCCTGATCGGCTGCTTCGCACTGCTCGCCGGCGTCGCCTGGATGCTGGGCACGGCCGCCACAATCGTCGGCCCTGTCGTCATCGCGATGATCATCGCGACAGTCTCGATGCCCCTCGTCGGAGGGTTGCACCAGCACCGCGTACCGCGCGCCGCGGGCGCCGCGATCGTCCTGCTCGGGCTCGTCGTCATCGCCGCCGTCATCGTCGTGCTCGTGATCGGCGGGATCACCGGCCAGCGGGCCGAGATCAGCGAGAACGCCAATGCGGCTGCAGCGCACGGCGAGGCCTGGCTGAAAAGCCTCGGCGTCGACCAGTCGGGTGCGTCGGGCGCATCGGCAAGCGTCAAGAGCGACGTGCCGAAGATCATCGCAACCTTGGTGAAAGGCGTCATCAGCGGCCTACAGGGGATCACTTCGCTCATCTTCGGGCTCTCGCTCGCCTGCCTGTGCACGTTCTTTCTGCTGAAGGATGGGCCGTCGATGCGCGGCTGGGTCGACCGGCATCTGGGCGTGCCACAACCCGTCGGGCAGACGATCACCGGCGGGGTCATTCGCTCACTCCGCGGCTACTTCCGGGGCGTCACGATCGTCGCAGCGTTCAACGGGACAGTTGTCGGGCTGGGCGCGTTCGTGCTGGATGTGCCCCTCGCCGGGACGATCGGCGTCGTCACGTTCGTGACCGCGTACGTGCCGTTCATCGGCGCGTTCGTCGCCGGCGCATTCGCCGTCGTGCTCGCGCTCGGCGGCCAGGGCACGTCGACCGCACTGATCATGCTCGTGATCGTTCTCCTCGCGAACGGCCTGCTCCAGAACATCCTGCAGCCGTTCGCCATGGGCTCGGCGCTCGATCTCAGCCCGTTCGTCGTGCTGGTCGTGACGATCGGCGCCGGCTGCCTGTTCGGGATGATGGGGCTCGTGCTCGCAGCACCGCTCACCTCGGCAGCGGTTCACATCGGGCGAGAGCTCGGTGCCGCGCGGGCGAGGACCGAGGTCGAATCGACTGCAGCAGGCCCGGAGCCACTGCCTCCCGGGCCACCCGTGCACGCCTAGATTCATCAACCGCCGTCAGGCGGAGTGGACGAATCCCTTCCCGGGCATCACTTCGGCGACGAGGCCGAGTCTGACCGCCTCGTCGATCGCGTCCCCTCGGGTCGAGACGCCAAGCTTGCGGTAGACCGAGATCGCCTGCGTCTTGATCGTGTTACGCGAGAGGTGCAGCTGGTCGCCGATCTCGCGGAACGAGAGATGTGTCGGCAGGTACGGCATCAGCCGCATCTCGGCCGCCGTGAGGTTCGAGCCCTTCCCGTGGTCGAGCACGGGCACGGTGTCGAGGGAATCGCGCAACCGCTCGGTCTGTTCGCCCAGCACACCCAGATCGGGCCGTCGCTCGAAGATGTCGTCGATCTCCGCCACAAGCACCTGAGCGGACGCAACGTCACGAAGAGCGACGAAGGTACGGCCGAGCTCCAGGCGGGTCTGCACGGCCAGCCAGGGAATCGTGTCAGTCAGGAACGGAGTGAGTCGCTGTGCGTGGCCAAGGAGCGCCCGCGCACCGTCCCAATTGCCATGACGAAGCTGAGAGCGTGCTCCCGCGGCGAACGCAATCGCCGCCGGCGCTGAGGCGTCAAGCATCCCGCCCGCAAGCAGATCGGCGAGCTCATCAGCCTGTTGTCCGACGCGGCGTGGTCGTGCGCTTCCTCCGAGAGGAGGATCCTTTCGCTCGTCGCCACGACCTGGGTCTCGCTGAAACCGATGCGCCTCGCATGCGCGACGGCCTCTCCGAAGATCTCGTTCGCCTGCTCGTTGTCGCCGAGGAGCGTGTGAGCGGCGGCGTAGACGAGCAGTGCGAGAACCCTCCACTCGCTCGTCTCCGGCAGAACTGCCAGCGCCGAGCCAGCGTCGGAGAGCATCGTCCCGACCCCATCGCGGCAGAGCGAGGCCCGCAGGACAGCGATCTGCGCGGACAGCTCCGGGTCTCCCGCACAGCACCGCTCGGCCTCGTAGAGCCAGCGTTCGGCTTTGGCCGTTGATCCTTGCAGGGCGTACACCAGGGCGCCTTGCACCGCGACAGCGGGATGACGGGCAAGCTCGCGTTCATCGAACTGCTCGAGCCACTTGGCCACCGCGGTGCCCCGGCCGCTGCAGTGCGTCGCGAGGGCGATCCTCGCGAAGATGCGCGCGGCGCGGTCGGTGTCCCCGACCGCAAGTGAGTGCTCGAGCGCCGACTCCGGGTCACCGTGGAGCTCGAACCAATCCGCGGCACGCCCGCCCAGCGACTCGACGAGATCCGGCTCGGTCTCCAGCAGCTCCCGGCGCAGCAACGCTCGGAAGAGCGGGTGATAGCGATACCACTCGCCCTTTCCGTCGAGGGGAATCACGAACAGATTCGCCCGCTTCAGCGCCTCGAGCTCCTCGAACGAGCGCTTGCGGGCAAGCGTCGCGTCGCAGAGCGCGCCGCTCATCTTTTCGAGCACGGACGTGCGCCTCAGGAACAGCACCCGCTCCGGGCTGAGCCCAGCGAGATACTCGGAATGGAGGTAGTCGGCGACGTACGGGCTGACGGTATGCCCGAGCTCTGAGGATTGATCCGGCGGAAGCTCGACCGCGACCGGCTTCTTCAGCGAGAGCGTCGCCAGGTAGAGCGCGGCCGCCCAGCCCTCTGTCTTGCCGATCAACGCCGCCCGCTCCCCGTCCGAGAGCCGCGCTCCGGCGTTGCGTAGGAGCAGTTCGGCTTCACGTGGCGTGAGCGCGAGATCATTCGCCCAGATCTCGAGCAGTGGAAAACTGGTGCGAAGCTTCGACACGAATGCGGACTCGACCCGACTTGACAGGACGAGTGTGGATCCCTCCGGAACGTGCTCGGCCAGGAGTGCCAGAACCTCCTCCGAATCGCTTTCGGTCACTATGTGCGTGTCGTCGAGAACGAGCACGCATTGGTCGGCCGCGGCGAGCATGCCCCCGACGCGCGGTAGGACGCTCGACCAGATGGAGGCACCGGCGGACGCGAGCGCGTCGAGCGTACGCAGATCGGTGGGCGCAACCGCATGGATCGCGGCGGCGACATGCCGCAAGAGGACGAGTGGATCGTTGTCGCGGCGGTCGAGCGACACCCAGGCGAACGTACGGTCGTCCCGCATGGCCCATTGGGCGAGCAGCGTGGTCTTGCCGTAGCCGCCGGGCGCGACCACCGAGATCGCCCGGGCCGACCGGTCCGCCCTCAGGCGGTTGACGAGAGCCGTCCTCGAGATCGTGCCCGGCCTCGGAATCGGCCGCCGGATCTTCGCCGCGACGACGTCGAACGGCAGCTCAGGCTCGTCGCTCTCGACCAAAACCGCTTTCGCACCGGCTCGGCCGGACAGAGGACTGAACGCTTGGCGGGCTCGTCTCGTCATTCCCTCGCTGCCTCGGGGTCTGGGGGCAGGGGAACCTGCCATGGCACGTACCGTAAGCCGCAGAGTGTTCGAGGATTCGCCTGAACCATACGTCATCAATTTCCACTCGCAACCAAAATCTGGGGTCCGCACCGCCACACTGTCACCCTCCCGATGCCCGTCGATCACATTGAGCCAGCGCGCTTGACCCGCCGAAAACGCATCGCAGTCGCGTGGACATCCCACGACCGTAAACGTCCCTCGGTGCCCCGGCGAACTGCGGCACCGAGATCACCTGGGTGAAATCGCAGGAAACTCACCTGAGCGCGACGATCGTCCGATTGGGATGACGACGTGGCGCAGGAACGCTGTCACGCTGGGGCGATGCCGTACGCACGTTCGGGACGCACTCTCCTCGCGACCGGCCTCTTCGCAGCGATCGTGCTGCTCGCGGGGGGCTGCGGCTCCAGCAACAAGAACGCAGAGACGAGCACGCAGGCGTCTGCGACGGTCGAATGGGCCGGCGGGCTCTGCAGCGCGCTCACGACGTACACGACGTCGCTGACCAATGCCGCAAAGACGCTCAGCGGCAACCTGTCCAAGTCCGGTGTCCAGGACGCGGCGGACTCGGTGAAGTCCGCCACCGACACCTTCGTCTCCGACACGAAGGGCCTCGGCAAGCCGGATACGAGCTCAGGCCAACAGGCGAAGGACACGATTGACACGCTCTCGAGCAACCTCGACAACGACGTGAGCACGATTCAAGATGCGGCGGGGTCGGGACTGCTACAGGGCGCCAGCACGATCACGACGACGCTTACCAAGGTGCAGAGCGAGCTCACGACTGCGTTCGACCAACTGAAGAGCCTCGATGCGAAAGGCGAGCTCTCCCAAGCATTCTCGGATGCACCGTCCTGCTCGTCGCTGACCGCCACGACCACCACCAAATAGGGCGGGCCCGGCTCCTAGAGCGTGCAACTCTCGCCGACGCCGAGGATGCGCACCTCGACCTCCGGCGCCACGATCCGCGCCCGGGCGGCGAACCGCTCGCCTGCGTCGAGGTGATAGGGGCGAGCGCGGTAGAAGGGCGCAAACGTCGCCCAGTGAATCGGAATCGCGATCCGCGGCCGCAGCAGCACGAGCGTCTCAGCGGCGTCCTCCGCGTCGAGGTGGCCAGGCGGGAGCCGGGGGCCCCACCCGGCAACCGGGAGGAGAGCGACGTCGAGCCCGGGAGCGAGCCCCGCCATTCCCTCGAAGCGATCCGTGTCGCCTGCGAAATAGACGCTTTGAGTCCCTTCGACCACGTAGCCGAGTGAGCCAGTGCGGGCGCCGAGCATGCCGCGTCGGGCCGCATCATGCTCCGCGTACGTTGCCCGGACGACGAGGTCGCCGACCTGAAGTTGCTCATCCTCGTCGAGCTCGCTCACGGCGGAAAACCCCCTCCGCACGAGCAGCGCGCCGGCGCCGCGCGGCACGACCACGCGCACGTCGCGGCCGAGCCGATCGAGCGAGCGAAGGTCGAAGTGATCCCAGTGGACGTGGGAGACGAGGACCGCGTCGATCGCCGCAAGCGGCTCGCGAATGGGCTTCGCGACCCGGCGCAGGTGGGCTGTCCTCCTCCGAAGGAGAGGGTCGGTGATGAGCCGCGCTCCGTCGAGCTCGATCAGCGCGGTCGCATGACCGAGCCAGGTGACACGGCCGGGCGAAGCTGCCATCATCTGGAGTCTCGATCGTCGGCCACGCCGGGTAATCACCCGATTGGGACGATGCACACGAGTCGACCCCAAAACACCCTCTGAGAACCTTGATGCAGGCTGCAGCCGACACCGCGCCGCCCGAGCAACGACGCTTTCGGCTTCGGCGCGTCCTCACCTGGACCGCCGTCGTCGTCGGGGTCGCGCTGCTCGCCTATCTCCTCGGCTGGGACATCCGCGCCTGGTTCAAAGAACTCTGGGACACGCTGACCGAGATCTCCGTCGAGTATCTCGTCGCCGCCGCCATCCTCCAGACGACCCAGACGGTGCTGACCGCCGTCGCCTGGTACCAGATCCTCCGCTTCGCCTATCCAAGCCGGGTCGGGAAGAAAGAAGTCCTCGCCTGCTACGCCACGTCGGTCGCCCTGAACGGCTTCCTGCCCGCGAACCTCGGGACGCTTGTGATGCTGCTCATGTTGGTGGCAGTGATCGCCGGAGCCACATTCGCGGGGGTCTTCGCCGGCTACCTCGTGGAGAAGATCTTCTTCACCGTGATCGGCGCGGTCGTCTACCTCTATCTCTTCCTGTCGGTCGGCGGCTCGTTCGACATCAAGTTCAAGTGGGTCCACGAGTACCCCGTGATCGTGATCGCAGGGCTCGCGGGAGCCGCGGTTCTGGTGCTGATCGTCGTGCGCCTCTCCGCCAGAAGCTGCACGGCCTCTGGGAGAATGCGAAGGAGGGCGGCCAGATCCTCGCCCGGCCCCGCGACTACTTCTTGCGTGCCTTCCTGCCCGAGTTCGGCTCGTGGTGCGCGAAGCTCGGCGTGATCGCCGTCTTTCTGGCCGCGTACTCGATCCCGGTCACCTTCCACACGATCATGCGGATCGTCGGCGGCAACTCGATCGCGAACACCGTATCGGTCACCCCAGGCGGGGTCGGCGTGAATCAGGCGTTCAACGTCGCGTCGCTGAGGGGCGTCACCGACTCGACGACGGCGACGGCCTACTCGGTCGCGCAGCAGCTGTTCACGACGGCGTGGAACATCATCTTCGCGATCGTGCTCCTCATCTGGGTGTTCGGATGGACGGGCGGGAAGCTGCTCGTCGCGGACTCCTACGTCGGTGCGAAGGAGAAGGCCGCCGACGAATCGGCGAAACGCAAGGCGCACCGGGCGGAAAGAGCAGCGGACAAGGCGGCAGCAAAGGCCGCGCGCAAGGCGGACCGCCCGGCGTGACGGCGCCGGCGTGGGGTCTGGCCGGCAAGGAACGGTGGGCGGCGGAGCGTCCGCCGGTTCGTCCTCTGCGAGGCTCCTCGCCTGGCTCGTCTCCGCCCTCGCGCTGTTCCTCGCGGCGTGGATCCTGCCGGCGTCACGATCCCCACTTTCCTCTGGGGCGACTCGTCGTGGGCGCGATCGTCGCCGTGTTCAACGCGATCCTGCCGCCGCTCGTCGCGGCGCTGCGGCTGCCGTACACGCTCCTCGTCGACCTCGTGCTCGTACTGATCATCGACGCGGCCGCGCTGTTGCTCGCTGCGCGTTCAGCCGACTCGACGTCGAGGTCGACTCCCTCGGCTGGGCGATCCTCACGGCGCTGCTCGCGTCGGCCGCTCGACGGCACTCGACGTCGTCATGGGCGTCAACGACGACGATCTCTACGGGCTGCGCGTCACGCAGCGAATCGCGCGCCGCTCGGGCGACCGGCTCGAGACGGACACGCCGGGCATCCTCTTCCTCGAGATCGACGGCCTTGCCCTGCCCGTCCTGAAACGGGCGCTGCGCGACGGAAACGCGCCCAACATGGCGCGCTGGCTCGAAGACGACGGATATCGCCTCGCGGAGTGGGAGACCGATCTCTCGTCGCAGACAGGGGCGAGCCAGGCCGGGATCCTGCTCGGCTCGAACGACGACATCCCGGCCTTCCGCTGGGTCGAGAAGGAGACCGCGACGCTGATGACGTGCTCCGCCCCACCCGACTGCGCCGAGATCGAGCGTCGGCACGCGACGGGCGCGGGACTGCTCGTGAACGGCGGCGCGAGCCGCGGGAACCTCCTGTCGGGCGAGGCGGACCACGTGATCCTCACCGTCAGCCGCATGGACGCCGAGAAGCACGCAAATCCCGGCTACCGGGCGTTCTTCGCCAACGGCTACAACGTGACGCGCACGCTCGTGCTCTTCATCTTGGAGATCGTGCTCGAGCTCGTCGCGGCCTCGCGCCAGCGCCGGCGCGATGTCCGCCCACGCGGTCACCGGGGCGGCCTGTATCCGCTGCTCCGCGCCACACTCTGCGTTGTCGTGCGCGATCTGATCGTCGGCAGCGTCCTCGCGGACATGATGCACGGGCGTCCGGCTGTGTACGCGACGTTCTCGAGCTACGACGAGGTCGCGCACCACTCGGGGCTCGAGCGCGAGGACACGGTCGAGGCCCTGCGCAAGCTCGACCAGCAGTTCGGCCGCATCGCGAGCGCGCGGCGTTATGCCCCGAGGCCCTACGCGATCGTCGTGCTCTCCGATCACGGCCAGACCCAGGGAGCGACGTTCCGCCAGCGTTGCGGCCACGGGCTCGATGATCTCGTCCGCCGCTCGCTGACGGACGGCGGCGTGGCGACCGTCGAGGGCGGCGACGAGAACCAGGCGACCGTCGGCACGGCGTTCGACGAGGCGACGGGACGCAAGCAGAAGCGCAAGAAGAAGCGACGTCAGCGGCGAAAGCGTCGTCGTCCTCGGCTCGGGCAACCTCGGCCTCGTCTACCTGATGGACGAGACCCGCCGCATGACGCTGGAGGAGATCGACGCGCGTCACCCAGACCTCGTCGCCGGCTCCGCGAGCGCACCCGCACGTCGGCTGGCTCCTCGTGCGGTCCGAGCGCGCGGCCCGCTCGTCCTCGGCGCGCGCGGCTCGCGCGATCTCACCGACGGGGCGGCTCGAGGCGAGAGCCCGCTCGCCGGCTTCCAGCCGAGCGCGGCGGAGCACCTGAAGCGCACGGACGGCTTCGAGCACGTCGCCGACCTGATGATCGGCAGCTTCTACGACCCGGCGCTCGAGGAGGGCTGCGCGTTCGAGGAGCTGATCTCGTTCCACGGCGGCCTCGGCGGCCCGCAGACGCGGCCGTTCATCCTCGCGCCGGTCGCGCTCCAGCTTCCGGAGGAGCCGATCCGCGGCGCGGCGGGCGTCCACGGGGTGCTCCCGGGCTGGCGGCACCCAGCTGCAAGGCGAAGGCGGGGCGGTGCCGGGCGCAGCCGTGCCGCTTCGGGATCGACTGCCGTCGGCGGATGAGCCGTCGCCAGATCGTCACCCGCGTAGGGCTGCTGCTCGTCGCGGGGATCTCGCTCTATCTCCTGCTGCCGCAGGTCCTGGACGTCTTCTCGTCCTGGCCACAGCTGCGCGGGATCGACCCGCTCTGGCTGGTGCTCGCGGTGCTGTTCGAGGCTCTCTCCTTCATCTCCGTCTGGACCCTGCAACGGATCGCCATCGGAACCCGCAGCTGGTTCGCCGTCGGGACGTCGCAGCTTGCGGCGAACGCAGCGGGCAGCATCGTTCCAGGCGGAGGAGCGGCAGCGGGTGCAGTGCAGTACGGCATGCTTGTACGCGCGGGCATCCGCGGTGACCGGGTGGCGTCGGGGCTCGCCGCGAGCGCCGCCGCGACCACCGCCGCCATCTTCGCGCTACCGGTTGTTGCGTCGCTCGCCGGGCTCGGCCAGGTTGCGGCACCTTCAGGGCTTCGCAAGATCGCGTACATCGGCGGTGGGGCCTTCGTGCTGCTGGCCGCCGGGGTGGTGGTCGCGTTTGCGTGGGACAGACCCGTGCTTGCGGTCGGCCGAGCCGGCCGGGCGGTCGCCGGCTGGGTTCACCGCCGCGACCGGTTCGAGGATCTTCCAGAGCGCCTCCTCATCCAGCGCGACGGGATCAGAAGCGCGGTCGCGGCGCATCCGGTCGTGGCCGGCCTGTCGGCGCTCGGGAAATGGGGCTTCGACTACCTCGCGCTCATCTGCGTGCTCGAGGGCCTCGCGATCCACCCTGCACCCGCGCTCGTGCTGCTGTCGTACGCGGCTGCGTCGCTCCTGGCCTTGATCCCGCTGACGCCCGGAGGACTCGGCTTCGTCGAGGCCGGGCTCACCGGCCTGCTCGTCCTCGCGGGGGTCGGCGCGGGCGACGCCGCAGCGGCGACGCTGGCCTACCGGCTGGTCTCGTACTGGCTACCGCTTCCGATCGGACTGATCGGCTACTGGCTCGGCCGGCACCGTTACGGCCCCGGCGCGCCGTCCATCGACACGAGCACAGTGCCTTCCTAGTAGATGGTTAATCGGCAATTGGCGCACTTCCGGCTGGTGGCCTGGATGCGGCGCATCTCAGCCAGGTCGGGCTTGAACGTAGGCACCCCTATGCCCTGCGCCCGACCTGGCTGACCTGCTTGATCCAGGCCATCCCCGAAAGCACTCGAATTACCGATCAACCATCTGAATCACCCGCTCGGGATGATGATCGGTGGCGGCCCCAGTGGGACGCTCTCAACCACAATGTTCTCCAACGTCGTTGGCACTGTCTCGTCGCCCGCGTTTGGTGCCAACGTGCTCTGGAAACGTCTCGTGGAGCTCATCTGATGCGGCGGACGGAATGACATACATGCGTCAGGCGGACCGGATTCGCGAGCGCGAATCTGGTGGCATGCACAACGACACCGAACTGACGGACGTCATCGTCTTCGATGTTCCGTCGCTTTCGCAAGCCCGAGAGCTCGTGATGCGACTCGACGATCAGTGGGCCTGCCATGCATACGAGGAATCGAACATCACGTCCGTGAGCGTGTTCATCGCGCCGACGAATGACGGCGAGCTGGCACCACTGCTCCGTACGGTCGAGGATTGGGTGACCGAGCGTTCGCTCGGAGGGATCATGTTCTGGATCGACGGCCGCGGCTATCTGCTGCGTGCGCGCGTGCGAGAGACAGCCGACTTCCTCGGCCTCGAGCCCCGGTTCGGCCCTACTAGGAGGAATTGGCGAACTGCGCCGGCGTGAACGGGAGGAGCGCGTCGTCGCCCTCCTGGATCACCCCGTAGCTCGACTCGGGCACTTCGTTCCAGGCCCCGGCAAGGCTGCCGAGCGGCTCCGAGACGACGAGCCTCGACTCACTGGAGACCTCGCGGAGAAGCTCCAGGTCGGGATGCTGCGCCCGCAGGGTCTTCACGTTGGTGCTGTAGAAGAGCGATCGCGACTTGCCCTCGCTCGAGTAGCGGAACGCCCACACGTTTGTCCCGTCGGTGGTCGCAACGGTCATCTGGATCGGGTATTCGACACCGTGGCGCGCGCCCGTCGACTCGATGAACGCCACGGCACGCCCCACGGCTGCGGGCGGATCGTCCTCGAGACCGTAGGTCAGCGCGAGTTGGAAGAACACCTCGGAGTCGGTCGTGCCCTGGATCGCCGGGTACAGCGACGGATCGACCTCGAGCACGAGTTCACGCTTCACCTTCTCGAAGTCCCGAATGAGGCCGTTGTGCATCCAGAGCCACTTCCCGTGGCGGAACGGGTGGCAGTTCGTCTGCTGCACGGGTGAGCCCGTCGACGCGCGGATATGCGCGAAGACGAGCCCAGAGGCGATGTGAACCGACAGCTCACGCAGGTTGCGGTCGCTCCACGCAGGGCCGACGCTGTGGAAGACCGCCGGTGTCTCTTGCGCTCCATACCAGCCGACTCCGAAGCCGTCGCCGTTCGTCTCCTCCGCTCCGAGTTGCGAGTGCAGGCTCTGCACGATCAGCGAGTTCTTGGGGGTGTACAGCAACGTCTCGAGGAGGATCGGAGAGCCTGAATATGCGAGCCAGCGACACACGGTGGATCAAAGTGTGCGTGCGTTCTCACGCAGGTTCGTCACCCAAACGGGATGACCCGCAGGCCGTCACGCGCCTGACTCGGGCGAACGAGCAGCGGAGTCACTGGGGACCGCTGCGACCGCCACAGGCCCGCGCAAGCGTTGCGCCGGTGCGTGCACGCTTTCCATCTGGGGCCTGCGATCGTGCGGATGCTCGCGGTACCAGGCGGCGTACCGATCCGTCAGTGGCCCGGCCGTCAAGCCGTGCGCGTAGACCGAGAGGACGATCGTGAACACCACAGCGACCGCGATCGTCGAGGAGTTCCGTACCCCACCGTCCTCGAGCACGATGATCGTGAACACGATCGAGGCGAGCCCCCGAGGCCCGAACCAGCCGACAAAGGCGACCGTCTGTCGCCTGGCGTGCGTGCCGAGCAGCGCCACGGCCACCGGCACCATGCGCACGATCGTCAGGCTGAGAACGCCGTAGAGCGCGGCGCGCCACGTAAGACCGGCGAGCACCGGCCCCACAACGGCGGCTCCGAAGATGATGAACGTGACGCTGTTGGAGAGCCCGCCGAGCTCGTCGACCAGGTAGGTCGCTTCGCCTCCGGTATGACGATGCAGGAGGCCGAACAGGAAGCCCGCGACGAACGCGGCGATGAAACCGCTCCCACCGAGCGGTGCCGCGAGCCCGTAGGCAAGAGCCGCCGTCGCCGCCGGAAGGATCTGAGCCCAGCCGGGGCGCATCAAGGCGTACCGCTGCGCAAGGTTCGCCGCCAAGGCTCCGACGGCGCCGGCGATGGCGCCGAAGAGGACTCCGTAGCCAATCGCTTCGGCCACGAGCACAAACGCACCGTGACTGCTCTCGGTGCCCGCCTGCGCGCCGACGATCGCGAGCCCGATGAAGAGCAAGGGCACGCAGATGCCGTCGTTCAGGCCCGATTCGACGTTCAGCCCCTGCCGGATGCGGGATGGCAGACGTGGATCGCTGACGACCGCTTGTCCGAGCGCAGCATCCGTGGGCGCCAGGATGACCGCGAGCAGGAAGATCTCCGCGAGGCTGAAGGAGCCGAACATCCCGATGCCGAGGAGCCAGCCGGCGAGAATCGTCAACGGCAGTCCGATCCCGAGCAGCCGCGCCGGGACCGTGTACTCGCGGCGAAGCGCAGTCACATCGATTCGCGCTGCGTCGGCGAAGAGCACGAGCGTGAGCGTCAACTCGGCGAGGACTCGTACCTGCTCGCTTGTGGGACCGAGGTCGATCCAACCGAGCCCCTTGTTGCCAAAGACGAGGCCCGCCGAGAGAAAGAAGATCGGCGCGGACACCGGCGTGCCGTCAAGCGCGCGCGACAGGCCGGCATACGCGACGAGGATTCCGGCCAGCGTCGCCAGTGCCCAGCTGTTCACGCCGGGATCCTACGGATTTCGGGATAAGGTCTTTGCCCCGAAACCCGAGCGCCACTGGAAACCGGCGAGTCATTGTTGTAGCGTCGGTGCTCGCAGGTGGTTCGTCTTGGGTCTGCGGCGATTTCCAGTTTCGCCCTCCCCCGCCCGGCATGGGCCACCTGCGTCCCAGCTTGCATTCCGCTCGATCGATTCCCGCCAAACCGATGGCGAGTGGTCACACTAGAGTTCACTGATGGCCTACCCGACCGTCCGCTGCGGCACGTGTTTCACGGTGCTCGCGAAGAACCCTGGTGTCCCCGTGGACGAGGGCACGATCTGCCCGGTGTGTGGCGGGAAGACGAGGAACTACGCAATGGCGATTGCCAGCGCGATCCGTCTCAGCGCGAACGTCGAGAAGCCGCAAGTGTCCGTACATGTCTCACGTGCCCAGCCGCCCGAAGTCGAGAATGCGAAGACGGCACGCTTGCGTCGAGACGGCTACCGCCTCGATTGGAGCGAGTTGACCGAGACCGGCGCCTGGTGGGTCAGGGTCTACCGAGGCGACGAACTGATCGACTCGGGCGTGGGCTTCGACCCGAAAGACGCGCTTCTCGCGGTTGCCGAGACGCTGCTTCCGTTACGGAAGTAGCGCAAGGGCTTCAGTCTCCCGACGACAGCGTGGCTTTGCGCGCGTCGATCTCCGCAAGCTGCCTGTCGATGTCCCCGAGCAACTCCCGGCGCTCGGCTTCGCTCATCGCGAGCACTGAGCTTCGAAGCTGGGAGGCGACGACCTCACGGTCGTTCGGGTGACGTGCCTCCTCCGAGCGTTCGCCCATCTCAAACGGCAGCATCGCTCTCGTCAGAATGCACGTCCCCACGCCCGATAGACAGGGTCGAAAATCGGGTTTTACCGAACGTTGACGTTGCGAGCCCGAACGTCAGGCCGAAGCCGGTGCGGCACACAGGTGCCGCACCGGCCGGCGCTGATCATCCCGGGAAGATTCAGTCGTCGGAGGTGACGGCGTCCTTCACCTTGTCCGCCGCTTCGTCGACCTTCTCCTTTGCTGCTCCCTCGGCACGGTCGACTTTCCCTTCACGCTTCAGGTCGTCGTCGTCGGTCAAGTCCCCTGCGGCTTCCTTCAGCCGCCCTTTAGCCTCGTCGATGTTGCTCATCTGATGTCCCACCTCCGTCGTTGGCTGTCGACGGTGACGTTCCCGGCCGGAACCGGCGTGAATCACTCCACCCTCCGGTTTCAGCCCTCGACGTGGTCGACGAGGAGCGCCGTGAGCGGCGGCGATCCTTTGGCGTGCACCGTGAAGGTGAGTCCCCAGCGGCCGGCCATCGGCATCCCGGCCACGTTCCGCGTATAGATCCCCGGCCGAGCCTCCGTCAGCGCGTACTGCTGCTCCGACATCTGCTGCATGTCGAGCATTGCGATCGAGAGCCTGACGGAGGCGGCGCGGACATGACGACCGTTGCGAGTGAGCTCGAGAGCGATCGAGCTCGGCGCAGCCACACGATTGGGATGGACGTCGATCCGCAACGTGTAGCCGCGGCGGACAACGGTTGCAGCAACCGCTCCTGGCCCGACGTCGACGGCCGCCGGTCTGCGTTCGGCGACGGTCGCCTGGGCAGAAGCCGGCGGCGCGTGCACAACTGCACCCGCCGCCGGCATTGACGCAAACGCGGCCGTCATGAGCAGCGCCGCGAACCGTCGAGTCGACTTCAGAACGGACAATTGCCCGGGCTCGGCACGCTGATCAGTCTCGGAGCCCCGGTCGGGATCAGCTGAACGACGACGTTCACGAGCGGGACACTGCCTTCGTTCCGGACGATGTGCACCATGTTGGCCGGCTCGAAGAGCGTGCCCCCGGTCGCGATCGTGTGCGGCGTGCAGGTGGGATCGTCACCCATGTAGAACGTCGCGGTCCCGGACTTGACGATGACGAAGCTCGGCCCCGGGTGGTAGTGCCAGCCGAGAGTCCCGCCGGGCTGAATGGTGACCTCGTTGACCTGGAGATCGGACACGCCCTTCGTCTTGATCTTTGCCTTCCACTTGCCGGTCTTGGCATGCTCGTTGAGCTCGTTGAACTGTCCAACCGGCGCAAGCGGCACGATCGACACGCCCGAGGGCGTTGTCGCATGCGCGCCAGAGACGTAGGCAACAGAGAGCGCCACGATCGCCAGAAGCGCGACGGCGGCTGCGAGTAGCGAGCCTCGTCTCTTGTTGTTGCCGAGGACTGCGAGCTGCTTCTTCATTGCTCCTCCTCTTTCGTTCGGGTTGTCGTCTCGTGAGGAGTCGTGGGTGGCGCTTGTTCGTCCAACTCGGCGCGAAAGACGAGCAGCAGTGCCTCGTCGTGCGAGAGCGTCATGCCGTGCGCCTCCAAAGCATGACGCTGGACTTCGACGACGAACTCGTCCTCGTCGGCGGCGCGGGCCTCAAACCCGCAGTCACAATGAAGCACCCTGTCCACAATTCCTCGTGGCGAGGCTAGGAGAGCGACCCTAGCTCGAGGCAAGATGCCGGCAAGGAAATGGCTAGCGCACTTCTCAGGGTCGTGTGCTGCTGCTGAGCGGCGTAAACTCGAGGCGGTGTCGGCAAAGGAAGTCGACGAGTATCTACGAGGCCTCGAGCCGTCGAAGCGCCGCACGCTCGAGAGCTTGCGGAAGACGATTCTCGAGATCGTCCCGGAAGCGGAGGAAGTGATCTCCTATGGCGTTCCGGCCTTTCGCGTCGGCGGCAAGACAGTCGCCGGGTTCGCCGCGTTCAAGAATCACCTCAGCTACCTGCCGTTCAGCGGCTCGGTCATCGGGCAGCTCACCAATCAGCTCGACCGCTACGCGACAACCAAGAGCTCCGTGCACTTCCCGATCGATCAGCCGCTACCGAAGGCGCTCGTCAAGAAACTCATCCAAGTGCGTATCGCAGACATCTCACGCCGTGCGAGCTAGTAGTGCGTCTCATGAACCGCTTCGCGGAGCAAGTGCCCGGAGCGTCATGCTGGGGGTGTCGTTCAAGCCGTCGCCAGGGTGAGCTCGAACAACAGCTCTGAACAACTCTCCTCGTCGCAAGTCTGTTTCCACCGACGGCATCCCGTCGAGTCCCCTCGATCGGTGTGGGGCGAGGCTTTGTCAGCGCATCGCGTTCGGATCGCCAGCCCCTCATCGGCGCCCGGCTAGCCAACATCGGGCGAGACGTTTAGTCTGGCGGCGGTCGCTCGAGCCACGAGCGGATTCTCGACAGAAGGGTCATGCTCATGGAGACCACGCATTCGTTTTCCCTTCGCGGGCGCGAAGGAAGCGCAACAGTCACGTATCGAGGAAACGAGGATCCAGAGCGCTGGGGATACGGGCTGCTCGAGCTTCCTTGGCCGTCGAGCCTCGCCACGGGACTCCCCGTGCTCGAGGTCGACGTGTCGACTCCACTCGAAGGCTACGGCGGGGTAATGGGGTGGATCCAGGTAGTGCGAATCCAGGTAGCGGAGCTCCAGTACTTCACTTGTCCCCGGAAGCGAGAAGGCGCCGCCGGGAGATCACACCTGGGTTGATGTGCCGCCCCAGCTTCAAGCGCTCGGCGTGCCGTTCGTGTCATTCGGGCGATGCCCGACCCTTTTCGATGCTCCGGCATCGACCGAGAGCGACGTTCGCTTCGTCGCCGACTCCTTCCTGACGGCGAGCCCGGATGCGCTGGTCACCCGACGCTCGCAAGCTTGCTTCGGCCTCCGTTGGGGCTACTCGACGAAGCTGGGCAGACCAGGCCGAACTCCTTGCGCCAACCCTGCTTCACCAAGGCGACTGGGAACAGCGCGATACCCGATCCTCCAGGAGCACTTCCCCGACTGGAGCTTCGAGCCCCACTGGCTTTCCTGAGCCTCCGAGCGTCAGCCGAGCTTGTTTGTTCGCCATCGCCTCGCCTGTCGAAGTTGAGGTGTCAACAGCACAGTCGAACGTGACTGGATCCCGAGCGTGGCGGTTGACGAAACGACTGCTAGCCTCGCTGAAGACGACGATGAGGATGGCGGCAGCGCTCACCACGGCGGTGTTGCTCGGAACCGGCGCGGCTCAGGCTGCGTCGCCGCCGGCGACGGCACTTGCCATTGCCTTCTATCCGAGGGGAATGTCGCAGCCCGATGTTACGCGTTACCGGCTGCGCTGCAATCCGGCGTCAGGGACCGTCCCGCATCTCGCGCTTGCCTGCCGGACGCTTGCGAACCTCGCCCATCCGTTCGCGCCGACGCCGCGCGGCACCTTCTGCACCGACCTCGCGATGGGACCCGAGGAAGCGATTGTGACAGGGCGACTGCGCGGTTCACCCGTGTATGCGCATTTGCGGGTGCAGGGCGGCTGCGAGATCAACCGCTGGCGAAGGGTCGCAAACGTCGTGCCCGGTTTTCCGAACCGCTGAGCTTGACAACGCTACCGCGAGAGTTCTAGCGTCTCCAGCAGCCGCGTATACCCGCGGCCCCGACGTGGGGAGAGTGGGGTGCCTTGCGCTCGCGCTCGTCCTGCTCCTGCGGATCGTCGGCTCACATCTGCTCCACAGCGGAAGGGAAGTGACGACGCATGAGGGCACCTCGTCGCCGGGCGGCTTTCGCAGCGCTCGCAATCGCAGTGCCGGCCGCGATCGGCCTCACAGCTGCGCAATCCTCCGTCGCTCGATCGGCTGACAAGCCGATCGTCCGCGACACCCCGTTCTTCGTTGCGCAGGGCAAGGCGCAAAATCACGGCAGACACAACGGAAATGCGACCTTCAACGTCAACGTCGGACTTGCTCCTCGCGACTCCGGTGCGCTCGATGCTCTCATTCGTGCAGCCTCGACGCCGGGAACTCCACAGTACGGGCACTATCTGACGAACGCGCAGTACATGGCGACCTACGCACCGACGAACGCACAGGTGCAGGCCGCGACAGCGTGGCTCAAGGACCAAGGGCTCAACGTCACAGGCGTGTCGCCGGACAACCTGCTGATTCACGTACAGGCGAAGGTGAACAAGCTGGAAAACGCCTTCGGCGTTGCGATCAACGACTACACGGCGAACGGAAGGTCGTTCCACTCGAACGACCGCGATCCCGTGGCCCCGGACCGCCTGGACGTCAACTGGATCAGCGGCCTGTCGAACTACGACCTCTTCAAGCCCAACGTGACGTGCGTGACACCGCCGAGCACGAACTGCAGCCTCGACGGCACCGACTTGAAGAACGTCTACGACGCGGCCGGCGACGGCAAGGGCCAGACACTCGGCTTCACCTTGTGGGGGGAGCCGCTGCCGCAGAGCGACTTCACGAGCTACGCGAACGCCACCGGGACGACTGCGCTGACGATCGGCCAGTCCGGTGACGACGGGCTCAACTTCATCACCGTGGACGGCACGACAACCGAGAGCGACACCGACGGCGAAGTGGCGCTCGACACACAGAATGCACATCTCGTCGCGCCGGGGATTCACGAGACGTACTGGCAAGGGTCCGACTCCTCGTTCTCGACGCTCGAAGACGTCCTGAACGCCGCGGCGAACTCGAGCATCTCCGTCATCTCGAACAGCTGGGGAGCACAGTCGAACCCCTGCTCGGTCGACTCGAACATGGAGACCTCGCTCCAGCACGGAGCCGCCACCGGCAAGACCTTCTACTTCTCGAGCGCTGACGCGGGCGCCTCGAGCGGCTGCTCGTACCCGGCGGAGAGTCAGTACGTCGTCGCCGTCGGCGGAACGGCGCTGAACATCACGACGCCCGGCGACACGTACAACTCCGAGAGCGCCGTCAACAACGGCGGGGGCTGCCTCGACAGTGAACCGCGCCCCTCGTGGCAGACGGGCATCGGCACGCCGCAGAAATGGGGCCCGCCACAGTCGGCATGCACCGGCCGCGCGGAGCCGGACGTCTCCGCAATCACGGGCTTCTGCACCGACGGCTCCAACTGCGGGCCAGGCACGTTCATCTTCTTCGGCGGAACCGGCCACTGCTGCTTCGGCGGCACGAGCCTCGCCGCCCCTGTCTGGGCGGCATCGACCGTCGTCTGGAACAACCACAACGCCGCGAACGGCAGACCGGGAGTCGGGTTCGACGCACCCTTGATCTACGCGCTTGCCAACGACCCGACGACGTACGCGCGTGACTTCCACGACGTGACGACCGGGACGAACGGCTTCGCGGCGACGACCGGCTGGGACGAGGCGACCGGCTGGGGGTCGGCGGACTTCAACAAGCTCGCCAACAATCCGATCGACATCACCTACACGGGCCCAACACAGGTTGAGAAGGGCGACACGGTCACGCTGTCCGCGACGCTGTTGGACAAGGGCGCAGCGACGGTGCTCGCGACGGAGGCCCTCGGTACGCTCAAGGTCTCGCTCGCGGCTGGAGGCTCTTTCTGCGACGCGACCGTCGACTCCGGCGGGCACGCGTCGTGCAGCGTCATTATCGGCGACGACCCCGGCCACTACAAGGCGATCGCCGCGTATGCGGGCGATGCCGCATACGTGGGCGGATCGCAGACGGTGGACTTCCTCGTCGAGCACATCCCGACGAAGATCACCTACACCGGCGCCACGAGTGCCGACTACAACGACCCGGCGACGCTGTCGGCGACGCTCGTCGACGACGGCAGCCCGACGTCGTTCACACACGGTGACCCGCTCGCCGGCAAGACGCTCACCTTCACCCTCGGCGCGGAGAGCTGCTCCGCCACGACCGACTCGAACGGCGGCGCGAGCTGCTCGGTGACTCCGCTGGACGATCCGGGTGGCTACTCGGTCGTCGTGTCATTCGCGGGCTCGGAGCCGGAGTACAAGGCCTCGATGTCGAGTACAGGCTTCACTGTCACACAGGAGGAGAGCAAGCTCGTCTACACCGGCGCGACGACGTCGGATTATCACGACTCACTGACGGCGTCGGCGACGCTCACTGACCCGGACGGGGGAGCGCCGATCGCCATGAAGACGGTCACGTTCACGCTCGGCATTGGGGATACCTGCCACGCCCTGACGAGCCTCGCGGGCGTGGCGTCGTGCTCGATCACGCCCACGCAGCCCGGCACGAAGACCATGGCCGCCTCGTTCGCGGGTGACACCGACTACGTCGCGAGCAGCGACTCCACGTCGTTCACGATCACTCCCGAAGAGACGACGATGGCATACACGGGGCCGCTCGTGATTCTCGCGAGCTCGGGCGGAGCGACGCTCACGGCCAACCTCGTCGAGGACGGTGCGAACGACAACGACGGGGACAGCGGGTCGGCCGCACCCAACCCAGCCGAGCCCGTGACACTGTCGATCGGCAGCCAGACGTGCATGGCCACGACGACGTCGACGGGCACGGTCACGTGCTCGATCCCGTCCGTCACCGTGCCCCTCGGCCCCGAAACCGTCGGCGCCTCCTTCGGCGGCGACGCGTTCTACCAGGCGTCGAGCGACTCGAAGACGGCGATCGTCTTCGCCTTCCCGAGCCGCGGTGCGTTCACGCTCGGGAACACGACGGCGGCGACGGCCGGCAGCGCCACGGTGACTTGGTGGGCCGACACGTGGGCGAGCCTCAACGTCCTGACCGGCGGTGTCGCACCGTCGTCGTACAAGGGCTTCGACGGCGCGATCACCCTGCCGACGACGACGCCGCCCTCGGCGTGCGGCAGCGCCTGGACGACGGCAGCCGGCAACAGCCCGCCGCCGCCGAGCAGCGTCCCGTCGTACATGGGCGTCGTGGTGGCGAGCTCCGTCAACAAGAAGGGCAGCACGATCACCGGCAACTCGATCCACATCGTCGTCGTGAAGACAGACCCGGGCTACACGCCCACTCCGTCTACGCACGGAACAGGGAAGATCGTCGCGACGTTCTGCTAGCTCGAACCGTGGAGGGGGCCCTTGGGGGCCCCCTCCTTGGGGGCCCCCTCCACCACCCCGCACGGCCGGAGCTTGTAGCCGATGCCCCAGTCGTCTTGACGCGTGAGCGCCTCGGCCGTGCGGGGTGAGCGCAAGACACTCATCGGGTGCTCACGATGTCCCGCGCGACGGCAATGGATGCCCCCTGTGCGGCTTGGGGACGTTGCAAGCGTTGTCACTACGAATTCGCTAGCCAAATCGTCACGGATTCGCCATCCGGTCGTCACACCCCTTCATGGACCCGCACTAGCCTCGTGCCGGCCGTGTGCGGATGCCGTCTCTCCTTGCTGCCTCGACGATTGCACGAACGGAGACCGGTGTCCGTTTTTCATCGACCACCAACGCAGCGCTGGCCGCGCTGACCAATGCGGGCCTGAACGTGGCGCAGGAGCAGCCGTACCCGCAGATCGGCACGCTGCTGAGCCAACTCGACCCAACCGGCGCCTTCTTCGGCCACGACAAGGTCGAGGGCGTCGCCACCACCGACGCCGGCCAAACGCTGTACCTGTCCAACGATGACGACTTCGGCATCGACTACATCGGCAACTGCGGCGACGCCGCACCGTGCACCGAGGCCGATGGTTCCTGGGCTGTGCACCAGAAGGTGCTGCCGGCCACCAACCAAGAAGACAGCGGCGAGGTCCTCGAGGTCGACACCAGCAAGCTGCCCGCCGTGCTCAAGACCGCGACCGTGACGATCACCGTTCACTAACCCGCAGACCAGCAAGATCGGGCCTGCTCCCTCGACGCGCAGCGCCTCCATGCCCGCTGATCGGGCATGGAGGCGCTGATCACCTGTTCGTTAGGTCTACGTCACGGGTAGCTGACGACTTGGCTGGCCACGTCGGGGTTGGCGGAGCTCACAGGACCGCCGGTGTCGTTGATGACGTGGTCGATGGTGCCGGGACCGCTGAGGTTGATCGTGAGCAGGTCGTGCATCTGGACGCCCGGCGTGCGCGGTACCTCAAAGGCATGCGACACGTGGATGTCCGGGTTCACGTTGGTGAAGATGTAGCTGCCCATGCCGTAACCCTGGAACGATTGCACGCTGTCGGCCACCTTGAAGGCCGCGTAGCCGAGCACGCCGTCATGCTCGTAGTCGGCCTGGGTCGGTGGGTCATAGGGCAGTTCGTTCTGGAAGAAGACGACCTCGCCGCCGTTGCCGTTCCAGATGACGTTGTACTTCTGGAAGTGCTCGACGAACAGCCCTGTCGCGGTGACATGGTCGCCGTTCACCACGAGGCCGGTGTCAGCGGTGTTGACGGTCCAGCCGACCGACCCGGCGACGCCGTGGTCGGCACGCCAGATCCACAGGTCGTCAAGGATTGTGTTGTCCCTGTTGACCTCGAGGGCGACGGTCGCCTTACCGATGTGCGGTCCGCCGACTCGGAAGAACACGTCCTGCAGTGCCGTCGGGTCGGACGCCCGATTGTGCGGCACGCCGTTGTTGCCATTCTTCGAGCCGATCTGCACGAGCACCGGCGAGTTGACCGGTCCGGCATCGACGATGAGACCGGAGATGTCGATGCCGGTCACGTCAGCGGTGGTCAGGACCGAGTTGCCGTTGCTCGCTGTCAAGGTGGCCATGCCGAGGCCCGCTACCACCGTGTCAGCCCGCTTGACCTTGATCGGCGAGTCCACGTTGTAGACGCCGGGCGTGAGCAGCAGGTTGCGCCCCCGGGAGAGCGCGTTGTTGATGGAGCTGACCGAGTCGGACGGCGTGGCGACGAAGAACTGCGACAAGGGGATCGAGGTGCCGGCCGTGTGCCCGCTCGCCCACGTGGGGCCCACCGAGTTGGTCTGGGTTGACGGCACGAACACGTTCCAGGCGCCCGAGCCGTCGACGTACAGGTAGGGCCTCTCCTTGCTCACCGGCGTCTGCGCGAGCGTCGTGTAGGCGTGCCCGTTGCCGAAATCCTGCGCGGGCGCGGCGACGTCGCCAGAGAAGACCTGGTTCCACACGTAGTTGGACCAGCCGGTACCCAGGTCACTGTTGCGGACATAGAACTGCTGCTGCGACCCGTTGAGCGCACCGCCCTCCAGCCGCGAATCGGACACGAAGCCGCCGCTCGCGAAGTTCGGGTTCTCGCAGTAGGGCATGAACGTAGTGAAGTCCTTGACATCGACCCGGCGCATTGGGGCCGCCTGCGATACCGCCCACATCTCGTTGCTGGTGTGGCAGGCGTCCGCAGTCGCGACGACATGGATGGTCAAGTTCGAGACGGAACGCCAGAAGGTGTCCAACGCACCGCTGCCGTTCTTGCCGATGGCGGTCACGCCACCGTTGATGACGACGGCCGACGGGTCCTGGCCCAGGCCGTCGACCTCGGTGTAATAACCGGCCGGGATGTCCAGCGGGTTGTTCTGTGACCCGTAGGTACCCGGCTCGAAAAGCAGCGCATAGCGCGCGGTGCCCATCTCGTTGTCGACCTGCTGGGTGTAGATCGCGTTGACCGCGGCCTGGATGTCAGCCTGCGACATGCTCGGAGTGAAGACACAGACGTTAGGTCCGAACGTCGCGGTGACGGCATCCGGGCAAAGACTTGCCGACGGCGAGGGGTCCGCACTGGCCCCGCCGGCTGTAGCGGTCAGCACGGCGGCCCCCAAGGCCACCGCGGTGACAAGGAGACGAACCATTCGCTGCATCAAGGCACCTCACTATGTGGGAGTTCGGAAGGGGGAAACATACGACAAGGAGCCTGTTCCTCGGCCGCCACCTCGTCCGGCCACGGCTCGGGCCTGACCGAACGGTCTCTCTCCGTGCTGAGTCATACTCAAGCCGCCGAAGGTCACGGAGAAGCGCTGGTGGGTTGCCCGGCCATCAATCCGCCTGCGGACGACCCGCGTACTTCGCCACAACACGTCATGGGAGAGTCGCGCCAACACGACGGCCGCCCGGGCCTCGCGAACGGAGTCGCGCGGGCGTTCTGGCTTGCGCGAGCCTGCTCGCCTGCTCGTGTGCTGGTCGCCGTTCCAGGAAGGGGACTTTCCGCGACCGGTCAAGTACGCCGCCGACCTCTTGGTGCTCCAGTGAGAAGCGTCCGTCGGTGGGGCAGCCCAGTGGCCGCGGTCGGGGTCCTCGCGATCGTGATTTGGCGTCTCGGCACCGGTCCGTTTCGTGCCGGCCTCCACGCGGTCGACGGCCGTGCTCTTCTGGCCGTGGCGGCCATCTTCTTCCTCACCACTCTCTGCTCTGCATGGCGATGGACGATCGTCTCCCGCGGCCTCGGCCTCCGCCTCTCCCTGCCGACCGCCGTCGCTGCCTACTACCGGGCGGTGTTCCTCAACCTCATGCTCCCGACCGGTGTCGCCGGCGACGTCCATCGCGGCGTCAGTCACGGCCGCGAGGTGCAAGACGTCAGCGGCGGCCTGAGGGCCGTCGTATGGGAGCGCGCCGCCGGCCAGGTCGTGCAGATCGCGCTCGCGATCTCCGTCCTGCTGGTCTTGCCGTCGCCTGTGCGCTCGTCCATGCCCTTCGTTGTGGTTGCGGCGGTCGCGGTCGTCCTCGCGGTCGTTCTCGTGGGCCGAGGGAGAGTGACAGGCAGGCGTTCCGGGTGGACGCGGATATGGAACGCCTTGCTGGCCGACATCCGCAACGGAGTGCTGCGGCGAAAGGCGCTGCCCGCGGTCGTCCTCGCGTCGGTTCTGGTGTTCATCGGCCACGCGGCCACGTTCCTCGTCGCCGCGCGGGCGGCCGGCGTCGACGCGCCTGTCTCCCGCCTTCTGCCGCTCGCCGTGCTCGCGACGCTGGCCATGGTGCTGCCGAGCATCGGCGGCTGGGGACCGCGCGAGGGAGTGACCGCATGGATGTTCGCTGCCGCGGGACTCGGTGCGGGTCGTGGCGCCGCGACCGCCGTCGCGTACGGCGTGATGGTGCTCGCCGCGAGCCTGCCTGGCGCGGTCGTGCTCATTGTCGGTTGGCTTCCTCGCCGCCGTGTCTCGAAAACTCGGTCACGGAGGCGGGACGTCTTCCGGCCGGAGCGAGCCGCAGATGCGTGAGCGAATCCGGGGTGGCGGCTCGGCCGTAGATGGAACGTGATGTCGATCAGATCCGAGAGCCGCCTAACAATCGCCGGCACAGTTCCTGAAGTGTGGGCATACGTCTGCGACGTCGGACGCTGGCAGGAGTGGGCGCCGACGGTTCGCGAATGCTGGGTTGCCAATGGCGGTCCGCTTCAGCCTGGCTCGCGGGTGGAGCAGCGGGCGAAGGGGCCATTCGGGTCGTCCCGCCACCGGGCTCAGAACGTGACCGCGGTCGAGGCGCCCCGCCGCTTGGCGTTCGCCGGGCCGATGGGCACTTCCGCGGCGCGCTGGGGCATGGAGCTCGAGCCGATTGACGACCGGCAGACCGACGCCATGATGTGGGTCGAGGTCGACCTCAAGAACCTCATGCGCGCGATCCCCGGCGGCGTTCTCAACGGCAGGATCCGGCGCGTCATGGATATCGAAATGGCGGCGATCAAGGCTGCGGTCGAGGCCGACACACCGGACGGCTCGGATTCCGCACCGTGAGCCAGATCGACGCGCAAGCGCGCCTGATCGAGACGTACCGCAAGAAGGCGAAGCGCTACGACATCACCTCCCGGCTCTACCCGGTGCCCGGTTACCCCCAGCGGGCCCAGCGGCTCCGGGCCGTACAAGCACTCGGTCTTCGCCCGGGTGACAGCGTCGTCGACATCGCCTGCGGCACTGGACTGAACTTCTCGCTGATCGAGCAGGTGATCGGGCCCGACGGCAGGATCGTCGGCGTCGACCTGACCGACGCGATGCTCACCCAAGCCCAGCATCGGATAGAAGCCAACGCCTGGAGCAATATCAGCCTCGTCCAGGCCGACGCGGCCGAGTTCGACTTCCCGACCGAGGTCGACGCGATCCTGTCCACCTACGCCCTGACGCAGGTGCCTGAATGCGGAGACGTCATCGCCCGCGGCGCAGCGGCCCTGTCCCGCGGTGGGCGCTTGGCCGTGCTGGATCTCAAGGCTCCGGACAACGCGCCTCGGTGGCTGGCGCAGATCGGAATTGCGGTTGCGCGGCCCTTCGGCTCCATTGACGAGTGGATCGCGCGCCGCCCGTGGGAGGCGATTCGCGCAGCGATGCGGGATGAGCTGACCGATCTCTCCTGGGCCGAGTTGTTCTCTCGGGACCGCATTCCTCGCTGCCGGGTCACGCGACTCACCATTAATGGTCGAACGCGTTGAAGAAGTGGTTCCGGAAGTCGCTCATGAGCCAGACGGGTGCCGTCGAACTGGGCAGCATCCCGGGTGTCCAATCCCAGCTCGAGAGCCTGCTGATCACGTTCGGATCGTGAGCGATGATCGTGATCGGCACCTCGTGCCCGGGTGCCCGCCGATCACCCTTGACGGTTGGTGGTCACCCAGCACGATGAGCACGGTGTTCTTGTTCCCGTAACGCTCGACGAACGAATAGAGAGCGCGCAGGGCGTACTGAGTCGACCGCGCATATCCCTGCTGGGCGTCGCCCAGGCCGGCCCGGTCGATAGGTAGGCGATTGAAGATCGATCCATTCCCGAGCCGATTCCAGGAGGTAAGCGGCGGGATGCGCGTCCAGGGCTCGTGGCTCGACGTGAGATCGATCTCGGAGTAGACGGGTCGGCGATTTTGCTTCGCCAGCTCGAGGTTCTGCAGCGCCTGGAGGACGAACTGGTCGGGCATCGGGGAGAAGCCGTATTTCGGGCCGCGATACCCGAGGTTGTCGCGGTCCCAGATCCTCTCGTAACGGTAGAAGGAGTTCCCCTCCGGCCAGGCACCGTGGGTCGCGGGCACGTCGGCGACGGTGCTCCACCCGCCGCGCCGGAACGCGGCGGCGAGCGTGAGACGTTGGCTGTCGATCAGCGCGGAATAGCGGCCGGGGCTGTTGACCCAGAGTCCCGACTGCAGCGTGGAGTGCGCGAGCCAACTGCCTCCGCCGAAGGTCGACGAGACGAGCCAACCGCTGCGCGATGAGAAACCTTTCGCCTGGAGCTGCTGGGTACCGGCCTCGACGACCTCGTCGATGCCTGGCGAGAAGGACGTTCCCTGGACCGCCATCTGCCCGTAGCTCTCGACGAACACGAGCAAGACGTCCTTGCCGCGCAATCCCTCGAGGAGCCGGCCGGACGGGATGTTGAGGAAGGGATCCTTTTGGTCGATCCGCGCCTGGAAGCGCGCTTGGTCACGCAGGTCGGCGCGCACGGCATGTACCTCGTTGACGGCGAGCCGCGCCGCGCTCACCGACGCGATTCGGGCGCCGGAAACGTCTGCGCCGAACGCCCGGCAGAGCACCCAGACAGCGGCGAGCACGACGATCGTCCCCAGCGCGGGCCTCCTGTGACGAGCCGCGACCTGGGTCAGCCGGCCGACGGCCAACGTCGGTACGACGACCGCTATGAGGCCGAGAACGACGGCGACAGCGACCGCCAGATCGGCGTCCCGGCCGCCGAACGTCACGCGCACGGTCCCGACGCCGATCGAGAGATAGCTCCAGTCCTCGACCGGGTTGAACGGCCGGTCGAAGGCGATGAAGAAGCCCAGGTCGAAGACCTTCACCAGCACGAGCGCGCCGAGCAGCGGGCCGATCAACCAGGGCACCAGGCGCCGAGCGCGGGTCGGCAGGGCGACTGCCAGGCCGACGAGCGACAAGTCCTTCGAGTGGGAGCCGCACGAAGGAACCGGGTGTGAGACGCCACGGCTGGATCGGAGCCACCAGAGCGGCCCAGACGACCAGCAAGGCACCGAGCGTGAGCGCGGCCGTTACCGCTGGATGGCGGTCGTCGACGTCGGTAACCGGCGCACGAGCAGCAGAACGGTGCCGCCACAGCCACCAGACATCGCGGCCGAAAGACTCGACGAGCATGGCGAGGGCTGCAGCGAGCAGGATGCGGCTCGCGTCCGACGACAGAACCCCCGAAGCCGCAATCACCAGCGCGACTCCCTGCGACGCTGTCACCGTCTTGCGCCAGTCACGCCGCGGCAGCGGCGCGCGCATCCATGGGAGCATCCATCCCGCCGCGAAGAACGCGTAGCGAGCGAGACCGATCACGAGCACCCAGGCGCCGGCCGAGGGGGCGACCTCGATGCTGAGCGCGAGGATGAGGTACGCGTCGACCTCGCCGTCCAGCTTCGCCCCCAGCGCCGACTCCGTCCCCGTGCGCCGCGCGAGCCAGCCGTCGACGAAGTCGAGCGCGAGCGCGACGGACGCGAGCGTCACCAGAGTCGCCACGGCCACTTCGCGCTCGAACGACGCCGCTGTCAGAGCGGCGACGCCCACCGCGAGCGTCGCGCGGGTCAGGGTCACCCAGCCCGCCGGGCCGAGCCGCGTTGACGGATCGCGCCAGAGCGCACGCGCCAGCGCCACGTTCAGCGTCAGCCCACTGGCGAGACCGACGAGCCAGCCGGCGGCGCCGAGCCCGACCGTCCGCGCAAGCACGTCCAGGAGCAAGAGCGTGCCGACGAGACCTGCGACCGGGCCGAACTGGTTGCTCCGATTGGCCAGCACGCTCCGGCGCGCCCGCAGCGTTGCTTCGCGCCCGAGCATCCAGGGGACACTACGGTGCCTGGCATACATCGGTTTGTCGAGGGGCCGTGAGCCAGGACGAGCGCCGGTCGCTCTATGTCCGGCGCGTGCGCGGGTTTGGGGATCGAGCCGCGAAGTGGCGCTCGACTGTGTCGATCGGATCGGTATCGCGGCGGGCGCGGGCGAGGATGAGGGCACCCTCAAGCGCAGCAAACAGCACCATCGACTGTTCAGCCGCTTGCGCAGGTGCGTCGCCGAACTTGACGTAGACGCTGGCGACTGTGGCTTGATAACGGGTGAGCAGTTCGCTGACGTGGTCGCGAAGGTCGGGGTTCGCCGCGATAGCGTCGACGACGGTCGCGGCCAGTGGACAGCCCAGGGCGTAATCGTGCTCCACGAGCAGGTACCGCCACGGCGCCACGATCTCGCCGATGGCCTCGGGGAAGGTCTCCGCTTCGCTGAGCGTCCGCTCGAGCTCGACGAAGACATCGGCGAGAGCGAAATCGAGCGCTTCCGTCATGAGTTGCGTCTTTCCGCCCGGGAAGAAGCGCCCGAGCGAGCCTCGTGGCCCGCCGGAGTGAGCGACGACCTCGCGGAGCCCGACCCCATGGATGCCGCGCTCCCGGATGAGCATCGCGGCGCTCTCCACCATGCGTGCGCGGGCCGGTGAGCGTCGCCGATCTGTGCTTACCCGGCTGTCGTCGCTCTTCTGCTGCACGGCGTGATGGTAGCTGCACGCGATGACGATCGTCATCGCATTCTGCTATCGTCTCGCCGTTACCGATGACGATCGTCATCGTCAGCAGCGGCGCCCCGAAGGGAGCGGCAATGTCGGCGAGCAAGTCAAAGGCAAACTCGAAGGGCAGCGGCCGCCGGTGATGGTCGGAGTGGCCGCGGTTCAGCGGGCCGCGCCTGCGACCGCGTCGTCATGCTCAGAAGCGCCGAGCTCACCCTCACCACCGAGGAGAAAGACGGCGTCCGAGCGCAGACGGGCGGCGATCGCGCGGCAGGCCGCAATCGCTGCCTCGCGCAGGGATCGCGAGCGGGTGCCGGCACGGGCACGCCGGCGCTCCCGCAAGCTCGGTGTGACTCCCGGCACCGGCTCATAGCTTTGCGGCGATCGCTTTCGCGAGTGTGATGGCAGGCGTGAGCGTCGTCGGCGGTTTGGTCCCGATCAGGCCGAGTTGGCAGGTGCTGTGGCCGACGACGAAGTTGATCATGGTTTCGTTTCCTTGCCTCGACGCCCAGGCGTCGCTCCCGATTCCGCTCACGCTCTTCGCGTTCGGAATCTGCCTCAGGTACTTCTTCGACAGCTGGAAGGCAGAGCTCGTCGTGCTCTGAAACGAGTTGACGGTGATGCTCAGATGTGGCCCGGTCGCGGTTCCCCACGAGCCGGAGTACAACGTGGAAGCGCTGCCGGTGGACGTGTTGTGGATGCATTTCGAGGGGACGTGCACGGCGGCGACCTGCCTTGCGTTCAGCAGGCTGCAGACGTTGCCCGTGAAGGCTGGACGGGCGACAGCGGCGGGCGCGACCAGTGCGGCGGCGACCAATGCGCCGAAGAGCGTTCTACGCATCGATGATTCCTCTCTCAGTAGGTGGTGTAGCGAGCGTCTCCACACATCGA
Organism: uncultured Thermoleophilia bacterium; assembly: GCA_963817765.1. GTDB lineage: Bacteria > Actinomycetota > Thermoleophilia > Gaiellales > Gaiellaceae > PALSA-600. The sequence goes on along the minus strand of CAWFPX010000005.1, from coordinate 70,505 downwards.
CCGTAAGGTCATCGCGTTCGTACGGAAAGAGGTGAAAACCCTACGTATTCATGTGTCCAACTCGCACAGCGGCCGCCGGGGTGGCGACAGCGGCCCCTGCGATCTTGACGCCGGTTCCCCGGAGCGTCATACCTCAGGCAATGTCGAGTGTCGTCGGACGCGAGTCCGAGCTGAAGGCTGTAACCGAATTCCTTGCGTCGAGCGAGAGTCGTGCGCTTGCGTTCATCGGTGAGCCCGGGATCGGCAAGACGACCGTGTGGGAGGCGGCCGTCGCGCTCGCCCGGGACGAGCGCGCCACCGTTCTCGTCGCACGGCCCGCGGAGCCCGAGGCGAAGCTGTCGTTTGCCGGGCTCGCCGATCTGCTCTCGACCGTGCCAGAGGAGCTCTTCTCGAGTTTGCCGCCGCCGCAGCGCACGGGGCTCGACGCGGCGTTGCTTCGCGCAACGTCGCGGCGCACGCCTGAACCGCGCCTCGTCGGCACGGCATTGCTCTCGTTGCTCCGCGAGCTTGCCGCCGACGCGCCGGTAGTGCTGGCCGTCGACGATCTGCAGTGGCTCGACGACCCTTCCGCGGCGGCGGTCGAGTTCGCTCTGCGGCGTCTCACCGTCGAGCCTGTCCGCGCACTCGTGGCCGCGCGCACGCAGGCTTCGGAGCGAGCGCTGATCGCGAGGCTGGAGCGAGAGCTGCGCGTGGAGCGGCTCGAGATCGGCCCTCTCTCCGTCGCCGCGCTTCACCGAGTTCTTGCCGACCAGCTGGGACGAACGTTCTCGCGACCGCTGCTCGTGCGCATCGCGCAGGCGTCGGGCGGCAATCCCCTGTACGCAATCGAGATCGCACGACTGATCGGCTCGCAGGGCGACGCGGACGCGCGGCAGCTGCCCGTGCCGGCCGGCCTCGACGAGCTCGTTCGCACGCGTGTCCGCGCGCTTCCCGAAGCGACGCGCGCTGCGCTCCTTCGCGCCGCCGCGCTCGCGGCACCGGACACTCGCGTCGTCGATGCACACGACCTCGCGCCGGCGGAGGAATTAGGGCTGGTGCGAATCGACGCGGACGGCCGGATTCGTTTCGTCCATCCGCTGTTCGCCTCGGCGGTGTATGGCGCTGCGGCGCTGTCTCGACGTCGAGCGACGCACCGCGCTCTGGCCGGTGTCGTGTCCGACGAGGAAGAACGCGTGCGTCACCTCGCGCTCGGCTGCGACGGCCTGGACGAAACGGTCGCCGCGGAGTTGCAGGCTGCCGCCGAAGGTGCGCGGCGGCGCGGCGCGCCGAGCGCGGCGGCTGAGCTGACAGAGCTCGCGCTTCGTCTCGTCGACCCGAAAAGCCCGGCGGCGCAGGGGCTTCAGCTCGCGCTTGCGGAACATCTGTTCCTCGCCAGCGACTTTCACGGAAGCCGCGCGCTGCTCGAGGAGCTGCGAGAGGTGCTGGAGCCGGGTGAGCTCCGAGCTCGCGCGCTGTTGACGCTCGCCGAAATCGAATACTGGCGAAGCGGTGAATCGGCCGCAGTCGCGGTATCCGAGGAAGCACTTGCCGCAAGCGACGACCCGTTGCTGCGCGCCCGGTGCCAGACGCAGATCGCCGGCTATGCGGGCACCGTCGATTTGCCGAAGGCGGCCGCGGCCGCCCAGACCGCGGTCGAGCTACTCGACGGGGTAGGTGACGCGGACCCCGCGCTGTTCGCGGCCGCGCTCAGCGTCGGCGTCCGCGCGCGGCTCTTCCTCGGCGAGGGGTTCGACCGCAGCGCCGCAGACCGTGCGCTCGAGCTCGAGTCGTCGGCTCCGCCCGCGGCGGTCGACAACCGCGTCGCGTTCAAGCTCGCACAGTGGCTCCGGTATGTCGACGAGCTCGAAGCGGCTCGAGCTCAGCTCGACCAGGTCGAAAGGCAGGCCCGCGACGAGGGCGACGAATCGTCGCTCGGGAACATCCTCCTCAACCGCGTGATCGTGGAGACGTGGCTCGGGGAATGGGAGCACGCCGCCGTTGCGACGGAACGCATGGGCGACGCGTTCGCCCAGCAGGGAGTCGAACCGGCCGGGATCGCACCGTGGCTTGCGTACCTCGACGCCTACGCGGGTCGACTCGACTCCGTCCGCTCCATCGCCGGTCCCCGCCCGGAAGAGCCCGTGATCGCGGCGGTCTGGAGCCGGTGTCTCGGGCTCGCCGAGCTCGCGGCCGGAGACGCGAACGCCGCCTACCGGCATCTCGCGGCTGCGTTGGACGACCTCGATCGTGTCGACTTCCGCGAGCCCGCGATCTGGCGCGTCGACGGCGACGCGATCGAGGCCGCCCTCGGCGCCGGGGCCGTCGTGCAGGCGGAGCACTGGCTCCGCCGCTTCGAAGACCACGCAGCGGACTCCGGGATCCCGTGGAGCCTGGCGGTTTCGGCGCGCTGCCGCGGCCTGCTCTCCGCTGCACGCGGCGAGCTCGATGCCGCCGCCGCGGCGCTCGAACGGTCACTTTCCGATCACGAGCGCTGCCCGATGCCGTTCGAACGCGCGCGAACGCTGCTCGTCCACGGCCAAGTGCTCCGGCGCCTGAAGCGGAAGCGCGACTCACGCGCGGCTCTGGAAGAGGCGCAAGCGATCTTCCGACGCCTCGGCGCCGATCCCTGGGCGCACCGCATCGACGAAGAGCTCAAACGTGTCGCGGTCCGGCGGGCGCCTGAGGCGCTCAGCCCGACGGAGCTGCGGATTGCACAGCTCGCGGCGGCCGGTATGACGAACCCCGAGATCGCAGCGCAGGCGTTCGTCTCGCGCAAGACCGTGGAGGCGAACCTCGCCCGCGTGTATCGAAAGCTCGACATCTCGTCGCGCGCTCAGCTCGGCCGAGCACTCGACGAGAGGGCCGGCGCAATTTCGTAGGGAACTCCCGCTTTCATTGGCGCGGCTCCACGCCTAGTTTTCGATCGCAATGGACGCGGATTCCCGAAGCTTCGTTGCAGAGTGCTTCTGGCCGGACGTGCATGAGGAGGACGTGCGCGACCTCGACGCGCGTCTACGAGCGTGTGCCGAGGGCAGCAGCCGCGTTCGCTATCTGGGTTCATTCCTGATCCGTACCGACGAGGTCGTGCTCTGCCAGTTCGAGGGCACGCGAGAGGCGGTCTGCGAGCTCGCGCAGCAAGCGCAACTGCCGTTCGAACGGCTTCTCGAGACCACAACAGTCGCACAGGAAGGGAGAACGTTCGATACGAGCTGACTGCGCACCTGCTGCTCGAGAGCCGGACCAGCGCGCAGCACCGGCCGCAGCTCGTCGAGCAGTCAGACGCGGTCGATCATGCTGCGGCGAACCCCCCACGCCAGCTCGAGTGCGCCGGGCGCCACTCGAGCTCGCGCTTGGCCTTGGCGTTCGACGCGCCACGAGTGTCGGTCATCATCACGACGCCGACTTCACCGGCGAACAGCCGCCCGACGAACTGCGGCACACGCATGGGCCTCTTGGCGCCGAGCTCCTGTGCCAGCGCCGGCAGCCACTCGGCGACGGGGGCGGGGTCGTCGTCGACGACGTTGTAGACGCCGCGGCTTCCGTGCTCGACTGCCGCCACGGTCGCGTCGGCGGCGTCGGCGATGTGGATGAACGACCACACGCCGCCGGCGTCGCCGACCAGCGGGAACTTGCCCTTGCGGACCAGCTCGACCTGCTCCGCGCCAGGCGCCAGCGAGGTGCCCGGCCCGTAGAACGCGCCGTAGCGCAGCACGATCCCCTCAGTCCACCGCGCACCCAGGACCGCCTGCTCGACATGACGGATCGCGTCCAGGGTCGTGCGCATCTCGCGCGCGGGCGCGGGGTCAAGCGGATCCTCCTCGCTCTTGATCGGCCCGCCGATGCGTGCGTAGGCCCACGCGCCGATGCTCTGCGCGACGAATCGCCGCACCCCCACCGCCTGCCCAGCCGACAGCAAGTGGTCCGTCCCCTCGGTCCGCAGACGATTGGTCAGGGCGAAATCGCGATCGAAGTGACGTAGGTCCAACGTCGCGGGGATCGCGGTCAGCTGATGGACGATCACGTCCGGGCTTGCCTGGCTCACGGCCTCGGCGACCTGATCGGGATCGAGCGCGTCCGCGACCACCGGCACAGCGCCCAGCTCGGAGAGCAGCGCCTGCTTGGACCCGCTCCGGGTCATGCCGTAGACCTCGTGACCTGCAGCAGCCAGACGCGGCACCAACTGCTTGCCGATCGCGCCCGTCGCTCCTGCGACAAACACCCTCATCACTAACCTCCTTCATCGTGGTGTCGTCAACACCACGAACGAGCGGACTCGCAGGGGACAGCGTCCCTGGGAGGTGGTGACCGCGACCATCGGCGCCTCACCTCACGTCCAGAGGCACGTTGAGGTTGAGGCGGAAGAGGTTGTCAGGGTCGTACCGACGCTTCACCTGGGCGAGGCGCTTCAGGGTCGCAGGCGGGTACGCGCGGCGAAGTCCTTCGTCCCCTTCGTTGCCGACGAACCCAACGTAGGCGCCGGCCGGGGTTCCAGCTGTGAGTGCATTCGCCAGGCTGGAGACCCAGCTCTCCTGCTCGGGGCGCTCCTCGGGGCGCTCGTGCATGGCGGCGATGTTCACCATCAGCTTCGCGCTTCGATGGCCGAACGCAGTCGCCTCGTCGGGGATGCGCGCCATCGCGCCGCCGAGGACGCGCAGCTGGACGGCTGCGATCGCGGCAGTGGCGGTCTCGAGGTGCTCGAGGATCATCTCCCCCGCTCGCGGGGGTAGCTCATCGACGAGGACGTTCGTCCCTGCGTCGAACGCCGGGGGTGGCCCTTCAGGCCCTGCGAACATCTCCTGGTAGCGGATCGGCCGCACCATGTCGGCGAGCGGGGTCGCGAGTCCGCGAATCGGCTCAATCGCCATCTCACCGGCCTCGGCGTCGCCCGCGTAGACCATCAGGGCGATTACCACCGGCTTGCCGTGGTACTCCGCGGGGATGAAGGGCAGCGGCGGCGCCTTCAGGACGTTCGCGATCATGGAGAGCTCCTCCGGCGACGCGTCTGCCGCGGTGATCAACCCGTTGATCACCGCGGTGCTCGCGGGCAGGATCAACATGCCGCCGACGACCTCGTCGATCTGGTGAAGCCGAAGCCTCAGTCTCGTGGCGACGCCGAAGTTGCCACCGCCGCCCCGGATCGCCCAAAAGAGATCGGCGTGCGTCGTCTCGTCCACCTCGAGCAACTCGCCCTCGGCGGTGACCACCTCAGCCGCGAGCAGGTCATCGATCGCGAGCCCGTTCCTACGGACGAGGAAACCGATGCCGCCGGCAAGGGTGATCCCGCCGAGACCGACGCTCGCCGTGTCGCCGAGCCCGGTCGCGAGGCCTCGTTCGCCGGTCGCCCGGGTGTAATCACCGGCCGTGACTCCGGTCTGCGCCCACGCGGTCCGCCCGTCGGCGCCGATTTCGACCGTGTTCATCCCCGACAGGTCGAGGATGATCCCGCCTTCGGATGTGCTGTGGCCTGCACGGCTGTGGCCACCGCTCCGCACCGCGAGCTCAGCGCGCGTCTCCCGCGCCAAGTTGACGACGCGAGCGACGTCGGCCGCGTCGCCGGCGCGGACGATCGCCGCGGGACGACGGTCGAAGCCGGTGAAAACGCCGCGGCGCAGGTCGTCGTAGCCGGGATCGTCGGCGCCGATCACCTTGCCGTTCAAGTCGGCGCGGAGCCTCGAGATCTGGATGTCGGCTCTGATCTTCACATGTCCTCCTTCGATCGATCGGTACGGTCATCGACTTCGCAGGCGCGCGGGATCGACGTCTTGGGGTGTGCGATGCTCGGTCACGCTGCTTCCTCGAGCGCGACGTCGACCTCGGCCTCGGCCGGCGTCACTCTCGGAGCTGCCTTGGGCTTCGACTCGACGAAGAGAGCGGCGAGCGCCGCCCCGGCAAGCGCCACACCGATCAGCGCGTAGAAGGCAACGTGGAACCCGTGCGTGAGAGCGGGGCCGCTGGAGGCGAGCACCTGCGTGGCTCTGGGCGTAATGGCCGGTCGCGGTGGCCGCGATCGTGGTCATCGCGGCCAGGCCGATCGAGCCGCCGATCTGCCGGCTCGTGTTGATCAGCCCGGAGGCGACGCCGGCATCGGCAGGCTGCACGCCTGTGAGGCCGGCGATCGTCACCGGCGTGAACGAGAGCGCGAGACCGATCCCACTCAAGATCAGGCCGGGGAAGACGTCCGCGAAGTAGTGCCCTCCGGCGGGCATCTGAGCGTAGAGCGCGCCGCCGGCGGCGGTGAGCAGCAAGCCCGCGCTCAGCACCGGGCGTGCCCCCAGCCGGGTGGTCAGCCCCTGAGCGACGTTCGAGAAGACGACGATCGCGACAGTGATCGCGATGAAGGCGACGCCGGTCTTGATCGCCGAGTACCGCAAGACCTCCTGCAGGTACAGCGTCATCAGGAAGAACTGCGAGAACGCGGTCGCTCCGACCGTCAGCATCGCCACGTTGGCCGCCGAGAGGGTCCGCAGGCGGAAGATCCGCAGCGGCAAGAGCGGCGCCGGCGAGCGTGCCTCGATCACGAGGAACGCCGCGACCAACGCGACGGAGGCGGCGATCAGGCCGACCGTCATGCCGTCGCTCCACCCGTGCGCGCTCGTCCGGGTGATCGCGTAGACGAGAACCATCAGGCCCGCCGTGATGGAGACGGCGCCGGCCACGTCGAAGTGCCGCTGCGTGGGCGCGGCGCGGCTCTCGCGGACCAGCCACGGGGTGACGGCGAGGATGGCTGCGCCGACCGGCAGGTTGACGAAGAAGATCCACGACCAGCTCAGATACGAGGTGAGCACCCCGCCGATCAGCACACCGACGGCGCCACCGACGCCTGAGGCAGCGCCCCACACGCCGAGGGCGAGGTTCCGCTCACGCCCCTCGCGGAAGGTGGTGACGACGATCGAGAGCGCAGCCGGCGCGAGCAGCGCGCCGCCAAGGCCCTGAAGGCCGCGGGTGACGATCAGCGCCCGATCCGACCAGGCGAGCCCGGACAGCAACGAGCCGACCGTGAACACAGCCACCCCTGCCATGAACAGCCGCCTGCGGCCGAGCAGGTCGGCAAGGCGACCACCCAGCAGCAGCATTCCGCCGAACAGGATCGAGTAGGCGGTGATCACCCACTGCAGGCTGTCCTGGGAGAAGTGAAGGTCGTTCTTGATCGCCGGCAGCGCGACGTTCACGACTGCGACGTCGACGATGACCATGAACTGCGCGGCAACGGTCACCGCGAGAACGAGCCAGCGTCTGCGCTCCGAGTCGGTAGCGGTCTTGACGTTCATCGGTTCCTCCTTGGCATCGAGTTCTCCAAGTCGACGAACCAGCGACGCCTCATGGGACAGCCCCGTCAGAACTCGGCGAGCCGGCGTTCGAGAGCGCGCAACTCGGGCAATGCCTCACGAACTCACGCCGCGAGCTTCTCGTGCGCGGGCAGCGGTTCCCGTCGCGTTGGAAGCTCACTGATCCGACTCGGAGCGGCGCTTCGTGTCAGGGGGACGGCCGCGGCGGCGGCAACCACGGTGACGAGTGCGCCGGCGGCGGCGTCGAAGAAGAAGTGGTTGCCGGTGCCGACGACCACGAGCAGTACGAAGGGCGGGTAGAGCCCGCCAAGCGCGCGCACGAGCGGGCGGCGAGCGTAGAGGAACAGGCTGGCGGCGACGATCAGCGCGTAGCCGACATGCATGCTCGGGACGGCGGCATAGGGGTTGTAGAGCGAGCTGACGAGACCGTGGTTGAGGTCGATGTGGCCGTTCGAGACGGTGTCTGCAATCCCGATCCCGGCCAGCCGCGGCGGCGCGGTCGGATACGCGAGGAAGCCGGCGAGCGAGAGCGCACTGGCGAGCAGGAGCGTGGTGCGAACGAACGCGAAGGCAGCAGGGCGTCGTTGGTGCAGCCAGAGCAGCACGCCTGCGGTGACGACGAGGTGCAGGGTCAGGTAGGCAGCGTCGAGCAGGCTGCTGAGACCGGGCAGGGCACGCGCGGAGTGCTGCACGTTCGCTTCGACGAACAGGTGAAGCCACCGCTCAAGAGCGACGACTCGGTGCGCGTGGTGGTCAGCGTCGCCCGCGTCGCCGACAACGAGGCCACGGGCGACTTCGTACATGCCGTAGAGGACGAGCACAACGGCTGCTTCGCTCCGCAGCCGGTGCCGAGTGGACAGCCACCGTTGCAGGCGGCCGGCGTTGTGCGTCGCGAAGGCCGCGATCATGGCCTTGCGTCGAGCCAGGCCTCAAAGGTCGGGCCGACCAGCTTGGCGTGGGCGCCCGGAAGGAGGGCACCCGCCTCGTAGAGCTCCCCGTCGGGGTCGTCAGGATTGGTTACGCCTTCGATCCTGACCGGGTCTCCCCGCCGGGCGGCGAGCAACGTCGCCATGTCGACGAGACTCTCGACCCTCGGCCCGGCGATCTCGGGGATGGGGTCGTTCGACGGCTCGAGCCCGTGGCGGGATGCCAGGTCGGCGAGCTCCTGCGCGACCGCACGTGCCGAGACGAGCTGCGTGCGCATCTGCGGGACGTAGCTCACCTCTCCCCGGCGGCCCCAGTCGGTGAGCTGGGCAACAAGCTCGTGGAACTGCGCAGCGCGGAGGATCTGCGCCGGGACGGGACCCGCAAGCATTGCCGCCTCGTGGACGAGCTTCGCGGCGCCGTATCCACCGCTGAAGCGATCGATCCCGATGATCGAGATGACAACGATCCGATCCACCCCTGCCTGTGCACCCGCTTCCTGCAGGTTTCGTGCGGCGGCGGTGAAGAACTCAGTCGCCGCAGCCTGTTCGGGCGAGTCACCGGTCGCAACGTCGACGATCGACTGCACGCCTACGAGCGCCTCCGCGAGGCCCTGGCCGGTGACAACGTCGACGCCGTTCGAGCGCGACATCGCGACAACGTTGTGCCCTTCGCCCCTCAGGATGTCGACGACGTGGCGACCGGCCCGTCCGGTTGCGCCCGCGACGGCGATCGTGCTTGGTGTCCCCATGATCTTCCTTTCTCTTTTGCTTTCGTCAGTCGACGAAGGCGAGACGCACGAGGGGACAGGACGTTTTGGAACCGCTCTTGCTGGCGACTATCCTGCGCTCGGGCGTATGCTTCTCGACGCCTCGACGGCCGCAATGACGCGCTCGTAGCTCTGCGAATCGTCGATCCAGCTCTCGAGTACGTAGTAGGCGTACGCGAGGCCTGGAACCAAGAAGAACACGACCGTGGCGATGCTCGTTCCGAGCGCAAGCCACGTGTTGGTGCTCATTGGTCGTTCTCCTTCCGTTCGGGACCTGTCGCCAGGGCGACGAACGGAAGCGCCGGAACGGGACGGCTACAGGATTAGTTCCGCTACGCGGTGACTTCCGCTACGCAGTGACTTCCGCTACGCGGTGACTTCTGCGACGCGCCGGCGCAGGAAGCGGCGTTCGGGCTCGGTGTGCGCGAGCTCGAGGGCGCGTCGGTACTCGGTCCGGGCCTCGTCTGCTCGGCCGAGGCGGCGCAGCAGGTCGGCGCGTGTCGAGTGGAAGTACTGATAGCCGTCGAGGTCGAGCCGGTCGACGAGGGTAAGCCCCGCTTCCGTCCCAGCCGCCTCGGCGACGGCGATCGCACGGTTCAACTCGACGACCGCCGAGCCGGTCAGGACGACGAGCTCGCCGTAGAGTGCGGCGATCTGCGGCCAGTCGAGTGGTTCTTCCATGTGCAGCGAGGCGATCGCCGCCTGGAGGACGTACACGCCGTGGCGTTGCAGCACGAAGGCTCGAGCAAGCGCGTCGCGCCCGCTGGCGATCTTCGCAGCGTCCCAGCGCGACCGGTCCTGGTCTGCAAGCAACACGAGCTCGCCGTCTTCGAAGCGGGCCTTGCGGCGCGCGTCGTTGAGCAGCATCAGCGCGTTGAGGCCGTGCACTTCAGGCTCGTCCGGCATCAGCTCGGCGAGCGCCCCGCCGAGCCGGAGCGCCTCCGCAGCGAGGTCGACGCGCCCGTCGTAGCCCTCATTGAAGATCAGATAGACCACCGCGAGCACCGCTCCCAGCCGCTCCGGGAGCAGATGGTCGGCCGGCACCCGGAAGGGGATGCCCGCATCCTTGATCTTGCGCTTCGCCCGCGAGAGTCGCCGCTTCATCGTCTCTTCGGGAACGAGGAACGCGCGGGCGATCTCCTCGGTGCTGAGCCCGCCGAGGGCGCGCAAGGTCAACGCGACCTGCGCCTCGAGCCCGAGCGAGGGATGGCAACACGTGAAGATCAGCTTCAGCCGCTCGTCAGGGAACGTCTTGTCGTCCATCTCGTCGTCCGTCTCGTCTTCCACGGGCTCGGGCACCTCGAGCAGGCGCGTCTTCTCGGCGAGCGTCCGCTCGCGGCGCAGTCGGTCGATCGCGCGGTTGCGGGCCGTGATCGTCAGCCACGCGCCCGGATTGGGCGGTGTGCCGTCGCGCGGCCAGCGCTCGGCGGCAGCCGCGAACGCCTCCTGAGCGGCTTCCTCGGCGAGATCGAAGTCGCCGAGGAAGCCGATCAGGTTGGCGAGGACGCGGCCCCACTCATCGCGGAAGACCTGCTCGAGCAGCGCCTATCGCTCCACCAAGGGCCGCACCTCGACCGCGCCGCCCATCCGCGCGGCCGGGACACGCGCAGCGAACTCGAGCACCGCGTCGAGATCGTCCGCCTCGACCACCATGAAGCCGCCCACGTGCTCCTTCGCGTCGACAAACGGACCGTCCGTGAGCAGCGTCTCTCCGTTCTCGACGCGGACGGTCGTCGCAGTCTCGACCGGCTGCAACTGCTCGCCGGAGAGGATCCCGGGGAACTGCCTGAGCGCGAGGTACTCGTCCACGATCGCCTGCTGCTCGTCGGCCGTGAGGTGCTCGAACGACTCCACTGAGCTGCCCGGGTAGTTCTGGAGCAGGTATTTCATGTTGTCCCTCCTTCGTTTGCGTGTTCTCCCCCCTCCAACGAACGTAAACGGCGAAAGGGGACAGCCCGTCGCCCGCTTTCTCGTTCGATTCGCACGTGTCCTAACTCGACAAGTGACTTGCCTGTAGAGCCTCCTGCCGGGCCGGTCGATCCGCGATGCCGATCGCCGAGTACACGGCCGGGAATCCGTCGCGCCAGCTTGGATAGCGCGGGGTCCAGCCGAGCTCGCGCTTGGCCTTCGTATTCGACGCGCCCCGCGCCTCGGTGGACATCACAGTCACGGGCTCGCCTGCGAGCAGCCGCGCGAGCCAAGTGGGAAAGCGCCGCGGTGGCTTGGCGCGCAAGGATTGTGCGAGCACCGGTAGCCACTCCCGCACGGCAGCGGGCTCGTCGTCGACGATGTTGTAGATCGCCGGGCCGTCGTGCTCCAGAGCGAGAACGGTTGCCGCTGCGGCGTCGTCAAGGTGGATCCAGGACCAGATGCCGCCGCCGTCGCCGACGATCGGAAACTGCCGCTTGCGGACGGGCTCGATTGTCCCGTCGTTCGCGGCGCCGTAGAAGACGCCGTAGCGCAGAGCGATCCCGCCGAAGCCGGTGACCGCCTGCTCGAGATAGGTCATCGCAGCGGCGCTCTGCTGGAAGTTCTTCGGCGGCGTCGGGTCGAGCGGATCGTCCTCGGTCTTGACGGGTCCACCCTCGCGGACGTAGCGGGAGAAGGAGGCGACGCTCTGCGCGACGAAACGGCGCACGCCGGCCTCGCGCGCGGCTGCCAGCAGGGCGTCAGTCCCCTTCGTTCGCAGCTCGCTCGTCTTGGCGGTCACCTTGTCCATGTTGCGGCGGAACTTCACGTCCGCCAGTGCGGTCGCCTCGTGGACGATCGCCTCCGGCTCCGCCCCGAGCACAGCCGTGCGTACCGCGCCCGCGTCGAGCAGGTCGAGCCTGACGGGCTTCGCACCCAGCCTCTGCAGCAGCTCTGCACTCGACGGCGAGCTGTGGGTACCGGTCACTTCGTGACCCGCGTCGATCAGCTGGCGAACGAGCCGGCTGCCAATCGCGCCACTCGCTCCGGTGAGGAACACACGCATTGATCCTCTCCTTTCGTTTGCACTGTCGAGTGGCGACGAACGGGAGAGGCGGCGGGGGACAGCATCCGAACCTCGTGCCCTTCAGCGTCTCCCGTTCGTCGACGAGGCACCCGCACGTTGTCAGCAAAAAGGGGCGGCGTTTCCGCCGCCCCTCGACAAACGCTGCCGGGTCCTGGTTAGTTTTCGCGGCCGTGCTTCGCTGGCTGGAAGTACCTCCGCAGGCTCCAGCGTGCCACGTCGGTTCCGAGTTTGACTCCGGCCTTGCCTGAGAAGCGGTAGTGGAGCCCTGCCCAGACGCGGGCGTTGACGATCTCCTTCTTGAGATCCTGGGTGGTTGCGTAATGACGAGTGATTGTGAGGGTCGTTCCGCCGCCGGTCGCGCCGGGAATGTCGACCTCGATGCGGTTTGTGTGGTCGAGCTCCGCGTACACCTCGGCGTCGGCTGCGGTGAGGCAACCGTGGGCAGCCGGATACTCGGGGTGGTTGGGAGTCGTCAGGAGCGGCGACCAGGTCGTGTCGGCCGTTGTGGCGTCGTTGCCGTCGATGTCTGCGTTGCGGATCGCGGTCACGGGTCGCCAGAACGTGTAGTGGTACTTCGCGTCGAAGCAGGCGATGCCCGCGTCGGCGTCGACGAGGTTCCCCATTGCCAGTGCGCGTGCCGTCTCGACGAGGTCGAAGCGGTGCTGGATCGAGAGATCGCGGAGCGTCTGGTTGGCCTGGTCGATTGCATTCGCGTTCCAGAACTCTGCAACTGCGGTTTCGTCAGCTGTGCGAATCGTGCTGTTGACGGCGCCGTACGCCTGAGTCTCGGCGAATCCGTCGGCCCACTCGTGGCTCGATAGCGCCGGTGGCGGGCCAGGCCGGAACTGCGATGCGCTCTCGAGCATGAACGGGCGCATGAAGGCGACCCACGGTGTCTGTGCTGACTGCAGCGACGGCGGCGGTGCGAACACCCACAGGCCGGGTGCGAGCGGGCCTTGGCCGTACGGAGTCGTCACCGCGGCGTCGCGGCCGTCGCCGCTTCGGAACGCGATGATGTCAGCCGCAGCTGCGTCGCCGATTTCGACGCCGGCTGCCTGCCCGTCGGGCGGTAGGCCGGCGAGGTAGGAGGAGTACGTCGTTGAGAGCGTCCCGGCCTGCGCCGGGAAGTAGTACGCGAGGGTTGTGTACGCGGCCGCTGCAACCGCCGCTGAGGTCGATGCGTCTTCGGTGTCGACCGGAGCGGCGAAGTCGTGGTACGGCGCGTACCGGCCCTCGATCTTCGTGACGGCGTCGTAGACCGCCGCTTGCGCGTATGCGACGTAGATCAGGCCTTCGACCTGGAACTTCGCAGGCGTAGCGGCACGGACGGTGGCGACGGCGATGGTGTTCCAGTCGAGGGCCGCCGTCGGTGCCACGGTCTCAGGGCGGTGATCCTTCGTCGGTGCGGAGGCGGCGGCCGCGCCGGTCGTCGCAAGCGCGATTGTGCACAGCACGAGGATCCTCTTCAGATGTTTCGTGGGGCTTCTCACAACGTGACTCCTTCCGAGTCGTCGTTTGCTTTCGCCGCCACGATCCGGGTGTGCGCGAGCGACGCGCGCCGGCTGACTGCGGCGACGTTCTCGATCGAATCGGCCTCGATGACGTGAAAGCAGGTCTCATCGCCGGGCGCAAAGATCGATCGGATGTACTTCACCTTGACGCCTTCCTTGCTGAGCGTCTCCGCAGCGGTCCGAGTTCGCGCCGCGATCACTTCGAACTCGGCCGCTCGGGAGAGAAACGATTCAACGAGGAATGCCTCCATGCGGCCGAAGCTACGTCGATCGCTGAAAGCGCGAAACGCGAGATGTCCCTAGTGTTTTGAGGTCTCCCGCTCGGCGTAGAGGCGCATCAACTCTGTTCGCGATCGGACACGGAGCTTTGCGTAGATCCGGGTCAGGCTCGCCTCCACCGTTTTGACGCTGACAAACAGCGCCGCGGCGACTTCCTTGTTCGCCTTGCCTTCTGCGACGAGTTCGGCAACGCGCGCCTCGCTCGCGGTCAGCGCGATCCCCGACCGAGCTCGCCCAGCTACGCGACCTAGCTCCTCCCGTGCGCGTTCGGCCCAGCTCGGTGTTCCGAGTCGGATGAACTCGTCCCTTGCGTGCTCGATTGAACGTCGCGCATCCGCTCGTCGCTTGTCTCGTCGCTCGGCGATCCCGAGGGCGAGCACGCTCCTGGCCCGCTCGAACGGCAGTCTGCCCCGCTCGGCCTGGGCGATCGACTCCTTGAACTGGTCGACCGCGATGTCGGTCGCACCGGCAGCTGCCGACACGAGGGCCGCGCCTCTGGCGGCTCCGCACAGCCCGATCGGCGCGTCCATGCGTCGCGCGATTCGCCGCAGCCGGTCGGCGAGGGCCGAGGCTCGTTCGAGCTCGCCAACCGCAACAGCGGCCTCGATTGCGTTCGGGTAGGCCGGCGGCAGCCAGCAGCTCGCACGCGTCCCGCGCTCATCGAACGCGCGTGGGAGCGGCTCCAGAAGCGACCAGGCTGCCGCCGGGTCGTCGGCGGCGAGCTCGACGAAGCCAAGCACCGACGTGCCGATGAGCTTGAGAAACGGATCAGTCGTCTCCTCAGCGCCGCTGATCAGAGCGGCAGCGGCGTCTCTCGCTTCATCGAGTCGCCCGCGGTAGGCCGCCACGAGCCCCGTCAGGTACGACCCCCAATTGAAGGTCCGTTGCCCATGGGCAAGGTCCGGTGTACTGCGCGGCAAGCACCGCGGCGCGGTCGAAGCGACCCGCCATGCATTCCAGATGCGCGAGCTGATGAAGCGCACCCTCGTACGTGCCTTCGTCGCCCCACTCCTCTGCTCGACGGAGGTCGCGCTCGAGGACCAGCCGCGCCTCGTTCGGCCAACCGCAAAACGCGAGCCGCATCGCCTCGACCCTCGTCGGCGCGTGACCGAACGGTGGGCCGGCAAGTCTCCGTTCGAGGGCGGCGCCTTCTTCGGCGAGCCGGGCGGAACGCGGCCGCCCGGCGAACGTGTCGAGGAGGAGGAGCCCACCGATCGCCTCGCAAAGCTCCACGCCGGCCGACTCCGCCAGCAGGTCGATCGCACTGCGCAGGTGTCGGCGCGCCGCATGCATGTCGCCGAGGAAGGCCCTCGCGTACCCGAGTTCGTGCTCAACTGCGCCGCAGAACCATCGGTCCCCGTCGCCTTCGCGGAGCGCCGCTTCGCAGAGCTCTGCAGAGCGACGCCGATCGGCCTCGAGGCGGGCGAGGAAGAAGAGCACTCGAGCACGCTCGATCCCCGGCGTTGCCTCGAACTCGAGGCCGGCGACGAGCGCTCGAGCCTTGGCGTCGGCGCCGGCAACGTCGTAGTGACCGGCCGCCAAGAGGCGCAGTCGTCGGCGCGCGGCGCCGTCGACCGATGGCGTGAGCTGCGAGGCCAGCTCGAACAGCTCGGCGGCTGAGGTCGGAGCACCGCGCTCGGCGGCACGCAGGGCTGCAGACTCGACTGCTGTCGCAACTGCAGCGTCGTGTGCCTCAGCGCCGAGAGCGAGATGGCGTGCGCGCTGCTCGACGCCGTCGACACATGCCCCGAGACGCTGATGCATGATTCGCCGTGCGCGCGGCGAGAGTGTTGCGTCGAGAGCGGCGGCGTAAAGGGGGTGCGCGAAGCGCACACGATCTCGTCTGATCTCGATGATGCCCGCCTTGACTGCGAGGTCGAGCCGTTCACGAGCATCACCCCCGACCGCACTTCCGAGCAGCTCGAGCGTCGGGTCAGCAGCGGCTGCGGCGAACGAGAGGAGGCGCACGGTGGAACCCGGAAGCTCAGCGACGCGCCGTGCGACAAGCTCGCCGAGCTCGGCCGGCACGGGCAGCGGCTCACTCGGGTCCAGCGTTTTGCCGTGCAGAGTCAACGCACGAGCGAGCTCGAGCGCGAAGAACGGGTTACCACCAGTCGCGTCGTGAACCCGATGCAAGACGGGCCGCGGCAACCCAGAGCCGAGCCGCGTCGTCAAGACGCGATGCAACGCTCCGGTACTCAGACCGCCGAGCTCGACCCGAACGTTCAGCCGTGAGTCGAGAGCTTGCTCCAGCGGAGAAGCTCGTATCGCACCTCGCCGCGCCAGGAGAACTGCGACCGGACTCTGTCCGAGCCGGCGGACTGCGAACGCGAGTGCCTCGGCCGACGACGAGTCGATCCACTGGATGTCGTCAACTGCGACGAGCAGAGGCCCCTTGGCGGCCAGCCCACGGAACGTGTTGAGGAGGGCACTCGCGAGAGCGCGCTCGTTCGCGGCAGTATCGATCGGGTCCTCGAGGAGCAACGCGACGCGGAGTGCATGCCGCTGCGGCGGCGGCAGACTCTCCTCAACGCCCGGGACATCGCCGAGCAGATCACCGATTGCGGCATACGACATCGTGGTCTCACTCGCGACCGGCGCGGCCGAGAGAACGCGAAAACCGCGCGCAGAGGCGCGAGCGACACCGTGTCGCCAGAGCGTCGTCTTGCCGATCCCGGGGTCTCCGATTAAGAGGACGGACGCAGGAAGAGCGCTGGGGTCAATCAGCCGTTCGAGTTCTCCTACCTCGGTCTCGCGCCCGACGAGCTCCATTTCACGATTGTCCGCCTTCAGCTCCGCCGTTGCCCCACGTGGCTCACACCCTGCGGACCTTCCAGATCGTCTCCATCGGCCAATGCCGTGCCCATTCCGTCTCGGCGTCGTTCCGATACGTCGAGGTCGCGCCCGGCGGCGGCTGGATCTCGATCAGGTCCTCGACCGCGAACCCGTTCCTTCGGAAGACCGCGATCCACCCGCCGTAGGTGAGGTTGAACTCCGTCGCTCCGTCGGGATCGTCCCCGCGATGGAGGCCGAAGTAGTCGTTGACGAGCCGCGGGACGTAGGTGTCGGACTCCTTGTCGAAGCAGACCCAGCCGAGCGGCGACGAACTCGAGAACGCGAAGAGCCCGCCCGGCCGCAACACGCGCGCGACCTCCGGGACGACGAGGTACGGGTCGGCGAACGTGGTCGCGCCCCAGTCGCACATGACGACGTCGAAGCGCGCGTCCTCGAACGGCAGCGACTCCGCGCTCGCGTGAACGAGCGGGAAGTCGGCGCCGGCCTCGCGCGCACGGGCGAGGCGCGCCTCCGAGTTGTCGAGCCCGACCGGGCGCGCGCCGATACGCGCGAGCGCCCGCGACCACTCGGCCGCGCCGCAGCCGAGCTCGAGCACGTCCTTTCCCACGACGTCGCCGAGCACGTTCAGCTCGCTCTCGGGGATCTGCCACAGGCCCCAGGCGAGGCCCCCCTCGATGAACCGGGCGTTCGCCTCGTGGTACCAGTCGCTCGTGCGATCCCAGTACGCACGGTTCCGCGCGGCGTGCTCGCTCAGCTCGTCAGAGGAGCTCATCGTGAGGGGAGAAGATCGTCATGACGATTGGCCACGGTCCGAATGTACCGCTGCCCGGGCGCTCTAGCGGCACACGCGCATCGCAAATCAGTCGCTCGGGCCGGCTCGAGGGTGGTAGATTCGCCGTCGTCCAACGCAACGCGAGAAGAGGCGGTCATGACTGAAACGCTCGAGGGAGCCTGCTTGTGCGGTCGCGTGCAGTACGAGGTTCAAGATCCGGAGTCGCTGGGCTACTGTCATTGCACCCGCTGCCAGCGATGGACAGGCTCGAGTCTCGCCGGCGTGGTCGTAGCCAAGGAGAACTTCAGGATTACCAGTGGCGAGGAGTTGGTGACGCGGTATGAAAGCGAGTTTGCGCCGCGCAACTTCTGCAGCAACTGCGGATCCAGCATTTACGACGATCTGGGCGAGAAGTATTTCGTGGCAGCAGGGTTGATGCGCGAGCTTGCGCTCAAGCCGAGCTTTCACCTCCAGGTCGCATACAAGGCTGCCTGGCACGAGATCGGCGACGACGCACCGCAGTTCGCCGAGAACCCGCCTGCCTGACCGCGGGCGCGCGGGGACAGGCTCAGAGTCCAGGCCAATGTCGCGGGAGGAATTCGTCTTTTGGCCCGCCGTCGTTTCGTAGCCAGCTGCTGTTTGGGGCCAGTCGTGAAGGGGTGGGGTCGAACCGTTCGCCGTGCTCGGCGTCGAGCTTGAACTCGATCCAGACGTGCTCCTCGTTGGCCCAGACCGTGACGTACCGTCCCTCGCCGGAGTGACCCCAGCTCTCGGCGAGGTGGCCCGAGCTCCAGGCTGGGCCGGGCTGAAAGAGGTTCGCTCGCGACAGGATGAGACTCGCAGAAGATGAGCAGTCGAGCGGCTCGCGCGGCTCGAGGGAGTGCAAGTCCGTGCCGTGCCCGCCTCCGAATCGGTAGGTGCGCCCCTCGCGGGCGAGCTGCTGTGATGCGCGATAGAGCTGCAGTGGGTGCCGGAGCTCGCTCAACCCTCGTGACACCCGCTGGCGAATGGACACCTCTGATGCCCGTGACTGCGCGGCGATCTGGCCGTAGTCCCGCTCTCGGATGACGTGCGCGACGATCGCCTCACGCTGTTTGCGCGGGAGGTGACGTAGGAGGCCGGCATCGAGCTCGTCTGCGATTCCGTACTGCGTCGCCGCCGGGTCGCGTACTCCGACTTCCGAGATGAGTGCTTCGAGCGCGCGCTGCTGGGCGAGCCCGCGGCGGCGATCATCGACCAGGCGACGCGCGGCGATCGTGTAGAGCCAGCCGGCAGCCGGTGTCGGGCCCGGCACAAAACGTCGTCGGGCAACGAGCGCCGCCGCGAAGGTCTCGGACGCGAGATCTGCGGCCGCGTCGCGTCCGACCCGTCGTGCGAAGTAGCTCTCGACACCTGGGAGGTGTCGCGCGTAAAAGAGGCCGAAGTCCCGAGGGTCGGCAGAGACCAGCAACTCTTCGTCGGTTGGCCCTACCGGCACCCGACCTCCCGCTTTGCGCTTCATGGAGCCTATCTCGTTGAAGGAACCGCAAATGTGACGCGCGGCGTGTCACAGATCGACCGTCCGCTGCGAGCTCCTCTGAGCAAAGCGTTCTCAGCCTCACCGAAAGGAGACAAGCGATGTTGCGCAAGCCGAGGCTAGTACTGGTCGGCGGGCTGGTCGCCGTTGCGTTGGCGGCGGTAGAGGTCGGCTATGCGGCGATCCCGAACGGGAACACCATCAATGGTTGTTACGGAAAGGTCGGTGGGATTCTGCGGGTGATCGATACGTCGAAGAACCAGACATGCAGCACCCTGCTCGAGGTACCGATCAGCTGGAACCAGACTGGTGCGCAAGGAGCGAAGGGCGACAAGGGCGACAAGGGCGAACCGGGCCTAAACGGCACCAACGGGTCCCCAGGGTCTCCGGGTGCGCCCGGAGCACCTGGAGCACCCGGAGCACCGGGGGCCCCAGGCGTTTCAACGGCGACCTTCGCGATCGGTGGGAGCGTCGACCTGCCGGACACCACGCTGACAGAGGTTGCTGCCAAGACCTGCCGGCCGGCAGTTGGGCGGTTCTCGCTACAGCAGATGTCAGTCCCGGCATCGGGAACTTCGGCGGAGACCGGATTCTCTCGAGTCACTGTGAGTTGCACAACGGCACGGGGTTCATAGGCGGCACAACCGACAGAAGGGTGCTGCCCGGCGGCGACGAGGTTGATGTTTCGCTGTCGATGAACGGCGGAGCGCAGGTGCCGACAGGCGGCGGCGAAGTGAGCTTGTGGTGCTCCGCACAACTCGGCGGTCGTGCCAGTGGTCAGATCATGTTGCTCCAGATCGGCGGCTTTTCCTGATCTGACGCTAAGTCGCGCTACGGCCACCTGCGTGTCGAGGTGATGCCCTGGCAGGCGCCCACGGGCATCACCTCGTTCACGCACGGCCGCCCTCCCGCGGTCGATGTCAAGACGTCTTCGCTGATCAGCAGCCCTCGCACTGGTCGGGTGAGTTCCCCGACACGACCGTGTGCACGAACCGCGCGACCGAGCCGGGACTGTTGTAGATCCCGCCGCCCTGCAGGGCGACGCCGGGGCTCCCGAAGAGCGCGTTGCCGGTGACGAGCGTGTTCGTCGCGGTCAGCGTGCTCGGGTCGCCGAAGACGCCGGTCGCGATCCCGCCGCCCTGCGCGAATCCGCCGTTGCCGTTCGCATAGCCGCGATTCCCGCTCACTACATCGTCGTCCAGAGTCAGCGGACCGTCGAGCGCGATCGCGCCGCCCTGGACGGACGCGGCGCCCGTCGTCGTGTTCGCCGTCGCGACGTTGGCGCCGAACACGTCGTGCGACATCAGCGGCGTCCCCGTATCGGAGACGAACAGCGCCGCGCCGAGCGCGCCGACGTCGCCTGACGAAGCGGTCGCCGTAGTCGAGTTGCCCACGATCAGCGTGTTTGCGATCGTGCCGCCGCCGTCGAGCTCGAAGGCCGACGGGCCCTGCGCCCCGATGTCGGCCGTAGTCAGCACCGACGCGGTCGTCTGGTTCCCCTCGATGGTGCTGCTCTCGACGTCGAGCGTCGCGTCGTCCGCGCACTCGCAGAAGGCCGCGTCAGCGGCGATCGGCCCGCCGTTCGGCGCGTACACGCGCGAGTAGTTGTCATCGAAGCGCGTGTCGTGGATCGTTGCCGTCGCACCCGAGCCGATGAACAGACCGCCGCCGACGGCGTTCGCCTGGTCGGTATCGCTCGTTCCGACCGTCGTTGGGTAGGGATGCGGGATCAGCGTCGTGAGCGTCACGCCGTTGTCGCGGAACACGCTGTTGTCCGACGTGAACGTCGAGCCCTGGTCGAGCAGGACGCCGCCGCCGTTCGCGAAGCGGCCCGTCGGCGCGACCGCGTTCGCCGAGTTGCCCTCGATCGTGGTCGCCGAGATCGCGAGCGACGCGCCCGTCTCTACGGCGACCCCTGCGGCGTCCGACTGGTCACCAGCGGCGTAATTGTCGCTCACCGTCGTGTCGACGAGCTTCATCGTCCCCCAGTCGTCGATCCCTGCCGCGGACCCGAACGACGCCGGGCACGGCCCGCTCGGGCACACGGCGCGTACGCTCGGCACGGCGCTCAACGCCACGGCGCGGTTCCGCGTGACGGCCGCGTGCAGCAGCGTCACCGTCGTGCCGGTGAAGGTCTCGATCCCGGCGCCGATGTACGTCGCGCTCGGATAGCCGGGGCCGCACGTGGGGACGTCGGGGCCGCACCCCGGCGCGTGCGGGTTGCCCGTCGCCACACCGCCGGTAACCGTCATGCTTGCGATCGTCACCGTCGGCGCTGCGGTCGGCGAGCCGATCGTGACGACGGGGCCGCCGCCGCGGATCGTCGTCAGTCCGACGCCCGCGCCGACGAGCGAGACGCTCTTCACGACGATGATCCCGCCGGCATAGATCCCTGGCCCGACGCGCACCGTGTCGCCGTCGTGGGCGGCGTTCACGGCCTGCTGGATCGTCGGATAGCAATGAGGGCCAGTCCCGGCGCACGTGTCGCTCGAGCGTGCGGCCGCGGTTCCTCCGCCCGCGAGCAGCAGTGCCGCGGCGGCGATGTATGCAGTGAAAGCTCGTTTCATCGGTCGTTCTCCTCCCGTGTTGTTCGCACCGATTCACTCACCCGCTCGACAGGCAGGCCGGCGTGGCGCGCGACGTCGCCGACGCGCTCCGCCGATGGGCCTGCGAACAGGCAGAAGACGATCTCGTCGTGCGGGACGAGGATCGTCTCGAGGCAGCTGACCTCGTCGACGGCGCCCTCGGCGGTCGCCGCCCTCGCGGCCGTGTCCGCGAGCAGCTCGTCGCTCACGCCGGGCCAGAGGCATTCGACGAGGTACGTCTGCGCCATCCCACCACGCTACGACGGCCGTTCGCCGTGGCCAACGAGGGAGATCCCTCGACCAGTCCCTACGCCGAGAGGCGAACGCCGATTTCGGCGCGCGAACGGATGCCGAGCTTGCGATAGACGCGCGTCAGGTTCGCCTCGACGGTCTTACGGCTGATGAAGGCTGCCGCCGCGATCTCGGAGTTGTTCAAACCGGAGGCGGCGAGCTCCGCGACGCGGCGCTCGCTCGACGTGAGCTCGTCGGGCGCCGACGGGCGCAGCCCGATCCGGCCGAGCTCTTTCTGCGCTCGCTCGCGCCACGGCTGCGCGCCCGCTGCCGCAAAGAGCTCCTCCGCAGCTCGCAGCGACCCAACCGCGTCGCGCTTGCGCTTCAGCCGACGCTCGACGGTCCCGCGGACAAGGAGAGTGCGCCCGCGTTCGATCGGCAGGGACTGGCGCGCGTGGTGCTCGAGCGCGCGATCAAGGGTCGCGAGTGCGCCCTCGAGCTCACCGCCCGCGGCCACGACGAGGGCGCGGGCGCGCAGTGCTGCAGCGATCGCCCACGGGCGGTCCAGCCGTTGCGCGGCGGCTTCGAACCCGGATGCAAGCGCCTCCGCTTCCTCGAGTCGGCCGACCCCCGCGAGTGCCTCGGCCAGGTCGGTGGCGTACCAGTAGAACACCGGGTCGTGGGCCGCCGCCTGCGCGACCGGCAACAACGGCTCAAGTGCGGCGAGCGCGGCCTGCGGCCGGCCGTACGCCAGCTCGAGCAAGCCGAGTGCGTCGAGGGCGAAGAACGTCGGCAACACGTAGCCGGTCTTCTCGCTCAGCCCGAGCGCGGTGGCGGCGAGCGCCCGCGCGTCGAACTCCTCGCCGCGATACGCGCGTACGACGGAGGCGAGCGCCGTCGCGGCGGCCATGGGCGCATCGCCGCCGACGCTCGTTGCAACGTCTACGGTTTCGAGCGCGTACTCCGACGCGGCCCCGAGGTCGCCGGCCCAGCACTCGAGCCAGGCCAGGTGGTACGCGATCAGCACGAGGTCGCTCTCTTGCCCGCGCTCCACGACGCGACTGCGCACGTCCGTCAGGAATCTGCGTGCCTCGTCGACGTTCCCGACGTACAGGTGGATGAGCCCGGCGATCACCGACGGCCGCGTCGCAGCGGGCACGGGCTCGTCGTGGTCCTCGAGCTCGAGCGCCCGGTCGAGACGCGACCAGTCGGCGCCGTCGCCGAGCATGAAGTCGATCATCGCGCTGGTCGCGAGCGCGCACGCGAGCGCGGGGGTCCGGTCCGCGAGCCGTGCGACTGCCTCCCCCATGTCGCTGCGCGCCGAGGCCAGGTCGCCGAGACTGACGCGGAGGTAACCGAGCTGCGCCACGATCAGCGCGAGCAGGTGGGGCTGCTCGACTTCGGAGCGAGCGCGCTCGAGTAGCTCGAGCGCCTGTGGGTAGCTGTCCTGCTGACACCGCGTCTCGCCCAGCAGCAACAGCGCGCGGGCGCGCTCGTCTCCGGGAACGGCAGTCTGCACCACCTCTTCGAGCAGGCGTGCGCTGCGTGTGGGCTCGCCCGCGTGCAGTAAGTACTCGGCGAGCACCGTCGTACGGCGCCTGTGCTCGGCAGGGCGATCAGCAGGCGTCAGCTCACGCGCCTGCTCAGCGAATTCGGCGGCGGTCTGGGGTGCGCCGCGTGCACGGGCACGGTCCGCGGCGCCGTCGAGTTGCCTCGCGATCCGCGCATCAGGCCCGTCGGCGGCGAGCGCACGATGCCACGCGCGCTGCTCGACGTCACGGGTTGTCTCCGCGAGGCGCCGGTGCGCGCGCTTCAGTTCGCGCTCGCCTGCGAACGCCGCGACAGCCTCGGCGTAGAGCGGATGCACGAACCGCACACTCGAACCGTTGAGGTTGACGATCTCCGCGCGGACCGCGCCCGCAAGGTCCCGTGCGACTGTCGCCGGATCCGTTTCCAGACAGACTGCGATCAGCTCGAGACTCACGGTGTGCGCGGCCGCGGCGAAGAGCAGCGCGTCGCGCGTACGGCGGGTGAGCCTCGATAGCCGCTGGTCGATCAGCTCGCGGAGCGAGTCCGGGACGGGGACGACGAGAGCGGTTGCGCCGTCGGCTTCGGGCAGCGCGCGGGCGACTTCGAGCGCGTAGAACGGGTTCCCTGCGGAGGCTTCGATGATCCGGAGTAGCGTGCGGCGCGCGAACGACCGTCCTAGCCGTTCGGTGAGCACTTGGCTCACAACCGCGGTGCTGAGCGGGCCCAGTGCAAGCTCACGCACGCGCTCGGGAGGCAGCAGCCGGTCGAGGCGGATCGGCGAGCGCACGCCCGGCGCGGTGCGCAGGGCTACGACCAGCGCGAGCCGCTCATGCACGAGCCGGCGCACCGCGAACTCGAGCACGCTGGCAGTCGGACCGTCGAGCCATTGCACGTCGTCGATCGCGACCGCCACGGGTGCCACGCCCGTCAGCGCGCGGAGGAGCGAGAGCGTCCCTGCCGCGACCGCGCGCTGGTCGAGTCTGCCGCTCGGGGCGGCTCGCATGAGCGCGACGTCCAGCGCGTGACGCTGGGGGACCGGCAACGAGACGTCATTTGCGATGGGCTCGAGCAGGTCGGCGAGGCCGCAGTAGGCGAGTTGTTGCTCGACCGCGGCGGGGCGGGCCCGTAGGACGGTGTAGCCGCGCGCTTCTGCCGCTGCGACCGCGTCCTCCCACAACGTCGTCTTGCCAATCCCCGGCGGGCCCTCGAGCACCGCGGCCGCGGGCGCGCGGAGCCCATCCTCGAGCGTTGCGACGAGTGTGACTTGCTCCCCCGCTCGCCCGAAGACGGACGGCATGCACCAACCTTCCCACTCCTGGCGCGGGATGCAAGAGCCGCGAGCTCAGGATTCGATGTTGGTGCGACCCTCCCAAGGGCCTGTCAGGCCCCCAGAGCGACGAGAACGCAAAGCCGACGAGGAGCGTGCTCTCCAGCACGCCGCGCTCATCAGCCGGGTGCGGCGTTCAGCTGCGCTGCTCGAGCCGGAGCGTCACGAGGGCCCCGGCGTGGCGGACGTGCTCGACCATCAGCCCGCGAGCCGCGGCCGCATCCCGGCGCTCGATCGCGTCGAGGATCGTCTGGTGCTCACGCACGTTGTCCTCGAGCAGCGTCGAGCTTTCGCCGAGAACTGTGCGCGACAGATCGCGCGGATAGCTGCGGTGCAGGTGCAGCAGCATCGACACGAGGACCTCGTTCGCGGCGGCCGCCTGCACGCCCTGGTGGAATCGGTCGTTCGCGCGGCCCCAACGCTCCGTCTCCTCCGCGGGATCGAAATTGGCGTCGCCCGCGCGCACGTCGAGCGTGTGCCTCAGGGCGTCACGGAACTCCGATTGCACCTCATGCAGGAAGTCGAGCTGCTCCTGGTGGATCCTTGCAGCGGCGAGCTCGGCAGCCAAGCCCTCTAGCTCGGCCCGGACCTCATACGCATCGCGAATCTCGCGAGGCGAGGGGGCACGGACGAGCGCTCCTCGATGCGGGCGGACCTCGACGAGGCCGCTCGCCTGGAGCTTCCGCAGCGCCTCACGGATCGGCGTCCGGCTGACGCCGAACTCCTCGGCCAGAGCCGATTGCCGCAGCCGTGACCCCGACACGAGCTCGCCGCTCAGCACGCGCGCCTGCAGCGTCGCGGCCAGCTTGTCGACGAGCGCGCGCCGATCGTCCAGAAGGTGTGTCATGCCGGCGGTCGCCACGAAACCACGGCGTCGCGGATCAGCCTCAGGCCGACGATGCCGGCGAACATGGCGAAGACGATACGGAGCGTCGCGGCCGGCAAGGCGAGCGCGAGCAACGCTCCGCCCACCGCCCCAACCGCGCCGAACAGGCCGAAGCGAACTGCGACACCGGCGCTTCCGACACCGTGTCGGCGCAGCGTCAGCGTGCCGGCGATCGCGGTCGGCAGGATCACGAGCAGCGACGTCGCTTCGGCGGCGTGCTGCGAGAGGCCCGCGACCAGGGTCAGGAACGGCACCATCAGCGTTCCGCCGCCGACGCCGAGCAGGCCGGAGAGGACGCCTGTGAGCGCGCCGAACGCGACGAGCGCGATGTACAGCGTCGTCCCGCTCATCCGTGGACGGCCATCAGCACAGCAACACCGACGAGGAAGAGGCCGAAGACGGACTTCAGCACACGCTCGTCGAGCCGGGCGAGCATTCCGGCACCGACGCGCGCGCCGCAGACCGAGCCGATCGTCAGCGCGACAGCCGGCCCGACCTTCACCTCACCGGCAATGCCGTAGGTGACGATCCCGGCAATGCTGATCGGGATGATTGCGCCGAGCGACGCAGCGTGCGCGTCCCGCTGCCCGTAGTGGGCCCACAGCACGAGGAGCGGCACCATCACGATTCCGCCACCGACTCCGAGCAGCCCCGAGAGGACGCCGCCGAGCAGCCCGATCGCGACGAGTTCGCGGTCGATCCGCAGAAGCCCGACGCGCGAACCCTCGGCCCCGGAAGAGGAGCTGAGAACGCGCATTGTCGGACCGACGTTAGCCGATCTGTATCCACTTGACAAGAAAGTGGATCCAACATATCGTTCCGGCTCACCCAGTGGCCAAGCCGAATCGTCGAAAGGACGTACTGCGATGAGCCGCATTCGCTTTCGGACCGCCGTGCTCGTAGGGGCGGCCGCCGCACTCCTCGCCGCCGCAGCGGCAACGGCCGCGGTCGGCATCCATCGATCCGCGGTCAAGGACGGGGGAACGCTCGTGGTCGGCATGTCGGCCGGCGAACCCGATGCACTCGACCCGACTCTCGCGCGCACGTTCTCAGGACGCGAAGTCTTCCTGACCTTTTGCCAGAAGCTCTACGACCTGAACGCCAAAGCGCAGATCGTCCCGCAGCTCGCAACCGCGCTGCCCACGATCTCGAAGGACAAGCTGACTGTCACGATCCACGTCCGCAAGGGGATCAAGTTCAACGACGGCACCCCGTTCAACGCGTCCGCGGTGGTGACTTCGCTCAACCGTGACCTGACGCTGAAAGGCTCGGCGCGGGCGAGCGAGATCTCGCCAGTCTCGAGCGTCGACGCATCCGGCGCGTCCACCGTCGTCATCCACCTGAAGAACCCGTACTCCCCGCTGACGGCGCAGCTCGCCGACCGCGCGGGAATGGTGATGTCACCCGCGCAGCTGACCGCGCTCGGCGCGAACTTCGCCCGCAACCCCATTTGCGTCGGCCCGTTCATGTACCAGAACCGTGTCGCAGGAGACAGCATCACAGTTGTCAAGTCGCCCTACTACTACGACAAGAAGAACGTCCACCTCGACAAGATCGTCTTCAAGGTCGAAAACGACACCGCGGCAGCCGCGGCTGCACTCAAGGCGGGCGACCTGCAGGCTCTTGACGGCATCGACTCGACGCAGCTCCAGAGCATCAAGAGCGACTCGAGCCTCGGCATCATCAAGCAGACGTCGCTCGGGTATCAGGGGCTCACCCTGAACATCGGCAACAAGAGAGGGCTAGGGAAGCTGCCGTACTCGAATGTCGGCACGCCGCTCGCGTCGAGCTGCCGACCTGCGGAAGGCGTTCGAGGAGGCGATCGACCGCAAGACGATGAACAAGGTCGTCTTCGGCGGAACGGTCCTGCCTGGCTGCACCCCGATCTCGCCGGCCAGCGCATGGTTCGACAAGACGATCAAGTGCAGCGGCTACAACCCGAGCGACGCCAAGAAGCTGGTTGCGGCGTCGAAGATCTCGAATCCCACCGTGCACCTGATGGTCCCGACCGGAACCGCCGCGCTTCGCCTCGCGCAGTTCCTGCAGGCCCAGGAGAAGGCCGTCGGCATCGACGTGGTCATCCAGTCGACCGACTTCGTGAGCTCGCTGGCCAACGCCGACGCGGGCAACTTCGACGCATTCCTGATCGGCTGGTCTGGTCGCGTCGACCCCGATGGCAACATCTACTCGTTCGTCGCGACGCCTGGCTCGCAGAACGACAGCGGCTACTCGAACGCGAAGCTCGACTACGTGCTGAACGGCGCGCGGAAGTCGGCCACGACCAAGTCGCGAGCGACGCTGTACCACGTCGCCGAGCAGATCATCCTCAACGACCGACCGTTGATCTACCTCTACTACCCGGTGACCCGCGCCGGTGTCGAGAAGAAACTGGCAGGCGTGACGATGTACCCGGACACGCTGCTTCGCGTGGCGAACGCGTCGTTCAAGTAAGACCACGAGCTTGTTGACGGACTGACGATGGCCGGCTTTCTCCTTCGCAAGGTGGGAGCCGCCGTCGTCGTCCTCTTGCTGGCGAGCCTGCTGGTGTTCCTCGGCGTTCGCGCGATCCCGGGTGACCCGGCGATCGCGCTCGGCGCCGAAAACCGCGACCCGGCGGTGCTCGCCGCCGTCCGGCACAAGTACATGCTCGACCGGCCGCTGCCGGTGCAGTACGCGCACTGGGTCTGGCTCGCCGTTCAGGGCGATCTCGGCGTCGACCAGCGCGACCTCTCCGTGTCACACACGATCGTCTCGCGCCTTCCGATCTCGCTCGAGCTCGCCTTCCTCAGCATGTTCCTCGCAATCGCGATCGGCATCCCGGCGGGGGTGATCGCCGCGGTCCGGCGCGGCAAAGCGAGCGACTACACCGTGACGACGAGCGCGCTCGTCGGCCTCTCGGTGCCGCACTTCTGGCTCGGCCTGCTGTTCATCATCTGGTTCGCCGTCGACCTACACTGGCTGCCTGCGAGCGGCTATGTGAGCGTGTTCCAGCACCCCGTCGCGAACCTCGAGCACCTGGTCATGCCGTGCATCGTGCTCGCCCTCGGGGTCGCTGCTGTGCTGATGCGGCAGATGCGGTCGGCGATGTTGATCTCGCTCGGCGCCGACTACATCCGTACCGCGCGAGCGAAGGGCCTCAACGAGCGGACGGTGATCATCCGGCACGCGCTACGCAACAGCCTCATCACCGTCACGACCGTGATCGGCCTGCAGCTTGGCGCTCTGATCTCCGGCGTCGTCATCACAGAGACGATCTTCGGGATCGCCGGCTTCGGCGCGCTCACCGTCGAGGCCGTCAACCAGCGTGATTACACGTTGATCCAGGGCGTGGTGTTGGTTGCCGCAGCCGGATACGTGGTCGTCAATCTCGCGGTCGACGTCGTCTACGCGCTGCTGAACCCGCGAATCCGAGCATCCGGAGCCCGGGCATGAGCGTCGTCGAAGCCGCTCCGATCGTGAACCCGCGGGCGCGCCGGCGCATGCTGCTGCGCAAGCGGTTCATGCGACGGCCGATGGCGGTGGCCGGACTCGTCATCGTCCTCGTTTTCGTGTTGACGGCGATATTTGCGCCGCTGCTCGCACCCTACGGCGCAGGCGCGACCGACTTCAACGCGCTGCTCACGCACTCGTCGTCGAAGCATCTGCTGGGGACCGACGAACTCGGGCGCGACGAGTTCTCGCGACTGATCTGGGGAGCGCGCGCGTCGATCCAGGCAGGTTTCTTCGCCACGGTGCTCGCGATGGTCGTCGCCGTCCCCATCGGCATGGTCGCGGGCTACTACCGAGGCTGGGTCGATACGCGTGATCGCGCGCATCACCGACGTCCTGCTCGCGTTTCCGTTCATCATCCTTGCGGTCGGCCTCGCGGCCATCCTCGGACCGTCGCTCAAGAACGCGACGATCGCGCTGGGCGTCGCGGCGATGCCGGGAGTGATCCGCATCGCCCGCGGCGAGACGTTCGCGCTGCGCGAGGAGGACTACGTCCCGGCGGCGATCGCGAACGGCGCCAACGACTTCACGATCATCTTCCGCCACATCCTGCCGAACATGACGAGCACGCTGCTCGTCCAGGCGACCTTGATCATCCCGGGCGCGATCATCGGCGAAGCAGTGCTGTCGTTCCTCGGGCTCGGTGTCCAGCCGCCGACGCCGTCGTGGGGCGTGATGCTGCAGGACGCCCAGTCATACCTCAGCCAAGCGCCGCGGCTGGCCGTCTACCCCGGCCTCGCCATCGTGCTTGCTTCGCTCGCGTTCAACGTCCTCGGCGACGGACTACGCGACATCTTCGATCCGCGGACCACGCGCTGATGGTCGAGCCGCTCCTGGAGGTCAGCGACCTCTCGGTCCGTTTCGACACCGATGATGGGCCGGTGCACGCCGTCGACAAGCTCTCGTTCACGCTCGGCCGCAGCGAGGTGCTCGGGATCGTCGGCGAGTCGGGATGCGGCAAGAGTGTCACTTGCATGTCGCTGCTGCGGCTGCTGCCCGAGACGGCGGTGATCAGCGGTCGCGCGGTCTTCGACGGGACCGACCTGCTCTCGCTGTCGCCGCGCGCGTTGCGCGCGATCCGCGGACGCGACATCTCCTTCGTCTTCCAGGAGCCGATGACGTCGCTGAACCCCGTGCTGAAGATTGGGCGACAGATCGGCGAGGTTCTGACGAAGCATCTCGGCGCGTCGCGGGGCGAGGCGCGCGCGCGGACGATCGAACTGTTGCAGCTCGTGCGGATCCCGGCCCCCGAGCGTCGCCTCGACGAGTACCCGCACCAGCTGTCCGGCGGCATGCGGCAGCGAGTGATGATCGCGATGGCGCTCGCGTGCAATCCTAAGGTGCTGATCGCCGACGAGCCGACCACAGCACTCGACGTGACCATCCAGGCGGGAGTGCTCGACCTGATGCGCGACGTGCGCGAGCGGCTCGGGACCTCGATCATCCTGATCACGCACAATCTCGGAGTGGTGGCCGATATCGCAGACCGCGTGGTCGTGATGTATGCCGGCCGTAAGGCGGAGGAGGCGCCTGTCCGCGACCTCTACGCGGAGCCGCAGCACCCGTACACGATCGGCCTCTTGGGCGCGATCCCACTGCCGTTCGAAGGCGACGGCGAGCGCCCACCGCTGCGCGAGATCCCCGGGCGAGTGCCGTCGCTGCGCGAGTTGCCGACGATGTGCGCCTTCGCCGACCGTTGCCCGCGGGCGGACGAGCTCTCGCGCTCGAGCGTGCCGGAGCTCCGCTACGTGCTCCCTGGTCATCTCGTCGCCTGCTTCCACCCCGGTCCCGAATGAGCGTGGAGGAGGGCCGGTACGCCCTCGAGGTCCGCAACCTCGTCAAGGAATATCGCGTCGGCAGCGGGATTGCGGGCGGCGGATCGATCGTGCACGCAGTCGACGACGTATCGTTCACACTTCAGCACGGCGAGCTGCTTGGGCTCGTCGGCGAGTCGGGTAGCGGCAAGTCGACGGTCGCGAACTGTGTGATGCGACTGACGGAGCCGACCGCCGGCGAGATCCGCCTGCGCGGCGTGGACATCACGCACCTTTCGCGACGGGAGATGAGGCCGTTGCGACGTGAGTTGCACATGGTGTTCCAGGACCCGTACTCGTCGCTCAACCCGCACATGACCTGCGGCGACATCGTCGGCGAGCCGCTGCGAATTCACAAGATCGCGAAGGGACGCGAACTGCGCGCGCACGTCGATCGGATCTTCGACACGGTCGGACTTCGCACCGAGTTGCGCTACCGCTACCCGCACGAGCTTGTCTGGCGGGCAGCGCCAGCGCGTCGGCCTCGCACGCGCACTGATTCTCGAGCCCAGCGTCCTGATCGCGGACGAGCCCGTGTCGGCGCTCGACGTGTCAGTGCAGGCATCGATCCTCAATCTCCTGCGCGACCTCCAGCGCAACATGGGCTTCAGCTGCCTGTTCATCACACACGACCTCGGAACGGTCGAGTTCCTCTGCGACCGCGTCGCCGTGATGTACCTCGGCAAGCTCGTCGAGCTCGCACCGCGCGCTGACCTCTTCCGCAGTCCCCAGCATCCCTACACCCAGGCGCTGCTCTCGGCCGCCGTCGTCCCCGACCCGGACGCGCAGCGCCGACGGCACCGCACGGTGCTCGAGGGCGACATCCCGAGCCCTCTCGATCCGCCGTCCGGCTGCCGCTTCCGCACGCGGTGCCCGCTCGAGCCGCGCTCGGCGCCGCAGTCGACCGACGAGGAGCCGCCGCTGATCGAGTTTGCCCGCGACCACTTCGTTGCCTGTCATCTTGTCGCGCCGAGCCGTCCGGCGCCGCGACTCGTCTCCGAGAACGTCAGGACAGCTCCCGTACAGTCATGACCCGGACGGAGGCAGCATGAAGCTCCTTCTCACTTCCGCTGGCATCAAGAACACGAGCATCCGCGACACGCTGATCGATCTGCTGGGCAAACCGATCACGGACTCCAATGCTCTCTGCATTCCGACCGCCATCTATGCCTTCCCCGGCGGCGCCCGCAGTGCATGGCAGCTGATCAGCGGACGAGCCGCGAGCCCTTTGTGCGAATTGGGTTGGAAGTCCCTGGGAGTGCTGGAGCTCACCGCACTGCCCAGCATCGAAAAAGCGCATTGGACAACTGCGGTCCAGGAGGCTGACGCCCTGCTCGTGGGAGGTGGCGATCCCCTGTATCTGCGCTACTGGATCGAGCAGTCGGGACTGGCGGACCTTCTCCCGTCGCTGCCCGAGACGGTCTGGGTGGGAGTAAGCGCCGGGAGCTTGGTGATGAGCCCCAACGTCGGGGAGGAGTTCGTCTACGTGAGCCCGACCACCACTGGTGGAGACAAAGCGCTGGGATTGGTCGATTTCGCGATGTTTCCGCACCTGGACCACGAGGCGATGCCGGACCATTCCATGGCCAACGCAGAACGATGGGCCGCCGGTGTGCCGGTGCCGGGGTACGCGATTGACGACGAGACCGCGATCAAAGTGGTCGACGGCAGCGTCGACGTCGTCTCCGAAGGGCACTGGAGGCTTTTCACCCGCGACGACCTCTGAGCTTCGCGTCACGAGCGCCGAGACTCGGCAACCTGGTTCAGAAAGCGAAACCAGGTTGCTGGGTCCACGGCCATCGCGTCAAGCCTCCGCCGGAACCAACGGTTGCACGACGTTGTCGCGAGCGCGTTCCGTGCTAGCCGTGAGGAGAAGGACGCTGGCGACGACTGTCCAGACGAGCTCGAGGCCGTACGTGGCGAACTGGAGGGCGCCGTCGGGTGAGAAGGCGCCGTGGCGTGCGAGCGCGGCGCCGCCGGCGAGGAAGACGATCGCTGTGAGTGCGCTCGCCGAGCGAAACCAGCTCGACAGCGGCGCGGCGGCGACGGCAGCGGCCATCAAGGCGAGCAGGAAGTTGGAGAGCACGAGGGTCATCGCCGCAACCTCGAAGAACGCCATGCTGAGAGCCGGGTCACCGCTGCCCGCGATCCGGAACGAGAGCGCGGCGATGCTCGCGAGGCCGGTCAGCGAAATGGCAACGTTGAGCGCGCCGCCGACGAGCGCGACCGAGGCGGCTGCCGCCGAGCCGGCGCGGCGAATGAGCAGCGCGAGACCACAGAGAAAGACGATCCAGACCGCGTTGCCGAGGCCCTGCACGACGACGGCTGCGAGCGACCAAGAGCGATGAGCGACGAAGTAGGCGTCGAGCACTGCGCCTGAGTCGTTTGTCTGCGGGAAACTCGGGCCGAAGAACTCGACGAAGGCGAGCAGCACGTAGGCGAGGCCGGCTGCGGCGGCGAGACGGTTCCAGCGCATCAAAAGCTCCTTTTCGATTGGTGGCTCGGGCATCTCCCGACGCTAGAGAGCACCCGGCGGTGTGTCGTCGCCCGCACAGCTGAAGCGGCTCCACCTGGAGGTGGAACGCAATCCGCCCTCCGGTGGACGACGCGGCGTTCCGGGCGCGATTACGCTCGCGGAATGGAAAACCGGCGCCTCTTCGCGGGTCTACCGCGCGCGGACGTTGCGCTTGCGCTCGCGCTGTTCGCAGTGACGGAGGCGTTCGTCTTCACGGGGATGCTAATGAGCGGCGGCGTGACACCGCTCAGCGTTGCGAGCGCCGCCGCGTTGACCCTGCCGCTCGCGTGGCGGCGGCGAGCGCCGCTCGCGACCGCAGCGATCGTGGCCGGCGCGATCGTTGTCGACGATCTGGTCGCCGGCTGGGACAGCGCGGTGATCTCCTTCCCCTACTCGATCATCGCCGCCTACTCGGCAGGCGCCCACGCACGACAACGCCACGCCATAGCCGCGCTCGCGGCGCTGACCGCGGCGAACCTCGTCGACGCGCTCGGCGCGCCCGGCGACCGCACCGGCGACCTCGCACTCGGACTCGTCGTCTTCTCGCTCGTGCCCTGGCTCGTCGGCCAAGCGCTGCGAAGAGAACGGCTGCGCACGGCGGAGCTACGAGAGCTTGCGACGCAACTCGCGTCCGAACGAGAACAACGAACCCGCGAAGCGGTAAGTGCAGAGCGGGGCCGGATCGCACGCGAACTGCACGACATCGTCGGCCACGCGATCAGCCTCATCGCCGTCCAGGCGGACGCCGCCAGCAAGCTCTTGCGTCGCGATCCCAGTCGCGCGAGCGAGCCGCTCGAGACGATCCAGACAACCTCACGCGGCGCGCTGGCCGAGATGCGCCAACTCGTCGGGCTCCTGCGTGACAGCGACAACGAGCCCCCGCTCGAACCCCAGCCCGGCATCGACAACCTCGAGCCCCTCGTCGAGGACGCCCGACGCGCCGGGCTGCCGGTCACGCTCGAACTCACAGGCGAGCGCCGTCCCTTGCCCGCGACACTCGACCTTGCCGCCTACCGGATCGTCCAAGAAGGCCTCACCAACGTTCGCAAGCACGCGGGCTCCGTTCCTGCATCGGTCACCATCCACTACGGAGAGACGATTCTCAACGTCGAAGTGCGCAACGTCGGCGAGTCCGCGATCGCTTCCGGCCGAGGCCACGGCTTGATCGGCATCCGTGAACGCGTCACGTTGCTCGGAGGCGACCTCGAGAGCGGACCGGCCGAGAGCGGCGGGTTCGTCCTCCACGCACGGCTCCCGCTGACAGGCGACTCCCGATGACCCGTGTCCTGCTCGCCGACGACCAGGCGCTCGTCCGCCGAGGCTTCCGCCTGATCCTCGAGCTCGAGAACGACATCGAGGTCGTCGGCGAAGCCGCCGACGGAAACGACGCCGTCCGGCTCGCCCGCGAGCTGGAGCCAGACGTCGTCGTCATGGACATCCGCATGCCGGAACTCGATGGCATCGAAGCAACACGCCGCCTGCAAGCATCCGGCTCGCAAACGCGTGTGCTGATCCTGACCACCTTCGACCTGAACGAGTACGTCTACCAGGCGATGCGCGCCGGAGCCAGCGGCTTCCTTCTCAAAGACGTCCCGAGCGATCAGCTCGTCGCCGGCATCCGCATCGTCGCTTCCGGCGACGCGCTCCTCGCCCCCGCACTCACCAGGCGACTGATCGAGCATTTCGTCCGTCGACCGCCGCCCGGCGCCGCCCAGCCGCACGGCCTCGACGGGCTGACCGCACGTGAGACCGAAGTGCTGACGCTCCTCGCGCGTGGGCAATCCAACGCCGAGATCGCCAGAGCCCTGTTCCTCGGCGACGCAACGATCAAGACCCACGTCGGACGCATCCTCCAAAAGCTCAACCTCCGCGACCGCGTGCAGGCAGTCGTCCTCGCCTACGAGTCCGGCCTCGTGCAACCCGGAGAGGTATCCGGCAACGCATAGGGGCGGAGAGCTGGCGTACGGGTGCCGGCAAGGCGCTCGAGGGCCAGAACGCCACGCTCGTCGCAGCAGCGCCCCTCGCGGCATGAGCAAACGGAGCGCCTCCCTGGATCGGGGCGCGATCTCGACTACGAAGAGAGGAAAACATGGCTCAGCAGATGACTGATCGCAGAATCGGAGCACGTGCGGAGTGGCTCGTCGCACGTGAGCGGCTGCTCGTCCGCGAGAAGGAGCACACCGGGCTCGGCGACGAGCTCGCCCAACTTCGACGCGAGCTGCCCTGGGTGCCCGTGGAGAAGGAGTACCGCTTTGACACCGACCAAGGCGAGAAGGCGCTTGGCGAGCTCTTCGACGGGCGCTCGCAGCTACTCGTCTACCACTTCATGTTCGGCCAAGTTTCTCATGAGCTACTACCCCATCCTCGACCACGCACCCAATGGCCGCAACGAGGGCGAAGAGTGGCAAGCTCTGGATCCGCCGGCACGACGAGTACGAAAGCGAATGAGGCGCGGAAGGAAACGTGTGTACGCGGCTACGCGTTCTCGGCGAACAGCACGTCCTCCTCGGGGCGGGCGTGCATCGGCATCAGCGGCATCAGAACGATTGCGACCACGGTCAGTCCCAAGTCGAGCCAGAGGGTGCGTTCGAGCGCATGGTGGAAATCGCCGTTGCCGAGCGCGTCGAAGAACACTGTCCCGAGCAGCGCGACGCCGATCGCTGATGCGAGCTGCTGGACCGCGTTCAGCACGCCAGACGCGGAGCCGACCTCGTCGTCCCGGACGGCCGCGATGATGGTGCCGAAGAGCGGCGCGACGATCAGGCCCATGCCGAAGCCCATCACGAGTAGGCCCGGCACGATGTCCCACGTACTGACCGGGCCGGAGCGCGTTTCGAGGATCAGCAGCAGCAAGCCCGCCAACGAGACGCCGCCTCCTGCCTCGAGCACGTGTCGTCCATACCGGTTCGCGAGCAGGCCGCCGCTCAGTCCGGCGCCGACGGCGAGCCCGAACGACCAGGGCACGAAGGTGAGCCCCGCGTGTAGCGCCGAGAACCCCTCGCCGATCTGCAGGAAGAGCGTCAGCACGAACAGGACGCCGGTCAGCCCGAGGAAGAAGACGAGCAGGACCAGCGTCCCCGAGGTGTAGCCGCGATTCCGGAACAAGCTCGGCTGGATCAGGGTGTCCTTGCCCGCTCGAGTGCGTAGGACCTGCTGCACCGCGAAGACGGCGAGGAGGATGACGCCGCCCGCGAGCGAGGCGAACGTCCAGGCCGGCCAGCCGGCCTCGCGTCCCTCGATCAGCGGATAGACCAGAGCGAGCATCGCCGCCCCAACGATTGCCGCGCCGAGCAGATCGATGCGCGGCGGAGACGGGGCGCGCACCTCGGGCATCAGCAACGCGGCGCCGATCGCGGTGGCGATCCCGATCGGCACGTTGACGAAGAAGATCAGCCGCCAGCCGCCGAGCGCGTGCACGCTGACCAGCAGGCCGCCGATGATCGGTCCGAGCACGGCCGCGCCGCCGATCACCGGCCCGAACAGCGCGAACGCCTTCGGCAGTTCGTCCTTCGAGAAGATCGCGCGCATGATCCCGAGCCCCTGCGGGATCAGCAAGGCCCCGAACGCACCCTGCGCCAGGCGAAACGCCACGAGCATCGGCGTGGAGTCGGAGAGCCCGCAGGCGAGCGAGCAGACCGTGAAGCCCAGGGTGCCGATCACGAACAGACGACGACGGCCGAAGCGGTCGCCCATCCGCCCGCCCACGATCAGGCCGATCGCGAGGGCGAGCGAGTAGCCGCCCGCGATCCACTGCAGCGAGGCTTCGGAAGAGTGCAGGTGATGGCGGATCGTGGGCAGGGCGACGTTCACGATCGTCCCGTCGAGGAGGTCCATGATCTCGGCTGCCAGGATGACGACGAGGATCAGCCAGCGGCGGGGATCAGGATGCGTGGGCAATTGCGATTCGGTCATCGTTCCGAACAGTGTGCGTGCTCGACAAAAGCCCGGAAACAGGGCTCTCGTTTCAGATGTACTTTCCACTCGGGCGGAGCCCGAACTACGCCAAGCGGCTATTCAAGCGCTTCAACATCGCGGAGGACGCGCGCGGTGCCGCACCGACGGCGATCGGGCGGATCAGCCTGGGGGCGCGGTTGGCACTGGGAGGGTGCGTTGCTGTGAGTCTGGCGCAGCCCGATGACCGGCGATGCGGTCGACCATGGCGGCGGCGGACGCGAGACCCGCGGCGATCCGGTCGTGGCCGGGCTGCCCCAGCACGACCCCGGTGATCGTCGTTCGCTTGCCGTCGATCCAACGGATGGCCCGGAAGGCGAAGCAGCCGCCGGCCGCGTCGTCCGAGCCGGTCTTGACGCCGACAAACCCGTCGTACCCGAGCAATGCGTTGGTGTTGTGCACGGTGCCGGCGACCGGCAGCGTCGCGCTCGGCGTGGCGACGATGCCCGCGAACACCGGCACGCGCATGGCCCGATCGACAATCCGCACCTGGTCGGCGGCGGTCGACACGGTTGCGTCGTCGTAGCCGCTCGGGTCGGTGTAGCGGGTGTGGGTCATGCCCAGCGACCGTGCGGTGGCATTCATCCGGGCGACGAACCGGTCCTCCGAGCCGGCGTCCCAGCGCGCCAGAACCGCGGCGATGTTGTTCGCCGAGGGCAGCAGCAGCGCCTGCAGCGCCTGCCGTTCGGTCAACTGCTCTCCGGCGGCGATGGACACGACCGACTCCTCCTGCCCGCGCCGACGGTCGGTGTCGGCGACATCGGCGTCGGTGAGCGTGATCGTCGGGCCGTCCTCACCGGCCCGTAGCGGGTGGTCACGGAGCACGAGATACGCCGTCATCACCTTCGCGACGCTGGCGATCGCAGCCGCATGCTGGTTCGGGCCGGCCCGGACCTGCGACTGTCCTCCCTGGACGAACGCGGCTTGACCGTCTGCCGGCCACACCGTGCTGGGCGGCGGTCCGGCAACCGCACCACGGTGCTCACTGCGAAGGACGCCGACGGGTGATGCGACCGTCGAGGACGAGGACGCCAGCAACTGGTGGCCGAGGGCGGCAATCGCCACGATGCCGACGAGCAGGCCGGCGACACGGATCCTGCGAATCCGAATCCGACGGGGCGTTGTTCGTGCCGGTTCGCTGTAGGTCATGCCTCCAGTCTAGGCAGCGAGGTGTTGCCAGCACGTATGTGGTTTTCGATATGCCGACGACATGCGCCAGCTCGTAGCATCGGGGCATGCGTGTGTTGCTCGTCGAGGACGAGCCCTTCCTGGCGGACGCGATCCGCGATGGCCTACGTCTGGAAGCGATCGCTGCCGACATCGCAGGTGACGGCGACACCGCTCTGGAGCTGCTGCGCGTCAACGCCTACGACATCGCCGTCCTCGACCGAGACATTCCCGGACCCTCCGGTGACGAGATCGCCGAACGCATCGTCGCCTCCGGCAGCGGCATGCCGATCCTCATGCTCACCGCTGCCGACCGTCTCGACGACAAGGCCACCGGGTTCGAGCTCGGCGCCGACGACTACCTCACGAAGCCGTTCGAGCTCCAAGAGCTCGTGCTCCGTCTCAGAGCACTCGACCGCAGGCGCGCCCACAACAGGCCACCCGTGCGAGAGATCGCAGGTCTCCGGCTGGATCCGTTCCGCCGCGAGGTCTACCGCGACGGCCGTTACGTCGCGCTGACCAGGAAGCAGTTCGCGGTGCTCGAAGTCCTCGTCGCTGCCGAAGGCGGTGTCGTCAGCGCCGAAGAGCTCTTGGCGCGAGCATGGGACGAGAACGCAGACCCGTTCACCAACGCCGTGCGCATCACGGTCTCGGGGCTGCGCAAACGGCTCGGCGAACCGTGGATCATCGCCACTGTGGCCGGCGCGGGGTACCGCATCGACGCAGGGCCAGACGGCGGGCGCGATGGAGGAGAGCGTGGATAGAGCCCCTGGGTTGAGCGTTCGCCTCAAGCTCACCCTCAGCTACGCCGGCTTCGTGATGCTCGCAGGCGCCGTGCTGCTCGCGGCCGGGTACTTCTCCCTCTCGCGTGGTGTGCACCCTGGTGTGATCTTCATGGTGCGCAGCCACGCCGACCTCCTGCGCGATTTTGCTCCGATCGCAGTCATCGTGATGGCGTTCCTGCTGGTGTTCGGTCTGCTGGGAGGGTGGCTTCTCGCCGGCCGCATGCTCGCCCCGCTGACTCGCATCACCGACGCCACACGCCTGGCCGCGACCGGATCGCTCTCCCACCGGATCGAGTTGGAGGGCCGCAACGACGAGTTCCGCGAGCTCGCCGACACCTTCGACACCATGCTCGCGCGGCTCGAAGCACTCGTCGCCGAACAGCAGAGATTCGCAGCCAACGCCTCGCACGAACTGCGCACCCCGCTGGCGATCACGCAGACACTTCTCGA
This sequence comes from uncultured Thermoleophilia bacterium, assembly GCA_963817765.1. Lineage (GTDB taxonomy): Bacteria > Actinomycetota > Thermoleophilia > Gaiellales > Gaiellaceae > PALSA-600. Next base: position 30,948 of record CAWFPX010000005.1, on the reverse strand, counting down.
CGTCGCGCGCAACGATCCGAACGGCGACACCGACGAGCTCGTCGACCGCCTGCACGCCGTCAACACCCGAGCGATCGACCTCACCGAAGCATTGCTCCTGCTCAGCCGCGCCGACCAGCGGTCCTTCACCCGAGAACACGTCGACCTGTCCCTCATCGCGGAAGAAGCGACCGAAACGCTCCTCCCGCTCGCAGAGAAACGCGGCCTCACCATCGAGACCTCCGGCGACCCGGCCGCCGCGATCGGCTCACACGCGCTGCTGCTGCAGTTGAGCACGAACCTCGTGCACAACGCGATCGTCCACAACCTGCCCGAAGAGGGCACCGTGTGGGTCACCACCAGCGTTCACCGAAGAGTGCGGTGCTCACCGTCGAGAACACCGGCGAGACAGCTCACCCCACAGTTGGTTGCCACGCTTGCCGAGCCGTTTCAGCGCGGCACCAAACGCATCCGCACCGACCACGCAGGTGTCGGCCTCGGCCTGGCAATCGTCAAGAGCATCACCCAGGCACACGACGGAACCCTCGCCCTCACCCCCCGCGCCGCCGGCGGGCTCCGCGTCACGGTGCAACTTCCCGCCGCGCCACCGCACACTGACAGCTGACGACCCGCGGATCGTCGGCATGCCGAGCCTGCCTTCGCTTGAGCCCGGTGTGCGATCTTCTCCCTCCGATCGCACACCGGGCTCTGAAGCGGTGTGTCGTGTTAGACAGGCTCCGCGACCGCGTCGTTCCAGCGAGCAGTCAGCGCGAACAACACGATGATCTCCAAAGCAACGACCGTCAGCGTCCAGACCGGGTAGGCCGTGTGGCCAAGCCACGACAGCTGCGCCAGCAGGTTGAACACAAGGATCACGATCGCCGTCCACCGCGCCACCCCCGAACCAGTCGTCAGGCCGAGCCCGACGAGAGCGATCAGAATGCCGAGCAGCATCGTGATCCAACCCCAGGTCGTCGTATCGAAGACGATGATCTGGTTCGGCGTCGCGACGTAGTAACCCTTACGAATGACCGCGATCAGCCCCTCGAAGAAATCGATCGAGCCGATCACGATCATCATCAACCCTGCGAAGCCGATCCAACCACTCCATGCTCGTGACGAATTCACGCCCTACCTCCAAGTCGGTGTCAAACCCCCCGTTCGGCGCCCACCACAGATTCCCTTGACCCAACAACCACGCCCCCTCCGTCCCGCGGTGGCCAACACGCCGGAACTCGCGCCCGCACCGGCGTGAGCAGCAGCGTGGGTGGCCGGCAAAACGACGCCGCCGGCCACCCACCACTCGCGACGGCCCACGACTTCGTAATCATCATTTAGGGTTCACTCCGATGGGAGACATCGGACCCCAGGCCGACACGCCCGACGGAATCGAACCCCCGGCGATGGAGTCGATGGGGCCGATCCAGATGACGAGCCTCGCGTTCCCCGGCAACCACTTCAAGGGCGAGATCCTGCCCGAGCTCGAGAAGCTGAAGAAGGCAGGGATCGTGCGCATCGTCGACCTGTTGCTCGTGCGCAAGGACGAACTCGGCGGCGTGATGGTGACGACCGCAAGCGACCTCGATTGGCAGGAGGCGGTCTCGTTCGGCTCGTACGTCGGCGCCCTCGCCGGCTACGCGGCCGCCGGGCCGGCCGGGATCGAGAAGGGCGCGATGTCCGGCGCGGCCGAACTCGCCGACGGCCACCTCTTCGACGAGGACGACGTCTTCCGCGTCACCCAGGCGCTTCCGAACAACATGAGCGCGGTCCTCGTTCTCTTCGAACACCTGTGGGCGAAGCCGATGCTCGAGGCGGTCGACCGGGCCGGCGGCATCGAGCTCACAAACGACTGGATCCGACCCGAGGAGGTCGTCTCCGTCGTGCATCGGGTAGCACCGCCCGCCGCGCCGAGCTGACCGTGCCCTCCCGCGACGACTGATCGATCAAACGCGGGTCGCAAGACGACGGCGTCGCAACTCGTCGCAGGAGTGCAGTCGTACCCGCCTGTAGTGTCGCGAGATGGGCACGCGAGGAGTGGCGTGTGCGGTTGTCGTCGCAGCTGGGCTCGGTTGCGTGCTCACTGGGTGCTCAGCGTCCTCCTCGAGCACGTCGACAGCCTCCCCAACGAGCGCGGCCGACAGTTCGTCGCAGCAGCGGCGGTGGTCGGTCGTTGCACTCGGAGACTCGGTTCCTCACGGCACCAACTGCCACTGCACGCCATACCCACCGCTCACTGCCAGCGGGCTCACGGCGACAACGGGGCAGACGGTCACCGCAACCAACGAGTCCGTCGCCGGCTACACCACCCTGGACGTGCTGCATCAGCTTCAGTCTGACACTGCGGTGATCGATCACGTGCGCACGGCAGACGCGGTAGAGATCGAGATCGGCGCCAACGACGTTGCGCACTCGCAGCACTGCGGCACGGACGCCGGCTGTTACGCCGCCAAGATTCCTGCACTCCAGACCAACCTGGACACGATCGTCGGCCGCGTGCACGAGCTCGCGTCGAGCCACAAGGTGCTCGTCGTCCTTCTCGACTACTGGAGCGTCTGGCTCGGCGGCCAGTACGCAGTCGCGCAGGGCGACGCGTACGTCGACGCCGCGACCCAGGTGACCGACGACGTGAACACCGCCATCAAATCAACCGCGACAAGAACCCGCTCGGCGTATGTCGACCTGCGCGCAGCCTTCAAAGGCCCCGACTACTCCTACGACGAAACCCACTACCTCTCGAACGACGGTGACCATCCCAACGCGGCCGGGCACCAGCAGATCGCAACCGCGACGGAGGCAGTGATCGAGAGCGCCCTCCACATCTAGTTCAGGCCTCGACGGGGCCGGTTGATGAAGCAGTCCGCCGCTGAGTCCCGGAGGCCGGGATCCAGCGGCGGTTGCCTGCGGTCGTTTGCTGTGGGCTCAGAGCCGGGTCGAGTCGTCGAGTGTCATCGGCGGGCCGACCACGGTGGTGCCGAGACGCTCCTGCTCGGCCATCACCGCGGGAATGTCGAGCGGGACGGTTCCTTGCGTCGGGAGCACCCGCTCGGCTGCCGGGACGCTCAGGTTGCGGAAGAGCTGCTCGAACGCCCCGGGGGCGATCACGCCGAGCAGGACCGCGACCGGGCTTTGGATCCGGAACGTGTGCGGGATCCCTCGTGGCATGAAGACGCTCGTGCCGGGGCCGGCGAGTAGCCGGCGGCCGTCGAGGTCGAAGCAGACGTCGCCGTCGAGAACGACAAAGACCTCGTCCTCGCGGGTGTGGACGTGCCTCGGCGGGCTGAAGCCCTCCGCGAGCGTTGCGCGGAAGACCGAGAGCGTCCCGCCGGTGGCAGCGCTCGGGATGAGGAACTCGAACAGGCTGTCGCCGTACCAGCGTGCCTCGCCCTGGTGGGCGAGGTAGGGCTCGACGGCCCTGTGGGTGTGAGTTGTGAGGGTGTTCATGCCACGACTGTGCCCGCCTGCGGCGCCGAAGGGAAACACGGATGTGCGCGATCGCCAACCGGTGCTGGTTGTCAATCCGCGGCGGGCTGGGCGAGCTCGAGTGCGGTGCTCACGAACGCGCGCGCGAGGCTCGTCTCGCGCGCGGTTCGCCACGCAACGGCGACCTGCGCGGGCGGCGCGCCCCGCAACGGCACGAACCGCAGGCCCGGAAAGCCCGCCCCAATGCGCGCACGGCCGACTCGGCCTGGCACGTGATCGCCACCCCGGCCGCAACGGCGCCGAACGCCTCCTCGAACGAGTTGACGCGAGTGCCCGTCCGGAGCGGCTCGCCGTCACGGAACTCCTCCAGCGACCAGAAGGCGCGGGCCTTCGGGTCACCGCCCTCCACCCAGATCCACGGCTCCCTGACCACGTCCTCCGGTCGGACGGACTCGCGCGAGGCGAGCGGATGATCCGCGGAAAGCACCGCGAACCGCTCCTCCGAGAGGACCGTCACCATCGAGAGCCCGTCGTCGAGGAACGGCGGCCGCACGAACGCCACGTCGACGGCGCCCTCCTTGAGCCCCGCCGCCGGCTGATCGAGACCCGTATTCGAGACCCGCAGTTCCACCTCGGGATGACGCTCCGCGAACAGCCGCATCGTCTCGCTCACCACCGGCACCATCGCCGTGCCCGAGAGGCCGACCCGGAGCGTCGCCCGCAGCGAGCGCAGCGCCGCCTCGAGCTCACCCGTCCCGGCGTCGAGCGCCGCGAGCGCCGCGACTGCGTGCGGCAGCAGCCGCTCGCCATCCTTCGTCAGGCTCACGCTGCGCGTCGTGCGCTCGAACAGCTTGACCCCGAGACGGGTCTCCAGCTGCTGAATCTGAGCGGACAGCGCCTGCTGCGCGACGTACAGCCGGGCCGCCGCCCGGGTGAAGTTCAGCTCCTCCGCGACCGCGACGAAGGCGCGCAGGAGTCGCGTGTCCAGATCCACCATCGCGATCCCGCAATCTACAACCAGACTCGGTCAATTGCGGTGTCGTCGACACACACGCCGCGGCCGGTCGCAAGAGCCGACACGTTCCACCGTCAGGAGCTTGCGCGCGTCAGCTATTCAGTGTTACTATGTACCAGTAGTCAGTAGCACTCAGTAGTTGGAGGAGAGGTTTCATGGGCAACAAGCAGGTGACGGAGATGCTGAAAGGGACGCTCGAGGGGATCGTCCTTGCGATCTTGTCCGACAAGCCCGCGTACGGCTACGAGATCACGGCGTGGCTGCGGGGTCAGGGCTTCTCGGACATCGCCGAGGGCACTGTCTACGCGCTACTCGTCAGGATCGAACAGCGCGGCCTCGTCGACGTGGAAAAGATCCCGTCCGAGAAGGGGCCGCCCCGCAAGGTGTACTCCCTCAACCCTCAGGGACGGCGGTATCTCGAAGAGTTCTGGAGGACCTGGAGCTTCCTCACGGAACGGCTCGAACAGCTCCAAGAAGGAGGCAGATAGGCAATGTCGGACACAGAAAAGGGCGGCTTCATCTCAAAGGTGATCGGCCCGAAGCGGCGGTGGCGGGCATACAAGGCGCGCGTCAAGCAGCTGCCCGAGAACTACCGCACGGCGGTCGACGCGATCGAGCAGTACCTGATGCACTTCGTGCCGACCGACGGCGACGCCGTGGCGTCCGAGTTCGAGGATCTCGCGGATCTGTTCGAACAGGCCGCGGCGGATGGAACCCCGATCCGCGAGATCGTCGGCGACGACCCAGTGGAGTTCGTGGAGGCGTTTGCTGAGAACTACACGAAGGGCGGGTATGTCCCCGATCGCGCGCGGGAGCGGCTGATCAACGCCATCAACCGCGCCGAAAGGGTGGACGGGGGGACCGGCTCATGACGACACAGCTTGTCCAGGGCTCTGCGATCCGCGTAAAGGGTCTCGAGAAGTCGTACAAGAAGCACGGAGGTGCTACGCGGCGTGGACTTCGACGTGGCGCGGGGCAGCATCTTCGCCTTGCTCGGCTCCAACGGGGCAGGCAAGACCACGGTCGTGCGTATCCTGTCCACGCTGCTCACGGCCGACGCGGGGACCGCCAGCGTCGAGGGCTTCGACGTCGCCACGCAACCGGCGAACGTGCGGGAATCCATCAGCCTCACGGGACAGTTCGCCGCCGTCGACGAAATCCTCAGCGGACGGGAGAACCTTGTGCTGGTCGCCCGGTTGCGGCACCTCGAGGATCCCGGCAAGATCGCGGATGACCTACTCGAGCGTTTCTCGCTGACCGACGCGGCCGCGCGGAAGGTGTCGACGTATTCGGGTGGCATGCGTCGCCGACTCGACATCGCGATGAGCCTGATCGGGAATCCGCAGATCATCTTCCTCGACGAGCCGACGACCGGGCTCGACCCCGAGGCGCGCATCGAGGTGTGGCGGGCCGTCAAGGACCTCGCCGAGCACGGCACGACGGTGCTACTCACGACGCAATATCTCGACGAGGCCGAACAACTCGCCGACCGGATCGCGATCCTCCACAAGGGTCGGATCATCGTGAACGGCACCCTCGCCGAGCTCAAGCGACTGCTCCCGCCCGCCAAGGTCGAGTACGTCGAAAAGCAGCCGACCCTCGAGGACGTCTTCTTTGCCATCGTCGGTGACGACGGCAAGGACGGCGACGCCGGCAAATGACCGCAGCGTTGGCACTACGAGTAAAGGAACAACGATGACCAACCATTTCTTCAGCGACACCGCCGTCCTGCTGGGACGATCCCTGCGCCACATCACGCGCAGCCTGGACACCATCATCACGACCACGATCATGCCGATCGCCTTCCTGCTGCTGTTCGTCTATGTGTTCGGCGGCGCGATCAACTCAGGGTCGGATTCGTATGTGAACTACCTGCTGCCCGGCATCCTGCTCATCACGATCGCATCGGGCATCTCCTACACCGCATTCCGCCTCTTCCTGGATATGAAGAGCGGCATCTTCGAGCGATTCCAGTCCATGCCGATCGCACGGTCGTCCGTGCTGTGGGCGCACGTGCTGACCTCGCTGGTCGCCAATCTGATCTCGGTCGTGGTCGTCGTGCTCGTCGCCCTCCTCATGGGCTTCCGCTCGGGAGCCGGCGTGCTGGCGTGGCTCGCGGTGGCCGGCATCCTGATCCTGTTCACCCTGGCGTTGACGTGGATCGCCGTGATCCCCGGTCTCTCCGCGAACTCCGCGGACGGCGCGAGCGCGTTCTCCTACCCGCTCATCTTCCTGCCGTTCATCAGCTCGGCATTCGTGCCCACCGACACCATGCCCGGCCCGGTGCGCGCGTTCGCCGAGCACCAGCCGGTGACCTCCATCGTCAACGCGATCCGCGACCTGTTCACACAGCAGCCGGTCGGCACCGACATCTGGGTCGCCCTCGCCTGGTGCGTCGGCATCCTCGTCGTTGCGTACAGCTTCGCCATGGCCATCTACCGCCGCAAGATCGCCTAGCCCGGGCGTGGCCAATCGCCGACGTCGACGTCGACGATTGGGCAGCTGCCCGCGCAGCGACCTTGCGACACGCGTGCCGAAAGGTTGTGTTCGGACGCGGCGCGAGCGGCGGCCGTGATCCGGTGCACCGGGCGCAGCGCCCGCCCGGCGGCGACCCAGCCCAGGATCGCGGCGAGGGCGATCACGGCGGCGAGCGTGATCAGCGAGTACTGCAGAAGATGCGACAGAGTGACGTGACGCTGATGTTGCGCGCCTTGAAGCTGAAAGTACGCGGTGCACTTCGCCAGCACACGGCCGTTCGGGTGGACGCTCAGTTGCTCGGATCGGCAACGAGCCAGGAAGCTCGCCGGAGCATGCTGACTCTGCGCCTGCGGTTCGAGCTGCGCGACCAGCGCGTAGCTGATCGCGACGACGATCGCGCCACACACGGCGAACAAACCGGTGTAGAGCAGGGTCAGGCGGGCACGTACGCTGAGCCGTGGGCGGCCGCTCACATTCGGTATCCCTTGCCGACAACGGTCTCGATCAGAGGCGGTTCACCGAGCTTGCGGCGCAACCGGGTCATGGTCACCGAGACGATGTTGCTGAACGCGTCGACGTTCGCGTCCCAGACGTGTTCGAGCAGTTCTTCTGCGCTGACGACGGCGCCGTCAGCGGCGAGAAGTCTCTCGAGGACGCCGAATTCCTTCCGGGTCAATGACAACGCGCGGACGCCACGGCTGGCGCGATGTCGCGCACGGTCCACGACGAGGTCACTGCAGCGCAGCACCGGTGGAGCGGACGCCGTTCGGCGCGAAAGCGCCCGCACGCGGGCGACGAGCTCGGCGAAGGCGAACGGCTTCCCCAGGTAGTCATCCGCGCCCAGCTCCAGCCCATCGACTCGGTCGTCGACGTCGCCGGCGGCGGTCAGCATGAGGATCCGCGGCCCCGAGCCGGCCAGCTCGCGGCACACACGGTCGCCGTGCACCACCGGCAGGTCGCGATCAAGCACGATCACGTCGTAAGCGGTCCCGGCCGCGAGCTCGAGCGCCGCGGCCCCGTCATGCACAACGTCGACTGCCATCCCCGCCTGATGCAGTCCCTGGGCGATCCGACGGGCAAGCGTCGCGTGGTCCTCGACCACCAGCACTCGCATCTCACCAGTATGCGCCGGTCGAGATGACATCCGCCCGACATCCCGCGTAGCGGTGATGTCATGCGCTTCCGAGTAGAAGTCGATGAATGAGGCACCGCGATGTCTGGCTCGAAGCCGCGCTCGCCGCTGCCGCATTCGCGGCGCTATGCGCCGTCATCCTGTCCGTTGCGCCCCAGCCGGCGGAGCCCGATGACGGCGCCTATCGCGCGTCGATCGTCGCGATGACCGAAGGGCATTTCCTGACACTGTCAACCGCTCAGGCAGAAACCCTCGCAAGGAAGCTGGGCGACAACCCAGCCGCACCCCCAAACCAGTGGGTCGAGCTCGCCAACGGGCGGTACATCAGCGAGAAGGATCCCGGCTATCCGTTCCTCGCGGCGCCGTTCGAGGCGCTCGGGATCATCCGATGGACGCCGCTGTTCTTCGGGGCGCTGGCCTGCCTCGGCCTCTTCATCGGTGCTCGGCGCTGGCTCGGGCGCTTCGGCGGCCTCGCCGCGGTGGGCTTGTACTGCTCATCCGGAGCCGCCCTGGCGTTCGCATGGCGCGATTACATGCCGACGTTCACCGACGCGTCGCTGGTCGCCTTCGGGTCCGGTGCCCTCCTATGGGCGATGCTCGCGACCGAGGCGAGTTCGCGGCAACGCAGCTGGGCCGGCCTTGCGGGATTCCTCGCGATCGAGATCGCGACCTTCGTCCGCTACACCAACGTCGTGATCCTCGCCTGCGCCGTCGTGGCCGTGATCGCGGCGTGGCGGCTGAGAGGTGCGAGGCTGCCCCTCCGCACGCTGTGCTGGTGGCTCGCGTCGGTGGCCATCTTCGGCGCCGGCGTGGCCGTCTTCGACGATCTCGTCTATGGCGGTCCGCTGACAACCGGGTACCAGCCCGGTGAGGTCACGTTCAGCCTCGGCGCGATCGGGCCGAATCTGCGGATCATGCCCGCACACCTGCTGCAAGCCATGCCGATGCTGGTACTCGGGCTGATAGCGCTGGCGTGGATCATCGCGCGGCGGGTCGTGCTCCGCCGGGTTGGCGGCCAGGACGGCGCACTGGCTCGCCGCGATCTCTGGGTGGGCCTCGCCGTCGCCGCGTCCTGGTTCGCGATCTGGGGCCTGTACTCCGCGTACACGTGGACGACTGACCCGACCAGTGTCACCGTGCAGGTCGTCAGGTTCTACGTCCCGGCGATCGGCGCCATCTCCCTGCTCGGCGCCTGGCTGGTGACCAGGATTCCCGGCCGCGCCTGGCCGGCCGCCCTGACGTCCACCGCCGTGATCGCCGCATTGTTCGGCCTGGGGGTGTGGGCGTTCCACGCCATGTACGCAGGAAGCGCATAAGAGAGGCGCGACGTCTCGATCCGACGTTGATTAGCATCCGCCGATCCGGTGCGCCTTGTGGCCCCGGGGAACCGAACGAGGGAGGTCTATGACGCGTTATCTCGCGATCATCATCGGCGTTGCCGCACTCGCAGCACTTGTTGCAGCGACGGTTGCACAAGCGAATCCGACGACGCCCGGTACGGCGTTCTCGATCAAAGCAGCCGGCGGGCCGTACACCGCGTCTGCGGGAACGTTTTCATGTGAGCTGCCGAACGCGACGTTGCACTGCAACTCGCCGCAGGACATCCGCTCGGCGTACGGCGTCGACGCGGTCGGAAATCCGAGCACTGGCAGGGGACTACTCGGGCAAGGGCAGACGATCGTGCTGGTCGACTCCTATGGAAGCCCGACGGCCGCAAACGACCTGCAGGTCTTCCACGACCAGTTCTTCCCGAACCTGCCCAACCCGAACTTCACGCAGGTCTTCCCGAACGGCAAGACCGACTTCAAGAACTCGAACGGGAACGGGCAGTCCGGACCGGTCGCGGCGGCCGGCTGGTCGGGCGAGGCGACGCTCGACATCGAGTGGTCGTATGCGATCGCACCGCTCGCAAAGATCATCCTGATCGCAGTTCCACCTGCTGAGACCGAAGGGGTGCAGGGCCTGCCGAACCTCTTCAAGGCGATCAGCGGGCAGATCGACGCCAATCCGGGCGGCACCGTGTTCTCGATGAGCTTCGGCATCACGGAGCAGACGTTCGGCGGCGCCGCCGCAGCACAGACCGCCAAGTTCGACGCGGTCTTCCAGAAGGGAATCGCGAAGGGCGACACCTTCTTCGCGTCCTCGGGTGACAGCGGCACGCTCGGTGTCGCCAAGCAGCATCGCGATACCGCCACGTACCCGTTCCCGACCGCAGGCTGGCCGGCCTCGAGCCCGTACGTGACTGCAGTCGGCGGAACGCAGCTTCAAACCAACTGGCGGTGGAACCCGACGAGCGACGTCCCGTTCAATGCGGACGGCAGCTTCAACAACGCCTACTTCGCAAGCACCGCAGCGGCCACGCCGCTGAATGTCGTCTGGAACGAGTCATGGCTCCCGGCAGCGACCGGCGGCGGGCCGAGCGCGATCTATTCGCGCCCGTCGTGGCAGTCGGGCGTGCTCCGGATCAAGGGAACCACCGGCTCGTCCCCGATGTCGCATGGGATGCCGCGGTGAACGGCGGCGTGCTCGTCTACATCTCGGCCTATCCGGACTACAACGGCCCCGCCGGCTTCTACATCTACGGCGGGACAAGCGCCGCGTCGCCGCAGGTCGCGGGACTGACGGCACTCGCGGCCCAAAGTGCCGGCCACGGCCTCGGCAACATCGATCCGGCTCTGTACGCGCATCCAGGCGCGTTCACGGACGTCGCCCCGATCCACCAGGGCGCACCGAACGTGATCAGCGGCGAGCTGAAAACGAACCGGATGTTCGATTACAACGGCGACGGCCAGGCAGTCACCTGGGACGCCGTTCCCGGCTGGTCCGTGAACCAGGGCTACGACCTGACGACAGGCTGGGGCACGCCAAATGCCTCCGCCTACATCGCAGCACTCGCAGGCCCCTAGCGTGAGAAAGAGGCGGGCCCCGGTCCCGGTGCCCGCCTCTTTCTTCGTCTTCACTCAGCGGCCGGGAGCTCGTCAGCTGTCAGGCTTCCCGGTGGAGACACCCCGGTCTGGATCGAGACGCGTGCCGCGGCAGTGGCCCCACAGACCCTTTCCCGCGGCACGGGCCGACTTCGCCTCGTGCATCAGGACGGCCGCGTACCGTCCGCGCGCTCCGTCGAAGAAGTACGGCGCCGCGGCACCGTCGGCGACGAGCTTCAGGTTGATGTTCAGACCGTTCCGCATGATCACGTAGCGGAGCAGGCGGCCGTACACGTCCGTCGAGGACGTCGCCGGATCGCGAACAAGCCGCACCAGGGTTCCACGATGCACCAACTCCTTCATCTCTGCGCTCGCCTGCTCACCGAAGCATTCCGGGCGACCGTAGACCTCTGGCGTGTCGATCTGAACCAGCCGAACGGTGGAGCCTCCTCGCAGCACGATCGTGTCGCCGTCGGCGACATGATCGACCACCTCCCAGCCCGGCGGCGTGGCGCGCTGGGAGCGAACGGACAACCCCACAGCGATCGCAATCGCCAAGGCGACGCCCGAGAGGAGCCACAACGTACGCGATCGCACACACCGGAAGGTACGGCCCGCAGCCGCCGGCCGAAAGTCCCTCTTCCGGACACGGCCGCCGCTGCGGCACCAAACCGATCACATCGGCCGATGGCGTGACTCGGCGAGGGGGCGGTGGAGCCGCCCCCTCGCGTTCGTCCCTGGCCCCCGCTAGGGCTTGAAGGTCTTGCAGGTCGGATTGATGACGGCCTTCGACGCGGCCGTGTTCAGGTTCGCCTTCGTGACGATCACCGCTCCCGTGTCCTCGTTCTTCGCGGCCTTGCCGGTGCGGATCTGATTCACGAGCGCGACGAGGCTGTCGTAGCCCATCCGGAACGGGTTCTGCACGACCAGCGAGTTGACCAGGCCCTGCTTCAGCACCTGCACCGTGTCCGGGCCCGCATCCCAACCGAACAACTGGACCTTGCCGGCTTTGTGCGCACGCTGGATCGCCTGTGCGGCGCCGACCGTGCCCTCCTCGTCGGGTGCGTAGACCGCCACGATCTCGGGATGCGCGGTCAGCATGTTCGACACGATCGAGAGCCCGGTCACCGCCGAGACGTTGTCGACGCCGGTGGCGACGATCTTCACCTTCGGATACTTCTTCAGCTCCTTGATGAAGCCGCCGGTACGCTCGATATCGGTCTGGCTTCCAGGGCTGAAGTGGAGCAGCCCGATGTGCCCGCCCGCAGGCCCGAGCTTCTTCGCGAGGCGGTCGGCTGCATCCTTCGCCCACGTCGTGTTGTTCGTTGCGAAGAGCGCCACCGATCCCTGCGGCGAGATGCCGGAGTGGACACTTCTCGGCCTCATGGATGGGTCCGCTGCAACGATCTGATCGAGTCGCGACTTTCATTCGCTTCTCTGCACGCGGCCGATCCTGGTCAGCTGCCGCCTGTGCCCGGCGAGCAATAGGAGTTGCCGCCGGTCGGGCCCTCTCAGACTTCGAGCTCAGTCGGGGTGACGGTGATCTCGAGCAAGCTCGAATCGCGCGCGACCGTGAACGCGACCGGCGTGCCGATCCGCTCGCCGATCATCAGTCGTTGGAGCTCGGTCATGCCGCCGACCTTCTGGCCGTCGACCGCGACGATGAGATCCCCAAGACGCAGCCCCGCGTTCGCGGCAGGCGATCCACTGACGACCTGAACGACCTCGACGCAGCCTCTCTGGTCGAGTTGCCGCGCGAGCCGCGGTGGTAGGGGGCGCTCGCCCCCGCCGAGTCCGATGTAGGCCCGCCGGAAGCGGCCCTCGCTCATCAGCCCGGCGATGATCCGCCGCGTCGCAGCGTTGATCGGAACTGCAAGCCCGAGTCCAACCCCGGCGACCGCGGTGTTGATCCCAACGACGCGTCCGCGAGCGTCGGCAAGAGCCCCGCCTGAGTTGCCTGGGTTGAGCGCGGCGTCGGTCTGGATGACGTTGTCGACGATCCGCATCGTTGACCCCGCCCGCGTCGGAAGCGACCGGCCGAGCGCCGAAATCACACCGGCGGTCACCGACCCGCCGAATCCGTGGGGGTTCCCGATCGCGACGACAAGCTCACCGACCTGAAGCCGCTCTGCATCGCCGAGCTCGGCCGGGGACAAGTCGTGTTCAGTGAGGCGGAGCACTGCCAGATCCGAGAGGGGGTCGGCGCCCACCACCGAGAAGTCGACATCGCGCCCGTCAGAGAACGACGCACGCCCCCGGGAGTCGCTTCCCACGACAACGTGGGCGGAGGTCAAGAGAAAGCCGTCAGAGGTGATGACGACGCCGCTCCCCGCTCCGTCGAGCATTCGCCCGCCACGGACGCGACGAGACACCCGCAAGCTGGCCACCGACGGTGTCAGCCGGGCCGCGACCGAGACAACCACCCGCGAGTACGCATCCAGCGGCTCCTCGACCGCCGGCTGCTGTCCCCCGGGTTCCTGCGAATCGGGAATTGCCCCGCCGACAAGCACGACGTCAGCCACGGATTCACGGTAGCGACCCGAATGCGCCCGGCGTCACGACAGGGCCGGACAGTTCCCGTCGGCGCAGCTCGCCGTGGCGGAACGCGTCGCCGGCTGACGTCGAGCGCCGCGGCGGCCTGTTCAGCTCGAGCTACGAGCGCTCGGTGGGGTGATGCCGTTCGATCTTCGTGCCGGCTGCGTCGGTGTCGCGACGTGTGTCACGTTCGAAGTGCCGGCGCTGAATCCGCCAACGGCGAGACGAGGCTGCTTTAGCGGCCTCGAGGAGCCGCTGATCCATGAGTTCGCGATCAATGGGCTCGACGCGGAAGTTCGACACGCCGCGATTCTGCCCATTTTGCGGATTTCGTGTCAAGCGAGCGTTGCGCCGGGTGAGCTCTACGGCCTGCGGAAACAGAATGGATAACGAGGTTTCGACCGAGCAGGAAAGAGAAACGTCGTTTCCGTCGAGGAGAGGAGCAGAGATGGCTGGGAAGATGGTCCACTTCGAGTTGCCCGCGGCCGACGCCGAGCGCGCGAAGCGGTTCTGGAGCGGCGTCTTTGGCTGGGAGTTCGGCGACTCCGCGATGCCGGAGATGGAGTACTACATGGTGCGAACGGGCGAAGATCAGGGCGGAGCGGTCTACCCGAGCCCGGACACGGCCGGCACCGGAACGATCGTCTACTTCGACACTGACGACATCGACACTGCGATCACCAACGCGCGAGAGGGCGGCGGCAGCGCCGAAGACAAGGCACCGATCCCGCACGTTGGGTGGTTCGCGCATTGCAAGGACACCGAGGGAAACTCCTTCTCGCTCTTCCAGAGCGACGAGTCCGTCGGCACTTGATCTCCCGATCGAGCAGGTTCAGGCCACGCGACGGCGGACGAGCCGGACGGTCGCGGCGATCAGGAGCAGTGAGAGTGCGAGCGGGCCGCCACCCTCGATGAGCTGGAATCGCCAGAGCGGCTGGCCGGCTGATAGCTCGTCCACCGCGTGTAGCCGTGCTGAGAGAGGCACTGCGCGAATGTTCCCGGCAACGGCTTGAACTTGCCTGGCCTCGACGGAAGGGAAGAGCAGAACTGCTGGACGAGCTCAATGGGGGGCCGACCGCTGAATGCGAAGCTGCCGCCCTTGGTCCACCACTGACTCGTGATCCACGCGGAAGCGGGCACACTCGGCTTCCTGGTGACCAAGGACGTCAGGTAGTGGTGGCGTAGAAACAGCCCGGCCCCGAGGGCGAGCCCGCCGTAGGCGACGAGGGTGGCGACGATTGCGGGGACGACCCGGCGGATGAGCATGCCGGCCAGGCCGCCGATCGCAAAGGCGGCCAGCGTCCAGGAGGCAAACGCGACCCCGCGGAGGCCGAACAGGCCGGATGCGAACGGGGACACCTCTGAAAGGAACCGGGTCTGGTTGCCCGCGGCGAAGTACGGCCGGTAGTACCAGGAGAACAGAACGCTGAGGGCACCGGCAGCGCCGGCCACCGCGACCGCGAGCAGCACCAACTTGGCGAGCGTCCACCGCCACCGCCCGAAGCCCTGTGTCCACGCGTAGCGGAAGGTGCCTGTCTCCAGCTCACGAGCCAGCAACGGCGCTCCGACGAACGCCCCGATCAGCGCGGGCAATGCCTGCAGCACGTAGCCATTCGACAGGACGTGATCCATGCCGTTGAAGCTGCCGATCTGGTCACCGCAGGCGACTGAACGTGCCGGGTGGCAGGCGATCGCGGCCGCGTAGGCGTGGTGCAGCCGAAGGCCTACGATGAAGACGTACACGGCCGACGCGCCCAGCAACGCGGCCGCTCCCATCAGCGCGAAGCGGTGCTGCCGCCAGGTGACCCAAACCATCCGCCGCCACGGCACTGGCCGTAGGCCGGCGTCATTCCCTCGACGGGCGGGCACGGTCAGCGCGGTCATCTCGACACCTCCGACAGTTCGGCATTCCGGCGGCGGGCCGGCCCGGGCAGCGCCGAAGCGCCGGGCTCGCGCAGGTACGCAAGAGCAAGTTCTTCCAAGCCGACCGGATGCGACTCCCAGCCCAGCGGAACCGGATCATCCGCGGTGGCCCGGACGAGCACGTGAGCCAGCGCCTCGCCACGGCGGACGTGCACCACTGGCCGTTCCGTGTAGTTGTCTGCCGCGGCGGCCGGGCCGGTGAGCATGCGGTGGCCGGCGAGCAGGTCGTCGACCTCGCCGGCCACCTGGACCCGTCCCCGCGACAGGAGGATGAGGTAGTCGGCCACGCGCTCGAGCTCCGCGAGCACGTGCGAGGACAGCAGCACCGACACGCCGTCGTCGACCGCGGCCGTCAGCACCGCGGCCATGAAGTCGTGCCGAGCGATCGGGTCGAGCATCGCCACCGGCTCATCCAGCACGAGCAGCCGCGGCCTCCGGGCGAGCGCCAGGGTCAGCGCAAGCTGTGCCTGCTGGCCACCCGACAGCCCGCCCGCCTTCCGCTGCAGCGGGATGCCGAGCTCCGTAAGCCGGGCCTCGGCAGATGCCTGGTCGAAACGCCAGTTCAGGTTGCGTGTCAGGTGCAGCATGTCCGCGACCGACACGTTCTTGTACAGAGGCGTGTCCTGCGCGACGAACGCGATTCCGTCGAGCGCAGCCGTAGACCCGGGCGCCCGGTCGCCGAGCACAGTGACGCCGCCCGCGGAAGGCGTCGCCAGACCGACCGCCAGGTTCAGCAGCGTGCTCTTCCCCGCCCCGTTCGGGCCGACCAGGGCGGCCACGTGACCTGCGGGGATCGCGAGCGAGCACTCGCGCAGCGCCCAGGTGCCGCCGTACCGCTTGCCCAGGCCGCTTGCCTCGACGACGTTCATGCGATGGCCTCCGATTCGCCGCTCGCCGAGCCGGTGCGGCCGGCGGAGCCGGCGCGGTCCTCATGAAAATCCCGCAGCGCGCTCGTGAAGAGCGCGACGATCCCGTCCTCGTCCAGCCCTGCCGTATCGGCAGTCGCGAGCCAGCGGAGCAACGAGCGACGAAGCCCGGCCAGTTCCGGCAGCGCGACCTGGCTGAGTGTCCCCTCGATGAACGTGCCCTGACCAGGTCGACCGGCCGCCAGGCCCTTCATCTCCAGATTCCGGTAGGCCTTC
Source organism: uncultured Thermoleophilia bacterium (assembly GCA_963817765.1). Lineage (GTDB taxonomy): Bacteria > Actinomycetota > Thermoleophilia > Gaiellales > Gaiellaceae > PALSA-600. The sequence goes on along the minus strand of CAWFPX010000005.1, from coordinate 14,400 downwards.
AGCACCGTGTTCGGGTTGATCGCCAGCGAGGCGACGACGTCCCTCACCTTGGGCAGCTGATCGCCCGGCTTTAGATACCCGAGCCGGAGCGCGTGCTCGACCTGCTGGACGAGCTGCAGGTATGTCGGCACCCCAGAAGAGGGGTCGAGCCGGAACTCGATCGGAGATCCGCCCCGCTCAGCGACCAAGCCGGCGTCACTGGTCGCGCTGATATCTTTATCTATCTCCATAAGACAATAATACAGCACCGACCGTCTTTGTCAAGCTTGCGGGTGTCGCTCAGGGGAGCGCACGGATCTGTGATGTGAATAGTGCGACCAATGCTCATCGATTCACACCAACACTTCTGGGATCCGGCGCTCGGCTCGTACCCCTGGATGACCGACGCGCTGGCGCCGATCCGACGGCCGTTCGGGCCGGCTGATCTGTGGCCGTTACTCGATCGAAGCGGTGTCGACCGGACGGTTGCCGTGCAGGCGCGCACCGATTCGGAGGAGACTCGTTGGCTGCTGTCGCTTGCGAACGCGCAGCGAGTTCATCGCCGGGGTCGTCGGCTGGGTCGACCTTACCGAGAGCGGCGTCGCGGCTCAGATCGCGGCTCTTCGATCGGTGCCGGGCGGGGAGAAGCTCGTCGGTATCCGCCACCAGGTGCACGACGAAGCCGATCCGGAATGGCTGATGCGAGCGGACGTCGCCGCAGGACTCGAAGCGGTGTCGCGCGAGGGTCTCGTGTACGACCTTCTCGTACGAGCGCGTGAGCTGCCGGCCGCGTTTCACGTCGTCTGCGCATTTCCGGAGCTCCGGTTCGTCATCGATCATCTCGCGAAACCGCCGGTAGGAACCGGGGAGGAATGTCAGGCGTGGTTCAGGTGGATGTCCCGTCTCGCCGATCTCGCGAACGTCTCGGTGAAGGTGTCCGGGCTCGTCACGGAGGCCGACTGGACGGGCTGGAAGCCCTCGGACTTCCAGCCGTACGTACAAGCAGCGATTGAGCTCTTTGGCGCCGAGCGACTCCTCTTCGGATCTGATTGGCCCGTGTCTTTGCTCGCCGCCCAATACCAGCAGGTGCTCGATCTTGCCGACGAGCTTCTCGCATCGCTGAGTGATGCGGAACGGCGACTCGTGTTCGGGGAGAACGCCTTACGCGTGTACGGCCTCGGTCAAGCGTCCTCTCGGATGCATAGCTCTTCATGATGGAACACATCTGCCTCATCCTCCGCATCAAGTCCAGAACCGCCGCGAAGCACGACCGGCGACGACCCGTGACCCGCGTCGCACTGTTCGTCACCTGCCTCGGTGACACCATGTTCCCGGAGGCCGGCCGTGCGACGGTGCAGGTGCTCGAGCGGCTCGGCCACGAGGTCGTCTTCCCGGACGAGCAGACCTGCTGCGGGCAGATGCATGCGAACAGCGGCTACCGCGAGGAAGCGCTCGCACTCGCACGCCGGTTCGTTCGCGTCTTTCGCGACTACGACGTGATCGTCTCGCCGTCGTCGTCCTGCGTCGGGCAAGTGCGAGAGATCTACCCCGAGCTGGCACGCGAGGCCGGCGATGCCGGAGCTCGAGACCGCCACGCGGGAGATCGCGGCGCGCGTCTTCGAGCTCTCGGAGCTGCTGGTCACCGAGCTCGGCGTCGAAGACGTCGGCGCGTACTTCCCGCACCGAGTCGCCTACCACCCGACCTGCCACTCCCTGCGTGTCACACGCGTCGGTGACGCACCGCTCGCGCTCCTGCGCAACGTCAAAGGGCTCGAGTTGGTCGAGCTCGAGCGTCCGGACGAATGCTGCGGCTTCGGTGGGACGTTCGCAGTCAAGAACGCCGAAACGTCCTCCGCAATGCTTGCCGACAAGTGCGACGACGTCCTCGCGAGCGGAGCCGAGGTCTGCGTCGCCGTCGACGCGTCCTGCTTGCTTCAGATCGGCGGTGGTCTCTCCCGGCGTAACAGCGGCCTCCGCACGATGCACCTCGCCGAGGTTCTCGCCTCGACATGATCGGCGAGAGCTTCCCCGAGGCGGCCCGCCGCGAGCTCGCCAACGTCCAGCTGCGCACGAACCTGCGGAACGCGACCGACACGATCCGTGCAAAGCGGTCGCTCGTAGTCGGCGAGCTCCCGGACTGGGACGAACTGCGTGACGCTGGGCGGGCAATCAAGGCAGACGTGCTCGCGCATCTCGATGAGTACCTGCTGCAGTTCGAAGCTGCACTCACAGCAGCCGGCGGGCACGTGCACTGGGCTGAAGACGCCGCCGAAGCCAATCGGATCGTCGTCGAGATCGCGCAGGCGCACGCAGCGGACGAGGTCGTCAAAGTGAAGTCGCTGACGACCGACGAGATCGGCGTGAACGAAGCGCTCGCCGCCGCCGGGATCCACGCCCTCGAGACCGACTTCGCAGAGCTGATCCTGCAACTCGACGGCGACTGGTCGTCACACATCCTCGTTCCCGCGATCCACCGCAACCGCCGAGAGATCCGCGACCTCTTCGCGCGAACGATCGCCGAAGGCATCACATCGGATGACCCGCGCGATCTTGCGGAGGCAGCGCGGCTCTACCTCCGACGGCGATTCCTCGCCGCCAAGGTCGGCCTCAGCGGCGCCAACTTCGCCGTCGCCGAGACAGGGACAATCTGCGTCGTCGAGTCCGAAGGGAACGGCCGTATGTGCACGACGCTGCCGCCGGTACTCGTCAGCGTGATCGGGATCGAGAAGATCGTCCCGACGTTCGACGACCTCGAAGTGTTCCTCCAATTGCTGCCACGCTCGTCGACCGGAGAGCGCATGAACCCGTACACCTCGCTCTGGACCGGGGTGACGTACGGCGACGGGCCTCAGGAATTGCACGTCGTGTTGCTCGACAACGGCCGCACGCGCGTGTTGCGCGACGAGGTCGGACGGCAGGCACTCCACTGCATCCGATGCAGCGCGTGCCTGAACGTCTGCCCGGTCTACACACGTACGGGCGGCCACGCATACGGATCGGTCTATCCCGGGCCGATCGGCGCGATCCTCACGCCCCAGCTGATCGGGATCGAGCAGGCGAAATCCTTGCCGTTCGCGTCGACCCTCTGCGGCGCGTGCTACGAGGTGTGCCCCGTCAAGATCGACATCCCCACCGTGCTGTTGCATCTTCGCGCCCAGGCGATTCAGGCGGGCACTCCCATCCTCGAGCGCACCGTCATGCGACTCATGGGCTGGGTGTTCGGCGCGCGAAGGCGCTTCGCGTTCGCACAGCGGTTGGGTCGGTTGGCTCAGCGCCCGTTCGTCCGTCGTGGCTCCATCCGGCGCCTACCCGGTCCACTCGCCCGCTGGACAACGACGCGCGACCTGAAGCCACTCGCCGATCAAAGCTTCCGCGACTGGTGGCGTCAACGATGATGGATGCGCGCGCGGCCATCCTGGGACGGATCCGCGACATCCCACGCGCGGGTCCCAGCCCCTTCCCGCGCAGCTACAGAAGCAGCGGGAGCATGAGCCCGGAAGCACGAGTGGGCCTGTTTTGCGAGCGTGTCGGCGACTACCGCGCCGAAGTACGTCGCGTCGATCGGAGCGATGTCGCAGAAGCGATCGCCGCTGCTTGCAGGGCGAAGGGCGCCGCGCGGATTGCTGCACCAGCCGGCTGGCCGGACGAATGGCGGCCCGCGGGCGTCGAACTCGTCGAAGACGACGGCCTGAGCTCGGCGACGCTCGACGCGCCTTGACGGCGTGGTCACCGGTTGCACGCTCGCCGTCGCCGAAACCGGCACGATCGCTCTCAGCGCGGGCAGAAACGAAGGTCGACGGATGCTCTCGCTCATCCCGGACCTGCACATCTGCATCGTCGAGACCGACCAGATCGTCGAGCTCGTCCCGGAGGCGATGCGACGACTCGCGCCGCTCGTGCGCACGGAGCGGCGGCCGCTGACGCTGATCTCGGGGCCGTCGGCAACCTCCGACATCGAGCTCAGTCGAGTCGAGGGTGTCCACGGCCCGCGCGACCTCTTCGTGATCGTCACCGCGTCTCGGGATGGCGCAACGGTATGACCTCGTCCCGCGTCCGCTGCAAGTGTCGCACGGTCGAGGAGTGGTCACCCGACCAGGTAGGTCTCGTAGATCACGCCGCCTGGCTGCCGGCCGCCGACGCTGATGAAGACGCCTTTGTTCAGCCAGTCGAGCTCAGAGGCAGCGGTCTCCATGCGCGTCGCGGTGCGGAACGTGTATTCGCCGGCGTCGACGTCCTCTCCACGCCCGAGACGTGCGAGAACCGCGGCGGGCCCGTGACGCACGCTGCGCGACTGAACGTAGATCAGGACGCCGCCATCGGTCATCAGCGTGTAGCGGATGTCGCCGAGTGCGGTGCCGTCGGCCAACACGATCTGCCAGTCGGCGCTCGCGCCCGGGAGCAATCTCCCGTTGAGCTCCGGGCCGGCGAACGTGCCGCCGGTGAGAGACACGATGCGCCGGTGGCCTCGCGCGGTGTCGCCGAGATCGAATGATTCCCCGAGCGTGGCCACCAGACGAAAGACTCGCGTCAGGCGAGGATCCGGGAGCCTGTTCCCCGTCGACCAGCCGCCAGGCGCATCATTGGGATGGGATTCGAGCGGCGTCACCGTGACCCGCAGCCAGTCGGCGAGCGGCAAGCCGGAGAGCAGAGCATCGAGCTGAGCCTCGCTGTCGGCGCGGTACAGCCCAATGGCCGCAGCCCCGTCGCTGCCTCGCGGCCGTCTCCACAGCCTCACAAGATGGCCCTCGTCCGCCAGCGTGGCTGCGGCCGCCGCCTCGGCCTGTTCGCGGTCTCTGACCTCGGACTGCGGCGTTCCTGCTGGAACGTTGACATCGAACTCGACGAGGAACTCCATGACGCCTCTAATTTGCTCGTCAGCGGGCGCTGCCCGAGGGTGTCGCTCCATCCGACACCTTCGGGCAGCGACATCGGTCACGTTGGTAGGTCCGTCCCGGCCTGCTCGGCCACCATGTAGGCGGCGTACCAGGCGGGCCAGTCGTCGTCTTGACCCGAGCGGTGCTCGCGATGGGCGGCCTCGGCCCGCCGAAGCGCGCTCTCCAGATCCGCGGTGGAGACGTAGCCCGTCTCAGCGGCGTTCATGCGGCCGGGGAGCCGAGTGGTGACCTCCTGGGCCAGCCACGTATTGCCATCGGGATCGGTGACGGAGAAGAACGACCCGTAACTTGTGCGCTCGGGGTCGGGCCCCGGCTGCCGTGCCTCGACCGGGAACGGCGGCCCGTGCCAGATGTCACTCACCTCGATGCCGCGGCCGACGAGTTCGGCATGCGCGGCCTCGATGTCGGAGACGATCAGTCCGCCTTCGGCCGAGCCAGGCGAGGCCGTCGTCAGTCCCAGGCCGAACGTGATCGACGTCGCGGAGCCGGGGGGCGTGAACTGGACGATGCGAAGGCCATCCAGCGGTGCGACGTCGTCGTCGAGCCTCCAACCCATACGCTCGTAGAACTCCTTGGTGCGGTCGACGTCGGACACGGGAATGACGTCGATCTCGAGCTTCATGTCGACCTTTCCGAGGCTCGCGTCCCGGCTTGGGTCGTGTTGTTCGATGGCGCTCATGGCTACCTCCTAGGTAGAAGAAGACCTCGATCGGTCTTCGTCGGGTGATGCCATGAAGCGTGCTCTCCGCCACTCGTGTGTCGCCCCCGGCGAGCACCCGGGATCGGCCCCGGGTCATGCCCCGGGGCCCCTATACGCTCCGTGGGTGGCGATGTCGACTGCCGTCTCAGGCCGGCGGCTGCTTGGCCGGCGCAGCGAATGCGCGGCGGTGGAGGAGCTGGTGGCAAGCGTGCGCACCGGTCCGAGCCGAGCGCTGGTGCTGCGCGGGGAGGCCGGGGTCGGAAAGAGCGCGCTGCTCGAGTATCTACTGCAGCATGCGTCCGGGTGCACCGTTGCCCGGGCGGCCGGAGTCGAGTCGGAAATGGAGCTCGCGTACGCGGGGCTGCAGCAGCTGTGCGCGCCGTTTCTGGATCGCCTCGGGCGCTTACCCAGCCCGCAACGCGATGCGCTGGGCACAGCGTTCGGATTGCGCGACGGCGACGCACCGGATCGGTTCCTCGTCGGCCTGGCAGCTTTGAGTCTGCTCTCGGTGATCGCGGCAAGACCGACCGCTCGTCTGCATCGTGGACGACGCGCAGTGGCTCGACGCGGCCTCGGCGCAAGCGCTCGTCTTCGCCGCGCGCCGTCTCGGTGCAGAGTCGGTGGGGTTGGTCTTCGCCGTGCGCGAGCCGGGCGGCGAGGGGTATCTCGAAGGCTTGCCGGAGCTCGTCCTGAGCGGGCTCGACGACGGCGATGCGCACGAGCTCCTCGCGACGGTGGTCACCGGTCCGCTCGATGAGCGCGTGCGCGATCGGATCGTGGCCGAGACGCGCGGCAACCCGCTGGCCCTGCTGGAGCTGCCACGTGGCTGGACACCTGCCGAGCTCGCGGGCGGGTTCGGGCTGTCCGAAGGCCCGGCGTTGTCGGAGCGGATCGAGCAGAGATTCAGCGAGCGGCTGGCGCCGTTGCCCGCGCCGACACGACTGCTGCTGCTCGTCGCGGCAGCCGAGCCGGTCGGCGATCCGGTGCTCGTGTGGCGCGCGGCCGCAGAGCTCGGCATCGGGCCGGATGCGGCCACGCCGCTCGCCGGTGCGGGACTGATCGATCTCGGGGCTCAGGTGCGCTTCAGTCATCCGCTTGTCCGATCGGCTGTCAAGGCCGCGGCCGCGCCGCGAGAGCGCCAGCGCGTCCACCGCGCGCTGGCGGAGGCCACTGATGCCGATGTCGATCCGGATCGCCGCGCCTGGCATCTTGCGCACGCGACAGCGGGGCTCGACGAGGACGTCGCCACCGAGCTCGAGCGCTCGGCGGGGCGAGCGCGTGCGCGCGGCGGCATCGCGGCGGAAGCGGCATTTCAGGAGCGAGCCGTCGAACTCACACCCGATCCGACGCGCCGAGCACAGCGTGCGCTCCTCGCTGCGAAGAGCAAGCATCAGGCCGGAGCAAACGACGCGGCGCTCCGGCTATTGGCGATCGCGCAGGCCCAGCCGCTGGACGCGCTCGAGCAGGCCCGTGCCCACCTGTTGCACGCGCAGGTCACCTTCGCGATGACGCGGGGACGCGATGCTCCGCCTCTGTTGCTCGAGGCGGCCAGGCAGCTCGAGCCGCTGGATCCGACCCTCGCGCGCGAGACCTACCTCGAAGCGTTCGAGGCTGCGTTTTCCGCAGGCCCTCTGGTGCGCGGAGGCGATGCTCGCGAGGTCGCCGCGGCCGTTCTGGCCGCCGACTGGGAGACCTCCACCCGCGCCTGTGATCTGCTGCTCGACGGACTCGCTCTCCTTACCCGCGAGGGCTATGTTGCGGCAGCGCCGGCGTTGAAGGTCGCGCTGCGGTCATTCCGGGACGAGCGGCTGTCGGAAGAGGACGAGCTGCGGTGGCTCTGGCTGGCCTCCCGCATCGCCCGGGCGCTCGCTGATGACGCGGCGTGGGACGAGCTGACCGCGCGGCATCTCGATCTCGCGCGCCGCACCGGCGCGTTCTCGGTCCTGCCCGCCGCGCTCACCGACCGCATGGTCGTCGAGCTGTCCTCGGGAAGGTTCGGCGTGGCTACATCGCTGGCCGCCGAGGCGGACGCTGTCGTCGAGGCCACCGGCAGCCAGCTTCCCGAGCGCACGTCGATCATGCTGGCGAACTGGCGCGGACAGGACGCTGAAGCGTTGGTGCTCATCGAGGCGCGTGAGCACGAGGTACTGCGACGCGGCGAGGGGATCTGGGTGGTCGCGAACGAGTGGGGCAGCGCGCAGCGCTACAACGGGCTCGGCCGTTACGAGGACGCGCTGTCCGCAGCCGAACGGGCCGCCGCGAACCCGCGCGGGCTGGCGCAATCGATCTGGGTGCTGACGGAGCTGATCGAGGCTGCCGTGCGTAGCGGCCAAGTGGAGCGCGCGACGGATCCGCTCGCCCAGCTCGCTGAGCTCGCGCACGCCGCGGACACAGACTGGGCGCTCGGGACCCACGCGCGCGGCGCGGCGCTGCTCGCCGAAGGAGCTGCGGCTGAGCGGCTTTACCGAGAAGCGATCGAACGACTGTCTCGCATCCACATGCGCGGATCACAGACACTGGCCCGCGCGCACCTCCTCTACGGTGAGTGGCTGCGCCGCCAACACCGCCGCGTCGACGCCCGCGAGCAACTGCGGGTCGCCCACACGATGCTCGCGGACATGGGCGCAGACGCGTTCGCCGAACGCGCCCGACGCGAGCTGCAGGCGACCGGCGAGACGGTCCGCAAGCGCAGCGTTGAGACGCTCGACGAGCTAACCCCACAGGAGACGCAGGTCGCACGCCTGGCCGCCGACGGTCAGACGAACCCCGAGATCGGCGCCCAGCTCTTCCTCAGCCCGCGCACGGTCGAGTGGCACCTGAGCAAAGTGTTCGGCAAGCTCGGGATCAGCTCGCGCAAGGAGCTCCGCTCGGCGCTGTCCGACATCGGCGCACCCGTCGTACGGGCTTCGTAGGCAGTGCTCCGCACGAGGCGCAGGCTATGCCAACCTACGAGGAACGTGAAGCGAACGACGAGATTCAGACTCGCACCTGAACCGCGACTGCGGCGATGCTGATGCTCGCGTCGAATCTTGAAGCGGCGCGGAGTCAGATGGCGTTCACGCTGGGCTTCCACATCATCCTGGCGTCGTTGGGGGTGGCGCTTCCCGCGCTGATGTTGATCGCCAACTACCGTGGCCTGCGCCATAACGACGCAGACGCGTTGAAGCTTGCGCAGAGGTGGTCGAAGGCCGTAGCCGTGACATTCGCTGTCGGCGCGGTAACCGGCACCGTTCTCTCCTTCGAGTTCGGGTTGCTCTGGCCCGCGTTCACCGGACGGTTCGGTGGCGTCTTCGGTGTGCTATTCGCCATCGAGGGCATCTGCTTTTTCCTCGAGGCGATCTTCATCGCCATCTACATCTTCGGCTGGAAGCACTTGTCGCCGTGGACGCACTTCTGGACGGGGGTGCCAGTGGTGATCACAGGGCTTGGAGGCGCCTACTCGGTCGTCGCCGTGAACTCGTGGATGAATCAACCGCAGGGATACTCGCCGGCGACCGGCGTCGTCAAATCGGTCCAGCCGCTCAAGGTGATCTTCAACCCGGCGGTGCCGTACGAGGTTCCTCACATGATCCTCGCGGCCTATCTCGTCACCGGCTTCCTGGTGGCGTCGATCTACGCGGTCGGGATGCTGCGCGGTCGGCATGACCGCATCCACCGACTCGGGCTCCTCATCCCGCTGACGGTCGCGTGCATTGCCACGCCGATTCAGTTCGCGGTCGGCGACACGGCCGCTCGTGCGATCGCCAAGGACCAGCCGATCAAGTTCGCGGCGATGGAATGCGTGGAGAAGACCTCGACCGACGTCACCGAGTACCTCGGCGGGAGGTGCACGTCGACCGGCGTGAAGGGCGGGATCGGGATCCCGGGGCTCGACTCGCTCCTCGTCGGGTGGAGCACGAGCACGCAGGTCACCGGGCTGGACTCGGTGCCGCCGAGCGACCGGCCGCCCGACAACACGATGTTGCACTGGGCTTTCGACGCGATGGTCGGAATCTGCTCGGCGCTGATCCTCCTCGCACTCTGGCTCGGCATCGGCTGGTGGCGCAAAAGGGACTTCCCGCAATCGCGCTGGTTCCTCCGCGCGACGGCCGCCTCCGGTGTGGCATCGGTCGTCGCGCTCGAGTGCGGCTGGATCGTGACGGAGGTCGGGCGCCAGCCATGGATCGTCTACAACGTCATGCGCACCTCGAATGCGGTCACGAACGCGGGCGGGATCTGGATCACCTTCGCGGCGGTGCTCGCCCTCTACGTCGCGCTGGGAGCGACGCTGATCGTCACCCTGCGGGCCATGTCGCGGCGCTGGCGCAACGCCGACGAGCAGGACGTCGACGTGCCGTACGGCCCCGACCCGGGGCCACCAGCGGGACCTCGCGGCGGGAGCCTCCGGATGACGAGCGCCAACGCAGTCGCCGTCGTCCTGTGGATCGGCGCGACCATGTATGCCGTTTTCGCGGGCGCGGACTTCGGGGCAGGTCTTTGGAGCTTGCTCGCCGGTGGCACCGAGCGTGGCCGGCGACCGCGTGAGCTGATCGACTGGGCGATCGGCCCGGTCTGGGAGGCCAATCACGTGTGGCTGATCTTCGCGATCGTGGTGCTCTGGACAGGCTTTCCGTCGGCGTTCGAGGCCGTCTTCTCGACGTTGTTCATTCCGCTCAGCCTCGCCGCACTCGGCATCGTGCTCCGCGGGTCCGGTTTCGCGTTTCACCACGTGGCTCGCCGCGCGAGGGGCAGGTCGTTGGCCGAACTGATCTTCGGGCTCTCTTCGGTGCTCACGCCGTTCTTCATGGGGACCGTCGTCGGCGCGATTGCGGCCGGCCGAGTGCCGGTGGGCAACGCGGCCGGCGATGACGTGACCAGCTGGCTCAATCCGCTCTCGCTCATGATCGGGGCGCTCTTCGTGGCGACGAGTGCCTACCTCTCGGCCGTGTTCCTCGTCAGCGACGCGCGGCGCGCCGGCGCTCCCGACCTCGAGCGCTACTTCGTCACCCGCGCTCTCGCGTCCGCCCTCGTCACCGGGGCGCTCGCGGCCGCGTGCCTCGTCGTCCTTCATACCGACGCTCGGTTCGTCTTCGACGGGCTCACCGGCGATGGATTGCCGCTCATCATCCTCTCCCTCGTTTGCGGGGGCGCGTTACTCGTGCTGCTGCACCGGGGTGCTCGCCGCGGGACGCGCCCGCTCGCGGTCGGTCACGATGGCCCAGATCTCGTTGCGGCTGCGCGGATCTAGGCCCGTGGTCGGCTCGTCGAGGAACAGGACCTGCGGGCGCGTCAGCAGGCTGGAGGCGATGTCGAGCCTTCCGGCGGCGCATGCCGCCGGAGTAGGTCCGGGCCGGCCGGTCAGCCGCCTGCGCCAGGTCGAACCGCTCGAGCAGCTCGTCGGCGCGGCGGCGGGCGTCCTCGCGGGACAGCTTGAACAGGCGGCCGAACATCTCCAGGTTCTCGCGCCCGGTCAACAGCTCATCGACCGCCGCGAATTGCCCCGTCAGGCCGATCAGGTCGCGGACAGCGGCCGGGCCCTCCCCGCCACGTCGTGGCCGAAGACCTCCGCCCGGCCCGCATCCGGTGCCAGCAGCGTGGCCAGGATGCGGACCAGCGTGGTCTTGCCCGCCCCGTTCGGGCCCAGCAAGCCAAACACCATCCCCGCTTGGACCTCGAGCCCGGCACCATCCAGCGCCACGGTCGCCCCGAACCGCTTGACCACACCCTCGACGAGCACCGCGGGTACCGAAGAACCACGTCCGTTCACCCCGGTCACCGGGTCCGTTCCCGGCTCGACTCGGCTTGTGCTGTCGGCACCCCGGCGCAGCTGGGAGGCAGCGCGCGCGGGAGCATCCGCTGACGGAACCTGCTCATTGTCCGCTGTCATGTCGATCTCCTCAACCGGGCCGTGCGGGTTTTCGCGGCAGCCTCAGGCTTGCCACCAGGCAGGTGATCGGTCATCACCGGATCGTGGTGATCCGCTAAGCGGCGGACACACGAAATGGTCGCGGGCTATTGCCGCATCAAGCTACGTTTGCCCGGGTCCCGGCTCGCCGGTCCTTGCGCGTGCTCAGGTGCGGGCTGAAGTTGTCGCAGACGATCGCGATCGTGGTCGCGGCAAGGTAGAGCGAGCGCAGGTAGCGGCAGAACTCCCAGGAACCGGGCTCTGGTCTTGCACGGCTTGACGTGCCCGTACAGCTTGTCCTCGCCCAGCTCATATGCGGCGAGCAGGGGCCGACCCCGGCGGTGCGGGTATAGGTGGCGCGCATCCACGGCCGCGGCGCCCGGCCGGGCTCCTTGCCCTGCCGCTCGGCGATCGCGTACGAGGTGCCCGGCGCTGGCCTTTTCCGCCGCGTAGCACGGATCCTTGGATGTGTTAGCGGCCGCGTTGTCTGCACATCGTTCGGCGGCGTTTGATGTGCATGTTCTGGCGGTTCAGGCTGTGGTGCCGCGGAGGTGGCCGGGTCAGGCTTTGCCGTCGTCGTGGCTGGTGAAGAGGCTGGCGAGCGCGTCGATCAGGTCGAGTAGCAGCGCATCGGTCTTGGCTTGCTGATGCGCGGTGACCTGGGCGCGGTAGCTGGCGACGAGCTTGTCCCACTGGGCGGCTGCCTGCTGTTCGTGCTCGGCTGCCTGGTGCCCGGCTTCCCGTAGCCCCGCCCACCAGTGCAGTGCCCGAGCGCGGGTGAGGGCGGGGCCGCCGGCCTGCCGGTCAGTCGCGGGTGAGCTCGGCGACTGCTTTCCTGGCGCAGGCATCGTCGACCAGGTCCTCGCCGGCCGCGGCGGCGGCGATGAGCGCGGCGGTGGCGGCGTTGTTCAGTGCCCTGGGCAGCCCGTTGGAGACGCGGTGCAGCCGGGCGGCCGCGTCATCGGCGAAAAGGGGTTCGTCGCGGCCCGCCAGCGCCAGGTGATGGCGCAGGTACGAGGCGGACTCGGCGAGGTCCATCGGCTTGATGGTGAACCGGGTGGCGATCCGCTGGTCCAAAGCGGCGAACACGCCCATCCGCAGTTGCCGGTTCAAGGTGGGCTGGCCGATCAGGATCCCGGCGAACGGGCTGGCGCTGTCCATCTCCACGTTGGTCATCAGCCTGAACTCTTCCAGCTGGGCGGGATCGAGCAGGTGCGCCTCGTCGATGACCACGACCACGGTGCGGTGCCGTTCGCCGGCCTCGGCGGCGAGCAGGTCAGCTGCCTGGGCCATCAGCCCCTTCGGCTTTGAGGTGAAGCGGGGCTGGGCGCCCAGCGCCCGGACCACGCTGACATACAGGCCCCGTGACCGAACGCCGGGTTGGCGATGTAGATGACCTGGTGCCGGGTGGGGTCCAGGCCGGAGACGGCGGCGCGGACCGCGACCGTTTTCCCCGCGCCCACGTCCCCCGTCACGACGCCGAGCGCCTGCTCGACGATGCAGAGCTGATCCGGGCGATCGCCTCGGCGTGGGCCTGGCGGGCGAACAGGTCCCTGGCCGCGATCTGCTTGCCGAACGGGGTGCGGGCCAGCCCAGCAGTCGCGCCGCCGACGGCGCCCGGCTAGCCATCACTGCCGTCCCCGGCTTGCGGGAACTGCATCTGCAGCCGGGTGAAGTCGATCTTCATCCCGGTGCCGGCTTCCTCGTCGTGGGCGGCGGCGACCATGCCCAGGTAGTCGATCCCGGTCGGGTCCTGCTGCGGCGGCGGGGCGGGCTGGACTCGGGGCCTTTGCGGCACGTGATGGCCGATCACGAACGGGACCGCGGTCCCGGCCCGCTGCCGTCCAGGAACAACTCGACCCGGGACAGATCTTCCGCGTCATACCTCAGCTCGACGCGCCGGCCGGTGAGGGCGGGATCGACGGAGCAGGAGTTGCCTTCCAGCGGGACGGTCGCGGTGCGGGTCACCCGGCGGGTCACCGGCCAGCGGAACGCTTCCCCAGGACGGCGGGTCTGCCTGGCGGTGCGGGCCGCCGGCGCAGAACCGGTCGATGGGGGCCTGCCCGGTCTCGGCGTGCACCCGCCGGTCAGCGACCTGCCCGGCCCACGCGGTGAACCAGTCGTTGAGCTGGTCCAGCGACTCGATGCCCCGGTGGGTCGCCTCGGCCAGGAACGCCTCCCTTATATACCGGTTCGCCCTTTCCTGCTTCCCCCGCCCTTGCGGTGAGTAGGGCTTACTGTGAACCAGGCGGATGCTGAGCACCGCGCATGTCCGCGCGAGCCACGCATCGGCAAAAGGGGCGCCGTTATCGCAATACAGGATGTCCGGGATGCCCCTTCTGGTGATGGCGCGGCGGAGCAGGTCCTGGCACAGGCGGGCGTTCTCCCGGTCATAGAACCGGCCGCCCGGCCAGCAGCCGGGAATGGTCATCGACGATCAGGAACAGCCGGGCCCGCGCTGACCCGTCCCGCCTTGGGTAGGGCACCCACAGGCCGGCCAGGACATCGGTGACCCACCGTCCGAGTTCGGCCGCTCCGCCTCGTAGCCGGCCGTACGCTTTCGGGGCTGCTTTCAGCGCGGCCCGGTGCAGCCCGGCGCGGCGCAGCTGCCCGCGGATCGTCCGCTCGGCGACCCGGATGCCGTGGCGGTGGTACAGGATCAGGAGATCTGCGCCGCCGACCGGCCGGGCAGCTCCAGCCGCAGCGCCGCGGCCTCGGCGAACAGTTCCGGCATCGCCCGCACCTTGCCGGTATTCGGAGCGGGCCGCCGGGGCCGCCAGCCCGTCCACCCCGCCCGCGCGCCAGGCACGCAGCCACCGGTCGATGGTGCCGCGCGAATACCGCCGCATCGTCCCGTCCGGGTGCGCGTGCTGGCGCGCGGTAATCGCCCGCACCACGCTGCCGCGTTCCCCGGCGCCCAGCCGCGGGTTCGCGGCCTCGGC
>CAWFPX010000004.1:0-263800 GCA_963817765.1 uncultured Thermoleophilia bacterium | reverse complement strand
GATCCGCGAGGAGTACGCCCGGCGGATCGCCACCTGGGAGAGCTGGAACGACGTTTCCGAACAGGCGCACGGAGCTTCCTGAGCTCCGAGCCGACCCTTCGCTCGCCGCTCAGCCGACCGTCAACGAGGTCAGGCCGCCCCCGGCGCCGGCCCGAGATCGCCGGCGCGGGTCTCTTCGCCCTCACCTTGACGGATCGCGTCGCTCGCCGGAGGCGGCGCCCCCGTGCCGCGAACCCGCACGACCTTGCTCATCAGATCGAACCAGAAGCTGGGCGCCAAGAGTGAGCGCCGCCGCAGAGATGAGTAGTCCGAAGATCTTCGCGACGATGCTGTCGAACGTGCTCGGGATCTGCTCCGGGCCGGTGCCCGTGTCGAAGAGCTTCCAGCCGAGCGGCACCGGAAGAGCCTTTGCGGCGTTCGCGGCATTCGTCCCCTGCTCACCCTTCTGCGTCGCGCTCTCGGCCTGTGACACCAGCACCGTTCGAGCCGCATCGTCGCGCCAGAGCGTCTGCGCGATCTGCAACGTGTCGACGTTCAGGAGGATGACGACGACGAGCGCGATGACCCAGAGCACTCGCTGGGCGTGCCGTTTGTACCAACCGGACACCCGCTCCATCGAGTCGTCGAACCATTGCTCGCCCGCCTTGCGGAAGCGTTGCCCTCTCCCGTCGGCGTCGCGGTAAAGCGTCAGGAGCGCGTCTCGCATCTCCTTGTTGTGGATCCCGTTGATCGACTCGAGCAACGTCACCTTCGCCAGTTCCGGCACCGTCTTCTGCTCGCGTTTTGCCTTCTCGATGTACGCGTGGGCACCGAGGTCGAGGATCGCGAGGACGAAGGTGTGCGATGGGATGTACGAAGGCCGCAGCATCGCCGGCTTGGTCTTCTTCTGCTTGGCGCTCGTCGCACTCGACGCAGTTGCGGTGTCGTCCGCTCGCGCGCCCGGCTTCGCGAGCAGGTTCACATCCTTAGGACGTTGGAGGGACTGAATCAACGGGTGGTTCCAGAACTCCTTCGCCAGGGCCTTGCCCGCCGCCGTCGGCGACTCCGTGCCGCTCAACAGGTTCTCGATCGCCGCCTCCAGCATGCGCGCCCGCCACTGGAGCTTCGTCGCGATCCACTCGGTGATTGCAGAGCAGATCAGGCTGAAGATGAAGAAGATGAAGCTGAGGCCGATCACCACGTCGAGCGCAGAGAAGTTCGACATCACACGAGCCTACGCCGGGCCGAGGGCCTGAACAAGCCTCCTTTGCCGAGGCGGTTTAGAACGCGTTTGTTGCGGCGAGGTGATGGAGCGGCGAGGCGCGCGAAGCGCCTCGGCAATCGCTCCTCGAGCAGGGAGGTCAACTCGCGCTAGCCGACGCCGGGCGACGGGGCGAACTGGCCGAGCCCCCACCGATGATCTTCTGGTCGACCGCGGCCTGCCCGAGATAGCACTCCCACTCGGTGCCGGCCACGAGTCCGACATCCATCACACAGCCTCCTGTTCGTTGCGATTGAAGCGGTCTCTGAGTCGGCCGAGCCCGCGTGCGACTCGCACCCTTGCGGCGCCGGGCGAGGTTGCAAGTCCCGCGGCGACCTCGTCGTACGAGAGCCCATCGAGAACGCGCAACTCGACCGCCCTGCGCTCTCCATCGGGAGGCTCGGCCAGCACGTCGTCGAGCCCGTCGAGCCAGCGGGTGGTCGGTTCCGCGGCAGCGCTGCTCGGCTCGTCGAGCCGCTCGCGGCTCCCGAGCTTGGCGCACGCAGCGAGCTCGATCCGTCTTCGGCGAACCGACTCGCGATCAGGTTGCGCGCGATTCCATACAACCACGGCCCCGCGAGGCCGCCCGACCGATCACGGAAACGACGGCGTGAAAGCCAGGCCTGCGCAAAGGTCTCCGCTGTCAGGTCGTGCGCGGTGTCGGGATCTGCGGTCCGCCTGAGTACGAACGCGTAGATCTGCTCCGCGTGGTGGTCGTACAGCTCGCGGAATGCACCTGGATCGCTCCGTGACTCGCGCACGAGTTGTGCGTCGCTTTTCATGACCCTCCATGTTCTCGCGTTGCCATGAGATGGCACGAGCAACTGCATTTGTTACACGCTCGTAGAGTTGACGCAGTGAGCCGGGTGAGTGGGTGAGTGACGTCGAGGTCGCGGTGGTCGGCGCTGGGGTCGTGGGGCTTGCGATCGCGCGTGAGCTGCAGGATCGGGGCGCACAGGTGGCCGTCTTCGAGCGCACGTCGATCGGGGCCGGAGCGTCGGGTGTACAGCCAGGCGGAGTCCGGCAACAATGGGGCACACGCATCGCGTGCCGGCTCGCGCGCGAGTCAGCAGCCTTCTACGTGGACGCCGACGAGCGGCTTGCCGCTCCGGTGCCCCTCGGCTTCCGTGCCTGCGGCTACCTGTTCGTTGCGCATGACGACGAAAGTCTCAGCCGCCTCGCCGCCAACATCGAAGTGCAGAACGCGGAGGGCATCCCGTCACGCATCGTCTCGCCGTCCGACGCGGCCGAGCTCGTGCCCGGGCTGCGCACCGACTCGATCGTCGGGGCGGCGTGGTGCGGAGCCGACGGTTACTTCGACCGCCCGCAGGGCGTGGTCGAGGCGTTCGCTCGCGGCCTCGACATCCGGATCATTGAGGTCAGCTCGCTCGCGCAGCTGACGGCGGAGACGATTGTCGTCGCAGCCGGCGCCGAGACGCCGACCCTCGTGCCGGGTCTGCCGATCGTCCGCGAGGACCGCTGATCCTGTTCTACAGCGAGCCGATCCGGGAGCGACTGCTCGAGCCACTCGTCGTCTCACCCGCGCGCCGGTTCGCGGCGAAGCAGCTCGGCAACGGGCGCGTACTCGCGAGCGACCTCGGCGCGCGCGGTGATGCCTCGGACGCCGACGCGTGGCGCGCGAACATTCGCGCAGGGATCGACGAGCTGCTGCCGATCCTCACCTACGTCTCGCTGCCGCTGCTCGTCCACGGCGAGTACGACGTGACGCCTGACCATCAGCCGATCATCGGTCGCGTCGAGCAGCGCGTCTTCGTCGCGGCCGGATTCAGCGGCCACGGCTTCATGATCGCCCCCGCCGTTGCGCGGATCCTCGCCGACGCGATCCTCGACGGCGTCGACGACGAAGCGCTCGGCATCCTCGACGCGGCCCGCTTCGCCGAGGGCCGCCCCGTCCCCGAGCCCCAACTCGTCTGACCGTCTTCCCAGCCCAGCCGCGCCGACTGGATTGTGCGCAACTTGTCACGCTCCCGTAACGGTGCCTGGCACCGGCCGTGGCTCCATTCGACGCGTCCGGGTTCGCCGTGTCCGGCGGCGGTTCGTCGTGGACTCATCCCCTTCCTCGAGCGGACGCGCCCGCACCTGTGGACAACTTGTCACGCTCCCGTCAACGTGCCTGGCACCGGCCGTGGCGGCACCGACCATGACCGTTCGGAAGAGGTACGAACCAGCCGCGCAGATCCGTTGTATGCAGTCGACGGCGGGAGTGTGGCTACTGATTCGCGCTCAGGGCGGTGAAGATCGTCGTGCCGTGCAGCGACCCGGCCGTCAGGTCGAGGCGCCAGCACCCTGCAACCGGGAGATCGATCACCGACGCGAACGACGGCGCCCGGTTCTGGCCCGTGTATGAGATCGCTGAGAAGCGCTGCCACGACTTCCCAGGACCGTCGAGCCGCTTCCCTTTCACGACGAGTAGCTGCGCGTCCGTCGCGCGCCTCGCCTTCGCGCCGAGGAAGATCCACAAGATCTTCATGTTCGGCTCGCCGGCCGCGGCGTGGCCGCCGGCGTAGAGCTGCGCGCTCGTGATTCCCTCCGCGCGCCACCGGTCACTCCAGTACCAGATGAGACCGACCAGCCCTTGCGAAGACGGTGACCCTTTGACCAGTGACCCTTGCACCCACGGCAGCTGCCCGAGCCCCTGTGCTCTGCCCGGGTAGTGCGTGAAGTGAACGGCGGACGCGTTACACGCCGCGAGGGAAGCCGACCTACCCGGAGGTGCCACAGCGACAAACAGGGTGACCACGCTGAGGACCCCTGCGACGATTCCCGCCTTCGCGAGCACGCAACGAAGCGTACAACTCGCTCAGCACGTCCTCCCGGCGTGCGCCGAGCTCGAGCGCTGAACTCACCACCCGCCGAAGTAGGCTGCGAGCCGATGACCGAGATGCGCCTCTACGACATCCGCGTGACCGTCGAGCGGATCGAGGGCCGCTCGGTCTGCGGCCTCGCCGTCGGCGACTACTTCGAGGTGACGGAGTCGAACCGCGTCCGCATTCCCGACGGAAAGCACTTCTGCCTCTACGCGCTGCAGTCGGTCCTGCCGCTGATCCCCGCGAAGCAGCGGCGGCTGCCGCCGGAGGACTGGCTCGAGCAAGACAACCTCGTCGCCTGCCCCGATCCGGACGAGCGCGTCGTCATGCGCATCGAGCGAATCGGTGAGCGTGTGCTGCGAACGGAGGACCTCACCTGATGGAGGTCGGCCTCGGCCTCCAGTCGGACAAGCAGGCGGAGGAGTACACGGCGATCGCCCGGCAGGCGGAGGCAGCGGGCTTCGACGTCATCTCGGTCTTCCACGACCTGCTCTACCAGCCCGCCGTCGTGCCGCTCACCCTGATCGCGGAGGCGACCCACCGTGTTCGCCTCGGACCCGCTGCGCTCAATCCACGCACGCTGCATCCCGTCGAGCTTGCCGGGCAGGCAGCCGCGCTCGACCTCGTCTCGGACGGCCGCGCCTACCTCGGGCTGACCGACGGCGCATGGCTCGACCGCCTCGGCATCGAGACGAGCGACCCGGTCGCTCGCATGGAAGAGACCGTGGAGATCGCCCGCCGTCTCGTCGCCGGCGACCGCTCCGGGTTCATCGGCCGCCACTTCACGCTCACACCGGACACCGGCTTCGGCTACACGACGAGACGAGATCGCCTGCCGATTCTGATCGGCACGTGGAAGCCCCGCATGGCGGCGCTCGCGGGCCGGATCGCCGACGAGGTGAAGATCGGCGGCTGCGCGAACCCGGACATGGTCCGGCTTATGCGCAAGTGGATCGGCAACGACGAGGTCGGGATCGTCGTCGGCGCGGTGACGGTCGTCGACGAGGACGGCGATCGGGCGCGCGCACGCGCGCAGCACGAGGTCGAGATGTACCTGGAAGTCGTCGGGCGGAACGATCCGACGTTCGACGGTCCCCCTACTCTCGACCGTTTCGCCTTCGCAGGCACGCCGGAGGAGGTCGCCGCGCACGCGCGCCGCCTCCTCGAGGCCGGAGCGAAGCGGGTCGAGTTCGGCACGCCGCAGGGACTCACGACCGCCCGCGGGGTCGAGTTGCTGTGCGACCGGGTGCTGCCGTTGCTTCCCATCGGCCAACGCGCGTCCCCCGGCTAGCATCGAGCCATGGAGCCTGTGAGAGCCGGGATCGACAAGCGTTCGATGTCGGCGTTGTCGGGCGGCCACCTCGCGGTCGACTTCGCGTCCGGGAGCGTGCCGGCATTGATCCCGTTCATGACCGACCGCTTCCATCTCGGGTATGCCCTGGCGGCGATGCTGCTGCTGACGGCGACCGCCTCCTCGTCGCTCGTGCAGCCGCTCTTCGGCCTGTGGTCCGATCGCCGGGGCGCCCTCTGGCTGATCCCTGGCGGAACGATGCTCGCCGCGATCGGCGTCGGCGGCGCGGCGATCGCTCCGGTGTACCCGCTCGTGCTACTGCTCGTGCTCGCCGGGGGCCTCGGTGTAGCCGCGTTCCATCCCGAGGGCTCCAAGTTCGCCGCCTATGCGAGTGGGCACAAGCGCGCCAGCGGCATGTCCTACTTCAACAGCGGCGGGAACGCGGGGTACGCCCTCGGTGCCTTCGCCACCGGACAGCTCGTGGTCTGGCTCGGTCTCGTCGGCGGACTGGTTGCGATGGTGCCGGTGTTCGTCGCGTCACTCGCGCTCATCCGCGTCGTGCCCCGTCTCTCGCAACTGACACCCGAGACGGCTGTCGGCGAGTTCAACCGCGGTGACGATCGTCGCCACGCGATGGCGCTGCTCGGAATCGTGATCGCGTTGCGGAGCGTCGCGTGGTTCACGTTGCTCGCGTTCGTCCCCCTCTGGGTCGTCTCACTCGGGCATTCCAAAGCGGACGGGAGCCGGTTGTTGTTCCTGATGCTGCTGGCCGGAGCAGCGGGAACCCTGATCCTCGGCCCGGTCGCCGACCGGATCGGCCTGCGTCGGACGCTCGTGATCACACAAGCGCTGCTCACGCCACTGATCCTCGTCTTCGTCTACGTCGGCGGCATCCCCGGCGTGCTCGCGCTGATGCTCGTCGGCGTCTGCGTCGTCGGCACCTTCGGTGTGACGATGGTGCTGAGCCAGCTCTATCTCCCCCGGCACGTCGGTATGGCATCCGGCCTGTCGGTCGGCCTCGCGATGGGCATCGGCGGCATCGCGGCTGTCGTGTCCGGCGCCGTCGCCGATGCGGTCGACCTACGAGCAGCCCTGACGATCAGCGCACTCGCACCTGCGCTCGGCGTTGTCTTCTGCCTCAGGCTCCCGGCGCCGGCGACGCGGGCTCGGGACGTCGCCCGGCGGGCCCGTTCGAGTGCCGCCGTCCCGATCGACTGATCGACGTCGCCAGGACCCGCGGCGCAGCGAGCGGGCGCGGTAGCGTTGGCCGATGCCCTCTGAATGGCCGGCGCTTCCCTACGAGGCGTGGCGTGCCACATGCGACACGCTGCACGCCCACACCCAGGTTCTCGGCAAGCTTGCGGTCGTTCTCGCGCCGCCGGAGCCTCAGCTTCAGCACACGGCGCTCCGCCTGACCGCCCGCGGCTGGGAGACGGCGCCGTTGCCGGCACCGAACCGATCGGGCGCGTTGGTTGTCACACTCGACCTCCGCGTGCATGAGGCCCTCGTCGAGCACAGTGACGGTCGAGTGCAGAGAGTTGCACTCGAGCCCAACCGATCCGTCGGCGCGGTCACGCGCGAGGTGCTGGCTGCGGTCGGCCGTCTGGGAGGCGACGTCGAGATCAATCCGAGCCCGCAGGAGACCACCTGGACGACTCCGCTCGACGCTGACGAGGAGCATGCGACCTACGACGCCCGCCAGGTTGACGCATACTTCTCCGCCGCGATCCAGGCTGCGTTGGTCCTCGCCGCACTCCGTGCGCCCTACCGTGGCCGCTCGACGCCCGTCAACGCGTGGTGGGGGTCGTTCGACCTCGCGGTCAGCCTGTTTTCCGGTCTCCCTGCGGAGCCTCCGTCACGCGGGTTCATCATGCGCAACTCGATGAACGCACAAGACGTTGCCGTCGGCTGGTGGCCCGGCGATGCGCGCTACCCGCGGGCGGCGTTCTACGCGTACGCGCATCCCGCCCCGGCGGGATTCGACGCGGCAACGCTCTCACCGCCTGCCGCGCGCTGGGAGGACACGCTCGGCGAATACGTCCTCGATTGGGACGACGTCCGACGCACCTCGAGCCCGCACGAGACCGCACTCGACTTCGCGCGCTCTGCGGTCCTCCATGCCTGCACGGTCTGCAACTGGGATCACGCGCTCGCCGAGAGTGTCGAGAGCACCCCGCCGCCGATTGCGTGACTACGAAGCGCGCTTGCGCACGGCTGCGAGAGTCTGCTCGAGCGCGTCGGTCGGCGTGAACTCGAGCGCGTCGCTCGCCTCCTCGAACGTGAGCGCGTGGCCCGGGGCGATGTAGTACGCCTGCCCGCCGACGATCGTCTCCTGCCGGTCGCCGTAGTCGACGAGGATGCGGCCGCTGAAGCAATAGCCCCAGTGCGGCGCCTGGCAGCGGCCGTCGGGCAAGTCGGCCAGCATCCCCGAGACGTCCTGGCCTGCGTGCGCCCGCTCGAAGGCCACGGTGATCCCACCCCAGTCCGCGCACCGGCTCGAATAGCCCGGTGCGAGCTCAACCTCAGGCAGCTCGTCATGTGCAGCGCTCGGCATCGCTCTCTCCTTCCTTCGTCACATCGTGGGCGGCGTGTCGACGCAGAGCACGCGCAGGAGCGCGGTCTCGCTCGCGTTCGCCAGCAGGTGCGGCCGCTCGGCCGGGTAGTACGCGGTGTCCCCGCGCCCGAGCACCCGTGGTTCCGCGCCCTCGAGCTCCAGCCGCAGATCGCCTTCGAGCACGAGCAGCCACTCCTGGCACCGGCAGCCGCCCGGGCTCCGCCAGACTCGCGCCGGGCTGGAAGCGCACCTCGAGTGGCATCATCTGCCGGTCGGTGTCGGCCGTCAGCAGATAGATGTCGATGCCCTCGACCGGCGAGACGACCGCCAGGCGCTCATCGGGGTGGATCACCTCCGGGTAATCCGACCGGGCCGCGAACGGCAGCAGGTCGGTGATCGAGATGCCGTAGAAGTCGATCAGGCGAACGAGGCGGCCGATCGTGATGTCGCTGCGGTTTTTCTCGACGAGCGAGAGAAAGGAGGCCGAGAGTGCCGGTGGCCTCGGCGACGTCGGCAAGGGTGAGGCTGCGCGCCTTCCGCACCTGCCGAAGCGCGGTGCCGACGGAACCGAGTGAGGTTGGTGGGGCCTGGCTGACGATCATCCGCTGCTTGACAAACGAGTATAAACTGCAGGCCGTGCAGCATAGTGCATGCCGCCCCAGGCACGGTCAGCCCCGATAGGAAGGAGCAAGGTGCAACCTCGCATCCGGGCCGCGCTTCGCCGCCCATCTCTCGCACTCGGCCTCGCCGCGCTGGTGGCGATCGTTGTCGTCGCAGCGGCAACCGCCGCGCACCAGACCTCGAACGCCGGCAGCACGCTCGTGGTCGACAAGTCGTTCGATCTCAAGACGTCTGACCCCCAGCGGCAGTTCGAGCCGACAGGTGGCATCGCTCCGACCGCGCCTCTATGCCGCCGCCGCGCTTCAGGGACGACGTCGCGCATCCGCTGCCCGACAACTTCGCGGAAGGTGTTGACGAACGCCAAGACCTTCACGTTCACCCTCCGCAAGGGGATCAAGTTCTCGCAATGGGATGCTGCTCACCTCGGCAGATGTCGTGTTCTCCTTCAACCGGTTGATCAATCTGAAAGGGAACCTGCTGCTCGCGGGAGTGACGATCAAGGCGACAGGCAAGATAGTGCTCTGCGTCGTCGATGCTGAACCCGGCGATCCCGGTGATCGTGACGAACACGTCGCTCGGCATCGTCAACTCGAAGCTCGTGAAGCACGGCGGCAGCGCGTCCGTCGGCGCCGACAAGAACGACAAGGCCGAGTCGTTCCTCAACACGACCTCGGTGGAGCGGCCCGTACGTGTGAAGAGCTACAGCACGACGTCGCAGGTCACGATGACGGCGAACCCGCGCTACTGGGGCACGAAGCGGCACTTCAGCACGGTCGTCCTGCGCAACGTCGCCGCGCCTGCTCAACTGCTCGACGCGCAGCGCGGCAGGAACGAGGATCGCACTCGACCTATCGCCTGCTCAGGGCGCACGGGCTGAAGAACGTGAACCTCGAGAAGACGCCGTCCGCGAACGCTTCTTCCTGTTCGCGAACCAGAACCCGAAGGTCTCGACCGTCTCGTCGAACCCGCACATCAAAGCGGCGACTTCCGGCGGGCGCTCGACTATCCGGGCTACGTGTCGCTGGCCGGTGCCGGTGCGATCCACGCCGCCGGCGAGATCCGTCGATGTTCCTCGGCTCGCTGCCCACGTCGCAGGCCGTCAAACAGAACGTCGCCAAGGCGAAGTCCGAAGTCGCGGTCTCCGGCATCTCGACCCGGACGATCGACCTCGAGTATCCGAGCGACATCACCTCGAACGGGCCTCGTTCGGAGTGCTCGTGAAATCCGACCTCGGAAAGGTCGGCATCACCGTCAACCAAGGGAAGCCGGTTGCGACCTCGCTGAACACCTACCGCGCGGAACAGCAGTCGGTCTCTGGTACTCGGGGACCGGACTACCCTGGTACCGAACGGATTACCTGGGGTGTTCCGCCCGGGTGCGACCGTCGGGCTTCGTAGCGGGCCGGCCCGCCGGGGCGAGCAACGTGCTCACCGCGCTCGGCAAGAAGGCGTCCGTCGTACTTGGCTGTGGCGGTTCGCAAGCCACTGTTCCAAGCAATCCAGAAGAACATGAACGCAAGCGGCCCGTTCTACCCGCTGATCCAGCCGGGGGTCAGGTCGTCGCCTCGTCGAAGAACCTGACGAACGCGACCTTCAACGTCCTGTACTGGATCGACGTCGCAAGCGTCGGGGAATCCAGAACCCGCCTCGTAGGTTCGCTTTCCGGCCGGGACGATCGCGCGAGCGGTCGTCCCGGCCTACCCTTCGCTTTGCGTGCAATGGCTCGGCGCGCTCGTGCTGCTCGCGATCGGGATCACCTTCGTCGCCTTCGCGCTGACGCACATCGTCCCGGTGACCGAGCCGCAGCGAACCTCGTCAGCAGGCGATCAACGATCCGGCAGCGGTCGCCGCGTTCAACCACCACTACGGGGTCGACAAGCCGCTTCCGACCCAGTACGGCATCTACCTCTGGGGTCGCAGGGCGATCTCGGAATCGGAGCAGAACCACGACGCCGTCACACACGATCTCGCGCAGGCGATCCCGGCCACCGCCGAGCTGGCCTTCGTCTCGATCTTCATCGCGGTGATCGTCGGCGTGATGTTCGGAGTGATCGCGGCGATGCGCCGCAACAAGCTGACCGACCACGTGCTGCGCGTCGCTCTCGGCGGTGTGTCGATGCCGACGTTCTGGATTGTGCTGTCGGTGGTTCTATGTCTTCTTCTTCCGGGTCGACTGGCTCCCCGGTACCGGTCGGCTCGACCCGGTCGTCAGCCCACCACCCCACACCACCGGCCTGTACACATGGTCGATGCGCTGCTCGCCTGCAATGGAGCACGTTCGGCAATGCGTTCATGCATCTGATCCTGCCCGCGCTGTCGCGGCCTACAGCATCGGGCTGTTGACCGTACACCGCTCGAAGTGATCTCGAACGACTACGTGCGGATGCCCGTGCGAAGGGAATGCCCGAGCGCGCGGCACGTGCTGCGTGCGGCGCTGCCGGGCATCGTCACCGTGCAGTTCCAGCGGCGAACGTGGTCACGGGCGCCGTCCTCGTCGAGAACATCTTCTCGTGGCCGGGCATCTGGCCAGTACGCCTATCACTCGGCGACGACGCTCGACCTGCCGGCGATCATGGGCGTCAGCCTCTTCGTCGCCGTCGTCTACATCGTCGTCAACTTCTTTGTCGACATTCTCTACGGCGTCGTCGACCCGAGACTGCGGATCTCGTGACAACCGCACCGGTCCGGTGGCCGTCGTGGCAGCGCCGCGGTCCTATTCGATGGCGGAAGCCTGGCGCCATCCGCTGACGATCATCGGCGCCACGATCGCGGGCGCCTGGACGCTGATCGCGATCTTCGCGCCGCCGATCTCGCCGGCACGGCCGCACTCGCGAGCTATCCACGCGCTTCCTTGCGCCCAACGCACACCCAGCTTCGGCACGGACGAGTCCTTGGGCGTGACGTCTTCAGCCGCGTGCTGTACGGTGCTCGGCTCTCGGTCCGATCGCGTTGCTGCTCGTCGGGATCGCGCTCGTGATCGGTGGAACGCTCGGCGCGCTCGCCGGTTACCTCGGCGGGGTCGTCGACGGCATCGTGATGCGCACGGCCGACCTCGTCTTTGCGTTCCCGGCGATCATCCTCGCGATGGTGACGACGGCCGCGCTCGGGCCAGGGATCCGGAACGCGGGCGTCGCGTTCTATCATCGTCAGCTGGCTGTTGTGCCCTGGGTGGTGCGCGGTCTCGCGGACTGGCCGAATCAGATTACGTCTCCTCGGCTCGTCGGCGCGTCGCTGTCCGTGCGCGACGTGCTTCCGAACGTGCTCCTTGCCGTGTCGTTCTCGCGACCCTCGACCTGGGAAACGCGATCCTCCTGCTGTCGGGCCTCTCTCGTTCCTCGGACTCGGCGCACAGCCTCCAACCGCAATGGGGCGCCGACGTGGCCGAAGGAGTGCAGTACTTCCAGTACTGGTGGATCGGCACGTTCCCCGGGGTGGGTCTGCCGGGGAACGTGCCGATCCACCAGTACTGGAAGTACTGCACTCCTTCGGCCACGTCGGCGCCCCATTCCGGCGTCGGAGGCTGTGCGCCGAGTCCGAGGAACGAGAGGCCCGACAGCAGGAGGATCGCGTTTCCCAGGTCGAGGGTCGCGAGAACGAGCACGGGCCCGAGCACGTTCGGAAGCACGTCGCGCACGAGGGCGCGACGCGCCGACGAGCCGAGGAGACGCGCCGAGAGCACGTAATCTGATTGGCCGATCTGCAGCACGAGACCGCGCACCACCCGGGCGTACGACGGCCAGCTGACGATGATCAACGCGATGACCGCGTTCCGGATCCCTGGCCCGAGCGCGGCCGTCGTCACCATCGCGAGGATGATCGCCGGGAACGCAAAGACGAGGTCGGCCGTGCGCATCACGATGCCGTCGACGACCCCGCCGAGGTAACCGGCGAGCGCGCCGAGCGTTCCACCGATCACGAGCGCGATCCCGACGAGCAGCAACGCGATCGGGACCGAGAGCCGAGCGCCGTACAGCACGCGGCTGAAGACGTCACGCCCGAGCTCGTCCGTGCCGAAGAAGTGGTGTGCGTTGGGCGCAAGGAACGGCGTGAAGTCCTGCGCGAGTGGGCCGTACGGCGAGATCAGCGGCGCGAAGATCGCGATCAGCGTCCAGGCGCCCGCGATCGTGGCGCCGATGATCGTCAGCGGATGGCGCCAGGCTTTTCCGCCCATGGACGGACCGCGGCGCTGCCACGAGCGCAGCCGGACCGGTGCGGTTGTCACGAGATCCGCAGTCTCGGGTCGACGACGCCGTAGAGAATGTCGACAAAGAAGTTGACGACGATGTAGACGACGGCGACGAAGAGGCTGACGCCCATGATCGCCGGCAGGTCGAGCGTCGTCGCCGAGTGATAGGCGTACTGGCCGATGCCCGGCCACGAGAAGATGTTCTCGACGAGGACGGCGCCCGTCATCACGTTCGCGAACACGAGGCCGATCACGGTGACGATGCCCGGCAGCGCCGCACGCAGCACGTGCCGCGGGATCACGGTCCGCTCGGGCATTCCCTTCGCACGGGCAGCCCGCACGTAGTCGTTCGAGATCACTTCGAGCACAGCCGAGCGCGTGTAGCGGGTCAACAGCCCGATGCTGTAGGCCGCGAGGACGAGCGCGGGCAGGATCAGATGCATGAACGCATTGCCGAACGTGCTCCATTGCCCGGCGAGCAGCGCATCGACCGTGTACAGGCCGGTGGTGTGGGGTGGTGGGCTGACGACCGGGTCGAGCCGACCGGTACCGGGGAGCCAGTCGAGCCGGAAGAAGAAGACATAGAGCCCGACGAGCGCGATCCAGAACGTCGGCATCGACACACCGCCGAGCGAGACGACGCGCAGCACGTGGTCGGTCAGCTTGTTGCGGCGCATCGCCGCGATCACTCCGAGCGTCACGCCGACGATCACCGCGATGAAGATCGAGACGAAGGCCAGCTCGGCGGTGGCCGGGATCGCCTGCGCGAGATCGTGTGTGACGGCGTCGTGGTTCTGCTCCGACTGTCCGAGATCGCCGTGCAAGAGACCCCAGAGGTAGATGCCGTACTGGGTCGGAAGCGGCTTGTCGAGCCCGTAGTGGTGGTTGAACGCGGCGACCGCTGCCGGATCGTTGATCGCCTGCTGGCCGAGGTTCGCTGCGGCTGGGTCGCCCGGGACGATGTGCGTCAGCGCGAAGGCGACGAAGGTGATCCCGATCGCGAGCAGCACGAGCGCGCCGAGCCGGTGCAGCACAAAGCGAAGGAACGGCCGGGACGACCGCTCGCGCGATCGTCCCGGCCGGAAAGCGAACCTACGAGGCGGGTTGCTAGTGCGACCCGACGCTTGCAACGTCGATCCAGTACAGGACGTTGAAGGTCGCGTTCGTCAGGTTCTTCGACGAGGCGACGACCTGACCCGGCTGGATCAGCGGGTAGAACGGGCCGCTTGCGTTCATGTTCTTCTGGATTGCTTGGAACAGTGGCTTGCGAACCGCCGGCACGGTTGCGACGGACGCCTTCTTGCCGAGCGCGGTGAGCACGTTGTTCGCCCCGGCGGGCCAGCCGCTGCGGAGGCCGACGGTCGCACCCGGCAGGAACACCAGGTAATCGTTCGGGTCCGGGTAGTCCGGTCCCCAGTACCAGAGACCGAGCTGCTCGGTTCCGGCGCGGTAGGTGTTCAGCGAGGTCGCGACCGGGCTTCCCTTGAGGTTGACGGTGATGCCGACCTTCCCGAGGTCGGATTTCACCTTCTGTGCGAGCACTCCGAACGAGAGCCCGTTCGAGGTGATGTCGCTCGGATACTCGAGGTCGATCGTCGGGTTCGAAATGCCGGACGCCGCGACTTCGGACTTCGCCTTGGCGACGTTCTGCTTGACCGCCTGCGACGTGGGCAGCGAGCCGAGGAACATCGACGGGATCACGCCGGCGGCGTGGATCGCACCGGCACCGGCCAGCGACACGTAGCCCGGATAGTCGAGCGCCCACCGGATCGCCGCTTTGATGTGCGGGTTCGACGAGACGGTCGAGACCTTCGGGTTCTGGTTCGCGAACAGGAAGAAGACGTTCGCGGACGGCGTCTTCTCGAGGTTCACGTTCTTCAGCCCGTGCGCCTGAGCAGGCGACAGGTCGAGTGCGATCTCGTTCGTGCCGCGCTGCACGTCGAGCAGCTGAGCAGGCGCGGCGACGTTGCGCAGGACGACCGTGCTGAAGTGCGGCTTCGCGCCCCAGTAGCGCGGGTTCGCCGTCATCGTGACCTGCGACGTCGTGCTGTAGCTCTTCAGCACGTACGGGCCGCTGCCCGCCGAGGTCGTGTTGAGGAACGACTCGGCCTTGTCGCTCTTGTCGGCGCCGACGGACGCACTGCCGCCGTGGGCCTTCACGAGCTTCGAGTTGACGATGCCGAGCGACGTGTTCGTCACGATCACGGGGATCGCCGGGTTCGGCGTCGACGAGCGCAGGACCACGCTGTACTTGCCTGTCGCCTTGATCGTCACTCCCGCGAGCAGGAAGGACGGGTTCCCCTTCAGATTGATCAACCGGTTGAAGGAGAACACGACATCTGCCGAGGTGAGCGGCGTCCCGTCCGAGAACACGATCCCCTTGCGGAGGGTGAACGTGAAGGTCTTGGCGTTCGTCGACGCCTTCCACGAAGTTGCGACGTCGGGCAGCGGATGCGCGACGTCGGCGCCCTTGAAGCGCAGCAGCGTGTCATAGAGGGCGCGGTCGACGATGCCACCTGTCGGCTCGAACTGCCGCTGGGGGTCAGACGTCTTGAGATCGAACGACTTGTCGACCACGAGCGTGCTGCCGGCGTTCGAGGTCTGGTGCGCGGCGGTTGCCGCTGCGACGACAACGATCGCCACCAGCGCGGCGAGGCCGAGTGCGAGAGATGGGCGGCGAAGCGCGGCCCGGATGCGAGGTTGCACCTTGCTCCTTCCTATCGGGGCTGACCGTGCCTGGGGCGGCATGCACTATGCTGCACGGCCTGCAGTTTATACTCGTTTGTCAAGCAGCGGATGATCGTCAGCCAGGCCCCACCAACCTCACTCGGTTCCGTCGGCACCGCACTCCGCCGGGTGCGGAAGGCGCGCAGCCTCTCACTCGCCGACGTCGCCGAGGCGACCGGCATCTCGGCGTCCTTCCTCTCGCTCGTCGAGAAGAACCGCAGCGACATCACGATCGGCCGCCTCGTGCGCCTGATCGACTTCTACGGCATCTCGATCACCGACCTGCTGCCGTTCGCCGCCCGGTCGGACTACCCGGAGGTGATCCACCCCGATGAGCGCCGATCGCTCGTCTCGCCGGTCGAGGGCATCGACATCTACCTCCTGACGGCCGACACCGACAGGCAGATGATGCCACTCGAGGTGCGCTTCCAGCCGGGCGCGAGCCTGGCGGAGCCCGGGCGGCACGCCGGTGAGGAGTGGCTGCTCGTGCTCGAGGGCGACCTGCGGCTCGAGCTCGAGGGCGCCGAGGCGCGCGTGCTCGGGCGAGGGGACACCGCGTACTACCCGGCCGAGCGCCCGCACCTGCTGGCGAACGCGAGCGAGACCGCGCTCCTGCGCGTGCTCTGCGTCGACACGCCGCCGACGATGTGACGAAGGAAGGAGAGAACGATGCCGAGCGCTGCACATGACGAGCTGCCTGAGATCGAGGTCGTGCCGGGCTACTCGAGCCGGTGCGCGGACTGGGGTGGGATCACGGTGGCCTTCGAGCGGGCGCATGCAGGCCAGGACGTCTCGGGGATGCTGGCCGACCTGCCCGACGGCCGCTGCCAGGCGCCGCACTGGGGCTATTGCTTCAGCGGTCGCATCCTCGTCGACTACGGCGACCGGCAGGAGACGATCGTCGGCGGGCAGGCCTACTACATCGCCCCGGGCCACGCGCTCACGTTCGAGGAGGCGAGCGACGCGCTCGAGTTCACGCCGACCGAGGCGCTCGAGCAGACACTCGCTGCCGTGCGCAAACGCGCTTCGTAGTCACGCAATCGGCGGCGGTGTGCTCTCGACACTCTCGGTGAGCGCGGGATCCCAGTTGCAGACCGTGCAGGCATGGAGGACCGCGGAGCGCGCGAAGTCGAGGGCGGTCTCGTGCGGATTCGAGGTGCGCCGGACGTCGTCCCAATCGAGGACGTATTCGCCGAGCGTGCCCTCCCAGCGCGCGGCAGGCGGTGAGAGCGTTGCCGCGTCGAAGCCCGCCGGCGCGGGATGCGCGTACGCGTAGAACGCCGCCCGCGAGTAGCGTGCATCGCCGGGCCACCAGCCGACGGCAACGTCTTGTGCGTTCATCGAGTTGCGCATGATGAACCCGCGTGACGGAGGCTCCGCAGGGAGGCCGGAAAACAGGCTGACGGCGAGGTCGAACGACCCCCACCACGCGTTGACGGGCGTTGAGCGGCCACGGTAAGGCGCGCGCAGTGCGGCGAGGACCAACGCAGCCTGGGTTGCGGCGGAGAAGTACGCGTCAACCTGATGCGCGTCGTAGGTCGCATGCTCCTCGTCGGCGTCGAGCGGAGTCGTCCAGGCGGTCTCCTGCGGGCTCGGATTGATCTCGACGTCACCTCCCAGACTTCGCACAGCCGCAAGAACCTCGCGCGTGACCGCGGCGACGGATCGATTGGGCGCGAGTGCAACTCTCTGCACCCGCCCGTCACTGTGCTCGACGAGAGCCTCATGCACGCGCAAGTCGAGCGTGACCACCAACGCGCCCGATCGGTTCGGTGCCGGCAACGGTGCCGTCTCCCAGCCGCGGGCGGTCAGACGGAGCGCCGTGTGCTGCAGCTGAGGCTCCGGCGGCGCGAGGACGACCGCAAGCTTGCCGAGAACCTGTGTGTGGGCGTGCAGCGTGTCGCATGTGGCACGCCACGCCTCGTAGGGGAGCGCCGGCCATTCAGAGGGCATCGGCCAACGCTACCGCGCGCGCTCGCCGCGCCGCGGGTCCTGGCGACGTCGATCAGTCGATCGGGACGGCGGCACTCGAACGGGTCCGTCGGGCGACCTCCCGAGCCCGCGTCGCCGGCGCCGGGAGCCTGAGGCAGAACACGACACCGAGCGCAGGTGCGAGGGCACTGATCGTCAGGGCTGCTCGTAGGTCGACCGCATCGGCGACGGCGCCGGACACCACAGCGGCGATGCCACCGATGCCCATCGCGAGGCCGACCGACAGCCCGGATGCCATCCCGACGTGCCGGGGGAGGTAGAGCTGGCTCAGCACCATCGTCACGCCGAACGTGCCGACGACGCAAACGCCGACGAGCATCAGCGCGAGCACGCCCGGGATGCCGCCGACATAGACGAAGACGAGGATCAGAGGCGTGAGCAACGCTTGGGTGATCACGAGCGTTCGCCGCAGGCCGATCCGGTCGGCGACCGGGCCGAGGATCAGTGTTCCCGCTGCTCCGGCCAGCAGCATCAGGAACAACAGTCGGCTCCCGTCGGCTTTCGAATGCCCGAGTGAAACGATCCAGAGGGGGACGAACGCGAGCAACGTGAACCAGGCGACGCTCCGCAATGCGATCACGATTCCGAGCAGCGCCATCGCGTGGCGCCGATCGTCCCCGCGGTTGAACTCGCCGACAGCCGTCTCCGGTGTCAGTTGCGAGAGACGGGGCACGACGCGGACGAGCGCGAGCGACGCGACGAACACCGGCACCATCGCAAGCAGTCCGCCGACGAGCCCGAGCCAGACCACGAGCTGTCCGGTGGCGAAGGCACCGAGCGCATAACCCGCATTCCCGCCGCTGTTGAAGTACGACATGCCGCTGGCGCGCTTGTGCCCGCTCGCGTAGGCGGCGAACTTGGAGCCCTCGGGATGGAACGCCGCCACACCGAGTCCCCCGGCGAGCACGAGCAACAGCACGAGCGGATACACCGGAGCGATCGCCGCGCCGCCGACGCCGATCGCGGCGAGCATCGTCCCGCCGGGAATCAGCCAGAGCGCGCCCCGGCGATCGGACCACAGGCCGAAGAGCGGCTGCACGAGCGACGAGGAGGCGGTCGCCGTCAGCAACAGCATCGCCGCCAGGGCATACCCGAGGTGGAAGCGGTCGGTCATGAACGGGATCAGCGCCGGCACGCTCCCGGACGCGAAGTCGACCGCGAGGTGGCCGCCCGACAGCGCCGACATCGAACGCTTGTCGATCCCGGCTCTCAGCTCGGCTCCATGGGCTCGATGCTAGCCGCGGACGCGCGTTGGCCGACGCAGAGCAGCGGCAGCACCCGGTCGCACAGCAACTCGACCCCCGCGGCGGTCGTGAGTCCCTGCGGCGTGCCGAACTCGACTCGCTTCGCCCCGGCGTCGAAGAGCCGTCGCGCATGCGCCGCGACCTCCTCCGGCGTGCCTGCGAAGGCGAAACGGTCGAGAGTAGGGGGACCGTCGAACGTCGGATCGTTCTGGCCGACAACGTCCAGGTACATCTCGACCTCGTGCTGCGCGTGCGCGCGCGCCCGATCGCCGTCCTCGTCGACGACCGTCACCGCGCCGACGACGATCCCGACGTCGTCGTTGCCGATCCACTTGCGCATCAGCCGCACCATGTCCGGGTTCGCGCAGCCGCCGATCTTCACCTCGTCGGCGATCCGGCCCGCGAGCGCCGCCATGCGGGGCTTCCAGGTGCCGATCAGAATCGGCAGGCGATCTCGTCTCGTCGTGTAGCCGAAGCCGGTGCCCGGTGCGAGCGTGAAGTGGCGGCCGGTGAACCCGGAGCGGTCGCCGGCGACGAGACGGCGGGCGATCTCCACGGTCTCCTCCATGCGAGCGACCGGGTCGCTGCGTCTCGATGCCGAGGCGGTCGAGCCACGCGCCGTCGGTGAGCCCGAGGTAGGCGCGGCCATCCGAGACGAGGTCGAGCGCGGCAGCCTGCCCGGCAAGCTCGACGGGATGGAGCGTGCGTGGGTTGAGCGCGGCAGGGCCGAGGCGAACACGCTCGGTCGCCTGCGCGATCAGGGTGAGCGGCACGACGGCGGGCTGGTAGAGGAGGTCGTGGAAGACCGAGATGACGTCGAAGCCCGCCGCCTCTGCCTGCCGGGCGATCGCCGTGTACTCCTCCGCCTGCTTGTCCGACTGGAGGCCGAGGCCGACCTCCATCAGGTGA
This sequence comes from uncultured Thermoleophilia bacterium, assembly GCA_963817765.1. Taxonomy (GTDB): domain Bacteria; phylum Actinomycetota; class Thermoleophilia; order Gaiellales; family Gaiellaceae; genus PALSA-600. Next base: position 244,209 of record CAWFPX010000004.1, on the reverse strand, counting down.
GGTCCTCCGTTCGCAGCACGCGCTCACCGATCCGCTCGATCCGCATGACGACGCGCTCGTCCGGATCGGGGCAGGCGACGAGGTTGTCCTGCTCGAGCCAGTCCTCCGGCGGCAGCCGCCGCTGCTTCGCCGGGATCAGCGGCAGGACCGACTGCAGCGCGTAGAGGCAGAAGTGCTTTCCGTCGGGGATGCGGACGCGGTTCGACTCCGTCACTTCGAAGTAATCGCCGACGGCAAGCCCGCAGACCGAGCGTCCCTCGATCCGCTCGACGGTCACGCGGATGTCGTAGAGGCGCATCTCGGTCATCGGCTCGCAGCCTACTGCTGAGCGAGTTGTACGATTCGTTGCGTGCTCGCGAAGGCGGGAATTGTCGCAGCGGTGTCGGGTCGGTCACCCTGCTCGTCGCGACGGCAACCCCGAGTAGGTCGGCTTCGCTCTCGGCGTGTAACGCGTCCGCCGTTCACTTCACCCATTACCCGGGCAGAGCACAGGGGCTCGGGCAGCTGCCGTGGGTCGCAGGGTCTCCGTCTTCGCAAGGGCTGGTCGGTCTCATCTGGTACTGGAATGACCGGTGGCGCGCGGAGGGAATCAAGAGCGCACAGCTCTACGCCGGTGGCCACGCCCCGGCTGGCGATCCGAACATGAAGATCCTTTGGATCTTCCTCGGTGCGAAGGCGAGGCGCGCGACCGACGCGCAGCTACTCGTCGTGAAAGGGAAGCGGCTCGACGGTCCCGGGACGTCGTGGCAGTGCTTCTCGGCGATCTCGTACACGGGCCAGAACCGGGCTCCGTCGTTCGCGTCGGTGATCGATCTCCTGGCTGCAGGTTGCTGGCGCCTCGACCTGACCGCCGGGTCGCTGAACGGCACGACAACCTTCACCGCACTGAGCGCGACTCAGTAGCCACACTCCCGCCGCCGACACCACGCAAGGCGATCCGCGCGGTTGGTCCGATACCTCCTCCGAACGGCCATGGCCGGTTCCGCCACGGCCGGTGCCAGGCACCGCTACGGGAGCGTGACAAGTTGTCAACAGGCCCGTCCGCGTTCGCTCGAGGAAGGGGATGAATCCACGACGAACCGCCGCCGGACACGGCCAAACCGGACGCGTCGAATGGCGCCGCGGCCGGTGCCAGGCACCGTTACGGGGGCGTGACAAGTTGCGCACAGGCCGGTCGGCTCGCGGCTCGGTCTGGAAGACGGTCAGACGAGTTGCGGCTCGGGGACTGGGCGGCCCTCGGCGAAGCGTGCTGCGTCGAGGATGCCGAGTGTTTCGTCGTCGACGCCGTCGAGGATCGCGTCGGCGAGGATCCGCGCAACGGCGGGTGCGATCATGAAGCCGTGGCCGCTGAACCCGGCGGCGACGAAGACGCGCTCCTCGACGCGACCGATGATCGGCTGATGGTCGGGCGTCACGTCGTACTCGCCGTGGACGAGCAGCGGCAGCGAGACGTAGGTGAGGATCGGCAGCAGCTCGTCGATACCTCCGCGAACGTTCGCGCGCCACGCCTCGGCGTCCGAGGCATCGCCGCGCGCGCCGAGGTCGCTCGCGAGGACGCGACCGTTGCCGAGTTGCTTCGCCGCGAACCGGCGCGCGGGTGAGACGACGAGTGGCTCGAGCAGTCGCTCCCGGATCGGCTCGCTGTAGAACAGATAGCGATCCTCGTGGGCGATCGGCAGACCCGGCACGAGGGTCGGCGTCTCGGCGCCGGCTGCGACGACGATCGTCTCCGCCGTCAGCTGTGCGAGCGAGCTGACCTCACCGAGCCGGATGTCGAGACCGCGAGCGAACGCCTCGACGACGCCCTGCGGGCGGTCGAAGTAGCCGTCGGCGGCGCACCACGCCGCCCCGACGATGGAGTCGGTGCGCAGCCCGGGCACGAGCTCGGCCGCGTCGGACGGCGAGACGAGCCGCGACGGGATGCCCTCCGCGTTCTGCACCTCGATGTTGGCGGCGAGGCGGCCGAGACTCTCGTCGTCGTGCGCGACGAACAGGTAGCCGCAGGCACGGAAGCCGAGCGGCACGGGAGCGGCAAGCCGCTCGTCGGCGTCCACGTAGAAGTCTGCTGACTCGCGCGCGAGCCGGCAGGCGATGCGCGTGCCCCACTGTTGCCGGACTCCGCCTGGTTGTACGCCCGACGCCCCGGCTCCGACCGACGTGCGCTCGAAGACGGCGACCTGTGCGCCCCGAGCCTGCAGCTCACGCGCGATCGCAAGCCCCACGACCCCAGCGCCGACCACCGCGACCTCGACGACCTCACTCACCCGCTCACCCGGCTCACGGCGTCAACTCTACGAGCGTGTAACAAATGCAGTTGCTCGTGCCATCTCATGGCAACGCGAGAACATGGAGGGTCATGAAAAGCGACGCACAACTCGTGCGCGAGTCACGGAGCGATCCAGGTGCATTCCGGGAGCTGTACGACCGCCACGCGGAGCAGATCTACGCGTTCGTACTCAGGCGGACCGCAGATCCCGACGCGGCGCACGACCTGACGGCGGAGACCTTTGCGCAGGCCTGGCTTTCACGCCGTCGTTTCCGTGATCGATCGGGCGGACTTCGCTGGGCCGTGGCTGTATGGAATCGCGCGCAACCTGATCGCGCAGTCGGTTCGCCGAAGACGGATCGAGCTCGCCGCGTGCACCAAGCTCGGGATCCTCGAGCGGCTCGATGAGCCGAGCAGCGCAGCCGCGGAACCGACCACCCGCTGGCTCGACGGGCTCGACGACGCGCTGGCCGAGCTTCCCGAGGGAGAGCGCAAGGCGGTCGAGTTGCGCGTTCTCGATGGGCTCTCGTACGACGAGATCGCCGCGGGACTTGCAACCTCGCCCGGCGCCGCCAGGGTGCGAGTCGCACGCGGCCTCGGGCCGGCTCAGAGACCGCTTCATTCGCGACGAACAGGAGGCTGTGTGATGGATGTCGGACTCGTACGCCTGGGAGACCAGCTCGAAGAGGCCGCGCGGCGCGACCTCGCTCCGCGGCGCAGGCTGCGTAGGCGCCTCACGGTCGCCGTCGCCGTGCTCGCCGTTGCGATCCCGGGTGCGGCGGTCGCCGCTGCGCACTTCATCTCGAACGGGGACGTCGCAAAGAGCCTGCCGGCCGGAACCCTCTCGCTGGCCGGAACCGACCCGACGTGCACAACCGTCACCGAGCGGATCGAATACCACTGCGTGCTCGCCAAAGCACCGGCGCCCGAGGTGAGCGACTGGCAGGGAACGGTCGAGCCGACGGTCGACGCGAGCAAGCATGTGAACGGCGGCTGTCGGTCCCTGAACTCGGCCGGCACCGAGTGGGAGTGCTATCTCGGGCAGGCCGCCGTCGACCAGAAGATCATCGGCGAAGGCTTCCTCGGCCAGTTCGCCCCGTCGCCCGGCCGCGGCTAGCGGGAGTGGCCCTCACCTCGCCTCGAGCGAGGTGAGGTGAGGGCAAGCTGCGTCCGCAAGAGCGAGCGGTCCGCTCCCCAATGAGAACCTTCCTGCTCAACATGACCTCCCTGCTCGAGAACGATTGCCGAGGCGCGTCGCGCGCCTCATTTCTGCGTCACGTCGCCGCAACAAACCCGTTCTAAACCGCCTCGGCAGAGGAGGCTTGTTCAGCGCCTCGGCCCGGCGTAGGCTCGTGTGATGTCGAACTTCTCCGCGCTCGACGTGGTGATCGGCCTCAGCTTCATCTTCTTCATCTTCAGCCTGATCTGCTCCGCGATCACCGAGTGGATCGCGACGAAGCTTCAGTGGCGGGCACGGATGCTGGAGTCGGCGATCGAGAACCTGTTGAGCGGCACGGAGTCACCGACGGCGGCGGGCAAGGCCCTGGCGAAGGAGTTCTGGAACCACCCGTTGATTCAGTCGCTCCAACGTCCCAAGGATGTGAACCTGCTCGCGAAGCCGGACGCACGAACTGACGACACCGCGACTGCGTCGAATGCGAAGAGCGCCAAGCAGAAGAAGACCAAGCCGGCGATGGTTCGGCCTTCGTACATCCCATCGCACACCTTCGTGCTCGCGATCCTCGACCTCGGTGCCCACGCGTACATCGAGAAGGCAAAACGCGAGCAGAAGACGGTGCCGGAACTGGCGAAGGTGACGCTCTTGGAATCGATCAACGGGATCCACAACAGGGAGATGCGGGACGCGCTCCTGACGCTTTACCGCGACGCCGACGGGAAAGGGCAACGCTTCCGCAAGGCGGGCGAGCAATGGTTCGACGACTCGATGGAGCGCGTGTCCGGTTGGTACAAACGGCACGCCCAGCGGGTGCTCTGGATCACCGCGCTCGTCGTCGTCGTCCTCCTGAACGTCGACACCCTGCAGATCGCGCAGACGCTCTGGCGGGACGATGCGGCTCGAACGGTGCTGGTGTCGCAGGCCGAGAGCGCGACGCAGAAGGGTGAGCAGGGGACGAATGCCGCGAACGCCGCAAAGGCTCTTCCGGTGCCGCTCGGCTGGAAGCTCTTCGACACGGGCACCGGCCCGGAGCAGATCCCGAGCACCTTCGACAGCATCGTCGCGAAGATCTTCGGACTACTCATCTCTGCGGCGGCGCTCACTCTTGGCGCCCCGTTCTGGTTCGACCTCATGAGCAAGGTCGTGCGGGTTCGCGGCACGGGGGCGCCGCCTCCGGCGAGCGACGCGATCCGTCAAGGTGAGGGCGAAGAGACCCGCGCCGGCGATCTCGGGCCGGCGCCGGGGTCGGCCTGACCTCGTTGACGGTCGGCTAAGCGGCGAGCGAAGGGTCGAGCTCGGAGCTCAGGAAGCTCCGTGCGCCTGTTCGGAAACGTCGTTCCAGCTCTCCCAGGTGGCGATCCGCCGGGCGTACTCCTCGCGGATCATCGCGAGTGGGCCGCTCCCGAGAAAGACCCGTAGCGGCGGGTCGTCTGCGTCGACGATCTTCAGGATTGCCGCGCCGGTCGCCTCGGGATCGCCCCGCCGGCCGCGTGTGCTGACCGCCTTCGCCCGCTCCTCGCGGACTGCGTCGTAGGCGGGCAGATGCTCCGCCTGTACCGACGATGAGCCGCTCCAGTCGGTCGTCGTAGCCGGTGGGCTCGACCAGCGTGACCTTGATGCCGAGGCCACGGACCTCGGCGTCCAGGGCCTGGCTGAATCCCTCGAGCGCCCACTTCGAGGCGTGGTAGAGCCCCAGCGTCGGGAACGCGTTCACGCCTCCGATCGACGACACCTGGATGATGCGTCCCGAGCCCTGCTCGCGCAGATACGGCAGCGCAGCCTTGGTCACCCAGAGTGCACCGAAGAGGTTCGTCTCGATCTGCGCGCGCGCTTGCGCCTCGGTCACCTCTTCGATCGTGCCGAAGAGGCCGTAGCCCGCGTTGTTGACGACGACGTCCAGCCGGCCGTAGCGATCGTGCGCGTCCTTCACGGCTGTGTCGACGGCCACCTTGTCCGTGACGTCGAGCTCGAGCGGCAGGACGGCGTCGCCGTAGCTCTCGCTGAGCTCGTCCAGGCTGGCGGTGTCGCGCGCCGTTGCGGCGACCTTGTCACCGCGTTTCAGCGCGGCCTCGGCCCAGATGCGGCCGAATCCCCTCGACGTCCCGGTGATGAACCAGACCTTCGATCCGTTCGGCATGCAGCTTCACTCCTTGCTCGTGGTCGCGGCCCGACCGGTCTTCCCGATCCTCGCCGAACTAAAGCCTCTCGCCAATCGTGCCGATCAGCACCGGCATGACAGTCGACACGCGACTCCTCGGCCACTGGAAGCGCGAGCAAGCCGCCCGTCGGCAAGGCCGCCGGCACCTGTCGTCCGCCTGGCAGAACGACACGCGGCCCGAGATGCGCGCCGTGCTCGACGTCTACGTCGAGATGCTCGCCCGGATCAAGCACCAGAAGGAGCTGTACGCGCTGACCGACGACGACCGCTAGATCATTAGGCCGCCGTCGAGACAAGCAGTTGCCGTAGCCTGACGGCCGTGGGCTCGCAGCTACGGAGGGTTGTCGTCACCGGTCTCGGAATGGTGAGCCCGATCGGCAACTCGGTCGACGAGTCCTGGAACGCGTTGTTGGCGGGCCAGTCCGGCGCCGGCCCGATCACGCGATTCGACGCAAGCGACTACACGACGCGCTTTGCCTGCGAGGTGAAGGACCTCGATGTCCGTGGGGTTGTCGATCAGAAGTCGGCTCGGAAGATGGATCGATGCACGCACCTCGCACTGGCGGCTGCCCGCCAGGCGGAGTCCGATTCGGGCCTCGACGTGGCACGCGTCGCCGAGCGGGCCGGCGCCGCCATCGCGACGGCGATCGGCGGGGTCGGGTCCTTCGAGGAGTGCGTGATCCAGATCGAGCGACGTGGTCCCCAACGAGTGAGCCCGTTCTCGATCGTGCAAACGCTTCCGAATCTCGCCGCCGGGTGGGTCTCGATCGAGCTCGGCACGCGCGGCCCGCTGGTCTCGGAGTCCACGGCCTGCGCCGCATCGAACATGGCGATCGGCGACGGCTTCGATGCGATCCGGCTCGATCGTGCCGACGTGATGTTCTGCGGCGGCACAGAGGCGCCGATCACACCGGTCGGGCTGGCCGGCTTCGGTGCGATGCGAGCGCTCTCGGTGCGAAACGACGACCCGGAAGGCGCGTCACGGCCGTTCGATGCCGGGCGCGACGGGTTCGTGATCGCCGAGGGCGCGGCGGTGCTCGTGCTCGAGGAGCTCGAGCACGCACGGGCGCGCGGCGCGCGCATCTACGCCGAGCTGATCGGGTACGGCATCTCCTCCGACGCCAATCATGTCTCCGATCCCGATCCGAGCGGCCACAACCCGGCGCGCGCGCTGCGCATGGCGTTCGCTGCCGCCGGCATCGAGCCCGACGAGGTCGGCTATGTGAACGCTCATGGCACTTCGACGCCGGCGGGCGATGCCGGGGAGACCCGCGTGCTGAAGCTCGCCCTTGGAGAGGAGAACGCTCGCCGCACGCCGGTCTCCTCGACGAAGGGGGCAACGGGTCACACCCTTGGTGCTGCGGGCGCGGTCGAGGCGGTCTTCACGATTCTCGCCCTGCGGTCCGGTGTCCTGCCGCCCACGATCAACCAGACGACGCCCGACCCCGACTGCGATCTCGACTACATCGCGAACACCGCTCGCACGAAGCAGATCGAGGTCGGCGTGTCGAACTCCTTCGGGTTCGGCGGTCACAACACCGCCGTCGTGTTCCGGCGCTGGCCGCCTGCGGCGCCTGTCTGACAACCCCGGCGACAGCCCGCGTGACGACCGGCGCAGAGGCGGGCCCTCGCACACGGCGAGGGCCCGCCGGACCCCTTTACGCAACCTTCGGTTCTGCGCTGGAGCCGTCCTGGGCAGGACGCCTGACACGATAGGCGTCATGGCAGACGACCCGCCCATGTACCTCCTCGGATTGTGAGCCTCGTAGAGTCACGGTGCGTCGCCTGGGCGCCCGGGCGCGTGAACCTGATCGGTGAGCACACCGACTACAGCGGCGGGCTCGTCCTTCCGGTCGCGATCCAGTACGGGATCTCACTCGACGCTGCCCCGGCCGACGGGGAGAGTCTCGCTCGTCTCGGAACGGTTCGGCGATGCGGCGCCATTCCCCGCCGACGGGAGCGGCGCTGCCGCGACCGGCTGGGCGCGGTACGCGCAGGCCGTCGCCGCCGAGCTCGACCTTCTGGGTCGACCACCGGCCGGCCTGATCGGAACCGTCAGTTCGAATCTGCCGGCCGGCGCGGGTCTCGCCTCGTCGGCTGCACTCGAGGTCGCGGTCGGGCTCGCGCTCTGCACGGTTGCGGGCTTCGAGCTCGACCCGCTACGACCTCGCGCTCGCATGCCAACGCGCCGAACTGCGTGCGGTCGGAGTGCCGTGCGGCATCCTCGACCAGGCAGCAGCCCTGCTCGGTCGCGAGGGCCAGGCGATCCTGCTCGATTGCGGCGCTCTCGAGCACCGACTTGTTCCGCTCCCTGCCGGAGCGGCGCTCGTCGTCGTCGACTCCGCCGTGACGCACAGCCACGAGACGTCGGGCTACGCGCGGCGGCGGCAGGAGCTCGAAGACGGAATGCCGCGTCGGGTTCGTCATGTGCAGACCGAGAACCAGCGGGTTCGTGACTTCGCGGTCGCTCTCGAACGTGGCGACCTCGCCGCCGCCGGTCGCCTGCTGCTCGAGAGTCACGCGAGTCTGCGTGACGACTACGAAGTCTCCACCCCCGAGCTCGACCTGCTCGTCGCGCTCGCGGAAGAGGCGGGCACGTACGGCGCCCGACTGCTCGGCGGAGGCTTCGGCGGCGCGATACTCGCGCTCACCGACGTCGCTCGAGCCGAGCAGGTCGCAGCCGACGTCTCGAGTGCCTACCGCGAGCGAACCGGCCACGACGGCGCGTCGCTCATCACCGTCGCGTCGGCCGGCGCGCGAGTTGAGGCGTACTAGCTTCGCCGCGGCTCGGCGGGGCGCGAGCTGACGATGCCGTCCTCGTCGACCTCGATCACGAGGCGGCCTGCATCTCCGCTCCGACCGAGCGGGGAGCGCGACGACGGGCCGACGATGATCGCGTGCACGTCGGTGTGAGTCTCGATCTGGAACCCTTCCCCGACCTTCGCGTCGAGGAAGGCATCGAGCGCATCCTTGCGCGTCCCGAGTGGATCGATGTGTCCGGCCATCTCAACCCGTATTTCTACACGCTGCTCTTTCTAACCCTCCATCCAACCGTGCTGTGCGGGTCGGCTACGGCTACCGGGTGTGGCGGAGCCACATGGGGAGTGCGTACCAGAGGACGAAGATCAGGGCGACGACGATGCCGCTCGCGACGCTCGCAAGCGTGTCGCTGAACACGTACTCGGTGACGAGGAACAAGCTGAGCGACAGGGCGATGGCGAGTGCCACCATTCCGGCGATTGCGAGGCGGTTCGCGTGCCGGATCAACATCTCCTTGTCGTGATGGCGGAACAGGATGCGGTGATAGGCCCCGGGGGCCATCAAGAGAACTGTGGCGATCATCGCCGAGGTGAGCGCTCCGAAGTACAGGTCGCGCTCGGCGCTCGTCGTTGCCGGAAAGCCTCGAGCGAACGGAATGGTGAGGAGGAACGCGAAGAGCACCTGCACGCCGGGGAGCGCAATCCGCAACTCGTTCAGGAGCTCGATCAGTTCCCGGTTGACCGCTCCTCTTCGCTCTCCTCCGCCATGCCCGGGATTATGTGGCCGAGTCGCTGTGCTTGCTGGCAGCAGCGAGGCCCGCCGGCAAGAACGGGCTTGAGCGAGGACGCAGATCAGCGGCGCAGCTGCGGCGGCCGCCGCGGCCGTACAGTCGCTGCATGGCATTCCGCGGGCAGTCGTTCCGGCAGAGTCTGCGTTGCGCACGGCGGTCGTCTGCCTGGTTGCCGGTGCGCTGCTCGCGGTGACGGTTGCGGCGTCCGCCGCCGCACCGCCCACTGAGGTCACCTACCGGAAGCTCTGCCGCTCGATTCAGGCGCAGCACGTCCGCGCGCTCTTCACGGCTCCGCTTGCGCCGATTCATCTGGGTGGCTCGAGCGACTGCGCGTTCTCGCCGAAGGGAGGGAATGCGTTGGTCGACGGCGTCCAGGTGTTCCTCCGCATCGACGACGGCGACCAGATGCTGTGGAAGCACCTCGGCGACCGCCCGTACGGAACGTTCCGGGCGCTGACGGGCGTCGGCCAGCACGCCAAGTGGGGCTACCAGGGCGGACGCGTCCCTTCGGTGGTCGACGCTCGCACCGGCACGTTCACCTGCACGCTGATTCCGGGTGACGTCGTGACGAAGTTCGCGCTCGCGCGACGGCCGGCACTCGCGACCGCGCGGACCTTCGCCCAGCACATGCTTCGCCTGTGCGCGGACGTGTTCGCGGCGTACCACTGAGCGTCGAATAGCGGTCAGCCGAGGTGAGAGCCGCTCTTGCGCAGCCGTTTCCAGGCGGCGGGCAGGCGCTTCGTCACCGCCGTGCGACGCGCATGCTGGCGCTCGGCGAGCCGGCCTCCGAGGAAGGCGAGCTCGGTCGCCGGATCGACGACTGTCGCCGCGCGCAAGCGCTGCTCGGCGATCACGGCATCCTGATACTCGCCGAGGAGATCCTGCAGCGCCTTGGCGTCGGCGAAGAATCGTCTGCCGCGCTTGCCGATCGGGGCCGAGAGCTCTGCCGCATAGCGCGCGCGCTTGAGCGTGATTCGAAGCTCATGCAGGGCTTGTTCGTCCGGGGCGCTCGCCGAGACGCCCGACGTGCGTTCCGAGTCGGGCGAATTCCTTGCGTGCGATACGCCGAAGCGGGATCGACTCGATGCCCGGTGCGAGCCTCGGCGGCAGTCGCAGACGGGCGAGCAAGGCACGGTACTCATCGCTGCCGAGCATCTCGAGGAGGGATCGGCGTGCGCGCTCCCGCTCCAGCTCGAGCCTCGCGACGAGCGAGCCGCCGGCGGCACGGTCGTGCGGCTCGAGCCCGTCGAGCTCCCCCTGCACGTGCTCGATCAGAACGTCGAGGTCACGCACCGGCCCCGTGACCGCGCTGAGCTTCCCGAGCGGGACCGAGAGCCGACGACGCCAGTCCGAGTCGAGGTGGTGACGCGTCGAGCGGAGGAACGCGTGCGCATGCCTCGCGGCAACGCGATGCTTGTGCAGGTTCTCGGGATCCGCCCCGAGCCGCACGCCCGGCTCGTGACCGAGGAGCATCCGGCCGTTGCTCGAGGAACATCTCACGTAGTCGCTTTGCGCCCGGATCGTCACTGAGCGGTGCCGCCGGCACGAGGTGTTTCCCCGACAGCGACGCCGTTGATCAGCCTCGCGATCTCGCCGGGCGGTGCGAGCCCTTCGGTCCCGGTCGTCCAGATCTCGACCCGCTCACCGCGCGGCAGAGTCAGGCGCCAGACGACACCCGCCTCGAGCGGATGCCGCGAGAGTCGCACGCCGGCCTGCTCGAGATCGCGGTCGGGCGTGTCGTAATCGTGGGTGACGGCGAGCTCGCGCTCCGCACACAGCCAATTCTCCTCCGCCGTGCGTGTCCCGGGCTCGCGCGAGATCTCGTGGGCGAGAGCGCGAACGGTCTCGGTCTCGGACTCGTGCATCAATCCCATATCCGGCGCCGGCGAGCCGCTTCCTGCCGCGCTCCCGAATTCGGGCTTGTAACGGCGTGCCGGTTTGCTGCAGCATTGGGTGATTGTGCGAGCCGTCAAGGGAAGCGCGGCCGAGGCCGGCAGGCTCGAGCTGCTCGAGCGAGAAGAGCAGCTGGCACAGCTTCGCGCTCGTCTGCAGGACGTGCGGCGCAGCTCGCACGGCCACGTCATGCTCGTCCGTGGCGAAGCGGGGATCGGCAAGACGACCCTGGTGCGGCGGTTCTGCGACGGGGCGTCGCCGTCGGCACAGGTCGTCTGGTGCGCCTGCGATCCGTTGTTCACTCCGCGCCCGCTCGGGCCGCTTCTACTCGCTCTCGACGGCAACGGAGCCGCGGTCGAGGATCTGGTCGCGCCCGAGGCCCTGCCGCACGACGTGGTCGCGGCGCTCGCACGCAAGCTGCGCGCGCGCCGGCCGAGCATCTTTGTCATCGAGGACGTTCACTGGGCGGACGAAGCGACGTTCGATGTCCTGCGTTTGCTCGCGCGACGGGTCGAGACGATCCCGGCTCTCGTCATCGTTTCGTATCGCGACGACGAGCTCGCGCTTGTCCGACCGTTGCGGGTCGTGCTGGGTGAGCTCGCAGGCAGCAGATCGACGACGCGCGTCAACCTTGCCCGGCTGTCGCCCGCGGCAGTGTCGGAGCTCTCTGCGCTGCACGCCGTCGACGCCGCCGAGCTCTTTCGAAAGACGGGCGGCAATCCGTTCTTCGTGGGCGAGGTGCTCGCCGCCGACGGGGCTGACATCCCCGAGACGCTGCGCGATGCAGCACTCGCCCGGGCGACACGGCTGAGCCCGAACGGCCACGCGCTTCTGGAGGCAGCCGCGATCGTTCCCTCGCACGCGCCGCTCGAACTGCTGGAAGCGATCGCCGGTAGCGCCGTTGCGAGTCTCGACGAGTGCCTTTCCTGCGGCATGCTCGTGGTCGACGTAGCCGGAGTGCATTTTCGGCACGAGTTGAGTCGCCTCGCGATCGAGGAAGCGATCACACCAAACCGGAAAGCCGAGCTTCACCGCCTGGCGCTCGCCGCGCTCGGCGAGCCGAGCGTTGGCGTGCCGGATGTCGCGCAGCTCGCGCACCACGCCGAGGCGGCCGGTGACCCTACTGCGGTGCTCCACTTCGCGCCGCTCGCGGCAGTTGCCGCGGCCTCGCTCGGCGCGCACCGCGAAGCGGCCGCGCAATACGCTCGTACGCTTCGCTTCGGCGGCCGCTTGGCGCCGGCCGAGCGTGCCCGGCTCCTCGAGCGGCAAGCCGACGCGTGTTATCTCACGGACGACTACGACGGGGGAATCGCGGCGCTCGAGGACGCGCTCGAATGTCACCGGCAGAGCGGCGATGAGCTGGGTGAGGGGCGCGTGCTCGCCCGGCTGTCCGAGTTCCTCTGGTGCCCCGGCCGCACCGCGGAAGCGGAGGCGACTGCTCGAGCAGCCGTCGCGGTGCTCGAGTGCCTACCGCCCAGCCGCGAGCTCGCGCGGGCGTATGCCGAGCTAGCGTCCCGGCGGGCAGGAGCGGCGGCGGCCGACGAGGGAGTCGCGTGGGGCCGGCGAGCGCTTGAGCTCGCGGAGCGGCTCGCTGACGACGAGACTGCCGTACACGCGCTGGCAACCATCGGTGCGTGCGAGCCGCCCGAGGACGGTCTGCAGACGCTCAGCCTGAGCGTCGAGCGGGCCGAGCGACTGGGAAGCACCGAGCACATGGGGCGGGCGCTGGTCCTGCGCGCGGGCGTGGCGGTCGGCGACCGTCGCCACGCCGAGGCCACTCATGCTGTGGCGGCGGGACTCGCGTTCTGCGGCGATCGCGGCCTCGAGCTGTTTCGCCTCTACCTCCTCGCAAGCCGCGCGCGGCTGGAGCTCGACCAGGGACGGTGGTCCGACGCGGCCGCTTCCGCCACCGCGGTCGTGCGGACGCCGCGCACTTCCACGACGCCGCGGATCCTCGCGCTCGTCGTGCTCGGGCTCGTGCGAGCGCGGCGAGGCGATCCAGAGTGGCGCTCGGCTCTCGACGAAGCCTGGGCACTCGCCGCGCCCACCGGCGAGCTGCCGCGCTTCGGGCCGGTGGCTGCCGCGAAAGCCGAGTCGGCGTGGCTTGCCGGCGACCCACGCGGGGTCGACCAGGCAACGGTGGGGTCGGGGACACTCGAGCTCGCGCGGGAGCGCGGCTGGGGCTGGCTCGTCGGCGAGCTCAGCGACTGGCGGCGCCGAGCCTGCCTCGAATCTGCCGGCTCGGTAGGGGCGGCGGGGCCGTATGCGCTCCAGCTGGCAGGTGAGTTCGCCGCGGCGGCCGAGCAGTGGAACGAGCTCGGCTGTCCGTACGAAGCCGCGCTCGCCCTGCTCTCGAGCAACGACGAGGAACTCCTGCGGCGTGCTCTCGACGAGTTGCAGTTGCTCGGCGCACGACCGGCGGCCGCGCTCGCGCTCAGCCGGTTGCGCAAGCTCGGAGCGCGGCAGCTGCCGCGTGGCCCGCGCCCTGCGACTCGCTCGAATGCCGCAGGCCTCAGCCCGCGTCAGATGGAGGTGCTGACACTCGTTGCGGATGGGCTTCGCAACAAAGAGATCGCAGATCGCCTCGTACTCTCCGAGCGCACGGTTGAGCACCATGTCGCAGCGGTCCTCCGCGGCCTCGGCGTTCGCACACGCACCGAAGCGACGGCGGACGCGGTTCGGCGCGGCCTCGTCGACGAAGTTGGGTAGCGCCTCCGGCTGCAACTAGGTGGTTCCGCCGATGTGGCGGCACCCGCTGCAGTCCTAGCTTTGAGTCATTGACCAAAGCAGAAAGGAGGCCTGCATGCCGCGCTACGTCGTGGAACGGACGTTCTCCGACGGCTGGCAGATCCCGACCGACTCGCAGGGCGCCGCGCTCTGTCTGGCGGTGGTCGATCGGAACAGCGACGAGGGGGTGACCTGGCTCCATTCGTACGTCAGCCAGGACAAGACACGGGCCTACTGCGTCTACGACGCACCGAGCCCGGAAGCGATCAGGACGACCGCGACTCGGAACGCCCTGCCCGTCGACCGCATCACTCGAGTGCATGTGCTCGACCCGTACTTCAACCACTGAGAACCCAACAAGAGGAGCAAGAAACCATGAGACAGAAGCACTGGCTCCCGATCGCTGTGATCGCGGCCGCCACCCTCAGCATCGCCAGCATCGGCATCGCGACGGCCGCCTCGGGCGGTGGCGGCCGGGGCAGCCTGGCCGACGCTGCCCGGGCAACGGCTCGGGACCACAACGTCCAGGTCGCGATCCACGCTGGTTACGGGCGTTTCAAGGATGTGAACGGCATTGCGTGCATCGCAATGACCGACATGCCGCAGATGGGCGCAATGGGCATCCACTACGTGAACAGCAAACTCGTCGGCGACCCGTCGATCGATGCGTCATCACCCGAGGCGCTCGTCTACGAGCCCGAGAAGCACGGCAGGCTCCGGCTCGTCGCGCTCGAGTACATCGTCGTGCAGTCGGCGTGGGATGCGACGCACGCATCTCCGCCCACGCTGTTCGGCCGGCAGTTCAACTTCACCGCGAGCCCGAACCGCTTCGGACTGCCCGCGTTCTATTCTCTGCATGCGTGGATCTGGAAGCACAACCCGAGCGGCACCTTCTCGATGTGGAACCCGAACGTGAGTTGCGCATTGGCGTGAGTAAACGAGAGCCCGGGGCGGCGCGTCACAGCAGCCGACGCCCCGGGCTCTCGCCGTGAAGAACTGGGCCGGCAACGTCACCTACTCGACGACACGCGTCGAGCGGCCGACGTCGGTCGAGGAGGCGCAAGAGCTGGTCGCGAGAAGCGCCGCTTTGCGTCCACTCGGTACGCGGCATTCGTTCAGCCTCGTCGCAGACTCGACTGACCTCCTGCTTTCGACCGAGCACCTGAACCGCATCGTCGAGATCGGCGAGCAGACAGTGGTCGCTGAGGCGGGCATCCGGTACGGAGAGCTCGCCAGCGCGCTGGCCGATCACGGTCTTGCGGTCGCGAATCTTGCGTCGCTGCCGCACATCTCGGTCGGCGGGGCGATCGCCACGGGCACGCACGGCTCCGGTGCGAGGAACCAGTCGCTCGCCGCGTCGGTCTCGGCGCTCGACCTCGTCTGCGCTGATGGTTCGTTGCGTGGGTTGCGGCGGGGCGATGAGGACTTCGACGGCTCGGTCGTCAGCCTGGGCGCGCTCGGCCTCGTGGCCCGCGTGTCACTCGACGTCGTGCCGGAGTTCGAGTTGCGGCAGTACGTGTTCGAGGAGCTTCCGTGGGCGGCTCTCGAAGCGAGTACGGACGAGATCCTCGCGGGGGGCTACAGCGTCAGCCTGTTCACCGCCTGGACGGAGCGTGGAGTCGATCAGGTCTGGGTGAAGACGAAGGACGAGCTCGATCCACACGCTTCATACTTCGGCGCGACTCCCGCGACGCAGCCGCACAATCCCGTGCCGGGGTCGCCGTGGCAGAACTGCACCGAGCAGCTGGGTGCTCCAGGCCCCTCCGCGGAGCGGTTGCCGCACTTCCGCCTCGGCTTCACTCCGAGCGGCGGCGCGGAGCTCCAGTCGGAGTACATCGTCGCGCGCGCGCATGCGGCTGCAGCCGTTCGGGAGCTCCGGCGCCTCGGGCCGATCGTGACTCCACTCCTCCTCATCTCGGAGATCCGGGCGGTAGCCGCGGACACGCTGTGGCTCAGTCCGTTCTGCGGGCAGGACAGCGTCGCGTTTCACTTCACGTGGCAACCACGGACCGCCGAGGTTCTCGCGGTCCTGCCTGCGATCGAGGCCGCACTCGCCCCATTTGGCTTCCGGCCGCACTGGGGCAAGCTGTTCGCGGCTTCGGCGCGCGACATCGAAGCGGTCTACCCGAGGCTGCCCGAGTTTCGTCGGCTCCGGGCGAGGGTGGATAGCGGCGGCGTCTTCCGCAACGCATTCACCGACCGCTTCATCTCGGGCGCCTCAACCATCTAGGCGGGGACGTAGGCGAAGACGTCCGGGTTCGGGCCGGCGCGTCCGTCGTCACCCTGGTCGAGCGCATCGATCTTCTCGACATCGTCCGGCTCGAGTTGGAAGTCGAACAGCGCGAAGTTCTCCTCGATCCGTGCAGGAGTGACCGACTTGGGAAAGACGATGTTCCCGCGCTGGATGTGCCACCGGAGGACGACCTGAGCGGGCGACTTGCCGAGCCTGTCCGCGATGTCGCTGAGCACCGGTTCGTGGAGCACTTTGCCCTGCGCGATCGGCGCCCACGCCTCGGTCGCGATGCCGTGCTCCCGGCCGTAACGCTCGACGTCGTGGTTTCGGAAATACGGATGCAGCTCGACCTGGTTCACCGCCGGCACGACTTCCGTCTCAGCGGCAAGTCGTTCGAGATGGGCCACCTGGAAGTTCGAGACGCCGATCGAGCGCGCGCGGCCGTCCGAGCGGAACTCCTCCAGCGTCTCCCATGTCGAGACGAAGTCGCCGTCGTAGAGCGTCGGCAACGGCCAATGGATGAGGAACAGGTCGACGTAGTCGGTCCCGAGCTCCGTGAGGGTTCTGGCGAATGCTGCGCGTGCGTCGTCGGGACGGTGGAAGCCGTTGTTCAGCTTGCTCGTGATGTAGACGTCGGCCCGGTCGAGCCCCGAGGCGCGGATTGCTGCGCCGACGCCGTGCTCGTTCCCGTACATCTCGGCGGTGTCGATGTGCCGGTAACCGGCCTCGAGAGCGACGCTCACCGCCGCTTCCGTGTCGACCGGAGGGATCTGGAAGACCCCGAAACCGAGCTGTGGGATGGGGCGGCCGTCGTTGAGATCGATCGTCGGAACGGAGGTTGTGGGAGAGGTGCTCATCTGACCCGCCTTTCGATGGCTCGAGAGCGCGGATTGTCGCAAAGGAGCGCGGTCTGGCGGCCGGCAACCACGCTGACACGGGTTTGACCCTGGCTGACGCGCATTTCGGGCCGTAGGGATGAGTTCTGGGGTGTAGCTCCGTCTAGTCTTCGACATCGACAGCGAGTTCGAACTCAGGGGGAGCCGGCACATGCACGATGCGAGAGCGACGAGGGCAGGCCT
The DNA here is from genome assembly GCA_963817765.1 of uncultured Thermoleophilia bacterium. Classification (GTDB taxonomy): domain Bacteria; phylum Actinomycetota; class Thermoleophilia; order Gaiellales; family Gaiellaceae; genus PALSA-600. The sequence goes on along the minus strand of CAWFPX010000004.1, from coordinate 227,126 downwards.
GTGAGCGCGGCCGACAACCACCACCACACGCCAGGGCCTACCCTGGCAGCCGAGAGGCGCGTGGCGCATACCGGCGCCCTCGCGCGGATCGCGGGCGCCTGCGCCAACCATCCCTGGCGCGTGGTGCTCAGCTGGCTGGGCGTGTTCGTCGTCCTCATCGGCCTGAACGCCGCGTTCCACGGCAAGCTGATCAACGACTTCAAGATTCCGGGTTCGGACACCCAGCGGGCGACCGACCTCATCACTGCGAAGTTCGGCGCCCAGAAGGGCGCAGCGCTGCGCGTCGTGGTCGCAGCGCCTCCGGGGCAGCGTCTCGATGCGGCGAAGGGCGCCGCGACGATTCACAAGATGCTCACGGCCGGCAAGGCATCCCAGAGCTCGCTCGACGAGCATCCGAAGGACGTCTCGGCGATCACGAGCCCGCTCGAGCCCGGATCGACGCAACTCTCGGGAAGCCGCGAGGTCGCATTCTTCGACGTGCAGTACGACCGCACCGGGTTCGAGCTTCCCCGATCGGGCGTCGTCGCCCTCGAGGATCAGCTGCGATCGATCGCCGCGACCGCCGGTCTGGAGGTGCAGTTCACCGGGGAGGCGGAGAACGCGCCGCCGACGCAGGGCAGCAGCGACATCATCGGCCTGATCGCCGCCTTCTTCATCCTGATGGTGCTGTTCCGCGCGCTCGTGCCGACGATGATCCCGCTCCTCTTCGCGATCACGGCCGTCTTGGGCGCCTTCTTGCTCCTGTTCCTCGCCGCCCGGCTCACGCACTTCAACACGATCACCGAGATTCTCGTGCCGATGATCGGTCTCGGCGTCGGGATCGACTACACCCTCTTCATCGTTACCCGTTTCCGGCAGTTCCTGCACGAGGGATTGTCCCCGCCGGAAGCGGCCGCCGCCGCCGGGGCGACCGCGGGGCGCGCCGTGATCTTCGCCGGTGTGACCGTGGCGATCTCGATCACCGGGCTCGCGTTGATCGGCCTGGACTTCATCACCAAGCTCGGCATCGGCAGCGCCCTCGGCGTGCTCACCGCCGTGCTGCTCGCAAACTCGCTGCTGCCTGCAGTGCTGTCGCTGCTCGGTCAGAAGATCGACCGTGGGCGGCTCGGGCTGCCGAGCGTCGATGAGTCGCGCGAGGGCCAGGCGAAGACGCCCATTGCCGCGTGGGGCCGCTTCGTCTCACGCAACGCGAAGGTGGTCATGCCGGTCGTGCTCGTCGTCCTGCTGCTGCTCGCGTCACCGGTGCTCGCTGTGCGGCTCGGGCTGGCCGACGCCGGCACGGCGCCGAAGGCGCAGACGACTCGTCAGGCCTACGACCTGCTGACGAAGGGCTTCGGGCCCGGGTTCACCGAGCCGATCCCGGTCGTTGTCGACATGCAGTCCGATCATGCCGCCGCAGCGAAGCTCGAGACCGCGCTCAAGGGAGTGGCGGGGCTCTCGCAGGTCGACAAGCCGATCTACAACGCGAAGACCGCCGCCAAGGCGTCCGTCGCGATCGTGAACACCTACGGGAGGTACAAGCCGCAGGACTCGAAGACCGACGATCTCGTCTCACAGCTTCGGCACACCGTGATTCCGCAGACGCTGGCGGGCTCGAGCGCACGCGCGTACGTGTCGGGATCGAACGCGGCGTTCACCGACATCGGGCACCAGATCTTCTCGCATGCGCCCTGGTTCCTGCTCTACATCATCGGCATCACCTTCCTGCTGCTGGCGATGGCATTCCGCTCCGCCGTGATCGCGCTCAAGGCGGCGCTGACGACGCTCCTGTCGGCACTCGTCGGTTTCGGCGTCCTGACGCTCGTGGTGCAGAAAGGGATTCGGCATGGGGATCATCGGCCTCGACCGCACCGGCCCGATCGAGAGCTTCGTGCCGCCAATCGCCTTCGCGATTCTCTTCGGGCTCTCGATGGACTACGAGGTGTTCCTCATGAGCCGGATCCGCGAGGAGCACGTGCACGGTGAAGACACGGTCGAAGCCGTCAAGGATGGCGTCGCCGGCGTCGGACGGGTGATCGTCGCCGCCGCGCTGATCATGTCGTCGGTGTTCTTCTCGTTCCTGCTCAGCCCCGACCGGGTCTCGAAGGAGTTCGGCCTGCTGCTCGGGGTCGCGATCCTCACCGACGCGCTGCTGATGCGCCTTACCTTCGTGCCTGCGCTGCTCACGATTCTGCGCGAGCGGTCCTGGTGGATCCCGGGCTGGCTCGAGAAGGTGCTTCCGGACATCACGATCGAGGCACCCGGCGAACGTGCCTCGCGCGGCACGCGCGCGCCGCGGGCCGATCCGGAGCCGAGTCCCTCGAGTCCGTAGCGCCATTGCCGCACCCCGCGATCGCGACGTCGGGACTGAGCAAGCGGTACGGGGAGACGCTCGCGCTCGACGGCCTCGACCTGAACGTCCTCGAAGGCGAGGTGTACGGCTACCTGGGGCCAAACGGCGCGGGGAAGACGACGACGATCCGGTTGCTCCTCGGGTTGCACCGACCGACGAGCGGCAGCGCGGAGCTCTTCGGCATCGACGCGTGGGGCGACCCCGTGACGGCGCACCGGCGAGTCGCATACGTCGCCGGCGAGCCGTTCCTCTGGCCCTCGATGACGGGCGCCGAGACGTTCGAGTTCCTCGCTCGGTTGCACGGCGGCCTCGATCCCGCGTATCGCGATGTGCTCATCTCGCGCTTCCAGCTCGACACGCGCAAGAAGATCCGGGCGCTTTCGAAGGGCAACCGCCAGAAGGTGCTGCTGATCGCGGCCCTCTCCACCCGGGCCGACCTGCTCCTCCTCGATGAGCCGACGAGCGGCCTCGATCCGCTGATGGAGATGGCATTTCGAGCTTGCATCGAGGAAGCGAAGGAACGCGGGCAGACGGTGTTTCTCTCGTCGCACATCCTGAGTGAGGTCGAAGCGGTGTGCGATCGCGTCGGGATTCTCCGCGACGGAAAGCTTGTCGACGAGGGGACGCTCAACGAGCTTCGCCATCTGGCCGCGCAGACGGTCGAGGTGACCTTCACCGGCGAGGCTCCCGACGCTGCCACCGCTGCCGGGGGTGCGGGTCGAGCGAGCGGGTGCGAACGCACTGCGGTTCGAGGTCTCGGGCGGTATCGGGCCGCTGATCGGCGCTCTCGCCGAGCACCCGGTCGCAACCCTCACGAGCCGGGAGCCGTCCCTCGAGGAGATCTTCCTGCACCACTACGACCAGCCGGCCCGCTCTGCCGACGCTGAACTCAGTGTCGAACGCTGAATCAGGCTCGCAGCGTGGACCAGCTCGCACGCTCGCAGCTCGAGGGTTTCGAGATACGCGCATTCGGACCGCCGTCTTCGGGACGCTCTTCGCGGTCTACGCGTACATCCAGCCGGTCGGCTACCGGCACACCTATCCGGCCCGGTCGGACCGGATCGCTTTCGCGCGAGACTTCGCCGCGAACAAGGCGCTTCGACTGTTCTACGGCGAGCCGCATGACCTGCGGACGGTCGCCGGCTACACCGCCTGGCGCGTCGGGGGCACGCTCGCCATCGCGGCGGCGGTGTTCGGGTTGCTCGCCGCCGTGCGCGCCCTCCGGGCCGATGAGGACGCCGGCAGGGCCGAGCTCGTGCTGGCCGGAATCGTCGGCCGGCGCACGGCCTATCTCTCGGCACTGGCTGCAGTGGGTACAGGCATCGCCGTCCTGTGGCTTGCCGAGCTCGCCGGATTCCTCGGCGGCGGGCTCGCCGCGGGCGGAGCTGCGTACCTGGCGCTCGCGACGACCTCCGTCGCAGTGGTTTGCGCCGGCGTGGGCGCCGTCGCGAGCCAGCTTGCGCCCACGCGACGCGTCGCGCTCGAGGTCGGCGGTGCGGCGGTCGGGCTCCTCTTTCTGCTGCGCGTGATCGCGGACACGGCGACCGGCTTCGGCTGGCTGCGCTGGCTGACACCGCTCGGTTGGGCGGAGGAGCTGCGACCGTTCGACGGTCCCGAGCCGCTCGTCTTCGTGCTCCCGGTCGGCGTGACGGTCCTGCTGCTCATCGCCGCAGGACGCATGGCCGGTACGCGCGACATCGGCACAGGCGTGCTGCCCGCGCGCGACAGCGCTGCGCCGCGGTTGCGGTTCCTGTCCTCGCCGACGGCCCAGGCCGTTCGGAGTGAACGGGGCAGCCTGATCGTCTGGACGATCGGCATCGCTGTCTTCGCGGCCGTCCTCGGCGTCGTCTCGCAGAGCGTGACGTCTGCCGGCATCCCGGCCAGGGTGCAGCTGGAGATCGCGAAGCTCGGCTCCGGGTCGATCACGACATCGAGTGGTTATCTGGCCTTCGTGTTCATCTTCTTCGTCCTCGCCGTCAGCCTGTTCGTGTGCGCTCAGGTCGGAGCGGCACGCAGCGAGGAAGCCGAGCAGCGGCTCGAGACGCTGCTGGCGCTGCCGGTCGGCCGCCGCAGTTGGCTGGGCGGGCGACTGCTCCTGGCGACGGGTGCCGCGTCGGGGCTGTCGCTGCTGGCGGGGGCCGTGACGTGGGCGGGCGCGACCGCAGCCGGAGTCACCGTCTCGCTGCCGCGCATGCTCGAGGCGGGTGCGAACTGCCTGCCCGTCGCGCTGCTCTTCCTCGGGCTGGCGGTGCTTGCCTACGCCGTCGCGCCCCGCGCCGGCTCCGGCATCTCGTACGGCCTGGTTGCGGTCGCATTTCTCTGGCAGCTCGTGGGGTCGCTGCTCGGCGTGCCGCGCTGGGTCGTCGAGTTGACACCCTTCGCGCACGTCGGCCTCGTGCCGAGCGAGCCCTTTCGGGCCGGTGCGGCGGTCGTTCTGGTTTCGATCGGAGCAGTTGCCGGAATCGTCGCGCTCGGGGTCTTCCGGCGACGCGATGTGGTCGGCGCGTAAACAGTTGACTGCGTCCGTTGTAACGTCTGAGCAGCGTTGGTAGTCAATCTCACATGATCGGCCGCGCGCTCACTCGAGTCCTGCGCAGAAGCAGCCACGTCTGCGCAGTCCTCTCCGCGTTCTGCATGTTCGCCGTTGGCTGAACGATCGATCGCGCTCCCGTGCGGGGTGGACGTGCACTCGCCGCCGCACCGAGCGGCCGCCGGCGATCGGAGCCGGCGTCCTGATCCAGTCGGGGTGACCGCTCAGGCGGTCGAACTGGAGTCACGCCGCAGCAGCGCCCACAAACCCGCCGCATAGGCGAGGAGCGACCCGGCAATCCCGTACGCCAGCAGTTTCATCGCTCAGATATCGACAGGGCGGGCCTAAACCTTGACAGTGTCCGTGCACGACGGCTGCCAGAGGCAGGGATGCGTCGCGGCAGCGTCGAAAGGACTCCAAGTGGGTCAACCTCGTCACCTCTCGGCGCGGGAGTTTCTCGAGCGCTACACGGCGGACACGCGGTTTCGTCAGCGCGCCGCCGCGCTCGCCGGCGTGTGCTTCGTCTTCATCGGAGTTCTCGTCGCGGTCGGGCTCGGCCGGCTCCTCCTCACCGTTGCCGGGGTGGCTCTTGTCGCCGGCGTTGTCGCACTGGTCGCGCGCTCGATCCACCGGCGTCAGCCGGCGAGGTTCCTGCACGGTGCTCACACGGGGGCGGTGACGGCACGGATTGCGACGGTACGGACGCAGGCACGTCCGACCGCAAGCAGGACTCACGCGCTCGCGGCGCGCTCTGGCCGGTCTCTCGCCGAGACGTCGATATCGCTCTGGAACCGCGCGCGTGCGCTGCGGCAGCCTGCCACGGTTCAACACGGAGCAGTCCCCGACACCCCGTCGGATGAGACCTACGGCTGGCCCTATGCCGGCTCCGAGCCGCTGGTCGTATCACCGGCTCGCGCCGAGCCGAGGGTGCAGGACGACCGACGGCGCGCGCTCGAGTTGAACGCGCGCGGAGCACAGCTGCGCCGGGCCGGGAGTGCCGCGCCCGCGGTCGCGCTGCATTTCGAGGCGCTCGAGATCTTTCAGGCTCTCGACGACCGTCATGCTCAGGCGCCGACGTTGAACAGCCTCGCGCTCGCGCTTGCGGCGTCGGGTGACACCGATGCGGCCGTCGAGCGGTTCGAGCAGTCGCTGCAGATCCTGCGTGAGCGCGAGGAAGATGGGCCCGAGCAGGGCAATGATCCCGAAGAGGGCAAGGTGATCGCGAACCTCGGGTTCACGCTCCTGAAGCAGGGAGCCGACGACCGTGGGCGCGAGCTGCTCTCCGAGGCGCTCGAGAAGCTACCGCCGGAATCTCCGGCAGCCCACCAGGTAGAGGCACAGCTCCGTCGCGCGAGCTGATGCTATGGTCGGTTCGCCGGCGGCGGGGAGAACGGCGACTGGGAGGACGATGCGGAAGCGGGCGCCGCGCGGCTCGGCCGGCTCGTAGGTCAGCATGCCGCCGTGCGCACGCGCGTACGACTGCGCGATCGACAGGCCGAGACCTGCGCCTTCACTTGCGTGGGTCTCACCGCGGGTGAACCGCTCGAACAGGCTGCCGACGAACTCGGCAGCGACACCGCCGCCTCGATCTTCGACCGCAACCGACAACTCGCCGTCTTGCACGGCTGCTGACACGAAGAACGGCGGAGCGCCGTGACGCGAGGCGTTCGCCAAGAGGTTCGAGAGGATTCGGTCGAGCGCGTTGACGTCGACGACGGCACGCACGTCGGCCGGGACGTCGATCGTCAGGTCACTCAGGTCGTCGAACGCCACTTCGGCGAGCTGCATCAGATGCTCGCGGACGAGGACCTCGGTCGGCTCGATCCGAATCGCGTCGGCCTCGAGCCGCGACAGGTCGAGCAGGTTCTCGACGAGCTCGAAGAGGCGCTTCGACTGTTGCGAGACCATGCGTCGCAGATCGGCGCGCTGGGCGGGCGACAGCTCGGCTTCGCGCTCCTCGAGCGTCCGAACGGCACCGTAGATCGCCGCGACCGGAGTGCGCAGCTCGTGGGAGGCGAGTGCCGCGAACTGGCTCTTGAGCTCATTCAGGCGGCGGAGCTCGCCGTGCTCGATCGCCCGCTCGAGGAATGCGGCGATCAACGTGCCGAACGTCGTGAGGAGGTCGATCTCCGCGGTGTCCAGTGAAAAGGCCTCGCCGCGTTCGTCGCACGTCAGAAAGCCGAGGCAGCGGCCGTCACTGACCAGTGGAACGATCACGAACGAGCCGATCCCGAAGCCGCTGCTGATCTCCGCGGGCACGGACTCCTCGTGCGTCGGGTCTTCGACGAATGTGGCGCGGCCCGTTGCGAGCGCATCCGTGAACGCGCTGAAATGCGTCACCGGCAGCGCCGCGGGGAGGGAGTGCAACTCGGCCGCCGTCAGCCCGTGGGCGGCAAACGGGATGAGCGTCGAGGTCTCCGGGATATAGCGGACGATTCCGACCCGCTCGAACGCAAAGCCTCGCGCGACCGCGGTACACGCGCGCTCCAGCACCGCACGCGCTCGAAACTCCCCTCCGGCCAGCGCTCGCGCCAGCACATGGAGGGCTTCGAGTTGGATGTGCGGCTTGCTGGCTACGGGCTCGTCAACGCTCGGGTGCTGCCGCAGACCACTCACTCTAGGATGGTCGCCCGCGAACGCCAAGCGTCTGCCGCCGTCAACGTTGCAGGCCGCCCAGAAGCTCATACGAGCGCAAACGGGCCGCGTGGTCATGGATCGCGGCGGCGACGATCAGCTCATCCGCCGCGGTCTCCTCGACGAACCGCTCGAGCCCGGCGCGGACGGTTTCGGCCGAGCCGACGAAGGAGCGGCGGAGCATCGCGGACGCGCGCTCCTTCTCGGGCGGTGTCCAGTACGACTCGATGTCGTCGATCGGCGGTGGTAGCCGCCCCCGGCGGCCGCGCTGGATGTTCGCGAACGATTGCTGTGCCGAGGTGAACAACCAGGCCGCCGTCTTGTCATCGTCGGCTGCGATCACGTTCGCGCCGACCATCGCGTAGGGTCGCTGCAGCTGCTCGGACGGCTCGAACGTCGCGCGGTAGACCTCGAGGGCCGGCAGCAACGCATCCGGTGCGAAGTGCGAGGCGAACGCGTACGGCAATCCGAGCATCGCGGCGAGTTGGGCGCCGAAGAGGCTCGAGCCAAGGATCCAGAGCGGGACGCGTGACCCTGCGCCGGGCGTCGCCTGGACCGCCTGCCCGGGCTGTGCGTCGGCGAGGTAGTGCTGCAACTCGACGACGTCCTGCGGAAAGCTGTCGGCACTCATCGGGTTGCGGCGAAGCGCGTGGACCGTGAGCTGATCGGTACCGGGCGCGCGTCCGAGACCGAGGTCGATTCGCCCCGGATGCAGCGCCTCGAGTGTCCCGAACTGCTCGGCGATCACGATCGGCGCGTGATTCGGGAGCATGATCCCACCGGCACCGACGCGGATCGTGCGCGTTCCGCCCGCGACGTGCGCGATCACCACCGCCGTCGCTGCGCTCGCAATCCCGATCGCGTTGTGATGCTCGGCGAGCCAGAAGCGGCTGTAGCCCCAATGCTCGACGTGTTGCGCAAGGTCGAGCGAGTTGCGAAGCGCGTCGCTCGGAGTCGCGCCTTCGACGATGGGCGCGAGATCGAGCACGGAGAGCGGCGGGATGGACACGGTTCAAGAGTGCCGGTTCAGAGCGTGGTGAGGCGGTTTTGGTGAGCGGCGGCTCGGCGGTTCCGCGCCTCAGCGAACGACGATCGTGATCCGGAAGCGGCGTGGCGCGCACGCGCTGCAGGTTCCACGCTCGTCACCCGCGAGGTGCCGAGCGCGTGGGTGGTGATCGTCCACTCCTGGAAGCCGGGGTCTCTGATGTAGTCGACCGGGATCAGGCCGATCGAGCGCCCGCGGACCTGTGGCTTGCTCCATGAATAGCTGTCGGTGAGCCGCAACGTCAGTTCGTGCCCGCGCCGCAGCGTGAACGTCTTGCCGCTGTCGCGGGCGCTGAGAGTGGAGCCGTTCGCACCGGCCGCCGCACCCGCCAGCGCGAGACACGCAACAGTCGAGCTCAGTAGGCGAGCCGTCATGCCAGCCGTGGTACCCGCGTCGCCGGATCGCTGAACGTGAGGTCGCAGGCCACGCCAATCGGGTTCGACAGCGTCCGTATCTATGGTTTGTGAATGGGATCAACGCCGGTACGGCGACAGGGCAACGGCCGGCGGAGGAGGAAAAGCCGTCGGCGTCCGCTCGCGGTCTTCGCCGCGGTCGTCGCGGCCGGCGTGCTCGCACTGGGCGCCGCCGTCTACTGGTGGTCGGGCGCGACGCTCAAGGGGGATCATGTCGCACTCGCCCGGGTGGTTGTGCAGCCGCTCGGCGGCACGCTCGTCTCGGCGCACGCCTTCGGGCCGAGCGGCGCCCGAATCCCGCTCTCCGTCGAGCATGGGCGGTTGCTGCCCCGGACCCTCGTTTCTCCCGGCGAGGCCGTCAGCGTCACGGTCGTCGTCCGCAGGCCGGGGTGGCTCGGTTGGGCGCTCGGCCACAGCCGCACCGAGCGGCTGACGCTGCACACCCCGCAGAGCATCCCGACGAAGCGCTGGGTGACGCTCGCTCCTCATGCACCGCTGCGTCTCCGGTTCGTCGAGCCCGCGACCAAGATCGTCTACCGCACATCGAGCGGCCGACAGATCGTCAAGTCGGGAAGCGGTGAGGCGGTTTCTCTCGGCCCTCAGGCGGCATCCGGCGCCGTCGAGGTGCGCAGCGCGGCTCGCGCGTGGGAGCGGCTCGGCCCGCCCGTTCGCGTCACGTGGTTCCCCGTCTCTCGCCTGCCCGTCGTGCTCGTCACCCCGGCACTCGGTCATCCGCTCTCCCCGCGGACCTCGATTCGGCTGACGTTCTCGAAGACGCTGTCCGACGCGATCGGGACGGCGCGGCCGCGGTTCTCGACGCGCGTCCCGGGCAACTGGCGAACGAGCGACAGCCACACACTGGTCTTCACTCCGAGCGGCTTTGGCTTTCCTCTCGCCTCGTCGCTCCAGCTCGCGCTTCCGGCCGGGCTCAGCGTCAGCGTCGGCAACGCGCCCGCCAAGCCTGCCCGCGCGATCGGCTTGAAGGTCGCCGGGGCGAGCTTCCTCCGGCTGCAGCAGCTGCTCGCCGATGCCGGCTACCTGCCGCTCGACTGGCATCCCGCTGCCGAGGCCGTGCAGCCGCAGGCGCGTGCGGAGATCGCCGCGGCGGTCAACCCGCCGGCGGGAACCTTCAGCTGGCGCTACCCGAACACGCCGCCGGAGCTCCAGCGACTCTGGACCGAGGCGCAGCCGAACGAGATCACGCGCGGCGCGGTGATGATGTTCGAGCACGATCACGACCTCGCCGTCGACGGATTCGCCGGCGCGCAGGTGTGGCGCGCACTCCTCACCGACGCGATCGCAGGCAAGCGCCGCACCGACGGGTACAGCTACGTCTACGTGCACCGCGACCTGCCACAGCTGCTGACGCTCTGGCACAACGGGCAGACCGTGCTCACCTCGCCCGGCAACACCGGCGTCCCGGCGGCGCCGACGCAGCTCGGCACGTATCCCGTCTTCGAGCACATCCCGGTCGGCACGATGAGCGGCACGAATCCCGACGGCTCGCACTACAACGACCCTGGGATCCAGTGGATCAGTTACTTCCACGGCGGCGACGCACTGCACTCCTTCAACCGGGCGTCGTTCGGCACGCCGCAGAGCCTCGGCTGCGTCGAGCTCCCACTTGCCACAGCGGCGGCAGTGTGGCCCTACACCCCGATCGGGACACTGGTCACGATCGAGAACTGACGCGGCGCCGGAGGCGAGGCCGTCGCTGCCAGGGTGCACATCAACTCGACCGCCTCAGCCGTGGTGCAGCCTTGTTCGCGGACGAGGGAACGCCACGTCGTGAAGGCGAGCGCATGCCCGACGGCGGCACGCACCGTGTGTACGGCGCGACCGCGGTGACGCCTGCCGGCCAGCAACGTCGCACGGGCCGCTTCCAGGTAGTCCAGGAACCGCGCGAACTGTCGCCGCAAGGACTTCCAGTGAATCGACGTCGCGGAGGATGTTCGTGAGCATGGGCTCGGCTCCGGCGTAATACGCGTAGAGCTCCGTGAGTGCAGTGCGCAACCGCTCGGCACGGGTCGTCGATCGTCCTCCAGCGGTCGAGGTCGGGCAAAGGATGCTGGAACCCTCGCCAGTGCGCCGAACAGGCCTCGAACAGCTTTCCCTCGTCGGGGAAGTGGCGGTACAGCGTCGAGCGCTCCACGCCGGCGTGCTCGGCCACCGCGCTCATCGACGTGCGTGACGGCCCGAGTGTCCCATGCAGTTCCACGGCCGCTTCGGTGATGCGCAGTCGGGTCGCCCGCTGCGACTCCGCACGAGCGTTCATCCGGTAGCGGCGCTTTTGATCGGTCATCGGCGTTTCATGAAGGTTTGACAGGCGTCGCCACGGAGCGTAGTTTCAGGCTACACAGTTGTCTAGCGAAATGAGGATTTGGCGTGAGCGTCTCCACTGCAAGGATCGTCGGCGTTGCCGACGGGAAGGCCGGCTTCCTCGGCAGCATCGGTGTGCGGTTCATGATCGACGGCAGCGAGGCGGATGGGCGCTTCTCGCTCGTCGAGCACCCGATGTCGGCACGAGCGCTCGCCGCTCCGCTGCATCGACACACCAATGAGGACGAGTACAGCTTCGTCATCGAGGGGCGGATGGGCGCATTGCTCGGCGAGGAGCACGTCGAGGCAGGCCCGGGCGAGCTCGTCCACAAGCCGCGCGGCCAGTGGCACACGTTCTGGAATGCCGGCGACGATCCGTGCCGGATCCTCGAGATCATCTCGCCGGCAGGCTTCGAGGGCTTCTTCGCGGAGCTCGTCGCCCTCGGCGGCGCCGCGCAGGCGGGGCCCGAGCAACTCGGTGCGCTCTGTCGGCGCTACGCGCTCGACATGGATCCCGACAGCGTCCCCGGCCTCATCGAGCGGTTCGGTGTGCGGTTCCCCGCTGAGCCGTTGCTCACGTAGCGGCGAAGTCGAGCTCGAGAAAGTCCGGCACCTCGGGCAGCCACCGCTCGGCGACGAACTGGACGTGCTGCGGGTGCTCGTTATACGCGTCGTAAGCGGCGCGGTCCGCGAACTCCATCGAGATGCCGAAACGGAAGTTGCTCTTCGCGCCGACCTGGCGCAGAAGCTCGAACGCCTCCACGCCGTCGATCGCCGCGAGCCCCTGTGCAGCCACGAGGAACGAGGTCTCCTCGGGCGAGCCGGGGTCATGGCGCAGGGTGAAGCTCACGGTGTGACGGATGCGCCCGGGGCTCAAGGAAGCCGATCCTACGTGGCTGTAACCGTGTTCGCCGGCTGACGTCCCTCGAGCAGCAGCGCGCGAAGGGAATCGACCGCCGACACGCCCATCGCCTCCCGGGTCGCCCGCGTTGCGCTCCCGAGGTGCGGCGAGAGAACGACGTTCTCGAACGAGAGAAGCGCCTCCGTCACGGCAGGCTCGTGCTCGAAGACGTCGAGCGCAGCGCCCGCCAGCGTGCCGCTTTGCAACGCGCCGACGAGCGCGTGCTCGTCGACGATCGGGCCACGCGCAGTATTCACGAGCACCGCACTCGGGCGCATGAGTGACAGCGCCTGCGCATCGATCAGGTGCCGGGTCTCCGGCGTGAGCGGACAGTGGATGCTCACGACGTCGGCCTGCGGGAGCAGAGCGTCGAGCTCCCCTCGCCCTGCGAACACCGGCTCGGCACCGAATGCCTGGGCCAGCCTCGCCGTCGCGTGTCCGATGCGCCCCGGCCCGACGACCATGAAACGCTTGCCGCGCAAACCTTCGCCGAGCATGAACTCCAGCCCGAAGCCCCACGGACGCCTCGCGCGGAGAAACCGATCGCCCTCCGTGACCCGTCGCAGGAGCGACAACGTCAGCGTGATCGCCGAGCTCGGCCGTCGTCTCGGTCAAGACGTCGGGCGTATTGGTGACGACGACTCCTCGGCGCGCTGCTGCAGCGAGGTCGATGTTGTCGACACCGACCCCGTAGTTCGCAACGATTCGGAGTTGCGGTCCCGCCGCCGCGAGGTAGGCCTCATCGACCCGCGTGTTGATCAGCACGAGAATCCCGTCCGCTTCGCCAGGGTCGTCCGTCACCGTGAAGCTCTCGGCGACCGCGGCTTCGATCGCCGCAGGCATTGGGCCGGTCGCGTGCACGCGCGGACGCGCTGCGCTCGCAGTCGACATCTCAGTGCGCGAGTTGCCGGACGCGTGGTCGCAGGAATGCCGAAGCGTCGCGCGCGAGCTGCTCCTCGCTCGCGAACGTCCGTCGCCAGACCTTGGTCGCCGCTGCGAGCTCGGGCAGTGAGTCGCCGAACGCTTCGATCACGACCCAGCCGTCGTAGCCGATCTCCCCGAGCGCGCCGAACGTAGCGTCCCAGTCGACCTGGCCGCTGCCCGGCGTGCCGCGATGATTCTCGGAGGCGTGGAAGTGGACGAGGACGTCCGCGCACGAGTGCAGCGCGGCGCGCGGGTCTGCCTCCTCGATGTGGGCGTGGAACGTGTCGTACATCAACCGGCAATTCGGATGGTCGACCTCGCGTACGAGCGCCGCCGCGTCCTCCGCGCAGTTCACGAGGTACATCTCGAAGCGGTTGAGGTACTCGACGGCGAGCGTCACCTCACGCGTCGCCGCATATTCGGCCGCCCCTCGCAGGCTCTCGACCGACCGCTCGCGCTCTTCACGCGTCGGGGCCGTGCCGCTGAAGACGCCGAGCGGCGCCTCGAGTGGACCGCAAAGCGTCCGCGCGCCGAGTGCTGCGCAGGCATCGACGGCAGCCTTGGTCGCCTCGAGGCCGCGTGCCCGTACCTCCGGGTCGTCGCTGATGGGACTGTCCTCGCCGGTACGCGCTCCCACGCCGAGCGCGGTCAGACCGAGCTCGGCGAGCCGCTTCCCGAGGCGTCCATACTTGTCGAGCTCCGTGTCGAAGATCGGGATCTCGACGCCCTCGTAGCCGGCGTCGAGCAGCATCTCGAAGGTCGCGTCGTGCTCAGGCCCCGTGACGTCGGTCGACCAGAGCAGCATGTTCATGCCGAGCTTCGGTTGCCGTTTGGCCACGGTCGCCACCGGGCGATCCTAACCCGAACGCTTGGATACATTCGGGCGATGAGCTTCGCGCCGCTCGCAGGCATTCGCGTCGTCGACCTGACGTCGTCGCTCGCCGGACCGACCTGCACCGAGATCCTCGGCGGCCTCGGCGCCGAGGTGGTAAAGGTCGAGCATCCCGGCCGCGGTGACGAGGCGCGCGCCTGGGGCCCGTCGTTCTTCGACGGCGGCAGCGTGATGTTCTTCGCTGCGAACCGCTCGAAGCGCTCGCTTGCGCTCGATTTCAAGGACGCCGCAGGCCGTGAGGCATTACTGCGCCTCGTGGACGGCGCCGATGTATTCGTGCAGTCGCTGCGCCAGGGCACGGCCGAGCGCCTCGGGCTCGGTAGCGATGCATTGCGCGCGCGGAATGAACGGCTCGTCTATTGCTCGATCCGCGCGTTCGGCAAGGCAGGGCCGCTGGCGGGCGAGCCGGGGTATGACCCGTTGATGCAGGCTTTCGGCGGTCTCGTCAGCATCACCGGCGAGGCGGACCGGCCGGGCGTGCGCGTCGGCGCGTCGGTCGTCGACATCGGTACCGGTGTGTGGGCTGCGCTCGGGACCCTCGCCGCCCTATTGGAGCGCGCGATGACCGGACGCGGACGTGACGTCGGAGTGGCGCTCTACGACACTGCGCTCTCGCTCGTCGGCTACCAGCTGACCTCGGTGCTGCGCACCGGCGAAGTGCCCGGACGTCACGGCACGGCGTTTCCGCTGATCGCCCCGTACGAGGTCTTTGCAACGTCCGACGGCGAGCTGATGATCGCCGCCGCGAACGACCGTCTCTTCCGCCTGCTCTGCGAGCGCATCGGCCGACCGGAGCTCGCCGACGATCCGCGGTTCCTGACCAACCCTGACCGCCTCGTCAACCGGGAGCTGCTGCTGCCCGCGATCCGCGAACGCCTCGCCACCCAGACCTCCGCCCACTGGCTCGAGGCGCTGGCTGGGATTCCCGTCGCACCGGTTCAGGACCTCGCCGAAGTCGGGGCTCATCCGCAGACACGTGCGAACGGGATGCTGCAGCAGGTCGACGGTTTCGACGCGGTCGCCTCGCCGCTGCAGGTCGACGACGAGCGTCTCACTCATCGGCTGCCCCCGCCGTTGCTGGGCGAGCATTCGGTCGAGGTGCTGCGCGAGCTCGGTTATGCGCAGGACGACATCGACGCACTGGTGGGGAGCGGAATAGTAGGCTCGCCGGCGTGATCGCTCTCCCTCAGAAAATCGTTTGCGTCGGCCTCAACTACCGCGATCACGCGGAGGAGCAGGGCGTCGCGCTACCCGAGCGTCCGCTGCTCTTTGCGAAGTGGCCGAACACACTGCTCGAAAACGGCGCCGCCATTCGGATCCCGGCGATCTCACAGCAGGTCGACTACGAGGCCGAGCTCGGCGTCGTGATCGGCCGCCGCGCGAGTGGTGTGTCGGCCGATGACGCGCTCGACTTCGTGCAGGGCTACGTCGTTGCGAACGACGTCTCGGGCCGTGACCTCCAGTTCGCGGACGGCCAGTGGGTGCGCGGCAAGTCGCTCGACACCTTCCTACCCGTCGGCGAGCTCGTGCCGGCGAGCGAGGTTCCCGACCCGCAGGCGCTCCCGATTCGCGCGATTCTGAACGGCGAGGTGATGCAGGACTCGAGCACCTCGAACATGGTGTTCGGAGTTGCCGATGTGGTCTCGTTCATCTCACAGGCGATCACACTCGAGCCGGGCGACCTCATCATCACCGGCACGCCCGCGGGCGTCGGCGCATTTCGCGATCCGCCCGTCTGGCTGAAGCCGGGCGACGAGATCACGATCGAGATCGACGGCGTCGGCTCGATCTCGAACCCGGTCACCGGGTAACCAACTCATCAATATCGGGGAAGGGGAGGCTGCAATGTCGTTCGTTCTGGTCGTGCGGATGAAGGCGAAGGAAGGCGAGGAGGAGCGCGCGGTGCAGTTGGCCGGCGAGCTTGCGAATGCGTCACGCGAAGAACCAGGTTGCGAGGCCTACGTGCCGTGCCGCGATCCCGAGGACTCGCGTTCGTTCCTGTTCTACGAGCAGTACCGCGACAAGGCTGCCTTCGAGGCGCACGGCGCGAGCGAGCACTTCCAGCGCCTCGCCCTCGGCGGCCTCTTCGAGCTGATGGAGTCGCGCGAGCGCACGTTCTTCGAGACTCTCTGACACGTTGGTAAAGCGGGCGCCGCTGCTCGTCGCGCTGTTTCTGGCCGCGCTGGCGCTGCGGCCGCAGCTCGTCGGCATCGGGCCGCTGCTGCCGCTCGTCCAGGACGACCTGGGGGTCACCCACGCTGTTGCGGGCCTGCTGGGCACGATCCCCGTGCTCTGCATGGGCCTCTTCGCGCCGCTCGGCGCGTTTCTCGCGGGACGGATCGGATCGCGGCGAGCGGTCGCGCTCGCGCTCGTGTTGATCGGCGTCTTCGGAATCGTTCGCGCAGTCGCGCCGAGTGCGATCGCGGTGATCGTGCTGACGTTCCCGATCGGCATCGGGATGGGGCTTGCGGGCGCAATCCTGCCGGTGACCGTGAAAGAGCGCTTCGCCGACCGCCCGGGCTTCACGACCGGCGTCTACACCACCGGGATCACGATCGGCTCGGCGGTCGCCGCGGCAACAGCGATCCCGCTTGCCCACCTGGGCGACGGCTGGCGCACGCCGCTCCTCGTGTTCGGCGTGGTCTCCACGGCGCTCGGGCCGCTCTGGCTCTGGCTCACACGCTCCGCGTCTGCCCACGTTCGCAAGCACATCCGCCCTTTGCGGCTGCCGTTCGGACGGCTGCTTGCCTGGCGCCTGGTCGCCGCGTTCTTCTTGATGTCGTCGGTCTTCTACGGCCTGAACGCCTGGCTGCCCGACGCGTACGTCGAGCGCGGCTGGAGCGACGCGTCGGCAGGCGGCCTGCTCGCCGTACTGAACACCGTGACGATTCCGGTCGGGTTCCTTGTCGCCTGGGCAGCGGACCACTGGGGCTCGCGCCGCGGCTGGCTCGCTGCGGCAGCGACCTTGCAACTCGTCGCCCTCCTCGGGATCGACATCTGGCCGTCGGCGGGGTGGGGTTGGGCTGTGCTGCTCGGGATCGCGATCGGCCCGCTTTTCCCACTGACGATGACGTTGCCACTCGACGCTGCAGCGCGGCCCGCCGAGGTGGCTGCGCTCGCTGGGATGATGCTGGGGGTCGGTTACACGTTGTCTGCGTGCTCGCCGCTCCTGCTCGGCGCGCTCCGCGACGTCTCGGGTGGATTCGATGCCGTGCTCTGGGCTCTCTCTGGCGCTGCCGCGCTCCTGATCGTCGTCGACGCGTCGTTCAGCCCGGCCACGCTCGCAGCCGGTCAATCGTCTGGCGAACACCCTCAGCGAGTGGCGTCCAGGTGATCGGGCCGATCACGTCCTCCAGTGTGCCGTTGTCGAACTCGGCAGGAAACGGAAGCAGCGTCGCCTCGTCGACGGTGCACGACACGCTCGCCGCCTCCTCGATCGCCTGAGCAGCGGAACTGAGGGCGTCGGCAGGGCCACCGAGGTTGAAGACGCGAGCGCCCTCGGTGGCAGCACGTGCGGCCGCCACGAAGACACGCGCGGTGTCCGGTGCGAACTGCAGTTGCGTTCGGCCGCCGAAAGCGATCTGCGAGCCTTCGCCGCGCGCGGCGGCCGCCATCGCAAGGCTGGGTGAGGCGGTGAGGCCTGAGTCGCGGCCAGGTCCGTAGACGATGAACGGCCGGATGCCGATCGAGGCGACCTGTTCCTCCTGCCAGAAGATGCGCGCCATCCCCTCACAGGCCTGCTTGTGAACGCCGTAAAAGGTTGTGGGATGACCGACCGCGTCGTTTCGCACCGGGCCACCGGTGTCGTCGACCTGCGAGAAGACTGCGGCGGAGCTCGCGTACGCGACGCGGATGCCGCGGCTCTTCGCAGCGTCGAGCACGTTGACGGTGCCGCCGAGGTTGATCGCCGTTCCGAGTGGTGGATTCGCCTTGATCTGCGGGATCAGAAGCGCGGCGAGGTGAATGACGTGCGTGATCCTGTGCTCGTCGAGCACGCGATCGAGCGCCGCGCGATCGGTGATGTCTCCGCGCACGACCTGGAGGCCGCCTGCTCCCACGAGACGCAGGCGCCGGTCGTCAGTGCCGAGATCGAAGCCCACGACCGAGGCACCCGACTCCGCGAGGACCGCGCACGTCCACGCGCCGATGCAGCCGTGCGCACCGGTGACGAGGAACCGCTCGTCGTTCGCGCTCACGCGTCGACGTAGACGGTGACCGTCTCGGTGTAGAACTCGATCGCCGCGCGGCCCTGCTCGTGCGGGCCGAAGCCGCTCGCCTTGATGCCGCCGAAGGGCACGTGCACCTCGGCGCCTGCGGTCTGCGAGTTGACGTGGATCAACCCGGCCTGCGCCTCGTCTGTGAACCGGGTGGCGCTGGCCAGGCTCGAGGTGAAGATCGCCGTCGAGAGGCCGAACTCCACCGCATTCGCGCGCGTCAGCGCCTCGTCGAGGGTCGTGAAGCGGTACAGCGAGGCGACCGGCCCGAACACCTCCTCGCACGAGAGGAACGCGTTGTCGCCGACCCCTTCGAACACCGTCGGCGCGATCAGGAAGCCATGCGTCGTCGGCGCGCTCGCCGCCGGCGATCACGGTGCCGCCGTCACTGCGGCCGCGCTCGATCGCGGCGACGATCTCGTCGAACTGCGTCTCGTTGACGATCGGCCCGACCTCGACCTCGGGGTCGAGCGGATCGCCGACCCGGCCGCGGTCGATGCGGGCGAGGAACTGCTCGCGGAACGTGTCGTACACCGCGTCCTGCACGTAGATCCGCCGCGTGGCCGTGCACTTCTGGCCCGCCGACCAGAACGCGCCCGCGTACGCCGCCTCCACGGCGCGGCCGAGGTCGGCGTCGTCCATCACGATCATCGGGTTGTGGCCGCCGAGCTCGAGCTGGACGCGCTTGCCGGTCTTGGTCGCCTCGTCGCGCACGCCGTGGCCGGTCGCGACGGAGCCGGTGAACGAGATCGCGCGCACGCGCGGGTCGTCGACGAGCGCTGCGCCGACGGTCGAGCCGCGGCCGGTGAGCACGTTCAGCACGCCCGCCGGCAACTCGGCCTCGGCGAACGCCTCGGCGATGTGCAGTCCCGTCACGGGAGCCTCGTAGGCGAGCTTGAGCACGACGGTGTTGCCGTAGATCAGCGCCGGCGCGAGCTTCCAGATCGGAATCGCGATCGGGAAGTTCCACGGCGTGATCAGCCCGACGACGCCGACCGGCCGGCGGCGGGTCGACACCTGCGCGCCCGTGAGCGATTGCTCGAAGTGCTCGCCCACCGGACGGAACGCCTCGCTCGCCGCGAACCGCAGGATCTGCGCTGCGCGTGCGGTCTCGCCGCGCGCCTCGCGCAGCGGCTTGCCCATCTCGGTCGACATGTCACGGGCGATCTCCTCGGCGCGCGCCTCGAGCGCCGCGGCGGCGGCGGTCAGATAGGCGCCGCGCCTGCGCGGCGGCAGCCTCGACCCAGCCGGCGAAGGCGGCCGCCGCGGCGGCGACCGCCGCGTCGGCGTCGGCCTCGCGTCGAGGCCGAGAACTCGCCGACGCTCTCGTCGGGGCGCATCGGATTGACGCGTCGTGTACGTCGCGCCGGAGGCCGATGGCACCCAGTCGCCGTTCACGATAGTTGAGCCGCGCGGTGTCAGTCGTTGCGGCACCGCTGGGTGCGTCGAGGACGTCGCTCACGTCGTCACCTTTCGTGGTCGGGCTAGATGCACGCTCACCGTAGCGGCGCTCACGCTGCCACCGTGTTCGTGAGCACGCCGATGCCGTCGATCTCGATCGCCACGACATGACCGGGCTCGAGCGTGTAGTCGTCGGGCGGCACGAGGCCGGTGCCGGTGAGGAGGACGGAGCCTGGTGGCACGGGGTTGTCGCGCATGAGCCACTCGGCGAGCTCCAGTGGCCTGCGCTTCATGCTGGCCGTCGACGTCTCACCGGCGAAGAGCTCCGCGCCGCCGGCCGCCGTGATCCGCAGGCGGATCGCGAGCGGCGCGTCCCAGTCGTCGGGCACGGCGAGCGCGGGGCCGATCGCGCACGCGCCCGCGAAGATCTTCGCCTGCGGGATGTAGAGCGGATTCTCGCCTTCGATGTCGCGGCTCGAGATGTCGTTGCCGATCGTCACGGCGACGGGTGTGCCGCCCGCGCCGAGCACGAGGCCGAGCTCCGGCTCGGGCACATTCCAGTTTGAGTCGCTCCGCACTCGAATCGATCCGCCGGGTCCGACGGTGCGGCGCATCGCCGCGTCCTTCAGGAACAGCTCCGGCCGGTCGGCGTCGTAGACGAGTGCGTAGACGTCGCGGGCGTCGGTCTGCGCCTCTTCGAGCGCGGGCGTCGCGGCTGCGCTCGTAGGTGACGCCGGCGCACCAGATCTCCGGCGCGTCGACGGGCGGGAGCAGCTCGAGCGAGGCCAGCGGGACAACGCCCTCGACGGTGCCTTCGCCGCGTAACGCGGCCAGCGGGTCGTCGTGGTCGAGCAGCTGGACGAGCTCGCCGTCGAGCCGTCCGACCCGCGCCTGCCCGTCGTCAGTGCGCGCGCGGACGAAGCGGATCAATACGTCGCCCGTCCGCCGGAGATGTCGAAGCAGGCGGCGGTCGAAAACGATCATCTCCTCGCTCGCCAGCCAGCAGATCGAGCGCCGCCACCTCGGCCGGCTCACCGACGCGCCCGAGCGGGATGCGCGCCGTCATGTACGCGATGTGCTCGGCGGAGATCTGACCGAGGATCGGCGTGTTGATCACCGCCGGCGCGATGCAGTTGACGAGGATCCCGGAGCCCGCGACGTCCTTGCCGATCGCCTTCGTGAGCGCGATCACTGCTCGCCTTCGACGAGGAGTAAGCGCCGGCCATCGGGTTGCCTTCCTTGCCGGCGATCGACGCGATGTTGACGATCCGCCCGTAGCCGCCCGCCTTCATCTTCGGAATGGCGGCGCGGTTCGCATAGAAGACGCCGTTCAGGTTGATCGCGTGCACGCGCTCCCACTCCTCGTCGCTCACGTCCTCGGTGTGCAGCGAGTCGCCGCCGACGCCGGCTGCGCAGACGAGCACGTCGAGGCGAGGGAGGCGCTGCGACCGCGGCGCCGAGTTGCGCCGAGTCGCGTACGTCGTCGCCGTTCGCGAGGTCGAAGACGTGCACGTCGGCGCCACCCGCGCGCAGACGCTCCACGCTCGCCGCACCGATCCCGCTTGCGCCGCCGGTGACGAGCGCGACGCGTCCCTGCGAAGTCGTAGTGGTTGCTCATGGAGCATTTGTATATACCGTTTTCCATCGTGGCCTTCGACCCGCGGCGCGACTACCCACTCGGGTCCCAGCGGCCCGATCTCGTCTCGACGCCCGGCGGTCTTGCGCTCGACGAGCTGACGCTCGCCGCAGGGCTCGACCCCTCCGAGTTGCGCGCGACGCCGGCGACGCTGCGGTTGCAGGCCGAGGTCGCCGACGCAGCCGGCCGGTCGCAGCTCGCCGACAACCTGCGTCGCGCCGCCGAGCTCGCGCCCCTTCCCGACGACACGATCCTCGAGATCTACACCGCGCTGCGACCTGGTCGCTCGTCCGCCGCCGACCTCGAGTCGTGGGCCGACCGTCTCGAGGCGCTGGACGCGCCGCTGACGGCGGCGTTCGTTCGAGCTGCGATGCGCGCCTATGCGACGCGAGGCCTGTTTGCCGCCTGACGAACGGTCAGCCAGGTACGTCGCGCGTGAGGAGCGTCCGCTTCGCCGTGAGGTATCTGATCGAGCCACTGGCCGAGCTCGGCCTCGTGGCGATGGACGGTCCGAACGACCCGGAGCCGTCCCTCGTCGTCTCCGACGGCGCGATCGTCGAGATCGACGGACGCGGCCGCGAGAGCTGGGATGTGCTCGATCACTTCGTTGCGAGCTACGGGCTCGACCTCGAGGTTGCCGCCGAGGCGGCCGAGCTCGAAGACAGCGCGATCGCGCGGCGGCTCGTCGATGTCGACGTCGAGCGCAGCGACCTCGTTCGCCTCTCGCGCGGTCTCACGCCCGCTCGGCTCGCGCGCGTGATCGGCATGCTCGATCCGGTCGAGCTGATGTTCGCGCTCAAGAAGCTGCGGGCCCGTCGCGCCCCTGCGAACCAGGCTCACGTCACGAATCTGAAGGAGAATCCCGCGCTCCTCGCGGCCGACGCGGCCGAGGCGGCGGCTCGCGGGTTCGCCGAGCTCGAGACGACCGTCGGCGTCTCGCGCTACGCGCCGCTGAACGCGATCGCGCTCCTCGTCGGCTCGCAGACCGGCCGGCCCGGCGTGCTGACGCAGTGCGCGGTCGAGGAGCGGCTGAATCTGCGGCTCGCGATCCAGGGGCTGGTTACGTATGCCGAGACGCTTTCGGTGTACGGCACCGAGCCGGTCTTCGTGGACGGTGACGACACGCCCTGGTCGAAGGCGTTCCTCGCCTCGGCGTACGCCTCGCGCGGCGTCAAGGTGCGCTTCACCTCGGGCGGCGGCTCTGAGGCGCTGATGGGCGAGTCCGAGGGCAAGTCGATGCTGTACCTCGAGGCGCGCTGCCTGTCTCTCATTCGCGCGGCGGGGTCGCAGGGGGTGCAGAACGGCTCGATCTCGTGCGTCGCGCTTGCGATGTCGGTGCCCGGCGGCACGCGCGAGGTGCTCGCCGAGAACGTGCTCGCGGCCTGGCTCGACCTCGAGGTCGCCTCCGGCAACGACGCGATCGCGAGCCATTCGGAGATCCGCAAGACCGCGAAGCTGATGGGGCAGTTCCTGCCGGGCACCGACTTCATCACCTCCGGTTACTCGGCGATGCCGCGCTACGACAACATGTTCGGCGGCGGCAACTACGACTCGAACGACCTCGACGAGTGGCTCACCATGCAGCGCGACTGGCAGGTCGACGCGGGAATCGAGCCGCTTGCGGAGGCCGAGGCGCTCGCCGTGCGCGAGCGGGGCGCGCGCGCGGTGCAGGCCGTTTTCGCAGAGCTCGGATTTCCGGCGATCACCGACGAGGAGGTGCGGCTTGCGACGACCTGTCTCGACTCGCGGGATCTGCCCGACCGTGACCGCGCCGCGGACGTGGTGGCGGGCGACCGCGTGCTCGATGAGCGCATCAGTGGGCTCGCGATCGCGACGGCGCTCGAGCGCCGAGGCTTCCCCGAGGTCGCCGCGGCTGTTTTCGACATGCAACGCCAACGCGTCTCGGCCGACTACCTCCAGACCGCGGCGATCATCGGTCGCGATGGCGCCGTCGTCTCCGCCGTGAACGACCCGAATCTGTACAGCGGGCCGGGCACCGGCTACCGCCTCGAGGGCGAGCGGTGGGAGCGGCTGCGGCGGCTGCCGTACGCCGTGGACGCGCGTCTCCTCCGCGGCGCACCTCCTGCGGAGGCCGTCGTCATGGCGGTCGGGGACGCGGCCGTTGGGGAGGCCCTCGACGAAGTCGTGGTTGCCATCGGGCCGGCGTTCGGCGACGCGCTCGGTGCGACGATCAACGGCCTGCCCCATGCCGACGTGCTCGACGCGATCCTCGACGGGGTCAGAGGCGAGGGGGCGACGCCCCGGCTCGTGCGGATTCGTCGTTCAGCGGACGTCGCATTCATCGGCCACGACGGTGCGCTGCTGGCCGGGTCCGGGATCGCGATCGGTCTGCAGTCGAAGGGGACGGCGCTGATCCATCGCGCCGACCTGCAGCCGCTCGACAACCTCGAGCTGTTCGGGATGGCGCCGTCACTGACGCTCGAGTCCTACCGCCAGATCGGTGCAAATGCCGCCGGCTACGCGCTCGGCCGACCGGTTGCGCCGGTGCCGACTGTGCTCGACAACTACGCGCGCGCGAAGCTGATCGTGCGCACGACTCTCTTGCATGCCCGCGAGGCGGCCGAGGTCGTCCCGGGCGCACCGCCGGTCGACCTCGTGCTCCTCAGCGCGCCGGCAACGATCTAGATCGAGCCTCCGGCCACGCGTGCGAGACCACGTCCTCGAGGGCGTGTCCGGTGCCGCCACGGCCGGTGCCAGGCACCGTTACCGGGCTGTAATTCTTCATCCACACAAGGGGCAAATCCCTCTGTCAGAGCCGTTCGGTTCGAGACATGTCCGGTGCCAGGCACCGGTTGGAAACGGTGATACTTCGTCCACAGCCGGCTGGTCCGGACGGGTCGGCCGGCGTCAGGTGGTGGCCGCCTCGTCCCAGGGCTTGCCGGAGCGGCCCCAGCGATGGGCGTCGTGGCCTTCGACGATCACCCACGTGTGCTCGCGCAGCTCCGGCGCCTCGAGGGTCTCGAGCAGCGTCTCCGTCAGTCTCGCGATGAGCTGCGACTCGAGCTCCGGTGTCAGCCGGCGCTCGAACAGCTCGACCCGAACGAGTGGCATTGATGGCTCCTATTTCTCCACGTGCGCCGCACCGCCGTCAGGGCCGAGCACGAGGTCGAGTGATCGGTCGGGGACGTGGTCGAGCGGCACCGGGGCGAGCGCCTCCATGAACGTGACGCCGTCGCTCCGAGAAGAGCTTGTGATGCAGCCCGCGGTTGACGACGACGACGTCACCGGCGCGGAGCATCGTCGTCTCCTGCTCGATCGTCATCTCGACCTCGCCCTCGAGAACGAACATCACCTGCTCGGTGTCGTCGTGCTTGTGCCAAGGGACCTGCTTGCCCGGCGCGTACTGAACCCGGCAGAGCAGCACCTGCTCGCCGCCGATCGCGTGCAGCCGCACGCCGTCGACGAATTCCCAGGAGTCGCGGCCGTTCCAGGTGCGAAACGGCCGCGACTCCGAGTGCTGCTCAGGCCTCGACACCGAAGAATGCCGCGCCGCCGTCAGCCGACACCGTCTTGATCGACAGCTGCTCGTCGAACACGACCCGCTTGCCGTCGCGCGTCGGCTCGCGCTTCTCGTCGAGCGCCGCGAGGATGCGGTCCGGTGTCGCAGGCATCTCGGTGATCCACACGCCGATTGCGTCGTGGATCGCGTTCGCGATCGCCGGTGGCTGAGCGTTGTTGGCCATCTCGCCGATCGCCTTGGCCCCGAACGGGCCGTCGACGGACGGGTTCTCGAGGATCACGTTGTCGAGTTCCGGCAGGTCGCGCAACGCCGGCCCGAGATACGCGCCGAATTGCCCGCCTCGGTGCTCGACCGACGGGTAGTACGGGTAACTCGACTCGGTCAGTGCGAGGCCGAGGCCCATGATCGCACCACCTTCGATCTGTCCCTCGACGAGCGTCGGGTTGATCGCGCGGCCGACGTCGTACACCTGCACCATTTTCTGCACGACCACCTCGCCGGTCTCGTCGTCGACCTCGACCTCGGCGACGCACGCGGCGTACGAGATCGCCGAATGGGGCTCGATCTCGACCTGGCCGGTCGCGTCGTCGATGTCTGCGAACGGCTTCAGTGCGGTCGAGGAGCCGCTAATCAGCTCGCCGTAGTTGTACGTGGCGGCTCCCGCAACGTCGGCGACGTTGATCCTCTTCTGCGGTGCGCCGCGCGCGATCACCTCGCCGTCGGTGATGTCGAGGTCGGCGGGATCGATCTCGAGCTCCTTCGATGCGATGTCGAGGATCCGCTCGCGCACCTTCTCGGCGGCGAGGCGAACAGCGTTGCCGCCGATGAACGTCCCGCGGGAGGCGAACGTGCCGGTGCATACCGCCGACGAGTCGGTGTTCGTGTTGTCCATCGTCACCCAGTCGTAGGGCACACCAAGCGCGTCCGCAACGATCTGGGTGTGCACCGTCTTCGAGCCCTGGCCGATGTCGACCGTGCCCGAGAACACGTCGACGCGACCGTCCGGCTTCAGCTTGATCCAGGCCTGGCTCGGGTCGCCGTTCTGGTTCATGCCCGTCGGATACTCGATCGTCGCGAAGCCGCGACCGTGATGCTTCGCCATCAGGCGTCCCCTCCGTTCAGATTCTGCTGGGCGACCAGATGCTCGGGAAGCAGGTCGCCGCTGTCGCGGCTCCGGTGTCATGGCGCGGAAGCTCGCCGGCAGCTCGAGGCCGACGCGCTCGGCGGCCGCGAGCGTCACCGGCACCGTCGAGGGGTCCTGCAGCACGACGCCGTTGCCGCTCGTGTCTCCGATGCGGTTCGCGTTCTTCAGCCGGAGCTCCCATGGGTCGATCCCGAGCAGGTCGGCGACCCGGTTCATGTGCGTCTCGACCGCGAACGACACCGACGTGACACCGAAACCGCGCATCGCAGTCGTCGGCACACGGTTCGAGAAGACGACGAAGCCGTCGAACCGCAGGTTCGGGATCGTGTACGCACCCGAGTGGTGGAACGCATGCTTCGTGAGACCGTAGGGTGAGAAGCGCGCGTACGCCCCGGAGTCGTGCAGCGTGAGCGTGCGACGACCGAGTATCCAACCGTCCTTCGAGACCGCGTCGGTGAGCTCGATGTGCCATGGAGCGCGCGTCGACGACGCGAGGAACTCCTCCTCGCGTGTCCAGCGCCACTTGACCGGCCTGCGCGACTTGAGCGCAAGCAGCGCGCAGATCGTCTCGGATGCGGTGTCGACCTTGCCGCCGAAGCCGCCGCCGACGGTGCCGCCGACGAACTTCAGCTTGTTCAGCGGCACCTGCAGGTGCGCCGCCACGACGCCCATCGAGAAGTACATCGCCTGCGTGCACGAATAGATCGTCAGGCGTCCATTCGCCTCGGGGACGACGAGCGACACCTGCGTCTCCATCGGCATCTGCTCGATCGCCTGCGGCCGATAGACACCCTCGACGATCAGGTCGGCCTCGTCGAAGGCGCGGTCGATATCGCCCTTGCGCACGCGACGGTGGTTGTACGGGCCGTAGTGCGGATAGACGTTGCCCCACTGGTGGATCTGCGGTGCGTCTCGGATCGAGCGCCTGGCGGATGTCGAAGAGCGCGGGCCGTTCCTCGTAGGCGATCTCGATCGCCTCGACGGCCGCGAGTGCGACGGCCTCCGAGTCGGCGGCGACAGCTGCGATCGGCTGGCCCTTGTAGCGAACCTCGCCGTCAGCGAGCAGCGGCTCGTCGGCTGGAACCCCGAGGCCTTCGAGGTGCCCGTAGACGTTCTTCGGCACATCGGCGTGCGTCACAATCGCGCGTACGCCCGGCAGCGCCTCGGCCTTGCTGGCGTCGAACGAGGTGATGACCGCATGGTGATGCGGCGAGCGGAGCGCCTTCACCCAGAGGTTCTTACCGACGCGAACATCGTCGACGTACTGCGTGCGGCCGGTGACATGGCCGACGCCGTCGTACCGTGGGAGGCGTGCGCCGACGGCCTTCATGCCGCACTTCCGCTCGCGGCAGCCTCGTGCTCGGCCGAGCCTCGCCGCGTGACGCGCCGATGACCGCGTCGACGATCTTCACGTAGCCGGTGCAACGGCAGTAGTGGCCGCCGAGTGCCTCGAGCACGTCGTCGCGGTCGACCTCGCCGCCCTTGCGCTCGATCAGCGCGGTCGCAGCGATCACCATGCCAGGGGTGCAGAAACCGCACTGGGCGGCGTAGTGGTTGTAGAACGCGGCCTGCACTGTCGAGAGCGCGCCGGCCTCGCCGAGGCCTTCGACCGTCGTGATCGACGCGCCGTCGACGGAGGCGACCGCCGTCAGGCACGAGCGCCGCGGCTCGCCGTCGACGAGAACGGTGCACGTGCCACAGCCGCCTTGCTGGCAGCCGGCCTTCGGGCTCGTGATGTCGAGCTCGTCGCGCAGAACGTGGAGCAGCGGCGTCAGCGGCGGGCTGACGATGGCCTCCTCCACACCGTTGACGATCAGCTTCATGCGAGCTCCAGTTGGTCGAGGGCTTCACGGACGAGCTTCGGCAGCACCGCCCGGCGGTAGGCGGCCGAGGCGACCGCGTCGTCGACCGGCTCGACGTCGTTCAGCACGTCGGCCGCGTCGCGGCTTCCTTCGACTGCATGGCAACGGACGGCAGTGGGGCCGACGCCGCTGACGGCGATGCGCAGATCGGTGCCGTCCGGCCGCGCGCAGGCGACGACGGCGGCGATGGAGTAGGAATGGGCGTGGCGGCGTCGAGGCTTGTCGTGCCGGTGCGGCGCTCGAACCGGTCGTACTCGATCTCGAGCACGAGCCGCCGGTCGCGGTCGCCGGCGAGGAAGTCCTCGATCGAGTCGAGGCGCTCGCCACCTGCGCCGGTCGACCGGACGCGCGCGCCGAGAGCGATCAGCGGGGCGCCGAGATCACCCCGCTGAGAGTCGGGCGCGGCGGATGCGGAGAGATTGCCGCCGACCGTCGCGCTCTGCCGGATCTCGCGGTCCGCGACATGGCGCGCGACGTCGGAAAGGGCCTCGTCGGGTGCATCGAGCAACGCTGCGATCGGCAGCATCGCGCCGATCACGACGCGATCGTCGTCCACGCGCAGCGTGTCGAGACCCGCGCGGTGGAGCATGAGAGCCCTCGCGGGCTTCGCCCTGCCCGAGGCGATCTCGGGCAGCAGAATCGTCCCACCGCCGAAGACGGTGATGTCCGCCCCGTCGTCGTAGAGCGAGGCGGCCTCGGCGGCGGATGTCGGAAAGAGCACGTCGGCTGTCATGCAGCGATTCTAAGCAGGCTGCGAACAAGCGCGCGGAAACGACGCGAATCCGTTCATCTACTGTGTCGTGGATGGCGTTCGCGTCGATCGACGAGCTCGACTCCGCGCTCGCGAGAGCGTCGTACCTCGCTGACCGCGGCCTCGCGACCGCGCTCTACCTCGCGCTCACACTCGAGAAGCCGCTGCTCCTCGAAGGTGAGGCCGGCGTCGGCAAGACCGAGGCGGCGAAGGCGATCGCGAGCGCGCTCGGGGCGCCGCTGATCCGCCTGCAGTGCTACGAGGGCCTCGACATCGCCCACGCGGTGTACGAGTGGAACTACGCGCGGCAGCTGCTGCACATCCGCGCCGCGCAGGCGGGAACGGTCGACGAGGCCGAGCTCTTCGGCCGCGAGTTCCTGATCCGGCGGCCGGTGCTCGAGGCGATCGAGTCCGAGCGGCGCGTGCTGCTCCTGATCGACGAGATCGACCGCGCCGACGAGGAGTTCGAGGCATTCCTGCTCGAGGTGCTCTCCGACTTCCAGGTGACGGTGCCCGAGCTCGGGACGATCGAGGCGAAGCAGCGGCCCTACGTGATCCTCACGTCGAACCGCACGCGCGAGCTGCACGACGCGCTGAAGCGACGCTGCCTCTACCACTGGATCGACCATCCGACGGTGGCGCGCGAGATTCAGATCGTCGAGCTGCGCGTGCCCGGCGTGCCCGAGCGGCTTGCCGAGGAAGCGGCGCGGTTCGCCGCCGAATTGCGCTCGCTCGACCTCCAGAAGCCGCCGGGGCTCGCCGAGACGATCGACTGGGTGCGCGCGCTCACCGCCCTCGGCCAGCAGGAGCTCGACGTCGAGAACGTGCAGGCGACGCTTGGCTCGCTGCTCAAGTACCACGACGACCTGCTCTCGATTCGCGACGAG
Source organism: uncultured Thermoleophilia bacterium (assembly GCA_963817765.1). GTDB lineage: Bacteria > Actinomycetota > Thermoleophilia > Gaiellales > Gaiellaceae > PALSA-600. The sequence continues at coordinate 197,760 of CAWFPX010000004.1, read as the reverse complement.
GCGCTCGCCGGGCTCGTCGTCACCGCACGTGGCTGAGCTGCTGGCGGAGAGCGGCCCCGAGCACGCCGTCGTTCGCCACGTCGTCGTCTTCGGCCGCGTGCTGCGCGAAGGCGGCCTCGAGATCGGCCCGCGGCGCATCGCCGACGCACTGCGTGGGCTCGACGCGATCGACCTGGCTCGCCAGGAGGACGTGTACTGGACGCTTCGTCAGACGCTCGTCGCGCGCCGCGAGGAGCTTGAGACGTTCGATCGCGCCTTCAACGCCTGGTTCCTGCGCGCACCGGCGCAGCTTCGTTCGCGTCACGAGGAGCGGCCGCCGCGTGCCGGCCAGCGACGCAAGGGTGCGCGCGCCCGGCCTCGGGCCGGAGCTCGACGGCGGCGAGATCGAGGTGGGGGCCTGGAGCTACGACGAGCTCCTGCGCACGCGCGACTTCGCCTCGATGACGTCCGAGGAGTTCGCCCGGGCGCGCATCCTGATCCGCCAGATCGCGGTGGGGCGGCCCAGGCGTCGCACGCACCGGCTGCGCGCGGACCGCCGGGGCAACGTGCTCGACGTGCGCGCGCTCGTGCGTGCGTCGCTCGCGACCGGCGGTGACCCGGTGACGCGTGCCTATCGCAGCCGGGCGCCAGCGCCCGCGCAAGCTCGTGCTGCTGCTCGACATCTCCGGGTCGATGGACGCGTACGCGCGCGCCCTCCTGCTCTACCTGCACGCCGCGCGCGGATCGGGACGCGGCGTCGAGACGTTCGCTTTCGGCACGCGGCTCTCCCGTCTCACGCCGGAGCTCGGCGTCCGCGATCCCGAGGCGGCGCTCGCGGCGGCGGCCAAGCGGGTCACCGACTGGTCGGGCGGCACGCGCATCGGCGAGTCGCTGAAGGCGTACAACGACGAGTGGGGCCGTCGCGCGCTCACCCGCGGCGCCGTCGTCGTCGTCCTCTCCGACGGCTGCGAGCGCGGCGACCCGGCGCTCGTCTCCGACCAGATGGAGCGCCTCGCGCGTCAGGCGTTCGCGGTCGTCTGGGTGAACCCGCTGAAAGGCCATCCGGACTACGAGCCGCTCACCGGCGGCATGCGGGCCGCGTACGCCTATGTCGACCGGCTCGTCTCGGGACACGATCTCGCCAGCCTCGAGGCGCTCGGTACAGTCCTCGCAGGCATCGAACGGAGGCATGCAGCGTGAAGGAGGAGAATCGTCGACGAGGTCGAGCGCTGGCGCGAGCGCGGCGAGAGGGTCGCGATCGCGACCGTCGTCGCGACGCGTCGCTCGGCGCCGCGGCCGGTCGGCGCAAAGTTCGCGATCTCGGAGCGCGGCGCGATGTGCGGCTCGGTCTCGGGCGGCTGCGTCGAGAACGACGTCGCCGTGCAGGCGCGCGAAGTGATCGCGTCGGGTGAGCCGAGGCTGCTGAGCTACGGGATCTCGGACGACCAGGCGCTCGGCATCGGTCTGCCCTGCGGCGGCGAGATCGACGTTTTCCTCGAGCGGCTGGATTGACGCTTACCGACGCACCTGCTCGCCCTCGCGCACGGCGACGAGCGGGCGGTGCTCTTCACCGTCGTCGAAGGCGACCGCGAGCTCGGGCGCAAGGTGCTCGTGCTGCTCGATCGTGGCGAGATAGTCGGCGAGGATCCGCTCGGACTCGCGCCGCTCGCGACGGAACAGCGCCGTAGCGGCACTGCTCGAGCACGAGGGGCTGAAGGTCTTCGCCGAGGTGTTCGGGCCGCCGCCGCGGCTCGTCGTGGTCGGGGCCGTCGACACCGGCGAAGCACTCTGCGCGGCCGCGAAGCGCGTGGGCTGGCGCACGATCTGCGTCGACGCCCGCGCCCAGTACGCGACGCCCGAGCGGGTGCCGAGCGCCGACGAGATCATCGTCGATTGGCCGGAACCTGCGTTCACGCAGATCCGCCCGGATCGCGACACCGCGGTCGTCGTCCTGACCCACGACGACAAGTTCGACATCCCGGCGCTCGCCGGTCGCGCTGCGCTCCGAAGCGTTCTACGTCGGGGCGCTCGGCAGTCGCCGCGCGCAGGCGAAGCGGCGCGAGCGGCTGCTCGAGGTGGGGATCACCGAGGAGCAGCTCGACCGTCTGCGTGGCCCGGCCGGTCTCGACATCGGCGCCGAGAGCCCGGCCGAGACGGCTGTCTCGATCCTCGGCGAGGCGCTCGCGCTCCGCGCCGGTCGGCTCGGCTGGCCCGCTGCCGCGAAGCCGCCGGCCGCATCCACGTCGAACGCTGAAGCGCTTACGGCGCGGCGGCCGTGGCCGAACGGGACATGTCCGGGGACTGTCCCCGAGCACGTTCGTCTGGACACGGCCCCCGCGCGGCTGTTACGTTCGCTCGCGGGTCGCGGCGCGGCCCGGCCACGTCGAGGTAAAGGAGCAGGGGTGCCGGTTTCGGTTCAGTCCGACAGGGTGCGGGAGCTGGTCGACGAGAACGCCGAGGTCGAGCAGGTCGCGACGGGATTCTCGTTCACGGAGGGGCCGATCTGGATGGCCGACGGGTCGCTCCACTTCAGCGACATGCCGGGCGACAAGCGGCGACGCTGGCATCCGGACGACGGCGTCGACGGTGCTGCGCGACCCGAGCAACAAGTGCAACGGGATGACGCGTGACAACGACGGCAACCTGATCGTCTGCGAGCACGTCACGAGCTCACTGGTGCGCGAGTCGCCCGACGGAACGCGCGAGACGCTCGCCACCCACTGGGGCGACCGCGAGCTGAACAGCCCGAACGACGTGATCGTCGCCTCCGACGGCTCGATCATCTTCACCGACCCGACGTACGGCCGCATGCCCGGCTTCGGGCTCGAGCGTGAGCAGGACCTCGACTTCCAGGGCGTTTACCGCCTTCCGGCGGGCGGCGGCGAACTGCAGCTCCTGATCGACGACTTCGCCCAGCCGAACGGCCTCTGCTTCACCGCCGACGAGTCGCTGCTGTACATCAACGACACGGTGCACGCGCACATTCGGGTCTTCGACGTCGGCCCCGACCACGCGCTCTCGAACGGACGCGTCTTCGCCGAGGGGATCGGCACCGGCGACCTCGCGAGCGGTGAGCTCGTCGACGGCATGAAGCTCGACGAGCGCGGCAACGTGTACGTCACCGGCCCGAAAGGCGTGTGGATCTTCGCGCCCGACGGCGAGCATCTCGGCGTCATCGAGGTGCCGGAGAACGTCGGCAACGTGAACTGGGGCGACGACGACTGGCGCACGCTCTACATCCCGGCCTCGACCTCCCTCTACCGCGTGCGGATGAAGGTGGCAGGCAACAAGCTCGGCTACATGCGTTAGGAGACAAGCACCGTGGACAAGATCGATCCGAAGAAGTCGGCCCTGGTGATCCAGGACATCCAGAACGACGTCATCATCGAGGGCGGCGCGTTCGCCGACTCCGGCGCGCCGGCGCACGCGACGAGCCAGAACGTCGTCGAGAACGTGCAGGGCCTCGCCGACGCGTGCCGAGCCGCAGGCGTGCCCGTGATTCACGTCTGGTACATCGTCGAGGCCGGAGCGACCGGGCTGAAGCAGAACGCGCCGCTTTTCGAGGGCGTGAAGGGGGCGAACGCACTCGTCCGCGGCACGTGGGGTGCGGCTCCCGCGGACGGTCTCGAGCCACAGCCGGGTGACCACGTCGTCGAGAAGATGAGGATGAACGGGTTCTACGAAACGCGCCTCGACATCCTGCTGCGCGGCCTCGGCGTCCAGAACCTGATCATCTCGGGGGCGTGGACGAACATGTCGATCGAGCACACAGCGCGCCATGCGGCCGACGCCGGGTACCGCGCGATCGTCGTGTCTGACGGTACCTCGACCGTCGATGACGAATGGCAGAACGCCGCACTGAGCTACGCGATGCAGAACGTCGCCGTCGTCGAGTCGTGCGCAGGCATCGCCGAGGCGCTGCGGTGACGGCCTGCCTATGATCCGAGGGTGACGTCGGTAGCCGATCTACCCCTGCTCGAGCTCATCGCGGACTCGGGCGAGACGTTCGCAGTCGACAACCCGGCGACGGGCGAGACGATCCGCGAGGTTCCGCGCATGGGCGCCGCCGAGACGGAGCGCGCATTGCGCGCCGCGGAGGAGGCGCTACCGGCACTGGCGCGGCCTGCTCGCGAAGGACCGGGCGCGGATCATGCGCCGTTGGTCGGATCTGATGCTCGAGAACACCGAGCCGCTCGCTCGGCTGATGACCACCGAGCAGGGCAAGCCGCTCGCCGAGGCACGCGCCGAGATCGAGTACGCCGCGTCGTTCCTCGAGTGGTTCGGTGAAGAGGCAAAGCGTGTGTACGGCGACACCATCCCGACCTACATGCGCGACCGCCGAATCGTCGTCACGAAGCAACCGGTGGGCGTCACGGTCGGCATCACCCCCTGGAACTTCCCCGCGGCGATGGTGACCCGCAAAGCAGCGCCCGCGCTCGCGGCCGGCTGCACGATGGTGCTTGAAGCCCGCGGAGCAGACACCTCTCTCGGCGCTCGCCGTCGCGCAACTCGGCCTCGAGGCGGGTCTACCTGCGGGCGTGCTCGGGATCGTCACGGGCAGTGCCGAGGATGCACCGGAGATCGGCAAGGCGATGACCTCGAGCGCGCTCGTCCGCAAGCTCGGTTTCACTGGCTCGACCGAGGTCGGGAAGCTCCTCATGGCCCAGTGCGCAGGGCAGGTGAAGAAGGTGTCGCTCGAGCTTGGCGGCAACGCCCCCTTCATCGTCTTCGACGATGCCGATCTCGACGAGGCCGTCGCCGGAGCGCTCATGTGCAAGTTCCGTAACTCCGGGCAGACGTGCATCTCTGCCAACCGCATCCTCGTCCAGGCGCCCGTCTACGACGAGTTCGTGCAGCGCCTGACCGAGCAGGCCTCCGCGCTGACGGTCGGCTCCGGGCTCGAGCCCGACACGCGCATCGGGCCGCTGATCGAGCAACAGGCGATCGACAAGGTCGAGCGGCACGTCGCCGACGCGCTCGAGAGAGGCGGCGAGCTGTTGACCGGAGGCGAGCACCTCGGTGGCCTCTTCTACAGCCCGACCGTGATCACGGGCGTGCCGCCGGACGCCGCGATGTCCGTGGAGGAGACCTTCGGCCCGGTCGCGGGGATCGCACGGTTCGGGAGCGAGGACGACGCGATCAGGCAGGCGAACGACACGCCGTACGGCCTCGCCGCCTACTTCTACAGCCGAGACGTGGGCCGCGTCTGGCGTGTGTCCGAGGGACTCGAGTACGGCATCGTCGGCATCAACACCGGTTTCATCTCCACCGAGGTCGCGCCGTTCGGCGGCGTCAAGGAGTCCGGCATCGGCCGCGAGGGCTCGAAGTACGGGATCGAAGAGTGGCTGGAGCTGAAGTACCTCTGCATGGGAGGCATCGACGCGTGATCGTCGAGCAGCGCGACTACCACGTCTTCACGGGCAAGCTGAACGAGGTCGTGCGCATGTACGAGACCGAGGGGATCGAGCTGCAGCAGCGGCACCTCGGCACCCTGCTCGGTGTCTTCACGACCGACATCGGCGCGCTGTCGACCTACACGGCGATCTGGGGCTACGAGAGCTACGCCGACCGCGAGGAGCGGCGCGCGAACCTGCAGGCCGACGAGCGCTGGCGCGACTTCCTGGCGCGCCTGCAGCCGCTTCTGCACACGCAGCAGAACCGCATCCTGATCCCGACCGCGTTCTCGCCGATCCGCTGATGGACGGCAAGGTCGCGATCGTCACGGGCGCCGCCCAGGGCATCGGGCGCGCGATCGCCGACGGTCTCGCCGCCGCCGGCGCACGGATCGTGGTCGCCGATCTGCAGGGCGCCGACGAAGTCGCGGCCGCATTCGAAGGCGGGATCGGCATCACCGCCGACGTCGCGAACGAGGACGACGTGCAACGCCTGGTCGACGAAGTCGTCGAACGCTGCGGCACGGTCGACATCCTCGTCAACAACGCCGGTCTCTACGCGTCGCTCGAGATGCGGTCCTTCGAGCAGATTCCGCTCGAGGAGTGGCGCAAGGTCATGGACGTCAACGTCGCCTCGATGTTCCTCATGTGCCGCGCCGTCGTTCCCGTCATGCGCGCGAACGGCGGCGGGAAGATCGTCAACATCTCATCGGGGACGCCGTTTCGCGGCGTGCCGTTCCTGCTCCACTACGTCACGTCGAAGGGCGCGATCGTCGCCCTGACGCGCGCGCTTGCCAAGGAGCTCGGGAAGGACCAGGTGCTCGTCAACTGCGTCGCACCGGGCTTCACGATGTCGGCGGGGGTCGCAGCGCATCCCGAGGTGGTCGAGAAGCTGCGCGACGTCTCGATCTCCGCGCGGACGCTGCAACGCGACCAGGTGCCCGAGGATGTGGTCGGCGCCGTCGTCTTTCTCTGCGGATCGGGGTCCGATTTCATCACCGGCCAGTCGATCGTGATCGACGGAGGCCAGACCTTCCATTGATCCTGCAGTTCGCGGACCATCCCGACGGCGTCGAGACCGGACCGGGGACCGCGTCGTCTACGACGTTGTCGCCGATCAGGCCACGTTCGGCGCAGCGACGGTCGACGGGCACGCGCTCGTGTGGGACCTGAGCGAGCGGCCGCAGGACGGCGACTGGCTCGTGCGCTGCGACCGGGTCGACTTCCCGCCCGGCAGCGTCGCCCATCTGCACACGCATCCGGGGCCGGGGCTCCGCGTGCTGCTGAAGGGGCGGATCCGGATCGACACGGAAGGCTCGTCCCGCGAGTACGGCCCGTTCGAATGGTGGTACGAGACAGGCCCCGATCCCGTCTTCGCCGCGGCGTCGGAGAGCGAAGCGACCGCCTTCGTGCGGGTGCTCGTTCTGCCGCGGGAGTGGGAGGGCAAGCGCACGATTCGCTACGTCGACCCGGCCGACGAGGACAAGCCCAAGCTCCAACGGGCGCACGTCTACTTCGAGCATGCGTTGTGAGCCGCACTGTTGAGCCCGCTGTATGAGCCGCACCGGGGGCAAGCTCCTCGCCGACCAGCTCGCGGTTCACGGAACCGAGGTCGCCTTCTGCGTGCCCGGCGAGAGCTACCTCGAGCTGCTCGATGGTCTCTACGCCTCGCCGATCCGGCTGATCACGTGCCGGCACGAGGCGAGCGCGGCGAACATGGCCGAGGCGTACGGCAAGCTCACGGGCCGGCCCGGTGTCTGCATGGTCACGCGCGGCCCGGGCGCGACCCAGGCGGCGGTCGGAGTGCACACGGCGTTTCAGGACTCGACGCCGCTGATGCTTCTGATCGGGCAGGTGTCGTCGGCGCAGGAGGAGCGCGAGGCGTTCCAGGAGATCGACTACCGGCGGATGTTCGGGCCGCTTGCGAAGTGGGTCGCGCAGATCGACCGCGTCGACCGCATCCCCGAGCTGATCGCGCGCGCCTACACGACCGCGTGCGCGGGCCGGCCCGGCCCGGTCGTGCTCGCGCTGCCCGAGGACATGCTCGCCGCCGTCGAGCGACGCTCCCGACGCGCCCGCCGTTCCACCGCATCCAGCCGAGCCCGGCCGCTTCCGACATCGACGCGCTGCGCGGGCTGCTCGACGGCGCCGAGCGGCCGTTCGCGATCGTCGGCGGCGGTGGCTGGACACCCGCTGCCGCAACCGACCTGCAGACGTTCCTCGAGGCGAATGCACTGCCCGCCGGGGCCGCGTTCCGCCGGCAGGACGCGATCGACAACGACTCGCCGAGCTACGTCGGCGACGTCGGCATCGGCATCAACCCGTCGCTCGCCGAGCGCGTGCGCAACGCCGATCGTGCTGCTCGTCGTCGGGCCGCGCCTCGGCGAGATGACCACCTCCGGCTACACGCTGCTCGACGTTCCGCGGCCGCGGCAGACGCTCGTGCACGTGCACCCCGGCGCGGAGGAGCTCGGGCGCGTCTACCAGGCCGAGCTGCCGATTCTCGCGGGCATGGAGCACTTCGCCGCGGCGGTTCGCGACCTGCGCGTCGAGCCGCGCTGGAGCGACGCGACGACGCAGGCACGGGTCGACTACGAGGCGTGGCAGCAGCACGAGCCGATGCCCGGCCCCGTCGACCTGGGCGACTGCGTCGCGCAGCTGCGGCAGCGCGTCCCCGACGCGATCGTCTGCAACGGCGCCGGCAACCACACCGTCTGGGTGCATCGGTTCTGGCGCTTTCACGGCTATCCGAGCCAGCTCGCGCCGACGAGCGGCGCGATGGGCTACGGCGTTCCGGCGGCGGTCGCGGCCAAGGCGCTGCACCCGGACCGCGATGTCATCTGCTTCTCGGGCGACGGCGACTTTCTGATGTCGGGACAGGAGCTCGCGACCGCGGTGCAGTACGACCTGCCGATCGTGATCATCGTGGTGGACAACGGCATGTACGGGACGATCCGCATGCACCAGGAGCGGCACTTCCCCGGTCGCGTCGTCGGCACCGATCTCGTCAATCCGGACTTCGCCGCCTACGCGCGGGCGTTCGGCGCGCACGGTGAGACGGTCGAGCGCACCGACGAGTTTTCGCCGGCGCTCGAGCGCGCGCTCGAGTCCGGTCGCCCGGCGGTGCTCGCGCTCCGCATCGATCCGGAGGCGATCACGCCGCGGACGACGCTCAGCGCGATCCGCGCGGCCGCGCTCGAGCCGGGCCGATGACCGACGCGTTCAACGCCGTGATCACGGCGGTGGAGTCGGTGCCCGCGCTGCCCGGCCCGTTGCACGGGCGGCGGCTGCTCGTGAAGGATCTGATCGACACCGCCGGGATTCGCACGACCTACGGCTCGCAGATCTACACAGATCACGTTCCGACGCGCACCGCGAGCGCCGTCGAGCGGCTCGTCGCAGCCGGCGCCGTCGTCGTCGGCAAGGCGAACCTGCACGAGTTCGCCTGGGGTGTCACGAGCCAGAACCCGTGGTACGGAACGGTGCAGAATCCGCTGCACCCGGGCCGGACGACCGGCGGCTCCTCCGGCGGGAACGCCGCCGCGCTCGCCGCCGGCCTGTGCGACATCGGGATCGGCACGGACACCGGCGGCTCGATCCGCTTGCCCGCCGCGTGCTGCGGTGTCGTCGGGCTGAAGCCGAGCTGGGGCCGGATCCCGGTCGACGGTGTGTTCCCGCTCTGCGCGTCGTTCGACACGGTCGGGCCGATGGGGACGAGCGTCGCCGAGGTCGCGACGATGTGGTCGGTCCTCGCCGCAGGCGCCACTGCCGGAGCCTCGCCTCGACGGCCTCGTCGTCGGTCTGCTCACGCGGCCTCCGTCCGTCGGCGGCCCGGCCCTGCCCGAGAACCGTGCCGCGGAGGCATACGTCGAGCGGCTCGAGGCCCTCGGGGCACGCGTCGTCGAGGCGTCGATCCCGGAGCCGCCGGACGACACCTGGCCGCTCTTCTTCCACGAAGCCGCGCACGCGCACCGCGCGACCTTTCCTGCTCGCGCCGATGAGTACGGCGAAAACGTCCGCGCGAAGCTCGAGCTCGCGCAGGAGGTCGACCCGGTCGAGGTCGACGCGCGCCCGCGCAGTCGGTCCGCGTCTGGCGCGCGTTGCCAGCCCGACGTCGATCTCTACGTCGCGCCGGTGCTCGGCGTCGAGCTGCCGCCGGTCGACTGCGACGAGCTCGACATTCGGATTCCCGCTACCGCGTTCCTGCGGCCGTTCAACGTGCTCGGCTGGGCCGCGATCGCGATCGGCGACCTCCAGTTCATCGCTCCGAGCGACGAGGTCGTGCTCGCCGCGGCTCTCGCCTGGGAGCGCGCCGCTTACGGGCTGATGTCCTTGATGTCGCCCGCTGCGGGCAGCGTGACGTCGACCTTCGAGCCGAAGCTGGTATACGACGTGTCGACTGTGATCCGCGTCCCTTGCGGGGTCTTGTAGACGACGCGGACGCGGCGAATGCGGCCCTGGTCGTCGAGCCAGAACGTCGCCGGGAAGGGTTTCGCCGCATAGTCGTTGCTGACCGCCGTCAGGATCGCCGGCCGCACCGCTGCGCGGCACGCGGCGGGCGAGGCGCGCCGGATCGACCACGCCGGTGAAGCGTGTCGTTCCGTTCGCCGCTCTGCCGTCGGGCTTGGCGACGGCGACGCCGTCGGCGAGGTAGGCCGGAGCCAGGACGTGGGCGAGCTCGTCGGGCTGCGTCCGCCGCGCCTTGGCCGTGAGTCGTCGCGTATCGAGCTTCGTCCACGGCTTGACCGTGGGGTCTGCGAGCGCCGCCTTGACGTTTGCGTTCGTGTAGGTGAGCGGCCCGATCAGGACGAGCTCCTCGGGCACCGGTTGAACCGGGGATCTGCTTGTAGAGGTGCGCGCGCCGGCCGACGAACGCAGCGACGCCGGTCTCCTCGGCCGTGACCGTCCCACCGCCGACGTCCGCCTTGATCGCGAGCGTGAAGTCGACTGGGCCGGCGGTCGTTGTCCGGGCCCGCGCCGTCGCGAAGCTCGGCGCGGAGTGGGCCGTAGCCAGTCGTTGTCGTCGCCGATCGATCGCCGCGGTGACCGTGGCGTGCGACGACCCGCCGCAGCCGGCGAGGACGATGGCAGCGAGCGGGAGGAGAGCGAGGTGCCGCACGGCGTGCATCGTAGAGAGCGGTCAGAGCTCGATCGACACCGCGTCTTTCGGGCGCGGCCGCGGCTTCGAGCGGAGAACGTCGACGAACGCCGCCGCGGTCGGCGACCAGTCGCTCCGCGCGTACACGGCGACGTCGCGGATCAGCCGTGGCCGGAACCGGAGGACGGCACAGTCGATTCCCGAGCTGACGATGTTGTCGGGCACGAGCGCGATTCCGACCCCGACGGCCGCGAGCCGCACCGCGCCTTCGGCCTGCGAGGTGCGGACCGTTCCCCGCGCGCGGAACCCGGCGCCGCGGCAGATCTCGTCGACGATTCCGGCGAGGCCGTGATCGGGGTGGTAGAGCACCCATTCGCGGTCGCGCAGGTCCGCGAGCGCAACGTCGTCCAGCGCGGCGAGTGGGTCGGAGCTCGCGACGACGAGGACGAACTCCTCCCACGCGACCGTCTCGAGTGGGCCGTCCCAGCGGCGCAGCGGCCTCGGGCCGACCGCGAAGTCCGCGACGCCCTGCTCGACCGCGTCCTCGAGGAGGTTGCGGTGCCTGAACTCGTGGATGCGGATCGAGATGTTCGGGTGCCGCTCGTGCCACACCCCGATGTGCGCAGGCAGCACGCCGACCGCCATCGAGAGCACCGTCGCGATCTCGAGCTCGCCGAGCTCGAGCGCGAGCGCAGAACGTGCGCTCTGCCAGCCTCGTTCCAGGGCGCGCACGGCGAGCCGCGCCTCGGGCAGCAGCGCGCGGCCGGCCGGCGTGAGCGACACGCCGCGGGGCAGGCGGTCGAGCACCGCTCCCTCGAGCTCCTCCTCGAGCGCCTTGATGTGCTGTGAGAGCGACGGCTGGGCGATGCCGACCCGCCGCGCCGCGCGCGTGAAGGAGCCTTCGTCGACCACCGCGATGAAGCACTCGAGCTGGCGAAAGTTCATAGTCAGAACCTATCGCGACTAAGTGGTTTGGTGCGCACTTGACCTATCGCGCGAAACCCGGGAGACTCGCGCCGTGCGAGCGACCGGGATCAACCACGTCAGCATCTCGGCGGTCGATCTCGAGGAATCGACGCGGTTCTACGAGACGCTCTTCGGGATGGAGCGGATCGCCACCCCGATCTTCGCGACACCGGTGCAGTGGCTCCGCGTTGGTGATTTGCAACTCCACCTCTTCCTCGAAGAAAACGCACGCCGCCGGTCCGCCACCACATCGGGCTCACGATCGACGACTTCGATGCGGCCTACGAGGCCGTGTCGACGCATGCGTCGGCCGAGTGGGGCGCCGAGCTCGTCGAGCTTCCGTCGGGCCAGGTGCAGCTCTACTTCCGCGACCCGGCCGGGAACCTGATCGAGCTGAACTGGCCCGACGCCGACACGCTCGACCGGTCGCGCTACCCGACCCTGAGGCGGCTGTCCGAGCACATCGAGCAGACGCCCGAGTCGGCCGGGCGGTGCTCTATCTCGAGGGCAGCGCGGCTTGACCGATACGGCTCTCGGTCCGGCGCGCCCGGTCTCGCCGTCCCGCCACGCGCGTACGCATGCCCTGCGCCGCCGCGTCCTCCTGATCATCGGCTGGGTCCTCCTCGCGATCCTCGTGATCACGCCTGCGCTCTGGGTGCTCTTCTTCGCGCCGACGACGGGAAAATGGGCGACGTCGTTCGGGTCGGCCATCCACGATCCGAAGGACTTCCTGATCACGGTCCTGAACGGCGTCACCGCGGCGGCGCTCTACTTCATCGTCGCCAGCGGGTTCACCCTCATCTTCGGACTGATGCGTGTCGTCAACATGGCGCACGGCGCGCTCTTCCTGTTCGGCGGCTACGTCGCGCTGAAGCTGCAGCGCGGCATCGTCGGCGAGGGTGGCTCGTTCGGGCTCTCGAGCGACCAGATCAACCTCACGAACTGGATCGTGCCGGCGATCGTCGCGACGCTCGTGGTCGCCGCGATGGGGCTCGTGATGCAGCAGGCGTTCCTGCGCTGGAACCAGGGCCAGGACCTCCGTCAGGCGCTGATCTCGATCGCGATCGCGATCATCCTCGCCGACCAGATGCTCGCGCACTTCGGCGGCGTCGCCGAGGACATTGCGTGGCCGCGCAACTGGGACACCTTCGTCAACGTGCGCGTGCAGGGTATTCAGTACACCGAGACGAGGCTCGTGATCCTCGCGATCGCCATCGCGATCGGCGTTGGCCTGTGGCTCTGGCTGAAGCGCACGCGGACCGGCATGGTGATCCGGGCCGGCGTCGACGATCGCGCGATGGTCTCGGCCCTCGGGATCAACATCCAGCTCACATTCGCGCTCGCCTTCGTCGTCGGCTGTGCACTCGCGGGGTTCGGCGGCGTGATCGGCGGCTCGTTCGCAAGCCTCGCGCCAGGGGTCGATGCAAACTGGCTGCTCTACTCCCTCGTCGTCGTGATCATCGGCGGCATGGGCTCGCTGGGTGGTGCAGCAATCGGTGCGCTCCTGCTCGGGCTGACGACCAACTTCTCGGCGGCGTACCTGCCGGAGAACTACACCTACTACTCGATCATCTTCACCTTCGTGCTGGTCGCGATCGTGCTCGCGGTGCGGCCGCTTGGACTGTTCGGACGGCCCGCGTGAGGATCGGGAACGTCAATCGAGGCGTCGGGATCGTGGCTCTGGTGGCGGCCCTCGCGGCGCCGCTTTATCTCTCGGGGTACTGGGTCGGGACACTGCTCACCCAGATGCTGTTTCTCGGCATCGTCGCGGCGAGCCTGATCTTCCTCTCCGCCTACGCCGGCATGGTCTCGCTCGCGCAGGTCGCCGTGTACGGGATCGCCGGGTTCGTCGTCGGGAACGCGACGACGAACGGCAACACCAAGGGGCTCAACCTCGGGTGGAACCCCTGGTGGGGAGTAGTCGCGGCCATCATGATCGCAGTCGGAATCGGCCTGCTCTTCGGCGCTCTCGCGAGTCGCAGCGTCGGCATCTACTTTCTGATGATCACGCTCACCTACTCGGTGATCGCCAACCTGTCGTTCGGCCAGGTGACCGATGTCTCGGGCTTCGGCGGGATCAGCGGCATCCCGACGCCGAGACTAATCGGCAACGTCGCAGCCCACCAGAACCGTCTCTACTACGTGTCGCTCGGAGCGGCACTCGCGGTTTATGCCCTGCTGCGCTACATCGTCCGCACCCCGTTCGGGATGACGTTGCAAGGGGTTCGCGACGACCCGATTCGCATGTCCTCGCTCGGTTACAACGTCGTCGCGCACCGCACCCTTGCATTCGGTTTCGCGTCGTTCATCGCAGCGATCGGAGGCGTCCTGTTCGTGTGGTGGAACGGCCACATCGATCCCGCGTCGATCGATCTCAGCGCGACCATCGACGTGCTCGTGATCGCGGTCGTCGGAGGGCTGTATCGGATCGAGGGCGCCTGGGTCGGCGCGCTGTTCTTCGTGATCATCAACAACTACTCGCAGCAGATCAGCTTCATCGGGCCGCGATTCAACACGTTGATCGGGGCGATCTTCCTGGTCGTCATCCTGGTCTCGCCCGGAGGGCTCGTCGGCCTCTGGGAGCGCACGGTCGATTTCCTCTTAGGGCGCCGCAGGCCACCTTCCGGTCGAACTCCGATCGAGGTCGGCCAGGCGGAGGCCGGCGCGTGAAAGGAGGACTTGACACCGCCTGAGTCACGGCAATGATTCACGTTCCCGATTTACCCCCCCAACACCAACGGTTCGAAAGGAGGAGGGCATCCGAATGAATGCTCTCAAACGCAGGTGGAAGCTTCTGCCGCTCGTCGCTCTGGTGATCGTCGCCATGGCGCTCGCGGCGGCAAGTGCGACCGCCCGCAGTTCGGCGACGCCGATCCGCATCGCAGTCATGTCCGACTGTCAGGGCGCGTTCGGCTCGTTCGACAACCAGGACCTCGCAGGCGTCGTCACGGCGATGGCGCAGTTCGCGGGCGGCAAGGCGAAGAATCCGAACAAGCCGCGTGACGGCTGGACGGGCGCCTCCATCAACGGTCATCCGCTGCAGCTCGTGGGCGTTGGATGCTCGAACGACCGCGCCGACACCGCGATCAAGGAGACGAAGCGGATCTGTGAGCAGGCGAAGTGCGACATCATGATCGGTCCGCTCTCCGGAGACGAGTCGATTGCGATCGCGAACTACGCGAAGCAGCATCCGACCAAGACGTTCGTGGACGGTGCCGCGGGAGCGCAGGATACGACGCTCAAGGTTCGAGCGCCGAACTTCTTCCGCTTCAACGGTGACGGTGCGATGTGGAACGCCGGTCTTGGCGACATCGCGTACCGCAAGCTGCACTGGAAGACCGCCGCCGTTGTGGCTGACGACTACAGCTTCGGCTGGACCTCGGCCGCCGGCATGATCACGGACTTCTGCGCAGCCGGCGGGAAGATCACGAAGCGGGTGTTCCCGCCGCTGAACACGACCGACTATTCGTCGTATGCACAGCAGTTGCCGACGAATGTCGACGGAACGTTCGTGGCAGTCGGCGGAGCAGGGCTCATCCCGTTCCTGAAGGCATACGAGCAGGCGCACGGGCCGATCGACGGTAAGAAGTTCGTCGGCAACCTGTTCTGGGGCACGCCGGGTGAGTTCCAGCAGCTCGGCACTCGCGTCTCGGGAGCCCTTGTCGGCGGCGCAGGCACGGCCGGCGACCTGGCGACGCCCGCGGCGAAGGCCTACAACGCCGAGGTCGGGAAGGTCTTCAAGACGATCCCGCCGTTCGGAGCAGCCGCTCCACAGGCGTCGTCGACCTTCACGTACGGCTATTACGTCAACACCTGGGGGCTGCTCGCCGGCCTCAAGGCGGTCGGTGGCGACATCTCGGGCGGCCAGAAGAAGCTCCAGGCCGCAATTGCGAAGGTGAAGCTCGCGACTCCGTACGGCCCGCTCCACCTGGACAAGAACCGCCAGGCGGTGATCAACGTCTTCTACCAACAGCTGTACACGAAGGGCGGCAAGCTGGCGATCAAGACAGTGGGTGAGGTTCCGAGCGTCGACCAGACGTTCGGCGGCACGTACTCGTCGAGCACGCCGGCCCCAGGCCGGACGTTCCCGACGTGCGTGAAGAGGAAGCTCCCGTGGCAGGGCAAGGAGATCGCCCCCAAGGTGACTCAGTAGCCGCGTGACGGAAGCGCTCGTGGCCGAAGATGCCGAGTCGATCCTCCGCTTGCGGGGGATCGGTCGGCGCTTCGGTGGCCTGCACGCCGTGCGCGACGTCGATCTCGACGTCGCGCACGGCGAGAGGCGCGCAATTCTTGGGCCGAACGGCGCCGGTAAGACGACGCTCTTCAACGTCATCTCGGGTGACGTCGCGCCGAGTTCCGGGACGATCGAGTTTCTCGGTGAGGAAGTGAGCCTCCTGCCCTCGCGGTCGCGCGCGAAGCTCGGGATGGGGCGGACCTACCAGAAGTCTCGTTCGTTCCTCGGCATGACGGTCGAGGACAATCTCTACCTCGCGGTGCTCGGCGTGCGGAGCGGGCACTTTCGCCCCGTGGTCCTCCGGAAGCAGGACGGCGAGCTGCGCGAGCGCTCGCGTGAGCTGGCGACTGCGGTTGGTCTCGCTGGTCGTGAGCAGTCGCTCGTCGGCTCGCTGTCGCACGGGGAGCAGCGCCAGCTCGAAGTCGCGATGGCACGTGCATCGAACCCGCGACTGATGATGCTCGACGAGCCGGCCTCCGGCCTGTCGCGCGGCGAGCGGGTGGCACTCACCGAGCTGCTGCTCGGTCTCGACCCATCGATCACCTTGATCATCATCGAGCACGACATGGACGTGGCACTTCGTGTCGCCGACCGCGTCACGATGATGCACGACGGCCGCGTGATCGTCGAGGGAACCCCGGCGGAGATCCGGGCCAACCAGACGGTGCACGACCTCTACCTCGGTCGGGGGAACGCAGGCGATGACTGAAGCCGCGCCGGTCCTCGCAGTCGAAGGCGTGAACGCGTTCTACGGCACCGCACAGGCGCTCGAGGAGGTCTCGTTCGACATCACCGGTGGAGCAACCGCGATGGTCGGGCGGAACGGCATGGGCAAGACCACCCTGTGCAACGCGATCGTCGGGATCCCGCCGGCCCGGGTGACCGGCTCGATTCGCTACCGCGGCACCGAGCTCGTCGGCCGTCCCTCGTACAAGATCGCGAAGCTGGGCATCGGCTACGTCCCGCAGGGCCGCCGCCTCTTCCCGTCACTGTCGGTCGACGAGCACCTGCGGATGCTCGCCGGTCGCCGCGATGGAGCGAAACGCTGGACAGTCGGCCGCATCTACGAGCTCTTCCCGCGGCTTGCCGAGCGGCGCCGCAACGGTGGTGCCCAGCTTTCCGGCGGCGAGCAGCAGATGCTCGCGATCGGGCGAGCGCTGATCACGAACCCGAGCCTTTTGATCATGGACGAGCCCTCAGAGGGACTCGCGCCTTCGATCATCGAGCAGCTGGTCGAGACGTTCCGGACGCTCGAGCAGGAAGGCCTTGCGATCTTGCTGATCGAGCAGAACCTCGGCATGGCGACCGCGATCGCCGATCGGCAGCTCGTGATGGTCGCAGGCTCGATCGCCGCCGAGACGACCGCGGCCGAGCTCTCGACGAACATGGAGCTCCAACGGCGCTACCTCGGAGTCGAGCCGCTCGCGGAGCGCGCGTAGTGCCGACGGTCGTGCTCGTCGGCACGCTCGACACAAAGGGCGCCGAGTACGCATTCTTGCGCGAGCGGCTCATCGCGCGGGGCGTCGACGTTGTCGTTGTCGATGCCGGCGTGAACGAGCCGGTTGGGATCGAGCCCGACGTGAGCCGCGGCGACGTCGCGCGCGCGGCCGGCTCCGACACAGATGCGCTTGCCACGGCGGGCGATCGCGGCGAAGCAGTAACAGCGATGGGCGCGGGGGCAGAGTCGGTCGTCCTGGGGCTCTTCGCCGCCGGACGCCTCGACGGGATTCTCGCGCTCGGCGGCTCCGGCGGCTCCTCGATCGCAGCGCGGGCGATGCGCGCGCTGCCCGTCGGCGTGCCGAAGCTACTCGTCTCAACGGTCGCCTCAGGCGACACGCGGCCCTATGTGGGGGCAGTTGACGTCACGATGATGTACTCAGTCGTCGACATCGCGGGTGTCAACCGCGTGTCAGCGCGGATCATGGCGAACGCGGCCGGCGCGATCGTGGGCATGGTCGAGTCGGTGGTGGCGACCGTCACGGAGAAGCCGCTCGTCGCCGCGACGATGTTCGGCGTCACGACGCCGTGTGTCACGACGGCGCGCGCCCGGCTCGAGGAGCATGGGTACGAGGTGCTCGTCTTCCACGCAACCGGCGCGGGTGGGCAGTCGATGGAGGCGCTTGCGAAGGGTGGCTTCCTGGTGGGTGTCCTCGACGCGACGACGACCGAGCTCGCAGACGAGCTCGTCGGCGGTGTGCTCTCTGCGGGACCGGAGCGGCTCGAAGCGGCAGGTGCGGCCGGCCTGCCCCAGGTCGTCTCCCTCGGCGCCCTTGACATGGTCAACTTCGGGCCGCGCGAGAGCGTGCCTGCGGCGTTCGCCGACCGGAACCTGTACGTGCACAACCCGACGGTGACGCTGATGCGGACGACGGCCGCCGAGTGCAGCGAGCTCGGTCGCACGATCGGTCGGAAGCTGTCGGCAGCGACCGGCCGAACGGCGGTGTTCGTCCCACTCGGCGGCCTCTCGATGATCGATGTGCCCGGTCAGCCGTTCTACGATCCCGAAGCGGACGCGGCACTCGTCGCGGGCCTGAAGGAAACGCTCGCCGAGGGCGTCGAGCTGCATGAACGGCCGGAGGAGATCAACGACGACGCGTTTGCGATTGCAATGGCCGACCGCCTGCACGAGCTGATCCAGGGGGCGTCGTGACTCGCGAGGAAGCGCTCGCGCGTCTGCGCGCGCAGGTTGCCGCCGGTGCGCCGATCATCGGCGCCGGTGCCGGCACGGGGCTGTCCGCGAAGCTCGCCGAGGCGGGCGGTGCAGACCTGATCATCATCTACAACAGTGGTCGCTACCGGATGGGCGGGAGGGGCTCGTTGGCCGGGTTGATGCCGTTCGGCGACGCGAACGAGATCGTCGTCGACATGGCGCGCGAAGTGCTGCCGGTCGTGCGGGGGACGCCGGTTCTCGCGGGTGTCTGCGGCACCGACCCGTTCCGGTTGATGCCGGTCTTCCTCGACGAGCTACAGCGCATCGGCTTCAGCGGCGTGCAGAACTTTCCCACGGTCGGGCTGATGGACGGGACGTACCGCGTCGGCCTGGAGGAGACCGGGATGGGATACGGCCTCGAGGTCGACATGATCAGGATCGCGCACGAGCGCGACTTCCTGACCGCTCCGTACGTCTTCAATCCTGACGACGCGACCGCGATGGCGGAGGCCGGCGCCGACGTGCTCGTTCCGCACATGGGACTCACCACCGGTGGTGTGATCGGCGCCTCGACGGCGAAGACCCTCGATGAGTGCGTACCGCTCATTCAGGCGATGCACGATGCGGCCAAACGTGTCAACCCGGACATCCTCGTGCTCTGCCACGGCGGCCCGATCGCCGAGCCAGACGACGCCGCGTACGTGATCGCGCAGACAGAAGGAGTCGTCGGGTTCTTCGGCGCGTCCTCGATGGAGCGGCTGCCAACAGAGGTCGCGATGACCGAGAACATGCGGCGCTTCAAGTCGATACCCGTTCACTCACAGGAGGAGAGATCGCGATGAGCACCTTCGTCAAGCAGTCGGATGTATGTGAAAGTCGGGCGGGTCGCGCAGGGACCCGCTCGGTTGAAGACGAAGGGCTTCCAGACCTGTGTCCCCTCGAGATTGGAGCTCGAGATGACGGATCTGGAAGCCCTTGTCGTTGCAGGCGTATGTCTTCGCTGACGAGTATCCGGTCCCTGCCCGCGGCGGCCGGCCGGCGTTGATCAGCGACGCGGAGCTGGTCGCGTTGGCGGTCTGCCAGGCGGCGATCGGGATCAGCTCGACCGGCAGTTCCTCGGCCTGGTCGAGCGGGTGCTGCCGGGCTGGTTTCCGCATCTGCCCGACCAGTCGCAGTACAACCGCCGGCTGCGCGGCCTGGTCGAGTTGATCTCGCATCGTGCAGCAGCAGCTCGCGCGCTGGCTCGACACCGGCGGCGTCCGACTCGCCGACGGCACCCAGCTCGCGGTCGCCAACTACCCCGGCTGCCAGCAGCGAAGCCGAGTTCGCCGGCTTCGCCCGCTACGGCTACGCGAAGTCACAGCACCGCTTCGTCTGGGGCGTCCGGCTCGTCCTGTTGACCGACCGAGCGCGGGCTGCCGCTCGGCTACACGATCGTGCCCGGCAAACGAGAAGGAGTACGAGCCGCTCGCCGACCTGCTCACCGGCACCCCGAGCCGAGGTCGTGATCGCCGACAAGGGCTTCTGGGGCCGCGCCTACCACGAGCGGCTCGCCGCCGACGGCACCTGCCTGCTCACCCCCGACAAGACCCGCACCGCCGCCAACATCGACCGCGAACGCGCGCTCGCCTCGACCCGGCTCGTGATCGAGAGCGTCTTCGCGAACCTCAAAGGCCAGATGCGGCTCGAGCAACACCTCGCGAAAACACCCGCCGGGCTCGCCGTCCGGATCGCCCAACGCATCCTCGCCCTCACCCTCGGCATCCTGCTCAACACCCTCACCGGCCGCCCCGCACGCGCCCTCGCCGCCTACGACGGCCGCTAAATCACATTGAGCAGGAGCAGTTCGACTGGGGCACCATCGGCTGGCGTTGTCGCCCGGCCAACACGGGCTCGAAGCAGCTCGTCGTGATGGACGTGACGCTCGAGCCCGGCGAAGGACATGCCTTCCACCGTCACGACGGCCAGGACGAGATGATCATCATCAAGCGCGGGAGCGTCACTCAGTTCATCGAGCGGGAGTCGTCGACACTCGCAGTGGGCGACTCGGTCTACCTCGACGCCGGAGTCGTCCACGCGTCGTACAACGACGGCGAGGAGACGGCGCACCTCCAGGTCGTCATCGGCCCGTCCCTGGGCGAGGGCGGCTACGACCTCGTCGACGTCTCGGGCGAAGAGCCCTGGGCGTCGCTCCGCTAGCTGCGTCCCGAGGGGCCACGGCCGGTGTCAGACACCGGCACGAAACTGCGATGTTCTCTCCCCAACCCGGCTCTGCGCCAGGAAAAGTCCGGTGTCAGACACCGCCTCGAAACGCGCACGCGAGTGTGCCGGAAGTGCGCCGGGGCGGCGGTTCGCATTAGCGCCGTGCGGTCGTGAGGAGGGCCTGCGCATCGAGGCCGCGGATCGACGCATCGACCAGCTCGATCGGATGGAACGCCGGCAGCGGTCGGCCGGCTCGGCGGAGCGCTGCGGTCACCTGCACCAGGCAACCGGGGTTGCCGCTCGCGTACGCGTCGGGCTCCGTCGCGAGCACACGGCGCGCCTTCTGCTCGCCGAGCTCGGCGGCCGCCTCCGGCTGCACGAGGTTGTAGATGCCCGCGCTGCCGCAGCAGAGATCCTGCTCGGCCGGCTCCAGGATCGTCAGGCCCGGGATCGCGCGCAGCGCAGCTCGTGGCTCATCGGCGAGGCGCTGCGCATGCTTCAGGTGGCACGAATCCTGGAAGGCGACAGTGATCGGTAGCGGATGGCGTTTCGCGGGTGTGGGCGCCTCGGCCAGTAGCTCGGAGACGTCGACGACACGGGCTGTCGCCGTGGTCCTTCAGGTGTGAGCCGCAGCCGGCGGCGTTCGTGACGATGGCGTCGTAACCTTGCAGCGAGCGTTCCAGCTCGCGAGCACGTGCGAGTCCTTCTTCAAGCCGTCCCGCGTGCGCGTGCAAGGCGCCGCAACATCCCTGTGCTCGTGGAACATGCACGTCGAAACCGTCCGCCGCGAGGACGCGTGCCGTTGCAGCGTTGACGTCACCGAAGACGACACTCTGCACGCAACCGGCAACAAGCGCGACGCGCGGTCCCGGGCCAGGCAGATGGACGGGCGGCCACACGGTGCTCGTCCACGGCGGCGCAACGCGGCTGAGCGGCCGCAACGGCCCAGGTGCTGGCAGCCGACGGAGGAGCAACGCGGCACGGAGCCGCCGCCGGTGCGGGAACACCTCGAAGATCAGGCGGCGCAGCAGCCGTTCTCCGACGCCGCGCCGCTTGTGCTCCTCGATGTGGGCGCGGGTCGATTCGATCAACCGGTCGTACTGCACTCCCGACGGGCAGGCAGGGACGCAGGCCATGCAGCCGAGGCAGCGATCGAAGTGCTCGACGACAGTGTCGGTGAGATCGAGTGAACCGTCGACGAGACCGCTCATCAAATAGATCCGGCCGCGCGGCGAGTCCATCTCCTCGTGCCACAGCGTGTAGGTGGGGCACGACGGGAGACAGAACCCGCAGTGGACGCAGTCGGCGATCAGCTCCGGTTGCACAGCGCCTCCAACACCCGCTCGGCCAGCGGGCTCCACATCGTCGGCGCCGCGTCCTCGCTGTAGGCCACACGAGGTCCGGGTCGAACGAGCGTTGCAGGCCGACCGTCCCAGCGGCGGCGGCCGGGCAGCCGCGCCTGCAACTCGCCGACTTCCGCCCACGGCTCGACGGGCTCACCGCCGAGAACGGCGGCCTGCTCGGCAACCGCCTGTGGCGCTCCCTCGAAGAGGACGAACATCTGGTCGGCGAGGATGTCGACTGCACTCGGCATGAGTCCCGACCGGTGCAGCTCCCCCACCGCTCGGCGCCGACCGCCACGGTTGTGGCCGCTGCCGGGCTGAGGATGGAGCCGCAACGCGAGCTGCTCGACCATTCCGAGCCTGCCGGCCGAGCCGCAGTAGAGCTTGCCGAGGTCGTACCCGGCGACGTTCTTCACGACCTTGCCGCCAGAGTGCGCCCGCGTTCCGTCCGGCAGCACGACGCTCACCCCGATCACGAGGTCGCGCATGGTCCCGAAGCGATGCCGCAAGGGCCCCGACAGGTCCTGCAGCAGGCACTCCGCGAGCGTCGGGTCGCCGGGCGGGTCGAGCGAGAACCGCTGCCCGTGGCGCCCGAGCGCGGTCTGGAGCGCTGAGAGTCGAAGCGATCCGTCGACGATGCACGTCAGATCGCCGGGCTCGTGCTCGACGACTCCGGGCCTAGAAACGCTCTGCACGCCCCGCCAGTTCGAGCGGGTGCACGCGATAGGGTCCCGGGACCTCGCCGCAGAGACGCGGGGTGGGGAAGAGCTTGCCCGGGTTCGCGAGCCCGGCCGGGTCGAACGCGCTGCGCAGACGCTTCATCACCGCGAGATCCTCTTCGCTGAACATCAGCGGCATCGCGCACGCCTTGTCGGTGCCGACGCCATGCTCGCCGGTGATCGATCCACCAGCGTCGACACACGCTTCGAGAATGCGGCCGGCGAGTAGCTCGGCACGCTCGGCCTGGCCCTCGATTCGCGCGTCGTACAACACGAGCGGGTGGAGATTGCCGTCTCCCGCGTGGAAGACGTTCCCGACGCGAAGCCCGTGCTCCCGCGACAGCTCGTCGATGCGTCGCAGCACCTCGGGGAGCTTCGTGCGCGGAACAACACCGTCCTGAACGTAGTAGTCAGGGCTCACGCGTCCCATGGCGGCAAATGCGGCCTTCCGGCCGCGCCAGACCGACGCGCGGTCGGCCGGGTCGGAGGCGATGCGGATCTCGACGGCGCCCGCCTCCCGGCAGAGACGCTCCACAACTGCGAGATCGTGCTCGACCTGGGCGACCCTTCCGTCGAGCTCGATGATCAGCACCGCGCCGCAGCCGGGCGGGTAGTCGGCGCCGACGGCAGCCTCCGCCGCTTCGATCGTGATCGCATCCATCATCTCGATCGCAGCGGGAAGGACGCCCGCGGCGATCGTTCCTGACACGGCGCGACCTGCGTCATCCGTGTGCGCGAAGCCAGCGAGCAGCGTTCGCACGGTCTGCGGCATAGCCAGTACGCGCAGCGTCAGCTTCGTCGCGATCCCAAGCGTTCCCTCGGAGCCGACGAACGCGCCGAGGAGGTCGGGGCCGTCGTCCCACACCGAGAGCTCGACGAGCTCGCCGTCGGGCAGGACAATCTCTGCCGCGAGCACGTGGTTGGCCGTGAAGCCGTATTTGAGGCAATGCGCTCCTCCGGAGTTCTCGGCAACGTTGCCGCCGATCGTGCACACCTGTTGCGACGATGGGTCGGGCGCGTAGTAGAACCCTTCGTTCGAGACGGCGCGGGTCACGTCGAGATTCGTCACGCCCGGCTCGACGACGACTTCCCCGGCGTCGATGTCGATCGAGAGCACGCGGTTCATGCGCGCCAGGGAGATGACGATTCCGTCGGCCACCGGCAGCGCGCCGCCGGAGAGGCCGGTGCCGGCACCGCGCGCGACGAAGGGAATGTCCGTGTCGTTGCAGATCCGCACCACCGCTTGAACCTCTGCCGCGCTAACCGGGAGCACGACGAGTGCGGGGACCACGCGCCGGCCCGTTAGCCCGTCGCACTCGTAGGTCCGCAGCTGCTCGGGCTCGCGGATCGTTGCGGTAGCTGCCGCGAACCGTTCGACCAGCTCCGGCGAAAGCCCCATCTCGACAAACCTAAAGCATCGTAGGATCGCCCAGTGGGGATTCCTACGACACCAAGGAGAGCTGATGGCGCGTCCGTGCACGTTGTTCACCGGCCAATGGGCCGACCTCCCGCTTGCCGACCTCGCCGCGCGCTGTGCCGGCTGGGGGTTCGACGGCCTCGAGCTCGCCTGCTGGGGTGATCACTTCGAGGTCGACAAGGCGATCGCCGACAACGGCTACACGCGCAACCGCCGCGAATTGCTCGCGTCGCACGGTCTCGGCGTGTGGGCGATCGGTGCGCATCTCGTCGGCCAGGCTGTGTGCGACCCGATCGACGATCGCCACCGAGCGATCCTCCCGCCCGAGGTCTATGGCGACGGCGAACCAGAAGGAGTGCGGACGCGGGCTGCCGAGCGCATGAAGGACACCGCGCGTGCCGCGGCCCAACTCGGGGTGTCGCAGGTCAACGGTTTCACCGGGTCGTCGATCTGGCACCTCATCTATTCGTTCCCGCCCAACGACTTCGCCGCGATCGAGCGCGGCTACAAGGACTTTGCCGAGCGCTGGGGGCCGATCCTGGACGTCTTCGACGCCGAGGGCGTGCGCTTCGGCCTGGAAGTGCACCCGACAGAGATCGCCTACGACTTCGTAACGACGCGTAAGACACTGGACGCGATCGACAATCGTGAGGCGTTCGGGATCAACCTCGATCCCAGCCACTTCGCGCATCAGGGGCTCGACACCGCACAGTTCGCGCTCGAGTTCCCAGAGCGCATCTACCACGTTCACGTCAAGGACTCGCGCAAGCGTCTCGACGGACGACGATCCATTCTCGGCTCCCATCTCAACTTCGGCGAGGAAGCACGTGGCTGGGATTTCGTCTCGCCCGGGCACGGCGACGTCGACTTCGAGAGCTTCTTCCGCGCTCTGAACCGCATCGGGTACCAAGGGCCGCTCTCGATCGAATGGGAGGACAGCGGCATGGATCGCGACTGGGGAGCGCCTGACTCGCTTGCGTTCGTCCGCCGCACCGACTTCGCTCCGTCGGAGATCGCATTCGACGCGGCGATGCAGAAGGCGGACGGATGAGTGGGGGCATCGGTGTGCAGGCAACCGGAAGGTCGGAGGCGGAGGTGCGTCCGATTGGGATCGGGATGCTCGGCTACGCGTTCATGGGCAAGGCGCACGCGAATGCGTACCGCAAGCTCGCCTATATGACCTGGCCGCCGCCGCTCATGCCGCGCCTCGTGTCGCTTGCCGGGCGCGATGAAGCGGCGGTCACCGAAGCAGCACGACGTTACGGTTTCGAGCGTCACGTCGGTGACTGGCGCGCGCTCGTCGGCGATTCCGAGGTCGAGCTGTTCGACAACAGCGGGCCGAACAATCTGCACGCTGAGCCGACGATCGCCGCGGCGGAAGCGGGCAAGCACGTCTTCTGCGAAAAGCCGCTCGGTCGGACGGCGGACGAGAGCTACGAGATCTGGCAACGCGTGACGGCGACCGGCGTCAAGCACATGACGGCGTTCAACTATCGGTTCGTTCCCGCGGTCCGGCTGGCGCGGCAGCTGATCGAAGCCGGCGAGCTGGGTGAGATCCAGCACTTCCGCGGGCGCTACCTCCAGGAGTGGGGCACGACCACCGACGACGCCTGGCGTTTCCACGCCGACGCCGCCGGCTCCGGCGCGCTCGGCGATCTCGGCGCGCATGTGATCGACCTCGCGCGCTATCTCGTCGGGGAAATCACCACCGTGTCAGCCGAGACCCGCACGTTCTTTCCTGGGCGCGAAGTCGATGATGCGTTCGAGGCGGTGGTCGGCTTCGCGGGCGGCTCAGTCGGGACGATCGAGGCCACACGGTTCGCGGCGGGGCGGAAGAACGCGCTGAGCTGGGAGATCAACGGCTCGAAGGGGCTCGCTCGTCTTCGACCTCGAGCGACTGAACGAATTGCAGTTCTCAGAGGGGACACGCGGCTTTCGCACGATCCTCGTCTCGCGGCCTGACCATCCGTTCTGGGAATGGTGGTGGCCCGAGGGGCACATGATCGGCTGGGAGCACACCTTTGTGCACGAGATCCATCATCTGCTCGATGCGATCGCGAACGGTAACGAGATCGCGCCGCACGGCGCGACGTTCGAGGACGGCTATCGCGCGGCCGAGGTCTGCGACGCCGTTCTGCGCTCGGCCGCCTCGGGACGTCGGGAGGAGGTCGCGTATCGCGCCGGCTGACACGAACGAGGCGGCTGTGGCAACTGGTCATGCCCCGCCAACGGTGCTTGTCGCCGAGGCACGTGACGACGACGGGATCCCCCATGCGGGGGAGGGGAGCGGTCTTGCCGGATGTCGATTCAGTCGCGGTGGAGCAGTGCCGCGGCAACGGCGCGTCGGCCCTGGCCGACGCGATCGCTTACGACGATGTCGCCCGCCGGTACCGGACGCTCGTCGAGCACTTGCCCCTCGTCGTCTACGTCGACGCACTGGATGCGGCGAGCTCGAACATCTTCACGAGCCCGCAGGTCGAGTCGCTGCTCGGCTACACGCCCGCGGAGTGGCTTGCCGAGGGTGATCTCTTCGTGCGCACGTTGCACCCGGACGATCGAGACCGTGTCCTTGCCACGCACGCGCGGACACATGCGACGCCATCAGCCTCTGAGCATCGAGTACCGCCTGATTGCCCGTGACGGCCGCGTTGTCTGGGTTCGTGACGAGGGCGTGATCGTGTTCGATGACGACCGCAGTCCGCTCTACCTCCAGGGGTACCTGCTCGACATCACCGCCGAACGCGAGGCGCAGGACCAGCTTCGGCAGCTCGCTCTCTATGACGCGCTGACCGGGCTCGCGAACCGCGCCTTCTTCCACGAGCAGCTGCAGCACACCGTTGCGATCCGGAAGCAGCCGACTCAACAGACAGCCCTGCTCTTCTTCGACCTGAATGACTTCAAGAATGTCAACGACCGGTGGGGACACGATGTCGGCGACCTCGTGCTGGCCACGCTCGGCGAACGCATTCAGGACACGCTGCGCGCGGGCGACACGGCCGCTCGTCTGGGCGGCGACGAGTTTGCGATCGTGATCCCGTCGATCGTGGAGCCCGCAGAGGCGGTACGTGTGGCCGAGCGCGTGCTCGACGCAATTCGCGCCCCGATCGTGCTCGACCGAGGGCAGCTCTCCGTGACCGCCAGCATCGGTATCTCGGTCGGCTCCGAAGTGGACGCCATGCTGCAGGAGGCCGACGCCGCGATGTACCGCGCGAAGGGGCAGCAGGATGTCGGCTACGCCTTCTACGACCCGGCCCTCGACACGGCGGCGGTGCAGCGGTCGCGGCGCGTGATCGAGTTGCGCGAGGCCGTCGAGCTCGGTCAGTTCACGCTCGACTACCAGCCCGTGATCGACCTCGCGGCGTACGAGATCGCCGGGTACGAAGCGCTGCTTCGTTGGCAGCACCCGACCGAAGGAGAGGTCGCACCGCTCGATTTCATCCCGCTGGCGGAGGAGTCGGGACTCATCGTTCCGCTCGGCAAGTGGGTGCTTGCCGAGGCCTGCCGTTACGGCGCCATGCTGCAGCACGAGATGGGTCGCGAGGTTGCCATGGCGGTAAACGTCTCCGCCCGGCAGCTACAGCACCCCGACTTCGTCGGCGACGTCGAGGCCGCGCTGAGCGAATCGGGATTCCCGCCGCGCTGTCTGACGCTCGAGCTGACCGAAAGCGTTCTGCTCGCCTCGGGCGAGCACACCGAACAGCGGCTCGCCGCGTTGAAGGAGATCGGCATCTTCCTGGCGCTCGACGATTTCGGCACCGGGTACGCCTCGCTCTCCTACCTGCAGCGGTTCCCGGTCGACATCGTGAAGATCGACCGCAGCTTCACCGACACGATCGACTCCGGAACGGCCGACCTCGTGCTGCTGAAGGGAATCGTGGATCTCGGCAACGCCCTCGGTCTCAACCTCGTTGCCGAGGGAATCCAGACCCCGGCTCAACACGAGGTCGTGCGTGGGCTCGGATGCCACAGTGCCCAGGGCTTCTATTTCGGCCATCCCCGAGCCGACGCACTTGCGCGAGCTCGTACGCGCGCCGCGGCCTGCCGTCGTCCTGGACTGAACGAGCGTCAGCGGTCGGTGCGCGCGCGCTCTTCGTCAGCGGTTCGCTCGGCAGTCGGGAACGCCTCGAGACGCTCGTCCGGGATTGTCTCCCCGCTATCGACCGACAGACCGTAGGTTCCGGCCGCGAGACGCGCCTCGGCGCGTTCGACCGCCTCGAGCTGGCGGCCGAGGTCATCGGCGAACGTCTCGTCGAGCTCGTCCTGATAGAGATCCGAGGCGAGGTTCGCGGGGTCGAACTCGTCAGCGGGCTCGCCGTCGTCCTCGCGTGCGACCCGAGAGAGTGCGCCTTCGATCCGCTCGCGCTCCGAACGCAGAAGCTCGTGTGCCCGGTCGTCGTCCATCGCTGGAGCCTATCGCTTGGGCGATCGAGCGCGAGCAGACCGCCTGTCTGAGCCACTACCTGCCTGTGCGCCTTGCGATTTCTTCACATCCGCACGGCACTCTTTTCGAGGTGAGAGGACGTGGGGTCTTCCTGGTGGCGCTCGTCGCCGCACTGCTGGTTGCGTCGTCCTCCGGCTCGGCCGCGACGCGGCAGGGCGGGGCGGGTGTGTTCACCGGCTACGGCTTCGATGCCTGCACCGCGCCTGCGACGGCGTCTCTGACCGCCTGGAGCGCTTCTCCGTATCGCGCCCTCGGGATCTACCTCGGTGGGGTCAACCGTGCGTGCGCCGACGGCCACCTGTCCGCGTCATGGGTGTCCTCGACCCTCGCCGCAGGTTGGAGCCTGCTGCCGCTGTACGTCGGGCTGCAGGCGCCGTGCCTCAGCCAATCCGGGCTTCAGCACATCTCGACCAATGCGACCACCGCCGCGAATCAGGGTGCGGCGGCGGCCGACGACGCAGCCGGCAAGGCGAGCGGCTTCGGCCTTCCCTCCGGCAGCCCGCATCTACGCCGACGTGGAGGGGTACAAGGTCGGCGTCGCGGCGTGCACCAAGTCGGTGCAGTCGTTCGTCATCGGCTGGGTCAACAGGCTGCGCGCCGACGGGTTCGTCCCCGGCGTCTACGGCAGCGCCGCCTCCACCGTTCGTGATGTTTCCGCGCTCGGCGCCGCGACGCCCGACGCGATCTGGATCGCGAACTGGAACGGCGTCGAAGGCGTCTTCGGTGACCCGTACGTGAGCGACAGCGTCTGGGCGAACCACCAGCGTGTCCACCAGTACAAGGGCGGCCACAAGGAGACGTGGGGCGGAGTCTCGATCAACATCGACAGCAACTACGTCGACGGGCCGGTCGTGTCGGGCACGCCGGTGCAACCGCCGCCTCCGCCGCCGCCCCCGCCCGCAGGCTCCGTCGGCTCCGGCGACGGCAAGGCGACCGCGACCTGGACGAGCGATGCCTTCCCGTCGACGGCTGTCGTGACGCTCACCCCGACCTCGCAGGCTCCCTCGCCGAACGGCTATGCCGTCCAGCTGACCGTCAACGACTCGCAGACGTCGACGCCGATCCCGCGCTTCGGCGCTCCGGTGAGCCTGCATCTTGCGGTTCCGGCAAACGGGCTCGCGCCGTCGTTCTCGACCGACGGGACGACCTGGAAGCCTCTGCCGAAGTACACGGCCGGGCGTCGACGCGGGCTACACGCTGCTCGGCGACGGCACCGTCGAGATCGAGACCCTCGTTCCCGGCTACTTCGGCCTGCTCGCCGACACGGTGCCCCCGAGTCGTCCCGGCGGAGTCAGAGGGACCCTCGTGAAGGGTGCCCTCCGGCTTGCCTGGGCCGGGTCGACCGACAATGCCGGCCCGGTTGCGTGCGTACGACGTCCTGCTCGACGGTGTGCCGTCGGCGCACGTCGCCGGCAGCACGAGGCGTGTGACCGTCCGGGCCTTCCATGCAACGACCCAGACGGTGTATCGCGTCCGCGCGATCGACGTTGCCGGCAACGCGAGCGTTCCGTCGCAGGCGATCGTCGTCGTCCCGAAGAAGCGGCCGAGCAACCTTCCTCGCGTGCTCCCGCGGTGGTCGTGGGCGCTCTACACCTGGCAGCACGCCGGCGGCGGCAGCCGCCCGGCTGCGGCGCCGAAGAAGCCGCCGGCGTGGTACTGGCGCTGGGCCGCGTGGCGATCGGCTCCGTTCAAGCTTCGCTGAGCACCCGTTCAAGCTTCGCTGACCCGGCGCCGGAGCACGAGCGCGCGGCCGCCGAGACCGACTGCGAGCACGGCGAGACCGGTGAGGACCGCGGAGAGTGGGAGCGAGACGACGAGAACGAGGCACGCGACCAGTCCGACGAGGTTGAGCGCGCGTGGCCAGCGGCGTTGCTCGGGAGCCTGGGTGAACGCCGATGCGTTCGCGACCGCGTAGTACACGAGCACACCGAACGACGAGAAGCCGATCGCGCCACGCAGGTCGGTGGTGAGCACGAGCAGGCCGACGACCGCCGCCACGGCGAGCTCGGCATGATCGGGCACCTCGTAGCGCGGGTGCACCGACGACAGCCAGCGCGGCAGATCGCCGTTACGCGCCATCGCAAGGCTCGTGCGCCCGAGCCCCGCAATCAGCGCGAGGAGCGAGCCCAGGCTCGCAAGCACCGCGCCGACACGCACGACCGGCGTGGCCCACGCAGCGCCGACGGCCTGGGCGGCCGCGGTGATCGGCGTGCTCGACGCGGCGAGGACCGCCGGCCCGGCGGCCGTCAGCGCTGCGACCGCGACGACGAGATAGAGGCAGACGGTCAGAGCCAGGGCGATCTGGATCGCCCGCGGGATCGTCCGCTCCGGCTCGCGCACTTCCTCGCCGAGTGTGGCAACCCGCGCGTACCCCGCAAAGGCGAAGAAGAGGAGCCCGGCTGCCTGAAGGATCCCGTGCGCGCCGCCGGACCCGAACGACGACAGGCCGCCGAGCTTGCTGACGTGTGCCTCTCCACTTGCGACGATCGCGATCACCACGACGGCCAGCGCGAGGATCGACGCCGCGACGAGCACCCGTGCGAGGCCGGCTGTGCGCGTCACGCCGCGGTAGTTGACAGCCGCGAGTGCGACCACTGCGATGAGCGCCAGCCCGCGTTGCAGCCACCCCGGTCCCGTGACGGCGTACGACGCGAACGTCAGCGCCATCGCAGCGCACGACGCGGTCTTGCCGATCACGAATCCCCAGCCGGCCAGGAAGCCCCACCACTCGCCGAGCCGCTCGCGGCCGTAGATGTACGTCCCGCCCGACGTCGGGTATTGCGCCGCGAGTTGCGCCGACGCGACCGCGTTGCAGTACGCGACGCCCGCCGCGATCACGAGGCCGATCAGCAGACCGCTCCCGGCGGCCGCCGCGGCGGGACCGAACGCCGAGAAGATGCCGGCGCCGATCATCGAGCCGAGCCCGATGACGACGGCGTCGCGCGTCCCGAGCTTGCGCGCGAGCGCGCGGCCGTGCGTCACATCGCGTCGGCGACGCGCGTGGCGGCCGCCGCGAGCTCTTCGTCGGAGACGTTCGGCAGCACGTCTTCCCAGAGGGGCAACATCATTCCTGCCGCCTCGACCATGCCAAGCGGGCGCGGGATCAGCCAGACGTGGAAATGCGCGCCGCCGTCGCCCCAGCGATAGAGGTGCACGCGGCCGACGTCGCCGAGTGAGAGGATCGCGCGCTCCGCACGTGCGATGACACCGGCAAACGTCGCAGCGATCTCGTCGGGCATGTCGGCGAACGAGTCGAAGTGCTGCCGGCTGGCGATCCACACTGCCCCCGGCAGGCTGCCCCCGACCGGCGGATGCAGGGTCCAGTTCTCGTCGGACCAGACGGCGTCCGTCGCCTGGCGGGTGCAGATGCCGCAGGGCTTTCCACCCGGCTCGCCGCGACGTGGTGGCTCGGGAATCCGGCGAGGCTCCGGTGTGCGGACGGTCAGCGGTTCTACGTACGGGAGGCTCATGATCGCTCCTTTCGTGAGTGGGCTCGAGGCGTGGCGGCGACTCCGCGGAGGACGAGCCCGACGACTCGGCTCGCCGCCCGGTCGGCCGGCCACTCGTGGCGGCCCCGGAGATGGACGTACGGCCAGGCGACCGCGTTGAACAGGACGTCGGCGGTCTCGATCACGTCCGGCGTCGCGGCGAGCGACCCGTCGGCGATGCCGTCACGGATGAAGGTGATGAAGGGGTGCAGGTAGTCAGGCCCTTGGCCTGGATGCGGTGCCTGGTGGAACGCCTCGTCGGTTGCGAGGAGCAACGGGAGGTGGTCGTCCAGGAGCGCTGCACAAAGCGAGGAGCCCGCGCTCGAGCCGCTCGAGGCCGGTCCCTCCCGACGTGAGGATCGGGTACATCGCGGTGCGGAAGTCGGCGTCGAGCTGTCCTGCAAGCGCAGCGATCAGGACCTCGCGCGTCACGCCCTGCCGCCAGAGCGTCGAGCGCGCGCGGCCCGCCACCTCGGCGACGCGCTCCAGGGTCAGGCCCTCCCAGCCACGCTCGCGGAGGACGGAGATCGTCGCCGCCTGCAGGGCTGCATCGATGATCGGCAGCTGAATCGGTTCTGATGCACTCATGCAACAGCAGTGTTGCACATCTGCATCGCATGCGCAACACTTGGTCCAGCGAAAATCCCGCCGGGTGGGTGCGCTTTCGTCCACCCAACCGACCGGCCCATTCGCGCTTGCGCGCGCCTGAAGTCACTCGGCGGGGCTTCGACCTACTCGCGCTCCGCGCCCGGCGGGAGCGAGAAGGTTACGACGCGCAGGCCCTCGTGCGCAAGGCTCGGCCGGGCGAGAAACCCGCTCGTTGCAGCGAACGCCACGACCGGAACTGTCGCTCGGTACCATCGGCGCCGATGCGGGGGGTCACCGTTCTCGTCGCGGCGCTCGTCGCGGCCACAGCCTTCGCCGCGAGCACGCCGGCGGCGGGTGGATCGCGGGCGGACACGATCCAGCACGTCACGTTGATCGGCGACTCGGTCGCCGACGCGATCCCGGGCGACAGCGTGGCCGTCCGACCGTCAGCCAGGGGATCTCGCTCGACCTCGAGGTCGCGGCCTGCCGCCGGGTCGACGGGCTGAGCTGTCCCGGGCCCGACGGCACGACGCCGCCGAACGTCGTCACGCTCGTCAACTCGATGGGCTCGAAGCTCGGGCCGAACGTCGTGGTCGCGGTGGGCTACAACGACTTCGAGGATCAGTACGCGCACGAACATCGAGAACGCGCTGGCCGCGCTCAAGGCCGCGGGCGTGAAGCACGTCTGGTGGCTCACCCTGCGGGCCGCGCACCATGGGTACGTGACCATGAACGACGACATCACGAACGCGGCGCAGCAGCATCCGGAGATGAGCGTGATCGACTGGAACGTCTACTCGCGCAGCCATCCCGAGTGGTTCCAGGCCGACGGCCTGCACCTGCTCGCCGGCGGCTCGGAGGCGATGGCGCGGCTGATCCACGAGACGCTGCTGACCGACGGGATTGCGTCCCGGCCCGTCCGCGTCGCGACGACGCGTCCTGCCCGTCGCCCATCGCGACAAGCCGTACTCGGCGCGGCTCGCTGCCGCCGCCGGCGATCGCGCCGTTTGCGTGGTCGCTGCTCGAGCGCGCGCCGAGGGGACTGCACCTGGAGGCGTCCGGCGCGATCATCGGCAGGCCGCTCGTGAAGCCTGGCACGTACATGCTCAACGTCAGGGTCAAGGACGCCGCCGGTTCGTTCGCGACGCAGCGCCTGCGCTCCGCGTCAAGCGCTAAGCGGCTCGGGAGCGGCCATGCTCTTCCCGACCGTCACCTTCGCGGTCTTCTTCCTGATCGTGCTGCCCGTCTCGTGGGCGCTGATGCCGCACCAGCGGGTCGTGGCGGGTCTTCATCCTGCTCGCGAGCTACGTCTTCTACGGCTGGTGGGACTGGCGCTTCGTCTTCCTGCTCGCCGCCTCGACGGTCGTGAACCATGTGCTCGCGGTTGCGATCTACCGGGCGCAGGAGCAAGCGGCGCGCAAGCTGTTGCTCACGCTCGCCGCTCGCGTTCGACCTCGGGCCTGCTCGGCTACTTCAAGTACACGAACTTCTTCCTCAGCTCGATCGACAACACCATCGGGACGTCGTGGATCGCGCACGTCACGCTGCCGGTCGGGATCTCCTTCTACACCTTCATGGCGATCTCGTACGTGGTCGACACCTATCGCGGCGAGCTCGTGCCGGCCTCGTTCGCGCGCTTCGCGGTCTTCCAGGCGTTCTTCCCGCATCTCGTCGCCGGCCCGATCGTTCGCGCGAGCGAGCTCCTGCCGCAGCTCGAGCGGCCGCGCGACCCGCGCGGGTCGAAAACGCGCGCGCGTTCTTCCTGATCCTCAGCGGGCTCTTCCTGAAGGTCGTGATCGCGAACCACCTCGCCACGCACATCGTCGACGAGGTGTTCGCCGCCCCGAACCGCCATTCGTCGCTCGAGGTGCTCGTCGCGGTCTACGCGCTACGCGGTTCAGATCTTCGCCGACTTCTGCGGCTACACGAACATCGCGATCGGCATCGCGCTGCTGCTCGGCTTCCAGTTCCCGCAGAACTTCAACTCGCCGTATGCCGCGGTGTCGCTCCAGGACTTCTGGCGGCGCTGGCACATGACGCTGTCGCGCTGGCTGCGCGACTACCTCTACATCCCGCTCGGCGGCAACCGCAAGGGCCGCCTCGGTCACGTACCGGAACCTGCTGCTGACGATGCTGCTCGGCGGCCTGTGGCACGGCGCGGCGTGGACGTTCGTCGTCTGGGGCGGGATCCACGGCGTCGGCCTCTGCGGTCGAGCGCGCGCTCGGCGGGTCCGGCCCGCGTCGGCGGCGACGCGCTGGCTCGGACGCCTCTCACGTTCCACGTCGTCTGCTTCGCGTGGATCTTCTTCCGCGCCGACTCGCTCGCGCCGGGCGGAGCAGGTGCTCGAGCGGCTGTTCACCGCGTGGGGGCAGCCCTCGCCGCTCGTCACGACGTCGGTCGTGCTCGCGATCGCCGTCGGGATCGGCGGCCAGTACATCCATCCGTCCGTGCTCGCTTCGCTGCCTCGCGCTGGGTTCCAGCGGCTTCCGGTGCTCGCGCAGGCCGCGACGGTCGCGGATCGTCCTGATGCTCGTCAACACGCTCGGCCCGGAAGGGGTCGCGCCGTTCATCTACTTCCGCTTCTAGATATGCGCCTGCCTCAGCAACTCCGCCGCCCGTGGCATCGCAGTCCTCACGCTCGGGCTCGCGCTCGCCGCGCTGCTGAACGCGGAAGGGCTCCGAAAGCAGGCAGAGATCCAGCCGCAGGGCGTCCAGCGCCGGCTCGCGCTGCGCCTCACACGGCCGCTCGTCGGACGTGAGCCGAACACTGCACCTGACGACGCCGCGCCACGAGCTCCAGATCGCGATCGGGCGGGAGCAACGAGGACGTGATCGACACCGGGGTGCACCTCGCGCTGCCGCCGCCCGCGGCACCGCGGCCGCGGGCCACGCGGCGCCAGCCGGCGCCCGTGCGCCGCAGCGGTGAAGCCGCGCGTTCACGGCCGCGCATCCGCTGCGAGTGTGGGTCGCCGGCGACTCGCTCGCGCAGGTGCCGGGCGAGGGGCTCGAGCGGGCCTCGGGCGGCTCGCTCCGACGTGTTGCCGATCGAGAGCCGACTCTCGACGGGGCTCGCGCGGCCCGATCTCTACAACTGGTTCACGCGCTTCCGGCAGGTGATCGGGCAGCTGCATCCGAACGTGGCCGTGCTCTCCTTCGGCGCCGACGATGCGCACGACTACCTCGCCGGTGTTCCCGTCGGACGCATCGTCGGCCCGCTCGGCAGCCCGTCGTGGAGCGCCGAGTACCGGCGCCGCGTCGACGGCGTCACGCGCGAGCTGAACGCCGCCGGGATCTACGTCGCGTGGCTCGGCCTGCCGATCCCCGACGGCGCGGGCTTCAAGAAGAGCTTCCCGGTCGTGAACGCGGTGCTCGAGCAGGTCGTGCGCGCGCATCCACGCACCGCTGCGTACATCGATACGTGGCACCTGCTGGATGACGCGCACGGCCGCTACGCGCCGTATCTGCGCGTGCACGGACGGCTGATACTGATGCGCCTGCCCGACGGGGTGCACTACACGGCGGCCGCGGGTGACCTGATCGCGCAGAACGTGCTCGCGAAGCTCCGCGGTCTGCCGGATCGGGAGCTAGTCGACTTCGATGCAGGTCGATCACGAAGACGAGCGGCTCGTGCGGGCGAATCGCGTGCGCCTCCGCCGCTGGCGCTGCTCCATCGCCGCCGGGATCGACTTCAGCTTCGCCTTCAGTCGTCGGGACGCGCGTCGGCGCTGCGACCGTGTAGGCGCGATCCCATTCGCCGCTCGCCTTCGCAGCTTCGACGGTGGCGAGCCCCATCGGCGTCATCTCGCCGGCCGCGATCAGGCGCAGCGCGATCTGCTTGTTCACGTTCGACCACTTGCTCTTCGACGCCGGGCGTCCAGCGCTGCATGTACCGCTGCTCGTCGACGGTTCTGACGACGCCGTCGATCCAGCCGTAGCGAAGGGCGACCTCGACCGCGTCGGCCCACACGATCGACGGGCTTGCCGCTTGCCTTCTTCCAGTAGAGGAGCCAGACCTCGCTCGCAGTCGTGTGGTTGACCTCGAGCCAAGCACGCTCGTCTGCGCTCGACGCTGACGCCTCTCAGGCGAACGCGGACTCGCCGGTCAGCGCGCGGCCGATCAGCAGCTTCTGGATCTGGCTCGTGCCTTCGTAGAGCGTCGTCACGCGGGCGTCGCGCAGGTACTTGCCGACCGGGTACTCGTCGACGTAGCCGTAGCCGCCGTGCGCCTGAACCGCGGCGTTGGCAGCTCGCACGGCGACCTCGCTGGCGAAGTACTTGGCGATCGACGCCTCGACGGTGTGCTTCTCGCCGGCGTCGGCGGTCGCCGCGGCGCGCCACACGAGGAGACGCGCCGCTTCGGTCTCGACGGCGATGTCGGCGAGCAGCTCCTGGACGAGCTGGAAGCTCGCCACCGGGCGGCCGAACTGACGGCGCTCCTTCGTGTAGGCGATCGACGCGTCGAGGCAGCCCTGCGCGATCCCGACGCACCCGGCGCCGAGCGAGATCCGACCGTGGTCGAGCGCCGACATCGCGACCTTGAAGCCGCTGCCGAGCTCGCCGAGGCGGTTCTCGTCGGGAACGCGGACGCCGTCGAGGAAGAGCTCCGCTGTGTCCTGCGCGCGCAGGCCGAGCTTGCCCTTGATCGGCCGCGCCTCGAAGCCGGGCGCGCCGGTCGGCACGATGAAGCAGGTGATGCCGCGCGGCCCGGCCTCGCCCGTGCGGGCGAACACGAGCGCGTTGGTCGCCCAGCTGCCGAGGGTGATGAAGATCTTCTGTCCGCTGATCACCCAGCCGTCGCCGTCACGCTCGGCGCGGGTCTCGAGGCTGCCGGGGTCGGAGCCTGCGCCGGGCTCGGTCAGCGCGTAGCAGCCGAGCGCCTCGCCGCTTGCGAGGCCGGGGAGGAGGCGCTGCTTCTGCTCGTCGGTGCCCCAGCGCGCGACGCTCTTCCCGTAGAGGCCGTTCGAGACCGAGACGATGCCGCGGACGTTCGAGTCGGCGCGGCCGATCTCCTCGACGACGAGCGCGTAAGAGACCATGTCGAGTCCCATGCCGCCGTACGCCTCGGGCAGCGCCGCCGCGAGGAAGCCGAGCTCGGCGAGCTTGCCGACGATCGCCGCGGTCGATCGTCTCGCTGCGATCCCATTCGGCTCGCGTGCGGCGCGATCTCGGCGTCGCAGAACTCGCGTGCCGTCTGCCGGATCAGCTGCTGCTCGTCGCTGAGCGTGAAGTCCACGGCTGCGATCCTGGCACAAAAAAATCCCGCCGGGCCGGTGGCGCTTTCGTCCACCTCATCGACCGACCGTTCCAGGCTTGCGCCCTTTCCAGTTGCTCGACGCGGCTTCGACCTACTCGCGCTCCGTGCTCTGCGGGATCCGGAATGTACGACGTGGGAGCAC
This sequence comes from uncultured Thermoleophilia bacterium, assembly GCA_963817765.1. GTDB lineage: Bacteria > Actinomycetota > Thermoleophilia > Gaiellales > Gaiellaceae > PALSA-600. The sequence goes on along the minus strand of CAWFPX010000004.1, from coordinate 159,845 downwards.
CGGAACGCAAGGGCGCGCGTGAACGAAAAGCCGCTCACTCCGGGAATTACCGTCTAGGCTCCACGGCGTGGCCGACGCTGCAGAGACGACGATCCGGCGTCTCGGGCCGGCTGACGCGGATGTCGTGCGGTATCTCGCGACGACCGAGCCGCAGACGGAGCTGCTCGCCGACGACCGCACGATCTTCCTCGCGGCGTTCCAGAGCGGCGCGATCCGTCGGGTTCGTTTTCGGGTACGAGCTGCCACGGCGCCACGGCAGCGCCTCGATCCTGTTCGTCTACGAGGTCGAGGTGGAGGCGGCCTATCGCGGCCAGGGTGTGGCGACGAAGCTCTTCGCCGAGCTCGAGCGGATCGCACGTGCCCGCGGCATCCGGGAGGCATTCGTCCTCACCGAGCCCGACAACGGGCCGGCAAATCGTCTCTACGAGTCGCGCGGCGGCGCGCGAGTCGACTCCGTGATGTGGGACTTCACCTACGCGTGACGTTGTCGCGGGCCGCTGACGATCGTCCGGCCGGCTCCGACGACGATGTCGACCTGCTCGTCGACCTGGCACGCCGACCCCGAGGTCTCCCGCTACTGGGACGACGAGACGTACACGCGCGAGGAGATGCGGGCGCGGCTCCGGGGGAAGCGCGTCGATGCCTGGATCGTCGAGGACGAACGGTGTCCCGTCGGCTACCTGCAGTCCTGGTGGGAGGCCGGCGAGCCGCGGCGTGGCGGCCTCGATGGCTTCCTCGTCCCCGAAGCGCGCGGGCGCGGCCTGATGCCCGACGCGGCCCGCACCCTTGCGCGCTCGCTGCTCGACGGACGGCTGGCAGTCCGTCACCGTCGACCCGTACGCGTGGAACGAGCGAGCCCTCCGCGGCTGGGCGAAAGCCGGCTTCGTCGAGGTCTCGCGCCACGACCCCGACGACGAGCACGCATCCGCTGGGTGCTGATGCGCTTCGCCGTCGCGCTTCCGTAACGACGGCTGCCGTCCCGGGCTCCCCGCGGTCGGGCGCGGCTCGACGACCGCCGGACGTCGATCCGAAGCGGTTTACCCGTTCATCCTGACCTACGGCACGCGGACGCGCGGGATCTCTCTCACTCTTGGCGCACTCTTGTTGCACTTCCGTAACGACGGCTGCCGTCGAATGGGCCGCTGCGGGCATGGCCGGCGGCCGGGTACTGCGCGAAGCTCGGGACCTAGGCTCGCGCTCGGTGCTCCGCTACGATTGGCACGAGATGAAGCGATCCGGATCACGACGACGCTGACGCGCTGCCGCGCGCGGGCGACTGTCGCCGGACCGCGCGCGGCCTCCTAATCGGCGCCGGGATCGTCCTCGGCAGGCGAGTCCTTGGCCTCCGGGTCAGGGACCGGCGACTCGTCGATCTCTTCGTTCCTGTCGTCCTCACGGGGGTGATTAGTCTTGGCTTCTTCCATGAACGTCGTACTTCCCGATAACTCAGAGCTCGAACTTCCCGCCGGCGCGAGCGGGCTCGACGCCGCGCGCGCGATCGGGCCGAAGCTCGCCGAGCAGGCCGTCCTGATCCGCGCCGACGGCGCCGCAGGATCTGCGCGCGCCGCTCGCCGACGGCCAGAAGATCCAGATCCTCACGACCCGCGACGCGCACGACCCCGACGCGCTCTACGTCCTGCGCCACTCGGCCGCGCACCTCCTCGCCGAGGCGGTGCGACGGCTCTACCCGGGCGTGAAGATCGCGATCGGCCCGCCGATCGAGAACGGCTTCTACTACGACTTCGACTTCCCGGAGCCGATCACCGACGCCGACCTCGCGAAGATCGAGGCCGAGGTGAAGCGCGAGCTGAAGGAAGGGCGCACCTGGACGCGCGAGGAGATCTCGCGGGACGAGGCGAAGGCGCGCTTCGAGGCCGAGGACGAGCCGTACAAGGTCGAGCTCGTCGACACCGCCGAGGGCGACATCACCCTCTACACCCAGGGTGGTTTCACCGACCTCTGCCGCGGCCCGCACCTCCAGAACTCGAAGCCGATCAAGGCGTTCAAGCTGACCAGCCTCGCCGGCGCCTACTGGCGCGGCGACGAGAAGAACAAGCAGCTGACCCGCATCTACGGCACCGCCTTCTACTCGCAGGCCGACCTCGACGCCTACCTCGAGCGGCTCGAGCAGGCGCGCGCCCGCGACCACCGCCGGCTCGGCGTGCAGCTCGACCTCTTCCACCTCGAGGAGATCTCGCCGGGCTCGCCGTTCTGGCACCCCAAGGGGATGGTGATCTTCAACGAGCTCGAGGCTCTGCGCCGGCGCGAGAACGAGCGCCGCGGCTACGTCGAGGTGAAGACGCCGCTCATCTACGACAAGGTGCTCTGGGAGCGGTCGGGCCACTGGGAGAAGTTCCGCGAGAACATGTTCCTGATCCCGGAGGGCGATCACATCTTTGCGATCAAGCCGATGAACTGCCCGGGGCACATGGTGCTCTTCGCGCACACCCTGCGCAGCTACCGCGAGCTGCCGCTGCGCTACGCCGAGGCGGCGCCCCTGCACCGCAACGAGCGCGCCGGCACGCTGCACGGGCTCACCCGCGTCCGTCACGTCACCCAGGACGACGCGCACATCTTCTGCACCCGCGAGCAGATCGAGGACGAGATCTTCGGCTGCCTCGACTACGCGAAGTGGATCTACGACCTCTTCGGTCTCGAGTCGACCTTCGAGCTGTCGACCCGTCCCGACAACAAGCTCGGGACCGACGAGGAATGGGACTTCACCGAGGGCGCGCTGCGCGCGGCGCTCGACCGGCGCGGGCTCGAGTACGAGGTGACCGAGGGCGACGGCGCGTTCTACGGCCCGAAGATCGACCTGCACATGACCGACTCGCTCGGCCGGTCGTGGCAGATGGGGACGATCCAGCTCGACAGCCAGCAGCCGGAGCGCCTGAACTGCCGCTACGTCGGCGCCGACAACGCCGAGCACGTCCCGTACGTCATCCACCGGGCGCTGATGGGCTCGTTCGAGCGGTTCATCGGCATCCTCGTCGAGCACTACGCCGGCGCGTTCCCGTTCTGGCTCGCCCCGGTGCAGATCCGCGTCCTCCCGGTCGGAGAGGGCCACCGCGAGGCCGCGCGGGAGCTCGCGGACCGCCTCGAGCGCGCTGCGGGTCGACGTCGACGACTCCGACGACACCGTCGGCAAGCGGATCCGGAACGCCGAGCTGGAGAAGATCCCCTTCGTCGTCGTCTACGGCGACAAGGAGTCGGACGAGGCGCTCGCGATCCGGGAGCACGGCGGCGACCAGAGCACGCTCTCGCTTGCGGAATTCCGGGCAAAGATTGCTACGCTTGAGCCCTGGCAAGCAGGGGCGGAACCGTCTCTCACCTCCTAGCTCACGCTTCGGAGGTTCAATCTGTGTTCTTGATCGCTCAGGTTGACGAGACCTTCTGCCGCTGCAAGTCAGCGGTTTTTCCATTTTCTGAGGAGGTCACGACGAGCTTGGTGAAGATCATTTGAGGCCGCGTAGGCGTTCCGGGTTCGAACCGCCGCGCCGTCCTGAGCCGCAGACGCGCATCAACGACGCGATCCGCGTTCCGAGGGTCAGGCTGATCGGCGAAGACGGGGAGCAACTCGGGATCAAGACGACGGACGAGGCCCGCGAGTACGCATACGGCAAGAACCTCGACCTGGTCGAAGTCGCGGCCCAGGCCGACCCGCCGGTCGCCCGGGTGATGGATTACGGGAAGTACCGGTACGAGCTGGAGCAGAAGGCGAAGCTCGCCCGCAAGCACCAGACGCAGATCAACGTCAAGGAGATCAAGCTCAGGCCCAAGATCGGGATTCACGACTACGACACCAAAAAAGGCCACGTCGAGCGCTTCCTCAATCAGCGCGCGAAGGTCAAGGTGACGATCATGTTCCGGGGCCGCGAGCGCGAGCATCCGGACCGCGGGCGCGACTTGCTGATGCGCCTCGCAGATGACGTCAAGGAGATCGGCCTCATCGAGACCCAGCCGCTGCTCGAAGGGCGGAACATGACCATGGTGCTCGGCCCAACGAAGAACGCAGGAGTCAAAAGAGATGCCGAAACAGAAGACACACTCGGGAGCGAAGAAGAAGTTCAAGGTGACGGGAACGGGGAAGCTGACGCGAGCCAGCCAGAGTCGGGGAAGCTCATGAACAAGTCGCCGAAGCAGAAGCGCCAGTTCAGTAAGGATCAGCCCGTCGACAAGGCGAACGAGCGCACGGTCAACAAGATGCTGGGGAGGGGCTAGGAATGGCTCGCGTCAAGCGTTCGGTCCACGCGCGGAAGAAGCGCCGCAAGGTCCTCGAGCAGGCCAAGGGCTACTGGGGCCTCAAGAACAGCAACTACACGTACGCGAAGGAGCAGGTCGAGCGCTCGCTCGCGTACGCCTACCGCGACCGCAAGGTGCGCAAGCGTGAGTTCCGGAAGCTCTGGATCATGCGCATCAACGCCGGCGCACGCGCCAACGGGCTCTCGTACAACCAGTTCATGTCCGGCTTGAAGATCGCGAATGTCGAGCTCGACCGGAAGGTGCTCGCAGATCTTGCGGCCACCGATCCGGCAAGTTCAGCGAGATCGTCGAGCAGGCCAAGTCGGCGCTCGCCGCCGCGAAATAACTCGGCAACGCGAGATCTTCGAGCGGCAGGCGTCGTACTGCGACGGCCGCTCGCCGCTCTACGCCAAGCCTCTGTCGCCGGCTCGCGGACGATCCGCGGGTCGGCGCGGTCGCGCCCGATCTCGCCTGGGACCTGCCGCTGCGCCTCCTCGGCGGGCTGCACTACCTCGTGCTCGCCGGTGAGGCCTCGTGGGACGACATCGGCGTCGCGCTCGAGCGGCACGCCGAGTTCCTGCGCCGCTGGACTGCCGAGCAGGACGTGCAGACGAACGAGGTGCAGCGGTCGTGGGCGCATCCTGCCGGGCTTCCTGTCGCTGGCCGACGGACGGCCGTTCGACCTGCTCGAGCTCGGGCCGTCTGCCGGGCTCAACCTGCTCTGGGATCGCTACCGCTACCGCTACTCGACGGGCACGTGGGGCGAGAGCGCGCTCGAGCTCGCGGGTGACGACCGTGTGCCGCCTCCCGCCGAGCTACTTGCGCGGCGCGTTGAGGTCGCGCGCCGACGCGGCATCGATCTGAACCCGATCGACGCGACGACCGAGCACGGTGCCCGGCTCCTCCAGTCGTTCGTCTGGGCCGACCAGACCGTCCGGCTCGAGCGGCTGCGCCGCGCGATCGACGTCCTGCGAGACGACCCGCCGCAGCTGACACGCGGCGACTACGTCGAGGCGCTCCCTGCTCTGCTCGCCGACCGTTTGCCGGGGACGCAGCTGGTCGTCTTCCAGACCGCGTCGACGATGTACGTGCAGGAGGAGGGACTTCGCCGCCTCGCGGGCGTGCTGCGAGAGGCATCGCTCGTCGAGCCGCTGACCGTCCTCACCACCGGGCCGTCGCCGGACGACGACGGCTTCGCGCTCGAGGTCGAGCGGCTGCCGGACGGCCGACGCACGCGCCTCGCGGTCTTCGACTTCCACGGAGAATGGCTCGAGTGGGCCGGCTGAGCACGTGATCGTCTCGAAGGACAACGACCGCCTGAAGCTCGTGCGCAAGCTGCATGACAAATCGTGGCGGGACAAGCTCGGGCTCTTCTTCGTCGAGGGCGAGGATGCAGTGTCCGCGGCGACGGCTGCCCCCGTCGACGTGCTTCGTGCCGGCGAGGATGTCGAGCCGAAGCTGCTCGCCGAGGTCGCGAGCGCGCCGCATCCGCCGCGCGTGGTCGCCGTCTACCGGCGTTCCGACCTGCCCGCCTGGGAGGAGCGAGACGCGACGCTTGCCCTGTGGCGGCTGGGCGACCCCGGCAACGTCGGCACCTTGATCCGCACTGCCGACGCCTTCGGCGCAGCGGTCGCGCTCTCGGACGGTTGCGCCGACCCGACCTCGCCGAAGGCGCTGCGCGCAAGCGCCGGCTCGATCTGGCGTGTCCCTCTGGGCCACTGGGAAGCAAGTGACAGTCTGTTACAAGGCGCCGTTCGCGTAGCGCCTGGAGGCGCATCGCGGGGCACCACTGGCCGAGCTGGACCTTGTCGGGCCGGGTCGCGTTTCTCCTCGGCGCGGAGCGCGAGGGGCTGCCGGCCGAGGTCGAGCGTGACGTTGACGCGTGGATCCCGATCAGCGGCGCGGAGTCGCTGAACGTCGCGGCGTCGGGCGCGATCGCCCTCTACGAATGGCGGCGGCAGACCCAGACCGAGTCCTCGCCGCCGCTCCACGGCGAGCGGTCGAACCAGCCGTAGAGCGCCTCGAGCTCGAAGCCCTCCTCGGCGAGCAGGGCGCGCCACTCCGGCACCGAGAGCCAGGCGAGCGACATCTCGGCCTCACTGTCGGAGCCGCGCACGCGCAGGACCAGCGTTCGCGTCCCCTCGTGCCAGTCCGCCCGTTCCCAGATGCCGAGCTCGCGTTCGATCCAGCGCCCGTGCGTGTCCGCGATGTCGTCGGCCGCCGGCGTGAAGACGTCGAAGACGAAGCGGCCGCCGGGCGCGAGATGCTTGTGAACCGCCCGGAGCGCCGAGCGCCGGTCGGCATCGCTCTCCATGTGCAGCAACGAGCGGAACGGAATCGCGATCAGCGCGAACTGTTCCTCGACCGGTGGATCGCGCATGTCGCCGTAGCGAAGGTCGACGAGGTGGCCGACGCCCGCGAGCGCCGCACGTTCGCGGGCGACCTCCGAGCATCCCGGCTGAGGTGTCGACTCCGGTCACCGCGACGCCCGCCGCTGCCATCGGCACTGCGATCCGCCCGGTGCCGACGGCGAGCTCGAGCACGGGCCCCTCAGCGCGGAGCGCCTCCTCGACGTAGAACGCGACGTCCTCGACGACGGTGCGTGACCACGGGTCGTAGAGGCGGGCGATCTGGTCATAGGCCGACATGCTCGCTATCGTTTCAGCAATGCAGGTGACGACGACGAATTCGTTTACGCGGCCCCGGTGCACAGCCGGGGGCGTTGCCTGACGCTCCTCCGCCGCACCGGGGCCTGATCGACTGTCCCCGTCGGAACGCGAAGAAGGAGGATCGAACGTTGGATAGTGTCGCCGCCGTGAACTGGGAGGCGTACGAGAGCGAAGGCCTGGCCGCGATCGCAGCCGCGCTGAGCGAGCTCGAGCTCGACGACGCGCGGGTTCGCTACCTGGGCCGCAAGTCCGACCTCGCGCAGGCGTTGCGTGGGGTACGCGATCGCGAGACCGGGATGCTCCTGAACGGCGTGCGTTCGCGACTCGAGGCCGCCGTCGAGGCTCGCGACGCCGAGCTGAAGCGGATTGCCTATGCGGCCGTTGCCGACTCGGGCATCGACGTGACGCTTCCGGGAACGCCGGTCGCGCGCGGTCGCTTGCACCTGCTGACGCAGGTGCGGCGCGAGATCGAGGACATCTTCCTCGGTCTCGGCTACGAGGTCTGGGACGGCGACGAAGTCGCGACCGTCTGGGAGAACTTCGACGCGCTGAACGCCGACCCCGGCCATCCTTCACGCTCGGCTGCCGACACGTTCTACCTCGACGAGAACACCGTGCTGCGCACGCAAACCTCGCCCGACCAGATTCGCGCGATGCAGGCACGTACGCCACCGATCTACATGATCTCGCCGGGTCGTGTTTATCGCCGCGACACGCCCGACGCGACGCATTCGCCGACCTTCCTGCAGGTCGAGCTGCTCGCCGTCGACAAGGGCTTGACACTCGCCAACCTGCAGGGGACGGTCCTGCACTTCTTCCGCGCGCTCTTCGGCGCCGAGCGCGAGGTGCGCATGCGCACGAGCGAGTTCCCATTCACCGAGCCGTCGGTGGAGTTCGACGTGACGTGTTTCATCTGCGGCGGCGCCGGCTGTGCGACGTGCAAGCACTCGGGCTGGATCGAGATGGGCGGTGCGGGCTGGGTCGACCCGCAGGTCTTCCGCAACGTCGATCTCGACCCGTCGGTCTGGTCGGGCTACGCGTTCGGCCTCGGGATCGAGCGCATCGCAATGCTGCGTCACGGCCTGCCCGATCTGCGCGCGTTCTGGGAGAACGACCTCCGCGTGCTGGGGCAGTTCTAGGTGCACGTCCCGGCGTCCTGGCTGCGCGAGTACGTCGACTTCGACTGGCCCCTCGAGGAGCTGGCGCGCAAGCTCGTCTTCACGAGCTGCGAGGTCGACCGGATCGTGCGCCGCGGCGTGCCTGACACCACCGGCAACCTCGGGTTCTTCCGCGTCGGGCGCGTGCTCGAAGCCGTGAAGCATCCGAACGCCGACAAGCTCCAGCTGACGACCGTCGACGTCGGTGACGGGGAGCCGCGCTCGATCGTCTGCGGCGCGTGGAACTTCGGCGCCGGCGCGACGGTCGCGGTCGTGCTGCCGGGCGGCGTCATGCCCGGCGGCGAGTTCACGATCGAGCGACGCAAGCTTCGCGGCGAGGTCTCCGACGGGATGATCCTCTCCGCAGCGAGCTCGAGCTGGACACTCTCAGCGACTGACCACGGCGGGATCATGCTGCTCCCGGGCGACCTCGAGCCGGGCACGCCGCTCGCCGACGTGCTGCCGGTCGGCGAGGACGTGCTCGAGATCGAGACACTCTTCAACCGGCCCGATCTGATGTCGGTGTACGGAATCGCGCGCGAGGTGGCGGTGCTGACGGGCGCCGACCTGATCGCCGATGCCGGGGACCGACCCACGGCGCGAGGCGGACGAACCGGTCGAGATCACCATCGACGACTTCGACCGCTGCCCGCGGTACGTCGGTCGCCTCTTCCGCGACCTACAGCTCGGTGAGTCGCCGGCTTGGGTGAAGTCGAGGTTGCTCGCCGCCGGGATGAGGCCGATCTCGAACATCGTCGACGTGACGAACTACGTGATGCTCGCGCTCGGGAGCCCGCTGCACGCGTTCGACTACGACACGCTCGCGGGCGGCCGCATCGTCGTGCGACGCGCCCGGCCGGGCGAGCAGCTCGAGACGCTCGACGGGACCGACCGTAAGCTCGATCCCGACGATCTCGTGATCGCCGACGCCGAGAAGCCGATCGCGATCGGCGGCGTCATGGGCGGCGGGAACAGTGAGGTGTCCGCCACGACCTCGAGCGTGCTGCTCGAGGCGGCGAACTTCGAGCCGCTGACCGTGCTCCGGAGCGGGGAGCGCCACCGGATGCGCACCGAGAGCCAGACCCGTTGGGAGAAGGGCGTCGATCCGGAGCTCGCCGGACCCGCAGCGATCTACGCGTCGCAGCTGCTCGTCGAGCTTGCAGGCGCGCGCTTCGCCGGTGAGACCGATGTGCGCGGGGAGCTGCCGCCACCGCCGGTGACCCGCTACGACCCGTCATACGCGGGCGTAGTGCTGGGTCTCGAGATCGCCGAGGTCGAGCAGCGCGACCGGCTGGGGCGACTCGGGTTCGGCGTGACGGATGACTGGACCGTGACGACGCCGTCGTGGCGAGCGCGTGACGTGCGCCGCGACATCGATCTCGTCGAGGAGGTCGGCCGCTTCCGGCTCGAGGACGTGCCGGCGACGCTGCCTCGGCGGCAGGCGATGTTCGGGCGGCTGACTCACTTTCAGCGACTGCGCCGGCTCGTCGAGGACGTCCTCGTCGGTGCAGGCTTCTACGAGGCCTACACCTACTCGCTCCAGCCGACCGATCCCGATGCGAACGCCCTCGAGCTGCCCGTTCCACTCACCTCGCAACAGCGACTGCTGCGCACGACGCTCAGCGTCGGTCTGCTCGGTGCGGCGGCGCACAACGTCGCAGCGGGGAACGAGGATGTCGCGCTCTTCGAGGTCGCGCACGTCTATCTGCCCGCCGGCGGCGCGTTGCCTGATGAGCGCTGGCACCTGGGCGGGATCGTGCACGGCGATCTCTTCCGTGCGAAGGGCGCCGTCGAGGCGATCTTCGAGGCCCTCCACATCGAGCCGCAGTTCGAGCGCGCCCAGGTCTTGCCAGGCTCACCGCTCGGAGCGAGCGTGCAGAGCGGCTGGGTCGCTGCTCACGGGCTCCTCGAGATCGAGGGGCCGTGGTCGGCGTTCGAGCTCGATCTCGAGCAGCTCTTCTCGTTCGTGCCGGAGCGCATTCTCTTCCGCGACGTGATCACGTACCCGCCGCTGCGGCTCGATCTCGCGTTCGTCGTCGACGAGGCACTACCTGCGGGCGAGTTGCTGCGCGCGATTCGCGAAGCGGGCGGCGACGAGGTTCGCGAGCTGCGCTTCCTCAGTGACTATCGAGGAGACCCGATCCCGGCCGGCCAGAAGTCCGTCGCGGTCGCGGTGGCGTTCCAGTCGGCCGAGCGCACGCTCACCGACGAGGATGGCGCGCGCTTGCGTACGGCGATCGTCGAGTCGCTGACGGAACGGTTCGGCGCGACGCTGCGCGCGTAAGGCGCTTTCGTTCGCCCCGAGCAGCTCATGCCCGACGGCGGGCCTGCCTCGTCAGAGCCCGCGTGCTCGCCGCCTGCGGCGTGCACGTCGGCGGCACGATCGAGCTCCGAGTTCAGCTCGGCGCCGAAGAGAATCGCCCAGGCCGTGTAGTTCAGCCAGAGCAGGAGGATGATTCCGGTGGCGAGGGAGCCGTACGTCTTCGTATAGCTGCCGGCGAACGTGACGTACAGAGCGAAGAGCCCCGAGAGGGCGAGCCACATCAATGCTCCGACGACCGAGCCGGGCGTCACCCATCTCCAGTTCCGCTGATCCATGTTCGGCGCGAGGTGGTAGACGAGGCCGAAGAGCACGAGCACAGAGACGAATGCGAGCGGCCAGCGCGCGATCGCCCAGGCCAAGGTGTACGCCGCCCCAAGATGCGCCTTGTCGGCGACCGCCTGTCCCAGTGGGCCGCCGAAGACGATCAACACTCCGACAGCGATCAGCGTGAAGCCGAAGAGGAAGACGAGCACGATCGCGGTGCCGCGCACTTTCCAGAACGGACGGGTCTCCAACCGGTCGATAGGCGCGGTTGACGGCCTTGATCACCGACCCCATCGCGCCGCTCGCAGCCCAGATCGCCAAACCCCCGCCCACGACGAGCGCCACGACTCTCGTGCCGCCCTGCGTATCGCCCTGCAGGCCCCCGATGAAGCGGATGACGCCCGGCGGGGCGACCGTGCCGAGAAACGATTGCAACGGGTCGAAGAGATGGAGCAGGCCGAGCAGTCCGAGCAGGAAGGCGGCCGCGGGAAAGAACGCGAGCAACGCGCTGTACGCGACTTCTTGCGCGAGCCCCATGCAATCGTCCGCGACGAAGCGCGAACCGGTTCGCCTGAATGACCGCGATCCACTCGTCGCGCGAGAGCCGCTGCGGCTCGCGCGGTGCGTGCCCGACGTCCGCCACGGTCGAGCGTCTAGTCGCGGAGCGACCAGCGGCCGACGCTGGCCACGTCGTGCCCATCGCGGCCGCGGCGTGCGAGGTAGCGCATCGTGGCGCCGACGCCGCCCGCGAGCACGAAGCCGAGTGATGCGACCCCGCCGGCGACGAGGGGCAGCTTCGACTTCACCTTGGCGGTCACGTCAGTGGCCGTGCCCAACTCGGCCCGCAGGTGCTCGACCGCGTCCGCGAGCCGCTCGCGCTCGGCTTCGATGTCCTTCTGTACCTGCTCGGGCGTGCGGGTCTCGACCGTCGCCATCAGTGCTTCAACGCCTCCGTGGTCAGCTTTGCCTCGCGGATCGCCTGTTCCGGAAGTGGGGGCGTCGCGTTGTCGAACTGTCGCTTCGCGAGGAAGCCGAGGAGGGCGGCGAGGAGCAGCAGGATCACCGTGACGATCAGGAGCGCGAGCCAGGTCGGCAGGAACGTTGCAAAGCCCGCCGCGATCGCCAAGAAGAGGAAGCCGACCATGAAGACCGCAAGCAGTGCCGCGCCTGCCCCGAGGCCGATCCCGACACCGAGCACCGAGACCTTCTTCTTGAGCTCGAGGGTGGCGAGCTCGACCTCGAGCCGTGCGATCGACGACGCGGATTCGGCGACCTGCTTCGCCGCGCCGCCGACGCCGCCGTTCGACGCGTTCTCGCTAGCGGCGTGGGTGCGCATGACCTCTCCAGTCGATCGCCTTCGCGAGCACGTAACCCGTAACAAACGCCACGCCGAGTACGGCCCAGGGACTCAACCCGCCGGAGCGCCGGCTTGGCGCCGCCGGACGACTGATCTGCGGCCCTGAGGGTGCGACCGGCGCGGTGCCGTCGGCGATTCTCCGTTCGGCGATTCCCCCTTGACCCGTGCGGCGATGAGGCTCGGCTTCAGCTTGCGCACGAAGTCCGGATCGTCTGCGAACGCAGCACCGACCTTCGCCTTCACGCCACCGCTCGACTGCGCGTCCGTGACAAGCGTCTCGAGCTTGTCGGCTGTCGCCTCGACGCCTGGTCTCCCTTGTTCGTTTGTTCGTTCATTTGTTCGTTCATTTCTTCGTCGGCGGTTCCTCGCCGGTGGCGACGCGCCAGATCTTCGACGCGGCCCGGCGGGCGGCCATCGTCGAAAGGGCGGCGAGCCCGGCGTAGAGACCTGTCCACAGTGCTTTGCGCAGCATCAGGTAGCGATTGCCTTCACGGTCGTTGCCTAAACGTTGTCAAACCCTTGCCGGATGCGCGCTGCTCTGGTTGCGCGCTGCTCACCCGTCTCTCAGGCGGACTGCGGCAGCCGCTGCGCCCACGGACGGGCGGCTTCCATCTGTGCGGCGAGCCGAAAGAGCAGCGCCTCGCCGGCCGGTGGGCCGATCAACTGCACTCCGACGGGCAGGCCGTCGACGACGTCGAACGGCACCGCGGCGGCAGGCTGTCCGGTGACGTTGACGATCGGCGTGAACGGCGTGAACTCGCCGCCGCGCGCGAACTGCTCCCACGGATCCTCGGGCTCGAACACCCACCCGACCGGGACCGGCAGCAGTCGCCAGGCCGGGAGTGAGGACGATGTCGACGTCGTCCCAGAATGCGACGATCCGCCGGGCCGCCCGCTGCAGCGCGCCGACTGCCTGCGCGAAGACGACGCTCGACGTCTCGCGGGCGGCTTGCGCCAGGCCTCGGTTGATCGCCATCAGTCTGCGATTCGTCCTGTACGGGATAAAGCGCCGGCGTCAGCTGCCAGAGCTTCGCGAAGGCCGAGAGCGCGCCCTCGTCGACCCAGGGCGGGGTCGCCTCGATCACGTCGTGGCCGAGCTCGGCCAGCGCATCGGCGGCAGCGCGGGCAACGGCGACGACGACTGGATCCACCGGATGCGGCACCGCGGGCTCGGCCGTGAACGCGATTCGCAACCGTCCTGGATCCGCTCCGACCTCGTCGAGAAACGGCCTGCTCGGCGGCGGCGCCCAGTGAGCATCGCCCGGCTCGTAGCCGGCGAGCACGTCGAGAAACGCGGCGGCGTCGCGCACCGAGACCGAGATCGGGCCGCTCTGGGAGAGCTCGAGCGAGCCGCTCGGGAACGGTGCGGACGAGACCCGACCGCGCGACGGCTTGATCCCGAAGAGGCCGCAACACGAAGCCGGAATGCGGATCGACCCGCCGCCGTCCGAGCCGTGAGCGAGCGGGAGCACGCCGGCGGCGACCGCCGCCGCCGCGCCGCCCGACGAGCCCCCGGGCGTGCGCGAGGTATCCCACGGGTTCCGGCACGCGCCGTTCAGGTCGGATTCCGTGACGGCAGTGATCCCGAACTCGGGCGTGTTGCTCTTGCCGATCACGACGAAGCCGGCTTCCTTCATCCGCCGTACGACCGCCGCATCGTGCGCAGGCACGTAGTCCGCGAACGCTCGCGACGAGAAGGTCGTGCGCACACCCGCCGTCTCGGTCAGATCCTTCACGAGCATCGGCACGCCGCGGAACGGCCCGTTTGCGGGTGTCGACGCGCGTGCCTGCTCGAAGCACTCGGTGACGAGGAAGTTCAGCTCCGGGTTCGCGGCCTCGGCGCGGCGGATCGCGTCGTCGACGAGCTCGCCGGGCGAAACGTCGCCGCTGCGCACCTCGGCGGCGAGTCCGAGGGCATCGGTCACGAACCGAAGGTGATGCGACCGTGCCGATCGTGCCGACGATCATCTCCTATCAGACCGTCTTCCCGCCGAGCAGCCAGACCGGGCCTTGCGTCGCGACGAGGTGCGAGTCCGAGATGACGCGCAGCACCTGCACCGAGCCGCGGATCGATTCGCCGTCGCACCGTTCGAAGCAACGCCTGACCATGCCTGGCGCGGCGCCGTAACCCGCGGTCTGGGCCACCCGGAACCGCATTGCCGCGCGCTGTCCGTCGCGCCTCGGGTTCAGCTGGATGCACAGAACCGCCGTGCGTTCGACGTCGTTCGAGGAGACCAGGTCGAACTCGCAGAAGAGGTCGCTCCAGTCGGCCGGCAAGCCTGCGACGGCCGCATCCCACGATTCGGCGAGCGACGTGATCTCACGCTCGACGCGTGCGGGAGCCTTGCGACTGCCCGCGAGCTGCAACCTGCCGCGGACCCGGGCGCCGTCGACGCGGGCGAGCAAGCGACTGATCCCGTGCGCCCCCGTGGCGCTGCCGTCGAGTGCAACCGAGAAGCGGAGGACGGTCGGTTCGGCGCGGTAGGGCTGGGCAGGGCCGAGCAGCGCCGCGGCTCTGTCGGTCGCCTCCGGGCCACTCAGATCGAGGCGCAGCTCCGCCGTCGTCCAGCCGTCGGGGAGCTCGGCTTGCAGGGCGCGCCATTGGCCGACGAGGCTCACGGCGCAAAACGTACACTGCCGGAGCCGTGGCGAAGGTCGAGAAGAAGCGCGCCCTCAACGAGGAAGCGCTGCGTGAGTTCCTCCGCGAGATGCTCCTGATCCGTCGATTCGAGGAGCATGTCGAGGAGCGCTTCCGCGCGGGCGAATTGCCCGGCTTCCTGCACGTCGCGATCGGCCAGGAGGCCGTCGCCGTCGGGGTCTGCCAGGCGATGGAGGAAGGTGACGTCTTCGCATCGACCCACCGCGCCCACGGGCACACGCTCGCGCGTGGCACCCACCCGAACGCCGTCATGGCGGAGCTCTACGGGAAGATCGAGGGTTGCTCGCACGGCTACGGCGGATCGATGCACCTCTATGACATCGAGCGCGGGAACATGGGCGCGAACGCCGTCATCGGCGGCGGGCTGCCGGCAGTCACCGGCGCCGGCCTCGCGTTCAAGCTCCGGGACGAGCCGCGGGTCGCCGTTGCATTCTTCGGCGACGGCGCGACGAACATCGGCACCTTCCACGAGTCGCTGAACCTCGCGCAGCTCTGGAAGACGAAGACGGTGTTCGTCTGCGAGAACAACCACTGGGCCGAGTCGACTCCGGGCTGGCAGCACTCGCCCGTCTGGGACGACATGTCGAAGCGTGCGCTCGCCTACGACATGCGCTCGATCAAGGTCGACGGCCAAGACGTCCAGGCGGTCTACGAAGCCGCCCACGAGGCTCTCGAGCACGCCCGGTCGGGCGAGGGCCCCGTCTTCATGGACGTCGAGACGGCTCGCATGCACGGTCACTTCATCGGCGACCCTCAGGTCTATCGCACGAAGGAAGACCGCCAGGCTGCGGCAGACCGCGATCCGATCGCGATGCTGCGCGAGCGGCTCGGCCTGAATGACGACGACTTCGAGTCGTTCGACTCGGAGGCGAACGAGATCGTCGAGGCCGCGCTCGAGTTCGCCAAGAACGGAACCGATCCGCAGCCCGAAGACGCTCTCAAGAACGTGTACGTCTGAGCAGTTCGCATGCCTGAGATGACCTACAGAGAGGCAGTCCGCGATGCGCTCATCGAGTCGATGCGCGCGGACGACGACGTCTTCATCATGGGCGAGGACATCGCCGAAATGGGCGGCTCGATGGCCGTCACGCAGGGGCTGTTGGACGAGTTCGGCCCCGAGCGCGTCCGCAACACGCCGATCTCCGAGATGGCGATTGTCGGCGCGGGAATCGGCGCGGCGATGGCCGGCATGCGGCCGGTCGTCGAGATCATGTACGAGGACTTCCTGACCCTGTCGCTCGAGCAGATCGTCAATCAGGCCGCCAAGCACCGTTACATGTCAGGCGGCCAGATCAAGGTGCCGCTGACGATTCGCACCCAGGGTGGCGCCGGCTGGTCGCCGGGCGCGCAGCACGCGCAGCAGCTCGAGGCGTGGCTCGTGCACATCCCGGGCCTGAAGGTGGTCTTCCCGTCCACGCCCGAGGACGTGCGCGGGTTGCTGTGGACCGCGATTCAGGACGACAACCCGATCGTCTTCTTCGAGCATCGGCTGCTCTACCCGGTGAAGGGCGAGGTTCCCGCAGAGATCGAGCCGATCCCGCTCGGCAAGGCGCGCACGATTCGCGAAGGCACGGACGTCACGGTGATCGCGATGGGCCCACTCGTCCACCGTTCCCTCGAGGCGGCGGAGCAGGCGGAAGCGGAGGGGATCTCCGTCGAGATCATCGATCCGCGCACGCTGCAGCCGCTCGACGAGGATGCGCTCGTCGCCTCGGTGAAGAAGACAAACCGCGTCGTCGTCGCGCACGAGGCCGTCACGCGCATGGGGTTCGGCGCCGAGGTGGCGGCGGTGCTCCAGTACAAGGCCTTCGACTATCTCGACGCGCCGATCGAGCGTGTCGGCGCGAAGTTCGCTCCGCTCGCATTCGCTCCGGTCATGGAGCAGTTCATCATCCCGCACGCCGCCGACGTCCTGGCGGCGATCAAGCGCACCGTCGGCAAGGAGTAACGGGTGGCGAACGAGGTCAAGCTGCCGCGCCTCGGCCAGGGCATGGAGGCCGGGACGATCACCAAGTGGTTGAAGTCCGAGGGCGACGTCGTCGCGAAAGGCGAGCCGCTCTTCGAGATCGACACCGACAAGGTGACGCAGGAGGTCGAGGCCGACTACGCGGGCGTGCTGCTGAAGATCGAGCTGGCGGAGGGCGAGGCTCCGGTGGGCCAGACGATCGCCTGGATCGGCAAGGAGGGCGAGGAGGTGGCGAGCGCGCCGGCGGTCGAGGACACCGCGGTCACGGACGACGCGGTCACGGACGATGGCGCGCCCCAGAGTGCCGAGAAGCCTGCCGAGGCGCACGCGCGCGACCCGGAGCGGTCGGAGGGCGCCGCTGCCGGTGCGGCCGCCGCGGGCGAGGTGTCGGGCTCGAGCTGACGGCAACAGCTCGAACGGCGGGCGCGTGAAGGCTTCACCGCTTGCCCGGCGGATCGCGCGCGAGCGGGGCATCGACCTGCACGCGCTCACGGGCACCGGGCCGGACGGGCGCATCGTGGCGGAAGACGTCGAGCGTGGGCAGGTCTCCGCGCCGCCGCCGTCACCGACGGCGCTCCCAACCGGGGAGATCGAGTCGGTTCCGCTGACGAACATTCGCAAGACGATCGCGCGCCGCCTGACCGCGGCCTGGCAGGCGCCCGTCTTCCAGTTGACGGTGAGCGCCGACATGACGCGCGCGAACGACCTCGTCGCGCGCGCTCGGGAGCTGAACCCGGATGTGCGCGTAACGGTCACCGACCTCCTTGCCAAGGTCTGCGCACAGGCGCTGATGCGTCACCGCGACGTCAACGTGCAGTACTCCGAGGACGCGCTGCTGAAGTTCCCGACTGCGAACATCGGGATCGCGGTCGCGGCACCGCAAGGCCTGATCGTGCCGGTGCTTCGATCGGTCGAGCGGCTCGCGCTCGCCGAGGTGGCAACCGCGCGCGGTGAGATCGTCGGCCGCGCTCGCGAGAACAAGCTCACGGCCCAGGACCTCGAAGACGGGACGTTCACGATCTCGAACCTCGGGATGTTCGGGATCGAGCAGTTCGTCGCCGTGATCAATCCACCGCAGGCCGCGATCCTCGCGGTTGGCGCAACAGTCGACACGCCGGTCGCCCGCGACGGCGAGGTCGTCGTGCGGCCGATGCTGACCATGACGCTCACCGTCGACCATCGCGCGGTCGACGGCGCAGCGGGAGCCGACTTCCTGCGCACCGTGAAGCAGTTCCTCGAAGAGCCGGCGCTCGCGCTATAGATGGCACGCGTCTGGTACCTCGTGCGGGACTTCGACCGGGGACGGGACTTCTACAAGCGGATGCTGGGATTCGACGAGACCTTCGTCGACTTCGACGACAAGTGGGCGAAGCTCGAGCACGGCCAGATGCGGATCGCGATCGGCGAAGGCGATCCCATCGAGGCTGGTGTCGCGATGATCGATGTGCGGGACGTGAAGGCCGACGCAGAGAGACTGCGGGGCGAGGGTGTCGAAGTCGGAACCGTGCTCGAGCTGACCGGGCAGATGCGTCTCGTCGACGTCTTCGACCCGGACGGCAACCGCATCCAGCTCGCGGAAGTGCTCGCAGAGTGATCCGCCGAGGCTCGCACGCGGACGTCCCGTTCATGCGCTCGATGCTCGCCCACGCGTACGGCTGGCGCGTGAATGCGCTCGACGCCGAGATCCCGCTGACGCGCTACGTCGACAACTGGGGTCGGCCCGGCGACGTCGCTCTCGTCGCCACCGAGACAGGCCATCGGGTCGGTGCGGCCTGGTTCCGTGTTTTTCGGACCGCCGAGCCGGGCTACGGCTTCATCGACGAGCAGACCCCGGAGCTGACGATCTCGGTCGTCCCGTCGCGGCGCAAGCACGGTGTCGGGCAGGAACTGCTCGACGCGCTGCTCGTCAAGGCACGCGAGGAGGAGCATTCGTCGGTGTCGCTGTCGGTGGAGCAGGATTCGCCCGCGGTGAAGTTCTACGAACGCAACGGCTTCGAGCGCGCCGGAGAAGCGGCCGGTGGGCTCGTGATGAAGCGCGCGCTGTGAAGACGCGGCTCGCGGGCATCAATCACGTCGCCCTCCAGGTGGACGATCTGGAAGCGGCGGTCGAGTTCTACTGCGCGTTGTTCGAGCCGACGGGTGTCGACCGCAGCGAGCCGGACGCGGCGTTCCTCGAGATCGGGGATCAGTTCGTCGCCCTCTTCGAGCGCGGCTCGCGCGAGGAGGAGCCGCACTTCGGCCTGGTCGTCGATGACAAGGCGGCGGCGCGGCAGGCGCTCGAGGCTGCAGGCGTCGAGATCCTGCCGGGGCATCGTCTCGACTTCCGCGACCCGTCGGGTAACCGCGTTCAGATCGTCCAGTACGACCAGATCCAGTTCACGAAGCCCGGCGAGCTGCTGCGCCGCATGGGTCTTTCTCCGGCGAAGACGGAGTCGGCACTCGCCGAGCTCCGCGCGAACGGTCTCATCGAGTGACTGGTTAGGTCGGTGTAAAGCCCGGAATCCGCCGGGCGCGCCTCGCCGTAGAGAGAGATAGGCCGCATTCGATCACTCGAGAAAAAGGAGGGGTCCATTGCGTGGGTTTGCAAAGCTGATCTCCAAACCAGGTGCAGTGCTCGCGTTCATGCTCGTGTTCGCGATCGGCGTCGGCGCTGCGTACGCACACAGGTCCGTGACGGCGGGGACGATCGATTTGAAGGTGTCGCCATACGGGAAAGTGCTCGTCAGCGCGAACGGGCACACGCTCTATCTCTTCAAGCACGACAAGACCACGAAGAGCACGTGCAGCGGGAAGTGCGCCGTCAACTGGCCGCCTCTCCTGACCAAGGTCGCGAAGCCGACGGCGGGTTCCGGGATCAACGCATCGCTGATCGGGACCACGCGGCGCGCGGATGGGAAGCTCCAGGTCACCTACCACGGTCACCCGCTCTACTGGTTCCTGCTCGACAAGCAGGCCGGGCAGATGAAGGGCCAGGGCGTGAACTTCTTCGGCGGAGCGTGGTACGTGGTGAACGCCAAGGGCATCGCGGTGACGAGCAAGCCCGCGAGCGCCGGGCAGACGACGACCGGAATGACAACCACGAGCGGAACGACGACCACGACCGGGGGTGGGGGCGGCGGTGGCTACGGCTACACGCCATGAAGCGGCAGAGGCAGGACAGCCCCGAGACAGGCACTGAAAAGCAGGCACTGAAATGACCGAGCGCGGCCCGCGGCAGCGGCCTAGAAATTGCCGCCGGCCGCGCTCGGCAAGCGTTTGGCAAGCCAGTCGCGCACCTCGACGAGGAAGTGCGGGTCAAGCGTGTGGGGGAGTGGGTATTCCTTGTAGAGCACCTCGCCGCCTGCTCCCTCGAGCGTGTCGCGAGCAGCGCGGCCGAAGTCGACGCTGATGATCGGGTCGAACGTGCCATGCCCGATCGCGACCGGTGGCAGTGGTCGAGCGAGGTCGAGCTCCCAGCCGTCGACCTCGGGGATGAATCCCGAGAACGCCGCGAGCGCTACCGGGCGCCGGCGACCCACGCCGAGGCCGAGTGCATAGGTCATGACGGCGCCCTGCGAGAACCCGCCGAGGACGAGACGGTCGTGCGGGAGCGAATCGAGCCACTCGCCTGCCTCGCTGTACGACGCGGCGAACGTCGTCGGATCCGGGTATCCGACTCTCGGCACGACGTACCAATGCGCACCGCCCGGTGGGAGTGACAACGGCCCGCGCGGGCAGAACCCGTCGAGCCTGCGGTTCGGGTCGAGCACGTCGAGGAGCGGGAAGAGATCGTGCTCGTCGGCCCCGCGGCCGTGGAAGAGGACCAGCGCGCCCTGCGCCTCTCCCTCCGCCGGCCGCTCGCGCACGATCATCGGCGCTCGGCGCGGGGGTTCGGCAGCGGCGTCAGCACCTGCTCGACCTGGTCGCGGTACTGCTCGTAGTTGGGCGGCAGCGAGAGCTTCTCGCCGAGCGTCTCGAGCGGTTCGTCGGCGGTGAAGCCCGGCCCCAGCGTCGCGATCTCGAAGAGCACCCCGCTCGGCTCGCGGAAATAGATGGACTTGAAGTAGAAACGGTCGATCACGGGCGTCGGCTGACCGCCACCGTCGATCACGCGCTGCCGCCACGCCTCGTGCTCCGCCGGCTGAGACGCCCACGCGACATGGTGAACGGTCCCGCCCGCCTGCATCCCACCCTGCGCGGGTGGAGGGTCGTAGAGGTAGAAGCCGCTTCGCGTCTCGCCTCGCGCAGCCCACCCGGGCTCGAACCCAAGCGTCTCGAGCAGCCGCGTGCTTCGCTCAGGGTGAGAGGCAAAGGCGCGCACCCCGGCGAAGCCACGGATGCGGTGCTCCTCGGGGATGTCGGGGGCATCTGCCACGAGCGGCGGTTCGCCAGACTCGTCGACGAGCAGCTCGAGCGACAGCCCCTCGTTGTCGGTGAAGAGCAGCGACCCTTCGCTGCGCTCGCCGCCGACGCGCTGCTCCCAGAAGTCCAGTGAGGCCTCGGACGCGACGCGGAAGCACACCCGGTGCACCATGCCGTCGCCGGCGCGTCCGCGCGGCGCGTTCGGATACTCGAAGAACGTGATGTCCGACCCCGCCGAGCCGCGCTCGTCGGCGAAGAACAGATGGTAGACGGTCGGGTCGTCCTGATTCACAGTCTTCTTCACCATCCGGAGGCCGAGCGTCCCGGCGTAGAACTCGACATTCGCCGGTGCGTCGCCGGTGATGCAGGTGATGTGGTGGACGCCCTCGAGCTTCACGGTCGTAGCATGCCGGAATGCGCGCGGCCGTCATCGCCCATGGCAGGCTCGAGATCGAGGAGCGTCCTGATCCGGTCCCCGGTGAGGGTGAGATCCTGATCCGTGTGCGGGCAACCGGGGTGAACGGCGCAGACATCATGCAGCGCGCCGGCCACTACCCGCCGCCGCCCGGGGCGCCCATCGACATCCCTGGTCTTGAGTGCGCCGGCGAGAATGTCACGACCGGTGAGCGCGTGATGGCGCTGCTTCCCGGCGGAGGTCATGCCGAGCTCGTCGCTGTGCACCACACCCATGTGATGCGCATTCCCTCGACCGTCGACTGGCCGCAGGCCGGCGGCTTCGTCGAGGTGTTCGCCACCGCGCACGACGCACTGTTCACCCAGGCGCACTTGACCGCCGGCGAACGCCTTCTCGTGAGCGGCGCCGCCGGCGGTGTCGGGGTGGCAGCCGTGCAGCTCGGGGTGCGCGTCGGCGCCCACGTCACCGGTACCGCCCGCCATCACCTGCGCGAGCTCGAGGCGCTCGGCGCGACGACGGAGCCCGAAGGCGAATACGACGTGATCCTCGAGCTCGTCGGGGGCGAGAATCTCGCGGCGAACGTCGGCCGGCTCGCCCTGAAGGGGCGAATCGCCGTCATCGGGACGGGCGCCGGGTCGAAGGCGGAGATCGACTTCGGGCAGCTGATGCGCAAGCGCGGTCGGATCTCGAGCTCGACATTGCGCCCACGGTCGCGCGCTGAGAAGGAGGACGTGCTGAAGCGGCTCGAGGGGCACGCGTTGCCGCTCCTTGCGCGCGGTGAGCTGACGGTGCCGGTCGAGGAGGTCTTCCCATTCGAGCAGGCGCAGGAGGCGTACGACCGATTTGCAGCCGGCGGGAAGTTCGGCAAGATCGTCATCACCCCTTGACCGTCTCGGCCGTCTCGCGCCAAGCTTCAGTCCCATGACGGACGTTCTGCCGGAGAACGAAGAGTCACAACGAGCCTGGAACGGCGTGCTCTTCGACCGGTTCGTGAAGTACCGCGACGTCGTGATCACCGGTCTGCAGGCGCACGGCGCGGCGGCGATGCGTCTCTGCCCGCCGAGGGTCGGCGACCGCGTCCTCGACATCGGCTGCGGCTTCGGGGACACCTCGCTCGAGCTCTCCGAGCTCGTCGGTGCGTCCGGCACCGTCCTCGGCGTCGACGTCGCTCCGCGATTCATCGACGCAGCACGCAGCGAGGCGCGCGCCGCGGGCGCCACCAACGTCAGCTTCGAGGTCGTCGACGTCCAGGCAGCGCGGTTCGAGCAGACCTTCGACTACGCGTTCTCCCGCTTCGGGACGATGTTCTTCGCGAGCCCGGTGGCCGCCCTGCGGAACGTCCACCGGGCGCTCGTGCCGGGCGCGCCGATCTGTCTCGTCGTCTGGCGGCAGAAGATGGACAACCCGTGGCTCCATCGCGCCGAAGAGATCGTGAAGCCGCTCGTCGAGGTTCCCGAGGAGACCGATGAAGCCCGCTGCGGGCCTGGGCCGTTCTCGATGGCGAACGCCGACACTGTGAGCCAGATGCTGGTCAGCGCCGGCTTCGACGAGATCGGCTTCCGGCGGCGCGACTTGCCGATCAAGATCGGCTCGACGCTCGACCAGGCGATCGAGGTGAATCTCGCGCTCGGGCCGGCAGCAGAGGTCGTCCGGCTCGCCGGTGCCGAGGGCGACGCAATGCGGCCGCAGCTCGAGGCTCTCCTGCGCGAGGCACTGGCGGACCTCGAGACGCCGTCGGGCGACGTGGTCGGCGATTCGTCCGTGTGGATCGTCACCGCCCGCGCCGCCTGAGGAATCACCTCGAGCGGTCGCCTCGGTACCATCGCGGCCGGAAACTCAAACGCTTTAGAGGAGCTGAGATGGAAGTCGACGTTGCCGTTCTGGGCGGAGGCCCTGGTGGCTATACCGCAGCGATCCGCGTGGCCCAGTTGGGCGCGAAGGTCGCGTGCATCGAGAAGGAGCCAGAGCTCGGAGGCACGTGCCTTCGCGTGGGGTGCATCCCCACCAAGGCGTGGGTGCAGACCGCGCACTTCCTGCATCAGGCCAACGAGACCTTCGCGAAGCTCGGCGTGAAGGTCGACGGCACGCAGCTCGACTTTGCCGTGGCGAACGAGTGGAAGGCCGGCGTCGTCAAGCAGATGACGGGCGGCGTCGCGGGGCTTTTCAAGGCGAACGGTGTCGAATGGGTCAAGGGCGTCGGCAAGTTCAAGGACGCGAACACGATCTCGGTCGAGGGCGGCGAGGACATCACGTTCCGCACCGCGATCGTCGCGACGGGCTCGTTTCCGCTGCGGCCGCCGATCCCGGGCCTCGAGTCCGACCTCTGCGTCGACTCCACGGGATTGCTCGCGCAGACGGAGGTCCCCAAGCGCCTGGTGATCCTTGGTGGCGGCATCATCGGCTCGGAGTTCGCATCGATCCTCAACCGCTTCGGCTCCGAGGTGACGATCGTCGAGATGCTCGACAGCCTGATCCCTCAGGAAGACGCCGACGCAGCGAAGGAGCTTGCGAAGGCATTCCGCAAGCGCGGCATCGCGCTCGAGCTCGGAAAGCAGTGCACCAAGGTCGAGCAGCAGGGAAACGCGCTGACGGTGTTCTTCGGCGACGGCGAGTCGGTCGAGTGTGACCTGATGCTCGTCGCGGTCGGCCGCGGGCCGCTCGTCGAGGGCATCGGCCTGGAAGCCGCGGGCGTCGAGTTCGACAAGCGCAAGGGCATCGCCACCGACGAGCACCGTCGCACGAAGGTGCCGCACATCTACGCGGTGGGCGACTGCGCGGGCTACTGGCAGCTCGCACACACAGCGTTTCGTGAGGGCGAAGTTGCGGCGGAGAACGCCTGTGGCCACGACTCGATCGTCGACAACCGCGCGGTGCCGCGGCCGATCTACACCGATCCGGAGATCGCAGGCGTCGGCCTCACCGAGGAGCAGGCGCGCGAGCAGTACGGCGACGACGTCGCCGTCGGCGTCTTCCCGTGGGTCGCGAACGCGCGCGCCGTCATGCAGGCTGAGACGGTCGGCTGGGTCAAGTCGATCCACGAGACGCGCTACGGCGAGCTGCTCGGGCTGATCATGGTCGGCCCGCACGTCACCGACCTGATCGAGGCGGGCACCGTCGCGATCGACGCCGAGTCGACCGTCGAGACGGTTGCCGATGGCATGGCGGCGCATCCGACGCTCAGCGAGGCGATCAAGGAGGCGGGCCTCGTCGCCCTCGGCCGCGCGATCCACCTCCCCAACAAGAAGAAAGCTGCGCTGAAGGCCTAGCTCAGGCGGGACGCGTCGCCGCGACGGGTGACGCCGGGTCGTCGGTGACCGCCCGCACGCCCGGGATGAACGCAACGGCGAGACTCGTCGCCGCCGCGACAGCGGCGGCGACGAGCAGCGTCGCCTCGACGCCCAACGGCTTCGCGAGCAAGGGAAACACCACGAAGCCGACCGGCATGAAGACGAACGACACGAGGATGTCGTAGGAGCGGACACGCGCGAAAACGCCTTCCGGGATGCGCCGCTGCAATGTCGTATCCCAGTAGGTGTTGCTGAGTGCGATCGACGCCATGCCGAAGCCCCAGGCAGCGGCGATCGCGAGTGCGGGAAGTGGGGGCGCGAGCGCGGCGATCGGCACACCGATGAGCATCGTCATGATGAAGCCGAAGCTGAGCGGCCGGTGCGGGCGCAGGCGGACGCGACGCAAGGCCGCCGACGATCGCGCCGACTGCGCCGCACGCGGAGACGAGTCCCCAGTTGCGCGCACCGCCGAAGTGGTCGCGGAAGATGATCGGCCCGAGGACGATGAACGACGCGAAGCAGAAATTCGTGATCGCGAACCCGATGATCGGCGCGCTGACCCACGAGCGCGAAGTCACCTCGCCGAAGCCGTCTCGCAACTCGCGGATGAAGTGGCTGCGAGCTGCCCGCGCGTGTGCGGGCAGCCGGAGCTGCACCAGGAAGAACGCACTCGCGAGGAAGCTGACCGAGTCGATCGCGAAGACCCAGCCCGTCCCGGCGACTGCGATCAGGACGCCGGAGACCGCGGGGCCGAACACGTTCATCGCGTTCCGTGAGATTCCGAGCAGCGCGTTCGCCGACCTGAGGCGCTCGGCGTCGATCGTCTGCGGCACGAGGCCGTCGCTGGCGGGGCCGAAGAACGCGGATGCCGCGCCGAAGACCGTCGCCGTGACGAAGAAGAGCGGCAGGGTCATCTGATGCGTGAGGAGCATCGTCGCCGTGAAGGCCTCGACGACCGCGCGGACGCCGTCGCAGGCGAGCATCACCGCCTGGCGGGGCAGGCGGTCGGCGATCACGCCGCCGACGAGCGTGAAGCCGACGCGGGAGGCTGTGAACGCCGCCAGCACCGCGCCGAGCGCCAGCTGGGAGCTGTTGACAGAGAGCACCGCGAACGTGAGCGCGACGGGGACGACCGCATCCCCGACCGCCGAGGAGACGCGGCCGAGCCAGAGCAGCCGGAACTGGCGCTCGTACAGCGGTGCAAAAGCGTCTCTCAGACCCACCCGTTCGCACCTTAACCCGGATCCCTGAGGCAATCCAGGGGGTTTCCCCTTGGCAACCGGGCAGCCTCGACCGTGCCCGTATACGCGTTGTAACCCTGGATGTAAGGCTTCGGTAAGCGGCCCGCGGGCCGCGCAAGATTCGTCGGCGGAGGGACGTCTCAACTGTCGGACGTGCCCTCGTCCCGCCGGGAAGCTTCGCCCGCCCGCAAGGTTTCCCGGCATTCTCTCGGGCCCCGCCCTTGCCGCAGAGGGCGGGGCCCGCTGCTTCCCCACTCGATCTCCTTCGCGCAGCCCTTCCCTCGTTTCGGCGGGCCTGAGCCGGGTAGAGTCGGGAGCATGAGTGTTTTCAATCGTCGCAACGCCCTCGTCGGCTGGCTCGTCGTTGCCGCCGGCAAGCAGGCGATGAAGCAGAAGGCGAGGGAGGCGGTGCCGGCGATCGACACCGAGTCCAAGAAGCCGAACAAGAGCGCGATCGCGCTCGCAGCCGCGGGCGCAGTCGGCGTGCTGGCGTTCTGGCACAAGCGCTCGGGCGACGACACCTCGACCCCCGAGAGCTAGCCCAGCTCTCGCGCTCGACCTCTTCGCGCCCGTGTCCCTGCGGGCCACGGCCGGTGTCAGACACGCGCACGGAACTGTGAACAACCCGTTCCCAATTGCCCCTCCGGGCGGTCGCGTGTGGGGGTCGGTACGCGCCCGATCTTCGCCCATTGCCGGCCCTGGCCCGGGCCGTGTGTCCGCGACGGCCACGGCCGGTGTCAGACACGCGCACCGAAGGCGCACAGAAGTGACCCGAGAGTGTGTCGTGGCGTCGGGTAGGTGGGGCGGGGCGGGCTAGCCGGCGAGGCCGAAGGGGCTGCCTTCGGAGTCGCGACACACGGCCCAGCGCTCGCCGGGGTGCACGACGGTGCCGCCGAGGGAGACGACGCGCTCGAGCGCGCCCGGCAGATCGTGGACGCGGAAATAGGGCAGCGAGAACCGGTCGCCCGGCCCAGGTCCGCGCTCGGTGGACGCCGAAGGCCGGCCCGTCGCCGTGGCTCTGGATGCCCTCGCCCTCGCCGTCGCCGCGCTCGGAGAGCGACAGCCCGAGTAGCCCTTCCCAAAACTGCCGTGCCCGCGCGAGGTCGTCGGCCGGGAACTCGATCAGGTCGAGGGGCACCAGCCTTCCAGGCGGAATCATCCCCAGAGGCGGAATCATCCGTAAAGCCTATGCCGCAGCATCCGCCTGCGCGGGTACCGTCGGCACCGATGAGCCCCTTCGAAGTGCGTGAGCTCGTGCGGCGGCTACGTGCCGCGTATCCCGACCCGCCGTTCGGGGAGGAGACCGAGAAGCTGTATGAGCGCATGCTCGTCGACCTCGAATTCGCCGCCGTCGACCCCGTCGTCGATGAGCTGATCGCGACGACGATGAAACTGCCGACCGTCAGCCGCATCCGCCGCTCCGTGATCGAGCCGACCCTCGCGATCCCCACCGCCGACGAAGCGTGGCTCGCCGTGCAGACGCGCGAAGGCGCCGTCCACGAGCTCGTCGCACACGTCGCCCGGCTGGTCGGCGGCGGCTACAACATCCGCACGTCGAGTGACCCCGAGCTGACACGCGTCCGGTTCGTGAAGGTCTACGACGAGCTCCGCCGCAAGGCGGTCGACCGCGCGCTCGTCGACGGCGTCCGCGCGCAGCGGTTGAAGCTCCAGCAGGTCTCGTAGCCCGCATGCCCACGGCGAAAGAGATGCTCGCCGAGAGGTTCGGCTTCACGTCGTTCCGCCCGGGACAGGAGCAGGTCGTCGATTCGCTCCTCGCCGGCCGGTCCGCGCTCGCCGTGTTCCCGACCGGAGCGGGCAAGAGCCTCTGCTACCAGCTGCCGGCACTGCTCCTCGACGGCGTCACCGTCGTCGTCTCGCCGCTGATCGCGCTGATGAAGGACCAGATCGACTTCCTCACCCGCCAGGGCGTGGACGCCGCGCGGCTCGACTCGAGTCTCGACGCCGGTGAAGTCCGCAGCGTCACCGGCCGGCTCCGCGAGGGAACCCTGAAGCTGCTCTACGTCGCGCCGGAACGATTCAACAACGAGCGCTTCCTGGCCCAGCTCGGCGAGACGAAGATCGCGCTCTTTGCGGTCGACGAGGCGCACTGCATCTCGGAGTGGGGCCACAACTTCCGTCCCGACTACCTGAAGCTCGCCGCACGGGCGCGCCAGCTCGGCGCCGAGCGCGTCCTCGCGCTCACCGCGACCGCGACGCCCGCAGTCGTCGCCGACATCTGCGCCGGCTTCGGCATCGAGCAGCGCGACAGCGTCGTCACCGGCTTCTACCGCCCGAACCTGACGCTCCTCACGACGGCCGCACGGGCACGGGATCGTGACCAGCTGCTGATCGACCGGCTGCGCGAGCGCACGCCCGGCTCGACGATCGTCTACGTCACGCTGCAGCGCACGGCCGAACGCATCGCCGCACTGCTTGCCGCCGCCGGCCAGCCCGCGCGCGCCTACCACGCCGGCATGAACGCCGACGACCGCGTCGAGACACAGGAGTGGTGGACCGCCTCGGACCGGAACATCGTCGTCGCCACGATCGCGTTCGGCATGGGCATCGACAAGGCCGACGTGCGCTACGTCTACCACGTCAACCTGCCGAAAGGCCTCGAGTCGTACTCCCAGGAGATCGGCCGCGCCGGCCGGGACGGCGAGCCGAGCACGTGCGAGCTCTTCGCCTGTCGCGAGGACGTGCCCACGCTCGAGAACTTCGCCTATGGCGACACGCCGACGCGCGAGGCGATCGACGGTCTGCTCGCCGACGTGCTGGCGCACCCGGTCGGAGAGCAGTTCGCGGTGTCGGAGTACGACCTCTCCTCACGCTACGACGTGCGGCCGCTCGTGCTGAAGACGATCCTCACCTACATCGAGCTGGACGGCTACCTCGAGCAGGGCACGCCCTTCTACGCGGGCTACGCGGTGCGGCCGAGCCAACGGGACCTTCGCCGACGTGTTCGCCGGCTTCGACGCGGCTCGCGCCGACTTTCTGCGTCGCGTCCTCGCGAGCGGGAAGAAGGGTCGCACCTGGACGACCGTCGACCCCGAGGCCTCGGCCGCGGCGATCGGAGAGGACCGTGATCGCATCGTCGCTGCGCTCGGGTACCTCGAGCAGCAGGGCCTCGTCGAGCTGAAGGCCACCGATGTGCGCCAGCGCTACACGCTGCTGCGCGCAGCCGGCCTCGCTCACCGAGGTCGGGGACGCGCTGGCCGCGCGGTTCGAGCGGCGCGAGCAGTCCGAAGCCGAGCGGATCGCGCGCGTCGTCGCGCTCGTCACGCACGACGGCTGCCAGGTGCAGGCGCTCGTCGCCTACTTCGGCGAGACGCGCGCGGAGCCGTGCGGTCACTGCACCTTCTGCCTGACGGGCGAGGCGCAGCGGCTGCCCGAGCCCGGCGAGCCGGCGCCGCTCCAGCTGGACGAACGAGCACTCGACGAGCTCGCGGTGGAACATCCCGCTGCGCTCGCGCACGCCGCGCCAGCGCGCACGATTCCTCTGCGGCCTCACGAGCCCTGCGACGACGCGTGCCAAGCTCTCCCGGGACCCGCTCTTCGGCGTCTCTCGCCGACCAGCGGTTCGGCGACGTGCTCAGACGGTGCGAGAGCCTCGCCGTAGTGCGATCCCGGTGAGCATCTCCCGCACGATGCGCTCGCCGGCGAGTGCCGTGATGTCGGCCGAGCCGATCGCAGTCGGGATCACCTCGACCAGATCCGCACCGACGAGCTCGAGGTGCGACGCGAGCAGACGCACGGCCTTGAGTAAGTCGACCGTCGTCATCCCGCCGGGCTCAGGCGTGCCCGTGCCGGGCGCATAGGCGGGGTCGAGCACGTCGATGTCGACGGTCAGGAAGACCGGCCCTGCACCGACGATCTCGATCGTGCGCGCGACAACGGCATCGACCCCGAGGTCGCGCACGTCGTGCATGAAGAACGACGTGATCCCGCATTCGCGTTGCCAGCCGAACTCCGCTTCGCCCGGCCAGTAGCCACGCAGCCCGATCTGCACGTAGCGGGCCGGATCGACAAGCCCGTCGCGGACGAGCCGGTACATCGGTGTGCCGTGTGAGACCTCCACTCCGAACACGGTCGTCCCGGTATCGGTGTGCGTGTCGAAGTGCACGAGACCGACAGGCCCGTGCCGCTCAGCGCAGGCAGCGACGTCCGGCTCGGTGATCGAGTGATCGCCTCCGAGCACGATCGGCAGGAGGCCGGCGTCGAGCACCTCGCCGACCGTCTCCTTGATCGCGAGGCGTGAGCGCTCGGGGTCGGCGGGGAGCACCGGCGCGTCGCCGTAGTCGACGACACGCAGCTCGGCGAACGCATCGACCTTCGCTTCGAGATGCGGGCCGGGCGGACAGCTCGCAGCGCGGATCGCGCGCGGCCCGAAGCGCGTTCCGGGACGGTCGGAGACGAGATCGTCGGTCGGTGCACCCACGATCGCGACGTCGAAGTCGGCGAGGAGCTCCTTGTCCTGTGTGTACGGCGCGCTGCCGAAGCTGACCGGACCGGCAAAATCGGGCTTCTCACCGTGCTCGCGCCAACGCTGGAGCGGATCGATCATGTCGTGATCGTCGCACCCTCGAGCCGTGCCTGCACGAGCTCCTCCGCCGCCCGCGCGCCGGCCGCATGCCCGGTGAGAGCGGCGAGGAACGCCGCCGCGCCGAGCGCGTCGAGCCGGCAGGCCGTACGCGCGGTCACCGTTGCAGTGCGCGGGATCCTCCGCAGAAGCGCAATCTCGCCGAAGCAGTCGCCGCGGCCGAGCGTGTTCAGGAGCTTGCCGTGCCGTGTCACCTCCAGCTCGCCGTCGGCGATCACATAGAAGCGGTCGCCTGCCTCGCCTTCCGTGACGACCGGTGTTCCGGCTGCGATCTCGACCGGCTCCGCCGAGCGCGCAAGACCCTCGAGCTCAGGGTGCGGCGAGCGGTGCGAACATCGGTAGGGCGCGCAACCGGGCGATCTCGACCACCGGCCGGATCGCACTGTCGGCCGCAAGCAGGCTGTGCAGCACGAACAGCATCCCGAGCGGGAGCAGTGCAGCGAGGCAGACGAACGCCCAACGACCACCGACGAGCGCCACGAACACCGGCGCGATCGCGGAGCCGACCGCGAGGCCCGCCATCGTCACCGCTTCCAGAAGCCCGAAGACGCGCGCGAGCGTCTCGGGCGGCGCGATGCGCTGCAGAAGCGTCCGGCCCGCGACGTCGAGCACGCTGCGGCCGATGCCTGCGACGACGAGCAGGGCGAATATCGCGACGATCGACGGCAGCGCGCCGACGGCGGCGAGCGCCGATCGCCCACAGCGCGAGGCCGGCCACCAACGCCGGTCCCAGGCGTGATCGCCCGATCAGCGCGACCGTCGCCACGATCCCGATCACGCCTCCCGCGCCGAACGCCGCATTCAGATAGCCGGCCGTCGAGCCGCCGTGGCCGAGGACACCCACCGCGAGCACGACGTACAGCACGTCGAGCGCGCCGATCGCGACAGCCTCGAGGCCGAGCAGCCAGACGAGCGCGCGGGGGCCGGGCTCGCGCGCGACGATCCGCAGCCCTTCGCGCGTGCCCGCGAAGGGCCGAGCCTGACGAGCCGACGGGAAGTGGCCCCGGAACGCCTGCGACGAGCATTGCCGCGGCAGCGCCGACGACGGCCATCACGGCGAACACGCTCCCCGGACCGCCCACGGCCAGGAGCACGCCCGCCAGCGCGGGTGCCGCCAGCACGCTGATGCTCTCGATCCAGCCGGCGACGACGTTCGCCGCCGTCAGCTCCTCCGGCGTGCGAGCGAGTGCGGGCAGGAGCACCGCTTGCGCGGGGCGGGTGGCAGTCACCGCGACAGCCGCGAGTGCGGCGAATGTGTACGCCGCGAGCGCCGGCCCGTGCGCCAACAGCACGACGGCCGTGGCTCCCATCGCAAGTGCCTGTGCCGCGTACGCGCCGGTGAGCACGCGTGTCGGGCGGCGGCTGTCGGCGAGTGATGCCGCGAACGGGGCGAAGAGCATCGCCGGAATGAGTTGCGCGAGCGCGACGAGCCCGGCTGTGGTCGCGCCGCCGCGACTGTAGGCATAGACCAGCATCGCGATCCAGACGCCCCATTCGGCGGCGTTGAAGCCGAGAAAGGCCAACTGGACGCGGCGCAGTTGCGGGTTGCGCAAGACGCCGCCGACCACCCTCGGGATCTCGCCCGCGTAGCTCACCGCGCTCGGCGCAACCGCTCGTGCGCGCTCAGCCTGAGCTCCCGCTCGAGGCGGGGTGCTGCGGCGAGCAGTTCCGCGAGCGCATCGGAGCCGACCACACGCAGTTGGACGTCGTCTCGCGCCACCACCGTCGCGCTTCGACCGCGTGCGAAACCGGCGCCCCACTCGAGTGCTGCCACCTCGCCGAAGAACTCACCGGCACGCAGAGTCGCGGCAACCTCACCGTCGACTGTTACGTCGACCGTTCCGTGCTCGACGACGTAGAAATCGCGATTCAGCCTCCCAGCGCTCGACCACCGTCTCGCCGGCGCGCGAACGATCGCTTCGACGAGAGCGAGTCGAGGAGCAGTGCCTCAGCCGGCGCGAGCCGCGCGAACAACGGGTTGCGGCGATTGGAAGCCTTGGTCGCGCTCGGTCAGGCTTGCTGCGTCGACCGGTTCCGCCGATTCGAGGAACGCCAGTACCCGCTCGACGTCGTCGGCAGTGCTGGTGTGGTTGAGGATGCAGAGGCGCAGGGCAGGACGCCCGTGCACGCGCGTCGAGGAGATGAAGCCGAGGCCGCTCGCCTCGAGCGCCGCGACGAGCCCGTGCGTGACCTCGTCGTCCTCGCCGCACCGGCGAAAGCAGATCGTGCCGAGCGAAGGTGGTGCGACCAGTTCGAGACGGTCGCTCGCATCGATACGCCGTCGTGCCAGGTCGGCCAGGTCGAGGCATTCGTCGATCGCGCCACGGAACGCGTCGAGCCCGAACGTGTGCAGTGAGAGCCAGAGCTTGAACGCCCGCGAGGACCGGGTCAGCTGCAGACCGAGATCGGCGAAGTTCACCTCGTCGCTCGCGGGCTCAGCGTCGTGGAGGTAGTCGGAGCTGATCTCGAACGCGGCGCGAAGTGCCCGGCCGTCGCGCACGAGCAGGCAGCCACACTCGTACGGCTGGTAGAGCCACTTGTGCGGGTCGAGCGTGATCGAGTCGGCGAGCGCGATTCCCGGCGAGTGCGCGCCGTCCGCGCTCGGTGAGGACGGCGAAGCCGCCGTAGGCCGCGTCGACGTGCAACCACAGACCGTTCCGGCGACAGAGCTCGGCGAGCTCCGGCAGCGGGTCGATAGCGCCGGAGCTCGTTGCGCCCGCGTTCGCGACGACGAAGAACGGCAGCCGGCCTGCGCGCTCGTCGGCGTCGATCGCGGCAGCGAGCGTTGCCGGCTCGAGGCGGAGGTCGTCGCCGACGGGCAGCACGCGTACCTGGTCTGGTCGGAAGCCGACGATGCGCAGTGCACGTGCGACCGACGAGTGCGCCTGGTCGGAGACGTAGACGACGAGGTCGTCTTGCGCGGCGCCGGCGCGCGCCTCGCGCGCGCAGACCAGCGCGGTCAGGTTCGCAGCCGAGCCGCCGGTGACGAGCGAGCCCGTCGCCTCGGGCGGATACCCGACCCACTCCTTGAACCAGCCAAGCACCTCCAGCTCGAGTTGGGTCGGGTCCGGCCGATTCCATCCACGAGCCGGTGTAGAGATTGCACGCGCTCGCGATGAAGTCGCCGAGTGCGCCGGGCCAGGTGCCGGCGAACGGCACGAAGGCGAAGAAGCGCGGGTGAGCCGAACGACTTCCGAACGGGATCACATCGCGGAAGAGACCGGCGAGCACCTCGTCGAACGGCCGGCCGGCCGCCGGTGCGGGGCCGCCGAGCCGCTGCTGGAGCTCGGCGGGCTCCGCCCGGCGGATCGGCGGCTGCGACGGATCGGTGAGCCAGTCGACGAGCGCGTCGACCGTGCGATATCCGGTCGCACGCATGGCTTCACGGTCAAGCGCGAGTCTCCCGACGGCATCCCCTGAAGCGGCCCCGATGCTCGTAATCTGGCACAGAAACGGTGCTTGTGGCCAGGTCGCGTATCTTGGACGGATGCAACCCGTGCTCGTGCCGAAGAAGCTGTCGTTCGAGCAGGGCGGCGCCTTCATCGCCGAGACACGCCGCGAGGTCGATCAGTACCTCGCTTCGCGGCGCACGCGCGCGTGGGGTCGAGCGCAGCTCTACGCGAAGACATTCGTCGCGTTTGCGATCGTCGCGGCGTCATGGGCGACGCTGATTTTCGTGCATCCCGGCGTCGTCCTCGGCATCGTCGCGCTCGCCGGCATGGCGCTCGGCGCGATTCTCGTCGGATTCTGCGTGCAGCACGACGCGAACCACGGCGCCTACTTCCGCCGCCGTCGCTTCAACCATCTGATGGGATGGACGACCGACTCGCTGCTCGGCTTCTCGAGCTACACGTGGCGCGTCAAGCACAACGTCGCGCACCACACGTACACGAATGTCGAGGGCTACGACGACGACATCAACCAGGCTCCGTTCATTCGCCTCGTACCGACCCAGCAGCCTCGCTGGTGGTATCGCCTGCAGCACATCTACATCTGGCCGCTCTACAGCTTGATGGTGCTTCGCTGGCAGACGGGAGCCGACATCGCCGCACTCATTCGCGGTCGGGTCGCGAACAGCCGCATGCACGTGCCCAAGCGGTGGGATCTCGCCGGCCTCGTCGGTGGCAAGCTGATCTTCGTCACGTGGGCGATCGCGATCCCGCTGCTCGTCTATCCGTGGTGGGTCGTCCTCCTCGGCTATGCGGCGTTCTCGATGGCGACGAGCCTCGTCACCGCGACGACGTTCCAGCTCGCCCACTGCGTCGAAGAGGCTGACTTCGCGACCCCTGATCAGGTGACTGCCGGTGGCAAGCCGTGGGCGGTGCACGAGGTCGAGTCGACCGTCGATTTCTGCCCGCGGAACCCGGTGCTCACGTGGCTCCTCGGCGGCCTCAACTACCAGATCGAGCATCATCTTTTCCCGCGCGTGCCGCACACGCACTACCCGCGCATCGCACAGATCGTCCGCCGAAACGCGTTGAAGCACGGCGTTCGCTACACGGCTCAGCCGTCACTCGCGCGGGCGCTTCGCTCGCATCAGCGCCATCTGCGCGCGCTCGGCCGGCAGGGACTGCCGGTCGAGATCGAAATGGGTTAGCAACCTCCCCCGTCAGCCGTCGAGGTCGATCGGGCCGTGCAGGACAACGGTGCGGTGCAGGCTGTCGAACGTCACCTCGGGTGTGTAGTCGCCGTTCGGCAGAACGCGTCCGTTCGCATTGCGGCCTCGCCAGTCGAACAGCTCCTTGCCCGCAGCCAGCAGCCGGTCGCGGGCCAGCGTCGCGACCGTGCGACCCGAGGCGTTCACGATCCGGAAGGTGACCGGCTCGCGCCGGAGCAAGCGGAAGTTGATGCGCGCAACGTCGTTGGGGCAGCGACACCGCGGCGAGAGCTGCCTGCTGACCCGCGTGTTGCGGATCAGCGCGTCACGCAGTCGCCCGCCGCTCGTCAGGGCGATCGCGAGCGAGAACGCTCCGAGGATCGCCGCAGCCAGCGCGGCCGACCCGACGAGTCGTCTTCGTCGCTGCCGCCGAAGCGGCGATGGCTCAGATTCGCCGACGCGTACGACGAGCTGCTCGGCCGCCCGGTCGGCACGCTCGAGCGCGGCGAGCGAGGTGGCTGCGGTCGCTATCACATACCCGCTGCGATCCGCGTCGACCTGGACCGGCCGGAGCGTCGCACCCTCGCCGACGTAGAGATCCGCGGCGAGGATGCCGGGCGATCCGCGCACAGAGTCAAGGCCGCTGATCGACGTCACTGTCCCCACCGGCAGCACGCCGGGGCTCGCTGTCAGGAAGCGGATCGCGACCGGCCGCGTGAACCGTCGAGTGACGAGACTGTCCGGCACGGTGTCACCGAGCGCCTGCGCGAACGCGATGTCGAACACATTGATCCCGGTGCCGTAGGACACGAGATCAGCCATCTGCCCTGCTGCGATGCGCGCAGCCGCCTCCACAACGTGGACGCCGTTCGTGGTCGCGATCAGCTGCGGGAATGCAATGCCGTCGCGCAGACCGAGCGCGCGCACGGCCGCGACGGCGAGGTCGGCCGCCTCGTTCAAGGTCGGCTCGGGGAGCACCGAAGGGAACATGTGGATCCAGCCGACTCCGAACCCGAGTCCACTCGGTCGCAGCCGATCCGAGAGACGTCAGGACCGTCGCGTCACCGCCGCGGACGGCGAGCAGTCCGTTCAACTCGATGCCGTCGAGGTACTCCTCGAGGATCGCCTGCCCGCCGCGCGAGACCGCGAGGGTCTCGGGCAGGTGGGCGCGGATTGCCTCGACCGTGTCGACGAGGAAGATCCCGCGCTGGCCGCCGGAGTCAGCCGGCTTCAGCACGACCGGCGGTGCGAGCGCCGCGAACGCGGCCTCGATTTCCGCTGCCGAGGTGATCACGCGCGAGCGCGGCTGCGGAATCCCGGCGTACGCGAGTCGCGCGCGCATCTCGCCCTTGTTCGTGAACCCGTGGGCGACGTCGACGCCGATCCCCGGCAGGCCGAGGGCCTCGGCGACGGCGGCTGCCGGGGCGACCGCGCGGTCGCTCGAGATCGCGAGCACGCCGTCGACGCTCTGCTTCGCCCCGACTTCGACTACCTCCTCGACGTCGGTGAAGTCGACGATCTCGCCGACGTCGGCGTGCGCGAAGGCGATCGCATTCGGGTTGCCGTCGACGGCCACGACGCGGAATCCGATCTCACGTGCGTGCTTGATCGCCGCGAGTTGCGAGACGCTTGCGCCGAGGAACAGAAGCGTGCGCCGGGACACGGTCCGACCGTACTCCGGAGGACGGCGCAAGAACGAACGGCCGCTGCCGTGTTCAGACCCTCGTCAGCTTTGGGTCAGCCGTCGTACGCGCGCTGCTTGGCGGGGCGCGCGTCGAGTCGTTCGAGGTACGGGCGAACGTTCGGAGTCTCAGGCAAGACGTCGTATTGCCGGGCGCTCATGGCGACGCCGCCGACGATGACGTCGGCGATCGTGAAGCCGTCACCGGTCACATAGTCGTTCCCGTCCACCGCGCGGCCGAGCGCTGCGAACGCGTTTGCAAGCCGAATCTCCGCGACCTCGGTTGCGCCGGCGTCACCGCCGCGCCGCGCCTGCAGGGTGCGGATCATCGCAGGCTCCAGCTCGGTCATTGCGAAGAACGACCACTGGTAGATCCGCGCGCGCATCGAAGGAACCCAGCGGAGGGATCAGCTTCGCATCCGGATAGAGGTCGGCGACGTGCAGGCAGAGCGCTGCCGACTCGTAGAGCATTCCGTCGTCCGTCTCGAGCACGGGGACACGGCCCAGGGGGTGGCGGCGCGCGTGTTCCGCACTGTGGCCGCTCACCTCGTCGAGCACGATCCACTCGTACGGCGCGCCGGTCTCCTCGAGCGCCCAGCGCACCCGGCGCGGGCGTCCTGCTCCCTCACGGTGGTAGAGCCGGAACACGAGGTCAGCCTACCCGTGTCGTTACGACGCGCTCGCGCGTCGTTCCCAGCGCGCGCCCCAGTCGGCGCGGGTGAGCGCCGAGATGACAGCTCGCCGCAGCAGACGCCCGTCGCGGCTTCGCCCGAGCAGGTGCACGCGCAGCGGGTTGTCGCCGAGCGGCAACTCGACGCTCGTCGTCTGCGCCGGCAGCGTGAGCGTGTCGCGCACTTCGTAGTCGCCGCGGGCATCGGGCCGCTCGCTGAAGCGAACCTCCCAGCCGGCGATCGCCGGTGTCGTCTCCCACTGGAGCAGGAACCGTTCACCGTCTCGTTGCTGGCGCACCTCCATGTTGGCGCTGATCGTCGGCCGCGTCCGCAGCGCGGTGCGGAGCGACGAGGAGGGCGCGGCAGCGGCGGGTGCGACCGGTTCGCGCCCGACGAGCGTTCGCGCCCGGTGAACGCTGAGCACGCGCTCGAGCTGTTGCAGCGCCTGCGCCTCGGCTGCCGCGTCGCCTCCGATTGCACGGATTCGCGCCTCGAAAGCCGGCTGATCGGGCTCGACTCGGCCGG
This sequence comes from uncultured Thermoleophilia bacterium, assembly GCA_963817765.1. Lineage (GTDB taxonomy): Bacteria > Actinomycetota > Thermoleophilia > Gaiellales > Gaiellaceae > PALSA-600. Next base: position 121,850 of record CAWFPX010000004.1, on the reverse strand, counting down.
CCACCGTCGCGCGGACGTCGGCGAGGATGTGTGCGTACGTTTCGTCAGGCACGCGCGAACGGTAGCCGCAGCGTGCGGGAAGCTCCGTCCGACGACGCGTCTCCGATCGCGCCGCGCTCGATCCACGAACCCCGGGACTGGCCGCTCACGGACCTGCCCCTGATGGCCGCTCACTCGACTCGTCCGACGGCAGCCGTCGTGACGAAAGCGCAACAAAGGAGTGACGAATTTGGCGTCTGACGGTGCGGCTTTGGACGGTGGTCGCGAAGATGGAACGGCAGAACCGCTTCGGATGGAAGTCCCCGGCGGGCATCGACCCCTGGTCGACCTCCGATTCCGCGCCGAACCACCTGCTCGCTCGACGAGCGCTTGCCCGACGGCTGCTCGACGGCAGCCGTTGTGGAGGAACCGTGACGGAAGTCGAGCACGACTGCGCGGCGCGGGGCTCGTCAGATGGCCCGCGCTGCCGAGCCGTCAGGGCCGTGGGAGTGACGACACCTCGACCGAGTAGAGCGCATAGGGCAGCGTGTCGAGCACGCGCCGGCGTGGTTCCTCGACCGTGAAGAAGCGCGGCATGGATCGCTCGCGCAGCCAGGCGAGCTCGCGCTTCTCGGCGAGCACGAGGTCGATCGCGCCGCGATCGCCGCCGAGCGCCGCCCACCGTGCCCGGCCCTGCCACGGCATCAGCACGCGCGCAGTCACGTCCGCCGCCTCCTCGATCAGCGCCTTCGCCTGCTCCCCGCGCCGCCGGCGGAAGCGGTTCGCCGACGAACCGCCCTGCTTGTGGCGGTTCTTCACGAAGCGCGAGTCGACCTTTGAGACCTGCAGCGCCTCGCCCTCGAAGACGCCGACCGCATAACCGCCCAGGCGCACGAGGACGACCGCGACGAGATGGTCGCGCGCGATCTCGTCCAGCAGCGGCTCGACATGCACGGTCTCGTACGAGCCGGTGTGTCCCATCCCGAACGATGGACGCACCAGCAGCCGTTCGGACTCCGACTCGATGCGCACCGCGCCGTCGGCGTACGTCGTGCTCCCTGCCGTCCCTTCGAGAGCCTCGAGGCGCTTGCGCACGTTATCCCGGCCGATGAAGCGCGTCGTCACTTCGCGGAGCCGAGCTGCACGAGCGTCGCGCCGTCCTGCGACTCCGAGGCGCTCGACTCGACGAGCGGATGTTTCTTCAACTCATCGCGCACGGCCGCGCGCACCGCGCCGGTGCCGCGTCCGTGCACGATGCGTACGCTCGAGAGCCCGGCGAGAGAGGCATCGTCGACGAACGAGCGCACCGCCTCGCGTGCGTCTTGCGCCCGCTGGCCGCGCACGTCGATCTCGTCGGAGACGTCGCTGCGCGCGGCGGCGAGAATGCGCACCGCCGGCTCGCGGGGCTCTTCCTCTCGCCTGCTCGGTCGCAGCCGTGCGACGGCGATCCGCACGCGGTGCCCGCCCGCGCCCACGACCTCGGCCTCGTCGCCGTCGATCGAGGCGATCGTCCCGCGGACGCCGATCTCGGGCGCCTCAACAGGGTCCCCTGGCTCGAGCGGTGCCAGCAGAGGCAGCGGTTCGTCGAGCGTGTGCAGTGCGCGCTCTGCCCGGCGTGCGCGCGTCGACGCTTTCCCGAGCGCGCGATCGGCCGCAGGCGACGCGGCTTGTGCTCGCCGGGCCGCGCGCATCTCGTCCCGCAGTGCCGCGAGCTCTGCGCGCGCCTCGGCCAGGTCGCGCTGCGCCTCGGCGGCCGCAAGCTCCCGCTCGCGCAGTGCCGATGCTCGCACTCTCGCAATTTCCGCCTCCAGCTCCTCGCCGCGTACGGCTGTCTGCCGCGCGAGGAGCGCGGCGTCCGCGCGAGCGGCCTGCGCCGCCGCCAGCTCGTCGCCGGCCGCGCGCTCGGCCGCCTCGGCCTCGGCGAGCAGTTCGGCGATCTGCAGCCGCTCGGGCGCAACGTGGCCACGCGCGTCCGCGACGACAGCCGAGTCGAGCCCGAGCCGCTCGGCAGTTGCGAGCGCATGCGACGTGCCCGGGCGCCCGAGCGCGATCCGGTAGAGCGGCTCGTGCGTCGCGGGATCGAGCGCCGTCGCCGCGTTCGCCGCGTCGTCGCTTGCGCTCGCCCACTCCTTCAGCTCGGGGTAGTGCGTCGTCACGATCGTCAACCGCGCCTGACGTGCGAGCCGCGCGACGAGCGCCTGCGCGAGGGCTGAGCCCTCGACGGGATCGGTGCCCGACGCGACCTCGTCGACGAGCACGAGCGAGCGCTCGCTCGCCGCCGTGAGGATTACGACGAGGTTCGAGATGTGCCCGGAGAACGTCGAAAGGCTCATCTCGATCGATTGCTGATCGCCGATGTCGGCGAGCACCTCGTCGAACACCGGCAGCACGGCCGTCTCGGCCGGCACACGCAACCCGGACTGGTGCAGCAACGCGGCGAGGCCGAGCGTCTTCAGCGCCACCGTCTTGCCGCCCGTGTTCGGCCCGCTGATCACGAGCGCGCGCAACGCTCCGAGGTCGAGATCGATCGGCACGGCGCGCGCCGGGTCGAGCAGCGGATGCCGGGCCGCGAGCAGCCGTACCTCGCTCGCCACGACGACCGGCGTGCCGCGCCAGCTCCGCGAGAGCGCCGCACACGCGACCGTGAGGTCGATTGCGCCGGCCGCCTCGACGAGCGTCTCCAATCCCGCCGAGCGCGCGCCGACCGACGCGGAGAGCTCACGCAGGATTCGTGCCACTTCCTCTCGCTCGGCGCTCGCCGCCTCCGACTGACGGTTGTTCAGCTCGACAACCTCGAGCGGCTCGACAAACAGCGTCTGCCCGGACGCCGAGACGTCGTGGACGATCCCGGGGACGCTGCGTCGCGAGCTCGCCTTCACGGCGAAGACGGGGCGGCCGCCGCGCTGGGTGACGAAGTCCTCCTGCAGGTGCTCCTGCAACCGAGACGTGCGTCCGAGCTTGCGCAGCTCGTCGGTGACGCGCTGGCGGCCGTCGCGCAGCTCCCTGCGCAACTTGCGCAGAGTCGGTGACGCGTTATCTCTGCAGATCCGAGCCGTCCTCCTCGACACAGCGTGCGATCTCGTCGGCGAGCGCGCGCAGCGTCGGCTCGATGGAGACCGCGATCTCGGCGAGGAGCGGCGCGACCGACGGCTGCTCGACGAGTGCGGTGCGTGCATTGATCCCGCCGACGACGGTCGTTGCGATCTCGGCCAGAGCAAGCGGCGAGAGCGCTCCGCCACGCTCCGCATGCTCCGCCGAGACGCGCACGTCGTGGATTCCCTGGAGCGGCGGTTCGGCCGACAACTCGAAGAGCGCGGTCACCTCGGCGGTCAATGCTTGGCGCCGCGCGACCTCCTCGCGGTCGCCGGAAGGGACGAGTTCGTGGGCCAGTTGCTCGCCGTACGCCGTCTCCGTCGCGGCCGCGAGCCGGGCGGTGATGGCCGGGAATTGCAGAGATTCGAGCGCCGATTCGTCCACAGAGCGAGTCTACGAGTGCGAAGGGTGCCTCTCTGGGCCTATCTTGGAGGGTTGATGTCAGAGCCCGCTCACACCCGGTCGCCGTCCCTCGAGCTCGTGTGGCAGCACGACGGCACCGCGTGGGCGTTCGTGCGCGGCGCCGACGGGGCGTGCGGTGACGACGGGCTGCGGCTCGGCCTGCGCGCCGAGCTCGAGCTGGAGGCGGCGGGCGACGCGCCGTTCCTGGCACGCCGCATCGGCATCCCCGAGCTGGTCGAGCTGGCCGACGGGCCGCCCGGCGACCTGACGCTCGGCGACAGCGCACGCTGCGTGTTCGCGCTCGTCACGCTCGCACGCCGCACCGTTTCGGAAGGCCTCGTACACCCTCAGCTCGCGCGCGGCGGCTCGAGCTGGTTTGCGTTCTGGGGCGCGACGCTCGACGAGAGCCTCCAGACGGAGTTGAACGGCATCGCTACTGCGCTCCCGCCGGTCTGCGCGGAGTTCTTCCTCGGCGACAAGGTCGCCGCGGCGAACGGTCTCTATCCACATCTCGTCGACCGGATTGCGCGCGACCGTCTGCACGACGCGGGGGTGCAGCTCGGCAATGCCCTGCGCATCGGCCGCTCGCCGGCGCTGGAGTCGTTCCTCAGTGGTCTCTCGGCGACCGATCCGGAGCTACCCGCGGCCTACAGCTACGGGACCCTCGCGGGTCGCATCTCGCGCTGGGTCGACGAGGGCCTCGGGCAGATCAAGGAGGCGCACTGGAAGGTCGGCCTGCATCTCGACGAGCGCGCCGCCGACGGCGATCTCGCGCTCGAGCTGTGGCTGCATGCCGAGGACGACCCGACACTCAGCCTGCCGGTCGAGCTTCTCTGGCGGGGCGGTGAGGACGGGTTCGCCTTCGTGCGCGCGAGCGATCCGTACGAGGATCTCGCGCTGCAACTCGAGCAGCTCGCACCGTTGCTCGCGGAGCATGGGATCGAGTTCGACGAGGACGAGCCGTGGTCCGTCGTCCTCGAAGCCGACGCCGTGGCGTCGTTCCTCCGCGAGCTGATGCCGTCCCTCGAGGAGCTCGGAGTGCCCGTGCTGTTGCCGTCGGCGTGGGTGCGCTCGTCGCGCACGCTGCGGGCGAACCTGAAGGCGTCGACCGAGTATCGCCCGGCGAGCGGGCTCCTCTCGACCGCAGAGCTCGCGACGTTCGACTGGCGTGTCGCCGTCGGCGACGTCGAGCTCAGCGATGAGGAGTTGCACGCGCTGGCGGAGGCGAAGACGCCGGTGGTTCGGGTCGCAGGCCGGTGGCACGCGCTGCGGCACGCAGATGTCGAGCGCGCTCTCAAGTTTCTCGAGCGACGCCGGACCGGCGCGGGCATCGTCGACCTCGTTCGCGCCGTGTCCGGCCTCGAGACCGACGATTACGGGCTCGAACTGGGCGACGTCTCGCTCGACCAGTCACTCACGGATCTGCTCGACGGCGACGCGCGCTTCAAGCCGCTGCCGACGCCGGCCGGGATGTCGCTCCAGCTCTTCCCGTTCCAGGAGCGCGGACACGGTTGGTTGCGTCTGCTGGGCGACCTCGGGATCGGCGCGATCCTGGCCGACGACATGGGACTCGGGAAGACGGTGCAGGCGATCGCGATGCTCGTGTCGGAGCGGGAGGAGTACGGGCGCGAGGCATTTGGCCCGACGCTCGTCGTCTGCCCCATGAGCGTGGCCCGGCAGTGGGTGAAGGAGGCGGAGCGGTTCGCGCCCGGACTGCGGGTGCACCTGCATCACGGAAGCGACCGCCTGTCCGACGATGCACTGCTCGTCGCGGTGGGCAACGTGGACGTGGTGGTCACGTCGTACGACATCGTCACGCGCGACCTCGAGACGCTGCAGCGCGTCGCGTGGGACCGGCTGCTGATGGACGAGGCGCAGGACGTGAAGAACCCGGCGACGAAGCGCGCACGGTCGCTTCGGTTGCTGCGCGCACGGCGGCGGGTCGCGATGACGGGCACGCCGATCGAGAACCATCTCGGCGAGCTGTGGGCGCTGATGGACATCCTCAACCCGGGCCTGCTCGGCTCGCGCGAGGCGTTCTCGCGGACGTTCACGAATCCGATTCAGCTGGGGAACGACGCGGCCGCGCTCGAGCGGCTGCGTTCGATCGTGCAGCCGTTCATCCTGCGGCGGGCGAAGGATGCGCCTGAGGTGGAGCTCGACCTGCCGCCGATCACGGTCGAGAAGGACTACTGCCGGCTGACGGTCGAGCAGGCGAGCCTGTACCAGGCGACCGTCGACAACTGGCTACCGCGCGTGGAGGCGCACGAGGACAGGTTCGGCCGCCGCGGCGCGGTCCTTGCGATGCTCGGGCACCTGAAGCAGGTGTGTAACCACCCGGAGATGCTGGTGCACACGGGTGCGCCGCTCGACGGCCGGTCGGGCAAGCTCGAGCGGCTCGTCGAGCTGCTGCGCGAGATGCCGGCGACTGACAAGGCGCTCGTCTTCACGCAGTACCCGAGTTTCGACCGCCTGGTGCCGTACCTGGCGGAACGACTGGACCGGCGCGTGGGGTTCTTCCACGGCCGGCTGAACGCGAAGCAGCGCGAGGAGCTCTTGACCGCGTTCGCCGGCGACGACGGCCCGCTCGTTGCTCGTCATCTCGATCCGCGCCGGCGGCCGCGGCCTGAACCTGCCGGCCGCGAACCATGTGTTTCATTTCGACCGCTGGTGGAACCCGGCCGTCGAGCAGCAGGCAACCGATCGAGTGCACAGGCTGGGGCAGCGCAAGCCGGTGTTCGTGCACAGCCTGATCTGTCTCGGGACGCTGGAGGAGCGGATCGACCAGCTGCTCGACTCGAAGCGCGAGCTGGTCGAGAAGGTGATGGCCGGCCGCTCGGAGGACTGGCTCGGCGATCTCGACCTGGGCGCGATCCGCGCCGCCGTCGCGCTCTCGCCGGAGTCGGTCGATGACCCCGTGGAGGATGCGGCGTAATGGGGCCGTGGTCGAGGTCGTTCGTGGCGGCCGTCGTCGGCCGCACGGAGCGCCCGTCGGACGAGGCGCTCGCCGACGCTGCGCAACCTGACGGTCGCCGTGGGAGTGATCCGCGCGCAGGTCGGCGAGTGCGCGGTGACCCTGAGCGCCGACCCGGTGCCGCCCCGTATCTGGGCAGCAATGACGCGCTTCGCCCGAGGACGAGGGCCGTTGGAGGAAGCCGTCGCCGGTCGCATCCAGTCGGTGCACCTGGAGCACCTGATGGCGGAGGACTGGGGCGAGCCGCTCGTTCCGCGGGCGCGCTCGATCGCCCGCTCGTGCACGTGTGACGACGAAGACGTGTGCGAGCACATCGTCGCGGCCACATTCGCATTCGCGGACCGCGCCGACGGCGATGCGTCCGTTCTCCTTCAGTGGCGCGGCTGTATCGACGATCCCCCGCCGTTCGAGGCCCTTCCGGCCGTGCAGGAGGAGCGCCGACCGGAAGATCCGTGGCACGGAGGTGCGCTCCCCGACCCGCGCGAGCCACGGGTGGTGGCTGCGGGAGCCGTGCTGAAGCGGCTCGGGCCGAGTCAGGTTCGCGTCGGCGATGAAGACCTGAGCGACGTGCTGAGCCGGGCGTACGATCGCCTCGGCTCGTCCGGTGGTACCGCGAAGTAGAACATCACAATCGGGCGTTCCGGCGCTTCTCCTTTCGTCCGACGCGTGCGTTAGCGTCGAGACATGTCGACGGTGCCGCGGAACGCGCCGTGCCCGTGCGGATCCGGGCGCAAGCACAAGCTCTGTTGCGGCACGACCCAGAGCCAGGAGCGGGCGACACGAGATGCGCTTCGGGCCTTGCTGTCCCTGGCGAACGGCTTTCCGCTTCTGCGTCCCGAGTCCGACGACTTCGAGGACTGGCTGACCGCTCATCGCGGCGAGGCACCAACGAGTGAGCTCGTTGAGGAGGGATGTGGCGTGCTCACCACCCGCGAACGTGAGCGGATCACACGGTCGTTCGCCGACTGGTACCCGCCGGTGTGGACGAATCTTGTGGCCGATATCCACAACGAGGACGCGGCAGAGCGAGCCGCGCTCGTCGGGTCGGTGACGGCGGCGCTCGCCGAGCAGCCACAGCCTCCGCAGATCGTGCTCGAGCTCCTCGAGGACGTCCGAGAGCTCGCCGATCCGGCCGAGGCCCTCTCGCTCTCCATCGCCCCGGCTGACCTGTGGAGCATCGCGGATGCGATTGCGGCCGACTGGGCGGTCGCTGCGCTGCCGGAGGAGCTTGGTGACGAGGAATACGAGCGAGCCTTCCGGATCGTGCTCAAGCGCGAAGCCCGCGAGCTACTGACGAAGCAACACGCGCGTCGGCTCGCACTGCTCGTGCGGCGCCTCGCCCGAGAGCTGCCGATCGACGGATACCCGCGCGCCTCCCAGACCCTCGCGCGTGCCTGCGCCGCGTGCGAGCGGGATCGCCGAATGCGGTCGCGCGTGGCCGAAATGATGCTCGGCGACTGCCTCGAGTACCTCGAGGCAGAGCCGTTCAGGATCGCCGCCTGAACGGGCGGCCGGTTAGGCGCCACCCGTACGGTCCAGGACGGGTCGGAAGCCGTGGATGGTCGCGTGCTGAACACGCCACCCGCTCACGCCTCGGCGGTCGAGCTTCACGAGCAGGATCCCCGTGCGCTCGGTGTCCGCCGAGTGAGCCGGAAAGACGAAGTTGCCGAGCGTCCATGCGACCACGCTCCTCCGAGCCGCGGTTTCGACGCCCCCGAAGACATGCGGGTGCGCGCCGAGCACGACCTGCGCGCCTGCCCCGAGTGCGACATCGGCGAGCTCCCGCTGGCGGGCAGACGGCTCGGGATGGAGCTCAGTGCCCCAGTGGAACCAGACGACGACGAGATCGGCGCGGTGTCGTGCGCCCCGGACCGCCGCGGCAATGACGGCGGGGTTGGCTGCGGCGGTGCCCGGAGTGCGGAGGCCGGCGTTGAACCCGTAGGGATTGACGTCCGAGAAGCCGAGGAACGCGACGCGCAGGCCGCCCACGGTCGCGATCGCGGGGCGCACGGCCTCGCTGGCGTTTCGGCCGCCACCGACCACGAGCAGCCCGGCAGCCCGCCCGTCGCGGACCGTGTCGAGCAGCGCCAGCGAGCCGAAGTCACCGGAGTGGTTGTTCGCGACCGTCACGACATCGAGGCCGCCGACGCTGCGCGCGCCATGCAGCAAGGCAGGCACGCCGCGGAAATGGAACTCCTTGTTCGGCACTGGGACCCCGCGCGTGGAGATCACACCCTCGAGGTTCGCCGTCGCGAGATCCGCTTGCCGCAGGAGCGGTCCGACGTTCGTCCAGGGGTAGGCAGCGCCGAGCGTTGCGACGCTGGCGCCGACCTCCTCGCCGCTCGTCACGTCGCCGACCGCGGCGAGCGTCACGGGACGCGTCGTCAGGACGCCGACCCGTTGTACTCGGCCGTCGCTCGCGACCGCGACGGCGTAGCGGCCGGGGCGCGGGGCGGAGAAGCCAACCTGAAAGCGTCCGAGGCGGCCGGAAGTCGTGCGCCCCGCGGCGGAGCCCCGCACCAGAAGGCGCACCGGCCGGTGGCTGCCCGCGAAACCGGAGATGACGATCCGCACACCCGGCGCCGCCCACGCGGGGAGGCGTGAGGAGACCGTCACGTGTGAGGAAACGTGCCGCGTGGAGCCCGGCGCGCTCGCAGCGGAGCCGGCCAGTTGCACCGCGAAGACCGCGAGCGCGATCGTTCCGAGGATCGCCCCAAGGGCGAGTGCGCGCGACACGGAGACACAGTTCGGGCGCGGCCAGGTGGTTCCTTGCCCGGTCGCATTCCGTAGGATCGCCTCTGGATGCAGATCAGAGCCGCCGTCCTCGAGGAGTTCGGAGCCCCGCTCTTCGTGCAAGACGTCGAGCTCGCGGAGCCGCGCCGGGGCGAGGTGCTGGTGCGCCTGGTCGCCTGCGGTGTCTGTCACACCGACCTGTACACCGCCTCGGGCGCGGACCCGTCCGGGTATGCGCCGACGGTGCTCGGGCACGAGGGCGCCGGCGTCGTCGAGCAGATCGGTGACGGTGTCAGCTCGCTCGCGGTCGGCGACCACGTGGTGACGCTCTTCTCACCCCAGTGCCGGGAGTGCATCCACTGTCAGAGCGATCGCACGAACCTCTGCCTCGCGATCCGCGAGCAGCAGAACAAGGGCTTCCTGCCCGACGGCACGACGCGGCTGTCGCTCGACGGCGAGCCGGTGCGGCACTTCATGGGCACGTCGACGTTCGCCGAGTACACCGTCATGCCGGAGATCGCGCTCGCGAAGGTCAACCCTGAAGCTCCCCTCGAGGGTGCTGCCTTGTTCGCCTGCGGGCTCTCGACCGGGCGTGGGCGCGGCGATGAACACCGCGAAGGTCGAGGCGGGCTCGACGTGTGTCGTCTTCGGTGCCGGGATGGTCGGTCTCGGCGCCGTGATCGGCTGCCGCCTGCAGGGCGCCGAGCGGATCGTCTGCGTCGACCTCTCGGAAGCGCGCCTCGGCCTTGCGCGTGCGCATGGCGCGACCGAGACGATGCTCGGGAGGGCCCGACACGGTCGACCAGATCGTCGAGTCGACCGGCGGGTTCGGCGCCGACTACACGTTCGAGGCGACCGGCAACGTCGCGGTGATGCGTCAGGCCGTCGAGTCGGCGCGGATGGGTTGGGGCCTGTGCACCGTCGCAGGCGTCGCCGGCAAGAGGCGAGACGCTCGACGTCGTCCCGCGCTTCCTGATCACCGGCCGCCGCATCGCCGGCTCGTCCTTCGGCGGCGTCAAGGGACGTGACGGCGTGCCGCTGTTCGTCGAGCGCTGGCTCGCCGGCGACATCGACGTCGAGGCGTTCATCTCGCACCGCCTGACACTGGACGAGGTCAACCGCGGGTTCGAGTTGATGGAGGCGCAGGACGGCATCCGAAGCGTGATTCAGTTCGCGTGATCGTCGAGCGCGCCGAGCATCCGACCTGGACGTCGAACGCCTACCTCGTCGCGGACGGCGAAGGCGGGACACGGCGTGCTCGTCGACTCGAACGGTGTCGAGGAGCCGCTGCTCGAGCGGATCGAGGCGAGCAACCGACGATCACGCACGTGCTCGTCACCCATCAGCACGGCGACCATGTCGTCGACATCGCGGGGCTTGCGAAGCGGTTCGGCGTCCCGGTGGTCGGCAGCCGTCTGACGAGGGAGGCCGGCGTCCCGATCGACGAGACGATCGGTGACGGTGACGTCGTCCGCTCGGGCGAGCTCGAGATCGCGGCGATCGCGACGCCGGGACACTGCCCGGATCACCTCGCGCTGCTCGTGAACGGCACCGACTGCCTCACCGCCGACTGCCTCTTCAAGGGCACGGTCGGCGGAACGGGCGGTGGCGGCCCGACGGGCTACGCCGACCAGGTCAACTCGATCATGAACCGGCTGATGACGCTGCCGCGCGAAACCCGCATTCACCCGGGACACACCCTGCCCTCGACGGTGGGCGACGAATGGGAGGGAAACCCGTTCATTCGCATCTGGCGCGGCGTCGATCCGGAGGGAACCGAGCCATGCCAGGTGCGCGGGCAGGCGGCGACCCTGATCCTCTTCGGCGCCCGACTACGACGGCACGCACAAGGCCTGGGTGCGCTATCCCGACGGGCGCGACGCGATCGTCGGCGGGAGCCAGGTCGAGCGCTAGAGGCGACGCTCCCGAACAAGGAACCTGGCGACCGGCGACGAAATCGCGGCGCTCCCGACTCGATATGGAACACTGGTGGCGGGAAGAGGGGGGCCCGTCGGTCAGTACGATCGCGCGACGGAAAGGAATCCCATGATTCGTGGAAAGCGCTTTGCTGTGGCGCTGCTCGGCGCGGCGTGTGGCTGGATCGCCCTTGCGTCGACCGGCGGCGCAGCCGGCTCGACAGGGCCGGCGCAGATTCGCATCACCGATATTCAGGTCTCGGACCGGGTCATCCGGCCCGCGAACGGCGGCCGCGCGGGGACGATCGAGACGATCAGGCAGCAGCTCTACAACCCGAGCCTCTCGCAGCATCCGATCGGGCGCAGCCTCATCGTGTGCACGTGGTCCGACACCAGTGACCGGATGTGCACGGGCAGCTACATCCTTCCCAAGGGATCACTCGTCGTCAACGGCTCGCTGCAGTCTCGACTCCTCTATGAGCTTCCAGTCGTGGGCGGCACGGGACTCTTCGACAACGCCCGCGGGTCGCTCACCGTCACCGCGACGCATCTGCGCCCGCGGCACGAGGTGCTCGTCTTCCGGTTGGTCGGGTGACGGCGGAGGTACTCGATTCACGCCCGCGTGTTCTGGTCGTCGACGACGAGGCGTCGCTGCGTGAGCTGATCGTCGTCACGCTCGGCGACGACTTTCGTTGCGAGGAGGCGGTCGACGGCGAGACCGCACTCGCCCGGATCAAGGAAGAGCCGCCTGATCTTGTCTTTCTCGACGTGATGCTTCCAGGCATCAGCGGGATCGACGTCCTCGGCGCGGTGCGCGACGACCCCACGCTGAGGGACGTCGCAGTCGTCGTCGTCTCGGCGTGGCAGGGCCCCGACGACATCGCCGCTGCGCTCAAGAGCGGCGCCGACGGCTTCCTCGAGAAGCCGTTCCTGGTCGACGACCTGGCTTCGCTCGCGCGCGATCTGGCCGGCCGGCACCGATGAGACCGGTCTCACTCGTTCGCAGGGTCATCTTCCTGGCCGTAGGCATCGCGCTGCTCGTGGGGGTGGCGTTCGCGCGCCGCGCTGATCGCGATCCTCTCGCTCCGGCACGCCGATGCCAGGGAATCGCGCTCGAAGGACGTCACGGCCGCCACACTGCCGCATCCGCGCGGTCTCGGCCGACCTCGACTCCGCTCTGCGCGGCTACGTCCTCTCGGGCGACAGCCGGTTCCTGGCGCTGTTCGATGCCTCACGGGCCCGCGTGCCCAAGGAGACCGGCGTCCTGCAGAGGCCTCGTCCACGACGACATCCCGCAGAGTCGCCGCTCGCTGAAGGTTCGCGAGCAGCTCCACGGCTACCTGCTCGACTATGCCGACAACCTGATCACGATCGCGCAGATCTCGCGGTCGACCGCGCGCGGGCAGGCCGCGGGCGAAGAGGACAAGCGCCGCACGAGGGAGATCACGGCCACGCTCGGCCAGATCCTCGCGGTCGAGGACAGCCGCGCACAGAAGGCGTCCTGCACACGCGCGCTCCGTCACCAAGTTCGCGATCGTCGTCGGTGTGGTCGTCGCTCGCCGTCTCGACCGCACTCATCCTGCTCTTCGGCGCATGGGTTGCGCGGGGCGTCGCGAGGCCGGTGCGGCGGCTTGCCGGCGCCGCCGCCGACGTCGCGGGCGGCGACCTCTCGGTTCGCCTGGACGAGAGCGGTGGTGCCGCCGAGGTCACCGCGCTCGTGAGCGCGTTCAACTCGATGACCCGCTCCCTCGAGCTCGGCCCGGCGTGAGTTGCTCACCCAGAACGAGCAGCTGCGCGAGGGCGAGCGCCACGAGCGCGATCTCATCAGCATGGTGTCGCACGAGCTTGCGCACGCCGCTCGCCTCGGTGCTCGGGTTCACCTCGCTGCTTCTCCAGCGCGACTTCCCGCCCGAGGAGCAGCGGCGGTATCTCGAGATCGTCGACACGCCAGGCGCGTCGCCTCGCCGCCCTTGCCGGAGACTTCCTCGACGTGCAGCTGCTCGACGGTGGAGCGCTCGATGCTCGTTCGGACGCCGTTCGACCTCGTCGAGCTCGTGCGCGAACAGGTGCAGCTGTTCTTCCTCCAGCTCACGACACATCGCCTGGTCATCGACGTGCCGGATAGCCCGCTCATCATCGACGGCGATCGCGACCGGATGTCGCAGGTCGTCGGGAACCTGCTCTCGAACGCGATCAAGTACTCGCCCGACGGGGGCGACGGTGCGAGTGTCCGCGCGCCGCAGCGGGCCTGATGCCGTGATCGCCGTCTCCGACGAGGGCGTCGGGATCATGCCCGAGGACACCGAGCGCATCTTCGAGAAGTTCTTCGCTCGGCCGAGGCGACGAAGACCGTGGGCGGTGCGGGCCTCGGCCTCGCGGTGGCGCGTGAGATCGTGACGTCGCTCACGGCGGCATGCTCGAGGTCGAGTCCATCCCGGGCGAGGGCTCGACGTTCGTCGTCACGATGCCGTTGTTGGCACCCCCGGCCGGGCGCAGTGGGCCGCGGCCACGCCCGCCTGTGGACGAATCGTCACACGAGACTGTCCAAAAGAGCCGATGACAACGGCGGTGTGAGCCGCTTTCATGGTCGTCGATGAGTGAGCCCGATCTCGATCTCCTCGACGACTTCGTCTTCGAGCCAACCGCCTGGGACCTCGCGTTCTCGATCGGGATCGGCGTCGACCCGGAGACCGACCGGGTTGCGCTCGACGAGCTCGCCGACGCGATGCTCATGTGGGCGCCCGAGCCGACGCTCGAGCGGCTGACGGGGCCGGCGGTCGAGGCGCTCTGGGACGAAGAGCTGGCGCGGTGGATCCGGGAAGGGCTCGTGCGCCTCTCCGGCGAAGACGGGTGGGAGAAGGGCGCGTCAGCCGCCCTCGCCGAGTTCGATCGAGCCCCGCGCGCGGCCGCCGTCTCCCGCGAGGTGATCCGCAGCCTGGCCTCGCAACTCGGGAGCGCCGATCATCCCGTGTTCTTCTGCCTCGACTGCCTCAACGAGTCGTTGTCGGACGTCGAACCGACGAGGCGCCGGGCTCTCGCGCGCCGGGCCGCGATCGTCGCGCGGCGCAATGCCGCGGTTCCGGACGACGAGGTGCGGGCCGCGATGGCCGAGGTGACGTCTCGCTCGCCGACCGAGCTGCTCGGGACCGTCGAACGGCGGGCGGCGGTCCGGACGCGACTCGGCCGCCTCGCCGAGCTCGGGGGCGACTCGATGCCGGCGCTGGCCGCCGAGCTGCGTGCGCTTGCGGCGGAGCCGTTGCCGGCTTGCGCCACGGACGACGACGTTTGGGAGGAGGTCTGCACGCTGCTGCTCTCCGACGTGGCACGTCCCGATCTCAACTGACAACCCAAGCAGGAAACCCTCGCGGCGCCCGCGAGCGCTGTATCCTGGCAGCCCAGAACTCGCCTCTCGCTGCCACCGTGGCCGATTCGAACCGGCGAGCGCACGACACACGAGCGCACGACACATGGGATGAGGAATGTCGTCGTGCGGAACGAAGGAGCTTGCGAATGTTGAGCGGTTGCATGTCGAGCGGTGCATATTGAGCGGTGCATTTCTGAGTGCTGCATGTTGAGCGGTGCAGGCGACGAGCTGAGTTGCCCGGACTGCGGCACGCCGGTGAACCTCGAGAGCCTCGAAGCCGCGCTGCACCGTTGCGACGGCCGGCACAGGGCCGAAAACGCCTTGCACCGCGCGCTCGCCGAGGTGCAGGCGTTCGAACGTGCACTCGGCACGTACCTCGACTCGCCGCAGGGTCGATTCGAGGCGTTCTACGCGGCACGTACCCGCGAGAGCTCGTAAGCACAGAGCTGAGCCGGCAGAGAACCGGCCGGCGAGAGAGCCCGTGCGAGCGCGTGCGCGATGCGGCCGTTGCACGCGCGTTCGCGCGCGGTTAAGCTCGGAACGGTTCGAAGGCGCGCGCCGTTCGGTCATGGCGAGATCGAGGATTGCGCGTTTTGCAAGCTGCGGCACGTTCGAGAGGAGTGGGTGTGCCCAGCTGGCCAGTTTCGCTCTACAACCGCGCCGCCGAAGAGGTCGACCGCCGTGTGGGCTGGGACAAGCTCCCGAAGCCGGTTGCGATGGCCGTCCTGATCGGGCTTCGGAACGTGTTGCGCGAGCAGAACCTCCACGACACCGGACGTGGGCCGCTCGACAAGCCCGACGTCTCGGATCATCCGCGCTACGCGACGGCGCGCACGCTCGACGGTACGTTCAACAATCTCGACGACCCGCTGATGGGAAGTCTCGGCAGCCGGTTCGGTCGCAACGTGCCGCTCGAGTACACGGTGCGCGAGAAGGACCCCATGCAGCCGAACCCGCGAACCATCAGCCGCGAGTTGCTCACGCGGAACGAGTTCATTCCCGCGACGACGCTGAACCTGCTCGCCGGCGCCTGGATCCAGTTCGAAGTGCACGACTGGTTCAGCCACGGCAAGAACGAGACGGAGAACCCATGGCTCGTCCCGCTCGCCGATGACGATCCCTGGCCCGCGCATCCGATGCCGATCCCGCGCACGCGCCGTGACCCGAGCGCATCCGCTGATGGACCGCCGACGTTCGTCACCGACGACACCCACTGGTGGGACGGCTCGCAGGTCTACGGGCGTGACCCCGCCTTCGCCGATGCCCTGCGAACCCACGAGCACGGGAAGCTGAAGCTCGACGCGCAAGGCCTGGTCCCACAGGAGATCGAAGCGCATGTCGACCTCACCGGCGTCGCAGGCAACTTCTGGGTCGGGCTCGCGCTCCTGCACTCGCTGTTCATGCGCGAGCACAACGCCGTGTGCGACCACCTGCATGCGACCCATCCCGAGCTCTCCGATGACGACCTCTACGACAAGGCGCGCCTCGTTGTTGCGGCGCTGATGGCGAAGATCCACACCGTCGACTGGACGCCGGCGATCATCGCTCATCCGACGACAGTGACCGCGCTCCGCACGAACTGGTGGGGGCTCGAGGGACACCGTCTCGACCGGCTGATCGGCCGGCGCACGTCGAACGAGGTGATCCGTGGCATTCCCGGCTCTCCGACGGCGCTGCACGGCGTTCCGTACCAGCTGACCGAGGAGTTCGTGGCCGTCTACCGGATGCACCCGCTGATCCCCGACGAGTTCAGCTTCCGTGCGCTCGCAGACGACACGCACGCTGCAGGAGCGCACGTTGCCTGAGGTCGGTGTCCTGCACGTGCGCGAACGGCTCACCGAGATGTCGATGTCCGACGTCCTCTACTCATTCGGCACGTCGCATCCGGGCGCGATCACGCTGCACAACTTCCCGCGCTTCCTCCAGCACTTCGACCGAGCGGACGGCTCGCTGGTCGACCTCGCCTCGATCGACGTGCTGCGCGTCCGCGAGCGCGGCGTCCCGCGCTACAACGAGTTTCGCCGGCTGTTGCACCTGAAGGCGTACGACACGTTCGAGGAGATGGCCGACACGCCCGAGCATGCAGCCGATCTACGTCGCATCTACTCCAACCCGGAGGAGGTCGACACGATGATCGGCATGTACGCCGAGAAGAAGCCGAAGGGCTTCGGCTTCAGCGACACGGCCTTCCGCATCTTCATCCTCATGGCCTCGCGGCGGCTCGAGAGCGACCGCTTCTTCACGCTCGACTACCGGCCCGAGGTCTACACGAAGGAAGGCATCGACTGGGTCGAGGACAACTCGATGCGGACGCTCCTGCTCCGTCACTTTCCGGAGCTCGAGCCCGCATTGGACGGCGTGGACAACCCGTTTGCGCCCTGGTCGCGGGCAGGTGCATGACCGAGCTCGCTCCCGGTATTCACAGTCTCGGCCACGCCAAGGGCGGCCACGTGCACGCGTTCCTGATCGAGGACCGGGATGCGTTGAGCCTCGTCGACACCCTGTTCGAGACCGACGCACGCCTCGTGCTCGAGGCGATTCGCGGGCTCGGCCGGAAGCCGACCGACCTGAAGCGCATCGCCATCACCCACGGTCATCGCTCACACCTCGGTGGCCTGGCCGCCCTGAAACGGGCGAGCGGCGCGACCGTGTACGCCCACCGCTTCGAGGCGGACATCGTCTCCGGCGATCGGCGCGCACAACCGGTCAGCATCCTGCCGAAGCAGTCGTTGAAGCTGATTCCGTTCCAGCTCGGCCTGCGGTTCAACCGTCCCAAGCACGTTCCGTGCCCCGTCGACGAGCTGCTCGACGAGGGCGACGCATTCGGCCCCATGCAGGTGCTGTACGCGCCGGGGCACTCGCCCGGCCACCTGGCGTTTTCGTGGCCGGAGCGCCGGTTCGCGATCGTCGGTGACGGGGTCGCGACCTGGCCCCAGCTGTGCCCTGGCTGGCACGCGTTCAACCTGAACAAGGTTCAGCACCACGCGACCTTGCAGCGGCTCGCCGCCCTCGAGCCTTCGATCGTCGGGGTCGGCCACGGCGATCCGATCACGCAAGGGGGCGACGAGGTGCTGCACGAGCTTGCGAGCCGGCCGGTCCCTTGATGAAACGCCCGTCTCGGCGTACGGTGAGGGTCGTACTGCGGCTGATCGACGGGAGGTCTCGATGACCGAAACGACACAGTCGCTCGCCTCGCTGCCGAGGGAGCTGCCGACGGCCGTGAGCTCGCCGGGGAGCACGCCGACCTCTCACGTTCCCTCGTTTGCGGAGCTCGTCTACGCGCACTTCGACTGGTGGCGCGAGACCCGCAGCGGAAAACTCACGGATGCGACAAGGGCGCGCTACGAAGCTGCTCACGCCGCGTTCCAAGAGGCGCACGGCGAGATCGTGAAGGCGTACTGGTGCTCGCACATCGAGAGTGCGGTCGTCATGACCCAGAAGAAAGGTCGATTCCCGTGGTCGAACCCGAGGTGCGGGTTCCATCGCGAGAGCGATTGGGCGACCCAGGACTGGCCCGACATCGCGACGGAGCTGCACCGCTGCGACGAGCTGGCCGTGCGCGCGAAGGCCGTGCTGACCGGTGTCCGGCAGCAGATCTGCATGAGCCTCGTGATGGCGTTGGCTTCGCACCTGATGAGTCTCGTCGACCGCCGCGCCGCAAACGCAGAGCGCAACCCGGACGCCTCGTCACTCGCACAGGAGCAGCTTGCGTTCAAGAAAGCCGAGGCGTACTACGACGAGGCCGCGAACGGACAGGCTCAGATCGTCTACTTCGTCGGCATGGCCGTCGTCGCGCTCGTCGTCGGCCTCGTCGCTGCGATCTGGCTCTCGATCGAATGGGCGGCCCCGGTCGCCGCGCTCGCCGCCGGTGCGATGGGTGGAGTCGTCAGCGTCGTCCAGCGGATCAACGCGGGCAAGTTCGCCCTCGACTACGACGTCGGCCGTCCGTACGCCCTGTTCCTTGGCGGCCTGCGACCGCTGATCGGTGGGGCCTTCGCGGTGGTGATCTCGTTCGCGTTCACCGGTGGCCTGCTGCATCTACCGGTCGCGAATGGCGAGCCCGACGACCACCGGCGGCTCGCGTTGCTCGTCGTCAGCTTCCTGGCCGGCTTCAGCGAGCGGTGGGCGCAGGACACGCTCGTCGCGGCGGTGCCGTCGATGGCGCCGAAGGATGCGCCGGCCTCCGCCGGGACGAAGACGGACGACCCGATCAGGCAGCGCCGACTAAGCAGTCGAGGGCCGCGCCGGCGGCCGGCGGGTCACTCGACCTGCGAGATCACCCAGAAGTCGCTCGCGAGCGAGCTGCTCGTCAGATAGGTCGCGGGCATCCAGAAGTAGCCCCCGTCGCCCCAGTCCGTGCCCCAGGAGTTCCGGCACTCGAAATAGAGCTGCCCTTTGATCGGCTTGTAGCCCACTGCGACGACAGCGTGGCCCCCGAGCACCTTCTCGTCGGTCTGGGGCATCGGGACGATGCCGTCCGAGCCGATGTCGTTCTCGAACGAGGTGTACACCGTGAATCCGAAGGAGATCGCCTCGCCACCGGCAAGCACGCTCTGGATCGGGACGGTGTCCTGGACGACGCGGGAATAGCGCAGCGCCTGGTGCTTCTTCGCCTCGGTGTACACCTTCGCCGGAGGCTTCGTGGCGAACTTCGTCACGTCGTAGGGCCAACTCGTTTCCGGCGGCGCGCCGATCTGCGCGACCGACTTGATCCCGTCGCGAATCTCGGCGCCGGAGTCCTCCGAGACGGTCCCTTCCATGACGCGTTCGTTGTAGTAGATGAAGAGTCGCGACGGCGTCGACGCATTGAGCTGCTTCTGTTTCCGCTCGTTCAGCTCGAGGATCGCCCCGATGCTGTTCGCCGTACATGACCCGAGCTCTCCCTGGTCGTACACGGGCGGCATCGCAGAGCGCAGACTCGTGCTCTCGGGCAGCTTCTTCGCCGGGGCGACGGCGAGCAGGTGGTCGCGAATGTCGGGCGTATCGGGACGCCAGCCGTAGCGCTTCTGCTGACGAACGGCGAGCCCTGAGGGCGGAGTGCTCACGTGGTGTACCTCCTGCGGTTTCGCCGGGAGATCACGGGAGGGGCTTGCCTGCCGCGGCCGCAGAGCCTCGGCTCTTGTTTACTCGCTGTCTGGTTGCTCGTTTTCATCCTCGCCGCCCGTCCACGCGAAGTCAACGGGGCGAGGTCACGGGAATACGCGGCCCAGTCTCTGGAGCCACGTGTCGGCCGGAACGAGCAGCCCACGGCAGGTCAGGCCCACCATCCGGTCGAGCGCGACGAGGTAGTTCGCAGCGACCGTGGGTTGGTCCCGCAGCGCCCACAACGCCTCCGCGTTCACCCACGCAGCGTCACGGGCGCGGCCGACGTCCCACATCGCGACGATGTCGTCGATCCGGTCGGCACGATGGATCAGCCGGTCCAGGCCGCGCAGCGCACCGGTCAGGTACTGGCCCTTCACCTCCGCTTCGACCGCCGCGAGCACCGTGTTCACGTGCTCGAAGTCGCCGTGTTGCGGCGATCCCTCGTCGAGGCTCAGACCGAGCTCCTTGCAGGTTGCGACGAGCGCGACGGGTAGATCGCGGTTGATGTGCGCGCTCATGCCTGCGAGCGCGAACTGGAGCGGAGCGATTCCGTGCGCGGCCCTCGCGTCGACGAGCGGGGCCCACGCATGCGGCACGTGCCGCGGATCGCTCGTCGTGGCGTCGAGTGCGGAGAAGAAAAGGTCCGCGAAGACCACGTCGAGGCGAGCGAGGAAGCGGGGATCGGCGAAGACGAATCCGGACAGCCGCTGCTGCACGCCCTCGGTCACCGCCAGGTAGAGGCGCATGAAGCACGCGACGCCATCTCCCTGCGGCAGCGGCCCGAGAGTCGCCTGCATCCGCGCGATCACTTCGGCAACAGACGTCGGCGAGGTCATCCGTCGAATGTAGTCGACCGGTCGGCAGGGTTGAGCCTTGTGCGTCGACCTGGGATACTCGAGAGTGGTTTCTGCGGCACAGCAACCGGGAGGGTGGTTGGAATGTCGCCAGATGAACGCCATCGTGCGGACGGGGTCTTCGAGGGTGGAGGCGTAAAGGGCATCGCGTTCGCGGGGGCGATCGCCGCCGCCGAGCAGGATGCCGGCGTTCGCGAGTGGGTCAACATCGCCGGCACGTCGGCCGGCTCGATCGTCGCCGCGCTGCTGGCTGTCGGCTACGACGCCGCCGGCCTGCAACGGATCCTGAACGACGCGAAGTACGCGCGCTTTGCCGACTGTGGCTTCGGCGGCAAGTGGGCCGGCGGCCTCGTGAATGCCGTTGGCCGGATCCGCGGCCTGGCGCCGGGCAACTACTTCTCCGAGTGGATGAGCGAGCAGCTCGCCGCCTCGCCGCTCGCGAAGGAGCTCGGGAAGACGGAGCTCACGTTCGAGGACGTGAAGCGGCGCGATCTGCCGCCGCAGTCCGAGCTGCCCGACATCACCGACCAGCAGTACGAGCGCGCGACCTACCGGCTGCACGTCATCGGATCAGACATCACGAGCGGCCGGATGCTGCTCATGCCCGATGCGCTGCCGAACTACGACGACGAGAAAGGCAAGCCGCTCGACAAGGACAGCTTCCCGATCGTCGACGCCGTGCGCATGAGCATGAGCTACCCGTTCCTGTTCACGCCGGTGCAACTGCACAAGGACGGCAAGCCGTACTACATCGTCGACGGCGGTCTGTTGTCGAACTTCCCGATCTGGCTCTTCGACAGCCCAAACCCGAAGCGGCCGACGTGGGGCTTCCGCCTCCATCCGGGCGCCGATGCGACCGAGGGGCTGCCTCACCGGGCGATCCCGAGGCCGCTGTGGGCGGTGCCGCTTCTGAAGGCGATGTTCTCGGCGGCCACGGAGGCGTGGGACCGCGAGCAGATGGGACGCGTTGTCACCGCGCGCACGGTGAGCATCCCGACGCACGAGATCAGCACGACGGACTTCAACCTCACGGCCGAGAATGCGGAGGCGCTCTACACCTGGGGCAAGGCCGCTGCGTCCACCTTCTTCGACGACCCGGTGCAGCAGACGTACCTGAACTCGTTCGGGCAGTCAGTCGTCCCCGCGGCGGCGGCCGTGACGGAGGCCGCGGTCCCGGCGAGCGCGAGCACGACATAGAACCACCTGTCGCCGCCGGTGGAGCGCGGTGAGCCGGATCGTCGTCGTCGTGGTGGTGATCGCCGCGCTCGCGCTCGCGATCGCCGGCTTTCTGGCGTCCCCAGGTACGAAGACGACGACGGTGACGGTGGTCGCACCGCCGACGAGCGAGCGTCAGGGTGCGCCCGTCGTCGTCACGATCAACCCCGCGCGAGAGGACGGGCTCAACCCGGCGCAGCGCGCCATCAGAAGTGGCGGGATCGCGGGGTGTGGCACCGAGCGCGCAGCGGTGAAGCACCTCACCGACGGCTTCGTCCTGCCGACCGTTGCCAAGGTGATGACGCCCGATCAGCTCGTCGCGATGGCGGCGCCTCCCGTGACGCAGGACTCGCCGCGGTTCCCCGTCGAGAAGCAGCTGGTCGCAATCCAGAACGTGCACGTGATCGCCGCGAAGCGCGAGAGCGACTCCGACCTGCATGTGATCCTGACGACCGCCACCGGAGCTGAATTGAATGTGGAGGCGCCGCAGGCTCAATGCGATGCGTCGTCGCCGTACGCGGCGACGCTCGCGGCTGCGCGGCGGGCGATGGACATCGCGATGCCGAGCGTCTCGGGCTCCCATTACACGCCCGTGGACCTCCACGCGACGATCGCGGGTGCCCTCTTCTTCGACGTGCTGCACGGTCAGCGCGGCGCACCGAACGGCGTCGAGCTGCACCCGGTGACGTACTTCTCGACCGCGGGCGGGCTGCCGCCACCGATCAAGCCGAGGCCCGTGACGACGACGGGAAAGACGAGGACGACACCGACGACGACCCGGAGGACGACCAGCACGACGAGCCGGTAGGCAGAGAAGAACCTGCTCGGAGCGGCCTTTCGAGACCCGTCAGGACCCGAGCGTACTATGGGCCTCCGCGATGCCTGCCGCCGATTTCGTCCATCTCCACGTCCACTCCGAGTACTCGATTCTCGACGGTGCGTGCCGCGTTCCCGACCTCGTTGCGCGCGCGGCCGAGTTCGAGATGCCTGCCGTCACGCTCACCGATCACGGGTCGATGGCGGGCGCTGTCCAGCTCTTCAAGGCGGCCAAGGGAACGGGTGTCAAGCCGATCGTCGGGTGCGAGGTCTACGTCGCCGACGACCGTCACGCGCAGCAAAAGGGGTATGCGCACCTCACGCTGCTCGCGGCCGACAACACCGGCTACTCGAATCTGATCAAGCTCTCGTCGCTCGGCTACCTCGAGGGCTACTACTACAAGCCGCGCGTCGACTGGGAGCTGCTCGAGCGTCACAACGAGGGCGTGATCGCACTCTCAGGTTGCCTCTCCGGTCGTGTCAACAAAGCGCTCGAGGAGAACCGGCCCACAGACGCGCACGGCGAGCTCGACCGGCTGAGCACGGTCTTCGGCCGCGACAACGTCTACGTCGAGCTGCAAAACGCGCACATGGAGATCCAGCAGCGGCTGAACCCGCAGCTGATCGCGCTCGCGGCGAAGGCGCAGATGCCGCTCGTGGGCACCGGCGACGTGCACTACCTGAGGGACACCGACGCGCGTGCGCACGAGGCGCTGCTCTGCATCCAGTCGGGCGACTCGCTGAAGAACCCGAGCCACTGGAAATTCGACACCGACCACTTCTACTTCAAGTCCCCGGCGGAGATGCTCGCCGACTTTCCGGGGCAGCAAGACGCGCTTCGGCGGTCGCTCGAGATCGCCGCGCGCTGCAACGTCGAGATCGAGCTCGGCCAGATCCATCTGCCGAAGTTCGATGTTCCCGAGGGTCGCGACGCATTTGACTATCTCGTCGAGCAGTGCGAGCGCGGCCTCGAGAAGCGGTACGACAAGGTGACGACCGAGCTCCAGGAGCGGCTGAAGTACGAGCTGAAGACGATCAAGGAGATGGGCTTCACCGACTACTTCCTGATCGTCTGGGACTTCATTCGGTTCGCGAAGCAGAACGGCGTCTCGGTCGGTCCGGGCCGCGGGTCGTCTGCCGGCTCGCTCGTCGCGTACACGCTCGCGATCACCGACATCGACCCGATCCGCTACGACCTGATGTTCGAGCGCTTCCTGAACCCCGGCCGCAAGTCGATGCCCGACATCGACATCGACTTCGCCGTCGAAGGTCGCGAGCGCGTCATCAACTACGTGCGCGAGAAGTACGGCAACGATCGCGTCGCGCAGATCATCACGTTCTCGACGATGGCCGCGCGCGCGGCGGTGCGTGACGCCGGCCGCGTGCTCGAGATCCCTTACGGCGTCGTCGACAAGATCGCGAAGCTGATCCCGGAAGGTCCTGGGCAGACACTCGCCGAGTGCATGAAGCCGGGCGGCGAGCTGCGCAAGATGGTCGACTCCGATCCGGTCGCGCGCGAGATCATCGACCTCGCGGAGCCGCTGGAGGGACTCACGCGCGCCGACTCGATCCACGCGGCGGGCGTCGTGATCGGCGCCGAGCCGCTGATGAACGTGGTGCCGCTGCAGCAGAAGGGCTCCGACCAGGAAGTCGTGACGCAGTTCTCGATGAAGGACATCGAGGCGCTCGGTCTCCTGAAGATGGACTTCCTCGGCTTGCGCAACCTCGACGTGATCGACAAGGCATGCGCGTTGATCGGCGGTCTCGACATCGCGACCATCCCGCTCGACGACAAGAAGACCTACACGATGCTCGCGAAGGGCGATGCCGCGGGTGTCTTCCAATTCGAGTCGTCGGGCATGCGCGAAGCGCTGCGCCAGGTGAAGCCGACGGTGTTCGAGGACCTGATCGCGCTCGGCGCGTTGTACCGGCCGGGGCCGATGGCGAACATCCCGTCCTACGGGAAGCGCAAGGCGAAGCTCGAGCCGGTCACCTACGTCGACAAGCGGCTCGAGCCGATCCTGCGCGAGACGTACGGGATTTGCGTCTACCAGGAGCAGTACATGCGGATCGCGCAGGAGCTCGCCGGCTTCACGATCACCGAGGCGGACGACCTGCGCAAGGCGATCGGCAAGAAGATCCGCTCGCTGATGGACTCGCTGAAGGATCAATTCATGAACGGCGCGGCCGAGCAGAACGTGACGCCCGCGGCGGCGAAGCAGCTCTGGGAGGACGTCGAGAAGGCCGCCGACTACTCATTCCCGAAGGCGCACGCGGCGTGTTACGCGTTGATCTCCTACCAGACGGCCTGGCTGCGCCAGAACCATCCGTGCGAGTACATGGCGGCGCTGATCAGCTCGGTGATGTCGACGAAGGACCGCGTGCCGATCTACGTCAACGCCTGCCACGAGCTCGGCATCGAGGTGCTGCCGCCCGACGTGAACGAGTCGATGGTCGACTTCGCCGTCGTCGAGGGCAAGATCCGCTTCGGCCTGAACGCCGTCAAGGGCGTGGGGGAGGGCGCGGCGAAGGCGCTGATCGCGGCGCGCAACGAGGGCGGTCCGTTCGAGTCGATCTGGGACTTCACCGAGCGGGTCGACCCGATGGTCTCGAACAAGCGCGTGCTCGAGGCGCTCGTCAAGTGTGGTGCGCTGCCGGGCTCGCGCAAGGGGATGCTCGAGGTGCTCGAGCAGGCCGTCGGCTGGGGGCAGAAGCAGCAGTCCGACCGGCTCGCCGGCCAGGGCTCGATCTTCGACCTCGGGCCTGCGGATGAGGAAAAGCCGCGACATCATCCGGTGACGCCGACCGATGAGTTCGAGAAGAGCGATCTGCTGAAGCTCGAGAAGGAGGTGCTCGGCCTCTATGTCTCCGAGCATCCGCTCGCGGCGATCCGCGACCAGTTGCGGCGTAAGTCCGACACGACGATCGGCGAGCTCGAACGGCGCCGCGACGGCGAGGTGATCACCGTCGGCGGCATCGTCTCCGGTGTGCGCCACATGACGACCAAGCGTGGTGACGCAATGGTGTTCCTGCAGTTCGAGGATGTGACCGGCAGCGTCGAGACGGTCGTCTTCAACCAGACCTACGAGAAGGCGCGCGAGCTCTGCACGAGCGATCGCATCTTGATCGTGAAGGGGCGCATCGACCGCAAGGAAGGCGAGACGAAGCTCGTCGCTCTGGAGCTCGCCGCGTTCGAAGCGGTCGCCGAGAAGCGCGAGGTGCGGCTGCGCATCGACGCGACGACCGCAGCCGCCGGCACGATCCGCGAGCTCGCCGCGCTGATCAAGGACTTCCCCGGCGAATCGCCCGTCTACGCCGACCTGATCACCTCGCAGGGCAAGAAGGTCTATGCCTTCGGCCCGCAGTACAAGGTGAAGCCCGCACCGGACTTCTATGCCGAGGTGAAGATGCTGCTCGGCGAGTCCGCCGTCGCCTGATCAGCGCCGCCTATCAGCGCCGCCTGATCAGCGCGACCTGATCGCCCGCCGCGCCGCTGATTCGACCGCTCTCACCCCGCGCGCCGAGCAGCCTGTGGACGCATTGTCACCCTCCGGTAACGGTGCCTGGCACCGGCCATGGCTCGTTGCGAATGGCTTCTCTGCAGGGATTTACCGTCCGTGTGGAGATATCGTCACACCCCCGTATCGGTGCCTGGCACCAGACGTGGCGGCCTCGGGCACGGCCCTCGGAGGCGGTCATCCAGTGCGGGAAGGCGGGCCATCCGTGCGCCCTGGTTTCGGGTCGGTTAGACGAAGAGCGCGAACTCGTCGAGCTGTTTCTTCGCGAGGTTTGGCACCTCTGCGTCGGCTGCCGGATAGCCGACCGGGATCAGCAGAAATGGCCGCTCGTTCGCAGGGCGGTCGAGGATCTCCTTCAGGAAGCCCATCGGCGACGGTGCGTGGGTCAGCGTGGCAAGGCCGGCCGTGTGGAGCGCCGTGAGGAGAAAGCCGACCGCGATCCCGACCGACTCGCGCACGTAGTAGTGCTTGCGCTTCTCGCCGTGCTCGTCGTAGCGCCAGGCCTGCTCGAAGACGGCGATCACGTACGGCGCGTCGGTCAGGTGCGGCTTCGACGCGTCGGTACCGATCGGCTCGATCGCGCGCAGGTACTCGTCGGTGGCGCGCTCCTCGTAGAGCAGCTGCTCCTCGCGCTCGGCGCCGTCGCGGATTCGCCGCTTCGTTTCCTCGTCGCCGATGACGACGAACGTCCACGGCTGCTGATTCGCGCCCGACGGCGCGGAGCCCGCCACGCGCAGCGCGTTCTCGATCAGCTCGCGACGCACGGGGTCGGGCGCGAAGTCGCGCACCGACCGCCGTGTCCGCATCGTCGCGAGGTGCGCACGCGAGCGCGCGAGCGCATCCTCCTCCGACGGCCGCGTGGGGGCATACGCCTCGGAGAAGACGGCTGTCACGAACCGATCCCTGCTGCCGCCAGGAGGACGAGGACGAGCGTCGTCGCAGCCAGTAGGCCATGCAGGCCGACGATCGGCAGCGGGAACCGCTGCTCCGCCATCGACGTCTCGCGTTTGTTGCGCTGCGAGAGCCAGAGGCCGAGCATCGCGAAGCCGATCAACGCGACAACGAGCAGGAGCGCGAACGCGATCCACGCCAGAGTCGTCGAGCCGTTCGCGACGAAGACGATCCAGAGCACGAGCCCGGTCGCCGCGAGCGCGAAGTGCGTGAGGATCACCGCAGGACGGATCTCTTCCCGCCTCACTCTGCTGCATGCCGCCGTTGCGCAACCAGATCACGAGCAGCGCGAAACCGCCGCCCGCGGTGAGCACCCAGGTGATCAGTGCAGCCCAGTCCATCTATTCCTCCTCGACTCGCATGCGGTGGATGAAGACGATTGCGCCGCCGAACCAGCCGCCGGCGCTCAGCGCGACGAACCCGGCGAGCGTCGGCACGAGGCCGGCCGTCGTGACCGAGCCGTCGCGGTAGCCGGGCCACTGCAGCCACGTCGCCGCTCCGAACAGGCACACGGCCGCGACCATCGCCGACAGGTGGATGGTCGCCGTTCGCCAGCGCGGCGAGCCCCAGTCGATCGTGACCCAGTCGGCGAAGCCGGTCACGGCCGTTGGCCCCGCCACGATGAGCCCGCCGACGAGCGCGAGCCACGCGGCGGGGCCGGTCTTCGTGGGCACGAGGCCGAACTTCCCGACCACCGCAAGCCCGGTTGCGAGGACGAACATGCCGATCGTCGCGTCGGTCAGCGGAGGATGGGCCGGGTGCCCGGGCGCGCCGTGCAGGAGTCGGCTGAAGAGCGTCATCTCGTCTATATATCAAAACTAAGTATTTAGAGTGATCGTCGTGCCTTCAGCCTGATCAGGACGCGGCACGAGCCGTGGTCGACCAGGCAGTCGCGTGTCTCGCACTCGACCAGGGCGACCTCGCTCTCCGTGAGCGCGCGCCCTGCGAGGCCCATCCACATGCCACGGTCGATCTCGGCCGCCTCGGGTTGCGCCCGCACGAGCGGACGCAGCGGGCAGGTCGGCGTTGCGATCACGGCAACCGCCTCGTCGACGCTTTCGACCACCGCCTGGTAGCCGAGACTCCGCACGGCGCGGCACATCCCTTCGAACGCGACCGCCGGTGACGTTGCGGGACGCAGTTTCGAGTCGCTTGCGAGTTGCTCCCCGAACGCGACGCCAACCTCGTGGAGGCGCTTGCGGCGCCCGTTGGCCGGGATCGCTGCGAGCATCAGCCCGAGTAGTGCCTCGTACCGGCGACCCGGGAACTCGATCGGGTCGAGGCCCGGCTCGACCGCGTACGTCTTCGCGGGGCGACCGGCCCCAGGCCCGGTGCGGCCCGACCGGCGTTCGAAGCCCGGCGCGAGCAGGCCGGCCTCAACGAGCCGCTCGAGCCGGGTGCGAGCAACGTTCCGGTGCACGCCTTGCCTCGCTGCAAGCTCGTCCGCCGTGACCGGCCGCGCCTGGCTACGAGCAAAGAGGAGCGCATCGCGCAGCTCCGGATCGCCGACTGCTTCGAGCTCGTCCATCTTTCTATCGCCAACGTACCAGGGTTTAGAGCAGATGGGTTCGCGGTTAGCAGACCGTAAAATTGCAATATCCCCCGGCATGGGGAGAACCGGAACTCCGTTGTTACCGAATAGATGACCGAGGAGATGAGCATCTGATGGCAACTGCGGAAATCAACGTGCGGCCGAGTGAGCAGGAACTCGTTGAGCACTGGCGCGCCGAGGAGCTCGAGCGAGCCGGCTACCCACCGGCCGACGCAGCCAAGCTGGCGGCTCGCATGGACGTCGACCTTCACCATGCCGCCGAGCTGCTCGCCAAGGGCTGTTCGGTCGAGCTCGCGCTGCTGATTCTTCTCTAGGCTGCCTCGACCGACCGGGTCGGGCAGAATCAGCGCGTGCTCCTTGGCTACATCCCCTCGCCGCATACGGGCGTGGTCCACGTCGGGCCGCTCCAGCTGCACATGTACGGCCTCACGCTGCTCGTCGCGATCCTGGCCGCGGTCGCGCTGACCGGCCACCGCTGGGTGGCCCAGGGTGGCGAATGGGAGCTCGTCACGCGCGTGGCGGTCTGGGGTGTCGGGTTCGGCGTCATCGGCGCCCGGCTCTACCACGACATCACCTCGTGGAACGAAGTGCCGAGCCCGAAGTGGCAGGGCGTCTTCGAGGTGTGGAAGGGCGGCCTCGGCGTCTGGGGCGGGATCCTGTTCGGCGTTCTCGCGGGCGTCGTCGTCATCCGCCGCTCCGGCGCGAGCGCCTCGCTCTTCGCCGATGCCGCCGCACCCGGCATCCTGCTCGCGCAGGGCATCGGCCGGATCGGGAACTGGTGGAACCAGGAGCTCTACGGCAAGCCATCGACCCTGCCGTGGGCGCTGAAGATCGATCCTGCGCACCGCCCGTTCGCCGATTTCAACATCGCCACCTACCACCCGACGTTCCTCTACGAGCTTCTCTGGGATTTCGCCGGCGTCGGCGTCTTGCTCCTCGTCTCCCGCCGCTTCACGATCCGGCCGCCGGCGCTCTTCGCGCTCTACGTCGCCTGGTACACGTTCGGCCGTTTCTTCGAGGAGCTGCTGCGCATCGACCCCTCGCACCACCTCGCCGGACTGCGGTTGAACGCCTGGGTGTCGATCGTCTGCTTCGTCGCCTCGACCGGGTTCTTCATCTGGTGGCAGTTCCTTCGCCGCGACCCGAAGGCCCCTGTGCGGGAGCCGAGACGGCCGAGCGGCCCTGCCATGGCGGTGCCCAAAGGCCGCGTCCGGTAGCGGCAGTACCCTGACCGAGTGCCGGTAGCCGTCCGCGAGCTCGAGCTGGACCTCGACGCGTTCGAGGGCCCGTTCGACCTGCTGCTCACCCTCGTCCTCCGCGAAGAGCTTCCCCTGCGGGAGGTCGACCTCGCGGAGATCGTGATCGCGTTCGTCGAGCACCTCGACGCGAAGGGCGAGCTCGATCTCGATGCCTGCGGGGAGTTCCTCATCCTGATCTCCGCGCTGCTCGAGCTGAAGGCGCGCGCGATGTTCCCGGAGGAGGACGCCGAGCTCGCGGAGCTCGAGCCCGAGGAGGCGGCCGAGGAGCTCGCGCGACGGCTGGCCGAGTACCGGCGCGCCAAGGAGGCCGCGAACTGGTTGCGCGACCGGCTGAGCGAGCGCCGTGACGTCTTCTTCCGGACCGGCCCGGCGCCGCTCGCGCCGAAGGCCGAGCGGAAGCTCGCACCGCAGGAGCCGCTCAAACTCGCCGCGGCGTTGCGCGGGCTCGCCGTCGAGCCGGCGAGCCCATCGACGGCGCACATGGCGCTCCGCTTCCCGCCTGTGTCGCAGTTCCTCGAGCGCTGGCGCGCTCTGCTGCGCCGCCGCAGCCGCTTCGATTTCGACCAGGAGGTGGCCGGGCTCTCCCGCGTGGAGGTCGCCGTCGCCTTCCTGGCGCTCCTCGAGCTTCGCAAGCAGGACGAGATTGCGATCGCGCAGTCCGGCCCGTTCGCCCCGATAAGGATTTCGCGTGCCGACGCAGAAAGGACACTCTCGTGGACCGCACACTCCGCCTGATTCCCACCGAGTCGACCCCCGCCGCCGAGCTGGCCCGGACGATCGAGGCGCTGCTCGTCGTCGCCTCCCAGCCGCTGTCACTTGCCGAGCTCGCCGGTGCGGCCGCGGTCGATGCAGCCGAGGTCGAGCAGGCGCTCGAGGTGCTGACCGAGCGCTTCGCCGAGGGCCGCAGCGGCATCGTCCTCGAGCACGTCGCCGGCGGCTGGGCGTTCCGCGCGTCCGCAGCGGCGTCGGAAGCTTGCGCGCGCCTCTTCGACAAGCCGGCCGAGAAGGGCCTCTCGCAGGCCGCGCTCGAGACGCTTGCGATCGTCGCCTACCTCGGGCCGGTGTCCCGACCCGAGATCGCGCGCATTCGCGGTGTCAACGTCGACGGCGTCGTCGCCGGGCTCGCCGAGCGTGGGTTGATCTCCGAGGGTGGCCGCGACGACGAGTTCGGTGCGATTCGGTATCGCACGACACCGCTCTTCGAACGCATCTTCGGTCTCGAGTCGCTCGCCGCGCTCCCGCGCGTCGACGACCTCGGAGACGACGTGGCGCAGATCCGCGAGCGCCTCGAGGCGGTCGCCGAGAAGCGCCCGGCCTGACGCGTCGCAACCTGGTTTCGCTCTCTGAACCAGATTGCTGAGTTTCCTCCGCTGAGTCCGTGCCGGCTCGAAACTCAAGAACCTGGTTAAGACCGAACCAGGTTCCAAACCCGAACCAGGTTCAATACGCCGATGCGTCTCAATGCCTGGCTCGCGCGTGCGGGGGTCACCTCGCGCCGCAAGGCCGACGATCTGATCAAGGCCGGCCGGGTCACCGTCAACGGCCGCCCGGGCCAGCTGAACACCTTCGTCCAGCGCACCGACGAGGTGAGCCTCGACGGGCAGCCGCTCGCGAAGCAGACGCTCTCGTACGTCCTCCTGCACAAGCCTGCGGGCGTCGTGACCACCGCGAGCGATCCGCAGGGGCGGACGACCGTCCTCGACCTGGTCGACCATCCGAACCGGGTTGTGCCCGTCGGGAGGCTCGACGCCGACACGACCGGCGCGCTGCTGCTGACGAACGACGGTGACCTCGCGCACCGTCTCGCGCATCCCAGGTACGAGGTCGACAAGGTCTACGTCGCCGAGGTGTGGGGGCAGCCGACCGACGGGACGCTGCGCAAGCTCGCCGAGGGGGTGAAGCTCGAGGACGGCAAGACCGCTCCGGCCACCGTCAGGCGTCTCGAGGGCGGCCGGATCGAGCTGACGATCCACGAGGGACGAAACCGCCAGGTGAAGCGCATGCTCGAGTCGGTCGGACATCGCGTGCAGACGCTCCACCGCAGCGCGTACGGGCCCCTGAAGCTCGAAGGGCTCGAGCCCGGCGCATGGCGCGAGCTCGAGCCCTTCGAAGTGGAGCGTCTACGTGCGGTTACGCAGGATTCGCGACCGCCAGCGCGTGGGCCTGGTCGAGCAGGCTCTGGGCCTGCTTGATCCACGTCCTCGCCTGACCGTTGTCGAGCTTGTCGTTCCCTGACGAGGCGTCGTTCAGCGCTTGCCGGATCGCCCCTGCAAGTGCGTTGCGTTGCACTGTCAGGTTGGCGATCGCGGATTCGATCGAGTCGTATTTCAGCTGATCGCTCGTCTTGAGCGCAGCAGTGGATGCAACCAGCGTGTCGTCCGCAAACTGCCCGAACGGCGCGTTGATCTGCTTGTACGCCGCACCGAGCTTGGCCGCGGAATTACCGTCGCTGAGCCCCTTCGGTGTCGCGTGATTGTCGAGGATCTCCGTGACGACGCGACCGTCGTCGAGGTAGTTGTCCTGCAGGCCGAGCAGTGCGTTGATCGTCGGACGCAGGTCGACGTGGTCGCTCCAGGTCGAGTTGTCGACCCCGCGATTGTCGACGCCGGGCCCGACCATCCCGAACCAGGTGTTGCCGATCTCGTCCTGGTCGTCGCCGTGGTTCCAGGCGAAGCCCGGGTTGACGCACTCCGCAACGCCCGGATCGGGCGCCGGGCCCTTGCATACGTTCCCGATCTGGAAGAAGAAATCGTCGTCGCCGAAGAGTGTGAACGAGGGCGTCCGCTTCGGGTCGGAGTTGACCATGTGGAGGGCGTTCTCCTCGACGGTGTCGGCGAGTCGGAACGTGATCGGTGTCTGCGCGCCACCCTTGTAGGGATCCGGCAGCTTCGCTGCGCCGACATCCTGCTCGAGTTGACGCAGGGCCGGGTTCGTCCGCTCCGGCTGACCCTGAACGTAGAACGTCGGTGCGTCGTCGAAGTGGATGTCGTAGCTCGGCTCGGTGGCAGGCAGCGCCGAGTTGATGTTCACGTTGACCTCGCCGATCTGGTTCGCCGGGCACGAGGTCGGGGTCAGGCAGTTCGTGTGGTTGTACGTGAGCGCCCCGGGATTGCTCGCGTCGGGAGTGCCCTTCCCGCCGACGAAGTGGTCGCCTTCGTCGACCGTGACGACGAAGAGCGTGTTGTGCTTGTCGATTCCGTCCTTCTGAAGCCGCTGGAAGAACGTGTCGAAGGCCTGGTCGTAGCTCTTGAGCTGCGCCTGGTAGTCGGCTTCGCCCGGGCCTGACGCGCGGGCCAGCGTGTGGTTGTCGTGCGCGTCGGAGATGTACGCGTAGGTGACGGGCACGCCGTTCTCCTGCATCTGCGCGACCTCGCCGAGTGTGTTCTTCGCAAGCGCCCCGTCGAAACCGGGGAAGCCGCAGTTGCCGGCGGGGTCGGTGATGTTCGTGCCGTCGGTCGCCTTGACACACGGCTGCCCGCCCGTGATCGCCGGGTTCACGTACTTGGCGCCGAAGAGCGCCTTGAACCCGTTGTCGGAGCCTGGGACGGTCGTCGCATCGTCCGGCTTCGCGTTCGGCGTATTGCAGAGCGCGGCGCCCTGTGCGCAGTGGACAGCGATCCCGATGAAGTCGGTCAGTGCGAGCGACTTCGTGGCCGGCGCGTTCGCCTCGTTCCACTCGGGCGAACCGACGCCGAAGACGCGGGTCATGTCACCCGACGCCGCCGTGGAGTTGTTCTCGAGCTCGATGTTCGCAGCCGACACGCCGCCGACGTTGCAGCCGGCCGCGGTGTACGTGAGCCACGGCGCGGGTGCGGTCTGGCCGCCGTCGCCGACCATGTTCGGCAACGTTTCGCTCGTCCCGTCGACGGTGTCCGTCCAGTACTTGAATGACGACGTGAACCGCGGCGCGCCGGTGCTCGAGAAATAGTCGTAACTGTTCGTGACCGTTTGACCGTTGCGATCCGGGTAGAGACCCGTCAGCGACGCGACGATGCCGCCTGCCGTGTGCGAGATGAGGATCGTGTGGTCGTTCGTGTCGAGCGTGCCGTTGCCCTTGAGGAAGTTCAGCAAGTGAGGCATCTGCTCGAGGTCTGACGGGACGTTCGCGACGTCGCGCCGGAAGTGCGTGTTGTCGAACTGGAGGTAGATCACATGCTTGATCTGACCGTCCTTGTTGCCGAGCTGGCAGGCGCCGCTTGCGCTGGCGCTGGCGCTGCTGTGCGAGACCACGCCGGCTGACAACGCGGCCGCGGCACACGCGGCAACGAGCACGGCGAGGATCGCCCCCCTGCGAACGAACTTCAGCATCTCTATCCCCCTTGCGGTAGATCGGACAAACGCCGACGCTAGTTCGGCGCCCTCGACGCAGGGGTGTCCGGGTCATCGCGATCCCGTGACGAAGTGGAGCTTGCCGCAGTCAGCTCCGTCACCAGACCGTTCCCCTTGGGCCGAGTGAGTGACGCGCGGATCTTACGAGGTTCGGGGATTCACGGTCGCACGAACCCCATTCGCTCGTACATCTGCTCGAGCGTGGGCGCTGAGACTTGCCGGGCTTTCTCCGCTCCCACGGCGAGGAGCCTGCGCAGTTCGCCCTCGTCCGGCCGCAGTTCCGCGTACCGCGCGTGCATCGGGGCAAAGAGCTCGACGACCGCCTCGCCGACGTCCGTCTTCAGGTCGCCGTAGCCGCGTCCGTCGTACGCCGCCTCGACCTCGGGAATCGGCCGGTCGGTCGAGACCGCGAGGATCTCGATCAGGTTCGAGACGCCTGGTTTCTCGTCGGGCTGGTAGCGCACCTCGCGCCCGGAGTCGGTGACCGCGACCTTGAACTTCTTGCGGATCGTGTCGGGCGGGTCGAGCACCATCACGGTGCCCTGCTCACTGCCGCCGGTCGTCGACATCTTCTTCGCCGGTTCCTGGAGGTCCATGATCCGTGCGCCCACCGTCGGGGAAGACACCCTTCGGAACGGTGAAGGTCTCGCCGAAGCGCGAGTTGAACCGCTGCGCGATGTCGCGCGCCAGCTCGACGTGCTGGCGCTGGTCGTCTCCGACCGGGACGACGTCGGTCTGGTAGAGCAGGATGTCGCCCGCCATCAGCACCGGGTAGGTGAAAAGGCCGGCGGAGACGAACTCTTTGCCCTCGCCCTTCTCCTTGAACTGCGTCATGCGGCCGAGTTGCCCGAACCCGGTGACGGCCGAGAGCAGCCACGCGGCCTCGGGATGCGCTGTCACGTGGCTCTGCAGGAAGAGCGTGCAGCGCTCGGGATCGAGCCCGACGGCGTACAGGAGCGCGACGAGGTCGAGCGTGCGCTCATGCAGGTCCTGTGGGTCGTAGTCGGTCGTGATCGAGTGCAGGTCGACGACGCAGAAGAAGGCGTCGCCCTCGTCCTGGGTCGAGACGTACTGGCGCATCGCGCCGATGTAGTTGCCGATGTGCTTGGCACCAGTCGCCTGGATGCCCGAGAAGACGCGCATGGTTTTCACCTCGTAGGAATCGTGGTCGCGCTACTGCAAGCTCAGCGGACGAGGCGGCGTCAGCGCAGGCCTTCGCCTCGCCCGCAGCGCCATGACCAGCAACTCCGAGAGGCGGAAGTCATCGCGGAAAGGATAGACCAAAAACCGCCCGTAGCTACTCTGAGCGCATGGCTGTCACGTCCTCTGCCTGGTCACCCGGCTCCTGGCGCGAGCACCCGGTGCTCCAGCAGCCCGAGTGGCCCGACGCCGACCGTGCGGCCGCGGCGGTCGACAAGCTGCGCGCGAGCCCGCCGCTCGTCTTCGCCGGCGAGGCGCGGGCGTTGCAGGCGAGCCTCGCAAACGCGCTCGAAGGCCGCGCGTTTCTTCTGCAGGCGGGTGATTGCGTCGAGTCGTTCAACGAGCTGTCGACGATTCGCATCCGCGAGAAGCTGAAGATCATGCTGCAGATGTCCGCCGTCCTCACCTACGGCGCGACGCTGCCGGTCGTGAAGGTGGGACGCATCGCGGGGCAGTTCACGAAGCCGCGTTCCGAGCCGACCGAGCGCGAGACGGGGCTGCCGAGCTTCCGCGGCCACATGGTCCACGACGACGCGCCGACCGCCGAAGCGCGGATCCCTGACCCTCAACGTATGGTCGAGGGTTACAATCAGTCGGCCCAGACCCTCAACCTGCTGCGCGCGTTCACGAAGGGCGGCTACGCCGACCTGACGCAGGTCCAGCTCTGGAATCAGGAGTTCGTCGCGAGCTCGCCCGAAGGTCGTCGCTACGAGCTGCTCGCCTCGGAGATCCAGCGCGCGCTCCAGTTCATGGCCGCGTGTGGCATCGACCTGACCGCGGAGCGACGGCTGCACGAGGTCGACGTCTTCACCAGTCACGAAGGCTTGCTGCTCGAGTACGAGGAGGGCCTGACGCGGCGCGACTCGCTGACGAACGA
The DNA here is from genome assembly GCA_963817765.1 of uncultured Thermoleophilia bacterium. Classification (GTDB taxonomy): domain Bacteria; phylum Actinomycetota; class Thermoleophilia; order Gaiellales; family Gaiellaceae; genus PALSA-600. Next base: position 85,733 of record CAWFPX010000004.1, on the reverse strand, counting down.
CTGGTACGACTGCTCGGCGCATCTCCTCTGGATCGGTGAGCGCACGCGCCAACTCGACGGCGCGCACGTGGAGTTCTTCTCCGGCGTGCACAACCCGCTCGCGGTCAAGCTCGGCCCGTCCGCGACCGCGGACGAGGCAGTCGGACTGTGCGAGCGGCTGAACCCGGGACGCATCTCCGGTCGCCTCACGTTCGTCGTGCGCATGGGGGCCGACCGCGTGCGCGAGCAGCTCCCGACGCTCCTGCGCGCGGTGCGCGACGAAGGCCACCCGGTCCTCTGGGCCTCCGATCCGATGCATGCGAACGGCATCCGGACCGCCGACGGTGTGAAGACCCGCCGCTTCGGCGACGTGATGACCGAGATCGAGGGCTTCTTCGCCGCGTGCTGGGACGTCGGCGTCTGGCCCGGCGGTGTGCACCTCGAATTCACCGGCCAGGACGTGACCGAGTGCCTCGGCGGCGCCGACGATGTTCTCGAGGAGCACCTCGCAGCGCGCTACGAGACGCTCTGCGATCCGCGACTGAACGCCCGCCAGTCCCTCGACCTCGCCTTCCGGCTGGCCGAGCTGATGCGCACCGCGCCCCGCTGAGCGATGTCGAGCCGGTTCGCAGTGGTCGGCACCGGGCTGATCGGCGCCTCGATCGGCCTCGCCGCCCGTGCGGGTGGGGCGACCGTGCTCGGCTGGGATCCCGACCCGGAGTCGCTCGCACTCGCCGGCGAGGTCGGGGCGGTCGAGCCTGTGGACTCGCTCGAGGCAGCGCTCGCCGCTGCCGAGCTGGCCGTCGTTGCCGCACCGATCAGCGTGCTGCCCGCGACCGTTCGAGAGGTTCTCGCGGCGGCGGGAGACGGCACGACTGTCACCGATGTCGGGTCGACGAAGGCGGCCGTCTGCGCCGCCGCCGGCACCTCGGACCGATTCGTCGGTGGGCATCCGATCGCAGGGCTCGAGGCGCGCGGGCCGGGGGCCGCCAAGGCCGACCTCTTTCGCGGCGCGACGTGGTTCCTCGCCCCACTCGCCGCCACCGACCCCGATCGCTATCGCGCCGTGCACGGCTTCGTCACCTCGCTCGGTGCGACGCCGGTCGCGATCGACCCTGTGGCGCACGACGCGCTCGTCGCCATGACGAGCCACGTGCCCCACGTGCTCGCGAACGTCGTCGTCAACCAGGCAGGCGCGAACCGGGTCGAGGGGCATGAGCCGCTTGCGCACGCCGGGGGCTCACTGCGCGACATGACGCGCATCGCCGGCGCGAATCCTCGCATCTGGGTCGACATCTTCCTCGACAACGCCGAGCCGGTTCGCGCAGCGCTCGCCGAGCACCGGCGGCGGATCGAGCAGGTGGAAGCCGCCCTCGCGACCGGCGACGCCGGCTTTCTCGCGCGCTGGATCGGCGAGGCGTCCGCGAACCGACGGCGGATGCTCGACCGCGAGTACCTGCCGGGCGCGCTCCAGCGGGTGCGCGTGCACGTCCCCGACCGGCCGGGTGTGCTCGCGGGCATCACGCAGGCGCTCGGGGCCGAGCGAATCAACATCGAGGACTTCGAGCTGCACCACGTCTCGCCCGAGCGCGGCGGCACCCTGACGGTGCTCGTCGCCGGCGAGGGAGAGGCGCAGCGCGCGGCCGAGATCCTCGAGGCGCAGGGCTACGGCGCAGTCGTCAGCGCGGTGCTCGAAGACTGATGAGGATCGAGCCCGCCGCCTCGCTCGAGGGTCACTTCGCCGTCCCCGGCGACAAGTCGATCAGCCATCGTGCGCTGCTCCTCGGTGCCGTCTCCGACGGTGACACGATCGTCCGCGGCTGGGGACGTTCGGCCGACACCGAGTCGACGCTTGCCGCCGTGCGCGCGCTGGGCGTTGAGGTGGGAGAGGGCGGCGGCCGGCTGACCGTGCACGGCGTCGGCCTGCGGGGCCTTCGGGCCGCCGAGATCGACTGTGGCAATGCCGGGACACTCGCCCGGCTGCTGCCCGGCCTGCTCGCCTTCCAGGACGCGACGTTCACGCTGACCGGCGACGAGTCGTTGTCGGGGCGGCCGATGGAACGCATCGCAGAGCCCCTGCGGCGCATGGGCGCGCAGATCGAGACGACCGAGGGTCGGCTGCCGCTCACCATCACGGGCGCGAGACTCCATGCGATCGACTACGAGCTGCCTGTCGCGAGCGCGCAGGTGAAGTCGGCCATTCTCCTGGCGGGACTCGGTGCCACCGGCCGCACGACCGTGGTCGAGCCTGCGCCGACGCGTGACCACACGGAGTTGATGCTGCGTGCCGCAGGGGTCAGCGTCGTCTCGCGGCCGAGCTCGGTCAGCATTGACCCCCCCGAGAGCATCGCCCTCGGGTCTGTTGACGTGCCGGGAGACTTCTCGTCGGCAGCGCCGTTCATCGTGGCGGCGACGCTCGTGCCCGAGTCGCGGATCACGATCCACGACGTCAACCTCAACCCGCGCCGCACGGGCCTCCTCGACGTGCTCGACCGGATGGGCGGCCGAGTCGGGATCGTCGCGCGGCGTCGCGTCGGGGTCGAGCAGGTCGGCGATCTCGAGGTTCGTCACGCCGAGCAGCTGACCGCGACGAAGATCACCTCACCCGAGGTGCCGTTGCTCGTCGACGAGCTGCCGCTCTTCGGGCTGCTCGCGGCCTGTGCTCGGGGGAGAGCTGGGTCTACGGCGCGGCCGAGCTCCGGCACAAGGAGACCGACCGCATCGAGGCGCTCGTGAGCGGGCTGCGTGCGATCGGCGTCCGGGCCAGGGGCCACGAGGACGGTTTCTCGGTCGTCGGCGTGCCGGCCCGGCCCCGCGGCGGCCGCGTCGAGTCCATGGGCGACCATCGGATCGCCATGCTCGGAGCGGTGGCAGGCCTGATCTCGCGCGACGGTGTCCAGATCGAGGGTGCCGAGAGCGTGGGGGTATCCTTCCCCGGCTTCTACGACCTCCTCGACCAGCTTGCCCAAAGACCGGGCAACCTGGTCTAGCAAGAGCATTCCATGCAAACTCCCTGCACATTCCCCCTTTCTAGCCTTTTCGTCCGATGCATGAGAGCTGCCCGCGCGACCGTTGTGGGGACGAAAAGGCCGTGATCGTCGCCATCGACGGGCCGGCCGGCGCCGGCAAGAGCACGGTCGCCCGAAAGCTTGCGGAGCGCCTCGCCTTCCGCTACCTCGACACGGGCGCGATGTACCGGGCGCTGACCTGGCTCGCGATGCGCGAGGCGATGCCGCTCGCCGACGGCGAGCCGCTGGGCGAGCTTGCGCGTCGGAACCCGGTCACCTTCGACGAGGAGGGCCGCGTGTTCATCGCCGGAGTCGACGTCAGCTCCGCAATCCGCCAGTCGCGGATCGACCGGATGGTGCCGGTCGTCGCGCGCCACCACGCCGTGCGCGAGGTGATGCGAGAGCGTCAGCGAGAGCTTGCGGAGGATGGTGACGTGGTGATCGAGGGCCGCGACATCGGCACGGTCGTCGCTCCGGGCGCCAAAGTGAAGGTGTACCTCCAGGCCGACCCGACCATCCGCGCGAGCCGTCGCCAGGCCGAGCGTCCCGACATCGGCGCCGACGCGCTCGCCACCGATCTGCGGACTCGCGACGCCTCGGATCGGGAGCGCATGCAGCCCGCCGAGGACGCCGAGCTGATCGACACGACGAATCTCGAGGTCGACGACGTTGTCGGCCGGATCGAAGAGCTCGTCCGCTCGCGCTCCGTCGCGGCCCAGTGAGCAGCGCCGATATCGCCTGGGCGATCGGCCGTCGCACGATGGGCTGGCCGACGCGTCTGGTCGCGCGCATCGAGACGTTCGGCCGTGACCGCGTGCCGACCGCAGGCGGGCTCGTGTACGCGATCAACCACATGCACTGGCTCGACATCCCCGTCGTCGGCGTCTCCTCCCCGCGCAATATCGACTTCGTCGCGAAGGTCGAGGCTGCACGATTCCCCGGCCTCGGCCGCTACCTGCGCTGGCACGGGACGATCGCCGTGCGGAGAGGCCAGTCCGATCGCGACGCGGTACGGCAGATGAAGCAGTCTGCGCGCGACGGGCGCGTGGTCGGCCTCTTCGTCGAGGGGACACGCAACCCGACCGGTCGCCCGGGTACCGCGCAGCCCGGCGCCGCGATGGTCGCTCTCCAGGAGAGCGTGCCGGTGGTGCCGATCGCCATCTACGGCACCCAGTTCTGGAGGTTCGGCAACTTCGCACCCGTCTCGGTCGCGTTCGGCGAGCCGGTTCGCTTCGACGGGCTGCCGAAGAACGGCCGCGGCTACAAGGAGGCGACGGCGGAGATCGAGCGTCGCATCAACGTGCTCTTCGACTGGCTCGCCGACGTGCACGCTCGCGGGCGCCCGGCGGGGTTGGAGCCGCCGCTATGACCGAGCCCACCGACACCGAGCCCGAGGATCGGGGCGACGGCGAGGACGACGCGGACGAGGTCGTCGAGCCGACCGAGTTGCGCGGCACGGTTGCGATCGTCGGCTTTCCGAACGTCGGCAAGTCGACCCTGATCAACCGGCTCACCTCGTCGCGCCAGGCGGTCGTGCACGACACATCGGGTACGACGCGCGATCGCAAGGAGTTGATCTGCGAGTGGAACGGCGAGCACTTCCTGCTGATCGACACCGGCGGCGTCGACATCGCCGACCCGAGCCCGATCACGCGGCAGATCGCCGAGCAGGCGCGCGCTGCGATCGCGGAGGCAGACCTCGTGCTGTTCGTCGTCGATGCCCGCCAGGGGATCACGCCCGGCGACGAGGAGCTCGCGCAGATCCTGCGTGGCGCGAAGAAGGACGTGCTCGTCCTCGCGAACAAGGTCGACGATCCCGGCCAGACCAATCTCGCCTACGAGTTTCACTCACTCGGGTTCGGCGACCCCTTCCCGATCTCGGGCTTGCACGGCTCGAACACCGGTGACCTGCTCGACGAGGTGCTCGACCGCCTGCCGATCGAGGCGTCGCGAACCGCTGCCGGCGACGCGATCCGCGTGGCGATCCTCGGTCGGCCGAACGTCGGCAAGTCGTCGCTCTTCAACAAGCTGCTCGGTGAGGAGCGCACGATCGTCGACTCGGTGCCGGGCACGACGCGCGACACGATCGATACGACCATCGAGCACAACGGCCGTACGTTCCTGCTCGTCGATACCGCCGGCCTGCGTCGCAAGCGCAAGCAGCGACAGGGCATCGACTACTACACCGAGTTGCGCGCACTCGACGCAGCGGAGCGCGCCGATGTGGCACTCGTGCTGATCGACTCGCACGACGGGATCGTCGAAGGGGACGTCACCGCCGTCGAGGTGGCGCGTAAGTCCCATTGCGCCACGCTGATCGTGCTCTCCAAGTGGGACATCTCGGAGATCACGATCGAGGACGTGCGCCCCGAGCTGCAGCGCCGCTTCCGCCAGCGCCCCTCGTTCATCACCATCTCCTCGCAGACGGGCCGCGGCGTGTCGCGCCTCCTCGACAAGGTCGCCGAGCTGTACGACACGTACGTCAGTCGCGTGCCCACGGGCGAGCTGAACCGGTTCCTCGGTGAGCTCAAGGAAGCACGCCAACCGCCCTCAAAAGGCGGTCGCCGCTTGAACCTGCTCTACGGCGCGCAGGTGGCAACACGTCCGCCGCGTTTCCGCTTCACCGTCAACGACCCGGGCCTCGTGACGCGGGACTACGGCTACTGGGTCGAGAATCAGTTGCGCGAACGGTTCGAGCTCGAGGGGGTGCCCGTGGCGATCGATTTCAGGAAGCGCGCTTGAACGCAGTTGTTGTCGGCGGCGGCGCCTGGGGAACCGCGTTCGCAAAGCTCCTGCGGGAACGCGGACACGACGTCACTGTCGCGCTTCGCGCGACGATCGACGACGCTCCGTACGAGCAGGCCGACGTCGTCGTGATGGCCGTGCCGAGCAGTTCGTTTCGCGAGGCACTCGGGCACGTCCGCGGTAACGCACCTGTCCTCAGTCTCGTGAAGGGCCTTGATCCCGAGAGCGGCGAGCGTCTGTCGACGCTCGTGCGCGACCGGCCGGTCGCCGTGCTCTCCGGCCCGAACATGGCCGAGGAGGTGGCGGAGGGCCTGCCGGGCGCCGCGGTGATCGCCGCCGACGACGAAGCGCTGACGCAGCATCTGCAGGAGGCGGTCACGTCGACCGCGTTCCGCGTCTACACGAACACGGATCTGATCGGCGTCGAGCTCTGCGCTGCCGCGAAGAACGTGATCGCGCTCGCGGCCGGCGCGGTCGACGGGCTCGAACTGGGGGACAACGCCAAAGCGGCGATCATCACGCGAGGGCTGTCCGAGATGGCGCGCCTCGGCGAGGCGGCGGGAGCGGAGCAGGAGACGTTCTCGGGGCTCGCCGGTCTCGGGGATCTCGTCGTCACGTGCTGGCACCCGTCGGGCCGCAACCGCCGTGCCGGCGCGATGATCGCCCGCGGTGCGAGCCCCGACGACGCGAAGGCCGAGATCGGGCAGGTGGTGGAGGGGCTGACGACCGCACCCGTGCTTCGCGATCTCTCGCACCGTCTCGGGGTGGAGCTCCCGATCGCCGAAGGGGTCTGCGCGGTGCTCGGCGGGATGCCCCTGAGCGAGCTCGTGGGCTCGCTGATGGGCCGCCGGCCGACCGGCGAATGATTCGCCTCGTGCTGACGGTGGACGAGTCGCCCCGTTGCCATGCCCGTGACCGGTCCCGCTAAGGTGCGCCCGTCGAATGATGGCTGAGCGCACATTCCTCTTCACGTCCGAGTCGGTCACCGAAGGCCACCCGGACAAGATCGCGGATCAGATCTCGGACGCCGTCCTCGACGCCGCGCTCACGAACGACCCGATGAGCCGGGTCGCCTGCGAGACGCTGATCACGACCGGGCTCGTCGTCGTCGCGGGCGAGATGACCACGGAGAAGTACATCGACATTCCGCGGATCGTCCGCGAGACGGTGAAGGAGATCGGCTACACGCGAGCCAAGTACGGCTTCGACGCCGACACCTGTGGGGTGATCGTCGCTATCGACGAGCAGTCACCCGACATCGCGCAGGGTGTCGACTCGGCGTATGAGGTGCAGCACGACCCCGCTGATGACGACCCGCTCGACAAGGTCGGTGCGGGCGACCAGGGGATGATGTTCGGGTACGCATCGAACGAGACGAGCGAGCTGATGCCGCTTCCGATCATGCTGGCGCATCGCATCGCGAAGCGACTGTCCGTCGTTCGCAAGACCGATGTGCTGCCGTATCTGCGGCCCGACGGCAAGGCTCAGGTGTCGGTGCGCTACGAGGTCGACGCCGAGGGCCGTCAGCGGCCGATCGAGATCGAGCGCGTGCTCATCTCGACCCAGCACCGCGAGGGCCTCGATCCCGAGGCGACGATCAAGCCCGACCTGATCGAGCACGTGCTCCGGCCGATCCTCCCGAAGGAGTTGTACGACGAGAAGAGCCTCGAGGATCCGGCATTCGTCTACGTCAACCCGACCGGCAAGTTCGTGATCGGCGGGCCGATGGGCGACACGGGGCTGACCGGCCGCAAGATCATCGTCGACACCTACGGCGGTGCGGCGCCGCACGGAGGCGGAGCGTTCTCCGGCAAGGATCCGACGAAGGTCGACCGATCGGCGGCCTACGCCGCGCGCTACGTAGCGAAGAATGTCGTCGCCGCAGGCCTTGCCGACCGTTGCCAGATCCAGGTCGCGTACGCGATCGGAGTTGCGCATCCATTTTCGATCCTCGTCGAGACCTTCGGCACGGAGCACCTCGACGTGCTGCGCATCGAGGCGCTCGTGAAGGAGCAGTTCGACCTGCGCCCGGCGGCGATCCTCCGCGATCTCGACCTGCGCCGCCCCGTGTACGCGAAGACCGCCGCCTACGGCCACTTCGGCCGCGACGACCACGACTTCACGTGGGAGCGCACCGACAAGGCCGACGCACTCCGCGAAGCCGCAGGCCTCGAGGCGCGCGCCACCGCAACCGCCTGAGCGGCTGCCCGCGCCCAGTGGGCGTGTCACGAACCTCACTCGCCGGCCGAGGCCCAAACGGCCACGGCCGGTGTCAGACACCGCCCCGGACCGTCCACAGCTCGGACATGTCCGTGGGCGGTTCCCGCCGCCGGAATGGGCGTGCGGCCTGTCCGGATGGGGCGGGAGGGTGTGGAAGAACGACAACGCGAGGACATGTCCCCGCGTTGGGTCACAAAGTCTGTTGTGTCGCCGTCTTAGGCGGCGCGCTTCACGAAGAGCCCGTCGGCGGCCTTTTCGCCGACCGACTGCTCTCGGCCGTCGACGACGACGCGGAACTGGCCCGCGGCAGGCTCGGCGGCCCGCAGCTCGAGCTTGGCGCCCGGGATGAGCCCTTCGTCGTAGAACCAGTGCAGGAGATCGCCGTCGTGCTCGGCGAGCCGCACGATCGTCGCGTGGGCGCCGGGCTCGAGCGCCGACAGCGGCTCGAGCTCGCGGTTCTCGGCCTGCTCGACATCCGGGTCGACGGGCCAGCCGTGCGGGCAACGCTCGGGATGCCCGAGCTTCTCGTCGATCCGCTCGACCATGTCGTCGCTGAACGTCCCGCCGAGCTCATCGGCGTGCACGTGGGCCTCGCCTGCCGTGTAGCCCATGAAGTCGGTGAGCAGGCGCTCGATGATCCTGTGCTTGCGCACCACCTTGCGCGCGCGCTCGGTACCGGCGGGGGTGAGAATCGCCTCCTTCTGCTCGCCGCGCTCGACGAGCCCGTCGGCTTCGAGTCGCTTCAGCATCTCCCCGGCAGATGCCCGCGAGACGCCGAGCATCTCGGCCACGCGCGAAGCCAGCGTGGGGGAGCCGGTCGTCTGCGGCCGGTATTCCCCGATCGGAAACGCGAGGAAGTAGATCGTCTCCAGGTACTCGTCGGCGTCGTGACCTGCGGCCATGAACCCGATCGTAGTGCGGCTCACCCGTGTAAGGGGTCCCTTACAGCTTTCTGATGAGCCCGACCCAGCCCCTTCTCCTCCGCGCAGGGGTCCCTGCCGCCCGCGGCTGAGCGGCCGCGCGAGACGGGCCGCGGCACCATCTAGCCTGGATCCCACGTGGGTCACTTCCTGCATGCGGTCGGTGTCTTCTTCCACCACCTGGCGGCTGTCCAGTGGCGGTTTCTCGGGTACGCCATCGCCTGCCATCTGATCAAGCTCGGCTTTCGCGCCTGGGCCTGGCGCGCGATCCTCAACGCCGCGTATCCCGAGGGTCGCCTGAGATTCCGCTACGCGCTCGGCGCCTACGTGGCGGGTGTCGGTGTCAACTCGATCGTGCCGGCCCGGGGCGGGGACGTGGTGAAGATGTATCTCGTCAAGCAGCGAATTCCCGGGTCGACCTACGCGACGCTCACGCCGACGCTGATCGTCGAGACGATGTTCGACTTCGTCACCGCGGGCGCGCTGATCATCTGGGCGCTCGCAAGCGGCGTTCTGCCGACCCACCAGCTCTATTCGCGAATCCCGACGGTGGACTGGAAGTTCTTCATCCGCCACGTGCGGTTGACGGAGATCCTCTTCGGACTGCTGGTCGGCATCACGATTGTGTTCCTCTTCTGGGCGCGGCGGCGCGTCGATCACTTTCGCGATCGTGTGCGCCAGGGGTTCGCGATCCTCCACGATCCACCACGCTTCCTGCGCTCGGTGATCCTGCCGCAGTTGATCTCCTGGGTGTTCCGCATTGCGTCGCTGTACTTCTTCCTGAAGGCGTTCGCCGTCACCGCGACGATCCACAACGCGCTGCTCGCCCAGGTGGTCGACTCGCTCGCGACGCTCTTCCCGGCCACCCCGGGAGGAGCCGGCACGAAGCAGGGACTGACGGAGTTTCTGTTTCGCGGACAAGAGGTCTCGCACACGCTGCTCCTGGCGTTCAGCGTCGGCATGAACATCACGATCGTGGTCGTGAACGTCCTGATGGGCCTGATCGCGATCGCCTTCATGGCAAAAACGCTGTCGTTCAAGCGGCTGCGGCACGCATCGAAGTCGGACGAACAGCCCGCGGAGGCCTGATGCCGTACGCCGCTGTCTACCCGCTGGTGACTGCCCGCGCGGTCGCACGGGAGTTCACGTATGAGGTCGACGCAGAGCGTCGCAGGTCGGTGCGATCGTGCGCGTTCCGTTCGGCCGCTCGCGTGCACGCGGGATCGTCGTCTCCCTCCACGACTCGCCCCCGGCCGGCGTCGAGGCCCGGCCGATCGAATCCGTCTTGGGCGCGATTCCGCCGACGCTTGTCGAGCTCGCACTCTGGATCGCCGACTACTACGGCTCGACTCCGGCGCGCGCGCTCGCACTCGTCGCCCCGGAGACGCCAAAGCGCCGCAAGGAGCAGGCGCCGCCCGCCGAGCGGCAGGCGCTCGACGGCGAGGCCGAGCCGCTTCGGCTCTCGGACCCGCAGCGCCTCGCCGTCGACCGAATCGTCGCTGCGATGGACGCCGGCGCAGGCAACCTGCTGCTCTACGGCGCGACCGGGTCGGGTAAGACCGAGGTCTACCTCCAGGCGTGCGCCGCCGCGCTCGCTCGGGGACTCGGTGCGATCGTGCTCGTCCCCGAGATCGCGCTCGCGCCGCAGACCGTCGGTCGGTTCCGGCAGCGCTTCGGCGAGCAGATCGCGATCCTCCACTCGGCTCTCACCGACGCGGAGCGCCGCGACGAGCGGGCCCGGATCGCGAGTGGCGAGGCGCGCGTGGTCGTCGGCGCCCGCTCCGCGATTTTCGCGCCGTTGAGCGGCCTCGGGCTCATCGTCGTCGACGAGGAGCACGACGCGTCGTACAAGCAGGACTCCGACCCGCGCTACGACGCCCGGACGGTGGCGGCAAAGCGTGCAGCGCTCGAGGGGGCCGTCGCGGTCTACGGCTCGGCGACGCCGCGCCCCGAGAGCTGGGCGGCGCTCGAGCGGCTCGAGCTCGGCGGGCGCATCGGCGCGTCGCTGCCGCCCGTGACCGTGGTCGACCTTCGGCGCGAGGCCGGGTACCCGCTCTCGGCGCCGCTCCTCTCGGCGCTTCGCGTCGTCGCCGAGAACCGCGGCAAGGCGATCCTGCTGCTGAACCGCCGCGGGATCGCGCCTGCGCTGCACTGTCGTGCGTGCGGAAGCACGATTCGCTGTCCGAACTGCGACGTCGCGCTCGTGCTGCACGGCGAGTCCTCGCTGCGCTGCCACCATTGCGGCCACGGCGAGCCCGCGCCGTCGAACTGCCCGGTCTGCGAGTCGCCCGATCTCGCTCGCCTGGGCGCGGGGACACAGAAGCTCGAACGCGAGCTGACTCGCGAGCTGCCCGAGCTCGAGCTGATCCGCCTCGACGCGGACGCGATCGCGAAGCCCGAGCAGATGGCCGAGTCCCTGAGCCGATTCCGCGATGCCGAAGCCGCCGTGCTGCTCGGCACGCAGATGGTGGCGAAGGGGCACCACTTCGCAGGCATCGAGCTGGCGGCAGTGATCGACGCGGACACCGGGCTCGCGATGCCCGACTTTCGCGCCGAGGAGCGTACGTTCCAGCTGATCACGCAGCTCGCCGGACGCAGCGGGCGCGACGCGCCCGGCCAGGTGGTCGTGCAGACCTTCCAGCCCGACTCGCGCACGATCGCCCACGCGGCGCGACACGACGTCGGGCGGTTCCTCTCGGAGGAGCTCGACCGGCGGCGCGCGCTCGGCTATCCGCCGTTTGCGCACCTCGTGCGGATCGTCGTCACGGGGCCTGAGCTCGACCCGGTTATCCGGGCGCTCGACGAGCTGAAGGCCGGGATCAGCGGCGCAGAGCTGCTCGGTCCGGCGCCGCTCCTGCGTCTGCGCGGCCGCTACCGCGCCCAGCTCGTCGCGAAGACGGAGCATCCGCGACGGATCGCGTCGCAAGCGGCCCGCCTGCTCGCTGCCGCGGCGCCGGCGATGCGCCGGGCGAAGCTCACCGCGGTCGTCGACGTAGATCCGCAGAGCCTCTGACGCTGGCACCATGGTCCGAGTGAAGGGGCGGCGCCCGGAGGAGCTGCTCGGCGAGTGGGGGATCAGAGACGTCACCCCGCCGTCGCAGCGTGAGCGCGAGCGGCTCGAGGCCGACCGCGACCTGAACCCGCTCGTCGGCAAGCGGTTGCGGCGCCGCATCCGCAACTTCCGCGCCGAGGCCGACAACTACCTGGCGTCGCTCGGTGGGCCGCTGCCCTACATGCAGCGCCTGCGGCTGATCGAAAGCGAGACGGACGGACATCTCGAGCGCCTCGCCGAGGCCTACGGCGAGCACCTCGGCGATCCCGACGGCTGGCGTCGGGTCGCGGAGCGTTGGGACTTCGGTGCCGTGAACGAGCTGATCGAACGGCACAACCGCTGGTACCCGGTCGAGGCCCGGCTCCCGATGGATCCGCGGACGCGCGACTTCGTGAAGGTCGGCGGGAAGCCGTACCGTCGAGATCCGCTCGACGCGGCGTGGATACTCGAACGCTTCCCACCGGCATAGCTCTACACTGCACCGCCCATGGCGCACGACCACGAACACGACCACGACGACCACGCGGAGCACGCCGACACCTCCGAGCACGATGCCGAGGAGCAGCGCGCCGACGCGGAGGCGGATGCCCGTCGGCAGCTTGCGCTCGCACAGATCAGGCAGTACCCCGACAGTGCCCTGCGGCTCGTGGCGCACGAGGTGGCCGAGTTCGACGACGATCTCCGCCGCCTCGTCGAGCGGATGATCGTGCTGATGCACGACGCGCAAGGCGTCGGGCTCGCGGCGACGCAGGTCGGCGTGCTGCGCCGTCTCTTCGTCTTCGAGCCGAACGACGAAGGGCCTCGCGCAATCGTCAACCCGAAGATCGTCGAGCGCGGCGACGAGACCCTGGCCGATGAGGAGGGGTGCCTGTCGCTGCAGGGCGTGCGCGTCCCGATCGAGCGCGCAACGACCCTGACGCTCGAAGGCAAGGACGAGCATGGTGTCGACGTACGGCTCGAGCTCGATGCCTACGGAGCGCGCATCGTCCAGCACGAGCTGGACCATCTGGACGGCGTCTTGATCATCGACCGCACCGACGACGAGCACCGCAAGAGCGCGCTCGCGACGCTGCGGCCGCGCGTCGTCCTCCGTTGAGAATCGCCGTCGCCGCCACGGCGCCGCTCGGAGCCGATGTGCTCGAACGGCTCGCTGCGACGAACGAGATCGCCTGGCTTCTCACCCGCCCGGATGCACCGCGGGGCCGTGGCCGCAAGCTCGCCGCGCCGCCGGCGAAGGAGACGGCGAGCCGGCTCGGGATTGCGGTGCACCAGCCCGAGAAGCCCGAGCTTCCCGATGACGTTCCGGAGGCGATCGTCGTCTGCGCCTACGGGCTCTACATCCCGTCGCGCCTGCTCGAACGTTCGCTGTGGCTGAACGTCCACCCATCGCTCCTGCCGCGCTGGCGGGGCGCCGCGCCGGTCGAACGCGCGATCCTGGCCGGCGATGAGCAGACGCGGCGTGACGATCCACCGGACGGTCGAGGAGCTCGACGCAGGCCCGATTGCGGCGCAGGAGTCCTTCACGGTGGGCGAGCTCGATGCGGGCGCCGTGTACGAGCGGTCGGCCGAGATCGCAGCGCGTCTGCTCGCTGCGGCGCTGCCCACGCCGTCCTTCACGCCGCAGCCGGCCGCCGGCGCGACCTACGCGGAGAAGATCGCGCCGGCCGATCGTGAGCTGAACCTCGACGATCCCGTCGACGCGTGGCGGCGCGTACGGGCGCTGTCGCCGCACATCGGCGCCTGGACGACCCTGCAAGGTCGGCGTGTCACGATCTGGAGCGCGCGGCTCGACGACGGACGGTTCGTCCCCGAGCTCGTGCAGCCGGAAGGGCGGAGCCGCATGGGCTACGACGAGTTCTTGCGCGGACTGAAGTGATCGCGCCCGCGCGGGTCGCTGCGTTCGAGGTCGTACGTCGCGTCTTCGAAGAAGAGGCCTATGCCGACCGCGCTCTCGCCGCAGCGGTCGAAGGGCTCGACGATCGTGATCGCGCGCTCGCGCAGCGCCTGGCCTACGGCACCGTGCAACGCGCTCGGACGATCGACTTCGGCATCGAACAGCTCGGCAAGCGCCCGGTTCGGAAGCTCGACCCGCCGGTGCGCGCCGCCTTGCGCCTCGGTGCCTACCAGCTCGCGTGGTCCGATCAGGCCGTGCATGCGGTCACCGACGACTCCGTCGAGCTCGTGCGCGCGGCGCGGCGCGAGCGCGCGGTGCCGTTCACGAACGCGGTGATGCGCCGGCTCGCGACAGGACTGAACGGGCTCGTCGCGTCACTTCCCGAAGGGCCCTTGAAGCACTCGTACCCGGACTGGGTCGCCGAGGTCTGGGAGCGGGACTTCGGCCACGAGGATGCCCTCGCGCTGATGCGTGCGCAGAACGAGCGACCGGCGCTCGAAGTGCGCTCGTCCGTGCCGGTCGGCGAGGCCACCGACGTGCCGGGTGCCTACATCGTCGAGAAGATCGACCCGACGAAGATGCGCCCGATGAGCCGGGCATCGCAACTCGCCGCGCTCGTCGTCGGCGCGCAGGACGGCGAGCGGATCCTCGACGCGTGCGCGGCGCCCGGCGGGAAGTCGGAGATGCTTGCCGGTGAGGTGACGGCGGTCGAGATCAACCCCGGACGGGCGCGGAAGATGGCCGAGGAGATGCCGCCCAACGTGCGCGTCGTCGAGGCCGACCTGCGCGAGCTCGACGAGCATGGGTTCGACCGGGCGCTCGTCGACGCGCCGTGCTCGGGACTCGGCGTGCTTGCGCGCCGGCCGGATCTGCGCTGGCGGGCACGCCCGCTGCCGGAGCTGCAGCTCGAGCTGCTGCGCGCCGCGGCCGCGCGCGTGAAGCCGGGCGGCACGGTCGTCTATGCGGTGTGCACGCTGAATGCCGACGAGAACGAGGCGATCGTCGATGCCTCGGGGCTCACCGTCGAGCCGCTCGGGATCGACTGGCCGCAGTACGCGCATCCCCGGCGACCCGAGTTCCTCCTCACCCGGCCGGATCGAGACAACACCTCTGGGTTCTTCATCGCCCGACTGAGGCCATAACATCGACTCGATGTCGTGGAACGATTGGGTGCGCACGTTCGAGGTCGAGCCGTCGCTGTACGCCGCAGACTTCGCCCAACTGGGCGCTCAGATCGAGGAGCTGCTCGGTGCCGGCTGCCGGGTCTTTCACTTCGATGTCGGTGACGGCCATTTCGTCGAGCCGATCACGATGGGCCCGATCGTGCTCCGGTCGATCTCGCCGCTCGTCCACGGCGGCGGCGGCGTGATCGACGTGCACCTCATGGTCGAGCGGCCGGCCAAGTACTTCGCCCCGATCGCCGAGGCAGGCGGCGACAGCGTCACCTTCCACTTCGAGGCCGTCGACGACGTGCCCGAGACGATCCGAGCCGCGCACGAGCACAACCTCCAAGCCGGGATCGCGTTCAACCCCGAGACCGAGCCCGAGGACGTCGCAGCCGTCGCGGGTGACGCCGACCTCGTGCTCTGCATGTCGATCCATCCCGGCTACTCAGGGCAGCCCTTCCTCGAGGGCTCGTACGACCGACTGCGCCGGCTCCGCGCAGCGCTTCCGGCGCGGATCCATGTTCAGGTCGACGGCGGCGTGTCGGAGGACAACATCCGCGAAGCCCACGACGCCGGCGCGACGGCCCTCGTTGCGGGCGCGGCGATCTTCGGTCACGAGGACATTGCAGGCGCGTACCGGCGGCTCGCGCCTCCCGACTCGTGACCCTGGCCCGGGCGGTCGAGCTCGCGCGCACGGCGCGGCACAAGGCATATCCCAAGCCGACGGTCGGCGCTGTCCTTGTGCGCGACGGCGCGGTGGTCGCCGAAGGCGTGACGGAAGTGAACGGCCGCCACGCCGAGCGGGTGGTGCTCGAGGCGGCGGGCGAAGGAGCGCGCGGGGCGACGCTCTACACCACGCTCGAGCCGTGTGCGCACCACGGCACGACACCGCCGTGCACCGACGCGATCCTGGCCGCCGGTGTCGAGCGGCTCGTGTTCGGCGCCCGCGACCCGAATCCCGAGGCAGCGGGCGGGGCGGAGCGGTTGCGGGCGGCGGGTGTCGACGTCGAGGAGGTGGACGCGCCCGAGGCGCGCGCGCTCGAGGAGGCGTGGCTCACCTGGGTGCGCGACCGGAGGCCCTTCGTCACCTACAAGGCGGCGGTGACCCTGGACGGCCGGGTAACGGTGCCGGGCGAGCGCTGGGTAACCGGAGAGGAGAGCCGGCGCCGTGTGCATGAGCTACGGGCCGAGGTGGATGCAGTCGCGGTGGGCGGCGAGACGGCGCGCATCGATCGCCCGCGTCTCGATGCCCGCGACGTCGAGACCCCGCGCGGCCAGCCGCGGCGGCTCGCGTTCGGCCGGCGGCCGCTCCCGGACGGCGTCGACCTGGAGCTCCGGACAGGCCCACTCGCCGATGAGCTTCACGCCCTGGCGGCCGAGGGCGTTCAGTCGCTGCTCCTGGAGGGGGGGCCGACCCTCGCGACGGCCTTCTTCGAGGCAGATCTCATCGACAAGGTGGTTCTCTTCGTCGCGCCCCGGCTCGTGGGGGTCGGCCCCGGCTTCGTCGCTGCGCTACCCTCGGCGCGCACGCTGTCGCGCCTTTCGGCCACGAGGGTCGGCGACGACGTGCTTCTCCAAGCGTATGTCCACGAGCCCTGACACCCCGCGTGCCGACGACCAGCTCATCACTCATTTGAGCCACTGGCTCACGCGTCAACTCGGAAACGACGAGCTGCGCCGCAAGATCGAGCTGATCGGAACCGACGAGCTCGCTCCCGCCGGGCGCGTGGCCGTGAACGAGCTGCTCGCCGAGCTCGCCACCTCGGTCCCCGGCGAGCGCGGCCAGCTCGAGGTGCTCGTCCGCGAGACGGTCGAGACGCTCGTCTACGGCGACTGAGGAACACGTTCTCCAACAGTCTGCGTCCGATGGGTGTGCGCGAATTGTCACTCCCCGGTAACGGTGCCTGGCACCGGCCGCGGCTCGGTTCGACGCGTTCGGAGTCGACATGTCCCGCGGCGGTTCTGCCTGGATTCATGTCGTTTTCCCCGTGGTGCTAGCCCGTCCCTGTGGGCAACTTGTCACGCCGCCGTAACGGTGCCTGGCACCGGCCGTGGCGGCACCGGCCACGTCTGTTTCGGGCGGAGGGCGGTTGGACGTCAGGTGGCTCCGTGGACTGTCGGCGTTGTGCCTCGCGGCGAGGTCGGAACTGACCGCCACGCTACGGTTCGTCGATGTTCACCGGGCTGATTCGCGAGGTCGGAACCGTCGTCTCGGTCTCGGGCGGCCGCGATGGAGTGCGGATCGAGCTCACCGCGCCCGAGACTGCGCGCGCCGCCGCGGTCGGTGACTCCGTCGCGATCGACGGCGTCTGCCTCACCGTCGTCGCCCGCACCGATGCGACCCTCGCCTTCGATGCGGTGCCCGAGACGCTCGAGCGGTCGGCGCTGGCAACCCTCGAGTCTGGGTCGAGGGTTAATCTCGAGCCGGCGCTGCGGGCCGGCGAGCCACTTGGCGGTCACTACGTGCAGGGTCACGTCGACGGCGTCGCGTCGGTTCGAACCGTCGACCCTGAAGGCGACGGGCGTCGGCTCGCGTTCGATCTCGCTGCCGAGTTGCTCCGGTACGTCGTCGAGAAAGGCTCGATCACCGTGCAGGGGACGAGCCTGACAGTCGCGGAGCTGGACGACACCGGCTTCGCCGTCGCGCTCATCCCGCACACATTGGCGGTCACCACACTTGGCGCCCTCGAGACCGGCGCGCCCGTGAACATCGAGGTCGACGTCCTCGCGAAGTACGTCGAAAAGCTTCTCCCCCCGTCGCACCATCTAGCCTAGGGCGATGGCTGTGACCACTCCGTTTGCCACCGTCGAGGCTGCGATCGAAGACATCCGCGAGGGCCGCATGGTCGTCGTCGTCGACGACGAGGACCGCGAGAACGAGGGCGATCTGACGATCGCGGCCCAGTTCGCGACGCCCGATGCGATCAACTTCATGGCGACCCACGCGCGTGGGCTCATCTGCCTCTGCATCACCGAGGAGCGTGCCAACGGCCTGGGTCTGCGTCCGATGACCGACCACAACGAGGCGCCGCTCGGCACCGCGTTCACGGTCTCGGTCGAGGCGCGCGAAGGAGTGACGACCGGGATCTCGGCTGCCGATCGAAGCCACACGATCCAGGTGGCGATCCACCCCGACTCGACGCCGCACGACCTCGTCCAGCCGGGGCACGTCTTTCCGCTCCGCGCGAAGCCCGGCGGCGTCCTCGAGCGCATCGGGCAGACCGAGGCAGCGGTCGACCTCGCGCGCCTCGCGGGGCTCACGCCGCCGGAGTCGTCTGCGAGATCATGAACGACGACGGCACCATGGCCCGGGTCGCCGACCTCGTCGGCTACTGCGAGCGGCATGGGCTGAAGATGATCACCGTCGCCGACCTCGTCGAGTACCGCCGGCGCCACGAGAAGCTCGTCGAGCGCGGCGCTGCCGTGCGCCTGCCCACCGAGTTCGGCCACTTCACCGCGGTCGCGTTCCGCGAGAAGCTGAACGGCAAGACGCACGTCGCGCTCGTGAAGGGCGACGTCGACGGCGCCGAGAACGTGCTCGTGCGTGTCCACTCCGAGTGCCTCACAGGCGACGTCTTCCATTCGCTCCGCTGCGACTGCGGCGAGCAGCTCGAGCAGGCGCTCGCGCAGATCGAGTCGGAGGGTCTCGGCGTCCTTCTGTACATGGCGCAGGAGGGACGCGGCATCGGCTTGCTGAACAAGCTCCGTGCCTACGAGCTCCAGGAGCAGGGCCTCGACACGGTCGAAGCGAACCTCGAGCTCGGTTTTCCGGCCGACGCGCGCGACTACGGCATCGGCAACCAGATCCTCGCCGACCTCGGCCTGACGACGTTGCGCATCCTCACGAACAACCCGAAGAAGCTCGTCGGCATCGACGGCTTCGGCCTCACCGTCGTCGAGCAGGTGCCGATCGAGATGCAGCCCAACGCCGACAACGAACGGTATCTCGCGACCAAGCGGGATAAGCTCGGGCACCGCCTGCACCACCAGGATCTGAAGAACCTCGATTACGAACCGGAGGCCGAGTGAGCGAGACCGACGACCAGCTGCCCCCTGTCAGCCCGACGAATCGACGAAGCGAGCGCGCCGGAGGAATCCGCCGAGTCGCCCGCAGTCCCCGGTGGCAGAGCCTCCGGACGAGCCGACTGACAGCGAGCTTGCGGAGCCCGAGCCGGAGGAGCCGGAGCAGCAGCCGCAGGACGAGGAGCCGCAGGAGGAGGAGCCGCAGGAGCAGGAACCTGTCGTCACCGAAGACACCGACGAGACGACCGGTGACCCGTTCGAAGGCTGGCCGGCCGCGGAATCGGCTGTCGTGATCGAGGACTCACCGCTCGACGGTGCGAGCGTCGAGCATGTCCGTGGCGAGGTCGACGTTCCCGACGGGTACACCGTCCTCGAAGGGACACCACTCGGGAACCGCCGGTCGGTCGGGGTCGTCGTCTCGCGCTTCAACGGCGGCATCACGAACCGGATGCTGGCGAGCGCGCTCGAAGCGCTCGTCACGGCCGGCGTCGCGCAGGACGCGATCACCGTGATGCCGGTACCGGGCGCCTTCGAGCTGCCGATCGCGGCGATGGCGCTGGCGAAGACGCGACGCTACGCCTGCATCGTCGCCACTCGGCGCGATCGTCCGCGGCGGCACGCCGCACTTCGACTACGTCGCCTCCGAATGCGCGTCCGGCTTGCAGCTCGCCGGGATCGAGACCGGTGTTCCGGTCGCCTTCGGCGTCCTGACCGTCGACAACGTCGAGCAGGCCGAGGCCCGTATCCACAAGGCGGCGGAAGCCGTCCGCTCGGCGCTCGAGATGGCCGATCTCTTCGCGCGCCTGCGGGCGAGTGCGCGGTAGAGGCTACAATCCCGCCCGCGATGAGCAAGGTCTGCGCAATCTGTGGCAAGAAGCCGTCCTTCGGGAACCATCGGTCGCATTCGATGGTCGCAACGAAGCGCCGCTTCGACCCGAACCTGCAGCGCGTTCGCGTGCTGCTCAAGGGCTCGCCCACGCGCGCGTACGTCTGCACCCGTTGCCTCAAGGGCAACAAGGTGCAGAAGGCCATCTAGCAACCTTCGCAGTTCCATTTCGGGTCTAATGACTCGCCGTGGCGGATGACCTGACGCAGGACCTCCCGGACGGACGGCTCACGATCTCGCGAGACGCCGTCGCCGAGATCGTCGCCGAGACCGCGCTCGGCTGCTACGGCGTCGTCGGGATCTCGGCCGGTACGCGTGTCGGCCGCATCCTCCGGCGTGACGGAATCAGCATCGAAGGGGGCGCTGCGGCCCTGCGCGTCGAACTCCACGTGGTCGTCGAGCACGGGCTCAACCTGGCCGAGGTCGCGTCGACGATTCGCTCGCAGGTCGGGTACGAGGTCGAGCGGTCGACGGGCCTTGGCGTCGCGGCGGTCGAAGTCGTCATCCAGCGCGTGCGGCAGAGCGCATGAGGGAGCGCGTGCGCGACCTGGTGAACGGGGCGCGCGCCGCGATCGAGGCGAACCGCGGGCACATCGACGACCTGAACGTCTACCCGGTGCCGGACGGCGACACGGGCACCAACCTGACGATGACCGTGCGTGAGATCGCCGAATCACTCGACGGCGACGGGCCTGATGATCGAGCCGGGCTCGCGAAGGAAGTCTCCCGCGCAGCGCTGATGGGAGCACGCGGCAACTCGGGCGTGATCCTCTCGCAGATCATCCGCGGCGCGACCGAGTCGCTCGCGGCGAGTGACGATCTCGCAAAGGCATTCCGATCGGCGAGTGACGCCGCCTACCGTGCGGTGAAGAAGCCGGTCGAGGGGACGATGCTCACCGCGATCCGGGCCATGGCAGACGCCGCCGAGCGAAAGGCCGACCTCGCGGGCATCATCGCCGCGGGCGACGCCACCGTCGCGAAGACGCGCGACATGCTCCCCGTGCTGAAGGACGCCGGCGTCGTCGACGCCGGGGCCGCCGGCCTCGTCGAGATCGTGCGCGGCATTGCCGCCGCGCTCAGCGGCGAGCCGCTGTCCGCGATGCCCGAGCACGACCTCGGTGAGGTGGGGCTCGAAGCGATCCACCAGGAGCTCTCGCGGTATCGCTACTGCACCGTCTTCGTGGTGGAAGGCGACCGCCTCGATGCTGACGCGCTCGAGCAGGAGCTGGAGCGCATCGGCGACTCACTCCTCGTCGTCGGCGATCCGAGCGCGCTGAAGGTGCACGTGCACACCGACGATCCGGGTCGTGCGCTCTCGCTCGGCGTCGCTCGTGGCGCGATCGGCGGCGTGGAGATCGCGAACATGCACGAGCAGGCGCTGGAACGTGAAGAGCGACTTCTGCATGCGGTGCCCGACGGAGCCACGGTAATCGACACGTGCGCCGTCGTCGCGGTCGCATCGGGCGAGGGCAATCGGGAGCTGATCGAGAGCTTCAACGCGGTCGTCGTCGACGGCGGGCGCACGATGAACCCCTCCACGGCGGACCTGCTCGCTGCGATCGAGAGCGTGCCGTCGTCGCAGGTCGTCGTGCTGCCGAACTCGAGCAACGTCGTCATGAGCTCCGAGCAGGCCGCCGAGCATTCGTCGAAGACGGTGCGTGTAGTGCCCACGAGATCGCTGCAGGCAGGCTTCGCTGCGCTCGTCGCGTTCGATTCGACGCGAGATGCCGACGCGAACGCCGCCGCAATGAGCGAGGCGGTCGGCGCGGTCGCGACCGGCGCAGTCACGGTCGCGTCGCGCAACGTCGAGCTGAACGGCGTCGAGGTGCGCAAGGGCAAATGGCTCGGGCTGGCCGAAGGCGAGCCGGTCGCCGGCGGCGAGACGTTCGACGAGGTGGCGCGCATCGTGCTCGAGCGGCTGCTCGCCGAGCCGCGTGGCGTCCTGACGCTGCTCACGGGCGAGGAGCCGCCCGCCCTCGAGAAGTTGCTCGCCGACCTTGCCGCGCAGCACCCCGAGCTCGAGTTGGACGTCTTCGCGGGCGGCCAGCCGCACTACCCGCTGCTGCTCTCGGCCGAATGAAAGGTCGCCGCCGTTCGGTCGAAGGCCCTCCCGTAAGCTCCGTCCGTGAGCGACCCGATCCGTGTTGTGCTCGTCGAGGACAACGACATCTTTCGCGAAACGCTGGAGCTCCTCTTCGGGATGCGACCGGAGATCGACGTCGTCGGCGACGTTGCGACGGGTTACGAGGCGTCGGAGCTCTGCGCCGAGCTCCGGCCCGATGTCGTGCTGATGGACTACCGGATGCCGGGCATGAACGGCGCGGAGGCGACGCGGGCGGTGCTGGCCGCCGCGCCCGGCACACGCGTCGTCTGCCTCACCGCATCCGTGACGGAGACGGAGATCGACGAGTTGCTCGCGGCAGGGGCGGTCAGCTGCCTGACGAAGGACCAGGACTTCGACCGGATCGTCGCCGCCGTCGCGGAAGCAGCAGGCCGCCGATGAAGCTCACCGCCGCGAACACCGCGATCGTGCTCGATTCGACGGCCGACTTCCCGGATGCGCCCGAGCGGTTCCCGAATTTCCGCGTCGTGCCGCTCTACGTGCGCTTCGGCGACGAGAGCTACCGTGATTACGTCGAGATGGGCGCGGATGAGTTCTATGCGCGCCTTCAGACCGCTCCCGAGCTGCCGACAACGTCGCAGCCGACCCCGGGCGACTTCCTGGCAGTCTACGAGGGTCTCGGTGCGTACGAGCGGATCCTCTCGCTGCAGATCTCCTCGACGCTCTCCGGCACCTTCGCAAGCGCCGTGGCCGCGGCGACGGAGCTGGGGGGCGATCGGGTTCGCGTGATCGATACGCGCACGGTCTCGGCGTCGATCGCATTGATCGCGCTCAGCATCCAGGAGCGTCTCGAGCGCGGAACGACCGACGCGGAGATCGACGCGTTCGTGGCGCGCTACCAGGCCGGGCACCAGCTGCTCTTCACGGTCTCGACGCTCGAGTACCTCGCCAAGGGCGGCCGCATCGGTCGCGCGGCTGCGCTCGCCGGGAACCTGCTGAACGTGAAGCCGATCCTCACCATCCGGGACGGCGAGGTCGTGCCGCTGAAGCGCGTGCGCGGCAATCAAAAGGCTTTCGCCGAGTTCCGCGAGCTGTTCAAGTCGACGACGAGCGACTCGCCGAACCTGAAGGTCGGGATCGCCCACGCGGCTGCGCCCGAGCGGCTGCAGGCGCTGCGCGAGCTGGTCGAGCACGAGCGTCCGCATGCGCAGATCGAGCTGTCGACGACGCTCGGGGCCGTGGTCGGCACGCACGCCGGGCCAGGAACCGTCGGCTTCTTCTGGTTCCTCGATCCGGAAGCCGAGTGACGGCGTCCGGTCCGGGTCCTATGCTCGGTCCAAGTGGCGACAATGACCCGGATGCACGCGGGTTTCACAGGTGTGGTCCAGGACCGTTGGCCGCGCCCGCGTGCCTGGGCACGGCCTGAACGTCTCGACGCCGGCGATCGACTCACTGCCCGGCGTCGGGGCGGCGCTCGCAAAGCGGCTGAGGGCACTCGGGCTCGAGACCGTCCGCGACCTCCTGCTGCACCGGCCACGGCGGTACGAGAGCGCCGTCGACGAGATCGCGATCTCGCAGCTCTGGGGCGACGATGAGGTCGCGATTGCCGGCGAGGTCGTCGACGTCCGGACGCGCAGGCTCGGTGGCCGGCGCACGATCGTGACCGCGCGGATCAAGGACGCGAGCGGGTCGATCGGGGCGTCGTGGTTCAACCAGCCCTGGCTCGCCGACAAGTTGACGCCCGGAACGCAGCTGCGGCTGCGGGGCAAGCTCGGGCGCCACGGTTTTGATGTGAAGAGCTACGACGTCGGCGCGCCCAAGGCGACTGCCGACTTCGCACCCGTCTACCCGGCGAGCGAGCAGGTGCCCTCGACGAAGCTCCGTGAGCTCATGCGCGAGGCGCTGACGGAGCACGCTCGCGACTTCCCCGACCCACTGCCCGCCGAGCTCGAGCTGCCGCTACGACGCGACGCGCTTGCGGCCCTCCACTTCCCCCGCGACGAGGCGGATGCCGAGCTGGCGCGCAGGCGTCTTGCGCTCGACGAGCTGCTCGCCCTGCAGCTGGTGGTCGCCCGCTCGCGTGACGACGATGCCGTCGCACCGTCACTCGAACCGCCCGGCGAGCTCTCGGCGCGCTATCGCGATGTCCTCCCGTTCGCCTTCACCGAGCACCAGGAGTCGGCGCTCGCCGAGATCGACGCCGATCTTCTCCGCACCGTGCCGATGCAGCGGCTCCTGCAGGGCGACGTCGGCTCGGGCAAGACGGTCGTCGCTCTCTCCGCGCTGCTCCGTGCGGTCGAATCCGGCCGGCAGGGCGCTTTGATGGCGCCGACCGAGACCCTTGCGGAGCAGCACTTCCTGACGCTCGAGCCGCTCTGCGCGCAACTCGGCGTGCGCTGCGTGCTGCTCACGGGCTCCGTCGGGTCGAAGAAGATCCGCGACGAGATCGCCAACGGGGTCGCGCAGATCGCGGTCGGGACGCACGCGCTCATCCAGCGTGAGGTCGCGTTCGCCGATCTCGCCGTCGCCGTCATCGACGAGCAACACCGCTTCGGCGTCGAGCAGCGGACGGCGCTCGCCGAAGGACGATCCCCGCATGTCCTGCACATGACGGCGACACCGATTCCGCGCACACTGGCCCTAACGATTTACGGCGACCTGGCGGTCAGTGAGATCGCGAAACCGCCTGCCAACCGCAAGCCGATCGTGACGGCCTGGGTGGGGGCCGAGCGGTCGTCCGAGGCCTACGCCCGCCTGCGTGTGCACCTCGACGCAGGGAGGCAGGCATACGTCGTCTGCCCGCTGATCGAGCAGTCCGAGACGCGGTTGGCGCGCGCAGCCGAGGAAGAGGCCGAGCGCCTTCGGCGCGCCGAATTGAAGGGGTACCGCGTCGGCCTCCTGCACGGACGCTTGAAGACAGTCGAGCGGCGCGATGTGATGGCGCAGTTCAAACGAGGCGAGCTCGACGTGCTCGTTGCGACGACGGTGATCGAGGTGGGCGTCGACGTCCCGAACGCGACGATCATGATCGTGCAGGAGGCCGACCGTTTCGGTCTGGCGCAGTTGCATCAGCTGCGCGGCCGAGTCGGGCGCGGCGCCGAGCAGAGCTACTGCCTGCTGATCTCGCGCGACAAGCTCGAGCTGACCGACGTCGCCCAGTCACGGCTCCAGGCGCTCGTCGACACGACCGACGGCTTCGAACTGGCCGAGGTCGACCTCGAGCTCCGTGGCGAAGGGCAGTTGCTCGGCACGCGCCAGTCGGGCTGGAGTGACTTGCGCTTCACGAAGCTCCGCGTCGACCGTGACCTTCTGGAGCAGGCCCGCGAGCTCGCGCGTCAGCTCGCCGATGAGGACGGTCCGTGGCAGGACGAGGCCGACCGGCTGGTCGCTCCCGCCGCGTGAGCGCGCGGCGCTAGCCTCCCGCGATGCGGATCATCGCCGGTACTCACCGCGGTCAGCGGATCGCCGCGCCACGCGGCCGCGATACACGACCGACGTCGGATCGCGTCCGCGAGAACGCGTTCAATCTGATCGGGCCCGTCGATGATGCCGACGTCCTCGACCTCTACGCCGGCTCGGGGGCACTCGGCCTCGAGGCGCTCAGCCGCGGCGCCGCGACCGCGGTCTTCGTCGAGAACGATCGCGAAGCATGCCGGACGATCGACGCGAATCTCGACAAGCTGAAGCTGAAAGGCAGCGTGATCCGCCAGGACGCGGCCCGGACGCTCGCCCAGGAACGGCGAAGCTACGACCTGATCCTGTGCGATCCCCCGTACGATTCCGCCGACCACGAGCGAATCGCACCGCACTTCGCTCGGGTGCTCGCGCCCGACGGCGTGCTCGTCTACGAAAGCTCGGGGCGCGTCGACCCACCGGCCGTTCCCGGTCTCGAAGTGCGAACCTCCCGCAAGTACGGCTCCGCACGGCTTACCCTGTTCGAGCATTGATCACCGCCATCTATCCCGGCACCTACGACCCCGTCACGATGGGGCACGTCGACGTGATCACACGTGCGGCGCGGATCTTCGACCGCGTTGTCGTCGGCGTCGTCGGCAACCCGCACCACAAGACGCCGCTGTTCGCGGTCGAGGAGCGCTGCGGTTTCCTCGAGGACGCGCTCGCCGACATCTCGAACGTCGAGGTAGCGGTCTTCAGCGAGCTCGTCGTCGACTTCGCCCGGCAGTGGGACGCCAAGGTGATCGTGAAAGGCCTACGCGTCGTCTCGGACTTCGAGTGGGAGTTCCAGATGAACCAGCTGAACCGCCATTTGGCGCCCGACATCGAGACCGTCTACGTGATGGCGAGCCCGCAGGTCAGCTTTGTCTCCTCCAGCGGCGTAAAGGAGATTGCCCTGTTCGGCGGAAATGTCGAAGAGCTCGTGCCAATGGCCGTCGCGCGCCGATTGCGGGAGATGTTCCCCGACGGTCGCGGCGGCGCTCCGCTATCGGACCAGGAGTAGACTTCACCCATGGACGTCCTCGTTCTGATCGACAAACTCGACGACCTCGTGCACAACGCGAAGGCCGTGCCGCTCACCGACCAGGTGCGGATCGACCGCGAGGAGATCTACGACATCCTCGATCAGATGCGCGCCACGATTCCCGAGGAGATCAAACAGGCCCGCTGGATCGTGAAAGAGCGTCAGGAGATGCTCGCCGAAGCGAAGCGCGAGCAGGACCGGCTGCTGCAGGAGGCACGCGAGCAGGCCGTTCGCGAGGCCTCTCAGACCGAGATCGTGAAGCTCGCGGAACGCCAGGCGCAGGAGATCATCGACGAGGCGCGGCGGCAGGCCCGCGAGATGCGCCTCGAGATGGAGGACTGGGCCGACGGGATGCTCGCGACGCTCGAGACGAACCTCGACAAGTTCCTCACCGCGGTTCGCCGCGGGCGGGAGCGGCTGCACGAGCGCTCGCAGGAATCGGTCGTGGCGGGAATCGGCCCGGTCGATCTCTCCGACAACGGCTCCAACTACTAGCCGCGGGCAACAGGCGGTTCGCTACCCTCGTCGTATGACGAGCTTCAGCCTGCGCCAGGTGAAGCTCCGTCCCGGGGAGCAGCACCGCGAGGAGCTCGAGGTCGAGATGTCGGCCCTCGACTTCGGCGGTCAGCGGTACCTGCCGGTGCCCGACAAGGTGCCGGCCGCGTTCGAGATCACACGGGCTAACACCGGGACGGTCTTCACCCTCGCCTTCACCGTCCGCCTCCACGGGCCGTGCTACCGCTGCCTCGGCGACGCCGTGCTCGAGCTGCCGATCAAGGCACGGGAGTACCAGGACGAGAAGCCCGAGGACGAGGAGATGGCGACCGAGTACGTCCAGGGCAACATGCTCGACGTCTCGGCTTGGGCCCGCGACACGATCGCGCTCTCATTGCCCGACAAGATCCTGTGCCGGCCTGATTGCGCGGGGCTCTGCTTCGTCTGCGGCAAGAACCTGAATGAGGAGCCGCACACGCACGAGGAGACGACCGCAGACTCGCGCTGGGCGGCGCTCGAAGCGCTACGCGACGTGACCGACTAAGTCGGAGCGGCGCTCCATCAGAACGACGTCGCGCCACTCGCCGCGCTTCTGTGCGATCCGCTCGCGGGTGCCGACGACGCGAAAGCCGCAGCGGGTATGCAGGGCGACCGAGGCGTCGTTGCCCGCAAGGATCCCGGCCTGGATCGTCCAGACGCCGAGCTCGTCGGCCCGCGCGACGAGCGCTTCCAGCAGGGCACGACCGACGCCGCGACCGCGGGCGCTTGGCGCGACGTAGATCGAGTTCTCCGTGACGCCCTGATAGCAGGGGCGGCGCGACACCGGCCCGAGCGCCGCCCAGCCCACGATCTCACCGTTGTCGTGCGCGACGAGCCTCGGCTCCGCCAGGTGCGTGGCGTCCCACTGGTGCCACGCTGGGACAGTCTCCTCGAAGGTGCCGACGTCCAGCCCCGCCTCGTAGATGACCGCGCACGCCGGCCAATCCTCCTCACGCATCGGCTCGACCGTCACAACGAGATCGTACGAGTCGCGTCGAGGCGCTCGAGGAAGCGCCTGTCATGCGAGACCACCACCAGGCAGCCCGCGTAGGTCTGCAGCGCTGTCTCGAGCTCCTCGATCGCCTCGAGGTCGAGGTGGTTCGTGGGCTCGTCGAGGATCAGGCAGTTGACGCCGCGTGCGGAGAGCAGCGCGAGTGCCGCTCGCGTGCGTTCGCCCGGGGAGAGCGACCGAGCCGGTCGCGTCGATGTCGTCGGTGCCGAGCGCGAACTTCGCGAGCAGGGTGCGTGCCGGCCCCGGCGTCAGTCCCGATAGCGCGGTGAAATCGTCGAGCAGCGTGCCCTGGAAGAGGTCGCGCGCCTGGGTCAGCTCGCCGAAGACGGCCGACGCGCCCGCGCGCCGTGATCCGGCCGTAAGTGGGAGGTCTCCGACGAGGGCGCGGATCAGGGTCGTCTTGCCCGAGCCGTTCGCACCGACGACCGCCAGGCGATCGCCCCAGTGCAGCTCGAGGTCGACCGGGCCGAGACGGAACGTCCCGACGCTCCACCACCGCCCCGGTCAAGCTCGACGATCGCGCCCGCCGGCAGGCGCCGAGGCGAATTCCAGCTCGAGCCGCCACGGGGACCACGGCTTCTCGACCTCGTCGAGCCGTTCGAGGTGGTTCTTCGCCTGGTTCACCTTGCCCCGGAGCGCGTTCGTCGCCCGGCGATCGGAGCCTCCCGTCTGGCGGGCGAGCTTCCGCTCGCCGCCGAGTTGGTTCGCTTCCCGCCGCCGGGTCGCGAGCAGGGTCGAGAGGTGCTCCTTCTGGCCCACGTACTCCGCATAGGCGGCCTCGTGCCGGGCGCGTTCCCGCTCGCGCGCGGCTTCGTACTCGGACCAGGTGCCGGCGTACTCGTGCACGCGGCGTGTTTCCGCCTCGATCTCGACGACCCGGCTGATCGTGCGGTCGAGGAAGGCGCGGTCGTGCGACACGAGCACGACGCCTGCCGGCAGGTCCTTCAGGAATCGCTCGAGCCGGTCGAGGCCGGCGAAATCGAGGTTGTTCGTCGGCTCGTCGAGCAGGAAGACGTCGAAGCGGGCGAGCAGGATCGCGGCCAGCGCGACCCGCGCCGCTTCGCCTCCCGAGAGCGTTGCGAGCTCACGGTCCGAGCGTCGTCCGAGGCCGACGTCGTCGAGCACGGCGCCGACGCGCGCTTCGAAGTCTTCGCCGCCGAGCGCGAGAAAGCGATCGAGCGCGTCGGAGTAGGCGCCTGCGAGCTCCGGCTCGGCGCCGAGGCGTGCGGCGAGGCCGTCCATCTCCTGCTCGGCCCCGCGCACGCCGGTGCGCTGCGCCAGGTAGTCGCGCACGCTCTCGCCGGCACGCGTCTCGGGCTCCTGCGGGAGGTAGCCGACAGCCCCGCTTCGAATGACCCGGCCCGCGTCCGGTTGCTCGAGCCCCGCGAGCACCCGCAGCAGGGTCGACTTGCCGATGCCGTTCGGGCCGACGATCCCGATCCGGTCGCCCTGGCGAGACGACGATCGAGACGTCGTCGAGCACCTGGACGGCGGCGAAGCTCTTGGTGAGGTTGCGTGCAGTGAGTGAGCCCGGCATGGGCTGACCTCCTTCAGTCGAAAGGACGAAACGGCGCGGGTTTTCGACTTAGAGGTCAGTCATGGGACGAGCCCGGAGGCCCGCCGGGGATCATACGCCACGCGCGCGTAACCGTCGTTTGGCGACGGGACACGGCTGACGGAGACCGGCGGCGGCGCGAACGACGCGGGGAACCTCCTGGGCTGTGGACGAAACGTCGCACTTTTGTCACGCTCGTTTGGCGATCGGGCACGTCCCGGCTGAAGCGGTCCGGTTTGGGCGGTCGGCAGCGTCCCGATCCGTCTGAACCGAATCCCTCTGAACCCTGGCAGCGTCGGCTAGACTGCCCCGCTCAATGGCCGTCCCCAAGAGAAAAACCTCCAAGGCGCGCCGCGACCAGCGTCGCGCGCAGCACAAGATCGAGGCGCCGCGCGTGAGTACCTGCCCGCAATGCGGCTCGCCGAAGCGCTCACATCGCATCTGCCCGACCTGCGGCACGTACAAGGGCCGCGAGATCGAGCCGCTGCGCTTCCAAGCGCCGTAAAGGCTCGAGTTGGCGCGCGTCGCAGTCGACGCACTGGGCGGCGACAAGGCCCCCGAGGAGGTGATCCTCGGCGCGCTCGACGCGGTGGCGGACGGGATCGACGTGACGCTCTACGGGCCTTCCGGGCTCGAGACCCGCGGCCTGCCGCTCGTCGAGGCGTCCGACCGGATCGAGATGGCCGAGAAGCCTGCGGAAGCAGTGCGTGCGAAGCCCGATTCGAGCCTCGTGGCGGCGGTCCGCGCGGTCGCCGAGCACGACGCCGACGCGGTCGTCTCGGCCGGGAACACCGGCGCGATGCTGACCGCCGGGCTGCTCTACCTGCGCCGCCTGCCCGGGGTGATGCGACCCGCGATCGCCGTTCCTCTGCCGGCGCGCAACGGCCCGTCCCTCCTGCTCGATGCCGGCGCGAACTCCGATGCCCGGCCAGAGCACCTGCATCAGTTCGCGCACATGGGCGCGATCTTCAGCCGCGAGATGCTCGGGGTCGCAGTCCCCGAGATTCGCCTGCTCTCGATCGGCGAGGAGGAAGGAAAGGGCAATCAGCTGACGATCGAGGCGCACCGGCTTCTGCGCGACGACGGCCGGTTGAACTTCGTGGGCAACGCAGAGAGCCGCGATCTGCTGCGCGGTGCGGCCGACGTGGTCGTCACGGACGGCTTCACGGGCAACATCACCCTGAAGCTGCTCGAAGGCACGATCCGCGAGCTGCTCGACGCGCTCCGCGACGAGATCTCATCGACCGCGGCCGGCAGGCTCGGCGGCCTCTTGATCCGGCCGTCTGCCCAGCGGATGCGCGACCGCCTGGACCCGGACACCTACGGCGGCGCCTACCTCCTCGGACTGCGTGGTCTCGCCGTGATCGCCCACGGCGATTCGGGGCGAAAGGCGGTCGCGAACGCCATCAGGCTGGCCGCGCGCGGGGTCGAGAATCGGGTCGTCGAGCGCCTCGCCGAACGTCTGCCCGAGCGCGTCCGTGTATGATCGCGCCGCTTCGACCCCCAACGAACCAATGAGGTGACATGGCAGCGTCGCGTGAAGAGGTCTACGAGCGCGTCAAGGAAGTTCTGACGGAACAGCTCGGAGTCGAGGAGGACCAGATCACCGAGGAGGCATCGTTCCAGGAGGACCTGGATGCCGACTCACTCGACCTCGTCGAGCTGATCATGGAGCTCGAGGACCAGTTCGGGATCAAGATCTCGGACGAGGATGCCCAGAAGATCACGACCGTCGGGCAGGCAGTCGACTACGTCACCTCACACCAGTAAGGCCGAGTCGAAAAGTCTGCGGGAGCTGATCGAGGAGCTCCCGGCCGAATTGGCGGAGGCGGTCTTCACGCATGCGTCGTGGGCCGCCGACCGCACCCTCTCGTACGAGCGCCTCGAGTTCCTGGGCGACTCGGTGCTGGAGCTCGCGATCGCGCGGACGCTGTTCGAACGGTTCCCGGAGTTCTCCGAGGGGCGAATGGCGAAGGTGCGCTCGCACGTCGTCTCCCGTGCCAGTTGTGCCGTCGTCGCGCGGAAGTTCGAGCTCGGCGACCGCTTGCGCGCCGCGGGCGCGGGCCTCGCGGAAGACGAGGTCGACAAGCTCGCTCAGAACCGCAACGTCCTCGCCGCGCTGCTCGAGGCCGCGCTTGCCGCCGTCTACCTCGAGCACGGGTTCGAGGCGGTCGAGCCGGCCGTCGTCGCGGCCTTCGAGACGCAGATCGAGTACGCGCTGAACACGCACGTCGACCACAAGACCGAGCTCCAGGAACGGCTCGCGCGGCTCGGCCGGTCGGTCTCCTACACGACGCTGAAGGTCGAAGGCCCGCCGCACGACCGCTCGTTCACCGCCGCCGCGATCATCGACTCCGAGGTCGTCGGGACGGGCGAGGGCCGCTCGAAGAAGGACGCGGAGCAGGCCGCCGCCGAGCAGGCGCTCGTCGATCTGCCGGGCTGAAGGCGCGGAAGGACGCTCCGAGCAGGCAGGAATCGAAGGTCGCCGGCGGCGTCCGCGCCGCCCGCGATACTGGTCTCCGCGTGCATCTGAAGGCGATCAAGCTCCGTGGGTTCAAGTCGTTCGTCGACGCCGTCGAGATCCGTCTCGAGCCCGGCGTCGCGGTCGTGGTCGGCCCAAACGGCTCCGGCAAGTCGAATGTCTCCGACTCGATCCTCTGGGCGACCGGCTCGATGAGCCCGGGCGAGCTGCGAGCCGAGAAGCCCGACGACGTGCTCTTCGCGGGCTCCGTGGGCCGGCAGCCGCTCGATACGTGCGAGGTCGACCTGCTCTTCGACAACGCTGACGGCGCGTGGCCCGACCTGCCCTACAGCGAAGTGTCGGTGCAGCGGCGGCTGCACCGGGGCGGCGAGGGGCAGTACCTGATCAACAAGACGCCGGTGCGTCGGGTCGACCTCGTCGAGTTGCTCTCCGACGTCGGCCTTGGCGGCGGGCTGCGCTCGGTGATCTCGCAGGGTCGCGTCGAGACGGTGCTCAACTCCAAGCCGTCCGAGCGCCGGGAGTTGATCGAGGAGGCGGCCGGTCTCGGCCGCTTCAAGCGCCGTCGCCATCGCGCCGAGCTGAAGCTCACCCGCGTCGGCATCCAGGTCGAGCGCGCGCGCGACCTCGAAGACGAGGTGAAGAAGCGCCTGCGCCCGCTCGCCTTGCAGGCGACGGCTGCCGAGCGTGCCGAGAAGCTCGGCGTCGAGATCGCGCGTCTCCAGGCCGCGATCGCAACGCTCGACCTTGCGCAGCTCGCCGAGCGGCGCGCAGAGGCCGGCGCACGCCGGAGCGCGACGGCCGAGGAGCGGCGGCTGCTCGACGCGAAGATCGCGGCGCTGGTCGCCGAGCGCGAGGCGGCGGAAGAGGAGCTCACAGATTCGGCCGGAGCTCGCGAGCAGGCGACTGCCGCGCTCTACCGGCTGCGCAGCGGCGGCGAGCGCATCGTCCTGCGTCGCGAGTCCGCTGCCTCGCTGACGGCTGCGCTACAGGTCGAGCTCGACGCAGCGCGCGCCTACGACCCGTCTGCGTCCGTCGAGCTCGAATCGGCTGCGCGCGCCGCGGCCAACGCCGCGCAGGCCGCTGCGGCCGAGCGAGCGAGGCTCCAGGTCGAAGCCGAGGAGCGCTGGGCCCGGGTCGGCGCGATCGAACGAGCCGCACAGGCGCGGCTCGTGGCCGAGCTCGAAGAGGTGCTCGCGGATCGTTCGCAGGCGGAGTCCGTGCTCACCGGCGGCGGTCGCGACGCGCTCCACGCGCTGCGGGGTGCCGCCCAGCGACTCGGTCTCCGCCACGAGTCGGCGCAGCGTCTGCTCGCCGAGTTGCGCAACGAGCTCGACGAGGCGCAGCAGCGGCCCACCGGCCCGTCGCCGGCGGAGCTCGGCCAGGCGGCCGACGAGGCCGATGCCGCGGCGAGAACAGCGACCCGCGAGCGCGACGATCTCGAGGCGCGCGTGCGGCTCGCACGTGAGCGCCTCACCGGGCTCGAGCAGTCGCTCGCCGAGCGCGAAGGAATCCCGCCCGCGGCCCGCGCGCTCGCCGAGGAGGGCGAGCAGCTCGCGCTGCAGATCCTCGACGTGGCGGCCGGGGCCGAGCGCTCGACCGCGGCCGCACTCGGGCACCGCGCATCCGCCGTGCTCGCGGCGGATCCCGCACGTGGGCTCGAGCTCGTTGCGAAGGCGCAGTCGGCGGGGCTCGGGTCGGTGATCGTGCTCGTCGGACAGGATCCGCGCGACCTCGTGCAACTGCCGGTCGTGCCGCGCGACGAGCTGCTTGCATCCCGCGTCGCCCGCGGTCACCACCGACGGGATCGGCTGGGATCCCGATCGTGGCGAGCTGTGGTTTGCCGGTGAGACGGCCGAGGCCGTCCTCCTCGAGCTCGAGGCGCGCCGTCGTGAGCTGCGCGATGAGGTCGAACGGCTCCGGGCCGCAGCCGACGCCGCCCGTGTGCAGGTCGAGGAGAGCGCCGTGCGCGCCCGTGCGGCCGCAGCAGCATTCGCCCCGGTGGCGCACCTGCGCAACGTTCGTCACGCCGACCCGACCCGCCTGCGGCGAGTGGTTTCGGCAGCGGAGCGGCTCGACGAGACGTTGCGCGTCGTCGCCGGTGCTGCGGCGCGGCTCGAGACACCGCTTGCCGAGCGTGCCGGCCGTCTCGCCGAGGACCTGCGCGGTATTGCCCTGCGTGAGGGCGAGCTGCGCCACGGCGTCGCCGAGGCTGACGGGCGCGCGCTTGCGGCAGAGCGCCGCGCGAGTGGTCGCGCAGCCGACCCGACCGGTGACGTCGACTCGCTGCGCGCACAGGCGGAAGAGCTCTCGTCGCTCGCCGACGAGGCTGCGCAGTCGGCCGAGCACGATGCGGAGCGCGCTCGAGTCGCCGCCCGCGCACTCGCCGACGCCGACCCAGCTCGGGCGCGGCGCCCCGACGAGCTCGTGCTCGAACGGCTGCATTCCGGCGCCGTGCGGCTCGAGGCGGCGCTCGGCGTCGACGTCGAGCGGTTCGAGCAACCGGTGCGGGAACGTGCGGAGGCGCAGGCAACTCGCACGACGGAGCTCGGCGCCGAGCTGCGCCGGCTCGGCGCCGCCGAGGTCGAGCTTCGACAGTCGGCCGCGCTCCTCGGCGAGCGTTTGTCTGCGGTCGACGTCGAGCTTGCGCGCACTGACGCCGAGCGCGACGAGGCCGAGCGCCGGTTGGCCGCCGCCGGTGCGGAGCCGGCCGAAGGCGAGAATCGCGACGAGCTGGCCGAGAAGCTCGAGCGCTACGACCGGCGGCGCGAGCAGCTCGGCCAGGTCAACCCACTCGCGAAGGAGGAGTACGACGCGGAGAAGGTTCGCCTCGAGGAGCTCTCCGTGCAGCGCATCGACCTCGAGAAATCACTCGGCGAGCTCGAGAAGCTGCGCGACGATTTGACGAAGACCGTCGAGACGAGGTTTGCCGAGACGTTCACCGCCGTCGAGCATCACTTCCACGAGGTGGCGGCGACGCTCTTCCCGGGCGGCGAAGGACGCTTGCGCCTGACCGAGGACGAGGAGGACGGCGAGGAGCCCGGGATCGAGGTCGAACTGCGTCCCGCGGGCAAGCGCGTCACCCGCCTGAGCCTCCTGTCGGGCGGCGAGAAAGCACTCGGGGCGATCGCGTTCCTGTTCTCGCTCTTCCTCGCACGGCCCAGTCCGTTCTATCTCCTCGACGAGGTCGAGGCGGCGCTCGACGACACGAACATCGGCCGGTTCACCGAGCTCCTGCGTACGTACGCCGACCGCGCGCAGTTCATCGTGATCACGCACCAGAAGCGCACGATGGAGGCGGCCGACGTGCTCTACGGCGTAACGATGGGGCCTGACGGGGTTTCGCAGATCGTCTCCCGCCGCCTGCCGCGCGAAGACGAGGCGGCTGCGACCGCATGAACGACGTTGCCTTCGTCGAGCGCGCGGTCTCACTGCTGACGTCGCAGGGAATCACCACGTGGGTGTTCGGAGGCTGGGGCGAGGAGCTCCGAGGCTTGATCCTCCCACGAGACCACGTCGACCTCGATCTGCTCTATGCAGCCGAGGACTGGGCCGCAGTCGACACGCTCGACCTCGACTGGATCGAGGGCAAGCGCTTTCCGTGGAAGCGCGCCTTCATCCTCGAAGACGTTGCGGTCGAGTTGTTCCTCGTGCAGCGTGACGAGCGGGGCTGGTACACGCAGCTCCAGCGCCGTCGTCACGACTGGCCCGCGAACCTGCTCGAGTCGAACGGCCGGGTGCCGATCGCGAGCACCGCCGCGCTCGCGAGCTTCCGGCACTCGTATCGCGTCGACGCCGCCGCATAGCGGTTCAGAGACCGCGTAGCGGTCGACGTTCGACAACGCCTGAGCGCGCAGTTCGTTTCGACGAGCCCGCCGTAAAACCCCGCGGTCACGCCCAGCGGGGCCGCGTCCGGTGCCGCCACGGCCGGTGCCAGGCACCGTTACGGGGGCGTGACGAGTTGTCCACACAGACGAGCGCGCGCTCCGGAGAAAACGGCACGAACCCACGCCGAACCGCCGCGGGACGCGTCGAATCCGGCGTGTCGGCCGGGCCGCGTCCGGTGCCAGGCACCGTTACGGGGACGTGACAGTTCGTGCACAACTCTCGTCGGCGGCCGGGCAGAATCCGCGGAATTGAACCGGCGGCACGCGCTTCCTGCCGGAGACGTTCCGGCAACGGCCGGTGTCAGGCCCGGGCGCGTCGCTGTGTCCTCGCCGGCAGGCGCACGGACTCCGGCTGTGCCGTCGCTAACGTGCCCCGCTGATGCCGAGAAGCTGGGGAGAGCTGCTGGGAGACGCCGATGCGCGTCCCGAGAGCGCCGAGGAGCAGCGCGGGCTGTTTGGTCGCCTGCGAGATTCGCTCGGCAAATCGCGCCGCGCGCTCACAGAGCAACTGCAGGTTGCAGCGTTCGACCCGGCCGACGACGCCTCGTGGGAGCGGCTCGAGGAGGCGCTGATCTATGCCGACGTCGGCGTGCGCGCGACCGCCGAACTGATTCGCCGGCTGGAGGCGCGCCAGGATCTGACCGAGCTGAACGCGGCGCTCGCCGAGGAGATCGCCGCGCTCTTCGGAGAGCCTCCGACACTCGATCTCACCCACACGCCCACCGCGATCCTCGTCGTGGGCGTGAACGGCACCGGCAAGACGACCACGATCGGCAAGCTCTCGCAGAAGCTGCGCGAGCACGGCCGCACCGTGACCCTCGGCGCAGCCGACACCTTTCGCGCCGCGGCAGAGGAGCAGCTCGAGATCTGGGCCGAGCGGTCCGGCGCGCGCTTCGTCGGCGGTGAGCGCGGCGGCGATCCAGCTGCGGTCGCCTACGACGCCGTCGGCGCCGACACCGACGTCGTGATCGTCGACACGGCCGGTCGCCTGCACACCCAGACCAATTTGATGGACGAGCTCGCGAAGGTGCGACGCGTGATCGCCGGAAAGCTGGCGGGCGCGCCGCACGAGACTCTGCTCGTGGTGGACGCCACGACCGGGCAGAACGGTCTCCAGCAGGCACGAATCTTCAACGAAGCCGTGGGTGTGACCGGCGTCGCATTGACGAAGCTCGACGGGTTCGCCAAGGGTGGCATCGCCGTCGCGATCGCGTACGAGCTCGGCCTCGCCGTGAAGCTCGTGGGAGTGGGCGAGGGGCTCGACGACCTGCGCCCGTTCGACGCGCGGGACTTTGCCCGCGCCCTCGTGTCCGATTGACACGGACGAGGCCGCCGTTGTAGCTTCGGCCGATGACGATCGCCAAGTTCTTGCTGAAGCTTGCAGGCGACGACGAGCTTCTGCACGGTTCAAGGACAACCCGGGCGAGATCCTGCGTCACGAGAAGCATCTCGACGCCAGAACAGCTCGCTCTGCTGCGTGCAGGCAGGTTGGTCGATCTCCGGGTGAAGATCGACGCGGAATTCGAGGTGCACGGGGAGACGGTCGCCATGCATACGATCTACGTGCCGCCGCCTCCGCCGCCTCCGCGTCCCGGCGACTAGCCGATTGATGTGACGCGCGGTTCACTGACCGTCGTCGGCACTGGCATCTCGATGGGCGTGCAGTTGACACCGGAAGCGCGCGCCGCGATCGACAATTCGGACGAGCTCGTCCACCTCGCGGCCGACCCGGTCACCGAGGAATGGCTGGCCTGCCTG
Source organism: uncultured Thermoleophilia bacterium (assembly GCA_963817765.1). Taxonomy (GTDB): domain Bacteria; phylum Actinomycetota; class Thermoleophilia; order Gaiellales; family Gaiellaceae; genus PALSA-600. The sequence goes on along the minus strand of CAWFPX010000004.1, from coordinate 48,073 downwards.
CACCCACGATCGACGAGCCTCGCGTCCGCCTATCGTGTCGGCGAGCCGCGAACGGCGATCTACGAGCGGATCGTCGAGCGGATGCTCGCGCCGGTGCGCGAGGACCTCCGGGTGACGGCTGCCTTCTACGGCCACCCTGGCATCTTCGTGACGCCGTCCCACGAGGCGATCCGGCGGGCGCGGGCGGAGGGATACGTGGCTCGCATGCTTCCCGCCGTGTCGGCGGAGGACTGCCTGTTCGCGGATCTCGGCGTCGACCCAGCGGCGGCCGGGTGCGTGAGCTTCGACGCGACCGACTTTCTCCTCCGTTCGCGGCCCGTCGACACGTCCACCGCCCTCATCCTCTGGCAGATCTCGGTCATCGGCGACCTGACGGCGCTCGCCGAGCCGCGCCTCGACAACGTCCGTATCCTCGTCGAGCGACTGCTCGAGGACTACCCCGGCGATCACGGCGTCGTCGTCTACGAAGCGTCGCCGTATCCGGTGGCGGAGCCCGTGATCGAACGGGTCAGGCTCGACGAGCTGTCCCGCGCACCGCTGACGGCGCTCTCGACCCTCTATGTGCCGCCCGCGACCGAACGTCCGTCCGACGCCGAGATGGCGGTCAGGCTCGGGTTCTCGACCCACTGAACGCCGACCACATGACCCTTCGCCCGGTACAGGTTGCCGGCGCGCTCGGCGGCCTCACCGGCCTCCCCGCTGCGCCCCTGCGCCAGCAGCACGTCGCGCAGGCACAGGGCGGCGTCCGCCTGAAGCACGCTCCAGTCGGTCTCCGCTGCGACGGCGACCGCCTTCTCGGCGAGCTCGACCGCCCGTTCGGGGACGAGTCGCGCGAGCGCGGTTCGCCACTGCACCTGTGACACGAGGTCGGCGGTCGAGGCGTCCCGGCGGCTCGCCTCGGCCCAGCGCAGCGCCTCCTCCTGCTTGCCCTGCAGATGCAGGGCCGCCGCGAGCAGGGCAGCCACCGTGGCCAGCGTTCCGCGATCGCCAATCGCCTCGAGCGTGCGCGCGCCGCGCAGCAACTCGCGCTCCGCCGCGACACCGTCCTCGGCCCACAGCTCGATCGCGCCGCCGTAGGTCCCGTGCACGGCAAGCAGCCGGGTTCGTCCGAACTCCTCGAGCAGGGCGCGACCGGCGCGGTAGTCGGCCCGCGCGTCGTCGAAGCGTCCGGACATCGCGTACAGACAGGCAACGACCCCATGAATCACTCCACGGTTGCCGCCCTCCTCCATCAGCGACTGGCACCTGGCGATCGCCTCGTCGACCGGAGTCGACGTGAACAGGATGCTGCGTGCCGCAAGCGTCAGCAGGTCGCCCACGTGGCGGAAATCCCCGCTCCGGCGAGCATGGAAGAGCGCGGGCTCAAGCGCGCTCTGCAGGTCCTCCGTGCGTCCGCTGATGTAAGCGTGGATGACGAGCAGCATCCACGCGCGCGCGAGACCGACGTCGTCCGCGGCGCGTTCGAGCGGTTCGCGCGCTGCAGCGACCGTCTCGCGCGCCGTCTGCACCCAGATCTCCGGGTCGGTGTGGAAGAGGACGTAGGACCGTTCGATGAGCGCGCGGGCCGAGAGCGCGTCCTCGCCGAGCTCGACCGCACGGTGCATTGCCGTTGCCACCAGCTCGTCGGCATGCGCGAGGTCACCGCGCTCGATCTGGGCGGCGACCAGGTCGAGCTGGGTCTCGACCCGGTCGGCTTCCAGCGGGCCGGGCAGGGCAAGCGCTCGGCGGAGCAGGGTCGCGGCTGCCGCGACGTCTCCGCGACCGAGGGCGCGGCGGCCGACCCGTGTCAGCGACGCGTAGGCCCGTAACGCAAGCGCGTCGTCGATCATCCCGAGGTCGCGTTTCAGCACGAATCCGCGCTCGAGATGCCAGCCGACGATCTCGTCCACCTCTCGCTGTTCGCCGGCCGTCTGCTCGAGCCAGTCCGCCAGGCGCTCGTGCAACTCGGCTCGGACAGCCTTCGGCAAGGCGTCGTACCCCGCGTCGCGGATGAGGATATGCCTGAAGCGGTACGCGTCTCCGTGCGTGAAGGCGACGCGTTGCGACCGGATCAGATCCTTGCGCTCGAGCGACTCGAGCGTGCTGCGGGCCTCCTCTCCGGCGAGGGCGACAACGGCCTCAGTGGAGAAGAAGCGGCCGACGACGGCGGCGACGGCGAGTGTCTCGCGCTCGGCAGCGGGCAGGAGCTCCAGCCGGGCGGCGAGGAGGGCGGCGATCGTCGGCGGGACGATCCCCGGCGCGCCTTCGTCGACGATCATCGCGACCATCTCCTCGAGGAAGAGAGGGTTGCCCTCGGCTACCTCCGTGATCGTCTGTCGCGTCTCGGGGTCGAGCCCGTCGCCGGCCAGGTTCGCGACCAGTTCGTCCGCGTGCTCCGCGTCGAGCGGTTCGAGGAGGATCGTGGTTGCGTTCACCTTCCCGCCGCCCCAGGACGATCGGTTCTCGAGCAGCTCGGGTCGTGCGAGGCAAAGGAGCAGAATCGGCGAGTCGCGGGCCGACTCCACCAGGTGGTCGACGAGGTCGAGCAGCACCGGCTCGCCCCAATGGATGTCCTCGAGCACGAGGACGAGCGGCGACTCCCGGGCCATCGTCTCGAGCAGACGGCGCATGGCGCGCGCAATGTCCTCCGGCGCAGCCTGGGCGTCCCCGACGCCGATCGCACCCTCGATCACCCGGGCGTCGACCTCATCGACGCGGGCGCGGATGTCGCCCACGGCGTGGACGACGTCCCGCAGCGGCCAGTACGTGATGCCCTCGCCGTACGGGAGACAACGGCCGACGAGCACCACCGCGTCCTCGCCGGCCCGGGAGACGAACTCGCGCGTCAGCCGCGACTTGCCGACACCGGCCGGCCCGAGGATCGTGAAGAGGTGACATCCGCGCGACGCGCGGGCGCGTGTGTGCGCCTGGCGAAGCAGTGCAAGCTCGTCCTCGCGGCCGACGAGCTCCGTATCGAACCGGCGGATGCGCCCCGGAGAGCCCGCGTCGACGCCGGTGATCCGCCACGCGGCGACGGGCGCGGTTCGGCCTTTGAGCGTGAGCGGCTCGACGGGCTCGGCCACGACCGCATCGCGCACCAGTTGATGGGTCTCGTCGGTGATCAAGATCTCCCCGGGAGCCGCGATCTGCTCCAGTCGAGCGGCGATGTTCACCGCGTCGCCGGTGACGAGCGTGTCGCCTTCTCCGGTGACGACCTCGCCCGTTGCGAGGCCGGTCCGGATCGAGAGCGGCTCATCGAGGTCCGCGATGCGCTGTCGGTTCAGCGATTCGAGGGCACTGCGCATCTCGCTTGCGGCGCGGACTGCGCGCACGGCGTCGTCCTCGTGGACTGCCGGGATCCCGAAGACGGCCATGATCGCGTCGCCGATGTACTTCTCGACGCTGCCTCCGTGCCGTTCGATGACGGTTCGCATTTCGGCGAAGTAGCGCCCCATCAGCGCCCGCATCTGCTCCGGGTCGAGCGACTCGCCGAGCGGGGTGGAGTCCACGAGGTCCGCGAAGAGGACGGTGACCGTCTTGCGGGCGATTCCGGCCATGTCTCGAGTCTAGGCCAGGGATCGAGCCGGACGAGGTCGGCGCGAGCTGCTCAGCCGCTCGACGAGCGGGCCCACAGGTTGATGTCGCTGTCGGTTGCGTGCCGGTCGATCTCGGCGAGCTCGTCCGCGCTGAGCTCGAGCTTCTGCAGCGCGCCGAGCGAGTCTTCGAGTTGGGCCACGCTCGACGCGCCGATCAGCGTCGAGGTCATGCGCGAGTCGCGGAGCGTCCAGGCGAGTGCGAGCTGAGCAAGGCTCTGGCCGCGCCGTTGCGCGAGGTCGTTCAACGCGCGAATCTTGTCGAGCGCTTCGTCGGTCAGCAGGTCGGGCGAAAGCGACGAGTTCTCGGCCGCGCGCGAATCGGCGGGAATCCCCTGCAGGTACTTGTCCGTCAGCATTCCCTGCGCAAGCGGCGAGAAGCCGATGCAGCCGACGCCGAGTTCGCCGAGGGTGTCGAGGAGCTCCGGCTCGATCCACCGGTTCAGAAGCGAATACGAAGGCTGGTGAATGAGCAGCGGCGTCCCGAGGGCCTGCAGGATGGCGTACGCCTCACGCGTCTTTTCCGGGGAGTAGGAGGAGATGCCCGCATAGAGCGCGCGCCCGGACCGGACGGCCGTGTCGAGCGCGCCCATCGTCTCCTCGAGGGGCGTCTCGGGGTCGAACCGGTGCGAGTAGAAGATGTCGACGTACTCGAGCCCCATGCGCGCGAGCGACTGGTCGAGGGAGGCGAGCAGGTACTTGCGTGACCCCCATTCGCCGTACGGGCCGGGCCACATGTCGTAGCCGGCCTTCGTCGAGATCACGAGCTCATCGCGAAACGGACGCAGGTCGTCCCGCATGACCTGGCCGAACGTCACCTCGGCCGAGCCGTACGGCGGGCCGTAGTTGTTGGCGAGGTCGAAGTGAGTGACGCCCAGATCGAACGCCCGCCGGAGGGTGGCGCGCGGCACATCGATGGGCCGGTCGCCTCCGAAGTTGTGCCAGAGGCCGAGCGAGATCGCCGGGAGCTGCAGGCCGCTACGGCCGCAGCGGCGGTACTGCATCCGGTCGTAGCGGTCAGGGGCGGGGTCGTAGGGCACGACCACGATCGTAAACGGGACGGGTCCGGCGCTGCACTTCTAACCGCCGTGCCTCTACCCGGCGGGTTCGGGGCGGCACGGCTACGATGCGCGGTCGTGTTCGACAGCCTCTCCGACAAGCTGCAAGGGGCCCTCGGCGATCTTCGCAAGAAGGGAAAGCTCGACGAGGAAGCGATCTCGCGCGCCATGCGCGAGATCCGCCTTGCGCTGCTCGAAGCCGACGTCAACTTCACCGTCGTTCGTGACTTCGTCGCTCATGTGCGCGAGCGCGCGCTCGGCGAGGAGGTGCTGAAGAGCCTCTCGCCCGGCCAGCAGGTCGTCAAGGTCGTTCACGACGAGCTGACCGAGCTGATGGGGTCGGGCGAATCGGGCCTCGCCTTCGGCAAGTTCACGGTCATCCTCCTCGCGGGCCTGCAGGGCTCGGGCAAGACGACCACCGCGGCCAAGCTTGCCCTGCACCTGCAGAAGGCGGGCCGCAAACCGGGTCTCGTCGCTGCCGACCTGCAGCGGCCTGCCGCGATCGATCAGCTCGAGCAGCTCGGCAAGCAGATCGACATTCCGGTCTTCAGAACCGACACGAAGGATGCGGTCGAGGCGACGCGGAGCGGCCTCGAGCGTGCGCGATCCGCCGGCCTCGACACGGTGATCGTCGACACGGCGGGCCGGCTGCAGATCGACGAGGAGCTGATGGCCGAGTTGCAGCGCGTGCGCGACGAGGCGAAGCCGCTGAACGTCCTGCTCGTCGTCGACGCGATGACCGGTCAAGAAGCCGTGAACGTGGCGCAGGCGTTCGACGAGCGAATCTCGTTCGACGGGGTCATCCTCACGAAGCTCGACGGCGATGCTCGCGGTGGTGCCGCGCTCAGCGTCAAGGCCGTCACCGGCAAGCCGATCAAGTTCGCGTCGACGGGCGAGAAGCTCGACGCTCTCGAGGTCTTCCATCCCGACCGGATGGCGTCGCGAATCCTCGGCATGGGCGACGTGCTGACGCTGATCGAGCGCGCCGAGGCGGCGGTTGCAGAAGACGACCAGGCCGAGATGGAAAAGCGCATGCGCGCCGGCCAGTTCACCTTCGACGACTTCCTCAAGGCCTACAAGATGCTGCGCAAGATGGGGCCGTTGCAGGGCATCCTCAAGATGATCCCCGGGCTCGGCTCGCAACTCGGCGACGTCGATGTCGACGAGCAGCAGATGGTGCGAGTCGAGGCGATCGTGCTCTCGATGACTCCCGAACGAACGGCGCACGCCGCATTTGATCGACGGCAAGCGCAGAATCAGGATCGCGAACGGCTCCGGTGCGTCCGTCGAACAGGTGAACCAGCTGCTCGAGGCACGCAAGCAGATGGAGAAGATGATGAAACAGATGGGACGGGGGAAGATGCCGGCCCTCCCGACCCAGCAGGCGCCTACCCCGCTTTCCGCGACGCGGAAGTCGGGGATCAGGCGCAAGAAAAAGAAGGCCGGACGGAAGTAAAGGACACTGATGGCTGTGAAGCTGAGGCTCACTCGCGTGGGCTCGAAGAAGAACCCGATCTACCGCGTTGTGGCGGCCGATTCGCGCGCCCCGCGTGACGGCAAGTTCCTCGAGATCGTCGGACGGTACAACCCGCAGACGGATCCGTCGACGATCGACCTCGACGCGGCGAAGGTGAAGGACTGGCTCGGTAAGGGCGCGCAGCCCACCGAGGCGGTCGCGAAGCTGATCAAGATCTCCGGCATCGAGAAGTAGGGGAGAGGAACTTGGCCGAACTGCTCGCGTACCTCGCGCGCGAGCTCGTCGACGACCCCGCTGCGGTGCGCGTGGACACCGAGGAGCGTGACGACGCGCTCATTCTCGTCCTGCACGTTGCCCCGGATGACATCGGCAAGGTGATCGGCCGCCAGGGCAGGATCGCGCGCGCCTTGCGCACGCTCGTGCGCGCAAGCGCCGCCCGCGAGGGTCGCCGGGTGCTTGTCGAAATCGCCGACCCGGAGTAGATGCGGGTCGCGGCGCTCTATGACGTCCACGCGATGCCGTGGGCGCTCGAGGCGGTTCTCGCCGAAGTGGACGCAGACGTGATCGTCTTCGGCGGCGACTTCGTCTACGGCCCGTGCCCCGACACGACCCTGCGGCGCATCCGAGGTCTTGACGCGATCGTCTTGCGCGGGAACTGCGAGCGCACGCCGGAGGACTGGGACCGGAAGCTGCTGACCGCTGAGGAGCTCGACTGGGCGGCTGCGCTGCCGGTTGCGATCGAGCTCGACGGCGTAACCTACTGCCACGCGACGCCCACAGACGACATGCCGATGACGACCGCCGAGACGCCCGACGAGATCGTCGCCGCCAATTTCGCCGGGACCACCGGCACCGTCGTCATCGGCCACACGCACCACCAATTCGACCGCAGGCTCGGCGACCTTCGCGTCGTAAACGCCGGCTCGATCGGCATGCCGTACGAAGGCGACGTCGCGGCCTTCTGGGCGCTCGTCGAGGACGGCGAGCCGCGGCACATGCGCACGCCGATCGACCTCGACCAGGCGGTCGCCGGGCTCCGGGCGAGTGGGTGGCCGGGCAGTGAGGAGTTCGTTGCGGAGAACGTTCTCGTTCCGGTCTCCCGCGCTGAGGCGATCGCGGACCTCGAAGCGCGGCGACAGTGACCGAGCGCGTGCAGATCGGCCGGGTCGGGCGACCGCACGGCATCGACGGCTCGTTCTTCATCGAGCAGCCGAGCACCGACGATCGCTGGTGGAAGCCTGGCGCGCAGTTTCTTGCCGGTGGGAACGAGGTGGAGGTCGTGGCGGCCCGACGCTCGTCGGGACGCCCGGTGGTGAAGCTCGACCGTGAGGTCGAGCGGGGTGCCTCGATCGAGGTCGAGCGCGAGGCGCTGCCGCCGACCGAGGAGGACGAGTACTACGCGTTCCAGCTCGTCGGGCTTCCTGTCTTGGAGGAATCGGGCCGCGAGCTCGGAACCGTGGAGGCCGTGACAACTGGAGTCGCGAACGATGTACTCGAGCTCTCGAGCGGCGTGCTCCTGCCGATGATCGAGGACTGCGTGCGCTCTGTCGATCTCGAAGCTGGGCGAATCACCGTCGCCGTCGGGTTTGCAGAGAGCCCATAGCGTGCAGCTCGACGTCTTCACGCTCGTGCCGCACGCGTTCTCGTGGCTGACGGAGCAGCGGCCCGTGTCGACCGTGCTCGGCGGCGAGCTCGACCTGCGGCTCTTCTCGTATCGCGAGACAACGCCACTCCGGAACGGTCAGGTCGACGACGAGCCGTACGGCGGCGGCGCGGGCATGGTGCTGCGCGTCGATGTTGTCGCGGCGGCGATCGAGGCCGCGTACGGCAGCGTCCGCCCGCAACGCGTGGTTGCGCTCTCGCCGCAGGGCCGCCAGCTGACGCAGGCGATCGTCGAGGAGCTCGCGAATGAGGAGCATGTGACACTGCTTTCGGCACGCTTCGAGGGGTTCGACGAGCGGATCGTCGAGCATCTGGCCACCGACTCGATCTCGATCGGGCCCTACGTGCTCTCGAACGGCGATCTCCCGGCAATGGTGGTGGTCGACGCGATTGCGAGGCGTCTGCCCGGCGCCTTGAGCGAGGGGTCGGGCGAGCTCGAATCATTCTCCGACGAGCTCGGTGGCGGACTTGAGTACCCTCACTACACGCGGCCGGCGGAGTTCAACGGCTGGCGGGTGCCCGACGTGCTGCTCTCGGGTGACCATGCACGTATCGAGAGTTGGCGGAAGGAGCACGTGCGGTGAGAAACCCGATCGACCACCTGACCGAGGGATTACCGCACGGCTGGCGCGTCACGATCGACTGGCTCGTCACGATCGTCGGCGCGATTGCGATCGTGCTCGCGATCAAGGCCTGGGTCGTGAACCCCTACCGGATCCCGTCGAGCTCCATGGAGCCGACGCTGCACTGCGCGCGCCCGGGCTCTGAGTGCGAAGCGCGCTTCTCCGATCGGGTGCTCGCATGCCGGTTCTGCTTCCGGTTCTCGTCACCGAAGCGGGGCCAGATCATCGTCTTCCATACGCCGCCGCTCGCGGCCGTGCGCTGCGGCGCCGGCGGGACGTTCGTGAAGCGCCTGATCGGTCTCCCGGGAGAGATCTGGGAGGAGCGCGCCGGCTACGTCTACATCAACGGCAAGAAGCTCGACGAGCCGTACATCAAGGCTTCGCGACGAGATACGCGAACGGTCGCGCCGCAGAAGATCCCTCCCGGGCACTACTTCATGATGGGTGACAACCGCGTGTCGTCGTGCGATTCGCGGTCGTGGGGCACGGTGCCGCGCTCCAACCTGATCGGCAACGTGTTCGCCACCTACTGGCCGCCCAACCGGATCTCCATTCGCTAGGCCGATCCGCTACCATTCCGCCCGGCCGATCCGCCCGACCCCGGTCCCTTTTCACATGAGCACAATCATCCAGGACATCGAGCGCCGTCAGTTGCGCGAAGTCCCGCGCTTCAAGGCGGGCGACACGGTGCGCGTGCACTTCCGGGTGATCGAGGGCACACGCGAGCGGATCCAGGTCTTCGAGGGCCTCGTGATCAAGCGGCAGGGCGCGGGCGCCCGTGAGACATTCACCGTCCGCAAGAACTCCTTCGGCGTCGGCGTCGAGCGGACGTTCCCGCTGCATTCGCCGAAGATCGACAAGATCGAGGTCCAGGCGATCGGCGACGTGAACCGGGCGAAGCTGTACTACCTGCGCGGCAAGGTCGGCAAGAAGGCTCGCGTGCGCGAGCTGCGCCAGAGCTGAGACGCCTCGTCGGGCTCACCGCAGCTCTGCTGCTCCTCGTGGGGTGCGGCACGGCTGCCCACAACGAAGCCGTCATCCGCGCAAAGGCGTGGTCGGCGAGTCACGACGACCCTGGTCGGGTCACCTGTTCCTCTGGAATCGGTGGCTTCCGCCCCCAGACCCGAACACCGGACTTCATCTGCCTGATCCGGCACTCCGTGTCGGACTGCGACGAGCTCCGCGTCAGGCGGACCCACGGTGCGTGGCAGGTGGCGCTGCGCCGACGCGACGTCGATTGTGTGCTGCCGGCGTGACTTCTTCGCAACAAGCGAGAACTCGAGGGCGTTGACGGCAGGCACCGAGGCTATTGTCGGGCTGTGGCGGCGAAGTCGAGACGTCCCGGGCAGAAGCTCCTCCGGTTCGACCGGGGGCTCGGCGCGCGACTCGTCGCGGGCGCTGACGAGGCCGGCCGCGGGCCGCTCGCCGGCCCGCTGGTCGTCGCGGGCGTGCTGCTCGACTACGAGTGCCTGCGCGACCACCGGGTGCGGCCGCTCGCCCGGCTGAACGACTCGAAACAGGTCGACGCCGCGACGCGCGAGGAGCTCTACCGCGCGGTGATCTCGTGCGCCGAGGTGGTGGCGGTGCGCGTCTTCCCGGCCTTCGTGATCGACCGGGACGGCCTGCACAAGTGCAATCTGCGTGGGCTCCGCGAGGCGCTCTGGGCATGTCAGCCCGCCGACGTGTCGCTCGTCGACGGATTCAAGCTCGGTCCGACCGCGCCGCCGCACCGGGCGATCGTCGACGGCGATACGAAGAGCGCGGCGATCGCGGCCGCGTCGATCATCGCGAAGGTGACTCGCGACCGCTACATGCGGGCGGCCGACGCGATCTACCCCGGGTACGGGTTCGCCTCGCACGTCGGCTACATCACGCCCGCGCACACGCGCGTCGTGCGCGAGCGCGGGCCGTGCGAGATCCATCGGCGCTCCTGGCGTGCGCGTGCCTACCTCAGCGAGGACGAGCTCGCGCTCCTCGCCGCCTCCTAGAAACGACGCCGAACGCCGCGCGGCACGTTGGTATCGGCTGCGCGGATACCGCATCCTCGACACCAACCGCTGGATCGCCGGCAACGAGATCGACATCGTCGCGCGCCGCGGCGCGACGGTCGTCTTCTGTGAGGTGAAGTCGAAGTCCGGCCACGGCTTCGGCGATCCGCTCGAGATGGTCACCCCCGAGAAGGCCCGCCGCGTGCGCCGGGCGGCTGAGGCCTGGCTCGCACGGCATGACGAGTCGCAGGGCCTGGCGGTGCGCTTCGACGTGATCGCGGAGTGGGCGGGGCGGCTGGAGCATCTCCCCGACGCGTTCTGAGCAGGAGTCCGGCGGTTCGCCGGGGAACACGTTTCCGTGGGCGTCACCCAGGAGCAGATCTACGCGGGGCTCGACCTCGATCTCTCCTGGTCGGAGCGCGATCTGCCCGAGCGTGTCCGGACGAAGCACGTCCACAGGTTGCATCCGTACCTCGGCAAGTACATCCCGCAGCTCGTCGAAGAGCTCTTCCGCCGCCACGTCCCGGCCGGCGGGCGCGTGCTCGACCCGTTCGCAGGCTCGGGCACGACGCTCGTGCAGGCGCTCGAGAGCGGGCTCGATTCGACCGGCGTCGACATCGCCGCGTTCAACTGCCTGCTGATGGGCGTGAAGACGACTGCGCACAACCCGTTCGTGCTCGAGCGGGAGCTGCGTGACGCGCTCGGACGCTTCGAACGCGGCGACGGGTCGCCCGGCCGTGCAAACGCCTATGTGCGCGCGTGGTTCGCGCCGCAATCGCAGACGGATCTGCTGCGCGTTCCGCTCGCTCGCGGCTGAGTACGAGCACGCAGATGTCCTGCGTCTGATCGTGGCGCGCGCGGCGCGTTCCGCGCGGCTGACGACGCACTTCGACCTGGACTTCCCCACGGCGCCGCAGACCGCGCCGTACTGGTGCCACAAGCACAAGCGCGAGTGCCGGCCGATCGAGCACGCCGATCATTTCCTTCGCCGCTACACCCTCGACACGCTGACGCGCCTCAAGGAGTTCTCGCGCATTCGCTCGAAGCGAGAGGCGACGGTCATGCACGGCGACGCTCGTGAGCTCGAGCTGACGGGGCCCTTCGACGCCGTCGTCACCTCGCCGCCCTATCCCGGCCTGATCGACTACCACGAACAGCATCGCTATGCCTACGAGCTGTTGTCGCTCGACGATCGCCGCGAGCGCGAGCTCGGTGCGGCTGCACGGGGAACGTCGAAGGCGGCACTCGCGGCATACACGGACGGAATCGCCGGCGTGCTGGCGGCGTGCGCGAGCGCCCTGCGGCCGCGCGGGCGGGTCGTCGTCGTCGTGAACGACCGCCGCGATCTGTATCCGCAGATCCTCGAGCGCTCAGGGCTCCAGCTCGAGCAGCGTTACCAGCGCCACGTGAATCGCCGGACCGGCCGCCGGGCGGGGGAGTACTTCGAGGACGTCCTGGTCGCGGCCAGAGCCTGAACCGTCACACAGCCTGAATCGTCACACAGTCGGCACAGACACGTAAGAAGTTGTCGCCTAGTGTGGCAACGTGCTCGCACGGACGGTGACTCACACACTTGTCGGCCTCGACCCGCGCCGCGTCGAGGTCGAGGCGCACCTGCAGCGCGGTGCGCCGTCGTTCGCGATCGTCGGGCTTGCCGACCGTGCCTGCCAGGAGGCGAAGGAGCGGGTTCGTAGCGGCATCGCATCGGCCGAGCTCGAATGGCCGCGCGGTTGCCGCATCATCGTCAACCTCGCGCCGGCGGGGTTGCGCAAGGAAGGTTCCGGATTCGACCTTCCGATTGCGCTTGCGCTCCTCGCCGCCTCCTACCAGTTGCCGGCCGATTCCCTGCGGGGCCTGGCGGCGTTCGGTGAGCTTGCGCTCGACGGCCGGCTGAGGCCCGTGGCCGGGGCACTCGTCGCGGCGGAAGGAGCGCGGCGTGCCGGCATCCAGCGCCTGCTCTGCGCTGCCGCGTCGGCGCCACAGGTCGCGCTCGCGGGAATCGAGCCGGTCGGGGTCTACCACCTGGCCGAGGCAGTCGCCTATCTCCGTGGCGAGCGCGATCCCCCGGAGGTGATCGACGTTGACGACGGTGGCTGGGTGCACGCTGCGCCCGATCTCGCAGACGTGCGAGGTCAGGAGCGCGCGCGCCGCGCGCTCGAGGTCGCCGCCGCAGGTGGCCACAACCTGCTGCTCGCAGGCCCGCCCGGGACCGGGAAGACGATGCTCGCCCGTCGGTTGCCCGGGATCCTGCCGCTCCTCGAGGACGACGCGGCCCTGGAGGTGACCCGCATCCACTCGGTCGCAGGCGTCCTGCCTCCCGGAGGCGGCCTCGTTCGGGTGCCGCCGTTTCGCGCGCCGCACCACTCGGCGTCGACCGCTGCGATCGTCGGCGGAGGCACGGGGCCGCGACCCGGTGAAGCGAGTCTCGCGCACGGCGGGGTCCTCTTCCTCGACGAGTTCCCGGAGTTCCCGCGCGCCGCGCTCGAGGCGCTCCGGCAACCACTCGAAGACGGCGTCGTTACCGTTGCACGGGTGGCGGGTCGCGCCGCGTTCCCAGCGCGCTTCCAGCTCGTTGCGACGATGAACCTCTGCCCATGCGGTGCGCGTGGCGACCCCGGCGCGCAATGCGCCTGCACAGCACAACGGGTGCATCGTTACCGCGAGAAGCTGTCGCGGGCGCTGCTCGATCGCTTCGATCTGTCGCTCACCGTGCCGCGCCCGCGGGGCGAGGAATTGGCCGGGCCGCCGGCCGAGTCGTCGGAGGACGTGCGTGAGCGTGTCCTCGGCGCCAGGCAGCGTCTGATCGCGACGCCGCTCGAATTCACCGAGGAGGCGAAGCACCTGCTCACTCGTGCGGTCGAACGGGTGCCACTCTCCGGCCGCGGGCGCGCACGGGTCGCTCGGGTTGCGACCACGATTGCCGCCCTCGCCGCTGCGGACCTCGTCGAGGTGGCGCATCTCGGGGAGGCGCTTTCCTACCGGCCACCCGCGGAGCTGACGCAATGAGCCCGGTTAACCGATGAGCGAGCTGGCCGTTGCAGCCTTCGCCGCGGCGACCGAGTCGCATGTGTTGAACGAGCCCCGCGGTCGCCGGTTCGAGCGCTTCAGGCGCTCGTTCGACGAGGTGGCGTTTCGCCGCGACCTCGAGGCCCGCGGTTTCCGCTGGATCGCGCGCTCCGATCGCGCCTTCCCGCAGCTCCTCGGCTCGATCCACGACCCGCCGCCCGGGCTCTTCGTCCGAGGCGAGCGCACGCTCGACCGGCTCCGGCAACCGTCGGTTGCGATCGTCGGTGCGAGAGCGTGCTCTGCGTACGGCACGGCCGTCGCCACCGAGCTCGGCCGTGAGCTTGCCGCCGCGGGCCTGTTCGTCGTCTCCGGTCTCGCCCGCGGGATCGACGCCGCCGCACATCGCGGCGCACTTGCAAGCGGCACATCTGCCGCCGGAGGCACCATCGCAGTGCTCGGCTGCGGGATCGATCGTGACTACCCCCGCGCGCATGCCCAGCTCGCGCTCGAGGTGGCACAGCGCGGCCTGATCGTGTCGGAGTACCCGCCGGGTGTCGAGCCTGCACCATGGCGCTTTCCGGCCCGGAACAGAATCGTCGCCGGTCTCACACGCGCAACCGTGGTCGTCGAGGCGCGCGAGCGCAGCGGGGCGCTCATCACGGCCGATCTCGCGCTCGACGAGGGCCGCGAGGTGCTGGCCGTGCCGGGCGAGATCACCTCGGCACTTTCTCGGGGGACGAACGCGCTGCTGCGACTCGGCGCGGTGCCCGTCACGGGGGTCGCCGACGTCCTCGAGGCGATTGGCCTCGAACCGCAGCCGGCGCCCGAGCGGCCGAGGCTCGAGCCGCGGCTCGAAGGCGTGCTCGCCGTGGTGGCCGAGGCGGCCGCGACGGCGAACGAGATCGCCCAGCGGTCGGGCCTGAGCGCCGGGACGGTGGCGGGCGCGCTCGCCGAGCTCGAGCTCCTGGGGCTCGTCGACGAGGGCGAGGGCGTGTACCGCGCCTCCGTCGCGGCGCCGAAGGCAGGGAGGTCGAGTCCGGGAAGCTGAAACGTAGGATCGGCTCGTGTCGGCGACCTCATTCTGGCTCCAGGAACGGCGCGACGATCTGCCGCGCTCGCGTTTTGAGGGCCGCGCCGAGGTCGCCGTGATCGGTGGTGGGGTGACCGGCTGCTCCTGTGCACTCTCGCTTGCCGAGCGCGGCGTGCGCGTGCGGCTGCATGAAGCCGGCGAGATCGCCGGTGGCGCGAGCGGGCGAAACGGCGGCTTTGCGCTGCGTGGCGCGGCCGTCCCTTACGACGAGGCGCGGCGCGACCTCGGTGACGAGCGCGCTCGGCTCTTGATGGAGCTGACCGAGCGGTCACTCGATCGGCTCGAATCGCTCGCCGGTGACGCGTTCCGCCGCGTCGGCAGCCTGCGGCTGGCGTTCGACGGCGACGAGCGCGAGGCGCTGCTGCGTGAGTACGACGCCCTCGACGACCACGGGTTCGACGTCGAGTGGGTGGACGACTTGCGGCCGCCGCTCGACCGGCTCTATCGCGGCGCGATCCTGCATCCCGCCGACGGCGCGATCCAGCCGGCGCGGTGGGTGCGCCGGCTCGCCGCGCACGCAGCGAGCGCGGGAGCAGACATCCGCGAACGCCATGCGGCGACAGTTGAGGGGCTCGACGCAGACGTGATCGTGGTCGCGGGCGACGGCTTCATCCCGACGCTGCTGCCGGAGCTGCCGGTGCGCGCGACCCGCGGCCAGGTGCTCGTGACCGAGCCGCTGCCCACACACCTCTACGACCGGCCGCACTACGCACGTGCGGGCTACGACTACTGGCAGCAGCTGCCGGACGGCAGGCTCGTGCTCGGCGGGAAACGCGACGCCTCGTTCGCGACCGAGGAGACCGGTGTGGTGGAGACGACCGAGCTCGTTCAGGGTCGTCTCGACGAGCTGCTCGAACAGCTCGTCGGCGCTCGGCCCGCGGTCGCCGGCCGTTGGGCCGGCATCTGGGGCACCACGCCCGATCTCTTTCCGCTCGCCGGTCGGGTTCCGGGCCGGGAAGCCGTCTGGGTCGCCGGTGGCTACTCCGGGCACGGCAACGTGCTCGGTCTCGCGTGCGGCGACCTGGTCGCCCGCGCGATCCTCGGTCAGACGCCGCCGGAGCTCACGCTCTTCGATCCGGCGCGATCGTCGCTCCAGTCCGCCCGGTAAAGCCACGAGCGCGAGGGACACTGTTCGTCCGCCCGGGTGTCCGAGGCGGCGCCTGAGTAGGATCACACCATCGCGACCGTCACCGACCAACTGAAGCTGGTTCCGCTCTTCAGCGGCCTCAACCAACGGCAGCTGAAGGGGCTCGGGCGGCACTTCCGGGAACGGGAGCTCCAGCCCGGCACCGCCGTGGTTCAGGAGAACAGGATGAGCGGCGTCGGCTTCTTCGTGATCACGGAGGGCGAGGCGGTCGTCAGCGTCGCCGGGAAGACGATCGCCAGGATTGGCCCGGGCGATCACTTCGGCGAGCTAGCGCTGATCAGCGAGAGCGAACGCACGGCAACGGTGACAGCCGAGACGCTGCTGCGTTGCCTGGAAATCCCCTTCTGGGACTTCCGGGAGTTCGCGATGGCGAATCCCGACGTCACCTGGAAGCTGCTGCAACACGTCGTCGGCCTGCTCGCCGCGCAGCGACTGACGCCGGCGCTATAGGCAGCGACGCGATCAGCGCTCGGGCAGCGTCAGGCTCTCGAGATCGCGCGGGTAGTCGGTGAGGATGTCGATGCCGTCGTCGGTGACGACCACCGTGTCCGAATGGCGGAAGCCGCCAAGCTTCGAGTCGTACAGCCCCGGCTCGATCGTGAAGACCATGCCGGGCTCGACCGGCGTGTGGTCGCCAACGTCGAGGAACGGCGCTTCGTGGTTGCGCAACCCGATTGCGTGGCCGGTGTGCTGGCGCCAGTACGGCAGCAGGTCGTGCTGCTCGAAGTAGCGCATCACCGCGCCATCGACGTCGGCGCACGTGACTCCCGGCCGGAACGCATCGAACGCAGCTTGCTGCGCCGCGACGGTGTGGTCGAAGAGGCGTCGCATCTCATCGGTCGGCCGTCCGATGACCATTCCCCGCTCGAGCTCGGCGTTGTACCCCCACACCGGCGCCCCTGTCTCGGTGACGAGCAGGTCTCCCACGTGGAACTCGATGTTGTGCGCGATCGCATGCGCCCACGAGCTGCGCTGCCCGATCTGTCCGCGATAGCCCGCCTGCGCTCCGTCCGACGAACCGAGTTGACCGCCGAAGGAATCGCCGAGCGCCTCGAGCATCGCGAGGGTCGTCTCGTGGCCGGCACGCAAGCTGGCCTCGGCCTCCGTCACGCCTGGACGCGTGTACTCCTGCAGGAGCCGGTGGGCGTGGGCGCACCAGCGCCCGCTCTCCCGGATCAGGGCGATCTCGTTCTCGCTCTTCCTACTGAGCATCTGCTCGATCTCGTTTGCGACCACCGAGACGCTCGCGCCGGTCGCCTCGCTGAGTGGCGGCCCCCGGTAGCCGAGGATGCCCGGGTAGCCGTCCTGGTCGGCCGCGATCGTTCCGGCGAGGCCCAGGTCGGCGAGCACCCGCGCCAGGATCAGCATCGGATGCTCGACGCCCGGGTACTCCGGATACGACTCGATGCGCTCGAACCGGGTCTCGGCCCGTGTCCGCTCGACCTCGAACTCGGGTACGAAGACCGCCGCGTCGCCACTCGCGCTCTGCGCGAAGACGACGGGGCGCTCGTTCGAGAGGAACCAGAAGCCCGTGAAGTACTGGATGTACGCCTGCTCGAACAGGACGTAACCGCTCAGCCTGCGGCCGCGCACGTGCTCGAGCAGGCGCTCGCGGCGAGCTTGGAACTCGCTCTGCGGGATGCCCGCGAGGGGCTCGGTGCGCTGCGCCGCCGTCACTGCCGTCTCGGCACTCCGGTCGAGTCCTCCGCTAGGACGGCGTCCGGTCGACCACGACCTCATACACATCCACCGAGACACGGCGCATGCTGCCGGCGTCGGGCGGGCTCATCGCCTCGAAGACCTCGGCGCCCTTTCGTAGGTCGTCTTCGGAGCCGAAGCGAACCGACACCACGACCTTTCCGCCGGCCCGGTCCGCCAGTACGGTGAGCCGCGTAGCGGCAATGCCCTCGGGCGGGCCATCGGTCGAGCTGATCTCCTTGAGCAGCGCGTCGAGCGCTGCCTCGTCGGCTTCGAACGTGACCACGCGAGCGAACTCGGCCATGACCTCTCCTTCTTCGGGGTTCCGCTGGAGGCCAGCGTTATGCGATTCTGACCGAAAGGCCTTTGCCACGCGCAGTGAGGAGCCGCGACGCTCGATGGAAGAATCCAGGCACGAGGAGGGATGAACCAGTGCCGACTGTGAACGCCCCCACCATTCAACTGCTCGCGTGGCTCTCGGAGCGGCCGCGAAGTTACGCCGAGACGATCGAGGTCTGGAAGACCTCCTGCCCGCGACTCTCTGTATGGGAAGACGCGTTGGTCGACGACCTCGTGCGGATCGACCGCGGACGCGTCTCGCTGACGGCGACGGGGAGACTGTTGCTCGCGGCCGATTCCCTCTAGAGGGTTGATGTGAATGGTGAAAGGTGCGCAGAAGTGCTCCCGACCCCAGCGCGTCTGGCGATATCGTGGTGAGATGTCGTCAGTGAGATCGGCCCCAGAGGTCACTCGATGACCCTCAGCGGTAGAGGCCGCGCGCGCGAGCGCGTCCTGCGACGGGCGGCCATGATCGCGGGCGTTCTCGTGCTGTTGGCCCTGCTATTCCTGGCCGGTGGCCACTGGGTACTGGCGATCATCTTCGGTGCCGCCGCCGCTGCCGCGATCTGGGTGTTCTTGCAGGCGCGAACCGTCCGCTAAAACAAGGCAACGGGATTGGCGTCAACCGCGCAGCGGCTGCGCGAAGTACCAGGAGTGTCCCTCGAGGTCGCGGCAGTGATAGCGCCGCTCGCCGTACTCCTGATCAGCCGGCTCGTCGATGATCTCCGCACCGGCCGCGCGCGACCGGGCAAAGTGCTCCTCAACATCATCGACGTACACGTAGAGCAACACGGACGTCCCGCCGTAGGTTCTCGGGCTGCTTGGACGCTCGGGCTGTCCGAGGTGGATCTCGCCGCCGCCGAATCGCATCTCGGCGTGCCCGACGCGGCCGTCCGGCGATGTCACTCGCTTCGTCTCCGCGAACCCAAAGGCACGTGAGAGGAAGTCCAGCGCCGTCGCCGCGTCGTCGTAGAGCAGGTATGGCGTGATCGTCTGCATGGGCAGATGCTACGCCGATACTTCCCGAGCGAACCTCGGAGCGGAGACGTCGAGCGACGGGTAGGCAGGGGACCTCCTGGCGGGAGAGACCGGCGTTTGGAGCGCCACCACGAGAGGCGTTAGGGTCCTCCGACGCGTCGTGGGAAGGGAGGAGAGGGATGCCGTTAGGGAGACTGCACCATCTCGATCTCGCGGTCGCGGATGTCGGCTTCCGACTTGCGGACGGTGGGACGTACCGCTACCACGACGTCGGGATCGAGCGCTTCGCCTTCAGCGTCGACGCGCCCGAGGAGTTGAACGGCGTCTACGACCGCTGCCGCGAGCTCGGCGCGAAGGTGCAGTTTCGGCTTATGGACAAACCTTGAATTCGAGCACTCGAGCGCCACTTCCCGGCGACGCGGCTGCGGTCGCCGACCTCGTGATCGCATACGAGCGGTCGCTGTATGGCGAGACCGACTATTCGCTGGGCGACCTCGAAGCGGAATGGGAAGCGCTCGACCTCGCACGCGACGCGCTGGTCCTGCTCGACGGCGAGCGCATCGTCGCGTACGGGTCGCTCGATGACCGCGGTGAGCTGTGGCGGATCGAGGCGTACGTGCATCCCGAAGTCCAGGGTCGCGGCCTCGGCGTTGAGATCGTCACCGCCCTCGAGACGACCGCCATATCGCGCGGCGCCCGGCGGATCCAGAACGGCGTCGCAGAACCGGACGAGGCGGGACACCGTCTGCTCGCCGGGCGTGGCTATCGGCGTGTGCGCGTCTTTCGCGAGATGCGAATCGACCTCGACGCCGCGCCGGAGCCACCGGAGTGGCCGGACGGGCTCGTGCCGGACGAATTCGACGCTGTCCGCGATGTGGCGGCGTTTCACGCCGCGGAGCAGGAGGCGTTCGCCGATCATTGGGAGTTCCGGCCGCGCGACCTAGCCCGGTGGCGAGAGTTGCACGTCGAGACCGAGCGCTTCGACGCGCCGCTCTGGCGCGTTGTGCGAGCGGGTGACGAGATCGCCGCCGGCGCGATCTGCGAGGCCGACCGCTACGGCGGCGGCTGGGTCTCGGTCCTCTTCACGCGGCGGCCCTGGCGGGCGCAGGGCGTGGGCCGCGCGCTCCTCCTGGACGCGCTCGGGAAGTTCTGGGATCGCGGCGAGCCGAGCGTCGGTCTCGGTGTCGACGCCGAAAACAGGACAGGCGCGTTCCAGCTCTACGAAAGTGCCGGTATGCGGCCGACGATGGGCTGGGTGATGCACGAGAAGGACACGGGCGACTGATGGAATTCGGTGTTCACCTTCCGCTGATCTCGTTTCAAGGCGAGCACCGATCGCTCGACGATCTGCTCGGCTTCACAGAAGCCGCTCGCGATCTCGGGTACACGCACCTCTGCGTAAACGACCATCTCGTGTTCTCGCGCCCGTGGCTCGATGGGCCAACGGCGCTCGCCGCCGTACTCGCGCGCAGCGGCCAGATGACGCTCGCCACGACGGTGGCTGTTCCCGTGCTGCGGGGACCGGCGGCAACCGCGAAGATCCTCGCCGCCGTCGACCTGCTGTCGGGCGGCAGACTCCTCGTCGGGCTCGGGCCTGGTTCGTCTGCGCGTGACTACGAGCTCGTCGACGTGAGCTTCGAGGAGCGCTGGAAGCGGTTGGACGAGGCGATCCAGACGTTGCGCGCCTACTGGCGAGCCGACGATGTCGCGTTCGAGGGTGCGTTCTACTCCACCGCCGGCTTCACCCTGACGCCGACGCCGGCGCAGCGACCCGGGCCTCCGATCTGGATCGGGAGCTGGGGATCCCCGGCAGGGCTGAGACGCGTGGCGCGCCTGGCCGACGGCTGGCTCGCATCGGGCTACAACACGACGCCCAATTTGTTCGCTCGGGCCTGGACGGACGTCCAGGCGGAAGTGTCGGCGCGAGGGGGCGACAGCGCGGCCTTCCCGAACGGTATCGCAACGATGTGGTGCTACGTGACGGAAGACCGGGCGCGCGCCGACGCGGTGCTCGCGAACGTGCTGGCGCCGATGCTCAACCGTCCGGTGGACGAGCTGCGCCCGATCCTGCCGATCGGCTCGGCGGAGAAGTGTGCGGAGACGCTGCTCGCGTACGCGCACGCGGGCGCGCAACGCGTGTTCCTGTGGCCGCTCCAGGACGAGCGCGCCCAATTGGAGGTGTTCCGCGAACGCGTCGTCCCACTGCTCGACGACAATCGCACGTAGGCAAGCTGGTGCGACCTGTTTCGCTCTCTGAAGCAGGTCGCTGAGTTTTCCCGGGAGCCCGTGCCGGGTCGGAACTCGGCAACCTGGTCGAACCCCGAACCTGGGTTACGCGGCCTCGGCGCCCCGCGTTGCGGTGATTTTCTGAGGTCATGCCAGTCTCTTTGGTCAAGCCCCACGAAAGGAGTCCCGAATGAGTGCTGACCCGGTTCGGCGAGCGAACCTCGCCGCAATCACATGCGATCCGCGTCCACAGCTGCCTGACGGCTTCAGGCGGAAGAGCGCACGAGTAGGCGCGCTGCTCGGCGCGGCCCGCACGGGGCTCAGCGTCTATGAGCTGCCTCCCGGTCAAGCGGTCGGCCCGTACCACTATGAAGATCCTCAAGAAGAGTGGCTCCTGGTCGTCTCGGGCACTCCGACCCTGCGTCATCCGGGCGGCGAGGACGAACTCGAACCGTGGGACCTTGTCTTCTTTCCCTCCGGTCCCGCCGGAGCACACCTTGTGCGGAACAACAGCGACTCAATCGCCCGCGTCGCGATGTTCTCCTCGAATGCGGCGGTCGATGTTGTCGTCTACCCGGACAGCGACATGATCCAGCTCTTCACCTCGGACGGCGAAGACGACCTTGTCGTCAAACGAAGCAGCGCCATCGACGTAGCGGCGCCGTGGACGAATGGCTACCCAAAGGCGACGTGAAGACGTAAGTGCTCACCTGCGCCAGATGCTCGCGGGTGGCGCTTGAGAACGTGGTATGTGGCGGCGGCACCGAATGGCCGGACGGGTACCGGCACGACATCGACCAGTTGCGACTCGGTATCGGCCCCGACCTACTCGACCGTGCGGTCTCGGCCAGTGACCGAACCATCGGGTGACGTCTGACGCGCGTTGACCGCCCTTGCGACAGCTGCCAGAGTCCTTGTGGTGACTCCCTCGGTTGCGTCCTTCTTCGACGAGTACACCCGCCGCTACTCGGAACGCGATGTGGAAGGGGTGACCAATCTCTGCCTCTGGCCGTTCCTCGCAATCCGAGACGGGGAGGCGATCCACTTGCCAGACCGCGACGCGGTTCGAGATCACTTCGCCAACGCGATCATCGCCTACCGCGTGACCAGTGGCGTCCTCACGTGGACGCCGATCGAGATCGAGGCTCGCCAACTTGGGGAGCATTCCGTCTTCGCGACCCTGCACTGGAACGCGGTCGATGCGGACGGTCAGGTGCGCCGAGACACCTGGACGAGCTACCAACTGCTCGCCACTCTGGCCGGCTGGCGCTTCCTCTCGTACACGAACCACTTCTAGGGTCGCGCGGACCGCACCCGGCTCTCATAGCCCCTGAGCCGGACCGTTGCGAGGTTCCTTCGGGCTACTACCGGCATGTTCTCTGAGTTACCGGAACTCGTCGATGCCGCGGCTGTCTTCGGGCTCCCACCCGTAGGTGGCGTGATAGCCCCAACAGTCGGGGCGGCTTCCGTCGGTGTCTGTCACGCCGTAGGCGTCGGCGAGGTGGCGAGCGCTGACGATCGTGCCTGCCCATCGCTCGGCTTCTGCGGCCCTGGCGAGTGCAGTGACGCCTCTGGCCACGTAGGTAGGCGACTCGGAGATACCGAAGCCGGGACGCTCGCGGCAGGCGTCCCGCCAGTTCGCCTCGGTGACGCCGAAGTTCTCCAGCATCTTCTCCGAACGAAGCCAGCCGGGAGTCACGCCGACGGCCGTCACGGGACTGTTCTCGAGCTCGGCGCTCAAGCCCTTGACGATCCGTTCGACGTTGGCCTTGACGAGGTCGTAGTAGAAGCCGACGTTCCGCCTGAACTCGGCGTTCGCCTGCGACGTGCCGTCCGTCATCTCCACGACGAGGCCGCGCGTGCCGAGGGCTGCGGCGGTGCGCAGCATCAGGGGGATCGCGGCACGGCAGGTGATCAGGTGCGTGTGCACGCCCATCTGCAGCATCCGGAGCCCGCCGGCCCAGTCGTGCTCCCAGAGCGGCTTGTCCCACTCCATGTACCGATCGCCGCCGAAGATGTCGTTGACGAGGACGTCCAGCCGGCCGTGTTCGCGCTCGACTCTCCCGACGAGGTCGGCAACCGAGGCGGGATCTTCGTGATCGACCACGAGGGCCGATCCGGCTCCGCCCGCGGCCGCCATGAGGTCTCCGGTCTCCTCGATCGTTTCGGGCCTTCCCATCTCGGAAGGCCCGGACGCACGGCTGCTGCGGCCGGTCGCGTAGACGTAGAAGCCCTCGCGGGCGAGCTCGACGGCGATCGCACGGCCCGCTCCACGCGTCGCGCCCGCCACCAGCGCAACCCGCCCCGACACCGGCCACTCAGACATCAGTACCTCCACTTCCGGCTCCGAGGATAAATCCTCGGCCAAAGCCGGTGTTACTTCCCGGACTGCAGCTCCCATGCGCCGATCACCGCGTCTTCCACGGCATCTGCATTCCCGTTCACAAGGTCCGCGACCACCATCATGTGCTTCGCGAAGCGCTTCGGCACCGAGAAGGTCTCGGGGAACGATCTCGAGCAGGAGGTCTCGAAACTCGAACGTCGCACGAATGACGATGTGGCTGTCGTCGAGTTGCCGCGCCACCAGGCGGCCGCGATACCGCCAATCAAGCAAGCCCTCCCGACGCCCCTCGGAGACACCGTCGAGCTGGGCAGCCAGGCAGCTGAGGTCCGCGAGTGTCACCGAGTAATCGTCGCATGTCGGTCGAGAATGTGCGGCCGGCGCTGCACGCCTCCCGTGGACGACGCAATGCTGACATTTGAGTGCACGAAACGCCTGAGCAGGCTGCGGCGCAACGGTCAGTCGGCGTAGGAGTACCGCGTGACCAGTCCGGCCGGCTCGAAGCCGAGGCTCCTGTAGAGAGACGCACCGTCGGCTGTCGAGTGTAGAAAGGCCCGGCGCGCTCCCAAAGAGGCTGCACCTCGCAGCGCCCCTGTGGTCATTGCGCCGCCGATGCCTCGGCGACGCCAGGCCGGGTCGGTGCTGACGAAGAAGACCTGCGCGTACTCGCCAAAGACGTGGCAGGCCGACGTCGCTCGCGCAACCCCGATCTCGTCGACGGCGGCAAGCAGTCGAACAGACGGGGGCAAACCGCTCAGGTATCTGACGATGTGGTCAGCGTCGGTGATGGCGGGATCGGACGCGATCGCAGCGGCTACTGCGTCTTTCAGCGGGACTGCGTCTGGGCCGCGGAACCGACCAGATCCACGGCTCGGAGCTCGAGGCCGTTAGGAAGCGCAGTACCCGTCACGTCCTGGACATCGCGGAGGACCATCGCCGTCTCCGTCGCGTCTGCGTTCCAGCCGGGCTGGTCGTGTAAGAAGCGGTTACAACGCGGAGCTCGATCGAACACAAGCACGACTCCCGGCTGAGAGCACTCGCGACCTCAGCAACCAGTCGGCCGTACCCAGTGTCGTCGGTAACGAGCAGACGGATGTGCGCAACGCCACGGACACCCGGCGCGATTCGCACGACAGGCTCACTGTCCAACTCGTGCCGGTGACGCGCGACGAACGCGTCGCAATAGATATCGATCGCGGACTCGACCACCGCCGGAAGATACAACTCGTAGCCCGGGCGATCCGAGCTCGTTCCAGGCGACACTCGGCTGCGCCAGATTCAGGGACGCCTGAGCCCACCGTCCAAGATGAGACGGCGAACCAAAGCGACGACTCCGCGGGCGACGGCGTCCAGGGTGACCACGCCGACCAATAAGAGTGCGAGCACCACCAGGGGTGCGCCGCCCTCCCGGTCGCCGTGAGCGCGTGCGACCACCATCTCGGCAACGCCGACAAGAAGCGCAACGGTGAACAACACTCGGCCGGGCTGGGAGAGTCGAAGACGGTGGCCGAGCCGCCTCCAATAGCTTCCGAGTCTCGCCACGTGTGAAGTCTAGGTCAGAGGAACGAGCGGCACCCTGCGCGAGCGTTCGGGAACGACGCCTGAAGGCGGCCTCGCGGGTTACCTGTCGATCAAGACCACGGGTACTCGTCGTGCTGAGGAAGATCATCCCGGATCTCGTACCACGGAGCCTTCGAGCCGACGAACTGATGGTGCATGGGCTTGAGCGAAGGTTCGTCGATCAGCGTTCCATACGGAACGCCCACTGACCCGTCTGCGTAGGTCCAGTAGATGAGTGAGAAGCACTCACCGCACCGCACCTCCTGGGCCGAACCGGCATCGCCCTCAACGAGCAACAACTCCGCACCCTTCGTCACCGCGATCTTGTTCCCCTCGATCTGGCCCACGGGCAAGAACGCCGATCCGCTGAGCGCACGACAGTTCGAGCAGTGGCAGTTGTAAGCGGCGACGAATTCGTCCGAAACCTCGTACGCGACAGCGTTGCATGCGCAGCGACCGCTCAGCACGACATCACTCTAGAGCGGTGGTCTGGGTCAGTGTTCAGGAACGAACCCTGACGGCTCGGGTTGCCGTTGACCTGGCGGCGGTGACGGGTTCGTTAAAGCTCGTGAGGTCGATCGTGGGTTGGTGGACCGTTCCCAACCATCGTCTTGCGCCGATGTCAAGGACTGTCGTCTCGTACCCGCTCGATCGGCTTGATGTCTACGAGGATAGGCTCCCCCAATACGGCGAGGAGAGCGCCTGCAGCAGCGGTTCGCTGGGCTGCGCCGGCGTCCGCGTATGCCTACCTGAGGTTGGTCGAGACTCAAGAGTGCGATGTCGGCGAAGCATCTTGACGCTTCATCGTTCAAACGCCCATGCCACCATCAGTGGCAGCTCTTCTTGCCAGAACCGATCGCCGTGCGCTCCGGTGCGCTCGGTCATCACAACTTCGGCGCCGGCATCGCGCAGCGCGGTCGCCCATCGGGTGGCGTTGTCGTGGAAGAACGGCTCCAGGGTGCCCGCCACGAGGTATGCGCGGGGGAGCGAGCTCGGCATAACGTCAGTCGGCTTGTAACCGCCGCCAGGCGAGGCGCAGAAGATCGCGCCATAGACGTCTGGATGCCGAAGTCCCAGCGCGAGGGCCAGCTCCCCACCCGCCGAGACACCGAACACGGCTGTGCGTTCGGGGGGCATGCCGACTCCGAAGCGCGCTCGCACCCATCGACGCACCTCCTCGACGAAGAACGTCTCGTGTGTCGCGAACCGCTCCGGCTCAAAGCCTGGTGAGTACTCATGGAGCCGCAGCGTCTCATCGGACAGCCGATGGACACCGACGATCATCGTTGACGGTACGTCAGCTGCCTCGAGAGACCTCCCCCATCGCGAGACCAGATGACCGTCCCCGGCGAACACGATCGCCTCGGCCGGATCAGGCGGGACGTACACCGTGACCTGCCGACCACCGTCGTCGTACTCGAGTCTCTCGGTGATCAGCTGTCCCGCGATCGACGACATCGTCGTTCGGTCTCCTTTCATAGGTGCTCGAACCGCGCAGGGTCAGGTTCGACGGAGTTGATGCGCTCAAGCCGCCTGACCTAGATGATGCCTCGGACGCATCGTGAGCCGGGCGTCACAGTGACGGGCTGCATGACGACGGGCTGCGCGCGTGCTATGCGATGCATCCTGAGCGTGGCACTGCCCCGTCTCCTCTAAGCTGCGGCCGGTGACCGAGCACGCCGCCGCGACCCTCACCGTTCGACCTCTGACTCCGGAGACGTGGGACGCGTTCGCGGGCCTCGCGGAACGACACAACGGCGTGTGGGGCGGTTGCTGGTGCACGTGGTTCCACACCTTCCACGCCGAGAAGGAGTTCTCGTACGACGCCAATCGAGCACTCAAGGAGCGACTCGTCCGCGAGGGCCGAGCCCACGCCGCACTGGTCTTCGACGGCGACGTCGCCGTCGGGTGGTGCCAGTTCGGAAGCCCGGACGAGCTGAAGAACATCAAGCACCGCAAGGAATACGAGGCCGAGCTCGACAGCCTGCCGGACTACCGCCTGACGTGCTTCTTCGTCGACAAGCGCTACCGGCGCCGCGGCGTCTCGGCCCTGGCTCTCCACGGCGCGCTGGACCTGATCGCCAAGGCTGGCGGCGGCGTGGTGGAGGCCTATCCCCAGGACACCGGCGGCAAGAAGATCACGGCGTCGTTCCTCTACAGCGTCACCCGAAGCCTGTTCGAGCAGGCCGGTTTCAGCTACGTGCGGCCCAAGGGCAAGAACCACACCGTGATGCGGACGACGATCGACGCGGCCCGGTAGCCGGGAACGCGCTAGGCGGCTGGGGCAAGATCACCCGTTCGAAGTCGTCGACGCTCGGCTGGGTCAGTGATGTGGAATTACCCCGACGCTGTCCGGGAACGACAGCGATGGCTGCAGGCAGCGGCGTTGAAGTTTATGTAACTTGACGGTTACGTAACCGTCGTGATACATTCACCCGGCATGGAAGCTGTTTTGCGGGCAATGGCAGACGAGGGTCGGCGGACGCTGCTGGAGTCCCTGGCCAACGGGCCGGCAACCGCTGGCGAGTTGGCGGCGCTGCTGCCGATTGCTCGCCCAGGTGTATCGCGGCATCTGCGAGTGCTGCGGGAAGCAGGGCTGGTCGAGGTTCGCCAGGAGGCGCAGCGGCGGATCTACGCCCTCCGCCCTGAACCGCTCGCAGAAGTCGATGAATGGCTCGGCCGGTATCGGCGCTTGTGGGAGCAGCGGCTCGATGCGCTGCACACCGAGGTGGCCCGGGGGAAACGCGAACAAAGGAGCAGCAGATGAGCGGCAAGGCAAGTTCGGATACCCGCATCCTTGGCAGCCTGCGATCGGCAGCCGGCGTGGGCGTCGTGCGGATCGAAGATCGCTACGACACCGATATCGACGACCTGTGGTCGGCAATCACCAATCCCAACCGGCTCGCCCGCTGGTTCGGCGAGGTGGATGGCGAGCTTTCTCAGGGGGGCGAGTTCCGTGTGCACATCCCCGACGCAGGAGAGCGCACAGGCCAGGTGGAGGCGTGCGAGCCCCCACAGCGGGTAGTCGTGACGACCAGGGAAACCGACGAGTCCTACCGCAGAGGGCAGGGTGTGCCGCCGTTCGACGCGGTCTGGGAACTCACGCTGACCGCCGACGGCGACCAGACCATCCTGGTCATCGAGGTCAAAGGCATGCCCCTGGACAAGATCGCCTTCTACGGAGCCGGCTGGCAGATCCACGCCGAGAACCTCGCGGCCTACATCGCCGGCCGACAGCCCGACGACATCGAGGCCCGGTGGGACGAACTCGTACCTCCCTATCAAGAGCAGGCAGCCACCATCAACTAGTCCGAGCATCCGCCTGCACGAGTGTTCCGGTGGACCACTTCGTCGACGAGTTGCGCGCCGTGCTCGCGGAGCCAGGCCAGCGTGTCGACGAGGTCGTCCACCGCGAACATGATGCGGAGGTAGCGGAGGGCGTTAAGTCGCGAGGTAGCGGCAGAGAGTCTGCGCCGCCGACGCGCGACCCGACGCGCTCGCGTAGCGCGCGACGACGCGTGCTGATCAATCGCGCTAGCGTCCTCGGAGTGGACGGTGTTCTGCGGGAAGTGGTCGACAGCGACATCGACGCGTTCTTCGAGCACCAGCGCGAGCCCGAGGCGAACCGGATGGCGGCCTTCCCGGCCCGCGACCGCGAGGCCTTCGACGCACACTGGCGGCGGCTCCTTGCCGACGACTCGTTGACGAAGAAGACGATCGTCTACGAGGGCGAGGTGGCCGGCAACGTCGGGTGCTGGGAGCAGGAGGGGCGGCGTCTCGTCGGCTACTGGATCGGACGGAAGTTCTGGGGCAAGGGCCTTGCGACACGTGCGCTTCAGGAGCTCACCGGCGAGGTGACCCAGCGACCGCTGCACGCGTGGGTCGCGACGAGCAACGTCGCCTCGATCCGCGTGCTCGAGAAGTGCGGGTTCGTCCGCGTCGGATCGCAGAAGCACGACATCGAAGAGCTGCTCTTCGAGCTACGCGACGGCGTCTAGCGGCCGCAGCTCGACACCTGACGTCAGCGATCTGCGTCCTGAGAACTCGACGCCGAGCCAAAGCGGCGTCTAAACGTCACCTTGCGCCGGTGTGCGGGAGTGACGCCGTCCGAAGCTAGGCGAAGCAACGCCGATGTACATGGCCCGGGCGAGCGTTCGAGAATGACGCCCGAAGCGTGCATCAGTAGCGTGCCGCTCGTGCGGAAGGTCCTTGTGACAGGAATGTCAGGTACTGGCAAGTCCACGGCTCTCATGGAGCTTGCGCGACAAGGCTTCGACGTGGTCGAGACCGACGACGGCGGATGGAGTGAATGGTCCGAGCACGAGGGCGGCTACGTCTGGCGCGAGGATCGGATCCGCGAACTTCTGGCACATGAGCCTGGACCAACCCTCTACGTCTCCGGCACCGTGTCGAATCAGGGCCGCTTCTACTCTCAGTTCGATGCTGTCGTCTTGCTCAGCGCGCCTGCCGATGTGCTGCTCCGCCGGATCGCCTTGCGAACGACCAACGACTTCGGAAAGGACGACCAAGAACGCAAAGCGATCCTTCGCGATCTCGCTGAGGTCGAGTCGCTTCTCCGTGAAACTTGCACGCATGAGATCGACGCGACTCAACCGATCGCCCTCGTAGTCGAGCAGTTGGTCGCGATCGGGGCAGCAGCCGAATCCTAACAACGCCACACCACCGCTCGCCTAGGCCAGTATTCGGCAATGACCACCCGAGAGCGGGATGCCGGTTAGCCGGTTGTGATGTGTTCGATGATTCGGTCTGCGGCCTCGCGCGCGGACGTTGCGGCCAAATCAACCGTCAGACTGTCGGGAGCTGCGATCGCCGTGAAGTTGTCGTACTCGTCAAGCATGCGTTCGAGTGTTTCGACATCGGTGGGCTTTCCGTGCTCTTTCCGGCTCTCGCCAAGAACACGCTGGAGCAGCACCTGACGCGGCGCAAGCAACTGGACGAACGAGACGGCGCCTCCTGCCTCCTGGTAGGGCGAGACGATCTCGGCGACGTGCTGTTCGTCCCCCGGCGCGAAGACGTATGTGTAGATCAAGTCAATGTGTTCCTCAGCCGCGGCCGTGACAAGGTCGCGTCTGAACCGTCCGACGACACGCCAGAACGACTCGCTCCCGAACGGCAACACCTCTGTCACGGCGTCGATCGTGACGTGGTTGTGGAGGATCTTGAACGGGAGACGCTCTGCGATCGCTCTGGCCACGGTCAGCTTCCCGACAGCCGGCGGCCCGTAGAGAAACACGAGACGCGGGCTGGCCACGCCCCAAGTATGCGGCGCAACCGCCCTGACGTGTGCGAGTCTTCTTCGGGTTCTGGGCGCCTCTGCTGGTCGGGGCGGTCAAATCGTCGGAAGTGAGGGGTGCGTGCGATGAGGATCGCAGAGCCGTCCGCTGCATCGTCAGGTTCCGAAATGACGCCGGAGGTCGCATCTGCGCGAGCGATGCCGGGGTGCCCTTACTCGGCTCGCGGGCGTACGACGCCGCTCTCGTAGGCGAGGACGACCGCTTGCACGCGGTCACGCAGGCCGAGCTTCGCGAGGATCCGCGTCACGTGCGTCTTGACCGTCGTCTCGCCGAGATAGAGCTGCTTCGCGATCTCCGCGTTCGAGAGCCCGCGGGCGACGAGCACCAGGACCTCCCTCTCGCGGTCGGTCAGGTCGTCGAGCTCCGTCGGCAGCGAGCCGGGTTCGGGGCCGCGGATGAAGTCCTCGATGAGCCGACGAGTGATCTCGGGCCCGAGCAGCGCGTCGCCGCGCGCGACCGTGCGCACTGCCACTGCTAGATCCTCGGGCGGAACGTCCTTGAGCAGGAAGGCGCTCGCGCCGGCTTTCATCGCCTGCCAGACGTAGCCGTCCTCGCCGAAGGTGGTCAGCATCATCACGCGGGTGCGTGGCGACGCCAGGACGACCCGCTTGGTCGCTTCGATCCCGTCGAGGTTCGGCATGCGGATGTCCATCAGCATGACGTCGGGCTGGAGTGAACGTGCGAGCTCGACGGCATCGTTGCCGTCGGCGGCCTCGCCGATCACGTCGAGGTCGCTCTGTGCTTCGAGGATCATCTTGAACCCGCCGCGGACGAGCGCCTGGTCGTCGCAGATGACGACCGTTGTCACGCCGGCCCAACCGGCAGTCGTGCGCGGACGCGGAAGCCGCCGTTCGGGCGCGGCCCGACTTCGAGCGTGCCGCGGTAGAGCTCCACGCGCTCGCGCATCCCGACCAGGCCGTGGCCACCGACGCTCGCGTGGCCGCCGCGCCCCTGGTCGAGTACCTCGACCTCGACCGCCTCGGGCGCATAGGACGACCCTCAGTTGCGCGGTCGTCGGCCCTGCGTGCTTGATCGCATTCGTGAGGGCCTCCTGCGCGATCCGGTAGGCGGTGAGGTCGACGCCAGGTGCGAGCTGCAGCGGCTCGCCCACCAGCTCGAGCTCGACGGGAAGTCCGGCTGCGCGTACTTGCTCGACCAGCGCCCCGAGATCGCGGAGTCCCGGCTGCGGGCTGAGCTCGGGCTCCGCCGAACCTTGTCGGAGCATGCCGAGTAGCCGGCGCATCTCATCGAGTGCTTGCCGGCCGGCGCGCTCGACGGCGAGGATCGACTGGGACGCTTGCGGAGAGCCGCCGTTCAGAGACATCCGCGCCGCGCCGGCCTGGACGATCATCACCGAGACCGAGTGCGCGATCACGTCGTGGAGCTCGCGCCCGATTCGCGCCCGCTCCTCCGCGAGCACACGCTCGCGCGCGGCCTCGAGTTCGTCGGCGCGCGCGAGAGCGCTGCGTGCTTGCGCTCCGCGCAGCCGCAGGGCGGTTCCGAGCGAGACGGCGATCGCGATGATCACGATCGAGAACGGCAGCTCGGCTCCGTAGTGCAAGTCGTCCGACCGGTTGATGATCCCGATCAATACGAGCAGCACGTATGCCGCCGCGGCGATCGTCACACGCAGCGGCTTGCGGCTCGCGACGCCGAAGAGAACGAAGATCACCGCGATGAACCCCGCCAGGAACGACGACGTGCCGCCGAGCCACGTCTGGACGATCCCGATCGGCCCCATCGCGATGAGCGCGGGGAGCGGCGCACGCCGCCAAAAGAAGACGAGCGCGTCGAAGCAGAGATAAAGGAGGCTCTGAACTGCGCGCGAGCCGTGCGGGGAGACGTTGCTGTCCTGCAGCATTTTCCAGGCGACAAGCTGCCCGACGATGATGAACGCGCCCGCAACGAGGGCGTCGACGAGAGTGCTTCTCCGTATCGGCATGGGGCTCACGCTAACGCGGCGAGGATGAAGCCGCGTCCTCCTGAAGTGCGATGCCGATCCTCCTTAAGTCGGACGACGGGCGGGGCGCCGCTTTCTACCGTGGCGGCACATCACTCGACAGGAGGAAATTCACGTGAAGCACGCAGTTCTCATCGGCACACTCGTCACTGTCGTCGCCGCTGCCATCGCGGTCACGGCACAGGGCAAGAACGCGAGCACACTGGCCTACACAACGAAGCAGCACGCGTTCGCGCAAATCGACACCGGCAAGAAGGGCTTCTCGATCGGCGACGCGTTCATCTTCAGCGAGCAGTTGCTGCAGAACGGCAAGCAGGTCGGCTACGACCACGTCGTCTGCACCCACGCCGCCGACTGGCCGTCGAGCGCCGAAAGCTGCGCCGGCACAGCCGTCCTTGCGAACGGCACGCTCCAGCTGGGCGGGCTCTCGAAGCGGGGGCCATTCACCCTTGCAGTGCTCGGCGGCACCGGCAGCTACGCCGGGTCGCGCGGGACGGCGAGGATCACCTCGCAGGGCGAGAACGGCACACTCACGATCTCGCTGCTCTAGCAGGAACGCCGCTGGGGTCTTACGATCGAGCTGGACTGTCGCCTCTGCGAGGGACGTTACGCGAAGGCCCGCCGTGAGGCGGGCCTTCGCGTTCCCGGACGGCCAGACAGCGGAATCGACCGAGCATCCTTGGACAGGCGCGTGTCCTATTGGGTCGAGCACCCTCGGGGTCGCGACCCGGGCCCACCCCCGACTCAGAGGCGTCCCAAGACGCTCCTGCGACCAATTTGTCCAAACGGGCGACGCCTGGACGACGGCCTCAGAAGTCGGGTGCGCCGGTGTTCCGCAGTGACGCCAGAGGGATTGCTTACCGACCGGCGACGAAGACGTACTCGCGGCTGTCGTCGTCGAGCGGTTCCCCGGCGAATCCGCCGTAGAGGGCTTCCAGCCGCAGACCCGCGACGTCGAGCAGCCCCAGCCATTCGTTCTTGGTTGCCCACCAGAGCGAACCGGTTCCACCGTCGTCGAGGGTGACGTCGACCCGGTTATCGCTGACGCTGTAGTGGTTCGTGTGCGGCAACGGTATTCCGGGATTCGCGTCGGCGTGCTGGCCGTCGATGGCGGAAGCGATGTGATGGTCGAAGGCGAACGCGTTCCACGCGAAGCGGCCGTCAGGCCGAAGCGACGCCGCGACCCGCTCGAAGCAGCGGCGACGATCCGCCCACGTGGGCAGATGCAGAAGTGACCGCGCCAGGGCAGTAGATCAAGGCCGCCGGCTCCTCGATTTCAAGCTCCCGTATGTCACCTTCGCGCAGGTCGAGCTCGACTCCCTCCTCAACCGCGCGCAGCTCGTGCCTGCGCGAGCATCCCCGGCGAAGAGTCGATCCCGACCACTCGCCTGCCCGTTGCCTGAGCGACCGGGATCGCAACGCGCCCGGTGCCAACGGCAAGCTCGACCAGTGGTCCGTCAGCATCAAGGGCAAGCCCGACGTAGAACGGGACGTCAGCCACGCTGACGGCAGTCGATCGACTCCTCGTATCGGTCCGCCCAAGAGTCGTACCAGCTCGACATCGCAACACCAATCTAATGCGCACCCGCTCAGACGACATTCGAGTTGACGAATAACGCCTGAGCGAAAGATCCTGAAATGGTCGAGTGGTTTGGCAACTACGAAGCTGACGAGCACCTCGCCAGCCGTGACGTACGGTGCTGCGACGCTCAGGTCTGGCAGGTTTTCGGCCAGCCACGCGGCGGCAGCGCGACTTGATTCTTCTGCGCCTTCCTGATCGTCGAAGACGCTGATCGTGGACGTCCCCTCGGTCAGCTTCAGGAGGTAGTAGGCCTTGAACCCGTTGATGCCGCCGATGAGCTGCCGAATCTCTTTCTCGTGCTCGGCAAGCGTGTCAGCCAGGTCGAAATTGCCGTTATATGCACGGATGACTGCGTACATGGTCGATACCTCATTCCGTCTCGTGGACCCGGAGAGCGTCCGAGTGTCTCATGATTCGAGCTCCGAAGGCACGCCGGGGTGGCGAAGCGACCGCTCACGGGTCGGCTGCGCAGCAACGCGAAGATCCTCGCTTGGGCCACGTTGCGGGAATGTCACCCGGCGTCGCGGCAGACTCAGGACGTGGCGATCGACCTGTATGCATCGCGGGGCGGAGATGACCGCTATGTGGTCACACTGAGTGAGCCGTTGCTCGGTTGTTCTCGCGGACGAACGAGATACGGAACGAGGCGAGTTGGATCGGGATGCGATCGTCCGACTCGTTAGGGGAAGCGTTGACTGCTGCGATCGAGGCCGAGTCGGAAGACGGTTCGGTTGTCGCCATGGGTGAGTAGTCGGTTGGGCCAGCGTTGCGCGATGACTCCTGAGCTTTCGATCCTGGGCGAGCTTCGCCTCTCGCAAGCTGAGCAGACGTCGACGGTTCTCAGTCGTCGACGCCCACGTACGCGTGAGCGAACCAGCGTGAAAACCGAGGATCGTTCATGACGAGATCGAGGCGCGCTCGGCGTAGGCCGTAGGAGAAGTTCGTGCTTTCGCTGTCGAACGCGGTACTTGCGTTGAACAGACTGAGCATTAGATTCGAGAACTCCTCGTGTCTCCAAACCCGCGGGAGTCGCGTCTCCGAGTAGCTGGCGAGCCTCCGACCATCATTCGGTTGGCCGTAGCGATCGCATAGGCCTGCGGCGAGTTCGACTGCGTCCTGAATCGCAATGTTCATGCCCTTGCCGCCCGCGGGCGTGATGAGATGAGCGGCGTCGCCGGCGAACAAGAGGCGCCCGTCCTGCATGGGCTGGCACACACGCACGCGGTGGTCGAGGATGTCGCGCTCGACGAACTCGCCTCGCTCGATCGACGGTCGACCTGTGGCGGTGAGCCGGTCTTCCAGTTCTGCCCAGATCCGGTCGTCCGGCCAGTCTTCGAGTTCGTCACCCGCAGGCACCTCGAGCATGAATCGCGTCGCCGTCGACGATCGATGCATTTGCCCAGCGAAACCGCGCCGGTGAAGCCCGTAGATCGTCCCGCTGGTCGAGGGCGGGACGGCCGCGATCAACGTCAGCCAACGGAATGGGTGGGAGGTGGCGACCTCATCGACTCCGGCGGTGAAGGCACTCGCAGCACCATCGCAGCACGCGACAACCTGGCACCGGATCGTGCTTTCCATCCCGGTCGAGGCGACAACCGCGCTTACCTCCGCCCGGTCATCGAGCTGTTCGACGGCCGTCGCCTGGACCCCAAACCGAAGATCGCCGCCCGCCGCAACCAACTGCTCGGCCCAATCTCCGACGAGTTGTTGTTGCGGATAGATGTAGTGACAGCGCCCGTTGCAGAATGCCGCGTAGTCGAGGACGAACGCCTCCCCGTCGGCCCGGAACTCGCACATGCCGATCTGGGTGCCGCCCTCGAGAATGGTTCCCGCAAGGCCGTGCGATTTCAACAGCTCGACAGTTCGGTGCTCGATCATTCCGGCCTTCATTCGTGAGCGAAGCTGGTCGGCTTCTTGCCGTTCGAGCACAACGAACGAGACACCCGCCCGCTGGAGGACATGGGCGACGGCAAGACCCGCCGGGCCCGCTCCGACAACGCACACGACCGGATCGCGCGCACCCATAAGCCAACACGAAGCTGGCATACGAGCAGGCCAGTGTCAATGCCGTCGCCTGGGCGAGTGTTCACAAGTGCACCCTGAGGCGATGAGGTGACGTTCCCGCTTGCCCGGGGCGTCAGACCCTCGCGAAGCATGAAGCGCCACTCATCAGCTCTCGACGAGGGCTTCGGCTCGCGGAGCGTTATGCGAGGCAATCCCGCGCGGTCGAGATCCGATTTCGTAGGGATTTCCCCTCTTGGTCGGCGATCCGGTCCTTCCTAGGCTGTGAAGCGATGGCAGACACGCAACGCACAAGTCGACCTATCGAGGGTCCGACGCGAGTTCGGCACTTTCGGGCGTCGAGTAGAGCAGCACACTTTCACCATCTCTCGGACGGAGCTCTGAGTCCCTTGCCACATCGGATATCGCTGCGATTTCTCGTTCTTCTTACGACACTTGCGGCAATCCTCGTAGCGACGACAGCAGCCTTCGCAAGCAGCACGGGCTGGTCCCAACACCAGTGCAACGTCGCCTCTGTCACCTGGGCGCGGACGCATCCCCACACCCTCGCGTACAAGGCGAAATACGTCGCTTATCTGAAGCAGCTTACGAAGCGGCACGGCTGCAAGTTCGCGCATCTCCCGTAGGAGGTCATCGACGGAGCGCGGTCGAGGTCGGGGTCCGTCACCTGCGCGCGAGTCTCACAGACGCCTGACGGCTACCGCGAACGGCTCTAGCCCCAAGGCAGCCGTGACCAGTACGGCGGCCGCGCTCGCTGAAAACGCTCGGCCGTCGCATACACCTGCTCCGGATCGGATGTCTCTGTCTCCACACTCGCGCCGTAGCGGGCTGCGAGCTCCGACACGGGATACCGCACTTCCGGGCTTACGTGCGCGCCAACCATCAGGACCACACACGGCGCGTCGCCAGCTCCCGCGAAGGCATGCTCCGTCCAGGGAGGTGAATGGAAGAAGTCCCAGGCTCGGAGGAGTCGCTCCTCGCCCTCGACGAGCAGCCTGCACTCACCGGCCAAAACGAGGAAGGCCTCCTGATTCGCCTCGGCGTGGTAGACGCTGCTCTGGCCAGGCTCGAGGACAGTCACATTGATCCCGACCTGTGGGAACTCGATCGGAGACTCGCCGTACTCGTTGGCGAACCAACACGCCGCGCCCCTCGTCTGCGACGAGAACCACTCGGCATCGCGCACGTTGACGACAAACCACCCCTCCGTGGCGGGGGCAAGCCCGGAGCCAGCGTCCTCAAGTCTCGCTTCGTTCACGCAGCAGATTCTCGCAGTCCAAGCGACGGCTGTCTCGCGTGCGCGAGCGTTCCGGAGTACACCCTGAGCGAGGTAGCTCCAACAACAGACCGAATTCGATGGGCAAGGCAGGATTCGAACCTGCTCAGCACTAAGGCAACGGGTCTACAGCCCGCCCCGGCTCTCCAACTCCGGCGCTCGCCCTAGTGGGGCGCCGGTCAGGCGTCCGCTCGTGAGATGATCGCTGCCGGTCACGCATCTCGAACAGGAGCTTGTTATGAAAGCACGCAGGGTCTCAGCGGTCCTCTGCTCGGGTGAACTCGGGCAGAGCCGGAAGTTCTATGAGCAGGTGGTGGGATTGACGCTGTCGGCGGACACGATCCCGAACCACCTTCTGTTCGAGTGCGGCGACGGGACGACGCTTCTTGTCTACGGACGTCCCGCGCCGAATAAGGCCGATCACACGCAGGTGCGGTTCTGGAGCGACGACGTCGAGCGCGATGTGCGGGAGCTCGAGAGCCGCGGTGCTGTCTTCGAGGACTACGACTTCCCCACACTCAAGACCGTCGACCATGTCGCCGCGACCTCAGGTATCGGCAAGTCCGCCTGGTTCAAAGACCCTGACGGGAACACACTCGCGCTCTTCCAGCCCGAGTAGTTGTTGCAGATCAACCCGGCCTGGCGAGAAGGCACAGGCTTGCGCCAGTCTGGTTCCGGAATGACCCCTGAGCGAGTCCTCGTGACTTCGGTCAGACGACTGGCACGAGGACGTCGATGAGAT
This sequence comes from uncultured Thermoleophilia bacterium, assembly GCA_963817765.1. GTDB lineage: Bacteria > Actinomycetota > Thermoleophilia > Gaiellales > Gaiellaceae > PALSA-600. The sequence goes on along the minus strand of CAWFPX010000004.1, from coordinate 10,411 downwards.
CGTGACGGCGGTAGTACTCCAAGGTCGGGCGTGTGTGATCGGCGTCAGCCCGCTGCGCGAGGCGCTCCGCAGTCGGCCCGATCTTCGCGTAGACACCCGGAGGCTCGCCGTGGAGACGGACACATGCGTAGCGCCCGCCGGGGAGCGTGCCACGCTCGGCGCCAAAATCGGACGGATCATCTCCCGGTCGAAGTACAGCGCAGACGCTGTAGCTAGCCGTCGCCGGGTCGAACGCCCCGTAGAACTTGCGTCCGCGGAGACCTACCACGGCTTCGAACGAAGCCCACGCCCGCTGGATCTCCGACAGTTCGTCTGCCACTCGCACGAGCATGACGTCGGTCGGCTCACGCACAACGATGTGTTCTGCGTTCACGCTGTTGACCGTACAGCCTGTTGCGGTGATCGCCAAGGCGCGATAACCACAGCGTGGGCCAGACCGTATGGAGTGCCCGGTGCCTCGCTCGTAAGTTAGGTGCGGGTTGCCGTCGGGATGGGCCCGGCGGTAGAGCCGCGATTACGGGAGGCGCCGGTTATGAGTGAAGGTAGCTGTGTCGGGTTTGGATGTGCACGCGCGGTCGGTGGTCGCGGGTGTGATCGATCTGGGGAGTGGTGAGGTGTGGTCGCTGCGGGTGCCGCCGGGGTGTGATGCGACGGTGGCGTGGTTGAGGGCGCTGCCGTCGCCGGTTCGGGTCGTGTATGAGGCGGGGCCGACTGGGTATGGGCTGGCGCGGGCGTGCGAGGGGGCGGGGATCAGCTGTGTTGTGGCGGCGCCGTCGAAGATCCGGCCGGCGGCCGATCGGGTCAAGACTGACCGGCGGGATGCCGAGCGGTTGGCGAGGTTGCTGCGACTTGGCGAGATCACGGCGGTGCGGGTGCCCGGTCCGGCGGAGGAGGCGGCGCGCGATCTGGTTCAGGGCTCGTGAGGATGCTCGCGGTGATCTGATGCGGGCTCGGCATCGGCTCTCGAAGCTCCTGCTGCGTCATGGGGCGGTGTACGACGCGACCGCGTGGACGCGGGCTCACGACGCGTGGCTTCGCCGGCAGCGGTTCCAAGGCGGGCCGCTCGCGATCGTGTTCGACGAGTGCTACGCCCGCATGGTCGACGCGAAGACCAGGAGGGACGCGCTCGACCAGGCGATCACCGAGCTGGCCGCGAGCGAGCCGTATGTCGATGTCGTCGAGCGGCTCGTCTGTCTCCGCGGCGTCTCGACGCTGACGGCGTTCGCGTTGACGGTCGAGCTCGGTGACTGGCACTGGTTCCGGCCCGAGTCGCTCGGCCCGTTCCTCGGGCTCACCCCGAGTGAGAACTCAAGCGGGGAGCGCCGCCGTCGAGGCGGGATCACCAAGACCGGCAACACACACGCGCGCCGGCTGCTGATCGAAGCTGCCTGGCATCAGCGCAGCCCTCAGCGCCTGAGCGTCACGCTGGAACGCAGACGCACCGGCAAGTCCCTCGCCGTGCGGGCCCAAGCCGACTCGAGCGCGCGCCGGCTGCACGGACGCTGGAACGCGCTCGAGGCCCGAGGCAAGCCGCGCTTGATCGTCGTGGTCGCCGTCGCGCGCGAGCTCGCCGGACACTGCTGGGCGCTCGCAACGATGGAGTAGCCGCCACCACCAAACGGCTCGGCGAGGAGAGCGCACCGGCGAACCGACGCGAGGAGCGATCCGAGAGAACACTGTGAGCAGCCGCATCGGCGGCCACGCTCGACGCCAGAGAACGGCACCGCTCCTCATCTCGCACACCCGGTCATGCGGCACCAACCCGCGCATATGAGTCGCGACACAGACGTCGACGACAGCCGGTGCGCTCCCCCCGCCGAACCAAACCCCGCAAACCAGCGGGGCCATCTACCCCTGCACAGTTGACGACCAGCACTCCATATGAGTGTTCGGGAAGGCCCCCTGAGAGCTCGCCTAGAATCCGGTCTGTGATTCCCGAAGCACCCCTCGAATCGACGGACACAGGGATAGTTCAGGCTGGGCCGGGCTGGTTCGTCGTGAGCGCACGAGACGCCCGCTGGCGGTACGCGGAAGGCCGCGGAGCAGTCTGCCCGTTCGGGGATGAGGCGGAGTTCCCTCAGGTCGGCGTGAACCTGTACGTGCTCGCGAAAGGCGAAGCAATGGGCATGTACCACTGGGAAGCCGACCAGGAAGACTTCCTTGTCCTGTCTGGCGAGGGCCTACTGCTGGTCGAGGGCCAGGAGCGGCCCCTGCAGAGTTGGGATCTCGTGCACTGCCCTCCACAGACGAAGCACATCATCCTCGGCGCAGGCGACGACCCCTGCGTTGTCCTAGCTATCGGCGCTCGCGAGCATCAGGCGGGCGCAGACTGGGGCGGCTACCCCGTCGAGGAGATCGCGACACGCCACTCCGTGGGAGTAGCTGAGGAGACGACAGATGCAGGGAAGGCATACGCGGGACTCGCGCATCGCCGCCCAACGCATGCTCGCGAGGAGTGGCTGAGCACATAACTCCTCCGGTGGCCTGCGCCAGCGTTCAGCTATGACGCCTGAGCGTGCCCGGCCTCGAAGGTGTCAGAAATCTTTCAGAGTGTCTGAGTTGCGTGTGCTGGTGTTCCGGAAGGCCGGGCTTGTTGAGCAGCATGATGCTTGCAGCGCCTTCACGCACGATGCCCACTAGCGCGAGCGCGTGATCTTGACGGATATGGTCGCCGAACTCGGAAGGTGCGAGTCGTCGCCTGTGTAGAGCGCTCTGACGTGAGACACCCCTGGGCCGGCGATTCGCGCCTTGAAGCGGAACGTGCCCGCGGCTCTGAGATTGACAAGCGCCAAGCGCTTCCATCTACGGTCACTAGCGGTTCGGGATTGGAGCTCTACTTTTCCGCCGGATACTCCCGTGACGCGGCCGCTAAAGGTAACCGTTGCGTGTGCCTTCGCTTGCGCGGGCGCCGTGATTGCAGTCTTTGTGTAATGGAGGACCCGCGCGACGAACTCGTAGCTGAGATCGTTGGAGCCTTGCCGATTGGTGACAAGCATCGTGTACCTGCCGCCACCGGAAGCCTGGAACTGATAGCTCGTCGAGGTCGACGTCGTCGCGAGGTCGAGGCACCCGCCCGTCGTCTCGGCATCGGCCAGTGTCTCGTCGGTAACGGTCGGCGCAATCATGTTGATGCCGACCACATCGCCGTTTGTTGATTTGAAGTCGATGACGAAGTGATCGAACGCGTTCATGGAGACACGCCAGAGCTCTCCGCTACGGCCGTGGGTCGCACAGGCGTTTCCCAAGGTGGCCGACGCCGGGACGGTGCTCGCGACCGACCGCCCAAGGGGAAGCTCGGGAGCGGAAGCAATCGTCATCCCGCCCTGGTCCGCCGATGCTGCCGCAGCCACCGCGAGAAGTACCAGCGAGGCAATCGCCACGACCGCGACGCGACCGAACGATGCGCCGAGCGGCACGTCATTCGTCGAGGCTTCGGTCCGTACCGTCCCTTTCACAGAATGCCTCCTTTGATCGACCAGCCGACTCGGGGGAGGAGGCCGGAGGGCGAGATACCTAGCTCAGAGCGTTGTCGTGCATTGCAACCGCCGGCTAAGGATGGCAGGCATCCCCAGCCGGACGTGACGAAGGCGAAGGGTGCGATCGGTTTAGCCGTCGTGGCCGGGCGGAGTGAAGGTGTAGGTGCCGTCCCAGTGCCAGAGGCCGTCGGTTGGGTTGTAGGTGACGACGACGTTGGCGTGGAATCCGCTGTACTGGCCGGTTCCGCCGGAGAAGCTGACTACGCCGGTGGCTGTGAGGAAGTTGAGTGTGACGTGTCCGTTGGCGTTGTTGTTGCCCGGGCCGTCGAGGACGAGGTCGCTGTTCAGCGAGGCGGCGCCGGCTGCCGAGGCGTAGACAACGTTTGTGCCGGGCCGGATCGCGTTCAGGTTCGATGAGGTGATCGTGCAGAACTGGCCGGCCTGGCCGAAGTACTGCGAGCATTCCTTGGTCACGTGGAGTTCTCCGCTGCGCGGCGAAGTGCTTCCTGCGGAGCTTGCGACGGCGAAGGCTCCGGCCACGAGGACGGCCAGGAGCAATCCGAGGCTTGCCTTGATGTTGGTGGTCATGACTTCCTTCCTTGGTTGTCGGCTGCCGCAGGCCCGATGCCCACGGCTTCCACGATCCGGTCCGCTTCCAGACCGACCTGTCCTGAACGCATCCGCGACCTGCTCGGCGGAGTCGGCTTCGACGAGGTGCAGGCAGGTCTCGTCGCCCGGGATCACGATCGAGCGCAGGTAGCGAACGCCGTTTCGGCCGCCGAGGCGGGCGAGGGCGGCCGAGTCCGGGTTGGCGGTGATGCTGTAGAGCTCGACCAGGTATTCGGTCATCGCTCCACGTTAGGACCGGCAGCGTCGCCGCGAAAGCCCGCAAATCGGGGTGTCTTTGCGCGACGGACGGGCGTGTTACTAGTCGGCGTTCAGCCGGTGCGAGAGCTCGGTGCGCGAGTGCACTTCGAGCTTGCGGTAGATCCGTTTCAAGGCGCTGTCGACCGTGTGGACGCTCAGGAACAACGCCAGGGCGGCCTCCTTGTTGCTCTTGCCGGCCGCGACCTGCTCGGCGATCCGCCGCTCGCCCTCCGTCAACCCACCCCCGCAAGCCGCGCGGCCGCCGATCCGGGCGAGCTCGGCGCGCGCGTTCTCGGCCCAGACCGGCGCCGGTAGCGCCTCGAAGATCGAGAGCGCCGCCTCGATCGCCTCCCGCGCCGCCTTACGCTTCTTGACGCGGCGAAGCATCGCGCCGTAGATCAGCAGCGTGCGGGCACGCTCGAACGGCACCGGCATCCGCTCGTGCACCTCCAGCGCCCGCTCGCAGCTTGCGAGCGCCGCGTCGAGATCGCCCTCGGCCGCCTGCAGCAGGGCGCGGCAGCGCGCGCCCATCGCCAGCGGCCACGGCGTCCCCAGCCGACGGCCGGCTTCCTCCAGCCAGCCCGAGCTGGATCCGGGCCTCGTCGAGGTCGCCGACCGCGACCAGCGCCTCGATCGCAAGCTCCCGCGCCGGGTAGAGACTCGGCTCGCCCGCACCACGATGCCTGTCGGCGGCGGACGACCGGCGCCAGCACTCTCCGCCGCCGCGCGGTAGTCACCCGTCGACAGGTCGATGAAACCGAGCAACGCGAGGTTCCGCTCGAGGCAAGCCTGGCTCGCCCTCCTCGCGCGAGAGCCTGGCTCCCTCGGTCGCCCGCGCGCGAGCCTCGTCGAGACGGCCGAGGTAGGCATCGACCAGACCCCTGATCCAGAGCGCCGAACTCCGCCTTCGAGAACTCGAGGCCCCGCTGCTCACCGGCCTGGAGCAGTTGCCTCGGCGTACTCGTCGGCGCGATCCCAGTCTCCGGCGCGACACTCGAGCTCGGCGAGGAAGAGCAAGCGCGTTGGTCAACGTGCTGGCTCATCGCCCCGGGCTACGCCCGACGGCGTGCGCCCGCCACAGCGCTCGCGCGCAGCTCGTGCTCGTCCGCGTACAGCAACCGCAGCCCCTCGACGAACGTCGGCGTCGTCGCCGTCGGAAGCGGCCCGACCGGTTCCTCGAGCTCGAGCGCACGCTCGAGCAGCCCAGGCGTGACACCTTCCCAGCGATGAGCTCCGAGAAGCTGAGTTGCGCCAGGAAGATGGCGAGCAGGACAAGGTCGCCGCTCTCCTCCACGACCTGAGCCGACTCCCGCGCCAGCTTCACCGCCGCCGCCGGTCCGTGGCGAAGAAAGCGCCGTCAACACTCGCGGCATGACGATCTCGGCCCTCAACCGAGGATCGGGCTCGGCCTCGACGAACGCCTGCTCGAGCAGCCGCTCCGACCTCTCGAAATCGTCGTCCGCTTGCGCGCCGAGCCGCCGCAACACCTCCGCGCGCTCGACACCAGGCTGCAGCTGCTCGAGCAGCGGCTCGAGGATCGCACGTGATCGCTCCGCAGTCGCCGCTCGCGTAGTGATAGTCGGCCGCCAGCAGCTGCCGGCGGCGCCGGACCAGGTCCCGGCGCCGGCCGGCAGTGAGCGAGACCGAGAGCTCGGCCAGCTCCGCGGCCGCACCCGAAGCGCCACGCGAAGCCGCGGAAGCGGAAGCGGTCTCCAGCTCGTCGGCGACCTCGGCCGACGGCCCGTCCGCGCCGAGCGCAAGGTGCCGGGCGCGCTGCTCCGGGTCGCCGACGAGCTCGCGCGAGGCGGCGATGCAGCGATCGCCGCCGGCCAGGATCGAGCTCCGCCTCGACGCGCGCCGCCAGCAACGGGTGGCTGAAACGAACACGCTCATCGTCCAGCTCCACGATCCCTGCAGCCTGCGCCACGCGAAGACGCTCGGGCACCGTCGCCGGGTCGAGCTGCCAGCGCCTCGACGATCGAGACCGTCGGCTCGCTGAGCAGCGCAACGGGCTCGAGCAGCTCGCGAACCTCCTCCGGACAGCGCCGCCAGGCGCGCCGAGACGAGCTCGGTCAGCGACGTGGGAACAGTCAGCCGCTCCCCGGTCGCGGCGCGCGCACCTGACCGCTTCGAGTGCACGCCCGAGCTCGAGCGCATAGAACGGGTTCCCACCCGATGTGTCGTGAAGCTGGACGAGCGTCGGTCGCGGAAACGAGACGCCGAGACGCTCCCGCAGCAAACGATGCGTCGCGCCGACGCTCAACGGGCCTAGCCGCAACCGCCGCAACCGTTCATCCGGAAACGCACGCTCGAGCCCGAGCGGCGCCGACTCCTCGCCGCTGCTCCGGCGCGCGACGAGAATCGCAACCGGCGCCGCCGCAAGTCGGCGAACCGCGAACGCGAGAACCGACGCGGACGCCGCATCGAGCCACTGCACATCATCGACCGCAACCAACAACGGCCCATCCTGCTCACCGAGCAGCTGGAACACCGCAAACGCGATCGCCCGCTCGTCCGGCGCAGACCCATCGACCTCCTCCAGCAGCAGAGCCGCCGACAGCGCCCGACGCTGCGGCAACGGCAACCGCTCCAGCCCCTCCGGCAGCAGCGGCTTCAAGAGATCAGCAAGCGCCGCGAACGAAAAGGCCGTCTCAGCACCCGCCGGACGGCAAGAAAAAACAGCGAAACCCTGCTCCCGCGCCTCCGCCAACGTCGCCTCGAACAACGTCGTCTTCCCGATCCCCGCCTCACCGTCCAAGACAAGCGCAGACGACTCACCCTCGCCCTCGCGGACGAAAGCATGAAGGACAGCAAGCTCCTCCTCCCTGCCGACAAGCTCCAACACCACGCTGCCCACGATCGTGACGAGCAGCCGTCGCGAACGCAATGCTCGACCTCGCGAGCTGCCTAGTACTCGTGATCTGTGTTCCGTTCGGGTGACATTCCCGAAGGTCGTCCAGATGAGGCGCTCTGCCTGCAAATCGAGAGCACGATGACGACGAGCGACCACGCTCCTGCGGAGGAGCGCGACCTGATCCTCGCCAACCGTGCCGAGGTCGATCTGGCGCAAGTCCGCTCGCCTGCGTCAGTGATGCTTCTATAAATGTCAAGTGGTCATCGGCGGTCCGTGTTCGAGCAGGCGATAGAGGCTGCGGGCGAGGTAGCGCTTGAGGCAGCGGTTTGCTTCGCGTCGTGTTTTGCCTTCTTGTAGGCGGCGTTCGATGTAGGCGATCGTCGCGGGGTGCGTTCGCTTTCGTGTGACGAGGATCATGTGCAGAGCGCGGTTGAGTTTGCGGTCACCTGCTCGGTCGAGCCGGTAGCGGATCGTCTGACCGGAGGAGGCCGGGATCGGTGCGGCGCCGGCGAGCCTGGCGAAGGCCGCTTCGGAGCTGATCCGTCCGCGGTGGGACCACGAGAGGACAAGCTGGGCGGCGGCGTGCGGTCCGACACCGGGCTGGTCGAGCAGCTGCGGTGCGAGCGTCTGGGTGAGCCGCTCGATCTCGCGTGCCAGCTCGCGTTCCTCGGCGGTCAGAGCCAGGACGCGGCGGGCGATCGAGCGGAGCGCGAGCAAGCTGCCGCGCAGCTCAGCGTCTGCTCGGCCGTGGGGTCGTGTTGCCGCGAGGCGTTGCAGCAACCGTGCTCGTGTTAGCGGCCGCAGCTCGCTGCGTAGCGGCTCCGGGGTCGTGATCAGCAGATCGCGCAGCTGGCAGAGCCCGGCGCGTTTGGCGTTGACGGCTCCTTCGCGTGCAGCCACAAGTGCCTGCAATGCCTGGCGTTCACCACCCGCACGCGGTATCGCAGGCCGCTGCTGGCCGAGCACGCTGCGAGCCGCACGGACAGCGTCCAAGGCGTCGCTCTTGCCACCCGAGCGGCGTTCCCGCCGTAGCCTGCCGACCTCGAGCACCCGCTCACCATGGCAGGTCAGGAAGCGAGTCAGGCCGGCACCGAACGAACCGGTGCCTTCGATCGCAAACGCGCGACAAGCGGGGCCGTGCTCATTGACGAGCTCAAGTGCGCGTGCGTAGCCGTCGCTGTTTGCCTCGACGGTCGCCTCGAACACAACGACACCACTGACGACCTCGACGACGGCGAGCGCGTGCGAGTCGCGGTGCGGGTCGACACCGACGATGTAGTCCAGCTGATCTGCAAGCATCCGAACCGACCTCCAGCCAAAGTGTTGGGGGGACACGAACCGGTGCCGGTCTGGGGATCGAACCGCGGGCGGCAGAACTGTGACGGGTCACGCGCTCAGAACGCGGACAGGCTTCTGATCAGGCCAGCAAGCGGACACCAGACCGGTACCGGACTCTCCGCTCGGACACATCACTGGAAAGACACCGAGAGCTCGGGTCATTCGCGAATCGAGTCACAAACAAAGAGCACCGACACCAACCTGACAAACGCCCCAGACGGGACAACTCACACACTCACAGTTCGCGAATGACCTGAGCGGGACCACGGCTCACCTGTCGGCGAGCAGTGAGCGGAGCTGACGTTGTGTCTCTTGAAGATACGACTGGTCGGTCTCGTAACCGGCGAAGCTCAGGCGTGCCTCGGGATACTGGGCGGCGAGGAAGCCATGAACGTTCCCTTTCCCTTTGTCGAGCGTGATCGTGATCGCGAAGCTTCCGCGACCGTCAAGGCCACTCGTCGGCTCAAGGGTGACTGTTCCAGTGAGATCGTCGAGCAGCCTCGCGAGCGCGCTGTCGAAGTCGTCTAGCGCCTGAGCATCGACGGCAACATCTCGCGTCCCTTGAATGCTGCCAGGATCGGTTCAAGGCGGACGTTGAAGGCGCCCGACGCGGTGCGGTAGCGCAGGCCGACCGCGAGTGGCGGCTCTGCTTCCCAGCTCAGTGTCAGCGCGATTCCGCGTCCAAAGCTGATCTCGTGCGGCACGACACCTCGAGGGTACGCCTGCGGGAGGAAGGAACGCCGGTTTGTGCCAGTGTTCGGCAATGACCCCTGAGCGAGGGTCGTGCAAGATCCGAGTCGTGGCGGGATGAACCCAACGCTAAGACCGACAACTGCTGAAGACCGGAGCTGATCCGGTCAAGAAAGGCGAGATGGAATACACCCGCTTAGGAAACACCGGCTTGAAGGTGAGTCGCCTCGCGCTCGGCTGCATGAGCTATGGCGATCCAACCACCCAAAACGCCCACCTCTGGGCGTTGACCGAGGATCTGGCGCAACCGTTCTTCCAGCAGGCAGTCGAGCTCGGTGTGACGTTCTGGGACACCGCGAACGTCTACCAACTCGGCACTTCCGAAGAGGTCGTCGGCCGTGCCGTCACCCGCTACTGCCGCCGTGAGGACATCGTGCTCGCGACAAAGGTACGCGGGTGGATGCATGACGGTCCCGGTGGAGAAGGTCTGTCTCGAAAAGCGATCCTCGAACAGGTCGATGCATCGCTCGCCCGGCTCGGCACGGACTACATCGACCTCTACCAAATTCACCGCTTCGACCCAGACACTCCGGTCGAGGAGACGATGGAGGCGCTCCACGACATCATCAAGGCGGGCAAGGTGCGCTACATCGGCGCGTCCTCGATGTACGCCTGGCAGTTCGCAAAGCTCCAGCACGCTGCTGATCTCGGCGGGTGGACCCGGTTCGTGTCGATGCAGAATCAGTACAACCTGCTGCGCCGGCACGACGAGCCCGAGTTGATGGCGATGTGCGGCGACATGGGGGTGGGCCTCGTGCCGTACTCCCCGAACGGGAAGGGCCGCCTCGCCCGTCCTGTCGGCGAGCAGAGTCACCGCTCCGACACCGACAAGGTCGTCCAAGCGTTCGACTCCCCGTATGACGAACCAGTGATCAACGCCGTGCAAAAACTCGCCGAAGCACGGGGCGTCAGCATGGCCCAGATCGCGCTGGCCTGGGTTCTACGCAACCCGCTCGTCTCAGCGCCGATCGTCGGCGCAACCAAGCCGAGCCACCTAGCCGAAGCAGTCGACGCCCTCGACCTTGAACTCACAGATCACGAGGTGCAAGAACTCGAAGCGCCGTACCAGGTGTTCGGACCGTCCTGGTACTAGGACGACAGCGCTCCCCTGCGCCAGTGTTCGCAA
>CAWFPX010000003.1:0-29038 GCA_963817765.1 uncultured Thermoleophilia bacterium | reverse complement strand
GCTCCGGCGACCGGTACGGATGAAGCGGCCAGCCGTTGCCGCGGCACGCCGCGAGCATGCCGGCGTGCTTGCCGGAGCAGTTGTGGCCGAGCTTCCCGTCCGGGCGGCCTTCCTGCAACCCGTTCTCGAGATCGTCGACCGTCGCACGGGCGCGACCGAGAACGCGGCGCACAGCCGCGAGCTGCGCGGGCTCAGCGTGATGTGAGGCGCAGGCGATCGCTATCTCCTCGTCGGCGAGGTCGTCGTAGCACTCGACGAACGGAATCGCCTGGATGGGCTTCGCGGACGAGCGCAGAAAAAAGGCGAGCTCGGGGTCGCCCCAACGCTCGCCCTCCGTCGTTGCGACATGCACGTGGTGCACGGCCTCGACGACGTTGCCGCGTCGCACGGTTACCCTGAGCGCTTCCACCGCCCGAGGAGCCTACGTTGCCCGAGTTGCCCGAGGTCGAAGCCTGGCGCAGACAGCTCGACCCGCTTGTCCGAAAGTTCCCGATCGAAAAGGCCGGCCCCGCGCACATCGCGACGCTGAAGACGTTCGACCCGCCGCTCTCCGCGCTCGACGGCGAAGGCTTTCGCGGCGTCGAACGGCGTGCGAAGCGGTTCCTCCTCCCGACCGACGACGACGAGCTCGTCGTGATGGTTCACCTCATGAGCGCCGGCCGGCTGAAGTACGTCGCCGCCGGCGCAAAGGGCGCGAAGACGCCGATGTTCCGCGTGCGCTTCGCCGACGGCGGCGAGCTGCAGCTGACGGAAGCGGGCTCGAAGAAGCGGGCCGGTGTCTGGCTCCTGCGGCCAGAAGCCGTGCGCGCGGAGCTCGCCCATCTCGGCCCAGAAGCAGACGAGTTGTCGACCGCCGACGTCGGGCGCATTCTCGCGTCAGACTCGCGCCGCCTGCACTCGCTCTTGCGCGACCAGCGGCTGATCGCCGGCATCGGGCGCGCGTGGGCGAACGAGATCCTCTGGTCGGCGCGCCTCTCCCCGTACCAGCTCTCGACGCAGGTCGACGACGAGCAGACCGAGCGGCTTGCGACAGCGATCCACGACGAGCTCGCGCGTGGGCTGGAGCTGCGCCTCGAGGGCGCGAAGGACGACAGGGTCTACCGCGTCCACAACCGGCTCGGCGAGCCGTGCGCCCGCTGCGGCACCCCGCTGGCGCGCGTCGACTTCGAGGAGCACACGATCTTCTACTGCCCGCACTGCCAGACCGGCGGCCGCACGCTGAAGGACCGGCGGCTGTCGAGGCTCCTGAAGTAGAGGCGGCCCTGGGGGAGCCGTCCGCGGCCCCGACGCCGTAAAAGGCCGTCCTGCGGACGGGCTAAGGTCCTGCCCCGTGATCAGAACTCAGCCCCATTCCGGCGGATGGCTCGAGGTCGTCTGCGGCCCGATGTTCTGCGGCAAGAGCGAGGAGCTGATTCGCCGCCTGCGCCGTGCCGAGATCGCAGGCCAGCGCGCACTTGTCGTAAAGCCGTTGCTCGACGACCGCTACGACGTCGGCCATGTCGTCTCGCACGCGGGCGCGAAGATGCGTGCCGTCACCGCGCAGTCGGGCAGCGAAGTGCGCCGGCTTGCAAGCGGCTACGACGCGATCGGCATCGACGAGGTGCAGTTCTTCGACGACGGGATCGTCGACGCGATCGGGGCGCTCATCGAGGACGGCGCGCGTGTGGTCGCCGCCGGTCTCGCCCAGGACTTTCGCGGTTTGCCCTTCGGCGCCATGCCGACACTCCTCTGCATCGCCGAGTTCGTCGACAAGCTCGAGGCCGTGTGCCATCGCTGCGGCGGGCCTGCGACGATGACCCAGCGGCTCGTCGACGGCGCCCCTGCGCCGTTCGGCGGTGAGACCATCCAGGTCGGGGCGCTCGACTCGTATGAGGCACGGTGTAGGGCCTGCTTCGAGCCGGGCCTCGACGTGCTCGGCGCCGTCGCGCAGACGGCATAGACCGACGGCGTAGACCGTCAGCTTCGGCTCCGGCGATACGCTGGGGCTCCCCGTCTTCCAGTGGCGACGCCGTCCCATCACCGAAAGGCAATGTCTCAATGACCAAGCTCATCCCCCTCCTGACTGCGATCGTGGTGCTCGCCGCGGCAGCCGCAGGCGCCTCCGCGGCTGCGCATCCGGCCACCTCGACCGGCGCGGCCGCCTCGTGCCCGACCGTGAAGAGCGGCCAGCTCACCGTCGGGACCGACAACCCTGCGTACCCACCCTGGTATGCCGGCGGCACGAAGAGCTCGAAGTGGAAGATCAACGACCCGGCGACCGGCAAGGGCTACGAGTCGGCTGTCGCGTATGCAATTGCGAAGAAGCTCGGCTACTCGAAGGCCCAGGTGGCCTGGACGTACGTTCCGTTCAACCGTGCGTACGCCCCGGGGCCGAAGTCGTTCGACTTCGACATCAACCAGATCTCGTACACACCCGCGCGCGCCAAGGTCGTCGACTTCAGCAAGTCGTACTACGACGTCAACCAGGCGATCGTCGTCAATAAGGGCACGAAGATCGCGTCGGTTCGCAGCATCAAAGGCCTTGCGAGCTACAAGATCGGCGCTGAGCTCGGAACGACGAGCTACGCGTTCATCAAGGACCGTATCAAGCCGACGCAACAGCCGGCCGTGTTCAACTCGAACGCCGCCGCGGTGCTCGCGTTGAAGAACAAGCAGATCGACGCGCTCGTCGTCGACTTGCCGACGGCCTTCTACGTGGTGGCCGCGCAGATCCCGAACGGGAAGCTCCTCGGTCAGTTCGAGAACCACGGCGCTGCGACCGATCACTTCGGCGTCGTGCTCACGAAAGGCAACCCGCTGACGGCGTGCGTGAACAAGGCGATCACGACACTTCGCAGCACCGGAACTCTCAAGCAGCTCCAGCGGCTGTGGCTGGCGAAGGCGACCGGCGCGCCGATCTTGAAGTAGAGCGGCGCTCGCGCATGCTCGATGGACTGCGCTCCGGCGGCGAAGGCCGCCGGAGCGTCGCCATCGCGCTCGTGAGCACCGTCGTCTTCTTCGCGGTCGCCGTCTTCGCGATCACCCACGCGCCTGGCTGGCCGCAGGTGCGCAGCCAGTTCTTCAACTGGGACGAGTTCAAGGCGTCGTTTCCGGAGATTGCTCGCGCCTTTCGCCTCAACGTCAAGATCTTCTTGATCGCCGAGGTGCTGATCCTCATCTTCGCCCTCGTCCTGGCCGTGCTGCGGAGCCTGCCCGGGCCGGTGTTCTTCCCGTTGCGCGCGCTCGCGATCGTGTACACCGATCTGTTTCGCGGCATCCCCACCATCCTCGTGATCGCAATGCTCGGCTTCGGCGCCCCCGCGCTCGGGCTGAGCTACGTCCCGAAATCGGTCATCTTCTGGGGAATCGTCTCGCTCGTCCTCATCTACACCGCGTATGTCTCCGAGGTCTACCGGGCGGGCATCGAGTCGGTCCATCCAAGCCAGGAGGCGGCGGCCCGCTCGCTGGGGCTCTCGCGCTCGCAGACCCTCCGGCGTGTCATCCTGCCTCAGGCCGTGCGGCGCGTGATCCCGCCGCTGCTGAATGACTTCATCGGCTTGCAGAAGGACACTGCGCTCGTGGGCACGCTCGGCGCGATCGAGGCCTTCCAGCAATCGCAGATCGATGCCAACGCCACGTTCAACTTCACTGCCTACCTTTGCGCCGCGATTCTCTTCGTCGCGATCACGATCCCGCTCGCGCGATTCACCGACTGGCTGTCAGCACGCGACCGGCGCCGGCGCCAGGCGGGCGGGGCAACGCCATGACCGACGCGCTCACCGTCGAGCGGCTGTCGAAGTCCTTCGGCCGTCACCAGGTGCTAAAGGGGATCAACCTGATCGTTGCCGAGCACGAGGTCGTGGCTCTCATCGGCGCATCGGGATCGGGCAAGTCGACACTGCTCCGCTGCATCAATCTGCTCGAGCGGATCGACGCCGGCCGCGTCTTCCTCGGCGGCGAGGAGATCACGAGGCGCTCCGACGTCAACGCAGTACGCCGCCGGATCGGAATCGTCTTCCAGTCGTACAACCTCTTTCCGCACATGAGCGTCCTACGGAATGTGACCCTCGCCCCGCGTGATGTCCTCGGCCTGTCGAAGCGCGAGGCCGACGAGCGTGCGACAACCCTCCTCACTCGCTTCGGCCTCGCCGAGAAGCGCGACGAGTACCCGGACCGGCTCTCGGGAGGGCAGCAGCAGCGCGTCGCGATCGTACGCGCACTCGCGATGCAGCCGGAGCTGATGCTCTTCGACGAGGTGACGAGCGCACTCGACCCGGAGCTGGTGGCAGAGGTGCTGGAAGTGATCCGCGAACTTGCCGCCGGCGGGATGACGATGATCCTCGCGACCCACGAGATGTCGTTCGCCCGTGACATCGCCGACCAGGTCTGCTTCCTCGACGAGGGATCGATCCTCGAGCAGGGACCGCCGGCGGAGATCTTCACGGCACCTCGCGAGCCACGCACCCAGCAGTTCCTGCAGCGCATCATCGAGGCACGGCGGCTGTGACGGACGCCTCGACGCTGCCGTTCTCGTGGTACGTCGGCGAGGAGCAGTTGCGCCGCGAGCGCGCTCGGATCTTCGCGACGTCGTGGCAGTACGCGGGGCGAGCGGCCGACGTCGTCTCGCCCAACTCGTTTCTCGCCGTCGATGCCGGCGGCGTGCCGATTCTCGTCACGCGCGACGAGGCCGGCCGTCTGCGCGCCTTCGTGAACGTCTGCCGCCATCGTGGCGCAGTGCTCACCGAGGGTTGTGGACGGCGAAGCACCGTTCAGTGCAACTACCACGGCTGGACCTACGGCCTCGACGGCGCCCTGCGGGCCGCGCCGCGGTCCGACCGGGAGCCGGGCTTCGACCCGAGCGACTGGTCGCTCCTCACGGCGAGCGTCGGGGAATGGGGGCCGTTCCTGTTCGTCAATCCGGCCGCCGACTGCGCGCCGCTCGCCGACTACCTCGGCGACCTGCCCGAGCTGCTGGCGCGCGAGATCGAGGTCGACGAGCTCGTCTTCCATTCGCGGGTCGCTTTCGCGGTGAGTGCGAACTGGAAGATCGTGGTCGAGAACTTCCTCGAGTGCTACCACTGCCCAACCGCGCATCCGGGCTTCAGCGACGAGGTCGACGTGCATCCCGACCGCTACCTGCTCGAGGCGCATCCCACCTTCGGCGCGCAGTTCTGCCGATCGAAGTCGAGCAACGAGCGCGGGCAGTTCCACCTGCTCTATCCGAACACGGGCATCAACGTGTTCCCCGGCCCGCCGAATCTGTCGATCGGGCCGATCGCACCGGACGGCCCGACGCGGACGCAACGCTATCTGGACTACTTCTTTGCCCCGGGAGTCGACCAGGCCTGGCTGAGTGAGTTCTTCCGCTTCGACGACCAGGTGGGAAAGGAGGACACCGCGCTCGTCGAATCGGTGCAGCGCGGAGTGTCGTCCGGGGCGCTCGAGCACGGACGCCTACTGCTGAACGCGGAGCCGCTGCTTGCTGCCTTTCAGACCTGGGTCGCAGAACAACTGGGATCAGAGCCCGACGCGGAGCGTCTCACCGTCGAGCACGACTGACCCGCCGAGCTCCTCGATCGCAAGGCGGGCGGCGAGGGAACCGAGGTCGCGAACGTCGTCGCCGGTCACGACCGGCGCAGCGGCTGCGGTCACCGGCGAAAGCTCGAGCACGCGACCGTCGACCCGCCACACCGCTCGCTCGACCGGGCCGTGCCGCACCGCGGCGATCGCGAACGCCTCCAGGCCGCGCGAGACCGTGTCGACTGCGGTCGAGATCGTCTCGCCGCGGCCGCTCGCCTCGATCCGCTCGTCGTTCGACCGGGCGAGCTCGAGTGTGTCCACCTCCTGCAGCGCCGGCTCCCAGCGCTTGCCGGCGATCCGGGCCGCCGTGCCGAGCTCGTCGAGCATCTCCGTCATCTGCTCGGAGGCCTCTTCGATCATCGCGAGGAACCGCGCGGTTCGGTCGTCGAGACCCTCACCCCGCGAGAGTGTTCGCGCGAAGCCGAAGATCGTCGCGAGCGGCGTGCGCAGGTCGTGACAGGCGAGCGAGACCACTCGGGAGAAACGGTCGGTGTCCATGGCTGTACCGTTCTACCCGATGGCGAAAACTCGCAACGAACCAGTCGTCGACCTGCAGGCATCGGAGCCCGACGTCCGGATCGGCCTCACGCGCGCCGGCGTGACCGGTGTCCAGAAGGCGATCCGCATCCGTCACGAGGGGCACGAGAAGACATTCGCTGCAGAGATCTCCTGCACCGTCGACCTCGATCCGGCCCAGAAGGGCGTCCACATGTCGCGTTTTCCGGAGATTTTCGGGGAAGCGATCGATGCAGTCGTCATCGGTGAGGCATTCCTCGTCGAGACGCTGGCCCAGCACATCGCCGGGCATATCGTCGAGCGCCAGCATGCGCTCCGAGCCGAGGTGCGCATCGAGGCGCAATATCCACTCGAACGACGAACGCCGGTGACCGGCCTTCCGACGCAGGAGATCGCGACGCTGATCGGGATCGCAGCTGCGTCGCCCGAACGCGTCCGCCGTGTCGTCGGCGTCGAGGCGTGGGGCATCAACGCATGCCCCTGTGCACAAGGCCTCGTGCGCGGGGCCGCGGCCGACCGTCTGCTCGACGCGGGCTTCGCCGACGGCGACGTGGACCGCATCCTCGACCTTGTCCCGCTCGCGACGCACAACCAGCGCGGCAAGGGGACCCTGCTCGTCGGCACCGATACAAGCATCAACGCGGAGCACCTGGTCGAGATCGTGGAACGCTCGATGAGCTCCCCGGTGTACGAGCTCCTGAAGCGACCCGACGAGCTGTTCGTGGTCGAGCATGCGCACCTTCAGCCTCGCTTCGTCGAGGACTCCGTTCGGCACGCGCTCGCTTCGACGCTCGACCGTTACCCGGATCTCGGCGACGACGACTTCGTGTTCTCCCGGCAGCTGAATCTCGAGACGATCCATCGCCACGACGTGGTCGCCGAGCGCACGGGCACCGTCGGTCAGCTGCGCCGCGAGCTCGCAGGCACCGTCAGCGGACCGCACGTCGACCTCCGCGACTGGCTCACCGCCGCCGCGTAGAGCGGCTAGGCGCGCGCGGTTCGCCGGAGCTTGAACCGGCTCTCGGTGCCCGCCCGCAGCCGTCGCAGATTCGCCCGGTGCAGGAAGCAGATCGCTCCTGCCGCGGCAACACCGAAGACGACCACCGACGTCGGATAGCCGAGGAGCGCAGCGGACACGGGCAGTGCGATCCCCGCGACGATCGACGCGAGCGATGCGTAGCGGAACGTCAAGAAAACGACGAGCCAGACGAGCCCGGCCGCGAACGCGACCCAGGGCGCGACGCCGAAGAACACCCCTCCGCAGGTCGCGACCATCTTCCCACCCTTGGCGAAGCGCAGGAAGATCGGCCGCCAGTGGCCGAGCATCGCGGCGGCGCCTGCACAGATCCCCGAGAGATGGTGCGGTGAGACGTAGAGCATTCCGAGTGTTGCCGGCACGAAGCCCTTCAATACGTCGAGCACGACGACCGGCGCGCCAAGCCAGCGCCCGTAGGTGCGCCAGACGTTCGTCGCACCGATGTTCCCGGAGCCGACGCGACGGATGTCCTCGTGCTTCACGATCCGGACGAGCCAGTAGCCCCACGGGCACGAGCCGAGCAGGTAACCGAGCACGACCAGGGCCGCGAATGTCATCCGCGACGGAGCTTAGTGACTACGCCTACTTGCGGATGCCGTACTTCTGCGCCCAGTCGTTCACCACGTCGTAATCGAGGTTCGAGAGGAACGCGTCGATGTACGCCGCCCGGTCGGTGCCGAAGTCGATGAAGTACGCGTGCTCGTAGACGTCGAGCGCGACGAGCGGGGTCGCGTTCCACACCGCGAACGTGTTCTGCGCGTCGCCGATGTAGTTGAACAGCCGGCCCTCGTCCCAGTCATACGCGGTCCATGCCCACCCTCTGGCGGCGAGGCCCGTCGCCTTGAGGTCGGCCTTCCAATCGGCGGTGCTGCCGAAGTCGCGCTTCACGATGTCCCCGAAGATGCCGGTCGGCTCCCCGCCACGGCCGCCGAGGTGCTCGAAGTAGACCTCGTGGTTCTTGATGCCACCGACCGCGAATGTGAGGTCGACCTTCAGCGCACGCAGCTCGCTGTAGACCTGGTTGGCGCCGCCGAGGTCGACGCTGCCGAGTGCGCCCAGGATCTCGTTCCGTTTGTTCACGTACCCCTGGTAGAGCTTGTAGTGGGCTTCGATCGTCTCGCGGGAGATCCCGTCGAGCTCGTAGAGCGCGGGCTTCAGCTCGCGGGCCGTGATCTCCTCGTGGTTATAGGCAAGCGCCATGTCTCTCCTCACTGCATCGCAAGGGTGCAAACGGAACTGGTGCGGCGCGGAGCATATCCTCCCGGGAGAGATCCCAACGAAGGAGACGCCCATGCCGTACGAGCTCCCCCCGCTTCCGTATGACTACAACGCACTGGAGCCGACGATCGACGAGCAGACGATGCGCATCCACCACGGGAAGCATCACCAGGCATACGTCGACAATCTGAACAAGGCACTCGAGGGGACCGAGTGGGACGGCCGCCCGCTCGAGCAGGTGCTCGCGCTGCTCGACGAGCTTCCCGAGGACAAGCGCGCCGCAGTGCGAAACAACGGCGGCGGGCATGCGAACCACTCCCTGTTCTGGCAGGTCATGAAGCCGGGCGGCGGCGGCGAGCCGTCAGGTGCGCTCGCGACCGCGATCAACGACGCTGTGGGCGGCACCGACCGAGCTGAAGGCGGCGATGAACGACGCCGGCGTGAAGCGCTTCGGCTCGGGTTGGAGCTGGCTCGCCTGGGACGGCACAGGGCTCACGGTCCTCTCGACGCCGAATCAGGACACCCCTCTGATGAGCGATCACGTGCCGCTCCTCGGCATCGACGTGTGGGAGCACGCGTACTACCTCAACTACCAGAACCGGCGACCGGACTACCTGAGCGCCTGGTGGAACGTCGTCAACTGGGACGAAGTCGCAAGCCGCTACGAAGCAGCGCGCGGGGGCTGAGCCCTCCGCGCGCCGCTTTGCGGCCTCGGGTCAGACAAGCTGCCTGTAGGCGACCGTGGTGCTGATCGCACCCAGGAAGCCGGCGCCTGCCTGGTTGACCGACAGCGTCACACGCAGGTGGTTCATGCCCTTCGGCAGGTGGTAGAGCACGCGGGCCGAGGACCTCGAGTTCAGCAACGGCTTCTTCAGGGTCACCCACTGCCCCGTCGCGGGGTTGAGTCGCTGGAACTGCACGGCCCTGCCGGCGAATGAGCGGCCGCCGGATGCGTGGATGATCCAGCCGTTGTTGCGCCCGAGCGTCAACTTCGGCGTGACCTCGATCGACGTCGGTGTCGCGTAGGCGCCCTTCCAGGTGGCCTCATACGTGGTGAGGATCTGCGGCTCGACGATGAAGGTGAACGCACCGCCCGTCGTCGTCAGCAACGTGGCGCGCTGAATCATGTTCGGCTGTGGATACGGCTGGTAGTAGATCGTCACCTGCTCGCCGGCGCGGTGGTTCGAGACGACACCGCTGAGCGTCGCCTGCGTCCCGTACATGACGATCGGCGCCGAGGCGGCGAACGTCAGCGTCGGCGGCAGTCCCTTCACCGTGATCGTGCCCCTGATCTTGGGATGGAGCTCGTCGGCGTAGGTGTAGGTGCCTGCGGCCCGGAACGTGAATGAGAACGTCTGCTTGGGGTGCAGGATCGCCGAGGCGAACTGGCCCTTGTCGGCGAGGATCTGGTGGTTGTCGTTGTCCCTGTTCACCCAGGTGACGGTGTCGCCCTCGGTGATCGTCGCGGTCTTGGGACTGAAGGTGGTGCCGTAGACATTGATTGCCTTCGTCGCGGCGCCCGCCGGGCCCGCGACGGCAAGGGCCGCGACCGCTGCGAACGCGAGAATCAGCTTGCGCATTGGAGTCTGCCTTTCGTTTCGGCGTTGGACACATGTTGTCCCCTCCGACAGCGAAACGAAGCGCTGAGGGAGCGTGTTTTACTCCACCGCGAACATGCGCTTACAGAGACCAGACACCCGCTGCCTGATCACCGGTGGCACAGGGCGATTGGGGGCGCCGCTCGCGGCGGGCCTGACGGCGCTCGGCTGGCGCGTCGTGGCGGCAGGTTCGGCCGATGGAGACCTGCGCTCGGCCGACGGCGCGCGTTCGCTCGTCGCGCACGCGGTGGCGCAACTGGGCGGCCTGGACGTGGTGATCTGCGCCGCCGGTGCGGGCTTCCGGGTACAGCCGATCGAAGACGTCACCGAAACCGATTGGGACGACGCGTTCGACGTCACCGCGAAGGGGACGTTCTTCGTCGGCCAGGCCGCCGCGCCGCATCTCCGCGCCGCGAAGGGGCTCCTGCTCGTGATCGAGGATGTCGCCGCCGAGCTCCCGTGGGCGAACCTGGCGCCCCATGCCGCTGCCAAGGCAGCACAGGCGCATCTGACGAAGATCTTTGCGCGCGCGCTCGCCCCGGACGTGCGCGTCTGCGGGATCGCGCCGGGGCCCGTCGCGGTGCGGGCCGAGGACGCGGCCGGACGAGCCACA
Source organism: uncultured Thermoleophilia bacterium (assembly GCA_963817765.1). GTDB lineage: Bacteria > Actinomycetota > Thermoleophilia > Gaiellales > Gaiellaceae > PALSA-600. Next base: position 18,498 of record CAWFPX010000003.1, on the reverse strand, counting down.
CGTACCTTGCTCGGTCGAGTCGGTGACCCGCAGGACGTGCTCGACGCGGTCGTCTACCTCGCGGGCGCGAGCTACGTCACAGGGTCGACCCTGGTCGTCGACGGCGGCAGGCGCCTGCGCACGCTGCCGGTCGAGCCCTAGGAGTCTGCGGTGGGCTCACTCGCCGAACGAGCTGAGGGCATGCGGCAGGAGATACGACGACCCGAACACGACGAGCGGCCGACGTTCGGATTTGGCGAAGCGAAGCGCCGCGTCGAGCGCGGCGGCAGGCTGGGCGAACACCTCGACGTCGAGTCCCGACTCCGCGAGGATCGAGCCCAACTCGCGCGGCGTCGTAGGAGCGTCCCTCCCACGCCTGTGTGACGAACACGTGGCTCGCGTCCCGGAGCGCCCGCGCAAGCGCGTGGCCTGAGCGGTCGCCCGAAATCGACACGACGGCGGCGTACGACGTCGGAAGCAGAGTGGCCAGCTCCGACCAGCCCTGCGGGTTGTGCGCGGCATCGAGGATCACCTCGACACCACCGACCCGGAGCCGCTGCATTCGCCCCGGCATGGTCGCCTCCAACGCCTCGCTCTCGTCGTCGGAAAGCAGCTCGTCGGGAAGTGAGCCGACGGGAAAGGGGGCGTTGCGGAGGGCGAGGGCGGCGAGCTGCCGGTTCCTCGCGAGGAACGGGCCTGCGAGGCCGTCGGCCATCAGCAGGTCGAGGCCGGCGCTGCGTGCAATCGCTTCGGCCTCTTCTCTCAGCGCCGCAGGAAGCTCCGCCGACACCACTCGGGCGCCACGCGGTGCGACGCCCAGCTTCTCCCGGAGGACGTCCACCTCACGGTTGCCGAGGAGCTCTTCGTGGTCGAGCCCGATGCTCGTCAGAACGACGAGCGGTGCCGCGACGAGCCGGGTCGTGTCCAGTCGACCGCCGATGCCCGCCTCGTAGATCCCGACATCGATGCGCTCCCGCGCGAAGATCGCCGCCGCGGCGAGCGTGACGAGGTCGAAGAATCGCAGGGAGGACGAGTCGGTCAACGTCAACGACAACTGGTGCAGGCGCTGGAGCTCGGGCAGCAGCACCTCGTCCGCGACCGCGACACCGTCGATCGCGATCCTCTCGCCCCAGGCGCGGATGTGCGGCGACGTGGTGAGCCCGGTTCGAAGCCCTGCCGAGCGGAGGATTCGCTCGAGGTACGTCGCGGTACTCGTCTTCCCGTTCGTCCCGACGACGACGAGCGACTGAGGAGAGAACTCGATGCCGGCTGCGAGGCGAAGTGCGTCGACCGAATCGAGGTCGACGCGCGGGCCACGAGCCGGATACGCCGCGACGATCTCGCGGATCTGGAGATCCGCCGGGGATGGGGCGAGCCCAGGCATCGACACGGGTTTCGTACAGTAGTCCGCCGGACACGCTCCATTTTTGAGGGCTGCAGGAGCGCGGTTTGCCTCGGCTCGCCCAATCCGCGCGGGAGCGCGCGGCGTAGTACAGGTGTGGCATTTGCGATCCCACTCCGTACGATGCGAGCCGTGACCAGTGACGGCGAGTTGATTCAAGCGGCTGCAACAGGCGACCAGTCGGCCTTCGAGGACCTCTATCGCCGCTACGCCCGCCCGGTCTTCGGGCTTGCGCTGCGCCGCCTCGGCGACCGTGGCCGCGCCGAGGACGCCGTGCAAGAGACCTTCGCCTCGATCTGGCGCTCGGCGGGCTCGTACCGGCCCGAACGCGGGCCGGGAGCACCCTGGCTCTATGCGGTGGCGCGGAACGCGATCGTCGACCGAGCACGCTCTCGCACGGAGATCCCGGCCGAGATCCCGGACACGGCCGCCGATACGCCCGGCCCGGCCGAGCGCACCGAGCAGGGGTGGGTCGCGTGGCGCGTGCACCGTGCGCTCGAGGAACTGCCGGAGCGCGAGCGCGAGGTGATCGCGCTCGCCTACTGGAGTGGGCTCAGCCAGAGCGAAGTCGCTGAATTCCTCAGCATTCCACTCGGTACCGTGAAGACCCGGACGCGCGCGGCGCTGAGCCGACTCGCCGACGTTCTGGGAGATGGCCTCGAATGACCGAATTCAACGACCTCGTCGACACCACCGACCTCGACCCCGACGAGGCAGCGCGGCTGCGCCGTACCCATGACCTGCTCGTGCAGGCGGGACCGCCTCCCGACCTGCCGCCGGCGCTCGAGGCGCCGCCGACCCAGCCGGCCGAGGCCGAGATCATCCAGTTTCCCCTGTTCCCGAAGCGGCGGTGGGCGATCGCCGCGATCGCCGCGGCGACGCTCGCGCTCCTGACGTTCATCGGCGGCTACTTCTACGGCAACTCCAAGAGCCCGCCGGCGGCGTTCAGCACCTCACACGTCGTGGCGATGCACGGGCGGGGGGAGGCAAATGCGGTGCTTCGCCTCGCATCGCCGGATTCCGTCGGCAACTGGCCCATGGAGATGACCGTCGGCGGCCTGCCGAAGCAGCCCGTCACGGTCGGCCCACTACGACCTGTGGCTGACGAAGAACGGGAAGCCGGTGGCACTATGCGGCTCGTTCCGTGTGCACGGCAAGAACACGACGGTGCGGTTCACCGTGCCGTACGACCTGCACGCCTACGACGGCTGGATCGTGACGACGCAAGCCCGCGACGAGTCGCCGCCCGGCCCCATCGTTCTGACCTGACCTCTTTCCCGCCTGACCGCCGACGACGAGGGAAGGCGCCGGCCCCTCAGCACGTTTTCGTCTCGCATGAGGCGTATCCACTACGGCTGGATCATCGCGGCGGTCGGGTTCGTCACGCTGATCACGTCGGCCGGGTTCCGATCGACGAGCGGTGTCCTCATCGTGCCGCTGCAGACCGAGTTCGGCTGGAGTCGCGCGACGCTCGGGCTGGCGGTCTCGCTGAACCTCTTCATGTTCGGGCTCGGTGGCCCGTTCGCCGCCGCGTTCGTCGAGCGCTTCGGGATGCGCCGGGTGATCATCGGAGCGCTCCTGGCGGTGTCGGCCGGCTCGATCCTGACGGTGCGGATGCACCACACCTGGCAGTTGTTTCTTCTCTGGGGCGTCGTCAACGGGCTCGCGACCGGTGCGATCTCCGTGCCGCTCGCGGCGATCATCGCGAACCGCTGGTTCGTGAAACGGCGTGGGCTCGTCACCGGTGTCCTGACCGCCTCGAACGCGACCGGCCAGCTCGTCTTCCTGCCGCTCCTCGCCTGGCTCGTCGTGCACTTCGGGTGGCGCTACGCAGCGGCCACGGTCGCCATCGTCGCGCTCGGGCTCGTCCTGCCACTCGTCGCGCTCCTGATGCGCGACCGGCCCGCCGACCTCGGTCTCAACCCGTACGGCGCGGACGTGGCAGATCCGATCCCGGCGACGGGCAATGCGTTCAAGGCGGCGATCACGGGCCTGCAGACGGCGAGGCGAACGCGTGCGTTCTGGTTGCTCGCCGGCAGCTTCTTCATCTGCGGAGCGTCGACGAACGGCCTCATCGGGACGCACCTCATCCCGGCTGCGATGGACCACGGGCTGGGCGAGGTCCCGGCTGCAAGCCTCCTCGCCCTGATCGGCGTCTTCGACATCGTCGGGACGACCTGCTCGGGCTGGCTGACCGACCGCTACGACCCGCGCGTCTTGCTGTTCTGGTACTACGCGCTCCGCGGTCTGAGCCTGCTCGCTCTGCCGTACGTGTTCGGATCGCCGCACTTCGGCCTGATTCTGTTCGTCGTCTTCTACGGCCTCGACTGGGTCGCGACCGTCCCGCCGACAGTCGCGCTGACCGCGGAGATCTTCGGGCGCGAGAACGTCGGCATCGTGTTCGGCTGGATCTTCGCCGCACATCAATTCGGCGCCGCCTTCGCAGCCTGGGGCGCGGGCGCCGTGCGAACGTGGTTCGGCGACTACGCCTGGGCCTTCGGGAGCGCGGGCCTCCTGTGCCTCTTTGCAAGCGGCCTCGTGACGCGGGTCGCGCGCGGCGAGGGAACCCCCGCCCCGATCCCGGCGCCCGCCGCGGTGTGACACATACCGCGTGACGCGTTCACGTCCTCACACGCCTGTCGGGCTTGACTCCGAGACACGCCCCTTCGAGCCGCGGCCAGAACCGCCACGGCCGGTGCCAGGCACCGTTGCGGAGAGGTGACAAGTTGCCCACAGCGGACGGCGCATGCCGCGGCAAAACGGCTTGAATGCACGCGGAACCGCCGCGGGACGCGTCGGATCCGGACGCGTCGGGCGGAGCCACGGCCGGTGCCAGGCACCGTTACCGGAGGGTGACAATTCGTCCACAGGGAGACTCGAACAGGCGCCCTTCAACGCGGCCGCCGATTTGCCGGCGGTCGGGCGCGCACCGAGACCTACACGTCGAGGCGTGAGTCCTCGAGGTCGATGTCGCGCTGGACGCGCTGCATGACCTCCTCCGTGATCATGCCGTCGTTGCGCAGCGCGACGACGGCCTGCCGTTCGGCGTCGAGTAGCTCCCGCCGCAGGCGCTGGTAGCGCGTCGAGCGTTCCTCGACGCCATCGTCGTCGTTTCCGTCGTAGCGGGCACGGAATCGATTCGAGCGGAACCTGTACTGCCCTCGGATCCGTTCGGCGGTGTCTTCGTGCACCCAATCCTCCCCGGCAAGCTCCTCGAGCCGCGCGAGCCCTGCCTCGGCCGCCTTGATCCGTGCCTTCGCATCCTCCCGTTCGGCGCTGCCGTCGTCCTCGAAGCCGAGCACCTGGACGAGCGCCGGCAGCGTCAGCACCTGGACGACGAGGGTTCCCAGGATGACGACGAACGTGATGAAGAGGATGAGCTCTCGCTCCGGCAGACCGATCGGCAGCGCGAGCGCCGCGGCAAGCGAGACAGCCCCGCGGACGCCTGCCCACGCAAGCACGACGGGCGCCTGCCACGGCGGGTACGGGTCGCGCTCGCGAACGCTCCGAAAGAGGTAACGCGGGAGGTAGGTGAAGATCGGCACCCAGACGATGCGGATCGCGATCACGGCGCCGGTGATGATGACCGCCTGGCCGATCAGCGACGCGGTGATCGCGATGCGCCCGGCGATCACGTGCAGCTGCAGGCCGATCAGTGCGAACAGGAGCGCGTTGACGAGAAAGACGAGGATCTCCCAGAAAGCGTTGCCGGACAATCGCGTCTCGACCGTCGTCAGCTGCGGCGTGTACCAGCCCATGTAGACACCGATCGTCACCGCGGCGAGCACACCCGAGACACCGATCGCGGAGGCAGGCAGGTACGCCAGATAGCCGGAGAGGAGCGCGATCGTGACCTCCGTCGGCGTGTCGTCGACGCGACGGCGTATCTGCCGCACCACGTACCCGACCGCGAGACCGACCGCGATGCCGCCGACGACATTCACGACGAGGTGCCAGGACGCGTCCCAGAGCGAGAACGCCCCGGCAACCGCCGCAGCGACGGCGGTCTTGTAGAGGACGAGCGCCATCCCGTCGTTGACGAGACTCTCTCCTTCGAGGACCGACGTGATGCGCCGTGGGACGTTGAGGCGACGCACGACCTCGGTCGTTGCAAGAGCGTCCGTCGGCGACACGATCGCGCCGAGCGTGAAGGCCGCGGCCCAGGAGAGACCGGAGATCGCGGCGTGCGCGACGAGTGCGACACCGACTGTCGTCACCGCGACAAGGCCGACCGAGAGCAGCGTGATCGGCCGCAGATTCGCGCGCAGGTCCCGAAGCCCGGTGAAGAACGCCGCCGAATAGAGAAGCGGCGGCAGGATCGCGACGAGCACGAGATCGGGCGGGAGTTGCAGGCTCGGCAGCCCGGGGACGAAGCCGAGCAGCAGCCCGCCCGCAACGAGGAACACCGACACCGGCATGTGGCGGCGCGCGGCGAACGCGAGCATCGCGACGAGGGCCGCGAGCAGCGCGAAAAGCTGCAGTTCGTTGTGGACGCTGAAGTGCACGGCCCCGAGCCTAGAGATCCGAGGCCGGCGTGCGAACCCGTGACGAACAACGCGCCTGGTCCCCGTTGAGGGAACCAGACGCGTGTGAGTCGTTCCGACGCTAGAGGTGCTTAGGCAGCGTCTGCGAGGTCTTCGTTCTGCGCGAGCTTGCGCAGAGCCTCGGTCTCGATCTGGCGGACGCGCTCGCGCGTCAGACCGAGCCGCTTGCCGATCGCCTCGAGCGAGGCGGGGCCGTCGCCGACGAGACCGAAGCGAAGCTCGATCACATCGCGCTCACGGTCCGGCAGCGTCGCGACTGCCTGGCGGACAGCCAGGTCGCGAAGAGACGCGGACGCCTCTTCCTCGGTCGACGGGCCGGTGCCGGCGATCAGATCACCGAAGGACGCGTCACCGTCGTCGCCCACGGGCATGTCGGTCGACGCAACGGCGCGCGCGGCCTCCATCACTTCGCGGACATGCGTGATCGGGAGCTTCGAATGGTGAGCAAGCTCCTCCGGTGTCGGGTCCCGCTCGAGCGTCGCTGTCAGCTCGCGGCGCGCACGCGCCACCTTCTGCTCGCGCTCGACGACGTGCACCGGGATGCGGATGGTGCGCGCCTTGTTGGCGACGCCGCGCTGCACGGCCTGTCGAATCCACCAGGTGGCGTACGTCGAGAACTTGAAGCCCTTGCGCCAATCGAACTTCTCCGCTGCGCGGATCAGGCCGAGGACACCTTCCTGGACGAGGTCGCCGAGGGTGATGCCCTGCGTCTGGTAGCGCTTGGCGATCGAGACGACGAGGCGCAGGTTGCAGTTGATCATGCGCTCCTTGGCGATCATGTCGCCCTTCTCGATCCGCTTCGCAAGCTCGACTTCCTCCGCTGCGGTGAGCAGCGGATAGCGTCCGGCCTCATTCAGGAACATCTGGAACGAATCGGTCGTATAGAGCGACGTGCCGATGCTCAGGTCGAGCTCCAGTTCCTCCTCCTCTTCGGGGGCGGCGCCGTGCCCTTCGAGCTCGAGCGTGAGGGCCTCTGCCTCTGCATCGTCGAGATCGTGGGTGATGACGGCGTCGGCGACGTCGGCAGGGGTCAATGCCCCGTGCTCGCCACGCAGGGTCAGGAGCGCCTCAAGCGCTTCGGCTACAGCCGCGGTCATGCTGATTTCAGTCAACGAACTCCTTCATTTCTTCGAGGATGGACGGGAGCGCGGTTTGCGCATCTGCCGTCGAAGTAGTAAACGCCTCAAAAGCAGGATCTATTCCGGTCAACCCAGTTGTGGGTGGACAGAACTTAGTTACAAAGTGTTACAAGGGTGTTAGGACTGTTCCCCCGGCTCATTAAGCGCGTCTGACAGTTCTCTGAAAGAGCGCTGACTCCTACTTTAGGGGCTCGTACGGTCGTTTGCAACGAATGCCGCATGGGTCACCGGCATCCGCTCGCGAAGAAGCTCTCGACCGCCTCTGCGAAGCGACGGATCTCCAGCTGGGCGAACTCTGAGTTGCGCAGCGAGACGAAGTTCATCAGCGCCCGGGCGTTGACCGTCCAGTAGAACTGCGTGTAGGCCCCGACAGGCATCACCGCCCGGGCGAGCTCGCGGGCGACGCCGGCCTCGACGAGTCGCTCGTATGTCTCGAACGCGTGGTCGTAGACGGCTTGAAGCTCCTCACGGGCCTGCGCGGCGAGCTCGTCGGAGACAGGCTCGAAGCTGTACGCGCCGGGCTTACCGACCTGACTCCGAACGTCCGCCGCGTCCGGAATGTAGAAGTCGTCGGTCGCCTTCGCATACCTCATGCTGAACTCGTTGAACGAACCTATGCGATGGCGAAACCATTCCCGCGCCACGAAGATCGGGCAACGAATGTGGAAGCGGAAGGCGTTGTGCTCGAACGGAGAGCCGTGTCGGTCGCGCATCAGGAAGCGGATCAGGCCTTCGTCGGAGGCGTCCAGCTCGAGCTTGCGTCTCGCAAACGAGACGCGGGCCCCGTTCACGACCGAGAGGTCGTCGGCCATCGCGTCATCGAGACGGACGAAACCGTGGTCGAGAACGCGGATGGTGTTATCGGGAACGACGTCGGCAGTCACGGTCACGGCTCGCGGACCCTAGCTCGCTTTTCGGACGGTACCCGCCGGGCGCGGGTCGAGCCATGGCCGCACGAGACATGTCCTGGGGACAGTCCCCGAGACACGTACGGTTCGGACATGGCGATACGGATCGGCACCTCGGGCTGGTCGTATCCGAGCTGGCGCCCGGGGTTCTATCCCGAGGGGATGCAGCCTGCGGACTTCCTCTCGTTCTACGCGCGCCACTTCGACACGGTCGAGCTGAACTCGACCGGCTACCGGCTGCCGAGCGAGGATCAGTTCCGGCGCTGGGCGGACGCCGTCCCGGACGGATTTCGCTTCGCGGTCAAGCTGCCGCTCACGCGGCTCGACCGCGTCGGCCCGTTCCTCGAGCGCGTCGCTTGCGCTCGGCGACCGACTCGGCCCGGTGCGCATCGTCTCGGAGGCCGCACGCGACGAGGGCCTTATCTCGTTCGTCGAAGGCTCGGTGCCGCCCGACCTCGAGCTCGCCTGGGATCTGCGTCACGAGTCGTGGTCCGGCAGCGACAGGGATCGTGCGCGTGAACGACGCGCAGGCACGAGCCCTTCCGCTACCTGCGCCTGCGCGAGCCGCCGTACACCGACGACGATCTCCGCACGGTCGCAGCGGGGATCGTCGACCCGGCCTACTCTACATCCGTCACGAGGACGAGCCGACCGCGCCGGCGACCGCGGCTCGCCTGCGAGAGCTGCTGACCTAGCGCGTGTGGGTCGTCCGTGAGCTCGTTCGACTGGTCGAGAAGATCGTCATCGGCTTCGTGGTCGCGCTCGGCCTCGCGGCGCTCTGGGCGACCGTGAGCGAGCACTCCTTCCGACACGACCTCTACATCACGACCCTGGTGATCGGCGGCCTACTTCTCGTGATGGGTGCGGTCGGCCGTGGCTCGAACTTCGACCGGGGCATGGACTTCGGCGTCACCCAGTCGGCCTGGGGCCGGATTCCCGGCTTCTCGTCGCTCGAACGGCGCGGCGAAGACCCGACGCTCAACCCAGGAATCGTCTTCGCGCTGACGGGCCTTGCGCTGCTCGCGTTTGCGACCTTCGTGGTTCAGTAGCCGGCGGCCACGCCCGCGCGCGCCCGATGCGCGCCGGTCGCGAGGATCTCCGCGACCTGATCGACCGCGAACCGGATCTCGTCGTCGGTCGTGAAGAAGTGCGGCCCGAAGCGCAGGCCGGCGTCGGGCCGGTAGTCGCAGATGATCTCGCGGGCGGCGAGCTCTGCGTGCACCGCCTGGAACTCGGGCACGCGGAAAACGACGGAGCCGCCACGGATCGCGGGCTCGCGCGGCGAGGTCAGCTCGAACCCGGCGTCGTCGACGAGCTCGACCAGCAGCGCGGTCTGCCGCATCGAGTTCTCGCGAATGCGATCGACGCCGATCTCCCTGATGATCTCGTAGCCCGCGCTCGCCGCGTAGTTCGCAGCCACGACCGGGGTACCGGTGAGGAACCGCGCGGCGCCGGCCGCGGGCTGCATCTCCTCCTCGAACGCGAACGGCCGCGCATGGCCTTGCCAGCCCGCGAAGGCAGGCTCGAGCTCCTCCGCCAAGTCCGGCCGCACGTACAGCCAGCCGGCTCCCGGCCCGCCGCACAGCCACTTCACGGAACCACCCACGCAGAACGCGATGCCGAGCGCGGTCACATCGAGCGGCACGGCACCGGCGGACTGGTACGCGTCGAGGCAGACGTGGGCGCCGACCTCGTGTGCCCGCTCGATGATGCGCTCGATCGGTTGGATCTCGGCGGTCTTGTAGAGAACGTGCGAGACCGGCACGAGCAGGGTGCGCTCGTCGATCGCGTCGATCACCGCCTCCGCGTCGTCGCAGACGACGACCTCGGCTCCGAAGCGCGACCACGCCTGCTGCACGTAGCGCACCGACGGGAAGAGCCCCGCCTCGAAGACGATGCGGTTGCGCGGCGGCTTCGCGTCGAAGCATGAGAGCACGATCGCCTCGGCGACAGTCACGTTCTGGTGCATGACCGTGCTGCCCGGCGGCGCGCCGACGATCGAGCCGACGAGATCGCCGACGCGGATCGGCGACTCCCACCAGCCCTCTCCCCACGCCCGTGCGCCACGGGTCGCCCATTCGTGCGCGAAGAGCTCGAGCCGTCGCGCCGCCTCGGCCGGCATCGCACCGAGTGAGTGGTTGATCAGGTAGGTCGTCGACGCGAGGATCGGAAAGCGCTCGCGGTAGCCGGTCAGCTCCATGCGCGCAGTATCGCCGACGTCGTCACCGGCCCACTGCCGCCTGACTCGGCTGCGGCGCCGGTTGGGACGGTGGCCTCGAGTCGACGAGCACCGCCGCCGCCAGAAGCACCGCCATCCCGACGAGGCTCTCGCCCACGAGACTGCGTCCAATGCGCGTCAGGAAGCGATCGTCACCGCGGGCGAGCGCGGGCTTGACGACGAAGTTGTGGAACGCGCCCCAGAGCAGCGCGAACGACACGAGCGCGAGCTTCACGAGCAGCACCTGGCCGTAGCCGCGTGCCCACAGGTCACTGAGATGCGGCAACCGCACGATCGCCAGGTACGTGCCCGCGACAATGACGAGTGCGACGAGCACGGTGGCGAAGCGCGAGAACCGCGCGAACGCCTGGCGGCGCAGCTGAGGCGCGCCCGACCAGAGCAGCGCCGCCATCGTTGCGAGCCCGCCGATCCAGAGCGACGCGGCGGCGATGTGCACCCAATCGGCCGTCTCGGTCAGCCACGTCGAGCCTGCATCGACGGCATCGTGGCCGGAGACCGACAGCCCTGCGAGCAGGCCGAGCGCGAGCACGAATGCGGGCACGAGGAAGTAAACCCGGTCGAGCAGCCACGACAGGAAGACGAGTGCCAGCACGAACGCGAAGCCGAGCGTCATGACGACGAACGCCTGACCGAACCGGGTCGCCGCCATCGGCGACAGGTCGCCGTACAGGAACCGCTCGAATGGCAACTGCAGCGCGTCCTCAGAGCGCAGTGAGAACGCGGCGATCCCCGCCTGCAGGCTCACGACCGCGCCGATCCCCGCGGCGACCGCGATCCGGCGCTCGAGCGCGAGTGGCACGTCGAGGCCGCGCAGGCACACGAGCCGGAAGCCGAGCGCCCCGACCGCGAGTGCAAGTCCGAGAAACCACAGCCAGCGCACGAGGTGCTCGGTCGTCGTCGGGCCGCCGGCGCCAAACGCGGCGTTCACCGACGGCGCCGGGATGCGCACTCCGTACGTCCAGACACCCGACACGACGTGCGAGTCGGCCGAGATCGCGGTCCAGCGAACCGTGTACGCGCCGAGCTTCCCCGGGCGAACGGAGGCGATCACGTCGGTCCCGCTCGTTCGCGACGGGCCGGCGAAATTCTTCCCGACGCCGTTCAACACACGGATCGCGCCCGGCAGGATCGTCACGTGCTGGTCGAAGTGCAGCCGTACCTCGCGCGGAGCCGACTGCACCTCGGTGCCGAAGTGAGGTGTTGTCGACCGTAGCGTCGCGTGGGCGGAGGCGGCGGCCGGGAGCGCGAGCGCCGCGAGGACGACGAGCAAGATGCGTCTCATCGGTGTTCCAGCCCGGCGAGCGGCGACAGATGGCCGAACACGGGCGCGACGTCGCGGTCGCAGAACAACATCACCGAGACGGCGATCATCACCGCGGCGAAGCCCGAGCGCAGCGCGAGGGAATGGGGGCGCCACACGAGTGCGAGCGGCACCAGCGCCGAGATGAGGAAGGTCCACCCGAGCAGGTGGTGGAGGAACGCGGAGCGCGCGAAGAACCACGGATTCTGCTCGTGGACGATGAACGCGATCCCGGTGACAGCGAATGCAAGTGGCCAGGTGAGCCGCCAGAGCGGCGAGCGGAGTCGTCCGTGCACGAGCCCGAGCTCCGCACCGCCGGCGAGCATCAGCACCTCGGCCCACGATCCGTGTGCGTACATGTGGATGGCCGAGTTGGTGAAGAACGTCATCACGGGCCAGAGCGCGACACCGAGTCCAAACGCAAGCCCGGGCCAGAGATATGCGCGCCACGTGCGCATCCGCCACACCTCCTCGCCGACGATCGCCTCACAGAGCAGACAGAGGCCGACGAGGAGAATCCCCGCCGCGAAGAGCCAGTGCACCATCTCAGCGTGCGGCTGCATCATGCGCTTCCAGGTCAGTGAGCAACGGCCGTGCGACGACGAGCGCGAACGCGAGGCCCGCGACCATCAGGAGCAGCTGCGGCTCGAGCACGAGCCACCAGAAGCCCTGGCCCCTCGGGTGCAGGAGCGTCAGGCGCTCCGGTTGGAAGAACGCCCAGATCAAGCCGGCGGCAACTGTGACGGGGCCGAGCATCAACACCGCCTGGGCGCGCACCGAGTTGCGGGTGCGTCCCGCTGCGACGTCGTGTGTGTACGAACTGTCCACTCCTCCTCCTTCGCAAGATCCTCTGACGACAACGCCGCCGCGGCCCTCGGGCCGGGCGGCTGCAGGTCAGGAAGCGAGTGGAGGAGGTCGAGATTCGAACGCGAGCCCGAAACGGCGGCGCGGAGCGCCGTCGTCACCAGGCCGCGCGTAGCGCGAGCGCGGAGGGACCGACGGCGGTGAGGATCCGCCGCACCCGTTCGAGCGTGCGGTCGGCGAAGTCCTCGACGTCGTGCAGCCACCGCGCGAAGCTCCAGACGAACGCGACCAGGACCGCCAGCGCAGCGAAGACCGGGAGAGCGTAGGTGTGCAGAAGCGGCGAGAAGAGCGGCCACCGTCCGGCCGCCGCGCCCTTCGATGTCAGCCTGGACGAGATAGACGACGGAGGTGCAGGCAAAGGCCGCGAGCCCGATCCGCGGCGAGAGCGTCGCATGCAGTCGCGGTGCGCGGCCGTCGTGGCGATGACCGACCTTGCGCAGAAGGCTCCCGCCCGCGTTGGCGGTCGCTCGAGCACGAATCGCCCGCACGAGCAGCGCGGCGAGGGCCAGGGCGGTCACGGCCTTCACTGCGATCAGGAGGAACGGGTAGTAGTCGGCACCCGAGTTGGCGAGCGGCGCGACGTGCAGCGCACGGTCGAGCCGCGCCGTCAAGCTCCGTCCCGTCACCTCGGTAACGACGACGAGGAGTGCAAACGTCGCAAGCCCTCTCCTGCGTAGGAGCGCCAGCATCGTCTCCCGATACTACTCCGCGCCCGTTGGCTGCCGTCGGGTTGCGCGGCCGCCTCGACGGGTGGTTCAATCCGTCCCAAGGAGCGTCCCCGAGCTCGATGAGAGGGAGTGGAAATGAGCGATTCGAGCGACGATCTGATGTCACCGCTGCGCGAGCATCCAGTGGTCGGCGTCGAGGCGCGCGACGGGGCCGTGATCATCCGCCTCGCGGGTGAGATCGATCTGTACAACGTCGAGGATGTCCGGACAGCGCTCACGGCGGCAATCGAGAGCGAGCCGCGCCGGGTCGTCATCGACTTGACGGCTGTGGAGTTCGTCGACTCGACAGCGCTCGGCGTGCTGATCGAAGCGCGGTCGCAGCTCGGCCCGGATGCGCTGCTCCTCGCCGCGCCTCAGCTCGAGACGCGCAGGACGCTGCAGATCAGCGGCCTCGACCGGCACCTGCTGGTGCGCGACTCGGTCGACGAGGCACTGCTCGCGTGACGCCGCTGAGTTTCGCCCTCTCGGTCCTCGAGCTCGCCGACTGACACCGCGCGTCCCGCCTGCCGAAGTCGCTTAGGATTCGTCGATACGCGTTGCGCGTGCAGCAAGCGTTTCCGGGCTCATCCGGCTGCATTCAGTGAGGACAACCGAGGGGGTACACCGTGCGTGCCGACATCACACCTGGCGGGGTCTTTCCCGACTACGAGCTGACCGACCACGCGAAGGCCCGGCGAACACTGAGCGAGTTGCAGGGGAACGACCCGATGATCCTCGTCCTCTCGCGCGGCCACTACTGCCCGAGAGATCACCAGCAGCATCTCGAGCTGGCGGCCTTCTATCCGCGTGTCGCGGTCGCCTACACACAGGTCGTGACGATCGCGACGGACAGCATTCTCGAGATCAACGAGTTCCGGCTTTCGGTCGGAGCCCAGTGGACGTTCCTCTCCGATGCGGGCCGCAAGGTTCAGAAGGACCTCGACATCCAGGAGTACACCGACCCCCACCACGACCCGATGATCCCGCACACGCTCGTGCTGAAGCCGGGCCTCGTCATCCACAGCGTCTACAACGGCTACTGGTACTGGGGCAGGCCCTCGACCGAGGACCTCCGGCGCGACCTTCGTGCGGTGACGCAGGAGATCCGCCCGGACTGGGACCTGGCCACGCCGGGCCTCCGCGCCGACTGGGACGCCGGCGACCGCTCGAAGCACTACCCGTACGAGCAGAGCGACGACGGCCAACACTGACCGCCGGCGCGGTTGCGCAACAGTCATCGTCCGCCGTCAACTAGCAAGGTTGCCGTCAGGGATCGGCCGTTACGTTGACGAGCACGACTCGGTAGTTCCCTCTCCCGAGTCAGGGCCGCGCCCGTAGCTCGCCTGCCAACGGGTGCGGCCCTCTTTGTTCCTGAGGGTCGCCGTGCCCACGTGAACGCGCCCGGCCTCAATCCCTTCAGGGTGCGGGTAGGCGGGGAAGAAGAGCCGACGGGGAGACTCGAACTCCCGACCCCTTCAGTACGAGTGAAACCTAGTCTCCGCGATTCGCGCAAAAGTGACTGAGGATCGTGCGACGCTTCCACACGAGGATCGATGACACACGTATGACACGAGATGCCCCTGCAGGATCGAGCCTGCGACCTCAAACGATGAGACGCAGCCACAGGCAAAGGCCTTAGACCGAATTCATGTCCAACTTGCTCCACGGGCACCTTTGTCACGAGCCGAACGTAAGCGTGAAGCGAAGCACTACCGGGACTCGCTAACGCCGGAGCGGGACCGTGCTCGTCGTGCTGTCGGCCTGGCGTGGCGGCCTAACACGATCGCCGGCTGGCTCGGCGTGCACGGCTTTCCCACCGCGGCGCCCTTGGACGTCGGGCTGCTGTTCGTCATCCTCGTGGGGCTGCACTGTTCGACCGATCTCGCGGTTCTCCGACCAGAACGTCCTCCTCGCGCAGCGACTGGCGCTGCTCGAGGTGAAGCTCAACCGCCCGCCGCAGTAACCGGCCCGACCAGCATCAGGTCACTGCCGTCGAGTCGGTCGCGGAAGTTCGCCTCGAGCCCGATCCGGTACCAGTGCCTGCCGGGGCCGGGCCGGTCGACGTACGAGGCGCGTCGCGTGTAGCCGATCGCCGTCATCTGCAGGTCGCACTCCTTCGCACCTTCGGATGGATACGTGCAGGTGTTCGGGCTGTCGGACCGATAGACGACGTAGTAGACGCTCGTCGACGACTCATCCACGGGCTGCCAATCGAGGAGGACGCGCGCACCCGACGCCGTGGCGGTCGCGGCCAGCGAACTCGACAGCGGCGCGTCGTTTCCGAGCGTGTTGTCGCGCACATACTTCGCCGACGAGGCAGCCGGGAGCGCAGCCATCAGGACGAGCGGTATGAGGCCGAGCACGACCGCTGCCGTTGCGAGCGGCCAACGCGATCGACCCGCCGTGTCCGCTGGCGCCGGCCGCGCGAACGCCGCGCCGCGCCGCGGAACGAGGAAGACGATCGACGCGCTCAGGAAGACGAAGGCGGGTAGCCCGGGCTCGACGTACCGGAAAAAGTTGACGGCCGCGATCGACGTCAGCGTGCTGCTCCCCTTCACGATCACGAACGCCGCGAACCACACGCCGAGGAACGCTCCTTTGACCCAGGAGCGCCGGAGTGCGCCGAGGAGGCCGGCGATCGCAAGGAATTCCAGAAAGCGGAGGCTCCAGAACACGCCGGAGAGGTCGTGGAGAACCATCCCGAGGTGCGCGGAGTCGAAGTGCACGTACGAGTTGCCGAACGCGAGCATAGGGTCGCGGCCGGCCGCCAGGCGCGCCGGTGGCGCCGTCGAGGAAGTGATCGGCAGGAAGCCACGCCCCTTGTCCTTCCACAACGCAAGCGTGACGAGGGCGGGCACGGCCGCGAAACCGACTGCGACGATCGTCTTCACGCTGCGCGACGCGAGCAGCAGGACCACCAGGGCGGGGACGAAGAACGCGTTCGACGGCTTGATGCCGATCGCCGCGCCGAGGAACAGGCCGGTGAGCGCGCCGTCCTCGACCGTTCGTCGTTCGTAGGCGCGCAACCCGGCCCAGGTGGTCGCGAGCACCGCCACGACCGACGGCATGTCGGCCATGTTCGTGAGGCCGTACCAGTGCGGTGCGAGGAAGAGATCTCGAAACTCCGGCGCATAGTCGGCGTCGAAGCCCCAGAGGAGGAGCAGCGGCCCGACGATCCAGAGCGCGAGCGCGAGCCAGGCGTACGCGCGGCCGTACAGCAGGTCGCCGATCCCGAACACCAGAACCGTGGCGAGAACCACGAGGACGATCCCCTGGAGGAGGACGATCGTCGGCAGCCCTGCAAGCATCGTCACGGCCCCAAGGAGCGGCAGCCACGCGTACGCCAACGGGACGCCGTAGCCGACGTAGGCCTGCGGGATCGTCCCGTGGCCCAGCGACCAGCTGGAGGTCCAGTACTCGGTGGCGTCGCCGCCGCTGTACCAGACGAGATGGTTGTGGGTGCTCGCGAATGCGATCGCGGCGACGACCATGAGCTGCAGCACGCACGCCGCCGCGAGCAGCGGCCAGGTACCGAGGGCGCGCAGGCGGTCGATCACCGTGGGTCGGCGTAGATCGTGATCGTGCCGAGCACGATCCGACGCCGGTATCGGTTCGCGAGCGCCGCGAGAACGGGCGGCTCGCTCCTCAGAGCCCGGCCGACGACGAACGCCTTCGCATCGCGTGACTCGCGTAGGAGCTCGGCGGTCGTGAGCTCACCGCTCTCGACGCGCACCGCGGAGACGTCAACCAGCTGCGGCGGCTCTCGATCGTGCGCCAGGTAGGGGACGATCTGATGGTCGGAGGCGACGAGCGTGCCGGGCGGATAGAGGGCGCGCAGCTGCCGGACGGCGGCGCGCACGTCGGGGTTCGGCGCGACGGAGCCGAGGTGACTCCACTGTTGGACGAGTGCGCCGGCCACTGTGATCGCCGTGGCTGCTCCGACGGCCAGGCGCGCTCGCCCGGTCGTCTTCGCGGTCGCACCCGCGAGCGTCACCCCGACCGGGAGCGCCCACGCCGCCGCAAGGATCTCGAGGCTGTGGTCGAAGATCGGGCGCTCGCCGATCAGGGCGACGGCTGCGGCCGGCGGCCAGGTCCAGAGCTCCCACGGGATCGGCCACGGCCGCCGCAGGAGGAGCGCGACGATCGCGGTGCCGATCGCCACCGCCGCCACGACGGCGAACGGTGTGCGCAGGTCGAAGAAGTGCACGACCCGGTGGACGTTCTCGCCGACCGGCCCCGCCTCGCTGCGACCCTTCAGGTGGAACAGGAACGCGTCGTGCCAGACGTCGCCGAGATGCGTCGCCACCGACAGCACGACCGCGGCCGTGGCGATGCCTGCTCCGAGGGCGAATGCTCCCAGCCTGTGCCGCGCGAGCAGGACGAGCGGGACGGCAGCCGAGACGGCGTACAGCTTGATCGAGACCGCGAGCGCGAACGTCGCCCCCGCGGCCAGGGGGAACGGCTCCGCGAGCGCGAGCGCGCACACCGCCAGCGTCGTCGACGGCACCTCGGCCTCGAGCCGCGTCGCCATCGCCGGCCAGGGCGGCGCGATCGCGAGCGTGCCGGCGGCGATCGCCCCGCCGAGCGGGCCGCCGACGCGTCGGCCGAGCGTCCAGGCTGCAACGCACGCGAACAGCGAGAAGCCGACCATCACGGCGCGGACGTCCGAGATGGAGCTCGTCGTCGCGCCGATCCCGTCGAGGAGCCAGCCCCAACCCGGCGGCTGCGAGAGGAACACGGGGCCGATCGCGACACCGCGGTGCAGCTCTCGCATCGTCGCGAGGTACACCTCCTCGTCGTAGTTCGGCGCCGTCCTGATCGACCGCGCGTAGACGACGCTCGCCGGGACGAGGGCGAGGAGCGCCGCGATCGTCCAACCGCTCGCGCGACGGAGCGCCGGCGCCTTCAGCGCGGGTTGCTGCGCTTCAGCTTTGGATGAGAGCGTGCTGCCGATACCAGTCAATCGTCCGCGGAAGCCCGTCGCGGAGCGACGTGCGCGCGTGGAACCCGAACAGTTCCGCCCCGCGGGACGGATCGAGCTGTCGTCTCGGCTGGCCGTTCGGCATGTCGTGTCACATACCATCTTACCTTCGAACCCGGTCAGCTCGACGATCACGCGGCAGTCCACGACGCAGTTGTCCACGCCGACGGCGAGGTCGTCCGAAGCCGACTCCGGGCAAGCGGAAGCAGAAGTCAGAGTTGAAGAAGTCGAAGCCCTTATCAAAAGGGGCGCAACTTCGGCTGATCGTGCGTCCTGCAGCGGAGGTCTATCAAAGGATCCAAGCGCGGTTGGACAAACCCCTGATGTGAGACTGCGTAAATGACCGACCCCTCGACAGCGATCCGCGAAGCGCGTGTGTCGTCCGGGGAACTCCGTAAGTGCTCGAGAGCCTCAGAAACGCCTTAAACAAAAGAG
>CAWFPX010000002.1:0-16364 GCA_963817765.1 uncultured Thermoleophilia bacterium | reverse complement strand
TGTGTCGCGATCGACCTCGACACCGCCCGACGAAGAACGCTGCTCTTCTGCGTGCGGGGAGTTGGTCACGCCCTGGTGCTGTTGACGATCGTATCGATCCTGAAGCGCGGGTCTACGCCGTCGACGTTCGGCGCGATGTTCGGCGACATCACTGACACGACGTGACCGGACTCGGGTCGGCAGTACCCTCACCTCGAGTTGGATCGAGATCGAACTTCACCGAGCTTCCAGGGCGAGAACGCGGCCCGCGGGCCGAAGTACACCTCGAAGTGCGCGACGTTCTTCGACAGCCGAAGCTCCTGCCATCCGGCATCGTCGCGCACCGGCTACCAACTCGCCCTCGGCGAGCTTCGCCGTTCCAGTCGCTGCTGGCCAAGGTCGAGCAGACGGGAACGGGCCGGTGATCGACCAGCTCGAGCGCCTGGCGATGCTGCGACGGCGGGGCGACGTGGACAGCATCAGTTCGAGCTCGCCAAAGCGCGCGTCCTGCACCATCGTCGGTGCACTGGGCCGAGCGGCAGAGTCCTAGACGATCAATCGCTCAGGGCCTTCGCGGTCGAGTCGCTGCCGCAGCGAGTGGCGAGACTCGATCGAGGGAGGAGCCGACGAACTCACTGCGGCAGCACGGGAGATTCGTCGCGCACTTGAACTCGGCTCGTCTGACCCAGAACAGGTCGACCGCCCGAGAGCACCCGGACTGAGCGACAAGGGGCGCGCCCGTTCGGACCTTGTAGGGTCGCGCTCGCTCGATGCTTCGCTCACTCCTGATCACCTCGGCCGTCTCTCGCGTGTGTGTTTCGCGATCATGAGCTGGATCCTCTCGGGCGTGAGCGTTTCCGGTGGTCTCGCTGGTATCTCTGGGTCTCGTTGCTCTTCGGCGTCATCAACGCCGTCGCTCGGAACCATCTTGCGGATCGTGACGTTCCCGCTTCGGATTCCACGCTCGGGCTCTTCTCGGTGATCATCAATGCACTGCTGCTGCAAGCTGACCGCTCGCTGGTCGAGCCATCTGACGATCGACAATTTCTGGTGGACGGCGATCTGGGCGGCGATCATTCTCTCGGTCGTCACCGTGCTGCTCGACATGGCGGTCGGCTCGATCGTCAGGCGCGAGCCCGTCCTGCCCTGAGCCGAGGGGCTGAGCCGAACGGGTCGATGCCGACCGCCCGACTGCGATCTTCAGCGGATCAGCAGGACGGCGACTGACGACGAATGGACTCGACGCCCTTCGACATCTACGTCGTTCTCGACATTTTCCTGTTCCTGCTGATCGGGATCGGCCCCAAGATCGCGCTCGTTCCGTTCGTCGAGCTCACCGCGGGCATGGACGCGAAGACGAAGGCGCGTGTGCTGCGGAAGATGCTCGCCGACCACCTGGACGAGAGCCGGATGCTCATCACGGAGAAGGTGTTCGGCTTCCTGCTGGCGGCGCTAGCCGTGCAACTCGATGTTGAACGGCCTCGACGCTGTCGGCGTCATCCACCTGATCGGGCACTGAGGTGCCCGCGGCCTGGTTACGTGTGGGAGTGGTGGCGCGGCAGCACTCCACGCCAAAGTCGCGAGAGGAGATACGTCGGGACGAGCCAGACGACGAGGAAGGCGGCCAGCTCGGGCGCGGACGCGCCGTGGATCAGCGCCGTCAGCCCCAGCACGAGCAGCAGGGCGAGGCTGAACATGAGCCAAGCGCCGGTGAACAGCACGAGCATCCCGCCGCGGACGGCAGACTGCGCCGCCGCGCGCACGGTGAACGTAGGAAGTCCGGCCAGCGCGCGGCGCAGCTCCTGCAGCGAACGGGCCTGGAGTGCGAGCTCGGTGCGAGCCGAGAGCTCCTCGAGCGTCAGCCTGCCGAGCAGGAAATGCTCTCGCAGAGACGCAACAGCACGCTCTCGGTCACCGTCACCGGCCAGAGCCATGCGGGAATGGTAGCCACGGACCGTCCACGACGGTGCGCCGCAGGTCGGCAGGCGGTTGTGAGTGCCTGCAACATCCGATTGTTGTAAGTGCAGCTATGCGGGCAACCCGCGAGCAACGCCGCCTCGCCGACCAGCTTTCGCACCGCTGGCGTGAACTCGGTCGCACCCTCGCGAGCCGCAGGCTGCAGGCGTCGTTGCATCCCGGGTTGCCGTCGCAACTGACGCCGAGCAAGCTGCGGGCGCTCGATGTGCTGGCAGAGCAGGAGTGGCTTCGCATCGGTGAGCTCGCCGACCGCGTCGGGCGTCGACGAGACGACAGCGACCCGGCTCGTCGACCGTCTCGAGGCGATGGGAGTGGCCGAGCGCCGGAGCGAGGAGGGCGACCGCCGTGCGACCCTCGTTGGGCTGACCGCGGCGGGCGCCGAGATCGTTGCGGAGGTCGCCGCCCGTCGGCAACGCTTCTTCTGCGAGGTGCTCGCCGCCCTCGAGCCGAGCGAGCAGGCGCGAGCTCGTCCGCCTGACGGGCAAGGCTGCAGCGGCGCTCCGGACGAGGAGTGAGGAGCTGGTGGCCCGGTGACCGAGCCGACGGTGATCGTCGACAGTCTCGTCGTGCGTTTCGGCGAGGTCGAGGCGGTCGGCGGCGTGTCGTTCGCCGTCGGAGCCGGCGAGGTGTTCGGGCTGCTCGGCCCGAACGGCGCCGGGAAGACGACGACGATTCGCGTGCTCACGACGCTGCTGCGCCCGAACTGCGGGGCGGGCGGTCGTGGCCGGCCACGACGTCGTGCGGGACGGGCTCGCGGTGCGTCGGGTGATCGGCTACGTCCCGCAGGCGATCTCGATCGACGGTGCGCTCACCGCGCACGAGAACCTCGAGTTCTACGCGCGCGTGACCGGGGTGCGTCGCGGAGCGAGCGGCGACGGATCGCGGAGGCCGTCGAGACGATGAATCTCGGCTCGTTCCTCGACCGGCTCGGGCGCACGCTGTCAGGCGGCATGCTGCGCCGGCTCGAGATCGCGACCGCGCTCCTCAATCGACCCCAGGTGCTGTTCCTCGACGAGCCGACCGTCGGCCTCGACCCGACGGCACGCCGGCTCGTCTGGGAGCGGCTCGAGGCGCTGCGCGAGGAGGCAGGCACGACGCTGCTCGTGACGACGCACCAGATGGAAGAGGCCGAGCGCCACTGCGAGCGCATCGCGATCATCGACCTCGGCGTGCTCGTCGCGCAGGGATCGCCCGGCGAGCTCCTGCAGCCAGTTCGACGTGCCGGTGCTCGAGGACGTCTTCACGGAGGCGACCGGCCACAGAATCGAGGAAGGGGGGAGCTTCAGAGATGCCCGCGCCAGCCGTAGACTTTCGCGCCGGCTCGGCTGAGCTCCGCCTGCACGCGCTCGGCGGCCGGCTCATGTGGCTGCGCGAGGGCACCGTCGCGATGGCGTGGGCGGAGCTCCGCAAGCTGCGCCACGACCACCTCGACATCTTCACGCGGTCGGTGCAGCCGCTCCTCTGGCTCTTCATCTTCGGGACGGCCCTGCGCCGGAACCGCCACTGGCCGGCGGCTTCCACGACTATCGCGCCTACCTCGCGCCGGGGGTGATGGCACAGGCGGCGCTGTTCATCGCAATCTTCTTCGGCCTCGCAGTGATCTGGGAACGCGATGTCGGCCAATTGCAACGGCTGCTCGCGACGCCGGTTCCGCGGCTCGCGATCGTCCTCGGCAAGGCGACGGGCGCGGGCATCAGGGCGCTCACGCAGGCCACCGTGCTCCTGGTCGTGATCGCGATCACGGGGATCTCGCTCCGCTGGCAGGTGCTCGATATCGCGGGGGCGCTCGTCCTGCTCGTGCTCGGGACCGGCGGTTTCGCGTGCCTGTCGATGATCCTCGCGTCTCTCGTGCGCACCCGCGAACGGTTCATGGGGATCGGCCAGCTGATCCTGATGCCGCTCTTCTTTGCGTCGAGCGCCCTCTATCCCGCTCGCGATCATGCCGGCGTGGCTTCGCGTCGTCGCGCACGTGAATCCACTCACGTATGAGGTTCACGGCATGCGCCAGTTGCTCCTCGGCATCTCGGCGGGTGGGACGCTGTGGCTCGACTTCGCCGTGGGCGTGGGCTTCCTCTGCGTGACCGCAGCGATCGCCGCGAAGACCTACCCGCGCGCGATTCTCTAGCCTCTAACTGAGAGCGACGCCGGGGCGCTGCGGGCCGAACTTCGCCTGCTCGTCGCTGATCCTGCGGGTGCGCTCGACGTCGATGCGCACTTCGTCGACGTCCTCGTCGGCGCGTGCCTCTCCGGTGATCCGCTTGCGCAGGACGGCGACCTCTGCGCGCAGGCGGTGCGCTTCGAGGCGGTCCCGCTCCCGGAGCGCGGCCGCGACCTCTTCGTACACGGCGCCGGTGATCAACAGGTGCGACAGCTTCATCACGAGTGCGACCAGATCGAGGCACACAAAGAGCCCGAGCACGAAGAGGACGTACCTGCTGACCTCCGGGTGCTGCTTCTCGATTGTCGACAGTGCCTGCGCCTTGGCGAGCAGGTCCTGGTCGTGGGCGATCGCGCCGACCCGCGTCCTCGTCTCGGTCGCTTCAGCCCGCTGCCATTCGCCGATCTTCGCCCTGAGGGTGGCGGTCTTCATCCGGTTGGCGGGCCGGCTTCGATCGAGCGTGGCGCGAGCGATGCTCGCTTGCCTGCCGTAGTACTGGCACCAGTGACCGCATCCCGTGCGGTGCGTGTGCGAGCAGGACGGCTCGTTCGACTCGCAACCCGCGAGCCGCGTGTACTTGCTGATCCGGTTTTCGAGTGTCGTCTCGCTGCTTTGGATCGCGGCGATCTGCGTGGTCGCCTGCTTGATCTTCGGCTCGTAGAACGTGATCGCCGCTTTCTGTGCGTCCTTCTGCGCGAGGGCGCTCGTCTCACTCAACTGGTTCGCGATCGACGGCTTGAAGATGAACTGCACCATTGGCAGGCCGAGCACGAGGGCGAGCATCACCGAGAGCGCGGCGCGGGGCACCGCGAGCATGAGATTTGCGCGCCGGCCCGTTCCGAAGCTCTTGTAGATCAGCCGGTCGATGATGCAGATGACAGCGGCCCACACGACCCCGAGCCACAGGATGTGCGTGATCGGGACGTTCCACCAGCCGCTGCCGGCGACTGCGACCGCAAAGCCGGTGACGCACGCCATCGCGGCGATCACGAGGCCTTGCGCGTCGAGGAAGCTCCGCTCGCTGGGGACGAGCGCCAACACACGTCCGTCGGCGCCGGCGAACCACGCCCAACCGACCCTTCGTGTGCGCTTCTTCTGCGAGGGGCCGTCGTCCCCCTCGGTGATCATCGGCGTGCTGCTCATCTCGCTCCTGCGTCATCCGCATGCGACTCTGCCCGCGGGCCGGCAAGGACTGCCGACCTGGCCTTTCTAACCGAGCGATTGCGCCCGACGACTGACGCAGATGGGTCATTTCTGACGCGGGTGGCATGCTCTCGCTCGATGGTTCTGGCTCTGGCCGGTGATCGGACGATGCGTCGGGTTGTACTGGCGCTGGCTCTGTACCGTCTCGCGGAGTTCGGCCCCTGGGTCGCGATCCTGGTCTACGCGTTCGACCACGGGGGCGGCACGGCCGCAGGCCTTGTCTCGTTCCTGATCTTGATCCCCACCGCGCTGCTCGCGCCTGCCGCAGGACCCCTGATCGACCGCTTTGGCGCGAGCAGAGTGTTGTTCGGCGCATACGTCGCTCAGGCGATTGCGATGGGGGCGGCCGCAGGTGCGCTTCTGGCCGGAGCGCCGCCGCCGCTCGTGTATGTACTCGCTGCGCTGACGGCCATGGTCTTGACGGTCACCCATCCGGCGTACGCAGTGGCGGCTCCGGGTGTCGCTCGGACGACGGAGCAACTCGTCGCGCTCAACGCCGTCACCGGCTGGGTGCTGAGCGTCGGCCTGGTGCTCGCTCCGGCGCTCGCCGGCGTCATTCTCGCCTTCTCGACGCCCGGCGCCGTGTACGCAGCCGGTGCGCTTGCGCTTGCGGGCGCGACACTCCTCGTCTTCCCTCTGCGCGGCATCGTCCCGCCACTCGCCCGCGACGAGACAGAGGGTCTTCGCGATGAGGTTCGCCGGCTGCGCCAGGGTGGCCGCGCGCTTGTTCACGCGGAAGCGCCGAGGGAGGTGGTGCTCGTGCTGACTGCGACCTTCGTGATGGTGGGGGCGTTCGACGTGCTGGCGGTGATTCTCTCGCTCGGCGCGCTCGGGATCGGCGCGTCGGGTGCCGGCTATCTGACTGCAACGCACGGCGTGGGAGCGGTCGTCGGCGCGATCGCGTCGCTCACCCTCGTCGGACGTGCACGTTTGGTGCCCGTGCTCTTCGGCGCGGGGGCTACAGCCGGGATTGGGTTCGTCGTCCTCGGTCTCGCGACCTCCGTCCTTGTCGCGTTCTCGGTGGCGGCGATCGCGGGAGTCTCACGCAGCCTCCTCGAGGTGACCGGTCAGACCCTCCTGCAGCGGGTCACGGCGACGGATCTGCTCGCGCGGGTGTTCGCGTTCAAGGAGGGACTCGCGATGGCCGCTTGGGGTGTCGGTTCGGTTGCGGTTTCGTTGCTGATCGCCGTCTCCGGGACGACGGCTGCGCTTCTCTTCGCCGGAGCAGTCGTGCCGGCGCTCGTGCTGCTCCGGCTGCGACTCCTGTTACGCGTTGACGGCGCCGTTGTCGTCCCGGTAGTGACGATCGCGCTCCTCCGGTCGCTACAGCTCTTCCGCGCTCTGCCGGTATCGGCGCTCGAGGGCGTCGCGAACGCGACGATCGACCTCTCGGTCGCCAGGGGAGCAACCATCGTCAGTGAGGGAGAGCGCGGTGACCGCTACTACGGAATCGCGGACGGAACCGTCGAGGTCTCCCGGGACGGCGCGACGGTCGCGCAACTCGGTCGCGGCGAGGGGTTCGGGGAGATCGCGCTCCTCCGCGACGGGGTTCGTACGGCGACCGTCACCGCCCTCACCGACACGCGTCTCGTCGCCGTCGAACGGGAGCCTTTCCTGGTCGCCGTGACCGGCCACGGTGAGACGTCGAGCCGCGCCCGGGAGATCGCCCTGCGCAGGCTCCAGGCGTAGCGGCAACGTACTTCGCCTCAGCCCTGGAGGCGCTCGGCGATCCGCTGCTGACCGCGACGCATCGCCCAGGCGTGGTTCGAGCGGAAGATCGGGCGGAGAAGCGGCGTCAGTTGGCGGACGCCCCGCTTGTTGACGCGTGGGCGGAAGTCGAGAATGACGTTCGTCCCGCTGTCGGCTTCGGCGAAGAGGAGCGATGCGGATCCCTCGAAGTCGCCGTGGAGGGTGCTGTCGATGCGGTGCGGGGCGTCGACAGCGACACACTCGAACTCGTAGCGGAGGCGGTACGGCAGGTACCCGTGCGCGACGACCTGGGTGCGGGCTCCCGGCGACGGCGGCCCGGAGTGTCCCGAGGTCGAGACCCAGACGTCCCCCCACCACGTCGGATAGCCGTAGACGTCGGCCATCAGCTCGTAGACCGCCTCGATCGGGTACGGGACGAGCCAGTGGTCGAGGAAGTGGTACTCCGGGGCTCCCACGGCCTCGGATTCTCGTACACCGGCCAAGGGCGATTCAAGACCGCCCGTGACGTCAGCGGCTCGCGAGCAGCGTCTCGAGATCGAACGGCGCGTCGATCGCGGGTGCGTCGGCCGATCCCCAGCGCGGCCACTCGTCGGGCGGCCTGTCCCACGCGAGTTCCAGGTCGTTCCCGTCCGGATCACTGAGGTAGACGGCGAGGTGGGTGCCGTGGTCGGTCAGTTGTCGCAGCGGCACCCCGGCATCGACGAGCCGTCCGACGGTCTCCGCGAGCTTCGACCGCGTCGAGAAGTTGAGCGCGACATGGTGCAGCCCGGTGACGCCGTCGGGTTGCGGCGGTCCACCGGCCGACTTCCAGGTGTTGAACCCGAGGTGGTGGTGGTACCCACCGGCCGAGACGAAGAGGATGTCGCCGGTCGTGCCCCAGCCGGGCACGTCGCGTGCCTCGTGGACGACGTCGAAGCCCATGATGTCGACGTAGAACGCCCGCACCCGGTCGATGTCCGCCGTCCGCAGGTGCACGTGCCCGATCCGGACCTGCGGGTCGATCGGCCGCTCGGCCGCGACCATCGGATCGATCGGGCCTTGCGGGCCGCTCACCGCGTCGCCTCGAACACGAATGCAGTCTTCCACGGATGGTGGCGTCGCGCCATCAGTGCTGTTCACGCGTGAGTGCGACGACCGGGATGACGCGATCGGTGCCCTGCTGGTAGTCGCCGAAGGTCGGGTTGCGCGCGACCTGGGCTGCGAACTCGCGATCGCGTTCTTCCCCTTCGAGCGGCCTCGCAATCGCGCGATATCGATCCGGTCCGACCTCGAGTGTCACCTGCGGCTCCGCGAGGAGGTTGAGGTACCAGTCGGGATGCGTCGGTGCGCCCCCTTTCGACGCGTAGACGAGCAAGCGATCGCCAACACGCGTGAACGCCACGGGTGTCGTGTGCTCGCGACCGCTCTTGCGGCCGACCGTCGTCAAGAGCAACAGGTCGCGGCCTTTCCACTGACCGCCGACGCGGCCGCCGTTGGCTCGGAACTCGTCGATGATCGAGCGGTTGTAATCGCTCACCTCTGCACCGTAGCCGCGAGGGCGAGGCCGCCGGCTTCAAACGATCTGCGCCCTCTCGATCAGTGGGTCGGGCTCCGGCAACCTCGGGGTCGAGGCGCTCGAGCGCGGCCACGAGGATCTCGGCGACGGCGAGGTTCCGTGACCAATTGTGGTCTGCGGGCACGACGTACCAGGGCGCGTCCTCGGTCGAGGTTTCCCTGAGGGCGTCCTCGTAGGCGTGCACGAAGTCGTCCCAGAGGGCGCGATCGTCGAGATCCCCGGCTTCAAACTTCCAGCGCTTCTCGGGATTGTCGAGACGCTCCTGCAGCCGCCTGCGCTGCTCGTCCCGCGAGACATGCAAGAAGACCTTGACGACACTGGTTCCCTCGTCCGTGAGCATCTGCTCGAACGAACGGATGTGCTCGTAGCGGCGCTTCCACACACTCTTCTCCACGAGCTTGCGCACGCGGACGGCGACCACGTCCTCATAGTGCGAGCGGTTGAAGATCACGATCTCGCCGCGCGCCGGGCAGAGGTTGTGGATCCGCCAGAGGTAGTCGTGCGCAAGCTCCGCGGCGGACGGCGCCTTGAACGACTCGACGCGGCAGCCTTGCGGATTGACTCCGGTGAAGACGGTTCGGATCGTGCCGTCCTTGCCCGAGGCGTCCATGCCCTGGAGGATGAGCAGCACGGAGCGGGTCGACTCGGCGAAGAGCCGCAGATGCAACTCGCCGAGCCGCTCAACGAGCACCTCGAGACGCTCGAGCCCGTGCTGTTTACCGGCGGAGTCGATTCGCGCGCCGGCGGCAAGGTCGTCGAGGCGGGGCCTGGAGCCTGCAGCTACGCGCAGCTCGTTCAGGAGATCCTGGGAACTCGCGTCGGCGGCCAAGGGAGGAAGGTTAACGCCGCGGGGGCTCGAGCCCCAGTGCTTCGACCGGCCGTCGCCGGTCGGCGGAGCAGGCGCTCGCTTCCGCCGACCGGCCGGCGCATCTCACCTCACACCAGCGCAGGCTCGCGCACCTGAGTCAGGCGAAACTGGTTGCCGGATGGATCGCGGAACGCGCAGTCGATGCCATACGGACGCTCTTCAGGCGCCTCGCTGAACTCGACACCTCGCGCCGTGAGCTCCTCGTACGACGCCTGGGCATCGTCGGTCGTCAGCAGGACGTTCCCGGCCCAGCCCTTTGCCATGAGGCTCTGGATCTGGTCGGCTGTGGCGGCGTCCAGTACCGGCGGGGCTGGAATCGCATTCAACAACACGGAGACCTCGGGCTGGCCCGGCGGGCCGACTGTCAGCCAGCGGTAGTTGCCCAGCTCCGGCAGCGTCACATCGGCGCGGAGCTCCCAGCCGAGCTTCGTGGTGTAGAAGGCAAGCGCTTCGTCCTGGTCGTGCACCCACACTCCTGCGAACCCGATCTTGATCATGATTCCCCTTCCTCGACGATCAACAGGAGCCGATGCTACGGCCGCGTTGCTCCTTCGTCTTCTCGAAACGTGCGGTGTTGCGGACGCCCATGCGCCCGCAACACGCAGGCCGGGATCAACGCGTACTGCGACGCCGGCGGGAACGACTCACGGTACGCCGTCGGAGTCATCCCGTAAGCGCGGGTGAAGCTCGTCGTGAACGAGCCGACGCTCCGCAGGCCGACCTCGAAACAGATCGCGGCGACGGAGCGGTCGGTTGCGCGAAGCAACGCCGCGGCACGCTCGAGCCGGCGCGTCTGCAGGTACGCATGTGGCGACTCGCCGAAGGCACGCCTGAACTCACGGCTGAAATGCGCGCGCGACAGCCCGGTCGTCCGAGCCAGGTCGGCCACGCCGAGCGGCTCCGCGTAACGGGCATCGACGAGATCCCTCGCTCGCAGCAGGTGGCGCTCAGTCGGAACGAACGGCATAGCGCGTCAGTATCGCTCGCCGCGAAGGTCATAGGCTTGTGGCAGTGCTCACCTGTACGAACTGTGCCCGCGAGAGCCCGGAAGGGTTTCGCCACTGTGGTTTCTGTGGGGCCGCGCTGGCGGTGACAGCGGTCGAGCGGCGGAAGTTGGCGACGCTCGTGTTCTGCGATCTGTCCGGCTCGACCGCCCTCGGCGAGCAGGTCGATCCAGAGACGGTTCGGAGCCTGATGCTCTCGTACTTCCACGAGATGCGCACCGCGCTCGAGCGGCACGGGGGCACCGTAGAGAAGTTCGTGGGCGACGCCGTCCTCGCGGTGTTCGGGGTGCCCGAAGCCCATGAGGACGACGCTTTGCGGGCCTGCCGGGCGGCGCTCGAGATGCAGGCCCGTCTTGCTCCGTTGAGTGAGCAGTTCGAGCGGCGGGTCGGCCGGGCGATCACCCTGCGGATCGGCGTCAACACGGGCGAGGTCGTCGCGGGTGACGCGTCGAGTCGAGAGACCTTTGTGACCGGCGATCCGGTCAACGTCGCCGCCCGGCTTGAGCAGGCGGCAGGGCCGGGGGAGGTGCTGCTGGGCGAGCGCACGTACCGGCTCGTTCGGGACGCAGTGCACGCGGAGCCGGCACCGTCGATCGATGCCAAGGGCAAGGCTGAGCCGGTCGCGGCCTATCGGCTTCTCCAGGTGAGCGCCGTCGGGCCGGTGCCACGGCGGACGGGGACGCCGTTCGCCGGGCGCGATGACCAGTTGCAGCTGCTCGAGCGGGAGTTCGAGACCGTCGTGGCGCAACGGGAGTGCCGTCTCGTCACCGTCGTCGGGGAGCCGGGCGTCGGGAAGTCGCGCTTGACGGCCGAGTTCGTCGCGCAGGTCGGTCCCCGCGCACGGGTCGTGCGCGGCAGGTGCCTGTCCTACGGGGAGGGGATCACGTTCTGGGCGATCGGCGAGATCGTGCGAGAACTGGCCGGGATCCACGACGAGCACTCGGTCGCGCAGGCACGGGCGCTCGTCGAGGCCCACGTCGAGGGCAGCGCGAACGGCCAAGTCGTCGCCGCGAAGATCGCGCAGCTGCTCGGGCTTGCCGAGGGCTCTGCGACCGCCCCGGAGACCGAGTGGGCGATCCGCCACTTCGTGGGAGCTCGCGCCGATGCGCGGCCTCTCGTCATGGTCGTCGACGACATCCACTGGGCCGAGCCGACGCTGCTGGGCCTGCTCGCCGGGCTGCCTGCAGCGATCACCGACGTCCCGATCCTGCTGCTCTGCCTGTCCCGGCCTGAGCTGCTCGAACTGGGCCCGAACTGGCAGGTCGCGGTCCGGCTGGATCCGCTCGGCGGACGCGCGATCGACGCGCTCCTTGTGAGCCTGCTGGGGGACTCGCCGCCTGCAGTGCGCACGCGTCTTGCTCAGGCGTCGGCGGGGAACCCTCTGTTCGCCGAGGAGCTCGTCGCGATGCTCCTCGACGAAGGCGTGCTGCGCCTCTCAGGCGGCGTCTGCACGCTGGCGGGCGACCTGGATGCACTCGCGTTGCCGGTGAGCCTGCAGGCGTTGCTCAGTGCTCGACTCGACGGCCTCGACGCTGATGTTCGCGCGACGCTCGCGCGCGGCGCGGTCGAAGGAGAAGTCTTCCACTCCGGCGCCGTCGTCGAGCTAACAGAGCCGGCATGGCGAGCCGCCGTGCCGAGCGATCTGCAACATCTCGCGGACAGGGACCTGGTGCGCTCCGTCGCTGCAAGCTTCGTCGGCGAGACTGCATATCGGTTCAAGCACGTCCTCGTTCGAGACGCTGCGTATCGCGAGACCGCGAAGAGTCTTCGCGCCAAGCTCCACGAGCAGTTCGCCGACTGGCTCGAACGGATGGCCGGCGAGCGCGTCACGGAGCACGAGGAGATCCTCGGCTACCACCTCGAACAGAGCCACCGGTACCGCTCCGAGCTGGGCGTCCTCGACGACGAGGTTCGCACGCTCGGCGGACGGGCCGCAAGTCGCCTGGCCGCAGCCGGTCGTCGCGCCATCGCCCGCGGTGATGTGGGAGCTGCGGCCAACCTCCTCGGTCGAGCGGCGGTCCTCTTCCCCGAGGCGAGCCGCGAGCAGATCGAGGTACTGCTCGAGCTCGTCGAGCCTCTGGCCGTCAGCGGTCGGGTTGCGGAGGCGGCGACGCTTGCGGTGGAGGCGATCAAGGCCGCCGAAGAGCTCGGCGACGAGCGGCTCACGGTGCGGGCCCGGATCGAGGAGGCGTGGCTCGTCGTCTACACGCAAGGCGAGCGCTCGGCCGAGGCGTCGACACTCCGTCAGGCAGAGGAAGGGATTCCGGTTTTCGAGCGCCTCGGCGACGACACCGGTGTCGCGCGCGCGTCCGAGGTCGTGGCCATGGTCCACTACTACTACGGACGGCTCTCCGAGGCGGCCGAGGCCTCGGAGCGCGGCTTCCGCTTCGCCGAGCGGGCGCGCGACCCGCAGCAACAGGGCAATCACCGCCTGGTGCGGACGGTCGCCGCCCAGTGGGGCTTCACCCCGCTCGACCGGGTCGAAGCCATGCTCGAGGACGATCTCGCGTGGGCGCGCGGCACCGGCAGCCTCGGCATCGAGGCGAAGACGACGCTGCGGCGATCGGTGGTGCGCGTCGCGCGCGGGGATCCGCTGGAAGGCGAGGCGCTCTTTGCGCGCGGCATGTCGTACTGCTCCGATCTCGGCATGGCGCTCTGGGCCGCCGGCTTCGTCGGCTGCTGGATCTGGGGGCTGACCGACGATCCGGCTATCGCCGAGGGAAGGCTCCGAGAAAGCTACGACGCGCTTGCCGCTGCCGGCAGGCGCAACGTTCTGTCGACCGTGGCCACGATCTTCGCGGAGTGCATGTACCGGCAGGCGCGTTACGACGAGGCCGATGAGCTGCTTGATGTCGCAGCCGAGACCGGCGCAGATGACGACTTCGTCACGCAGGTGCGTCTGCGGGTGGGCCGGGCCAAGCTGCTCGCACGCCGCAGCGACCTTGTCGCCGCCGAAGCGATGGCTCGCGAGGCGGTCTCGCTCGCTGCACAGACGGAGTACATCGACCTGCGAGGCGATTCCCTGCTCGCGCTCGGCGAAGTGCTCCAAGGTGCGGGGCGCACGAGCGAAGGCGTCGAGGCGATGCGCGCGGCACTTGCGCTCTGGGAGGCAAAAGGCAACATCGCCCACGCCGACCGGACACGGTTGCTCCTGTTGGAGCTCTGAAGGCGGGAGGTCTAGAGTGTTCGTTCTCAAGCTGAGGAGGAGTCGTGGGCGATGAGCGGGCAGAGACCGGCGAAGGCGGGCTCGGCGAACGCAGCCTTGAAGGTCACAGTCTCGAAGGGCACACGAGCGAAGGGGACACGAG
Organism: uncultured Thermoleophilia bacterium; assembly: GCA_963817765.1. Classification (GTDB taxonomy): domain Bacteria; phylum Actinomycetota; class Thermoleophilia; order Gaiellales; family Gaiellaceae; genus PALSA-600. The sequence goes on along the minus strand of CAWFPX010000002.1, from coordinate 2,602 downwards.
TGAGCCCAAAAAGACCGAGCGCAAGCGCACCGAAGCCAAGAAGCCCGAGCACGAGCACGAGCGTAAGCAGCACGAGCGCAAGGAGCACAAGACCGACGAATAAGCGCGCCACCACGGTCGTCAGCGGCAGTAAACGCCGCCTGGTATCCGGCTCGCGCCGCATCGGCGGCGCTCCGCACGACGAGTGGGCCGAGGTGACGGTGATCGTCCGGCCGCGGTCGTCGGTTCCGTTCCCTTCGGTGGAGGAGCTCGGTCGGCAGCCGTTGGCCGCGCGGCGCCACATGGACCTGCCCGCGTTCGTGGCTGTCTACGGCGCGGATCCCGAGGACCTCGCAGCGGTGGCGGCGTTCGCCCGCGAGTCCCGGCTCCACGTGGTCGAGTCGAGTGTCGCGCGTCGCAGCGTCGCACTCGAAGGGACCGTCGGCGCGATGGCAGCTGCGTTCGGCACCAAGTTCTCGCGCTATGCCTCGCCACACGGTGAGTACCGCGGTCGCTCAGGTGTCGTGCGCCTCCCTCGCGACCTCGCCCCGGTCGTCGAGGCCGTTCTCGGTCTGGACGACCGTCCGCAGGCCCATCCGCAGGTGCGCGCCCAGTCGACCGGTGCGAGACGAGCCGCGGCCAAGCCCTTTAAGCCGTCTGAGGTTGCGCGGTTGTACAACTTCCCGTCGCGGCTGGACGGCCAGGGCCAGCGGATCGCGATCATCGAGCTCGGAGGCGGCTATCGCCGTGCGGAGCTGCGCTCGTACTTCTCGGACCTCGGGCTCGAGCTGCCGAAGATCACCGCGGTCTCCGTCGACGGAGTGCGGAACCGGCCCGGGGTACGCCCACATGCCGATAGTGAGGTGATGCTCGATGTCGAGGTGATCGGCGCGATCGTCCCCGGCGCGGAGCTGCTCGTGTACTTCGCTCCTCTCACTGATCGTGGCTTCGTCGATGCCGTGACCACCGCGGTCTTCGACGAGCGCCGGCCCTCGGTGATCTCGGTCAGCTGGGGCGATGCGGAGTTCAACTGGTCGGAGCAGGCGAGAGCGGCACTCGATCAGGCATTTCAGGCAGCGGCTTTGCTCGGCATCACCGTTTGCTGCGTCTCCGGCGACAACGGCTGGACGGACGGCGTCGGCACGAAGCGCGCCCACGTCGACTACCCCGCATCGAGCCCGTACGTCCTCGCCTGCGGGGGCACTCGCCTGGAGGTGTCCGACGGAAAGCTCGACGAGGCAGTCTGGAACAACGCCGGCCACGCGACCGGCGGGGGCGTGAGTCAGTACTACCCGGTGCCGTCATGGCAGAGCAAGGTCAAGGTCCCTCAGTCGCGCAACCCGGGTCGGCATCGGGGTCGCGGCGTTCCCGACGTCGCGGGCAACGCCGACCCCGATACCGGTTATCTGATCCGGATCCTCGGCCCCGAGTTGAAGGCGCTCGGAGGAACGAGCGCCGTCGGGCCACTGTGGGCGGCGCTGGTCGCCCGTCTGAACCAGCGGCTCGGAACCAGAGTCGGCTACCTGAATCCGCTTCTCTACGAGTCCATCGCCCCAACCGGGTTCAACCCGGTCCTCAAGGGAACGAATGGCGGCTATCGCGCCCGCCTCGGCTGGGACGCCTGCACCGGCCACGGCACGCCGGACGGGAAGCGCCTGCTTGCCGCGCTGCTGGCTCGCGTCTGAGCGCAGGCCTCACGCCGCGATCTTCTTCAGCACCGCGTCGACGCGGGCAAAGCCTGCCTTCGCGCCCTCTTCGACGCCGTACTGCATCGTGGTGTCCCGCTGCTCGGTCGTCTCGAAGCGCATCGTCTGCGTCAGCTTCGTCTGCTCGCCGAGATCCTCGAACACGAGGGTCTGCAGGTGGTTCTGGAACGTCTGAACGAGGCGCGCGGGCGGCTCGACCTCGCGGAACTCACCCTCGACCGGGCCGAAGGCCGTCTGGAACCGGTACGTGCCGCCGGACGGACGTCCATCTCCTCGACGACGGTCCCGTCGCCCCACCATTCGGGGATCAGCGCTGGATCAGTCCACACGGAGAAGACGTGCGCCCGCGGTGCGTCGAAGATCCGCTCGACGCGGATCTCGAGCTCGTTCGGGGTAGTGACGGTGGTGCTCATCGTGCTCCTTTCGTGCGTTGGACAACCTGGGCGAAGCGGTCGAGCCGCTGCAGCCATGTGCTGATGCCCTCGAACGCGTAGGGAACGAGCGTGCATCGGCGGGCACGGCCGACCTTCTCCGTTGCGACGAGGTTCGCGTCCTCGAGCAGCCGGATGTGCTTCTTCATCCCGGTCAGCGACATGCCGAACGGCTCGGCGAGCTCGCTGATCGTCGCGCTGCCGCCGCCGAGCCGTTCGAGTACGGCGCGCCTGGTCGGGTCTGCGAGGGCCGCGAATGCCCGGTCGACGGTCGTCTGATACTGAACCATTGAGTTCAGTATTGCAGACCTGTCCGAAAACGGCAAGTGGTGAGAGAGTCACATGAGGTTCGGGGTGTGGAGCTCGGAGAGGTGGGTTGCGGTCACGCGGTCGAAGCCGGCGGCTCGTAGGCGACGCACGCGGTTCCTGTTCATTCGGCCGAGCAGGTCACGGACGGCGGCGCCCGCCTCGCCGAGATCCGATGGC
>CAWFPX010000001.1:0-31156 GCA_963817765.1 uncultured Thermoleophilia bacterium | reverse complement strand
GGGATCAGATAGGCGAAGGCCGGAATGATCTGCATGGCATCGAGCACGGGGGTGATCGCTCGGTTGAACCGCGCCGACCGCCCGGCCACGATGCCGAGCGGCACGCCCACGAGGAGCGACATGCCGACTGCCGCGAACATCAGCGAGAAGGTCAGGACGGCGTCGTCCCAGAGACCGAGTACCGCGAAGCTCACGAACGCGAGGAGGGTCCCGAGTGCCGCCTTGCGGCCGCCAAAGCGGAGGACGATCAGGGTGCCGAGCGCCGTCGTGCCCGACCACTTGAGGAAATAGAAGAACCGCGTCAGCCAAGAGACGAAATCGTCGAGCAGGCTCGCGAAGCCGTTGAAGATCCGGAACGCGATGTTCGGGTGCGGCAGGTTGCGGTTGTCCGACAGCCAGATCTGGAAGCGGTCGAGATGCGGCGAGAGCGAGTTCCATGTCAGTGCTGACGGCCAGGCCCAGGCGTTCTTCCAGCGGAAGTAAGCGACGAGCATGCCGAGCACGACGAGGACGGCCACGCCCGCTTTGCCACGCCACCACGGCGCCGGGAGCGACCGCGGGGCAGGGCGGACGGACTCGGCGACGGCCATTAGTCGCCTTCGCCCTCGCCGGCGATGGCGGTGAGGACGGCGGCCTTGTCGACGACCCCGACCACCCGGCCGTCCTCGACGGCACAGACGGGACGCTCGCTGGCGACGATCACGGGGACAGCCTTGCGGACGGGAGTCGAAACGTCCAGCCTTGGGCCGTCCTCCTCGCCCGGCTCTGGGTCGCGCATGATCCAGCGCAGCGTCAGCACGTGGCTGCGCGGGATGTCGCGCACGAAGTTGGCGACGTAGTCGTCGGCCGGCGAGCCGACGAGATCCTCGGGCGTGCCGAGCTGCACGATTCGCCCGTCTCGCATGATCGCGATCCGGTCGCCGAGCCGCAGCGCCTCGGGCAGGTCGTGCGTGATGAACACCATCGTCTTGCCGGTCTCGTGCTGCAGCCGGATCACCTCGTCCTGCATGTCGCGCCGGATCAGCGGGTCGAGGGCGCTGAACGGCTCGTCGTAGAGCATCACCTTGGGGTCGACCGCGAACGCCCTGGCGAGCCCGACGCGCTGCTGCATGCCGCCCGAGAGCTCGTCGGGAAACTGGTTCGCCGCGTCCTCCAGGCCGACGAGACGCAGGACCTCGCCGGCGCGCGCGAGTCGCTCGGCCTTCGGCTTGCCCTGCACCTCCAGCCCGAACGCCACGTTGTCGATCACGCTCCGGTGCGCGAGCAGGCCGAAGTGCTGAAACACCATCGACGAGGTGTGCCGGCGCAGCTGCAGCAGCTCGTCGCGGCTCGCGGCCGTGACGTCCCGGCCGTCGATCTCGACACGACCGGCCGTCGGCTCGATCAGGCGGATCAGCGTGCGCACGAGCGTCGACTTGCCGGAGCCGGAGAGCCCCATCACGACGAAGATCTCGCCGGGGTACACGTCGAACGAGACGTCCTTCACCGCGGCGACGCAGCCGGTCTTCGCACGCAGTTCGGCGCGGGGCAGGTCGGCGTCGGGGGTGCCGATCACCTTGCCGGCGTTCTTGCCGAAGATCTTCCAGATCCCCTCCGCCTTGATCAGCGGCAAGACGGCCATGGTGGCTGTGCCGTTAGAAGAGACCAACCGTCTCGCCGTGCTCGTCGATGTCGACGTCGAACGCGGCCGGCGTCTTGCCGAGGCCCGGCATCGTCTGCATGTCACCGCAGAGCGCCACGATCCAGCCCGCTCCCGTGTACGCCCTCAGGTCGCGGACGCCGACCGTGAAGCCGGTCGGCGCGTTCGCGAGCGACGGGTCGTGGGAGAGGGAGAGGTGGGTCTTCGCCATGCAGATCGGCAGGCGGTCGAGGCCGGCCTTGTTGAACATGTTGATCTTCGCGCGTGCGGCCGGTTGGAGGAAGACCCCGTCGGCGCCGTAGGCGCGTCGCGCGATTGCCTCGATCTTGTCCTCGATCGGAGCGTCGAGCGGGTAGAGGAAGTCGAAGCTCGCCGGCTCATCGGCGGCGGCGACGACCGCTTCGGCGAGCGCCGCAGCGCCTGCGCCTCCCCGGCTGAAGCCGTCGTTCACCTCTGCGGCGTAGGCGCCGTGCTCGAGCGCGATCGTTCGAACGAGCTCGACTTCGTCCTCCGTGTCGCCCGGGAAACGGTTCACGGCAACGACTGCATTCAGGCCGAACTCACGGACGATCGACAGGTGCCGGGCGAGATTCGCGCCGCCGATCTCGATCGCGTCCGCACCGCCGTCCGGGTCGTTGGCGTGATGCTTCAGCGCCTTCACAGTGGCGACGAGCACGACCGCGTCGGGCCGGAGGTTGCCGAGCCGGCAGACGATGTCGAAGAATTTCTCCATGCCCATGTCGGAGCCGAAGCCACTCTCGGTGACGACGTAGTCGGCGAGCTTCAAGGCGACGCGATCGGCGACGACCGAGTTGTTGCCGTGGGCGATGTTCGCGAACGGCCCGCAGTGCACGAACGCCGGCTGGCCTTCGAGCGTCTGCACGAGGTTCGGCTTGATCGTCTCCTTCAGCAGCACCGTCATCGAGCCGGCTGCGCGCAGCTGCTCGGCCGTGACGGGCTCGCCCTCGTAGGAGTGCGCGACGGTGATCGCGCCGAGGCGCTCGCGGAGATCGCGGAGATCCGATGCGACCGCTGCGATCGCCATCACCTCGGACGCAGCGGTGATGTCGAAGCCGGTCTGGCGCGGATACCCGTTCGCCTTGCCACCGAGGCCGATCGCAACGTCGCGCAGGGCGCGGTCGTTGATGTCGATGCAGCGGCGCCAACTGACCGAGAGCGGGTCGATCCCGAGCTTGTTGCCGTGCAAGATGTGCGCCTCGAGCATGGCCGCGAGCAGATTGTTCGCCGCGCCGATGGCGTGGATGTCGCCCGTGAAGTGGAGGTTCAGATCCTCCATCGGGACGACCTGCGTATAGCCGCCGCCCGCTGCGCCTCCCTTGATCCCGAAGACAGGCCCGAGTGACGCCTCGCGTAGGCACAGCGCGACCGAGCGACCGATGTGGCCGAGACCTTGCGTGAGGGAGACCGACGTTGTCGTCTTTCCCTCTCCTGCCTTGGTCGGCGTGATCGCTGTCACGTCGATCAGCTTGCCGTCCGCCTTCGCCGCCAGACGGTCGAGCACCCCGAGGTCGACCTTCGCCTTGTAGCGGCCGTACGACTCGACTTCGTCGGGCTCGAGACCGGCGAGTGCGGCGATCTCGGTGATCGGCCGGAGCTTCGCCTGCTGCGCGATCTCCAGCGACGAGGGCATCGTCGTGTCCATTCCGTCCTTTCGTCGTCTGACGTTCGACGCGAGGATACGAGTAATATATCTCCGTGGCTAGGGCAGCCATAGCCCGCCCCGTGATCCCGCCGTCGGGCGCGACGGTCTCGCTCGCCGACCAGGCCTTCTATGCGATTCGCGAGCTGATCGTCACGCTCGAGCTCGCTCCCGGTGCGGTGGTCAACGAGCGGGAACTGACCGAACGGCTGGCGATCGGGAGGACACCGGTGCGCGAGGCCCTGCGCCGGCTCGCGCAGGAGAAGCTCGTCGAGGTCTATCCGCGGCGCGGCATCTTCGTCACCGCGGTCGACGTGCGTGACCTCGCGCGGCTCTGCGAGGTGCGCGCAGTGCTCGAGCCCGAGGCGGCGCGACTCGCTGCCGAACGGGCCACGCAGCTCGACCTCGATGGTCTGAGCGAGCTCCTGAACGAGCTCGGCGCGCCACAGGCACGTGACGACAAGGCACTGATCGCGCTCGACCAGCGGATCCACCGCACGATCTACCGGTGCACGCACAACCACTTTCTGGAAGCGACGCTCGAGGAGTACTACGCACTCGCGCTGCGCATCTGGATGCTGGCGCTCGAGGAGACCGGCGAGCTCCGGGACGCCGTGCTCGAGCATCGAGCGCTGCTCGAAGCCGTCGCCTTCGGCAAAGGGGAGGTCGCGGCGCAGATCATGCGCGACCACGTGGAGCACTTCGAGACCGCGATGCGGCGCGTCCTGCTCGCCCGCTGACGTGATATATCAGCGGTATGACTGAGACATCCTCGCTGCCGACCACTGGCATCCCCTCCACCGCTCGGGCGGTCGTGATCGGGGCCGGCATCGTCGGCAACAGCCTCGCCTACCACCTCGCAGAGCTCGGTTGGACCGACCTCGTCCTGCTCGACAAGGGCCCGCTCCCGAACCCAGGCGGCTCGACCGGGCACGCCTCCAACTTCATCTTCCCGGTCGACCACTCGAAGGAGATGACCCAGCTCACGTCTGGACTCGGTGCGCCAGTACCGCGAGTGGGACGTCTTCACCGAGAGCGGCGGCATCGAGGTCGCCCGGACCGAGGAGCGCATGGAGGAGCTGCGCCGGCGCGTCGCCTCGGCGAAGGCGTGGGGGATCGAGGACACGCGCATCATCACGCCGGCCGAGGTGAAGGAGCTCGTACCGTTCATCGAAGAGTCGGTGATCGTCGGCGGCTTCTACACGCCGTCGGTGGGGATCGTCGACTCGCTGCGGTTCGGGACGATCGCGCGGGAGCGCGCGCAGGCGAACGGTGCGCTGAGCGTCTTCGCGAACACCGAGGTGCTCGGAATCGACGTCGAGGACGGCCGGATCAAGGCCAGTCCGGACGTCGCGCGGCGAGATCGAGACCGAGGTGGTCGTCGTCTGCTGCGGGGTGTGGAGCCCGAAGATCGCGCGAATGGCGGGCGCAACGATTCCGCTGACGCCCGCCGTGCACCAGATGATCGACGTCGGGCCCGTGCCGCACTTCAAGGACACGACGGGCGTGATCGAGTTCCCGATCGTGCGCGACATGGACACGAACATGTACGAGCGGCAGGACGGGAGCGGGCTCGAGATCGGCTCGTATGCCCATCGTCCGATCCTGCACGACCCCGAAGAGATTCCCGTCGAACGAGGAGGCGGCGCTCTCGCCGACCGAGTTCCCGTTCACGCAGGACGACTTCACGCAGCAGATGGAGGACGCGCTGGAGTTGATCCCCGACGTGTTGAACGACGAGTCGGTCGGGATCAAGTACGCGATCAACGGCATCCTCTCGCTGACTCCCGATGGGCTGCCCTCTGCTCGGCGAGACGCCCGAGGTGAAGGGTCTCTGGTCGGCGGCCGCGGTCTGGGTGAAGGAGGGGCCCGGCGTCGGGAAGGCGGTCGCGGAATGGATGACGAACGGCGAGTCGGAGATCGACCTGCAGTCGTCGGACATCGCGCGCTTCTACGAGCATCAGCGCTCGCGCGAGCACGTGAAGGCTCGTGCGGCGGAGGGCTTCAACAAGACCTACGGCATCGTGCATCCGGCGGAACAATGGGAGACGAACCGCCGGGTTCGCCTGTCGCCGTTCTACGTGCGAGAGCAAGAGCTCGGCGCTGTCTTCTTCGAGGCGGCCGGCTGGGAGCGACCGCACTGGTACGAGTCGAACGCCAAGCTGCTCGAGGAGTACGGCGACCGGATCAACCGCCGCGAGGCCGAGTGGGAGTCGCGCTGGTGGTCGCCGATCATCAACGCCGAGCACCTCGCGATGCGCGACCGCGCGGCGATGTTCGACCTGACGGCGTTCTGCGTCTTCGACATCACCGGCCCCGGCGCGCTCGAGACGGTGCAGACGGTCTCGATGCGCCAGATGGACGTCGCGACGGGAAGGTCGTCTACACGCCGGTGCTCTCGCCGAGCGGCACGTTCAAGAGCGACCTGACCGTGATGCGGCTCGGCGACGAGCAGTTTCGCGTCGTCACCGGCGGTGCGCACGGGATGGCCGATCTGAAGTGGTACGCCGACCACCGGCCGGGCGACGGCACGGCGAGCATCACTGATCTCACCTCGGCGTACGCGACGCTCGGCCTCTGGGGGCCGCGCTCGCGCGACATCCTCGCGAGTCTCACCTCCGACGACATGTCGCACGAAGGGTTTCCGTTCGCCACGTGCCGCGTGATCGAGTTGGGATCACTGAAGGTGCTGGCGTCGCGGATCTCGTACGTCGGTGAGCTCGGCTGGGAGCTGTACGTGCCGATCGAGCAGGGAGCGAAGCTCTGGGATCTCGTCTGGGAGGCGGGCGAGCCGCACGGCACGGTGCCGGCGGGCATCGGGGTGTACGGGACGACCGGCCGGCTCGAGAAGTGTTACCGCGCGTTCGGGTTCGAGCTCGACGCCGACTACGACGTGGTCGAGGCCGGCATGGCGTGGGGGCGTGTGAAAGGCCCTGACTTCGTCGGCAAGGAGGCGCACGTTCGCCACCGCGAGAGCGAGCCGGCGGCGGTGCTCTGCACCTTGACCGTCGACGACCACACCTCCCGGAGCGGCGTAAGGCGCTATCCGCTCGGGCGGGAGCCGGTGCTCTCGAAGTCGGGCGCGCCGCTCGTCGATGCCGAAGGCCGCCGGTCCTACGTGACGAGCGCGGGTGCAGGGCCATCGGTCGGCAAGCACCTCCTGCTCAGCTATCTCCCACCCGAGAACGCGAACCTCGGTGAGGAGCTCCTCGTCGAGTACATGGGCGAGCAGTATCCGGTGAGTGTTGCCACGAACGACTCGACGCCGGTGTTCGACCCGGAGAACGCACGGGTTAAATCATGAGAGTTCTCTGCGCCGTGAAGCGTGTCCCGATCACGGGCGGCAAGATGGTGCTCACCGAGGATGCGCAGGCGCTCCAGACGCGGCACCTCGGCTTCACGATCTCGCCGCACGAGGAGTGCGGCGTCGAAGAGGCCGTGCGGATCGTGGAGGCGCAGGGCGGGGAGGTCGTCGTGCTCACGCTCGGCCCGCCGGAGGCCGAGGAGCAGCTGCGCGAGTGCATGGCGCTCGGCGCCGACCGGGCGATCCATCTCGTCAGTGACGAGGACTGGGACGCACAGGCGACGGCGAGGCGCGATCGTCGACGCGGTTCGAGGCGAAGAGCCGTTTGACCTGGTCGTCTTCGGCAACGAGTCGGCGGACTCGGGCAACTTCCAGGTGGGTATTCGGGTCGCCTACGCGCTCGGACTGCCGGTGGTCACCGGCCTGAAGGGACTGACCATCGCCGACGGTCGCGCGCGGTGCGAGCAGGAGGTCGCAAGCGGGCGGGACATCTACGACGTGCCGCTGCCGGCGGTCGTGACGGTGAAGGAAGGCCTGAACCTGCCGCGTTACCCGTCGGTGCCGGCGAAGCTCCGTGCGAATCGCAAGCCCGTCGACGCGAAGCCGGTCACAGCGCCCGCGGCGCGCCTCGAGAAGCTGCGTCTCGTCGTGCCGGAGGGGCAAGGGAAGCAAGCTGAGATCCTCGGCCATGGGCCTGACGCTGCGGTTGCCGTCGTGGAAGTGATGCAGAGGCTGGGCGTCGCGTGAGTGTCCTCGTGTTCATCGATGGCGATGACGACCTGTCGCTCGGGGCGGTCACGCTCGGTCGTCGGCTGGGAACCGCGAAGATCGTCCGCTTCGACGGGCCTTACGCGCCCGCTGCGTGGGCGCGCGACCTCGCCGCACGCGACTGGAAGACGCTCGTCGGGTCGGGTTCCGATCGCGGCAACGAGGTACTCGCGCACGTCGCCGCGCAACTCGACTTGCCGTTCGCGGCGAACGTGACCGACATCCGCGGGGATCAGATCACGCGTCAGCGCTGGGGCGGCAGCTTGCTCGAGGAAGCTCGCGTTCACGCGGATCGCAAGCTCTACACCGCCGCACCGTTCACCTTTGTCGCTCCCCGAGGAAGCGTTGGAGATCGAGGTCGCGACGCCGGAGCTCGGTGACGCGGTCCGGGTTGCCGAGCACGTCGCGCCCGACACGGCCGGCAAGATCTCGCTCGCCGACGCGAAGGTCGTCGTCTCGGGCGGTCGCGGCGTCGGGTCGAGCGAGGGCTTCGCGATCCTCGAGGAGCTCGCGGCGCTGCTCGGCGGCGCGGTTGGCTGCTCGCGGGTCGTAACGAGCGCAGGCTGGCGGCCGCACACCGATCAGGTCGGCCAGACCGGCACGAAGGTCTCACCCGATCTCTACATCGCGTGCGGCATCAGCGGTGCGACGCAGCACATCGCCGGCTGCAAGGGCGCCAAGGCCATGCTCGCGATCAACGACGATCCTGAAGCCACGATCTTCGCGCACGCCGACTACGCCGTGATCGGGAACCTGCACGAGATCGTGCCCGCGATCACGGCCGAGCTCCGGAAGGCGCGAGAGACATAGCCACCCTCGCCGGCGCGCTTGTTCTGGCGGCGGCGCTCGCCGTCGCAGGAACGCTGTTCGCGCGCCGAGCGCTATTCCTCACACGCCTCGTCCGAGCCGCGAAGCCGCTCGACCGCAGTGACGACGTTCGCCGGGCGCGTGCGGAACGAAGCCGTGATCGTGCTGGGGCAGAAGAAGCTCTTCCAGCGGCTCCTCCCGGGCATCGTGCACGCGCTCATCTTCTGGGGCTTCATCGTGCTGTTCCCCACGATCGTCATGGCGATGGTCGGAGCGATCGACCGCGACTGGTCGATCCCGTGGCTCGGCGCGCAGGGCTGGTTCATGGCGGCGGTCGACGTCTTCGTGCTGATGGTCCTCACGGGTGTGGTCGCGGCCGCCTGGATCCGCAAGGTCGTGCGGCCGGCGCGCTTCCGCGGCTCGCACCTCGGCGAGGCCGACTTCATCCTCGCGATGATCGCGCTTGTCGTACTGACGCTGCTGGGCTGGCACGCGTCGCGGATCGCGGCGGGCCTGAACGAGTGGCCCGCGCAGGCGTCGTTCCTCTCGAACTGGGTGTCGGGCGCAATCCCTGCGCCACGTGTACTCGAGCGCGGCTTCGTCTGGGCTCACGTGGTCGTGGTGCTCGCGTTCCTTGTCTATCTACCGCGTTCCAAGCACCTGCACATCGCGACGGCTGCAATCAACGTCTACTTCTCTCGTACCCGTCAGCGTGGGCGGCTCGAGCCACTGCGGTTCGATCTGCCGGACGACGAGATTCGCTTCGGTGCCGGCACGATCGGCGATCTCACGTGGAAGGAGATGGTCGACTCGTTCTCGTGCACCGAGTGCGGGCGCTGCCAGGACGTCTGCCCGGCCTACGCAACGGGCAAGCTGCTCTCGCCGAAGCTGCTGATCATGGGCATCCGTGACCAGGTCTTCGACGAAGGTCCGAACCTGCTCGCGGGCGGAGAGCTGTCGCCGATCGCCGGCAATCGGCGTGCCCGAGGAGATGATCTGGGATTGCGTGACGTGCGGCGCGTGCGTGCATGAGTGTCCCGTCTCGATCGAGCACGTCGACCACATCGTCGACCTGCGCCGCGATCTCGTGATGATGCAGTCGAGCTTCCCGCAGGAGGCCGAGACGATGCTGCGCGACGTCGAGCGTGTCGGCAACCCGTGGGGCAAGCCGCAGGGTGACCGTGCGTCCTGGGCGGAGGACCTCGGCGTGCGCGTGCTCGCCGAGGGCGAGGAGCCGCCCGACGTTCTGTACTGGGTCGGGTGCGCGGCCGCGTACGACGAGCGCGCACGGGTTGCCGCCGAGTCGACGGCGAAGCTCCTGCAGAAAGCCGGCGTCGACTTTGCGATTCTCGGTGCCCGTGAGGCGTGCACGGGCGACCCCGCGCGACGGATGGGCAACGAGTACGTCTTCCAGCAGTACGCCGAGCAGAACGTTGCGACGCTGAACGAGGCGCGCGTGACGAAGATCGTTGCGAGCTGCCCGCACTGCCTGAACTCCTTGGGGAATGAGTATCCCGACTTCGGCGGCCGCTACGAGGTGATGCACCACACCCAGCTGCTCGCCGAGCTCGTGCGCGACGGCAAGCTGCAACCGCGGACAGGGGAGGGCGAGATCACCTACCACGACTCTTGTTACCTCGCGCGGCACAACGACGTTCGCGACGAGCCGCGCGAGCTCGTCGCGTCGGTCGGCAAGCCGGTCGAGATGTCACGCAACCGCGAGCGCACGTTCTGCTGCGGTGCCGGGGGCGCGCACATGTGGATGGAGGAGCGCGGCACGCCGATCAACGAGGAACGCGTGCGCGAGGCGTCCGAGACCGGCGCCGAGACGCTCGCAGTCGCGTGCCCCTTCTGCACCGTGATGCTCGACGACGGCGTCCGCTCGATGGGCAAGCAACTGCGCGTCGTCGACGTGTCGACCCTGCTCGTCGAGTCGATGGACGCCTGACCGACGAAGTGGGGCCTTGTCCGCTCGTGCCATCTCCGCGGCGGCCACGGCTGGTGTCAGACACACGCAGGAAAGCGTGTCGCCTTCGTGACGAGACTGTGGACGGATGCCGCTGACGGCGATCGTTTCTGGGCTCGCGGACGGACACGTCTGGTGTCAGACACGTGCACGACACAGAGACGCGCACGAGACATGCACGGAAGCGTGTCGTCTTCGTCAAGAGCTGCGGTGACGCGCACGAGGGTTGCGCGACCCGTCGCCTCATCGCGGCTCTCTAGAACTTCAGCGTGCTCGTCGGCCTCGGCCACGTCGATCTCGTCTGTAGCGACCTCGAGCGGTCGCTCGCGTTCTACATCGCCGTCTTCGGCGACCTCGGGATCAGCGACACCGCGCAGTTCCGCGGTGAGCGCGGCGAGACGATCCACTACCTCCGCTTTCCGCAACCCGGTTCGGGCTCGATCGGCCTCCGGCAGGCGCTGAAGGAACAGCAATTCGAGCTCTACGCGCCGGGCTTCCACCATCTCGCGATCGCCGTCGAGCGGACCGCTGACGTCGAGCTGGCCTACGAATCGGCAGTCGCGGCCGGGGCGGAGATCCTGCATCCGCCGCGTCACTGGCCGGTCTACCACGCGGACTACTACGCCACGTTCTTCCTCGATCCCGACGACTTTCGGTTGGAAGTGGCCGCCAGCCGCGACGCCCGGATCGGCTCGCAGCCGGCCTGAAGGCGAGGTCGACTTGACGTCTATGGAACTCATGTTCCACAATATGGGCGGATGGCGACCGAAACGGGAACCCAGGCGATCGACCGGGCGGCGGAATTGCTCGTCCGCGTCGTCGAGAGCCACGAGCCGCTCGCCGTCACCGAGCTCGCCGACCGCTCCGGCTTGCCGAAGTCGACGACCTCGCGGCTCGTCGGGGCGCTGGAGCGCCAGGGGCTCGTCCAGCGCTCGGGGGACCGACGTCTGCGCCCGGGCCCGGTGCTCCTCCGCTTCGCGCATCGCGACCCCGGCGAGAACCTCGTCGAGCTCGCCTCGCCGGCCCTGCACGCCCTGGCGCAACTCTCCGGCGAGACGATCAACCTCGGGGTGCCGACGCCGCTCGGCGTCGAGCATCTCGCGCAGGAAGACACGCGCCACTACATGGGCGGCACGAACTGGATCGGGAGGCGCGTGCCCTACGACGTCACCGCCAACGGCCGTGTGCTGCTGGCATTCGCATCGCCGCACCCGGAAGGCCGCGTCGCGCACGCGATCCGGGCGCGCGGTTACGCGGTCGCAGTCGACGAGCTCGAGCACGGTCTCGCTGCACTCGCCGCACCCGTCTTCGGCCCGGGCGGCGACCCGGTCGCCGCTCTCTCGATTTCCGGCCCCACCATCCGGCTCACTCCCGAACGAATCGCAGAGCTCGCTCCCGCGCTGCTGGAGCAGGCACGCCTGCTCTCGATGCGACTCGGAAACCACGACGACCAGCGAGGTGCCGCATGACTCACGAAGAGATTCTCAAGGCCCTGTACGACGAGACCCTCGTCGGCAATGCGCCCGAGGTGAAGGATCTCGTCAACCGAGGGCTTGCAGACGGCCTCGGTTGCGAGTCGATGCTCTACGACGCGCTCATCCCGTCGCTCGAGGAGGTAGGTGCCCGCTTCGAGCGCGGCGACTACTTCGTGCCCGAGATGCTGATCGCCGCTCGCGCGATGCAGGGAGCGCTCGACATCCTGCGTCCCCTGCTCGCTGAGACCGGTGCAAAGCCGATCGGCACGTACGTGATGGGAACCGTGAAGGGCGACGTCCACGACATCGGCAAGAACCTCGTCAACATCATGCTCGAGGGCGCTGGGTTCACCGTGTACGACCTCGGTGTGAACGTCGCTCCCGAGACGTTCGTGCAGCAGATCCAGGAGCATCAGCCGGACGTCGTCGGGTTCTCGGCGTTTCTCACGACGACGATGCCGATGTTCAAGGCGAACATCAACGCGCTCCAGAAGGCAGGCATTCGCGACGACGTGATCGTGATGGTCGGCGGAGCCCCGGTCACGCAGGAATATGCCGACGCAGTCGGTGCCGACGGCTATGCGGCCGACGCATCGACCGCGGTTCGCCTCGCCAAGGAGCTGATCGAGAAGCGCCGCTCGGCCGTCGCCGTATGAGACCACTTGCTCTCGTCGAGGCTGCAGTCAAGAAGCCGATCTTCGGCTGTCAGATGTGCGGGCAGTGCGTACTGCACTCGACCGGGATGACCTGCCCGATGAACTGCCCGAAGACTCTGCGCAACGGGCCCTGCGGCGGCGTGCGCCCGGACGGCAACTGCGAGGTCGACCCGGGGATGCGCTGTGTCTGGCTGAAGGCGGTCGAGCGCGCGCCGAAGACACCCTGGGCGCACGAGCTCAACGACATCCGCAAGCCCGTCGACAACCGCCTGTGGCATACCTCGTCGTGGGCGAACTACCTCAGCAAGCGCGATCGTGTCGCTCCGGACGGATGGCGTGTCGAGGCTTGAGGCAGCGGTCGCGTCCGGGCGCTTCGTCCTGACCGCCGAGCTCCTCACGGTGAACAGCGGAGGTCTCGACGCCGTCCACGAGCGGTTCGCGCCGTACGAGGAATTCGTCGACGCCGTGAATGCGACCGACAACACGGCCGCTCACGCGCACGCGTCGCCACTCGCCGTTGCGATCGCCCTACGACAGCTCGACATGGAGCCGGTGCTGCAGCTTGTCTGCCGCGACCGCAACCGCCTTGCGCTCGAGGCCGAGATCGCGGGCGCTGCGCTGCACGGCATCGAGAACATCTGCTGCCTGACGGGCGACGACGTGACTGCCGGCGATGAGCCGGAGGCCCGCCGCGTGTTCGACCTCGACAGCATCCAGCTGCTCGTCACGGCGAACGGGATGCGCAGCCGGGCGTTATCTCTCCGGGCGCAAGATCGAGCCGGCGCCGCCGCTCTTCCTCGGCGCGGTCGAGAATCCCTCGGCGCCGCCTGTCGACTACCGCGTCGAGCGGGCGCTGAAGAAGGTGCGCGCGGGTGCGCGGTTCCTGCAGCTGCAAGTCGGCTTCGAGCGCGCTCCGCTGGAGCGGTTCATGACGGCCGCCGTCGCGTCCGGGCTGTCGGAACAGGCGGCGATCCTGCCGTCGATCTGTCTCGTCCGATCTCCGAATGCGTTGCGCTTCATCGACGCGAAAGTTCCCGGCATCTCGGTGCCGGCCGAGTTGATCGAGCGCTGCGAACGTGCCGCCGACCCGGAGGCAGAGTGCTTCGAGGTCGCGTGCGAGCTCGCCGAGCACGCGCGCTCGCTGCCCGGCGTTCGCGGGCTGCACCTGATCAGTTTTCGCAAAGAGGCGGGCATCGCACGCTTGTGCAGCCGTCTCGGCATTCCGACTCGTCGAGAAAGGGAGTTGAGTGGAAACAGTTCTCGAATCGCCGTCTAGGACAGTGGTGATCGGGCCTGAGCGCCCCTTCTGCGTGATCGGGGAACGCATCAATCCGACCGGGCGAAAGACGTTTCAGGCGGAACTGCAGCAAGGCGACCTCTCGCGTCTCGAGATCGACGTGGCGCAGCAGATCGCCGGGGGCGCGGACATGCTCGACGTCAACGTCGGCGACCCGCTGGCCGACGAGATCGAGCTGATGCGGTCGGCGATCCCGCTGGTGCAGGGGCTGACCGACCTGCCCCTGTGCATCGACTCCTCGGTGATCGAGGCACTCGAGGCCGGACTCGGTGCCTACCAGGGCAGGGCCCTCGTGAACTCCGTCACCGGGCGAGGACGAGCGTCTCGAAGCGATCCTGCCGATCGTCGCGAAGTACGGCGCGGCAGTGATCGGCCTCGCGAACGACGACGAGATCCCGATGGAGCCCGCACGGCGGCTCGAGGTAGCGCGCAAGATCGTGTCGGTCGCCGGCGACTACGGCATTCCTCCCGAGGACGTCCTGATCGATCCGCTTGCGATGCCCGTCGGCGCCGAACCGCGTGCCGTCACGTTGTTCCTCGAGACCGTGCGGTTGATCCGCGACGACCTCGGCGTGAACATGACCTGCGGCGCCTCGAACACCTCGTTCGGCCTACCCGGGCGCGAAACCCTCGGAGCGGGGTTCCTCGCGATCGCGGCCAGCCACGGGCTGACGAGCGCGATCATGGATGCTCGGTCGCAGGAAATCGTCGAAGCAGTGCGTGCGACCGACTTCCTCCTCGGCCACGACGAGTGGGGTGCGGCCTGGATCGCCGCGTGGCGCGCGAAGAACGCGGCCGCAGCCGCGTGAACGCGGAGCCGCAGTCGGTGCTCGACCAGGTTCATCCCGATCGGGTGCGGCTTGTCTTCGAGCAGGCAGACGGGGCCGTCAAGGAGACGCGCGTGCCCGCAGGCACGACGCTCTTCGACGGAGCAAGCTGGAACGGGATCGCGATCGACTCCACGTGCGGCGGTCACGGCACCTGCAAGAAGTGCAAGGTGCGGGTGGCTTCCGGCGAGCAGGCGATCTCGACAGTCGATCCGCGCGCGTTCACCGCCGACGAGTTGAAGGCCGGCTGGCGCCTCGCCTGCCGTGCGCAGGCGGAGGTCGATCTCGTCGTCGAGGTACCGCCGCTCCAGACCCGGCCCAAGGCAGCGCTCGCCGGGGTCGGCCGCCACGTCATCCTCCGCCCGGCCGTCCAGAAGCGCTACCTCGAGCTGAGCGAGCCCACGCTCGACGACCAGGTGTCGGATCTCGAGCGTGTGCTGCAAGCGATGGACGACGTCGAGCTCCGTGTGCCGATCGAGCTCCTGCGGACGCTCGGCCACACCCTTCGCAGCGCCGACTGGAACGTGACCGCAGTGTTCGTCGACGACCTGCTCGTCGACGTCGAGGCAGGCGACACTTCGGCGCGCCGGTATGCAATTGCCTACGACCTCGGCACGACGACCGTCGTCGCGACGCTCATCGACCTCGAGACAGGCCAGCCGGCCGCCGTCAGCTCGATGTTGAACGCGCAGCAACCGTTCGGCGCGGACGTGATCTCGCGCATCAGCGCGACGATGATGGACCCCACTGCGCTCGGCACGCTGCGCGACCGCGCGCACGAGACGTTGATGACGCTGACGACCGAGGTGTGCGAGGAGGCCGGCGTCGATCCGGCCGAGGTCTACGAGATCGTCGTCGCGGGGAACATGACGATGCTGCAGCTCGCACTCGGGATCGATCCCGAACCGCTGTCCATGGCCCCGTTCACGATCATCGCCCGTCGCCTTCCGGAGGCAAGGGCAACCGACTTCGGCGTCTCGGTCCACGAGCGCGCACCTGCGGTGCTGTTCCCTGCCCTGGGTGCGTATGTCGGCCCGGACATCGTCGCCGGCATCCTCGCGACCGGGCTGACGCTCGACAAGCGCACGCGGCTCTTCATCGACGTCGGCACGAATTCGGAGATCGTGCTCGGCTCATCGGCGCGCGCGCTTGCGACCGCTGCGCCGGCAGGCCCGGCGTTCGAGGCGGCGCAGATTCGCTGCGGGATGCGCGCGGCCGAAGGCGCGATCGAAGGAGTGCGGATCGTCGGAGACGATGTGCAGCTGACCGTGATCGGCGACGTCGAGGCGGTCGGCCTGTGCGGTTCAGGGCTCGTCGACGCGGTCGCCGAGCTCGTCGGCGCCGGGATCCTCGATCATTCGGGCCGCTTCGTGCTCGGCGCGTCGCCGCGTCTCGGCAAGATCGGCGAGGAGAACGTCTTCTACCTCCACGACGGCGTGTTCCTCTCACAGCGTGACGTGCGCGAGCTGCAGTTCGCGAAGGCGTCGATCGCGACGGGCTGGCAGATCCTCTGCAACGACATGGGCGTCGATCCGGCGGAGATCTCGCAGGTGCTGCTCGGCGGCTCGTTCGGCTCGTATCTGACCGCCGCGAGCGCGGTGAAAATCGGCCTCGTGCCGAAGCTCGCACTCACGCGGATCGTCGCCGCCGGCAACGTCGCAGGCGAGGGAGCCAAGATCGCGGCGCTCTCGGTGAACGAGCGGGCGGCAGCGGCAGCCGTCCTCGACGAGGTCGACTACGTCGAGCTCTCCGGCCGCACCGACTTCAACGACCTGTTCATCGACCAGCTGGCGTTCCCCGCATGACGAAAGTGGTGGTTGCCTGCGGTGCGCTGGCGTTGCACATCGACCAGATCGCGAAGCGTCGCGGCTGGGATATCGAGGTGCGCCCGCTGCCGCCCGAGCTGCACAACCGCCCCGAGCGCATTCGCGCAGCGGTGGATGCTGTCGGCGGCGGCGACATCGTCGCGTACGCCGACTGCGGGACCCGCGGTGCTCTGGACGACCTGCCGCGGCTGCCCGGCGCCGACTGCTACCAGCTCTTCGGCGGCATGGAACATGAGCTCGGGACCTACTACTTGACCGACTTCCTGGTGCGCTCGTTCGACCGCGTCGTCTGGCGCGGCCTCGGTCTCGACCGCCACCCGGAGCTGCGGGACGACTACTTCCGCCACTATGAACGCGTCGTCTGGCTCGCACAGTCACCGACCGACGAGTTGCAGGCAAAGGCGGAGGCCGCCGCCGCCAAGCTCGGGCTGCCGCTCGAAGTCCGCGAGACCGGCGACCACCGGCTCGAAGTTGCCCTCGAACAACTCCTGAGCGCATCACCAACATCCACGGAAGGAACACCCAATGCTCGTCAATGAGCTACCGCGCTACGAGATCCTCGACGAGCATTCGATGCAGGAGCTCGAGCGTGGCTGGCGCCGCATCGTCTCCGACCTCGGCATCGAATTCGGGACGTCCGAGCCCCACGAGCCGACGGTCGCTCTGCTCGAGGCGGCAGGCCAGAAGGTCGACGGCCAACTCGTCAAGCTCGACCCGGACTGGATCCTCGAGCAGGTCGCGAAGGCGCCGCGGGAGTTCGATCTCCAGGCGCGCAACCCAGCGAACAACATTCACATCGGCGGGAAGCACATGGCATTTGGTGCGGTGTACGGATGCCCGTTCGTGCGCGAAGGGATCGAACGTCGAGAGGCGACGTACGCCGACTTCGAGAACCTCGTCCGGCTTGCGCAGGCGTTCCCGCAGCTCGACACGCCCGGAGGGACGATCTGCGAGCCGAACGACAAGCCGCTCGATTCCCGGCACCTCGACATGGTCTACGCGCTCATGACGCTCTCGGACAAGCCGTTCATGGGCTCGGTCACGTCGGGGCCGAACGCAGAGGACACGATTGCCATGGCCGAAATGGTGTTGGGCCGCGAGTCGCTCGAGCAGACGCCTGCGATCATCAGCCTGATCAACGTCAACTCGCCGCTTCGTTACGACGAACGGATGCTGGACGCGCTGCACGCCTACGCACATGCGAATCAGGCGCTTGTGATCACGCCGTTCCTGCTGATGGGAGCGATGTCGCCCGTCTCGGTCGCAGCCTCTCTCGCACAGCAGGTCGCCGAGGCGCTCGCGGGGATCGCCCTCGTGCAGACAATCCGTCCGGGGGCGCCGGTCGTCTTCGGCTCGTTCCTCTCGAACACCGACATGCAATCTGGCTCGCCGAGCTTCGGCACGCCCGAGTCGGCAGTCGGGCTGCTCTGCACCGGCCAGATCGCGCGGCACCACGGCCTGCCGTTCCGCGGCGGCGGTGCGCTGACCGCGTCACAGACCGTTGACGCCCAGGCCGCATACGAGGCCGCGATGACGCTGTGGCCGACGTTCCTCGCGGGCACGAACTTCGTCATGCACTCCGCGGGCTGGCTCGAGTCGGGGCTCGTCTCGTGTTACGAGAAGTTCATCGTCGACGTCGAGATGCTGCGGATGCTGCAGCACGTCTTCCAGCCGCTCGAGATCAACGAGGAGACGCTCGCCTACAGCGCGCACCAGGAGGTTGGTCAGGGTGGCCACTTCCTCGGTGCGGTGCACACGCTCGAGCGCTTCCGCGAGTGCTTCTACCGACCGCTTCTGTCGTCGACGGAGAACTACGAGCGCTGGAACCGAAACGGCGGCAAGGACGCGGCGGCGCGCGCGTCGGACGTCTGGCACAAGACGATCGAGGAGTATGAGGAGCCGGCGCTCGACGGCGACCTCAAGGACGAGCTGAAGGCCTACGTCGATCGCAGGCGCACCGAGCTTGGCGACTGAGATGTTCGTGGATGGCCGGTGGACGAACGCCCTCTCGGCGCGAGACGTTCACGGCCGTCTCGCCCGCGACGGGCGAGCGACATCGCCGAGGTCCCGCAGGGCGGCCGCGAAGACGCGCAGCTCGCGATCGGCGCTGCGAATCGCGCGGCGGACGCCTGGTCGCGGCTGACGGCCTTCGAGCGGGCCGCAGCGATGAACCGCGTCGGCGATGCAATCGAACGGCGCCGGGATGAGCTTGCGCACACGCTGACGCTCGACCAGGGCAAGCCGCTGCACGAGTCGCGTGACGAGGTCGAGGAGCTGATCGCCTACTGGCGCAACGCCGCCGAGGATGGCAAGCGGCTCGAAGGGCGGCTCCCGAACTCGATGTCACCCGGCAAGCGCGTGCTGCTCGTGCGGCGCCCGCGCGGCGTGATCGGCGTGATCACGCCGTGGAACTGGCCGTACACGATGCCGGCCGAGCTGATCGCGCCCGCGCTCGCGTCGGGCAACACCGTGGTCTGGACGCCGGCGTCTTCGACGGCGGTCGCAGCCGTCGCGCTCGCGCAGTGCGTCGTCGAAGCCGACCTTCCGCCGGGTGTCTTCAACCTCGTCACCGGGCCAGGCTCGACGGTGGGAGACGAGATCGCGCGCAACCCGGGCACGCACGGCGTCGGTTTCATCGGTTCGACCGAGACCGGCCGCAGGGTGGCCGAAGCAGCAGCGGGCAAGGCCGTCGTGCTCGAGCTCGGCGGCAACGGCCCGGTCGTCGTCCTCGACGACGCCGACCTCGACCTTGCTGCCGAGGCGACCGTCACCGCCTGCTTTCTCTGCTCGGGCCAGAGCTGCACGGCCGGCGAGCGGCTGCTCGTCCACCGCGACGTGCGCGAGGCGTTCGTCGAGAAACTTCGGCAGCTCGTGGCGGAAAGCGTCGTGCTCGGCGACCCATTCGCCGAAGGCACGACGATGGGGCCGTTGAACAACGTGGGCGTCGCGGAGAAGATGGACGAGCACGTCGCCGACGCGCTGCAGCGGGGGGCGACGATCGTCAGCGGGGGTGAACGCGCCGACGGCTTCCCGACGAAGCTCTACTGGCAGGCGACAGTCCTTGACGGGGTTCCCTCCGATGCGCTGGTCGCGGTCGAGGAGACCTTCGGGCCGATCGCGCCGGTCGTTGCGATCGATTCGCTCGAGCACGCGATCGAGCTGACCAACGCGTCTCCGTATGGCCTGCTCTCGGCCATCTTCACGCGCGACCTCGCGAAGGGACTTCGGTTCGCCGACGAGGTGCGCACCGGCTGGGTGAACATCAACGACAGTTCGAACTACTGGGAGCCGCAGCTGCCGTTCGGAGGACGCTCGGGAACCGCGAGCGGCATCGGACGGGTAGGAGGCAGCGCGCCGATGGAGTCCTTCACCGAGTTGCAGACCGTCACGATCGCGTGACATACGACTACCTGATCGTCGGCGGAGGCTCGGCGGGCAGCGCGCTCGCGGCACGGCTCACGGAGGACGCCTCAACGCGCGTGCTCGTACTGGAGGCCGGCCGGCCGGACTCCTGGTGGGATCTCTACATCCACATGCCGGCAGCGCTCTCCTTCCCGATCGGCAACCGCTTCTACGACTGGAAGTACGAGTCGGAGCCCGAGCCCTTCATGAACGACCGGCGCATCTACCACGCCCGCGGCAAGGTGCTCGGCGGCTCGAGCTCGATCAACGGGATGATCTTTCAGCGCGGCAATCCACTCGACTTCGAGCGCTGGGCCGCTGAGCCCGGCCTCGAGCGCTGGGACTACGCGCACTGCCTGCCGTACTTCAAGCGCATGGAGACCTGCTTCGCCGGCGCCGACGAGTGGCGCGGCGGCGACGGGCCACTGCCGCTCGAGCGCGGCCCCGCCGAAGGCCCGCTCTTCGCCGCGTTCTTCGACGCCGTGCAGGAGGCGGGCTATCCGCTGACGAGCGACGTCAACGGTTTCCGGCAGGAAGGCTTCGCGAAGTTCGACCGCAACATCCGCAAGGGCCGCCGCGTCAGCGCGGCCCGCGCGTACCTGCGTCCGGCAATGAGTCGCCCGAATCTCGAGGTTCGGACGCGCACGTTCGTCGAGCGCATCGTCTTCGAGGGAAGTCGCGCCGTCGGCGTCCAGGTGAAAGGCGAGACGATTCGGGCAGGAGAAGTGATCCTCTGCGGCGGCGCGATCAACTCGCCGCAGTTGCTCCAGCTCTCGGGAGTCGGCGCAGCGGGCGAGCTCGGGTCACTCGGCATCGATGTCGTGCGTGATCTGCCGGGCGTGGGGGAGAACCTCCAGGATCACCTCGAGGTGTACGTGCAATGCGCCTCGAAGCTCCCGGTGTCTGTCGCTCCTGCCTTCAAGTGGCGCAATCGTCCGCTCGTCGGGGCTAAATGGCTGCTCTTCAAGTCAGGCCCGGGCGCGACGAACCACTTCGAGGCGGGAGGCTTCATCCGCTCGAACGACGAGGTCGCTTATCCCAACGTCATGTTCCATTTCCTGCCGATCGCCGTTCGCTACGACGGTACTGCGCCCGAGGGCCACGGCTATCAACTGCACGTCGGGCCGATGTACTCGGACGCGCGCGGATCGGTGAAGATCGTGTCCGCCGATCCGCGCGTGCATCCTGCGCTTCGCTTCAACTACCTCTCGACCGATCAGGACCGCCGCGAGTGGGTCGAGAGCGTCCGGGCCGCGCGCTCGATTCTCGCCCAACCGGCCTTCGTGCCCTTCAACGGCGGCGAGCTCTCCCCGGGAGCGAGCGTCCAGACCGACGACGAGATCCTCGCCTGGGTCGCGCGCGACGCCGAGACCGCGCTGCACCCGTCGTGTACGGCGGCGATGGGCGTCGGTGAGGCGTCGGTCGTCGATCCCGAGACGATGCGCGTCCACGGCCTCGATGGGTTGCGGGTCGTCGACGCGAGCGTCTTTCCGTTCGTCACGAACGGCAACATCTACGCGCCCGTGATGATGGTCGCCGAGAAGGCTGCGGATCTGATTCGCGGCAACACACCGCTGCCGCCGGAGGAGGCTCCGTTCTATCGCCATGAGCTACAGCAACCTGCAAATCGGTGAGTTCCTCGCGGCCCTCGGCGAGCGCACGCCCTCACCCGCCAGTGGCGCCGCCACCGCAATGACGGCCGCACTGGCAGCTGCGCTCGTCGAGCTTGCCGGTCGGTTCGCCGGCGATGAGCAAGCCGTGGTGCGCGCGAAGGCGCTCTGGTCGCGACTCTCGGAGCTCGCCGACGAGGACTCCGCCGCCTACATTGCGTTCATGGCCGAGCGAACCGACGAGACGCGCGCGCGCATCATCGCCGTCCCGAACGAGATCGCTGCGTGCGCCGATCAGATCGTCCTCCTCGCCGAGCAGGTACGCGGTCAACTCCGCTCGTCGGTCGCGGGCGATGCGGAGGCCGGCGCCGAGCTTGCGCGCGCCGCCGCGCGAGTGGCACGTCGTCTCGCCGAGGTGAATGCCTGATGCCGTCGTTCGTCGATCGGCTCGCCCAGCGCACAGTTCTCCTCGCCGACGGTGCAACCGGCACGAACTACCAGAACATGGGCATCGAGCCCGGGGTCGCGCCCGAGGAGTGGGTGGTCGACGTGCCTGACAATGTTCAGGCACTCCACCGCCGCTTCGTCGATGCAGGTTCGGAGCTCGTGCTCACATGCAGCTTTGGCGGGACCTCGCTGCGCCTCGCCGACGAGCGCCTCGCGGGCCGCGCTGTCGAGGTCAACCGTCGCGCCTCAGAGCTCGCGCGCGATGCGGTCGGTAACGACGTGCTCGTCGCCGGCTCGCTCGGCCCCACCGGTCATCTGGCTGAGCCGCTCGGCCCGCTGACCCGTGACCTCGCCGTCGCCACGTACGCCGAGCAGGCACGCGCATTGGCGGAGGGCGGCGTCGACCTGCTCGTCCTGGAGACCTTCTTCTCGCTCGACGAAGGGTTGTGGGCATTGGCCGGGATCAGGAGCGCGAGTGATCTGCCCGTCGTCGTGTCCTACAGCTTCGACCAGGGAACGAAGACGATGATGGGCCTGACGCCGACGCAGGTCGTCGAAGCATTCGCACCGCTCGGCGTTGCTGCGATCGGCGCCAACTGCGGCAAGTCGCTCGCCGACACCGACCTGATCGTCGATGAGTTGGTCGGCGCGGCGAATGGGCTGCCGTTGTGGGTCAAGCCGAACGCCGGCGTGCCGCGTATGGTCCGCGACGCCGTGGTCTACGACGCGGGGCCGGACGACCTGGCAGCGCACGTCGCGGGCTACGTCGCCCAGGGCGCCCGCATTGTCGGGGGCTGCTGCGGCTCGACCCCAGAGCACATCGCCGCGATCGCCGCGGTGCTCGGGGACTAGAACTGGGGCAGCCTAGAACTGGGCCGCCTAGAACTCGGCCACCTTCGACCGCATCTTCCACAGCGCGCCGCGTTGACCGCGGCGCGTGGCCGGGACACAATGGGCTGAGATGCGACAGGCGAATGATCTCCGGGTGGGACGCGTGCTCGTGCTCGGAGCAGCCGTCCTGCTGTTCCTCGACACATTCGCGCCCTGGCAGCACGTGTCGCTCGATCAGGCGTCGTACACCTGGAACGCCTGGCACGGAGACAAGGGTGTCCTGCTCGGATTCCTCACGGCAGTGCTCGTTGTGTGGGCCGCCGTCCAGGTTCTCGGCGTACTGCCGGCGTCGGATTGGCGAGACGGCGATCACCCTCGCACTCGCCGTGCTCGTCTTCGCGTTCGCCGCGGTCAAGAACATCCACGACGACTACTCGGCGTGGGGAAGTTACGTGGGCGTGGTCATCGCGGGAGTGGTCGTGGCGGTCGCGTGGCAGGCCTACCAGCGCAGCAGCGTTGCGTCGGTCGAAGCCCCAGTCGTCGCTCCCGTCGACTGAGCTTCATGCAGGCACTGCTCGCCCGGACGGTCGTGTTCGGCATGGTCGTCCTCGCCGTCTTCGTGCAGGTCGGCGTGTGGGGGGCGACCAAGATCCGCGCCGAAGGAGCGCTCTTTCAATCCTGGCAGCCGTATTTCGGCTGGCGCTACGGCGTCGCGTTCGCAGCGGTTCAGATCGGCATCTGCTACTGGCTCGCGATCGAGCGTGGGGTCGTGTGGCTCGTGCGCACCTGGGCGATCGGCGGCGGGTTGCTCGTGCTCGTCACGTGGGTGACCGGTCGGGCCGGGCCGCTCGGGATCGACAACGGCGTCGCGCTCATCTCGGGCCTCGGTGCGCTCGTGCTCGCGCTCGCCGTGTACGACGGACGCTTGATCCTCGGGACCGCTCGGCGACGCGTTCCCGATTGACGGGGTCGTTTCCCTACGTCTCCCACGAAGCGCGCAGCCGCTGAGGACGTCAGCTTCCGGGCGATCAGAGGACAAACGGGACGAGCATCTTGGTCGACCGCTTGTACGCCGGGTAGCTGTCCGGGAATTGCTCGGTCAGGTAGCGCTCCTCGACCGTGGCGCTGTAGAGGAAGTAGACGCCGGCCAGGACGACGACAGCCAGCCACAGCCAGTTCAGGGCCAGCGCGGTGCCGATGCCCGCGACGAGGATGCCCGAATAGATCGGGTGCCTGACCAGATGGTAAGGCCCGCTGGTCACCAGCTCTGGCTCGTCCTTCTGCGTCATCGGCATGCCCCAGTTACGCCCGATGTGAGTGCGGGCCCACAACGCGAACGCCAATCCGAGCGCGAAGAGGACGAGCCCGATGCCGACGAGCCACGGATCGGTGTTGAGCCCGTGGCCACGGAACGCTCCCAGGCGAATCAAGATGATCACGACGACCCCGATGACCGCCCTGACACGCAGCTCGCGCGACCACGGTACGCGGCCCCTTCTCGTGGAGAAGGCTGCCACGAGCCAATACAGCCAGAACGCCGCCCAGCCGACGGCGAAGATGAGCTCCACCGCTCTCATCACGACTCATACTCGCAGTCGGCAGGGAGCTCGGACGGGATCAGGAATGAGCCTCGCCGCTCGCCTCGTGTCATGGAACTGGTGGCCACTACATCCGCATCACGACTGAAGGGCAATCGAGCGCTCGGCGGTCGAGCGGTTGGTCAGACAGTTTGATCGGCCCGTGGCGGGTGTCAGAAAGTCACGCGTCACCACGAGCCGATCAAAGCGTGAGTTCCGCCGCAGGGGAACTAACGCTTACTCAGCCAGGGAACCACGACGCGTCCCACCCGCGTCTGACACGAACGGGTAGTTGCTCGTGTCAGCGCCTGGGCGTTCGAGCCCCTCGGGGTCGACGGACTGGGGCAACGGCGTCGAGTCAGGGCGGGGATCTGCTACCGGATGCACGATCGACCGGGCGTTGCACGGGCGGTCGGCACCCGCACGTTGCCCAACTGGGGCAGACGTGCGTGGGTTTCATCAAGAATGGAGGGAGTGCGAAGGCGGCGGAACCCGGACGGGAGTGAGCGCTCGTGACGGCGCTACGCGGCAGCTGCGCGTGCGGCGCAACCGAGTACGAGGTCGAGGATGCGTTCGTCTACGCGATGAACTGTCACTGCTCGAAATGCCGTGCCGCCACCGGCTCTGCGTACAAGCCGATGGGCGGCATCGAGCGCGAGAAGCTGCGGATGACGCGTGAAGACGAACCGATGTTGATCTGGGGTGAGCCTGATGCGGGTGACTTCCGCTGCGGTGTTTGCGGGTCGTTCTTGTATTCGATCGTCCGCGAGGGGAGGTGGGCGCATGTGACGTTCGGCTCGCTTATGGATGCACCGTCGCGGCTACCGGACCACCACATCTTCGTCGGGTCGAAGGCTTCGTGGGAGGAGATCCGCGACGAGCTCCCACAGCACGAGGGCTACGCGACGTAGCCGGAAGCGGCCTAGCACCTGTGAACATCGCGGTGGTTCCGCTCGACGATCAGGTGCCGAAGGTGGGAATCGAACCCACACTCCCCGAAGGGAACCGGATTTTGAGTCCGGCGCGTCTGCCAGTTCCGCCACTTCGGCCTGTCGGCGAATCGTACTTGCCGGTTCGATAGGACTTTTGCCGCCGAGGCAGTAAAGTCGCACCACTGTGGCAGCAGACGCCTCCGCCCCTTCGCTCGCCGCCCGCATCCCGCGGCCCGGCGTGATCAGCGGTCTCGGGCTCGTCTTCGTTGCTCTGCTCGGCTTCTGGCTCGTCATCAACGCGGTCAAGACGCCGAGCGATTTCTTCGAGGTGTTTCTGATCGGGATCACGACCGGCTGCGTCTACGCGCTCGTTGCTCTCGGCTACACGCTCGTCTACGGCATCCTCGAGCTGATCAACTTCGCGAACGGGGACGTGTTCATGCTCGGCGGCATGTTCACGATCACCTACGCGACGAGTCTCTTCGGCCTGCACCACGGCCAGGGAGCGGTGACCGTGCCGATCCTCTTCGCGGTGCTCGTCTTCTCGATGCTCTCGTGCGGCCTCCTGAACGCGGGGATCGAGTTGATCGCGTACCGGCCGTTGCGCGGCGCGCCGCGCCTCGCGCCGCTGATCACCGCCATCGGCGTCAGCTTCATCATCGAGGACATCGGGCTTGCTTGGAAAGGGCCGAACTACGTCACTGCGCCCGACGTCCTGCCGCACTCGAACGTGTTCTCGATCGCCGGTGTCGAGTACACCTGGAACAAGCTGATCGTCGTGCTGATCACCATCCCGGTCCTGCTCGGGCTGTCCTACCTGGTGCAGCGCACGCGACAGGGGAAGGCGATGCGCGCGACGGCGCAGGACAAGGACGCGGCGGCGATGATGGGCATCAACGTCAACCGGACGATCTCGTTCACGTTCTTGATCGCCGGCGCGCTCGCCGGCGCCGCCGGGTTCGTCTATGCGCTCTACGTGACGACCGTGCGGTTCGACCAGGGTTTCCAGCTCGGGCTGATCGCATTCACGGCCGCCGTTCTCGGCGGCATCGGGAACCTCCCGGGCGCTGTCCTCGGCGCCGTGCTGATCGGCCTGATCCAGGCATTCAACGAAGGCCTGAACTGGCATGCGCCCGGCTCCGACTGGACGGAGTCGATCGTCTTCTCGATCCTGATCCTCATCCTCGTGTTCCGCCCGGAGGGCCTGCTTGGTGAACGCACGCCGGAGGGTGGGTGAGCACCCAGCCCGGCACTGAGTTCGTCGAGCAGGGGCCGCCGCCGGAAGCAGTCGGGTTCCGCAACCAGTTCCGGGCTCGCTGGAGGTCACTGCCCGCCCTGCAGCGCGCTGCGATCTCGATCTTCATCGCGCTCGTCATTGCGCTCCTCTTCTATTTCGCGCTCGACCACGCCCTCGGCTTTGCGCTTCTGACGATCACCGCGATCTACTGGCTGCTGAAGTTGCCGTTCTATCCGCGGGTCGCCTGCGAGGTCATCCTCGTCGGGACCTTCCTGGTCTTCGGGCCACGGTCGTTCGCCGCGATCCTCGCGGTCGTGTTCTCCGTGTCGTTCGCTCCGGAGCGGACAAGACGATGGCTCGTGCCCACGGTCGCGCTCGTCGCCGCTGTGCTCTACCCGTTCTACCAACCGAAGCTCTTCACGATCCCGATCTTCGGCGTCTGGCCCGATGTCGCAACGGGTGTCTACATGCTCGTGTTCATCATGATGGCGGTCGGCCTGAACATCGTCGTCGGCTATGCGGGCCTGCTCGACCTCGGCTACGTCGCCTTCTACGCGATGGGTGCCTACACCGCGGCCTGGTTCGCATCGCTTCAGTTCCCGCACCAGACGATCCACTTCGGCGCGGTCGGCATCGACCCGCACCTGCCCGGTATCCACGTCACGCTCTGGCTCCTGTTACCCCTCGCCGGGATCCTCACCGCGGCGACGGGCATCATCATCGGCCTGCCAACGCTCCGCCTGCGTGGCGACTACCTGGCAATCGTGACGCTCGGCTTCGGCGAGATCCTGCCGCAGATCGCGCGCAACAGCGACAACTTCCTCGGCACCGGCTTCAACCTCACGAACGGGCCGAACGGGATCACACCGCTCGACCCGCTCGGGTTCGGCAACCATCTCTCCCACGTGACCCACGGCTTCCTGCCGGCCAACTACCTCACGTGCTGCAAGGCGTCCTACTTCGGCCACCAGATCCAGTCGACGGACGTCTTCTACTGGACGGCGATCGTCCTGCTCCTGATCACGGTGTTCTGCTCGTTCCGGCTGCAGTACTCGCGGCTCGGCCGCGCGTGGATCGCGATCCGCGAGGACGAGACCGCCGCCGCAGCCATGGGCGTGCCGTTGATGCGCACGAAGACGTGGGCCTACGCGACGGGTGCGTTCTTCGGTGGCATCGCCGGCGCCTACTACGCCTCGTTCAAGAGCGCGACGTTCCCCGGCGACTTCTACTTCAACATCTCGGTGTTCATCCTCTGCATGGTCATTCTCGGCGGGATGGGCAACATCGCCGGCGTGATCGTCGGGGCGGGCTTTCTCGCCTATCTCAACCAGGAGGGCCTCGCGAACACCGGCGCCTGGCTGAACACCCATATCTCGGTGATCGGCAACCTGCCTCCCGTTCCCGGCGATACGGGCAATGGCCTCGACGTTCCTCTGTTCGCCTCGGGCATCTACGGGTTGATCATCCTGCTCGTCATGCTCTTCCGACCCGAAGGGCTGATCCCGTCGAAACGCCGGGCCGCCGAGTTGCACGAGGGAGTCCACGACCAGCCGCTCTACGACGTGACCCACGCGGGCGCAGAGTGATGACCGAGCAGCAGGTAGAGACGGGCGGCGACATCCTGGTCGCGGACGGGCTGCGCAAGGAGTTCGGCGGTCTCGTCGCCGTCAGCGACGTCAGCTTCAACGTCCCGCGCGGCAAGGTGATCTCGCTGATCGGCCCCAACGGCGCCGGCAAGACGACGTTCTTCAACATGCTGACCGGCGTCTACAAGCCGACCGGGGGAACGATCACCCTGCTCGGCGAGGATGTGACCGGCAAGCCGCCTCACGCGATCACCGAGCGCGGAATCGGGCGCACGTTCCAGAACATCCGCCTGTTTCAGAACATGTCGGCGCTCGAGAACGTGCTCGTCGGGATGCACTCCCAGATGCACGCGAATCTGTTCAATTCGATTCTCCGCACACCGTTCGTGAAACGCGAGGAGAAGGAGTCGCGCGAACGCGCGCTCGAGTTGCTCGAGTACACCGGCCTACGGCGCAAGGCGCTCGCGACTGCAAAGAGCCTCCCGTACGGCGACCAGCGCCGGCTCGAAGTCGCCCGCGCGCTCGCGACGAACCCGCAGCTGTTGCTACTCGACGAGCCGACCGCCGGGATGAACCCACAGGAGTCCGCCGAGTTCACCTCCTTCGTCGGCCTCCTGCGTGAAGAGCGCGGCCTCACCGTGCTGATGATCGAGCACGACATGCGCGTCGTCATGGGCGTCTCCGACCGCGTCTCCGTGCTCGACTACGGCGAGAAGATCGCCGAGGGCACACCGCGCGAGGTGCAGCAGAACGAGCGCGTGATCGAGGCCTATCTGGGCAAGGCAGCAGTCGAGGACATGAAGCGCCAGGGGCTCGCGTGACCTCCGCCGGCGCGGTCCCGATCCTGCAGCTCGCGAACGTCCACACCTACTACGGGTCGATTCACGCGCTGAAAGGAGTCTCGCTCGAAGTCCACGAAGGTGAGATCGTCACCCTGCTCGGTGCGAACGGCGCCGGCAAGTCGACGACCCTCCGGTCGATCAATGGGCTCAACCGCCCGCGGCAGGGATCGATTCGCTTCCAGGGCACGGAGATCACCACCGTCGCGGCGCACGACATCGTGAAACGCGGGATCGCGCAGTCACCGGAAGGGCGCCGCCTCTTCCCACGGATGACCGTGATCGAGAACCTCGAGATGGGCGCGTTCCAGCGGAAGGACCGCGCCGAGATCAAAACCGACATGGATCGCGTCTTCGAGCTCTTCCCTCGCCTCCACGAACGGCGGACGCAAAAGGCCGGGACGATGTCGGGCGGCGAGCAGCAGATGTGTGCGATCGGCCGGGCGCTGATGGCGCGGCCGAAGCTGCTGCTGCTCGACGAACCGTCGCTCGGGCTCGCACCGATTTTCGTCGAGCGGATCTTCGACATCATCCGGCAGATCAACGAGCAGGGCACCTCGATCCTGCTCGTCGAGCAGAACGCGGCGATGGCGCTCGACGCCGCGAACCGCGGCTACGTGCTCGAGACGGGGCACGTCGTGCTCGCCGACGACGCCAAGGCGCTGAAGACGAACGAGCAGGTCCGCAAGACCTATCTCGGCGAGACCTAGCCTAGGCGTCGCGGCGTTGCGTCCAGAAGCGGCCGGCAAAGGAGAAGGCTGCTGCCCACACGACGAGGATCGCGACCGCGGCCGCGGCTGACATGGCAACGCGCTGATCCGAAGACTGATTCGGCTGGAAGTGCTCGGCCGCCGCGACGTCGACGAACTTGCGCGCACCGCCCAGGCTGTGGAACGAGATCAGGATGTGCGCCACGACCGAGTTCCAGACGATCAGCACGCCGATCACGATCCGCGAGCTGACGATCGCCGCCAGACCGACTGCCATGAACACGTTGATGATCCCGATCGCGAGCGCGTATGCGAGCTCGTGCGTCAGGTCGTGAGCGGACGGGTTCGGCAGGTCGCCCGCGAACACGAAGCTGGCGACGGTGATGATCGCGAAGCCCGTCAACATCATCGGGAGCCAGACCAGCAGCGCGCCCGGCACACGGACGTTGAAAAGGGTCGCACGGGGGCGTCCGGTGACGACGAGATCGCGGAAGACCCCGTTCCCGACATCCTGGCTGCCGCCGGTCGCCCCGATCAGCACCGCGGTCAGCGTCCCGAAGAGCGCCACTGTCTCGGCGGCGCCGCGGAAGTTCGACGGGCCGCCTGCCGGCCCGTGATGCGCGGAGTTGACCGCGTGCAGAACGACGAGCACGGTCTCGACGACCGCGACGATGCCGATCGTGATCAGAAGGCACCAGGCCATCAGGCCGCGGCGGCGGACGAGCTTCAGTACTTCGGCGCGGACGAGTCTCATTCGTTGCTCTCCAGCCGCGACGTGATCGACAGGAACGTTTCCTCGAGCGTTGCGCGCGCAGGCTCGAGACGCGAGACGGCGATGCCCGCCTCGACGAGCGAGCGGTTCAGCGCAGCCGCCGTGAGGTCGCCGTCGAGTGTGACGCGCAGCGCCCTGCCCTCTTCTTGCATCTGCACGGCGCCGAGGACACGCCGCGCCGACGCGAGGTCGTCGACCTCGATCAGCACCGTCGGGTCGCCGGTGGCCGAGATTTCGCCGACCGAGCCCTGGACGATGATGCGGCCCTGGTCGACGATCGCAATGTGGTCGCAGGTCTTCTCGACCTCGTCGAGCAGATGGGAGGAGAGGAATACCGTGCGCCCTTCGTCGACGAAGGCGCGGATCAGGTTGCGCATCTCCAGGATGCCGGCCGGGTCGAGGCCGTTCATCGGCTCGTCGAGGATGAGCAGCGCGGGATCGGCGATCAGACAGCGCGCGATGCCGAGACGCTGGCGCATGCCGAGCGAGTAGGTCTTGACGCGGTCGTCGGCGCGGTGGGCGAGGCCCACGCGTTCGAGTGACCCGGGGATCCGCGCGTCGGCCGCGCGGTCCCGCGCGGCTGCGACGATCTTCAGGTTCTCGCGACCGGTGAGGTGCGGGTGGAACTTCGGTTCCTCCACGATCGCGCCGACCCGGGCGAGCGCCTCGCGCCGCTTCGACGGCTGCGGCAGCCCGAGGAGGGAGACCTCGCCGGAGGTGGGCTGCGTCAGCCCGACCAGCGTGCGGATCATGGTCGTCTTGCCGGCGCCGTTCGGGCCGAGGAACCCGAAGGCCACACCGGCCGGCACGTGCAGGTCGACGCCGTCGACAGCAGCTCGGCTGCCGAACTTCTTCGTCAACGCCTTGGTCTCGATCACCGTTTCCATGCCGTGCACGGTACGGGCACCGTCGGCGGGACGCATCGGCCACGGTTCCGTCTCCGTTCCGAAGAATGAACTTCCGCGCTCTCTAGCCGGAGACGACGAGT